>CAUWAX010000007.1:0-136022 GCA_963557315.1 uncultured Gemmiger sp. | reverse complement strand
GTTTGTGGATGAACTCACGATAAATCCGGCATCGTGGGTAATCTACCACTTGTTTAATTTGAAGTTGGTATTCTGGCATGACAGTCTCCTCTTTATTATGTATTATGTATTAAAGGTGGGGCAATAAAAGTAATAAAATGTTTCGATAAAATCGTTGACTTAGATTGAATTGAAGGTTATTATATAATAATGTATGCGTCTGCGGTTAAACGATCAAGCCGTTCTTTGTGTAGAGATCATGTTAGATATAGCATCCTGAGTAACGCAGCAAATTTTTGCCATTTCTATGCCAGCGATATGCCATAACAGGCGCACTACAACTTTCTACAACTTTTCTACAACTTTTGAAGCGAAAAGGATGGCACAAGAGGACACGAGACGAATGAAAAAAATTTCACGAATCGAGTATTGTGCGGGTTTTGAACCCTTACAGAGCGGCATGGAACAGGATGAAGGGAGCCGAATTTTGCTCCCGACGATGAAGCCGTTGGACTGAGCGGTTCTCTGATAAGGGCCTCTGCCGCTTATCAATCATAAATACAACAGGACTGCCGCATGGCCGGCAGTCCTGTTTTTGTTATAATCGAAAAACGCAAGTCAAATCAAGAAAGGCGGGCGGGGAACTGCTATACTGTTGGCAAAGGAGGCGAAGATTTCATGGCTCGGTGGGATAAAAGGATTCAGGAACTTGTGAAAATGATCGACGATTGCATCCATACCCAAGCGGATGAAGCTCTCACGCTGGGCTATCTGGCCGGTAAACTGGGATATTCGGAATTTTATCTATCCAGAAAATTTAAGGAAATCTCCGGTATGCAGCTTCGGGATTATATGCGTTACAGAAAACTGGCCTTTGCCCTGCAAGAACTTCGGGATACGTCCAAAAGCGTTTTGGATATCGCGCTGCACTACGGGTTTTCTTCTCATGAGGCATTCACCCGTGCCTTTAAGGAAGCCTACGGTATTTCCCCCAGTGAATATCGTCGCGCACCTGCGCCGGTTACGCTGCATACGGTAATCAAGCCTTTTGATTGCTATCTGTTAGGGAGCGGTGCGATCCCGGCACCAGCGGCTGTACAGGATGTGAAATTGTACTTTGTGACGATTCCGGCACACAAGTTTCTGCATATTCGGAATTATGAGAGCGTCGGTTATTTTGATTTTTGGCAGAAGCAAAGCAAAATCCCCGGACAAGATCAACAGACGATATGCAGTTTGTTGAATCGCATTCCGGATAAGTTGGATGTACCGGAAGGAAATGAGGTGGATGACGGCAGCGGGCAGGTGATGGGATTTATCAATGAACCGACAGGGCGGATCTGCAGTTGGGGGATTCCCTTGGCAGAAGCCTATGGAGTTCGGCTGCCTATGACCTATCAGGGGCCGGTTCCTGCGGGCATGCAGCTTATGACGGTGGAGGCGGGAACTTATCTGGTTTTTGAGCATGGTCCCTTTGATTTTGCCACGGAAAATGAGGCGGTGGAAGCCAAAATGGAACGCGCTATGAAGGACTTTGCGTATCAGGACAGCGGTTATGAACTGGACACAACACAGGGCCGTGTATTCTACTTCTACCATGACTGTAAGCGATTTTGGAAATATATCCGACCGGTCCGAAAGATCGCATCGGCCCAGCCCCGATCAACTACAAAAGGACAAGCCTTGCCCTAGGGCAAGGCTTGTCCTTTTGCTTGTAAGAAATAGAGCGAAATGATGGGGATTAGGCTACCACTGCACCCAGTGCCGAAACGCCGGCCAGACTCAGTGCGCCCATGATGCAGCCTGCCAGCAGCACGCCGCCCATGCAGGCCAGCACGCTGGACTTGAAATCCATATCCAGCAAGCTGGCAGCCAGTGTACCGGTCCAAGCACCGGTGCCGGGCAGCGGAATGCCCACAAAGAGCAGCAGCGCCCAAGGCAGACCGCGGCCAGCCGTAGCTTTCAGCTTTTCGCCGCCCCGGTGACCCTTCTCCAGACAGAAGGTGAAAAACTTGCCGATCACCGGCTTGTTGGCACCCCATTCCAGCACCTTGCGTGCAAAGAAGAAGATGAAGGGAACCGGCAGCATATTGCCGATAATGGCTACTACGTAGACGCTCCACAGCGGCAGTCCAAGAAGAACGCCGGCGGGGATCGCACCGCGCAGTTCGATCAACGGTACCATCGAGATGAAAAAGACGTACAGATAATTTGTCAGCATCGTGAAACCTCACAGTGTCAAACTCGTATTTATACAGAACAGGCTCCATTATACAGGATTCCCGCTGGTTTGGCAAGCAAAAAACCACGGTGCTGCATCGGTTGTTTTTGGTAGCCCTGCCCAAAAACGTTGGGAGGCCTTGCGTTTTGCGCCGGGTATGGTATCATAATACAATACGGTTATTCTGCCAAAAACCGGATCGTAAGGCGGCAAAACCGCCGGAAGGGAAGGACACCCGTTTGTCTAATACTGTAAAACGACGCCTTTGGTGGACGGCTGCGCTGGTGGCGCTGGCGGTGTTCGCTGTGGCGATGACATGGCTGCATTACCAACAGCTTTGCTCTCCCGGGGGCGGTAATGACCCCTATACCTCGGATCTGGGACAGCATCTGGCCTTTGCCCGCCGCGGTATGATTTATTCCACCACTTCACTCTTGGTAGGCCCTGCCTATGCGCTGGGCGGCCGCTGGGGTATTGCAGTGCTGTTGACCATCTTCCATCTGGCAGCAGTGGGCATCTTTGCCAGAGGGCTGAGCCCCGCGCTGCCGCGGGTGAGTTGCCCGGTGCGGCTGCTGTTCAGTTTGGCGGTCTGTTTTTCGCAGGCGGTTTGGATCCCGCGTGGAGGCTACTGGTATCAGGGAACGGTCATCGGCACCGTCTACCATAATACCACCTACATCATGTTGGCACCTTTTGCTCTGTGTACGATACTCGCTTTCTACCGGGTTTGGCAGGGCATGGCTGCAAAGCTGGACTGGCGCCTTTGGTTGGGGTATACCGTTCTGCTGACGATAGCCACCAGCTTCAAAGCCAGTTTTGTTTTTGCCTTTGCACCGGCGCTGCTCCTGTTGCTCATTGCTGATTTGGTGCGTACCCGGGGCAAGAATTTGGGGCAGGAGATCCTCATGGGCTGCAGTGTACTGCCGAGTATCGCCCTCTGCTTGATACAGGCCAACGTTCTGTTTGCTGACGCAGACAGCGGATTACAGTGGATCTTCTCCGTTTCCTTCGATCGTCATGCCATGCTCTGGGGGCCTTTCAATCAGGCAGCGCTGCTGGGGCTGCTGCGCTCCTTCGTATTTGTGGCTGCGGTGGGCATTCTGTTGGGCCGCCGCGCTTGGAAGCAGTTTCGGTACCGGTTCAGCCTGCTGGTGTTTGGTGTGGCGATGGCAGAAGCGCTATTCTTTGTAGAAAGCGGCGAGCGTCTTTACCACGCCAACCTCTGGTGGGGGCCCTTTATCTGCTTCTGGGTCTTTCTGCTGGAATCGGTTTCGGTGTGGCTGCGGGGGTGCGTCGATTGGCGTGCCGGAACCCGAGACCATCGGCTTGGCCTTAGGCTGATGGTTTGCGGTGCGGCGCTGGTTTGGCACATTGTCAGTGGTCTTTGCTTCTTGGTATTGCTGCTGCAAGGCTACTCCTATAACATTCCCATTCAAACCTATCATCTGTGGTTTTTATGATGGTTTTCAGGCGGTTTCTTCCAAAAGGAAGGAGCCGCCTGTTTTTCTGTGTGAACTCTTGACAAGGGAGAGGGGATGTGGTATCGTAAGTTGCGGGTTAGCATAAACTAACTTTCGAGGCAATTTTACCGTTTTGCCCAAATGTTGGCGCAACAACATACGATACCATATAAGTTTGCTATAATATAAAAACAAAGGAAGAACGCCACTACAAAATAGGCGTTTGCCCCTTGCGTTTTTTTGCAGATATGGTATTATAGTATCTGCGTCGATACCACATATAGGCAATCTGAACGTGAAAAGGAGAGCTTTATGACAGATTTCAAGCAGTGGGAAGGCTTTGAAGGCCGTATCTGGAAAGAGGAAGTCAATACCCGGGACTTCATCCAGAAGAACTATAAACCCTACGACGGGGACGAGAGCTTCCTCGCCGGTCCGACCGATGCCACCAACAAGCTGTGGGGCGCTTTGCAGGCCTTGCAGAAAGAGGAGCGTGCCAAGGGCGGCGTTCTGGATATGGAGACCGAGGTTGTTTCCGGTCTGACCGCTTACGATCCGGGCTATATTGATCCGGAGCTCAAGGATCTGGAAAAGATCGTGGGTTTGCAGACCGACAAACCGCTGAAGCGCGCCTTTATGCCCTATGGCGGCATCAAGATGGCGGAGCAGGCTTGCACCACCTACGGCTACACCCCCAGCGAGAAGCTGCACGAGATCTTTACCAAATATACCCGAACCCACAATCAGGCGGTGTTTGATGCCTATACCCCCGAGATGAAGAAGGCTCGTCACAGCCACATCGTCACCGGTCTGCCCGACACCTATGGTCGCGGCCGTATTGTGGGCGACTACCGCCGCGTGGCGCTCTACGGTATCGACTTCCTGATCCGGGAAAAGCAGAATGACTTCGCCAACTGCGGCGACGGCACCATGCTGGACAACGTGATCCGTCAGCGCGAGGAGATCGCCCTGCAGATCAACGCCCTTAAGGACATGAAGGCTATGGCCGCCACCTACGGCTACGACATCTCCCAGCCCGCCGCCAACGCCAAGGAAGCTGTTCAGTGGCTGTACTTCGGTTATCTGGCCGCCATCAAGACCCAGAACGGCGCAGCCATGAGCGTGGGCCGTGTGTCCACCTTCTTGGATATTTATATCCAGCGCGATCTGGAACGGGGCCTGCTCACCGAGACCGAGGCGCAGGAACTCATCGACCATCTGGTGATGAAGTTCCGTATGGTCAAGTTTGCCCGCATTCCCAGCTACAACCAGCTGTTCAGCGGCGACCCCGTCTGGGCCACCTTGGAACTGGCCGGCATCGGCATGGATGGCCGTTCTATGGTCACCAAGAACGACTTCCGCTTCCTGCACACGCTGGAGAACATGGGCCCTGCCCCGGAACCGAACATCACGGTGCTCTATTCTTCGGCGCTGCCCAAGACCTTCAAGGATTATGCCGCTCGAATCTCCATCAAGACCTCCTCGGTCCAGTATGAGAACGACGACGTGATGAAGCCTGTCTGGGGCGATGATTACTCCATCTGCTGCTGCGTGTCTGCTACCCAGACCGGCAAGGAAATGCAGTTCTTCGGCGCCCGTGCCAATCTGGCCAAGTGCCTGCTCTACGCCATCAACGGTGGTGTGGACGAAAAACTGGGCGAGCAGGTAGGACCGGCCTACGCGCCCATCACCAGCGAGTATCTGGACTACGATGAGGTCGTCAAGAAGTATGATGTGATGATGGATTGGCTGGCTGGCCTTTACGTCAACATCCTCAACCTCATTCAGTATATGCACGACAAGTACTACTACGAAGCCGCCGAGATGGCCCTCATCGACACCGATGTGCGCCGTACTTTTGCCACCGGCATTGCGGGCTTCAGCCATGTGGTAGACTCCCTCAGCGCCATCAAGTACGCCAAGGTCAAGTGCATCCGCAACGAACAGGGGCTGGTCACAGACTACGAGATCGAGGGTGACTTCCCGAAATACGGCAACGACGATGACCGTGCCGACGATATTGCGGTGAACCTGCTGCGCAGCTTCTTGGAGAAGATCAAGCGCCGCCACACCTACCGCGATTCCGAGCCCACCACCTCGATCCTGACCATCACCTCCAACGTGGTGTACGGCAAGGCCACCGGTGCCATGCCGGACGGCCGCAAAGCCTACACGCCTTTTGCGCCGGGCGGCAACCCCAGCTACGGGGCCGAGACCCACGGCCTGTTGGCTTCCTTGAACTCGGTGGCCAAGCTGCCCTACCACTGGGCGCTGGATGGTATCTCCAACACCCAGACCATCAACCCCGATGCCTTGGGCCATAGCGAGCAGGAACGTGTGGAAAATTTGGTGCAGGTCATGGACGGTTACTTTGATCAGGGCGCCCATCACCTCAATGTCAACGTCTTCGGCAAGGAGAAGCTGATCGACGCGATGGAGCATCCCGAGAAGGAAGAGTACGCCAACTTTACGATCCGTGTTTCCGGCTATGCGGTCAAGTTTATCGACCTGACCCGCGAGCAGCAACTGGACGTTATTGCCCGTACCTGCCACGCCGTGCTGTAATCCTCTAAGCAAGCTACACTGGTAAGATCCGCGGTCGCGCAGTCGGCCGCGGATTTTTTGGAACGATAAGGAGCGAATCCCCTATGTCACAACCCAAATCCACGACGGGGTATATCCATTCCGTCGAAACCTTTGGTCTGGTCGATGGACCGGGCGTGCGGTATATCATCTTTTTGCAGGGCTGCGCCATGCGCTGCCAGTATTGCCATAACCCCGAAACGTGGGCGTTTACCCAAGATACTGCCAAGACGCCGCAGGAGGCATTTGATGCGGCCTATCGGTATCGCAATTACTGGCGCAACAACGGCGGTCTGACCATCAGCGGCGGGGAACCGCTGCTGCAACTGGACTTCGTGTCGGAGGTATTCCGTCTGGCGCATGCCAAAGGCATCCACACGGCGCTGGACACCAGCGGTCAGCCCTTTGCGCCGGACAATGCCGACTGGATGGCCCGTTTTGATAAATTGCTGGACCACACCAGTCTGGTGATCCTCGACCTAAAAGAGATCGACGACGAGAAGCACCGTCTTCTGACCGGGCACGGCAACGCCAACATTCTGGCAATGGCTCAGTATGTGGCCCAGCGGGGCGTGCCTCTTTGGATCCGCCATGTGTTGGTGCCGGGGGTGACTGACGATGCCGAGGGACTGCGACGGCTAGACGCCTTTATTCAGACGCTGCCCACGGTACGCCGGGTAGAGGTGTTGCCCTACCATACGCTGGGATTGTTCAAGTGGAAGAATCTGGGGATTCCTTACCCGCTGGAGGGCGTCCGTACCCCCACCGCCGAGGAGGTGCAGGCGGCCGAAGCGCTGCTGCATGTCCGTGACTACCCCGACGCACCCAAAGAATAACGGCGGCGGATAGGCTTTTTTATAAAAAATGGTTGACAAAAGCCCAGCGGTATGGTAGAGTATATACGTGGTTAGCGTCAACTAACCATAACCAATCTTGAACTGCCGCCGGGTATTGCCTCCCCGGGGCGGCTCCTGTCAACCGGCGGTCGTGCCTCCGTTTTGGGTGTTTGCTCGCACCATTTTGCGACCTACTGGTTGGGATTTGCCCCCGCCGTTTACTGCTCCGAACGGTGGGGGATTTTGGTACACAAAAAGCGCTGCTTGAAAAAAGCAGCGCTTTTTTATTTTGGTACGTTTTTAATCACGGCGCAGCCGCCCGCCCAGCAGGTAGTAACCAGCCCAATCCAGTTTGCCGTACAAGGGGGAGCCGGTGCGTTTGGCTTCCGCCATGGTGTACAAAAGGCGGGTGCTACGCCAGCGGCAGGGCAGATAATAGGCGTTGTAACACCGCTCTTGCCGCATCAGGTCCAGCAGAGCCCGCAGCCAAGGGGTACGCAGCGCGGCAGCCGCTTTGTCCCGGCGGATGCCGGACAGCGGTGCAGGATCCCGACGCAAAATATCGGCTACCCCTTCGGCAAAGACGGTCAGCTCAGCGCGATGCAGTTGGCGGAGTGCCGCCTCGGGGCATTGGGCTGCCAGACAGGCTGCGTTCAGCTTGGCGAAATGCTGGGGCCAAATCTCGCAGTAGTTGGCGTGGTACTTGGTGGACAGCGTCCCTGTGCGGCTGCAATCGTAGAAGGTAAGGGGGCTTTGCACCACACGGTAGGCAAAATCCGGCTGTTGAGCCGTCAACAAGGCAATATAATCCAATACAAATTGTAAATCTTCGCCCAAAGTATACTGTGTGTTGAATTTTATCTGCTGGGCCAGTTCGGTTCGGTAGAGTTTGTTCCAAGGCATCGCCAGCAGACAGTCCAACCACAGCTGGGCCAGCCCGGTGCGAGGCACCTCGTCGGCAGAGGAAGTCACCGGGGTGGAATCTGTTTCAAGGGTGGTGTAGTGCCACAGGATAAAGTCCTTGGGGGCGGCGCGCTGGGCATCCAGTGCAGCTTGCAAGGCGCCGGGGCGCAGGGCGTCGTCGGAATCCAAAAACACCAGATAGTCACTATCGGCGGCGGCCATGCCCACGTTGCGGGCGCTGGATACGCCGCAGTCATCCTGATGGATGACCTGCACCCGGGCATCCCGGGCAGCCCAGTCATCGCAGAGGGTGCCGCTGGCATCGGGACTGCCGTCATCCACCAATACGCAGCTAACACCGCCTTCCACATTCTGGGACAAAATGCTCTGAACACAGCGGTCCAAGGTGGCCTCCGAGCGATAGACCGGCACGACCACACAGAAGGCAGGACGGCTCATAGGGCACCTCCGTTCTGCAAAACTTCTTGTA
This sequence comes from uncultured Gemmiger sp., assembly GCA_963557315.1. Taxonomy (GTDB): domain Bacteria; phylum Bacillota; class Clostridia; order Oscillospirales; family Ruminococcaceae; genus Gemmiger. The sequence goes on along the minus strand of CAUWAX010000007.1, from coordinate 127,550 downwards.
CAATGCGAACAAAATCGGTATAATAGCGCTCCACCGAGAAATCTTGTGCCCGTTTGGCACCGGCGGCGCCCATCTCGGCACAGAGGGCGGGGTGCTCATAGAGCATTCGGATGCTCCAAGCCAACTGGTCGGCGATGTTCTCGCTGCGTTCCACCAGTACGGCCTGACTGCCCTCCAGATATTCGGGCATACCGCCGCTGCGGGTGGCCAGCACCGGGCGACCGCAGGCCATGGCCTCTACGGCTACCAGACCGGCGGCCTCCTCCACCAGCGTGGGGACACAAACCAAATCCGCCAGACGGTAATAGTCGGGCAGATCTTCGTTGGGGATGTAACCGATAAACTGGACACGGTTGCCCAGTGCGCGGGCCTGCTGTTCCAGCTTGCGCAAAAAGCTGCTCTGCTGGGTCCGACCGAAAAAGGGGCTGCCCACGATCAACAGTTTGATTTGCGGTACCGGCAGCAAGGCCAGCGCTTCCATCAATTTGTGGATGCCCTTGTCGGGGTCCAGACGGCCGCAGAACAGTACCACGAAATCCCGCGCGCCGAAACCCAGCCGGGTACGCAATGCCAGCGGCGGCGGCCCGGGACGGAATCGCTGGGTATCCACGCAGTTGTACCAGATGTACGCTCGCTGCGGGTCCAGCGTGCTGGTTTTCAGATAATCGTCACGAATGAATTGGCTCAACGCCAAAATGCCGCCGTAGATGGTATCCATCACGGGGCTGCAGGTGGTTTGGCCATGCAGATGGGCCAGACAGCGCCGACGGCCAAACATGCGGCTGATGGCGCTGCACTGGGTCAGGTTGCCGCCTTCGGCCACGATCAGATCCGGGCCGGGGGGCTCCAGCGCCAGCGAAAGCTGTACCTTCTGGTACCAAGGGTCATAAGGGGCAGCGATACCCAGACACCGTTCCACAAACACCATGGGCCAGTAACGGCGATGGCCGTGGGGGCGGGCAATGTAGAGCATTTTGGTGTGCTGCAGCCCTTCGGCGGCGCGGCGAGCCGCGTCGTCAGGTACGCTGGCACACAGCAGGTCCAACTGTCCGTGTTTTTCGTTTTCACGAATCAGATGGGTCAGCAGTGTTTCCACCGCGCCGCCCTGCACCGCCGGAACCGGAAGGTCAGGCGGCGGCACCAGCAGTACGCGGGGGCGTCTTTCTTTGTCTTTTTCGGGTCTCAGGATGGCCAACGGTCGGCTCCTTCTCGGATGGATTTACCCGGTTTGCCGGGCAGCTTACTTCTTCAACGGGCAAAGGCTCTCGGCGCTCATCATGGACCAGCGGGCGGCAGAGAGTTTCTCCGTCATCTTCATATGACGGCAGTTGGGCAGGTAACTGATCAGCCCCTGCATCAGGAATTGTTCCTTGCTGATGGCTTTGATCAACTGCGGGGTGGGGTTCTGGCGAACCTTGGCGCAAAGGAAGAGATATCGCCGCCAGCAGGCTGCATAGGCCGCGTCGATGACGCTGCGGTCGGCATTGTTTTCTACATAGAAGCGATAGCGGTCCGCCAGACCGTCCACCGCGTCGAAGGCCTCCGGCTTGATGGAAGAACGGCAGATGCTGCCGCTGCTCAGCCGGTAATGGTACAGGATGGTGTCCACGCAGACCACCTTATCGCAGCGCCAGAACAGCCGGTGGGCCACAAAATCGTCTTCGTGCAGGCGCCCTTCGGGGTAGTGCAGCAGTTTCCAAACTTCGGCACGGTAGAGCTTGTTCCAAGCCACGGTGTAAACAGTGCCGTTGGGGGTGTAGAATTCGTTGAGCAGATCCTTGCCGCAGAAAACCCCTTCCTGTGCGGGGTGGGTGGAATGAGGCGGCTGGCAGCTTTGGCCGTTTTCCTGTACGTCTTCTACGGCACAAAGGGCCATGTAGGCGTCATGCTCCTCGCAAGCGTTGTACAAGGTGCGCAGATAGGCGGGCATCACCACGTCATCGGAGTCCACAAAGGCGTAGTAACGGCCCCGTGCGGCATCGATGCCGGTGTTGCGGGCTGCAGAAAGGCCCTGATTCTCCTGATGGAACACCCGGATCCGAGAATCTTTGGCGGCATATTCGTCGCAAAGTTCGCCGCAGCCGTCGGTGGAACCATCGTCCACCAGCAGCACTTCATAGGGCAGCGTAATATCTTGCGCCAGAATGCTGTCCAGACATTCGGCCAAAAAACGTTTGGTGTTGTAGATCGGTATGATCACGCTGATTGCAATCCGTTCCATCAATCAATTCCCCTTCCTCTTTTTTGCGGCCAACCGTCCCCAGCCGGTGGCTGCGGTGTACAGCACCGTGGGGTTGGCGCAAAATAAGACGGCACGCAGCTTTTCCCCGGCAGGCAGCAGATCGCTGCGCAGAAGATTCGGCAATACGGCGTCTAAATGCTTTTTGTGGGCCAAAAACTTAGGCTTCAGTTCCGGTAGGTTGCCTGCCGCACCGGCTTGGCACCAAAACTGATAAAATACCCGCCAATACCATACGGTGGCCCAGCGGCGGTAGTCCTCTCGTCCCGGTCGGATGGCAAAATATTGTAGCCAATCCCAGTACATGCGCAAATCATCCAACTTTCGCGGGGGAAAGGTCGCGGTCCCTGTGCCGGTGATCTGTCCGGCCCGGGTGCGGTAGTGGTATAGAACATCAGGCAGGCAGTTGCATTGCTCGCCCTCAAATACGCGGTGCAGCACACTGGCATCGTCCCCAAAGAGCATCGTTTCGTCGTAGTGGATGCCCTTTTCCCGGAACAGACGAATGTCAAACAATTTGTTCCAGCTCAACGGTCCATAGTAACTGCCGGTCTGAAAGGTCTCCAGCAACAGTTCCTCGGCATCCCGTACCCCGTGCTGACGAATGGCCACCTGCCGTCCTGCAATGGTTTGTCCTGCTTCGTCGATGCAGTCGCCGCTGCAGGCGGCCAGCCGCACACCGGGCAGTTGAACCGCCCGGTACAGCACTTCGTACATGGTGGGCTCGATCAGGTCGTCGGAATCCACAAACCCGATATAGGCGCCCCGGGCATTGTCAAGGCCTTTATTGCGGGCGCTGGCGGGGCCGCCGTTGGGTTGGTGAAAGACCCGGATCCGCCCGTCCTGTGCTGCCAGAACATCGCAGAGCGGCCCGGACCCGTCGGAACTGCCGTCATCGATCAAGAGCAGTTCAAAATCCGAGAAGGTCTGCGCCAGAATACTGCGCACAGCCTGTTCCAGAAAAGGTCCGGTGTTATATACCGTAGAAACAATACTGATTTTTGGGGGACTACCCATGCGGTTGCTCCTTGGTTACAGAAAACGTTGTTTGGCCAGCGTATAAGCGGCCAGAAAACCGGGCCAACGGCCTGCCACACCCAGACGGTAGGGCAAAGCCAACAGCCGGTTGGGATCTTGCTGCAGGCGGCGGGTCAGGGCTGCCCGGGCATCGTTGTCGGCCAAAATGCGGGCGAAAAGTGTCCGCCGCTGCCCAAAAGACAGGGAACCTCGGCATCCGGTAAGCAGCCCGTACTGGTTCAAACAAGCGCGCACCCGGCTGGTTTGCAGGTAGGGGGCGGGGTCCAAGCCCTGCTGGGTGAGCAGGGCCTCTAACGCGGGGCGGGTAACAGCCTCGGCATCCAGCAGATCCCCCCGCAGGGAACGGGACAAACTGCCGGCCTCCTGATCATTTTGCTTATAGTATACACCACGCAGACAATAAATGGCAGTCGTTTTTTGTAAAAAAAGTATGTTAAACAGGACATCTTCATTGATTTTGAGGGTTTCGTCAAAGCGAAGGTCCCCCATCGTGGTGCGTTTGAACAGTTTGGGGTAGGGGGCGGCCAACAGTCCGGTTTCAAACAGTAAGGCAGACAACGCCTCTCCCAGCGCAGCCAGACCGGCGTACCGACCGGTGGCTGGGGGCAAAACCGCCTGCTGAGGGGCACTGGCCCGTCGTAAACCAAAGAGGATCATCTCCTCGTCGGTGATGGGCAGCGCAGCTAAAGCTTGCCAAAGACCGGGCAGCAGCTCGTCATCGGCGTCTAAAAACAAGACCCAGTCGCCATGGGCTGCATCCAGCCCGGTGTTGCGGGCGGCGCCGGCGCCGCCGTTGGGGCGGTGCAGTGCCGTAATACGGGCATCTTCGGCGGCCAGCTCGTCACACAACGCGCCGGTATCATCGGGGCTGCCATCCTCCACCAACAGCAGCTCCACGTCCTGCGGAGCGCCGTCCAGTGCACTTCGTACCGCCCGGCGCAGCGTGCCGGCAGCCTTATAGCAGGGAATGATGATGCTGGTTTTCCACTGGCTCACCGTGTTTCCTCCTGCAAGATGGTTTGGTAGATACCCGTTAGGGCTTCGGCGTTGGCGGCGGCATCATGAGTTTGCAGTGCGCGGGCCCGTGCCGCTTGCCCCAATGCTGTGCCGCCATCGGGGGCGCTGAGTACCGTCGTGATGGCATTGGCCAACCCTTCGGCATCCAGCGCTGCGCCATACAGCAGCCCCTGCGTGCCGTTCGTCAGCATGGTGGGGATTCCGCCGGCGCAACTGGCTACACAGGGCATTCCCAGCAACATGGCCTCTCCCAAGCTGTTGGGACTGTTTTCGCTCAGCGATGGCAGCAGAAAGAGGTCGGCATCCAGATAGGCCTGCCGCATGGCGGCGGCATCCAACGGGCCGGTGTACCGAATATGGTCGGTTACGCCCAGTTGAGCGGCCAGCTCCCGGCAGTACCGCTGGTAGGGGAAGAGCCGCCCGATCAAGGGCTGAAACAGCGGACCTTTGTCCAACGGCGGCCAGCCCGCGATGCGCAGTTGGGCGTCGGGCCAACGCTGCAAAATGGCGGACAAAGCCTGCAATACGGTGTGCAGGTTTTTCAGCGGATAATTTCCCTGCGACAGCAGCAAGACCGGCGCCCGGCCAAAATGCCGCGCCTGCCATAGCGGACCGCGGTAAAAAGCGGGCCGCAGTGTTTCGTTGCAGGAAAAATAGCGGGCCTGTGGGACCAAATCCGTTACGGCTTGACGATCAAACGCCGTGCGGCCGGTAATGTAGCGGGCTTGGCCCAGCAGGGCAGCCTCGCTTTGGGCCAGTGCATCAAAACTGGCTTGCAGGTTGTCCAGCAAAGCACCGGGGATCAAGCGATCCAGCAGATGGTCCAGTTTGGTAGATTGACGGTAACGCGGGGGGACGCCGTCGCACAGATGGGCGGCGCAATCCCGCATGACCCCCTGCATGCCGATCAAAACCGGTAGGTTTTGGGCGGCAGCAGCCTGCTGCATGGCGGCTGCTGCCGCGTATTCGGTCCCCCAGATGTGGACGAGATCGGGGCGGTGCTGCTTCAACAAGGCAGGAAAATCTTCGGCACTGGGCAGAATGTGGTAACGCACACCGTCCCAGTCACCGCACCGTTCGGCTTGCTGGCGTGCGTCCACACAGACCACTGCAAGCTGCAAGGTCGGGTGGTCCCGCAGGGCGGTGAGCTGACCGGTCAGCCAACCACCGCTCACATCGCTGGCTCCGGGCAGCCCGCAAGCGGCAGCCGCCTGCGGCAGGGTCATACTGACAAGCCATAGAACGTGCATGGCGGGACCTCCTTTCTTAAAAAATCAGCGCAGGGCAGACAAGAAATCCGTGGCGACCTGCTCGGGGGTGAATTCAGGGTACAGAGCGGCTACCTGCTCATAGGGAAGCCGCTGTCCTAGGACAGTGCGCAGCCAACCGCGCAGCCGGTCCACCACCGCCGGGGTGACGCCCTCCTGCTGGTGCAATACCAACGCCAGTGGATACCGGGCCAGATAGGGCAGGGTGGGATCGGTAGGGCTTACAGCGAGATGCAGTACCGGTTTGCCGGTGCCCAGATAGCCAAACAGTTTGCTGGGCATCTGGTTGTCGTACCGGTTGCCCAGACTAAGCAGGATGTCGGCACCGGTCTCCAAGGCGGCGGCCTGCGCCGGGGGGACGGGACCGGGACGCACAAAGCGGTCACCCAGCACTTCGGCGGCCTGTTGGGCTTGGGCGGCAAAGCGCTGCCAACCGCCGCCGGCCATGGTCAGCGTTACATCCGGTTCGTTCAGTGCGGCAAACAGGGACAAGGCAAAATCCGGTTCCCGCACCGTGGGGTATAGGCTGCCGCAGAATACACAGCGAATGCCGGTATGGGCGGGCACCGGCTGACCGGGCAGCAGCACCGGGAACCCCAGAAGATGAACCTTCTCTCGCCAAGGGCTTAAGGGGCCGCCTTCATAATCGGGCAGAGCCTGCGGTGTAATAAAGGAAGCATCAAGGGCGTCCAGCAACTGTCCTTCCCGGGCAAAGCCGCCCGGTGCCTGATAGTCCTGATTGCTGGCATAGGGGTCCAACTGCCACAGCAGTTTCTTCCCGGTAATATGGGCAGTTTCCAGTGCAAAGGCAGCGCGGTAGGGCGCGCAGACGGCGCAGACCGCGTCAAAATGATAGCGTGCATCCAACCGCTCGATCTCCCGGCGGGTATCCACCGTGCGGCGGGGCGCATGCAGCACCAACTGACGAAAAGCTGCCGCCACCGCTGTGGGGTGTGCGGCCAGACGCAGAAGCCGCAGCGGCACCGGCGTGCCACCTTTGACACCGTTTTCCAACGCGGTGTTCATCAGGCGCTCATCGGCAAAGGCGAGGGTATGCTGTACAGCACCGGCGGGCGCTGCGGGGGGCAGTGTTTGGCCGTCCCACAGTTCCAGCAGATCTACGCTGTGCCCTGCCGCCAGTAGTTGGGCGGCCAGACGGCTGGCCAGCAGTGCGTTGGCACTGGCGGGATTTTCCACCCGGTCAAGGATCCATAAAAAACGCATGAAACTTATTGCCTATCCTTCAAGAATTTGCGGCAGATCCGCCGCCAGAATTTGGGGGCATAGATGCTGGCCCACGCCGCAAGGCGGATGGACCAAGGCAACCGGGGATTGCGGCCCAGCTGGGGGTCCCACAGTCCCGCAGTGATGCCGATATTTAACTCGCCCAACTGGACACGGTACTCGTCCGCGTCGGCCCGGCGATGGATCATACTGGCCAGATACACCAGCTTTTCATAGTAGAAGGCGTTGGCAGACTGCTGCAACGACGGCCATTGTTCCGGTACGCTGGCCCGGATCAGGGCGGCGGCCCGGCGCTGGTCGTCAATGCTTTGGGGCGGCAGCGCCCGGTGACTGGCGCTGTCGGGGTGCTGCCGGTAATGGTATCCTGCAAAATCGCAGAAGGCGCATCCCGGCGCCCGCAGAAAGGCTTGCCAGTTGGCCAGCAAATCTTCGTTGTAGGCAAGGCCGTTGTCCAGCATCGCCTCGGTCAAAAGGCCAGCGGCATACAATTTGTTCCACAGCCCATAGTCTACCCCATGGTCGTGAAGCAGCGCCTCCAGATGATCCGGGGCGGTCAGCACCTTGTAGTTCTCAGGGGCCGGCGCATCGGCAGGGGCGGTATCGGTAAAGGTATCGTACCGGCAGCAGGCCAACGGCAGGGCGGCGTCCTGTGCGGCCGTATGGAGCGTGCGCAGAAAATCGGGGTGATACCGGTCATCCGCATCACAGAAAGCCAGCCAGATCGCTCCTTCTGCCCGGGCACGGCGCACTCCGGCGGTGCGGGCGGCACTGACCCCGCTTTGGGGTTGGTGGATCACCACAAAACGGCGGTCGTTCTGGGCAATTTCATCGCAGAGGACAGGGGAGTCATCGGTAGATCCGTCGTCCACCAAAATACAGCAAAAATCGTCAAACCGTTGGGCGGCGATGGAATCCAGACAGTCGGGCAGAAAGGCGGCGGCATTGTGTACCGGCACAATCACGGCGATCTCGCACCGCGGCGTTTCGCGGGGGGTCATGCCGTCACCTCCCTGTGGCGGCGCAGATAAAACTCCTGCAGCACGCCGGCGCTGTGATGGATGTCATATCCGGCTTCTTCTGCTTTGTGCCGGGCTTGCGGGTCACGCCGCAAACTGGCGGCGGCGATGCAGTTGGCCCAAGCGTCAGTGTCTTGCAGCGGCAGAAAATGGACCCGGTCGGTAAAGGCAGCACCCCGGTCGATGGTGTCTGCCACAAAACAGGGCAGGCCGGCGGTCTGGGCTTCGATGAGCACTACCGGCAGGCCTTCAAACAGGCTGGGCAGCAAAAAAGCATCCATGGCATCGTAAAAGCCCTGAATGTTGCTGCGCACCCCGGCAAAGATCACGCTGTCGCCCAACTGTAATTCCCGGGTCAACGCCTGCATCTTTTCTATGTAGGGGGCGGGACCGCCGCCCAGCAGCACCAACCGGGCCCGGGGCAGGCGGCGATGCACCGCCGCAAAGATCCGCAGCAATCCGGCGTGGTTTTTCTGGGCGCTGAACCGGCCCACGTGGCCGAAAAGAATCTCGTTGTCAGCTACGCCCAGATCGCCGCGCAGCAATGCCCGCCGCTGGGGATCCCGGGCCGCAAAAAGGGCCGTGTCGATGCCGTTGGGCAGCACGGTAAAAGGGGCCTGTCCGTACAGCATCTTGCCGGCCTGTTCGCTGCAAGCAAAGCGGTCGGTCAACCCGGCGGAAAACCGCAGGCTCATCAGCCGGTCCAGCGTGCCTACCAGATTGTGCTCGTAGGCGGTGTTGTGGCTGTGCCCCACCCGCACCGGAATCCCAGCCCGGCGGGCCACGGTGTTGTAAAACATGCCAAACCCACTGTAATGCCCGTGGAGGATCCGCCATTCGGGATGGTCGGCAAACAGGGCTCGCAATTCCCGCAGATAGCGGGGCAGATTGTTGTCCTGCCGCACAGTCAGCTTGTAGATCCGCCCGCCCAGCGACAAAATCTCGTCGTCAAAAAAGCAGCTTTTATTGTAATGGTACAAAAAATCAAACTGTACCTGTTCCCGGTCGATGGTACGGTAGACGTTCATCACAAAAGTCTCCATACCGCCGGCATCCATGGCCGGCATGACCTGTAACACACGAATGGGGGCCATGGTTATTCCTCCGCTTCCAATTTGGTGCGGCAGTCTTTCAATTCCGCCAGCGCATCTTGGTGCAGTTGAGGATATTCGTGGCAGCAGCGGCGCAGGGCATCCACCACGATCTCACTGACCAGATAGCGGGTATACCATTTTTGATCGGCGGGCAGGGCGTACCAAGGGCTGTGCTCGGTAGCGGTCTCCTCGATCACCGTTTCAAAGGTATCCATATATTCCTCAAAGTGGGCGCGCTCTTTTACGTCGCTCATCGAGAATTTCCAGTTTTTGGAGGAATTGTCGATGCGCTCCAAAAAACGCTTCTTCTGCTCTTCTTTCGAAACATGGAGGAAGATTTTGACCACCCGGTAGCCGTTCTCATACAGGTATTCCTCATAGTTGCGGATCTGCCGGTAGCGCTTTTTGAAAAAGTCTTTCCTGTCATCCTCCAACGTGCGGGGCGGCATCCGGTAGGTCTTCTGCAGGTCGTGGACCTGCACCACCAGCACGTCTTCATAGTAACTGCGGTTGAAGATGGCAATGGATCCCCGGGGCGGCAGCGCTTTGTGGACACGCCATAGAAAATCGTGGCTCAATTCCTCGCTGTTGGGTTGTTTGAAGCTGGTCACCCGCACGCCCTGCGGATTCAACCCGCCCATTACATGCTTGATGGTGCTGTCCTTGCCGGCAGCGTCCAACGCCTGCAGTACAAAGATCAGCCCTTCCCGGCCATCGGCATATAGGGCGTCCTGCAAGGCGGCCATCTCCTGCAAATTGCGGGCGGTTTTCTCAAGAATTCGCTCTTTATCCACACCGTCGCGTTTGCTGTCGCAGGGCAGCTCCCGCAGATGGCACGGCTGTGCGCCGTCAAAACGGTAACGATCGGCTTTCATGGTAGACCCTCCCACATGTTTTTATAGATAGAACTAGTATACCCTTTTTTGTGCATTTGTGCAAGGCAGAGCGATAAAAAGCCCCTCCCCAGAAGGGGAGGGGCTTGCCTTACAGTGAAACCGGTGTACCGTCCAACACAGCGCGGCGCAGGGTGTCGCCGTCATAGTAAAGTTCCAGATGGAAAAACGGCGCTTCTTCGGCCAACAACCGGAAAAACAGCTTGTCGCCGGGCCAGATGGGCAGCGACAAAACGGCATCTTTGGGCACCCATTCCAGTGTGCCCTCGTCGCAGTCCGTCAGCGTGCCGGTGAACTCGGTGCAGGTATATAGGTGCATCCGCTCGGCGGGCCAAGGCGGACAGTAGAAATCCACCATGCACCGATAGCGTGGGGTCTGCATGGTCAGGCCGGTTTCTTCCTGTACTTCCCGCATCGCGCAGTCCAGCGCCGTTTCGCCGGGTTCAAACTTGCCCCCCACGCCAATCCATTTGTCGTGGTTCACATCCTGCTTTTTCTTTATGCGGTGCAGCATCAGATAGCAGCCATCCTGCTCCAGATAGCACAGCGTGGTCTGTAAAAGGTCCATACCCAGTCTCCTGTACATAAAATCCGACATTTAGCAAATACTACCACAAAACCGTAGGGGAGGAACATTCTATGAAAGCAACCGGAATTGTGCGTAGAATCGATGAACTGGGACGGGTGGTGATTCCCAAAGAAATCCGCCGTACCCAGCGTATCCGTCAGGGGGATACCTTGGAAATTTATACCGCTGCCGACGGGGAAGTGGTGTTTAAAAAGTACTCCCCGTTGGCAGAAGTGGGCCAGCTTTCCGCGGTCTATGCCGAGGTGCTGGCCAAAAATTTAGAGCGGCCGGTGCTGGTCTGTGACCGGGCCCGCATCACAGCGGCCTCGGGCAGCGGCAAAAACGATATGATGGGCCGGGATATTTCCACCGAGACCGAGCATCTGCTTTCCGGCCGGGCGACCTATACCGCACCGGAGAACCCCGCCAAGCGGCTGCGGCTTTTTGAGCGGGGGGAACGGGTGATTTTGTGCTTGGCGCCCATTGTGGCCCACGGCGATGTAGAAGGCGCCGTATTGCTGCCCGGCACCTTGCGGGATCCTGCCCCCAAGCCCGAAACCGTCCAAGCCATCACGATGGCCGCGAACTTTTTGGCGCGCTGGATGGAGGAGTGATGTTTTACGCTGCCGGCTTGTCCATCTGCCGCAGCACTTTGCGGAAGGTGAAGAAGAACAGCACCGTTGTGAAAGCGACCGCCAGAACATCGGCCACCGGTTCCGCCATATAGACGGCGCGGGCCTGATCTTCCCGGAACAGCAGCGGCATCACGTAGATCAGCGGCAGCAGCAGGATGAACTTGCGCATGACCGCCACCAGAATGGACTGTTTGGCCTTGCCCAGCGAGGTAAAGGTCATCTGGCAGGCCATCTGAATCCCAAAGAGGAAGAGGGCAGCCACATAGATGCGCAGCGCATTGCCAGTATAGGCCACCAATTCGGCGTCGCTGGTGAACATTGCGGCAAAGGCCTGCGGGAACAGTTCCACCAAGAGCCACAATAGGCAGGAGTAGAACAAACTTGCCCGCAGCAGTAAGAAGTAGGCTTTTTTCACCCGATCCCGTTTGCCGGCGCCATAGTTGTAGCTGATAATGGGTTGGGCGCCTTGGCCCAGTCCTTGCAGCGGCAGCATGGCAAACTGCATAACGCTGGAGAGGATCGTCATGGCACCTACGGCCAGATCGCCACCGTAGCGCAGCAGCGAAGCGTTAAACGCTACCGAGATCACACTCTCGCTGGCCTGCATAATAAAGGTAGCGGCGCCAAGGGCCACGCAGGGCAGCAACACACTGGGGCGAAGCTGAACGTTGGCTTTGCGCAGCCGCAGGAAGGTGCGCTTGCCGAACAGGAAGGAGAGCACCCACACACAGGACAGCGCCTGAGAGAGCACGGTGGCCAGCGCGGCACCGCGCACGCCCATGTTGAACACAAAGATGAAAACGGGATCCAGAAGGATGTTGGCCACGGCGCCGATCAGCACCGAGAGCATGCCTTCCTTGGCAAAGCCCTGTGCCGTGATGAAGGCGTTCATGCCCAGCGTCATCTGTACAAAGATGGTACCCACAGCGTAGATATCCATGTAGGCCACAGCGTAGTCAATGGTATTGCCGCTGGCGCCGAAAGCCAACAAGAAGGTGCGATCCCCCAAAAAGAGAAGGACGGTCAGCACAGCCGAGATGACGATCTGCAGCGCAAAGCAGTTGCCGAGGATCTGCTCGGCCTTTTCTTTGTTGCCTTGCCCCATGGCGATGGTGGCCCGGGGCGCACCACCGTTGCCCACCAAGGCCGCAAAGGCAGAAACAATCATAATCAGCGGAAGGCAAACCCCCACACCGGTTAGCGCCATAGCACCGATTTCGGGAATGTGGCCGATGTAGATACGGTCCACGATGTTGTACAGCATATTGATGAGTTGCGCGGCCACCGTGGGAAGTGCCAAACGCAGCAATAAGCCGCCAAGAGGGTCGTTGGCCAAAAATGCCTTATCATCCGAGGAAGTCTGCATAAGGGTACGCCTTCTTTACTTATTATAATAAGAATTTACAAAGTAGTATAAAACTACGGCAGGACGCTGTCAAGCGGTGGGCAGGAAGGGGATTGTGACGAAACTGTTAAACTTATAAAAAGTTTCGGCAAACCTCTTGACAGGCGAAATTTGGGGGGTATAATAAGTTTAGCACTCGGAGATATGGAGTGCTAAAACAAACTCAGAAACGCAGCAAAGGAGATGAGCGACATGGCGATGGATGCCCGCAAGCAGCGGATCCTAGAAGCTATTGTTGCCCTGTATGCCAGTGACGGCGAGCCGGTAGGCTCCGGTCTGCTGGCTAGCTACTTTGATATGGCACTGTCCAGTGCCACCCTGCGCAACGAGATGGCTGCCCTGACCAAGTTGGGACTGCTGGAACAGCCCCACACCAGCGCCGGGCGCGTGCCCAGTGCGCAGGGGTATCGCTACTACCTCGATCATCTCATCGACGCACCGGGCAGCACCCAACTGCCGGAAGCGGACCGGGAACACATCGACGCGCTGTTTGCGGGTATGGATGTGGAACCCGAGAAGCTGGCACCTGCTGCCGCCCGTTGCCTAGCCGATTTGACCGAATGTGCTGCCGCGGTCACCACGCCGCAGGCGCCGGACCTTTGCATCGCCCACTTTGAGGTGGTGCAGGTCGGCCGCTACTCGGCGGCGGTGTTGGCCGTTACCAGTGCCGGCGGCGTCCGCACCCGCGTGGCGCGGGTGGACACCGGCTTGACCCGGGATGATGCCGCCAATCTGGCCCAGTTGCTGAACCGCGGGCTGACCTTTGTGGCCCCGCAGGATCTAAGCCCGATGCTCACCGCCAGTATGGTGCTGGCAGCCGGGGAGCGGCTGGCGCCCGTGGTTTTGGCCGCACAGGCCTTGGTTACCACCGGGCCGCAGGCATGTTTGCAGGGCGCACAATATCTGGCCAAAATGCCCGATGTGCGAGAAAATCTCGGCACACTGCTAGAGATCTTCTCGGACAACGAGGCGGCCACCGAGCTGCTTCGCCCTGACGGCGGCAAGATCACCGCTACGCTGGACAGCGATTTGGACCCGGCTATGCCGGGCGCCTGTATCGTCAGTAAGCGGTATCTGGCCGGCGGCGGTTTGACCGGTTCGGTAGCGTTGATCGGTTCCACCCGAATGGAGTACCGGCGCCTGCTGCCGATCCTCGATTACTTCGCCACCAAGTTGGGACAGAGCATGGCCGGGCAGGGCCAATAAAAGGATAAGGAGGATCCGCAATGAGCCACAAAACAGAAAACGAAAAAAAGACGGCGACCCAGCCTGAACAGGCTGCCGAGGCCCCCGAGACCGAAACCAAGACGGAAGCGGAACAGACTGCTGCGTCGGGGTGCAAGGCCGATAAAAAGGAGAAACATCATCACGAGCAAGCAGCGCTGCAAGCTAAGCTGGAAGCCAGCGAGAAGAAAAACGCCGAGCTGAAAGACCAACTGCTGCGCACCGCGGCCGAGTACGATAACTACCGCAAGCGTTCCCAGCGGGAGGCCGACCAGAAATTCAACGACGGTATTTCCCACGCGGTCACCCAGATTTTGGGAATCTTGGATACGCTGGACATGGCTGCCAACGCCGTCTGCACCGACGAAAACTACAAGAAGGGCGTCATGATGACGCTGGATAAGGCGGCCAAAGCGCTGGAAAACCTGCACATCACCGAGATCGAGGCGCTGTCCAAGCCGTTTGACCCCAACTTCATGAACGCTGTGCAGCAGGTTCCCCCCGCCGAAGGGCAGGAGAGCGGCACTGTGGTGCAGGTGTTCCAGAAGGGCTACAAAATCGGCGATAAGATCATTCGCCACGCAACGGTAGTCGTTGCAGAATAACGTATGAATCGGGCAACACCCGTTTCAGATAAATACAACATTCACCACATTCAAATGCATTTTTGAAGGGAGTTTTATAGTATGAGCAAAATCATTGGTATTGACCTTGGCACCACCAATAGCTGTGTTGCCGTTATGGAGGGCGGCGAGCCCGTTGTTATCGCCAACGCCGAAGGCGCGCGTACCACGCCTTCTGTGGTAGGCTTCACCAAGACCGGCGAGCGTCTGGTGGGTCAGGTCGCAAAGCGTCAGGCCATCACCAACCCCGAAAACACCATTTCTTCCATCAAGCGTAAGATGGGCACGGCCGAGAAGGTCCATGCCGGCGGCAAGGATTACACCCCGGAAGAGATCAGCGCCATGATCCTCTCCAAGCTGAAGGCTGACGCCGAGGCCTATCTGGGCGAGCCTGTCACCGAGGCGGTCATCACGGTGCCTGCCTACTTCAACGACAGCCAGCGTCAGGCGACCAAGAACGCCGGTACCATCGCGGGCCTGAACGTTAAGCGTATCATCAACGAGCCCACGGCCGCTTCTCTGGCCTACGGCATCGATAAGGAAGCCGATCAGAAGATCATGGTCTACGACCTCGGCGGCGGCACCTTCGACGTTTCCATCATCGAGATGGGCGACGGCGTTACCGAAGTTCTGGCCACCAACGGCGACACCCATCTGGGCGGCGATGACTTCGACCAGCGCATCATCGACTGGATGGCTGAGGACTTCAAGCGGGAGAACAACATCGACCTGCGCAACGACAAGATGGCTGCGCAGCGCTTGAAGGAAGCTGCCGAGAAGGCGAAGATCGAGCTGTCCAGCGCGACTTCCACCAACATCAACCTGCCCTTCATCACGGCGGACGCCAACGGCCCCAAGCATCTTGACATGACGCTGACCCGCGCCAAGTTCAATGAGCTGACCTCCGATCTGGTGGATCGCACCATGACCCCCGTTCGCAAGGCGCTGGCCGATGCCGGCCTGAAGGCCTCCGATCTGGCCAAAGTGCTGATGGTCGGTGGTTCCACCCGTATTCCCGCCGTCTACGACGCGGTCAAGAAGGAACTGGGCTGCGAGCCCTTCAAGGGCATCAACCCCGACGAGTGCGTGGCTGTGGGCGCTGCCATTCAGGGCGGCGTGCTGCAGGGCGACGTCAAGGGCCTGCTGCTGTTGGATGTTACCCCGCTGAGTCTCGGTATTGAGACGCTGGGCGGCGTTTGCACCAAGATCATCGACCGCAACACCACCATCCCCACCAAGAAGAGCCAGATCTTCTCCACCGCTGCGGATAACCAGCCCAGCGTAGAGGTCAACGTCCTGCAGGGCGAGCGTGAGTTCGCGAAGGACAACAAGAGCCTCGGAACCTTCCATCTGGATGGCATTGCTCCGGCGCCTCGCGGTGTGCCGCAGATCGAAGTTACCTTCGACATTGATGCCAACGGCATCGTCCATGTCAGCGCCAAGGATCTGGGCACCGGCAAGGAGCAGAGCATTACCATCACCGCTTCCACCAACATGAGCAAGGACGACATCGACAAGGCTGTTAAGGACGCCGAGCAGTATGCCGCCGAGGATAAGAAGCGCCGTGAGGAAGTGGATGTGCGCAACAACGCCGACCAGATGGTGTTCCAGACCGAGAAGGCCATGAACGAGTTCGGCGACAAGGTTTCCGCCGAGGAGAAGAGCGAGGTCGAGACCAAGCTCGCTGCTCTGAAGGAAGCCCTGAAGTCCGGCAGCATTGACGACATCAAGGCAAAGCAGGATGAGCTGCAGAAGGCTTTCTACGCCATCAGCGAGAAGGTGTACCAGCAGGCTGCTCAGGCGCAGGGCGCTCAGCAGCCCGGTGCCAACCCCGGTGCCAACCCCGGTGCGCAGGGCGGCAGCCAGCCCAAGGATGACGGCGCTGTGGATGCCGACTTCCATGAAGTCTAATCAATAACCTGATACCCTAACAAAGGCCGCCGCCCGGCAAGGCGGCGGCCCTTGCGGGGTTAGTGAAAGAAAACCCATATAGAGGGGATTGATTCTATGGCAGAAAAACGTGATTATTATGAGGTACTGGGCCTCGGCAAAAATGCCACCGATGCCGAGATCAAAAGTGCCTACCGCAAGCTGGCCAAAAAGTACCACCCCGACCTGAACTCCGGCGACAAAACCGCTGAGGAAAAGTTCAAGGAGGTCAACGAGGCCCACGATATCCTTTCGGATCCGGAAAAACGCAAGCGCTATGACCAGTTCGGCTTTGCCGGTGTCGACCCCAACTATGGGGCTGGGCAGTCCGGCGGCGGTTTCGGTGGCTTTGGCGGCGCCGGCGGTGTGGATCTGGGCGATATCTTCGGCGATATTTTTGGCGGTGGTTTCGGCGGCTTCGGCGGTTTTGGAACCTCGTCCCGGGCCAACCCCAACGCCCCCCGCAAAGGGCATGATATTCAGGCCAGCGTGATTCTGACCTTCGAGGAAGCGGCCCATGGCTGCACCAAGAAGATCACCCTCAACCGGCAGCAGACCTGCCCCGACTGTAACGGCAACGGCTGCGAATCGGGTACCACCCCTGAGACCTGTACCCAATGCGGCGGCCGCGGGTATGTGGTGACCCAGCAGCGCACCCCCTTTGGTGTGATGCAGAGCCAACAGCCCTGCCCCCATTGTGGCGGTCGCGGTACTATTATTAAGAACCCCTGCAAGACCTGCCGGGGTACCGGCAAGACCAGCACGCGCAAGACGCTGGAAGTCAAGATCCCTGCGGGCATCGACGACGATCAGAACATTGCACTGCGGGGTCAAGGCGATGCAGGCAGCAATGGCGGTCCGTCGGGTGATGTGATCGTCCATGTGACGGTCAAGCGGGATGCTGTGTTTGAGCGGGATGGCTACGATGTGTATGTGCGTGTGCCCATCACCTATTCGCAGGCCGTTCTGGGCGCTGAGATCGAAGTACCTACCGTGGATGGCAAAGTGGCCCAGCGGATTCCCGAGGGCACCCAAAGCGGAACCAAGTTCCGCCTGCGGGGGCAGGGCATCCAGTACCTCAACGGGCGCGGCCGCGGCGACCAGTATGTGATCGTCGAGGTGGAGATTCCCAAGAAGCTCAACCGCACCCAGCGTGAGGCCCTGAAGGCCTTTGAAGACAGCCTCAAGGATGAAAACTACGAAAAGCGTAAGGGCTTTTTCAAGAACCTGCGGGATCGGTTTACTTCCTGAGCAAAACCAGTATAACAAAACAGGGCAGCTCCCCAAGGGAGCTGCCCTGTTTTGTGGAAAAGAGAAACCATAGAAAAAGAGCAGCTCGCAAGAGCTGCTCTTTTTTTGCACGTTTTGGATGCCGGGGCGATTAGTCGCTCACGTAGGGCATCAGCGCCATATAACGGGCACGCTTGATGGCGACCGTCAGCTCACGCTGATGGAACGCGCAGGTACCGGTCACACGGCGGGGAATGATCTTGGCGCGCTCGCTCACGTACTTGCGCAGGCGGGGCAGATCCTTGTAATCAATGTGCTCAACGCGATCGACGCAGAAGCTGCAAACCTTCTTGCGGCCACGATGCATCGGGCGGGAAGAACGATCCATAGCCATTGTGGTAACCTCCTTGTTGGATTCTACAATCGATTTGTTAGAACGGCAGGTCGCCTTCGTCCTCGATCAGTGCAAAGTCATCGTTGCTGCCGGCGGAATAGCTCGGCGCAGGTGCCTGCTGCACAGCGGGGCGGGCGGCGGGTTCTGCCATCGGGGCGCCGTAGTTGGCGCCGCCCATGCTGGGTGCGGCGTTGGAGGACTTGGGTCCCGCAAAGTTGACGTTGTTGGCCACGATCTCAATCGCGGTGCGGTTATTTCCGTTTTTGTCCTGATAGGAGCGGCTCTGCAAACGACCGTCCACGACGATCAGCGAACCTTTCTGGAAATACTTGCACACAAATTCCGCCGTGCGGTCCCACGCAGTCACGGGGATCCAGTCGGCCTGACTCTGGCCGTTGGCATCGCGTTTGCCGTTGCGGTCACACGCAATGGTAAAGGATGCAACGCTTTTGCCGGTCGTGGTTTGGCGAAGTTCCGGGTCCCGCGCAAGGCGGCCCATAATTGCAACAACATTCAGCATTTTTGGTACCTCTTACTCCTCTTCAGCAATGATCATGCTGCGAAGAACGCCTTCCGTGATCTTGTAGATACGGTCCAGCTCAGCCGGGAAATCGGGCTCGCTGGTGAACTTGATCACCGTGTACACACCCTCGGTCTCATCGTTGATGGGATAGGCGAGACGCTTCTTGCCCCAATCATCAACAGAATCGATCGTACCATTCGCTGCGATCAGGTTCTTGAACTTGTTGATCAGAGCAGCGGAAGCCTCCTCGTCGAGGTTGGCGGTGGTAACCATCATGGTTTCGTACTTAGCCATATTCTGTGCACCTCCTTTTGGACGTATGGCCCTTTGCCCACGCAAAGGGCAAGGATAAACTGTGCCGTTTTGGCACAGCAACTAATTATAGCAAGCCCTCCACAGTTTGTCAAGGCCTTGCACCGGATTTTTCCACGATAAATGTACAAAAAGTGCCGATAAACGGCAGGCAGTTGAAAAATCCGTGATTCCATGATACCATAAATCGACAGGGCCGTACAAGGCCCGTTTTGTGTGTGAGGGGATACGGAATGAACGGTTTGGAGAATTTGATTTTCAGCTTGGATGCCACGCTGCCGGTTTTTTTGGTCATGGTGGCCGGCGGCATCTTGGGCAGATGGGGCTTTTTGCCCAAGGCGTTTTGCAAGGCGTCGGATAAGCTGACCTTTAAAATCACCCTGCCGGTGATGCTCTTTCTCGATATGGCGGATGTGGATATGGTCCACGACTTCCAGCCCAAGTTTGTGCTGTTTTGCTTTGGGGCAACGCTGATCAGTATTTTGGTGATTTGGGGACTGGCCCGGCTTCTGGTGCGGGATAAGTCCATCATCGGTGAGTTTGTGCAGGCGTCCTACCGCAGCAGCGCGGCGGTGCTGGGGGTGGCCTTTATCCAGAACATTTACGGTGACGCCGGTATGGCCCCGCTGATGATTCTGGGCAGTGTGCCGCTTTTCAATATCTTCGCGGTGTTGATCCTGATGGTCGAATCCCCGCAGGGGCAGCATGCGGCTCCCAAACCGGGCCAGCTTTTGCGGGGCGTGGTGACCAACCCGATCCTGTTGGGCATTCTGGCCGGAACGGTGTTCAGCTTGCTGCCGGTGGAACTGCCCACCATTGCCGACAAGACCTTGAACAGTCTGGCCTCGCTGACCACGCCGCTGGCCCTGCTCTCCATCGGCGCCAGTTTTGAGGGAACCAAGGCGCTGAAAAAGGCCGGTCCCACGCTGGTGGCGGCACTGATCAAAACGGTAGGGTTGTCGGCCATCTTTATCCCTTGCGCCTTGGCGCTGGGCTTCCGGGAAAAGGAACTGATCGCACTGCTCATCATGCTGGGCAGCCCCACCACCCCCAGTTCCTACGTTATGGCCAAGAATATGGGGCACGAGGGCGTTTTGACCGCCAGTGCGATTGCGGCTACCACGCTGCTCTCGGCGTTGACTCTTACCGGCTGGATCTTTATTCTGCACGGCGGCGGTTGGCTGTGATTTCCCTTGTTTGTTGCAGAAAAAGCGGAGTCCCCCTTCGGAGGGGACTCCGCTTTTCTTCTTAATAGCTCTTTTTGGCGTAGATGCGGATGCTGATGACCCAACTAAGGAGGAAACAGACCAGCGTAATGCCCAGCAACACGGCCAGAACCAGAAAGACAAACTGCTGCTCCGTTAACATGGCATTTTCGACCACATGGTCCAGCGCGTGCAGCGCCTGTATCCCGGGATTGTTCTCGTTATCCTTCATCAGGGCCAAGAAGGCCACAGGACCAAAGAACACAACGAAGATCGTGATGGAAACCCAGCTGCGGGCTTTGGCGGCACCAAAACGATAGGACAGGGGCATGACAAAGGAGAGATACAGCAGGGTGACGGCAGCAGCGGAAACCATACCGCTGGTGGTTTCCAGCAGTGAGGGTTTCGGATCGGGGATCAGCAAAATCAGCAGAAAGCCCAGCGGGATGCTGGCCGCCGTCAGTAGTAAGGTGAGCAGGTATTTGGCGGATACCAGTTGGCGGGGAGAAACAGGCAGTGTGCGGGCATAGGCGTCCCAATGGCTGTTTTCATCCATGCTGATGGTGGAGGAAGCATACATTCCCAGCACGAAGACCAGCGCGTAACTCAAAAAACTGACCCGGCACAGAGCGGTGAAGCCACCGTAAAACAACAGAAGAAACAGAAAATTGCTCTTGTAGCCTCGAAAAATGATCGTCCAGTCTTTGTAAAGCAAGCCTCTCATTGTTCATCCCTCCCGCTGTAAAAGCGCATGATGTCATCGATGGCAGCCGGATCACAGATCGCGTCGGGTAACAGCCGCCGCACCGTTTCCCGCTCCTTGACCAGACTTTCGCAGCCAAACGCGTTTTCCACCGTGTGGATCACAGTGCCTGCGGGCAGTTGGTCCAGCATTGCGCGGCTGCATCGCAGCAGACCATATTCCTGCAAAAGGATATCTTTTTCCTCGTGGAAGAGGAGCTGTCCATGGTGCAGGTAGGCAATGGAATCGGCGACCTGCTCCAGATCGCTGGTGATGTGGCTGCTCATCAGGAGGGTATGCCCCTCATCCTGAATGAACTCCAAAAAGAGATCTAGGATCTCGCTGCGCACTACCGGGTCCAGCCCGGCGGTGGCCTCGTCCAGCACCAGCAGGTCGGGATGGTGGGCCAGCGCGGTGGCCAAACTCAGCTTCATCCGCATACCGCGGCTGTATTCCGAAATCTTTTTGTGAAGATCCAGTCCAAACCGTTGCAGCAGGGCGCTGTATTGCCCGCTGTCCCAGCGCGTGCCGAAAATTCCGGCCATGCTTTTCCCGATCTGCTCGGCGTTCAACCCACCGTAAAAATAGGCATCCTCAAACACCACACCCAACCGTGCCCGAACCGCCGGGTCGGACGGCTGGCTGCCCAGCAGGGTGATCTCGCCGCTGTCTGCCGGATTCACCCCGCACAGCAGCCTGAGGGTGGTGGTTTTGCCGGCGCCGTTTTCCCCCACCAACCCTACGATAGTACCGGTGGGGATGGTCAGGTCAATGGGCCCCAGCGTAAAATCTTTGTATTGCTTTTGCACCCCGTGCAAAATGGCAGCTTCGTTTGCCATGTTTAGCCCTCCCATAAAAGGCGTAACGTCTCGCATACTTCCTCGTAGCCGATGCCGCCCAGCCGTGCGGCATCCACCGCGCCCTGCAGGCAGTTTTCGACTTTCTTTAGATGCTCTTCACGTACCAACGCGGGATTCTGGGCGGCGACAAAGCTGCCGCGCCCCGGTTGGGTAAAGATGAAACCGGCTGATTCCAGATCCTCGTAGGCACGTTTGGTGGTGATGACGCTGATGCGCAGCTCCTTGGCCAAAAGGCGGATGCTGGGCAAAGCGTCCCCGGCATGTAGTTGGCCGGACAGGATTTGTTCCTTGATCTGCCGCGTGATCTGCGCGTAGATCGGCTCCTGACCGGAATTGGACAGATAAATTTCCATGAAGCGCTCCTTTGCATCGAACTGTACATATTCGATATTTACAGTATATACGCAATATACACAGCTGTCAATAGGGAACAACAAAAAAATCCCGCCTTGCAAAAGACGGGAAAACGATATAGGGAGCATAAAATTTGTGCCGACGTACAGCGTTCCAAAGGATAGCCAAGCTCCTGCAAAAGGGGGCGGCGTGTGCCCTTGGGATGAGGCGCCTCTTTATTATATTATAGGGAAGACACGCGCATTCATTCCTCTTCCGGCTCGGCCACCGGCACGCCGCGGTGCTCCACCGGGGTGGAAAATACGATCTGGGTGTGGGTGCGGCCAAACTGTTGCAGATGATTGATGAACTGGTCCAGCTCCTGCGTGGTGCCGAACAGCACTTCAATGAGCATACTATAATCCCCGGTAACGCAGTTGCATTCCACCACCTGCGGGCATTGTTGAATATAAGGGTAAAATTCCGGTTTG
This sequence comes from uncultured Gemmiger sp., assembly GCA_963557315.1. Taxonomy (GTDB): domain Bacteria; phylum Bacillota; class Clostridia; order Oscillospirales; family Ruminococcaceae; genus Gemmiger. Next base: position 105,266 of record CAUWAX010000007.1, on the reverse strand, counting down.
CGCTGGGGATCCATATCCAGATTGATAAAGGCTTTGACCATATAGCCCACTTTGGGGGCGTTCACCTGTGCCTGATACCCCGAAAGGATACCGGCGCCTTCCAAACGGGCGATGCGGGCCGAAACCGCCGGGCTGGACAGAAATACCTGATCGGCGATCTCCTTCAGCGGAGCTCTGGCATTTTTTTGTAATATGTCAATAATTTTGCGGTCGATGTGATCCATACTACGGCCCCCTGCTGGATACGCTGTGTACAAACAGCGGAAAAACTTTAGAATCGAAAGCATTGTACCACAAATGAAAGAATACGTAAAGCGTCCCACAAAAGAAAATAAAACCAAAGGAAAACAGAGGGAAAAAAGGCGCCTGCCATGTCGTAGGATTGAAAAAAAGACGAGAACATGCTACAATGAATCGGTATACTAGGAAAAATGGACCCTCCGTCGAGAGAGAAATGCCATAGAATGCGGAGGGGGAAATAGGAAACTGCGAATGATCAACAAACGCGAAAAGCTGCAATATGCGTATGTGTTTGCCCTAGATCTGGTCACTCTGTGTATCAGCGTGCTGCTGGCATGGTTGATTACGGACGGATTGTTGGGGCGTATTGTGCCATATAGCCACAGCGACTGGGTCCAGACCCTCTGCCTTGTGGTGGTGGCTTTCATTATGACGTTCTTCTTCTTTAATCAAAAGGAGAATATTGTCACCCGAAGCCCCGGCCGAGAAATCAGCCTTTCCATTCGGTTCAATGTATTGATGGCGGCGGTCTATTCGGCTTTGATGCTGTTGGCCAAAGCGGAGATGTTGGATTCCCGTTACTTTGCGGTGGCGGTCCCCATGGTCAACGCGCTGATGATGCCGCTGACCCATAGCCTGCTCAAACGGTATCTGCTGCATTCCCAGAACCGCAGTGGCATGGAAAGTTTGGTAGGGATTCTCTCCACCGTAGACCACGCCCCGGCGGTGATTCATGCGCTGCGGGAGGACTGGTCCAAGCGTGTGTGTGGCGTGGTGCTGCTGGACGCCGATCCGGAACTGGTGGGCCAGACCTTTGAAGGGGTGGATGTCCGGGCCGGTTTCGACGGCTTTATGGACTGGATCCGCCGGGCTGCGTTGGACGAGATCTATGTGGATATCCCTATGGACAGCGGGGAATCCTTCATTCCTTATCTGGAAGAGATGGAAAGCATGGGCCTGACGGTGCATTTCCGTCTGACCATGCTGGACCGTATCGAGGAAGTTTGCTGCGACGAAACCAGTGCAGCCCGCCTAAGCCGGGAACTGGGCCGCTGCGCCGGGGGCAATATCGTTACCATGGGCACCATCGAGCTGGAGCTGCGGGATATGATGCTCAAGCGGGCCATGGATATTGTGGGGGCATTGGTAGGATGCCTCATCAGCATCCCCATCATCGCCGTGGTAGCCATTCCGCTAAAATTAGAAAGCCCAGGCCCGCTGATTTTCAAGCAGAAGCGAGTGGGGCTGAACGGACGGTATTTCTATATCCATAAACTGCGCAGCATGTATGTGGATGCCGAGGCGCGGAAAAAGGAATTGATGGCCCGCAACGAGATGGAAGGGCTGATGTTCAAGATCGAGGACGACCCGCGGATCACGAAGGTGGGACGGTTTATCCGGCGTACCAGCATCGATGAACTGCCCCAGTTCTTTGATGTGCTGCGGGGCAACATGTCGCTGGTGGGCACGCGCCCGCCCACGGTGGATGAGTACAAACAGTACGAAAGCCACCATAAACGGCGGCTGAGTATGAAACCCGGCATCACCGGACTGTGGCAGATCAGCGGCCGCAGCAATATCGAAAACTTTGAAGAAGTGGTCAAGCTGGACGTCCGCTACATCGATAACTGGTCGCTGTGGAACGATGTCAAAATCTTGCTCAAAACCATTGTGGTGGTGTTCGCTGGGCGGGGCGCCCGGTAACCCCTGCATACAAAGAACAACCCCGGAGGCGGCTGCCTCCGGGGTTGTTGTGTTTTACAGCTTTTGCACGTCGGTAATCAACTGCGCCACCGCTTCGGGGCGGGTAGCCCAACTGGTGCAGATCCGCACCGCTGTGTGCTGCGGGTCCGGTTTGCCCATGTCGCTCATGGCGTATTGGCTGCTCAGCGCTTCATACCAAGCATCGGGCAGTACAAAGAATTGCTGGTTGGTGGGGGAGTCGTGCAGCAGGCCGATGCCTTTGGCTGTAAAGGCGTCCCGAATCTCCAGCGCTTGTTTGTCCGCTTCGGCCGCCATGGCAAAATAAGGACTGCTGCCGCTGCCATCTTCGCCGTCCAGCAGGGCCAAGAATTGCAGCCCCAGCAGACGGCCTTTGGCCAACATACCGCCGTGCTGCTTGATGGCATAGCGGAAATCGACCTTCAGATCCTCATTGGGGATGACCACCGCTTCCCCGAAGAGCGCCCCGCACTTGGTGCCGCCCAGATAGAAGACGTCGCACAATGCGGCGTAATCTTGCAGACTCAGGTCATTCTGGGGGCTCATCAGGCCGTAGGCCATCCGGGCGCCGTCCACGAACAGATAGAGTCCCAGTTCGTAGCAGGCGGCAGAAATGTCGGTCAGCTCTTCCTTAGAATAGAGGGTGCCCACCTCGGTGGGGTTGGACAGATACACCATCCCGGGCTGAACCTCGTGTTCATGGCTGGGGTTGGCCCGGTGGGCTTCCACGGCGGCACGGATCTGCTGCGCCGTGATTTTGCCGGCGGCGGCGGGCAGCGCCAAACACTTGTGGCCGGTAGCTTCGATGGAGCCGGTCTCATGAACATGGATGTGTCCGGTTTCGGCACACAGCACACCCTGCCAGGGCTTCAGCGCAGCATCGATCACCGTCAGGTTGGCCTGCGTGGCGCCTACAAAAAAGTGTACGTCGGCGTCGGGGGCATCACACAGCTTCCGAATTTGATCCGCGGCCGCGGCACAGTAGGCATCCTCGCCGTAGCCGGGGGTCTGCTCCAGATTGGTCTTTTGCAGCAGGTCCAAAACGGGTTGGGCGGCGCCCTCCCCATAGTCACATTCAAAACGAAGCATGATTGCTATCTCCTTTTCTTTTCTATGGGCTTTTTCGTATTATAGCACGCCTTGCAATGACAGTCAAAATGCGATATAATGTTTCGTACTTGTGTGAGAAAGGAAGGAAGTCTATGGATTCCCAAAAACCGCGGGAGCGTTTTGCCTCCCGCCTAGGATTTATTCTGGTCAGTGCCGGCTGTGCCATCGGTATCGGCAATGTCTGGAAATTCCCCTGAATGGCCGGTGCCAACGGCGGCATCTTCGTACTGTTCTATCTGCTGTTCCTCGTGATCATGGGCGTGCCGGTGCTGACGATGGAATTGGCAGTGGGCCGCGCCAGCCGTCAGAGTGCGGTGCTGGGCTATAAGGCGCTGGAACCCAAGGACAGCAAATGGCATATTCACGGTTGGTTCTGTGTCATCGGCTGCTGCTTGCTGATGATGTACTATACCACGGTGGCCGGCTGGATGTTGGACTATTTTTATAAGTTCGCCACCGGTGCCTTTGAGGGGATAGAAAACACCGCCGTGGACGGGGTGTTCAGCGCCATGCTGGCCAACCCTGTCGAGATGGGCACCTTTATGGTGATCATTACACTGGGCGGTTTTTTGGTCTGCTCTTTCGGACTGCAAAAGGGTCTGGAGCGCATTTCCAAATGGATGATGCTGGCCCTGTTGGTTTTGATTGTGGTGCTGGCCGTCAACAGCATTATGCTGGAAGGCGGCAAGGAAGGTCTTGCTTTCTACCTGCTGCCTGATATTCAGCGGGCATCCGAGGTGGGTCTGGGCAACGTGATTACGGCGGCGATGAACCAGTCCTTCTTCACGCTGAGCCTTGGCATTGCGGCTATGGAGATCTTCGGCAGCTACATGACCAAAGAGCACACCCTCCCCGGCGAAGCCGTCCGCATCTGTGCGCTGGATACCTTTGTGGCGCTGATGTCGGGTCTGATCATCTTCCCGGCCTGCTTTGCCTTCGGTGTGGAGCCCGATGCCGGTCCGTCGCTGATCTTCCAGACCTTGCCCCGCGTCTTCGTCAACATGGTCGGCGGCCGGGTCTGGGGCGCGCTGTTCTTCCTGTTTATGACCTTTGCCAGCTTCACCACGGTTCTGGCAGTCTTTGAGAACATCATGGCTAGCTGCATCGACTGCTTTGGGTGGACCCGGAAGAAGGCCACGCTGCTCTGCTGCATCTTTATTCTGGTGGCCAGTGTGCCCTGCGTGCTGGGCTACAACCTGTGGTACTTCTCGCTGCCGCTGCCCAATGCGCCGGCCGGCGGTCAGATCCTCGACATCGAAGATTTCCTTGTCTCGAATCTGCTGCTGCCCATCGGCAGTTTGATCTACCTGCTGTTCTGCGTCAGCCGTTGGGGCCGGGGCTATGACAAATATATGGAAGAGTGCAACACCGGTTCCGGCCTGAAAATGCCCCGGATGTTCAAGCCCTACTTCCAGTTTGTGCTGCCCATCCTTATTGTGGTGATTTTGGTGCAGGGCTTGATCTGATCCGATCCAAAAATCAAAAAGCAGCCGCCCTTTTTGGGCGGCTGCTTTTTCTATGCTGTCATGGGGGAGGGTACTCACGCCAGCTTTTGTTGCAACCAACGGGTCATCTCTTCCCGCATGGCTGCAAAGGCGGCGGCTGTATCCGCATTGTCGCTGGGAAAATTCAGCAGCTTCCACAGCCATCCCTGTTCCTTCACAGCACGCAAGCTTTCGGCATAGCACAGCTCAAAAACCAGTGAGGCGTGCCCCACTGCGTTGTCGGCGGGGTATTGTTTTAAGGAGCGCAGCACACAATGGTGCTCATAGAATGCCTGCAGTACAGCAGGGCTGACGGGACTTTGCCGCAGTGCCTGTGTGGTGACGTTGTAAATCTCCTCCATGGGAACCTCTACATTGACCCGCAGAATGTCCACCTTGTCGGCGTCCCGCAGGATCTGACAGAACTGCAGCGTACGCGGGTCCAAATCTTCGGGCAGACGATAGGCGCTGTGCCATGCCACGGCGGTGCGCAGCAGCGCATCTTCGGTATCTTCGTCGCAGTAGTCCCGGATGTGCCCTTCCTCAAACAGAACCTTAGCGCTCATGGCGGCGTGGTCGATGGATTGGGCATCGTTGAAGGTACCGTACTGACGAAGCTGTTCAAAGCGGCCTACATCGTGCAGCAAGCCGCACAGCCAAGCCAGATCCACCTCGGCAGGGGACATCCCCAGACTGACGGCAATGCGGTGGCAGAGGGCAGCCACCCGATACGTATGGTCGATCTTGAGTTTGATCTTCGGGTCCGCGGCATTGTAATGGGCCGCATAATCGGCAAACGCCTGCTGGGCCCGGCGGCGGTCAAGGGTCATGACAAAAGCCTCCTTTTGGCAGAACGAACGGGCGGTCCGGCCATAGAGGCTGGCCGCCTTTCCTTCTTATTGTACCACGAATCGACAAAACTGCAAAACATACAGAAAACATCCAACAACATGCACATAATTCTTGTTATTGATGCAAAAAACTTGACATTTTTGCCCAAAAACGCTATGCTTTATGTATAAAAACCCTGCCCGGAAGTTCCCTTGGAAAGGTGGTGCATGCGATGAACGCCAAAGGCGATGCCAATCGCAGTGTGCGCATGACCAAACAACGGTTGTATCAAGCCTTGATTAGCCTGCTGCAGCACAAGGATCTGCGGGAGATCACGGTTCGGGAGTTGACAGAACTGGCCGGGATCAGCCGCGGGACCTTCTACTTCCATTACGCGGATATTTATGCCTTGATGGAACAGATGGAGGCTGCCCAGCTAGATCACCTGTGTGAGCTGATGGATGCGTTGGTACCCAATATCTCGCAGGACGATGTCCCGCCGGCACTGGTCGCGCTCTTTACCTATTTGAATGAAAACCCGGATGTTTGCCGTGCCCTGTACGGCAAAACGTGGGAGTCAGAGTTTACCCGCAGCGCCAAGGAAATGATTGCCAAGCGCTGTTTGGGACAGTTGGTGCCGGACGGCGGAACGCCTCGGCAGCAGTTTTTGTTGGCCTTTGCGGTCAACGGGTGCTTCGGCAGCATTGCGGCGTGGCAGGCGCAAGGCTACCAACCAGCACCGGAAGAGATGGCGGCGGTCACTTGGCAGGCCATCCGCGCAGTGAAAGATCTTTTGTAAGTGGGGAATTTATCGTTGCTTTCTGCCTGCGGCCGCGTTATAATGAATAGGTACTATGCGCCCGCGCCGCGGGTCTGATAAAAGGAGAGTTGTACATCATGGGATTTTTTGACTTTTTGAAAAAGACGCCGGAACCGACTCCGGCAGCCCCCTCGTTCCCGATGGCGCTGGCGGCTGACGCCAAAGGCACCGTTGTTCCGATGGAACAGATCCCCGACGAAGTGTTTGCACAGGGCATTTTGGGCAAATGCTGCGGTATCGACCCGTCCGAGGGCAAGGTCTTTGCGCCCATCGACGGCACCATCACGCAGGCACCGGACAGCGGCCATGCACTGGGCATTCAGGGCGTCGGCGGCGTTGAAGTGCTCATCCATGTAGGCGTGGATACCGTCGAGATGAAGGGCGACGGCTTCAGCCCCAAAGTCAAGGAAGGCGATAAGATCAAGAAGGGTCAGCTTCTGCTGGAGATGGACCTTGCCAAGATCGCGGCGGCCAACCATCCGGCGGTGGTCATCACCGTTGTCACCAACACCGACGACTTCAAGGACGTGGAGTTGGTAGCTTCCGGCGCTGTGGAGCCGGGTGCCGATCTGCTCAAGATCAGCAAGTAAGGAACCTTATCGGGAGGGCGCACCTTGCGGTGCGCCCTCTTTGTATGGTACAATACAGGGCGGCGGGGCTGCAGCCTGCGCCCCAAGTTCAACAAAAAAGGATGTTGCCTTATGAGTGCAATTTTAGCCGTCTGCGGGGAAGCCTTCTGTGCCATGGTCAGTGATGGCCGTATGGTGGAGGAGCCGATCTCCGGTTCGCAGCCCAACGTCATCAGCGAGGACGTACCCAAGGTACGCAAAATCAATCGAAACGTGCTGGTGGGGTTTGCCGGGGATACCTTGGCTGCGGTTCAGATCATCAATGCGCTGGACGAATACGACACCCAATATCTTACGCTGGAAAAAATCGTTAAGGTACTCTGCCAAAAGGCGCCGTCGGTACGGGTGCAGCCGGTGGGGGTGCGCCTGCTGGTGGGTGGCCGGAATCGCAAAGGCCAGTTTGTATTGACCACCTTGGGCAGCGCGGAACAGTATGTGCCCCAAACCCAGCCGGCCCGCGCCGGGGCCTATCTGATCGAGGGGGCTTGTTCCCATACCGAGATTGCCCCTTGGCTGGAGCGGGAAGTCAAGCCGCAGGCCGCCGAATGGCGCAGTCTGGATGACGTGGCCCATACGTTGGATGCCTGTATTGCTAAGTTGGCCGAGCAGGACAAGAGCGTGAACACCACCTACTTCCGCGAGCTGGTCATGTAAAAAATCCCTTGTGCTGGGGCCCTTCCCTAGGGAAGGGATGCCTACCCGTGCCGCGTTTTGGCACGGGATTTTTTTGTGTAAAAATGTAGGATTTGGGGGTTGACGAACCCCGCTTGCAGGTGGTAAAGTAAAAGCGGGTATGGATACCCCAATTACAATGTAACGAAAAGTGAGGTGGTTGCCATGGATACGCCCAGTAGTCCTAGTCCTGTGTACCGATGTATTTTTATGGCAGCCATCCCGTTGTTGTATTGGGGCAAGCCTTGCCGTGCGCGATAACTGCGCAGGGTTGGGCTATGCTTTGCATTGCCCTGCATAAGAATGGAATGAGCTGCCGCCGAAAAGGAGGCAGCTTTTTATGTCTGATACTGCAATCATGACGCTGAAAACCATGCTGGCCAATCTGGACGACGCCAAAAAGTACCAGAGCCTGCGTGATGTAATGGAAACTCTGCCCGCACCCGATCTGGCCGCCGTATTTGAGGACCTGCCGCCGGAAAAATTGCCGGTGCTGTTCCGGTTGTGCCCCAAGGATTTGGCTGCGGAAATTTTTGCCGAATTGACCCCCGAGACCCAGCAGAACTTGATCGACGGCTTGACGGATACCGAACTCAAGGCCGTGGTGGATGAGTTGTTCGTCGATGATGCGACGGATCTGGTCGAGGAGATGCCCGCCAGCGTTGTCAAACGGATTTTGGCGCAGGCTGACCCCGCGACCCGCCGCATGATCAACGAACTGCTCCAGTATCCGGAAGATTCCGCCGGCGGCGTGATGACCACCGAATTTATGGAGCTGCGTCCCGAAATGACGGTGACGCAGGCCATGGAGTCCATCCGGGCCAACGGTATTGATAAGGAAACGATCAACAACTGCTATGTGACCGATAAAGACCGCACGCTGATCGGTGTTGTGTCGCTGCGGGCGCTGGTGTTGGAGAAGGATGCCGAGCGTACCATCCGGGAATTGATGGACGGAAACGTGGTCAGTGTGTCTACCACCACCGATCAGGAGGATGTCTCGCACCTGTTTGAAAAATACGGCTTTTTGGCCATTCCGGTCGTGGATGCCGAGAAGCGGTTGGTGGGTATCGTCACCATTGACGACGCCATCTCGATCCTGCAAGATGAGGCTAGCGAAGACTTTGCCAAGATGAACGCCGTGGGCCCCTCTGACAAACCCTACTTCAAGCAATCCATGTGGGACCTTTACAAGAGCCGTGCACCGTGGCTGATCTTTTTGATGATCAGTGCCACCTTCTCCAGCATGGTCATCCGTGGGTATGAGAGCGCCTTGGCGGCTGTCACGGTGCTCACCGCCTACATTCCCATGCTTACCGACGCCGGCGGCAATGCGGGCAGCCAAAGTACATCCACCATCATTCGCGGTATGGCGGTGGGGGACATCGCTCCCCATGATCTGCCCCGCATCCTCTGGCGGGAATGCCGGGTGGCGCTGCTCTGTGGTTTGACCCTGTCGGTGTGCAATTTTGGCAAATTGCTGCTGTTTGATCGGGTCTCGGCGCCGGTAGCCTTGGTGGTCTGCCTGACCCTGACCTGTACTGTGCTGCTTTCCCAGCTCATCGGCGGCGTTCTGCCGGTGGTGGCCGAAAAACTGAAAATTGACCCGGCGGTAATGGCTTCGCCGCTGATTACCACCATCGTGGATACTACCACGTTGCTGGTTTATTTCAACATTGCCAAGGTCGTCCTGAAAATTTGAAGTTTAGACAACGTGTTTAAAAATGTGCTTGTACCATACCCACGGGTATGGTACAATTTTTATACTTGAACAGATGTCTTACTTACAAAGCCGCAGGAGGGGCTTGTCATGGAGTTACAGGATTTTTATACCGGTCATGCGTTTGACGCCTATACCTTTTTTGGGGCCCATCCCTATGACGGCGGTACGCGCTTTGCCGTGTGGGCGCCGGCGGCCCGGCGCATTCAGGTGGAAGGTCCTTTCGGTACGGTCGATCTGAACCAGACCCGTTCGGCCATCTGGGAAGCAGAAGTACCCGGCGCGCTGCCCGGCATGGCCTATCAATACCTGATTACGGGTGCGAATGGCTGGACGGTAGCCCACTGTGATCCCTACGGCTTTGCCATGACACTGCGCCCCGATGGACGCAGCATCATCACCGAGGAGATGCCAGCATTTACCGATGAGGACTGGATGGCTTCCCGCACCAAGGGATTCGACCGGCCGATGGCCATTTATGAAGTACATGCGGGCAGTTGGAAGCGTAAACCGGACGGCAGTTGGTACACCTACGCCGAACTGGCCGATGAACTTCCGGCCTACTGTAAGGAAAACGGATTTACCCACATTGAGCTGATGCCGCTGGCCGAGCATCCCTTTGATGGCAGTTGGGGGTATCAGGTTACGGGTTTTTATGCCCCCACGAGCCGGTATGGCACGCCGGCACAACTGGCTCAGTTCATCAATGCCTGTCATCGGCAGGGGATCGGTGTGATCTTGGATTTCGTGCCGGTCCACTTTGCGGTGGACGGGTACGGCTTGAAAGAGTTTGACGGTACGCCGCTCTATGAATATCCGGCGGCGGCTGTGGGGCAAAGCGAGTGGGGCAGCTGCAACTTTATGCATTCCCGGGGCGAGATCCGATGCTTTTTGCAGTCCTGTGCCGACTACTGGCTGCGGGTGTTTCATGCCGACGGCCTGCGGATGGATGCGGTTTCCCGCCTGATTTACTGGCAGGGGGACCCGGCCCGGGGCGTCAACGGGTCCACACTGGAATTTTTGAAAGGAATGAACCAAGGACTGCAGCAGCGCCACCCCACGGCGGTGCTGATCGCCGAGGACTCCAGCAACTATCCCAAGGTGACGGCACCGGTGGAATACGGCGGGCTGGGTTTTGACTACAAGTGGGATCTGGGCTGGATGAACGACACGCTGGACTACTTCCGAAAGAGCAGCGAGGAGCGGAAGGAACATCTGGGCCGGCTGACCTTCTCGATGGTCTACGCTTGGAACGAGCATTATATCCTGCCCTTCAGCCACGACGAAAACGTACACGGCAAAGCCACCATCGCCCAGAAAATGTACGGCGACTACGAGGGCAAGTTCCCGCAGGCCCGGGCGCTTTACCTATATATGGCCATCCATCCCGGCAAAAAATTGGACTTTATGGGCAACGAGTTTGCCCAACTGCGGGAATGGGACGAAAACCGAGAACAGGATTGGATGCTGCTGCGTTATCCCAACCACGACGGATTCTTGTATTTTCGCCGAGCGCTGCAGCAGGCCTATTTGGACAACGAGGCCTTCTGGTCGCGGGAATATGATCCCGCCGCTTTCCGGTGGGTGGACTGTGATCATGGGGCGTGGAATGTCTGTGCCATCCTGCGGGAAGGCCGAGAAAGCGCCGTGCTGGCGGTATTCAACTTTGGTACCGAAGTGCGGCAGCACTACGCGTTGGACCTGCCGGCAGGAAAGCTGACCCTGCTGCTGGATACCGACTGGCAGTGCTGGGGCGGCACCACACAAAAACCGGCCCGGCGCCGTGGGGTGACCGTGCAAGCCGGAAAGCCCTTCGCAGTGACGATGCCTCCCAACAGTGGAAAACTCTATCGCTTGGAACCCCACCGATAACAAGAAACCGCCTGCCCTTTTGGGCAGGCGGTTTTGTCTGTTATTGCGGTGCCAGATCGAAACGATAGATGGTAGTAGAGCTATACGGCGTATCGGGCAGCACCGTCGTATTCGGGAACTCGGGATGGTTGGGGGCGTCGGGGAACTCCTCGGTCTCGAAGCAGACGGCATCGCGCTTTTGGTAGTGGGCGCCCTCTTTGCCGTCGGTGACCGGCGCCAAGAAATTGGCGGTGTAAAGGTGCATGCCGGGCAGAGTGGTCAACACCTCCATGCGGATGCCGGTCTGCGGGCCGGTGGCCCAAGCGGCGTGCCGCAGGCCGGTGTCCCGGATGATGTAGCACTGGTCATAGCCGCTGGCCTGTTTCAGGGCCGGATAATCGGCCTCGATGTCCAACCCCAGTGTCTTCTCTTCGGTAAAGTCCATGGGGGTGCCCGCCACTGCCAGCTTGCGGCCGGTGGGCACGCTGGTGTCGTCTGCCTCCAGATAGGCGTCGGCGTCGATGCTGACCCGGTGCCCCAGTGCTGTGCCGCTGGCATGGCCGTTGAGGTTGAAATAGCTGTGGTTGGTCATGTTGCAGACCGTGGGCGCATCGGTGGTGGCGGTATACTGGATCATCAGCCCGTTCCGAACCAGCTTGTACTGGATCTCCAGATCCAGATTGCCCGGGAACCCGTCGGTACCGTCGGGGCTGCGGGCGGTCATCGTCACGCTGTCGGTCTCGCCGGGGGTGGGTTCCACCTCAAAGACCGTGTGGCTGAAACCATGCAGACCGCTGTGCAGGCAGTTGCCTTTCTGATTGGCCGTCACATGGACGATCTCTTCGTACAGCGGGAACTGGGCGCCGCCAATGCGGTTGGCAAAACGGCCCACGGCCGCCCCCATGCTGTCGGTGTTCAGTTCATAGTCGGCGGCGGTGGGGTACCCCAACACCACGTCCACCATATTGCCCTTGCGGTCGGGAACAAGGATCTTGTGGATGACAGCCGCATAGGTCAACAGATGGACTTCCAACTGGTCGTTCTTCAAAACGGCTAGCTGAATGGGAATCCCCGCCGTGGTTTTGCCGAATTCGGTGATGGAAACGGACATGGCACTTCCTCCTTAGCCTTCGTCGTCCGGCTTCTGCCGGGCCAAATCTTCCCGTACGCTGGCGGCCACACTACCGGTGCCGTAGTTCAGCATGCGGTTCACCCGGCTGACCGTGGCACTGGACGCACCGGTCTCCCGCCGGATCTCGCTGTATACCTTGCCTTGCAGCAGGCAGCCGGCCACGGCATAGCGCTGTTCCAGCGTGCGCAGCTCGGTCACGGCACACAGATCATCAAAAAAGCGGATGCATTCGTCCAAAGAATGCAGGCGCAAGATCGCCTCATACAGGGCGGTGTTGCGCGGTGTTTGGTTGGGTGTTTCTGGGCGCATAGGCGCCTCCTTTTGTGTTTTTGTTCAAAATGTTCCAAGATTGGAGCGTTGTTAAGTTCATTCTAGCAAATGTGCCCAAATTAGTCAATACTTTAAACAGGGAAAGCACCCGCTGTCTTTTTGGTAGTCCCCTCTATGGGATATTTGCCGCTGACCCCCCTTGCACCTTTGGACAAACCACGGTATGATATATCCTATATTACAAAGTGCAGGGTGGAAAGGAAACAACCGTTATGCCGATTCAACTGATGATTATTTACCGGGTGCTGGGCGTTCTGTTTTTGGTGCTGGCCGGTGCTACGGTGTGGGAAAAATATCGCACGGTGCGGGGGGCGACCCTGCTGCCGGGACGGGTCTTGGCGTGCCGCAAGGCCAGCCGTACCAATCCCCGGGCAGGGGCGGGCGGCTACCGCTATCTGGTAGAGATCTACGTGGAAGGGCAGCGGCTGGAACTGGAAACCAACGACTCTTTCTGGTTCAGCCATGAAGAAAAGCAGGGAAAAATCGTGCAGGTCTGGTACAACCCCAATAGCACGGTGCTGGAACGCAAGAGCTGGGGCACCGAGCAGCTGGCTGCGGGCATGGCTTTACTGGGCATTGGGCTGCTGTTGCTGCAATAGAATGGAAAAACCACGAAAAATCGACTAAAAGATTGAACACTTGTACTTGGTATCAGGCTGTCGGATGTGCTATACTGGGCCCGTGACAGCCGGAAGGATCAATAAATGGATTGGATTTTGTATGTTTTGTTGGTCTTGGCGCTGTTAGGGGATGTGCTGCTGGCGGTGTTGCTGGTTCGCAGCGGCCGTACCCGGCCCAAAGGGGATACGGCGGAAGATTTTGTGCGGGCCATGACGCCGGTTTTGCAGGAGGAAACCGACCTCTTGTCGGAGCAGCTCCGTGCCATGCAGGGCGAAACCGCCCGCACCACCACGGCCAGCCTGCGGGACTTTTCCTCGGTGCTGGCGGAAAGCCAGCGGCAGAATGCGGCGGCCAGCACCACCCGGCTGGAGTCCATTGACCGGGCCGGCGCTGCCCGGCAGAAAGCGGCCAACGACGCACTGCTGGCCCAGTTGACGATGCTGGAAAACCGCTTGAAAAATCTGGAGGACTCCAACGCCGCCCGGCTGGACGGTGTACGAGGTGCGCTGGTACAGGGGCTCAACGTCATTCGGGCCGACAATAACAAAAAACTGGATGAGATTCGCGGTACCGTGGAGGAAAAATTGCAGGATACCCTGCAAAAGCGAATCAACGACTCCTTCCGCACGGTCAGCGTCCAACTGGAACAGGTCTATAAAGGGCTGGGCGAGATGCAGAATCTGGCCGCCGATGTGGGCAGTTTGAAGCAGGTGCTGTCGGGGGTCAAGACCCGGGGCATTTTGGGCGAAGTACAGTTGGGGGCAATTTTGGAACAGATCCTTGCACCCGGCCAGTACGAACAAAATGTGGTCACGGTGCCGGGCAGCACCAACCGCGTGGAATTTGCGGTCAAGCTGCCGGGGCAGGGGGGCACGGTCTGGCTGCCCATCGATGCCAAATTTCCCGGCGATACGTATGCCCATCTGCAGGCAGCCCAGCAGCGCGGCGATGCGGCAGCGACCAATGCCATGCGCAAAGCGCTGTACAGTGTGCTGCGGCAGGAAGCCAAAGACATTCATGACAAATACATCGAAGTGCCTTACACCACCAGTTTCGGCATTCTGTTCCTGCCTTTCGAGGGATTGTATGCCGAGGTGGTTTCCAGCGGCGTGACCGAAACGCTGCAGCGGGACTATCAGATCACGGTAGCAGGGCCGTCCACCATGGCGGCGCTGCTCAATGCGTTGCAGATGGGCTTCCGCACCTTGGCCATCCAAAAGCGTTCCGGCGAAGTGTGGACGATTTTGGGTGCTGTCAAGACAGAATTTGAAAAGTTCGGGGCGGGGCTGCAGCAGATGCAGCGCCACCTGAATCAAACCGGCTCGGATCTGGAGGAACTGATCGGACCCCGCAGCCGGGCTATCACCCGCAAACTGGAAGCTGTACAGCAGTTGGACCCGGATTCGGCTGCCGATCTGCTGGGCTTGCAGGAAAGAACTCAATCGTAACCCGGTATCTGACTTTATCACGATAGGAGAGGGAGAACTTATGATTCGTATCATCACCGATTCCGCTGCCGACCTGACCGCACAGGAGCTGGCCCAGCCCGGCGTCTATGTTGTGCCGATGTCCGTCACCTTTGAGGATGGTTCCTCGGTGGAGGATGATGGCCGTATGACCAAGGATGAATTTTTCCAGCGTCTGGCCAGCGACAGCAAGCTGCCCCGCACCAGCCAGCCCAGCCCGGCGGCATTTATGGATGCCTACACCGAGGCGGAACTGGCCGGGGATGAAGCCATCGTCATTACGGTAGCCCAGAAACTGTCCGGCACCTTCCAGTGCGCTACGCTGGCGGCCGCAGATGTGGATACCCCCATCTATGTGGTGGATTCCGAGACCGCTACGCAGGGCGAAGCCCTGATCGTGCGGGAGGCCCTTCGTCTGCGGGATATGGGCTTGTCTGCCGAACAGATCGTGGACGTGCTGGAGCGCTTTAAAAAGCGGGTTCGTATCGTGGCTGTGGTGGACAGCCTCAAGCATCTGCAAAAGGGTGGCCGGATCCCGGCAGCCGTCGCCATTGTGGGCGGTGCATTGGGCATCAAACCGGTGATCGCCCTGTATGACAGCGTGGTTAAGCTGGCGGGCAAAGGCCGCGGCCGTCCCGGTGCGCTGGTGGCAATGTTCAAACAGTTGGATGAGCTGGGCGGCATCGATACCAACTATCCCTGCACGGTACTTTACAGTGACGAAAAGCAGGTGGCGGGCCCGGTCCATCACTACCTGACCCAGAACCTCAAACTCAGCGGGGTGCGTACCTGTCAGATCGGTGCCACCATCGGCACCCACGTGGGGCCCCGTGCCGCCGGCGTGGTCTTTGTGACGAAGGAAACCGCCGAGGCTTAATATCTTCCATAGTTTAGCATAGAAAACGGCCCCTGCCGCAGCTGCGGCAGGGGCCGTTTGTCGATCCATCAGGAATCTTTGTGGGTGAGCTTGTTCAAAAGGGTGACGGCCAGAATGATGACACCGATCACGAGAAAAATGCCCAACATGCCGACGAGCAGCATCGGCAGGGTGGTAGTCAACGAGGCTAAATTCATAGGGGGTTCCTCCTTACATACCCATTAAGGTCAAGATCAAGCCGCCGGCAATGACCGACGCGATCTGTCCCGAAACGTTGACGCTGATGGAATACATCAGCAGGAAATTCTGGTTGTCTTCCGCCAGACCCATCTGGTTGACCACACGGCCGCTCATGGGGAAAGCCGAGATGCCGGCCGCACCGATCATCGGGTTGAGTTTCTTACCCTCCGGCAGGAAGAGGTTGAGCAGCTTGGCGAACAGGACACCACCGGCCGTATCAAAGACGAAGGCTACCAGACCCAAAGCGAGGATCAGCAGGGTGTCGGGCTTGACGAATTTGTCGGCGGTCATCTGGCCTGCGACGGTCAGACCCAGCACAATGGTGATCAGGTTGGCCAGTACGTTTTGTGCCGTTTCCGACAAAGAATTCAATACGCCGCACTCCCGAATCAGGTTACCGAACATCAGGAAGCCTACCAGTGCCACGCTGGCAGGAGCAACCAAGCCGGCCAGCACCGTTACCACAATGGGGAAGAGGATCTTGGTGGTCTTGGTCACGCTGCCCTTGCGGTAGGGCATGCGGATCATACGCTCTTTTTTGGTGGTGCACAACCGGATGACCGGCGGCTGTACGATGGGAACCAGTGCCATATAACTGTAAGCAGCCACCATAATAGCACCCAGATATTTGCTGCCCAGCGTGTTGGCTACAAAGATGGCGGTGGGACCGTCGGCAGCGCCGATTATGGCAATGGAAGCGGCGTCGGGCAAGTCAAAGAAAAGACCGGCCAGTGCCAGCGTGAAGAAGATGCCGAACTGCGCAGCCGCACCAAAAAGCATGAGCCAAGGCTTTTCCAGCAAGGGACCAAAATCGATCATGGCGCCGATGCCGATGAAGAGCAGCAGCGGGAACAGCTCGTTGGACATGCCGGCCTCAAACAAGGCGCTGATGGGGCCTACCGTGTCCCCTTGGGTGATGGCACCGGAAAGCGGCAGATTCACCAGAATCGCGCCGAATCCCATGGGGACCAGCAGGCTGGGTTCCATCTTTTTTACGATGCCCAGATAGATCAGCAGCCCACCGATGACCCACATGACCACCATCTGCCAAGTCAGGTTGCCAAAATTGGCAAACAGGCTGGCGAAGGTTTGTACAATGTTCATACAAAGGTTCCTCCTTTTTAAAGAGCAGACGACAAAAAAAGACTTTTACCGCAGCAAGTTATGCTGTGGTAAAAGTCTCAGTGCTTGGGTATGGCTCCGGAGCGCAAACCGCACCCGGGATGACGAAGCCAAACGCACAATCCGAAGGTGAGGACCGTGCCGCCTACTCCCTTTTACTTAGTTCTCTTAGTATAGCAGTTGGCTGTAAAAATTACAAGTCCCGTACTGCACAAAACCGAAGGGGCAGAGTTCGGCAAGCTGCATAAAAAAATATTGACAAAAGCTATCATTACCGGTATTATAAAGGTGTTCGCATCGACCCGGTGGAGATTTTTCATGCAAAAAATTGACGAGGACCTGCTTGCTCGCGCACAGCAGGGGGAGGAAGCGGCGTTGGCCGCATTGATCGCCCGAATGATGCCGGCCATCCGCAAGGGGGCTGCTGCTTACCGGGCACCTGGTCTCGATTTTGAGGACGCTGTGCAGGAAGGGCTCATCGGGCTCTTTCAGGCGGTGCGGGGGTATCGGCCCAATGCCGGTACGGCCTTTTCTACCTATGCAGCTGCCTGCATCCACCATGCGCAGCAGGACGCCCAGCGTGCGGCGCTGCGCAAAAAACATGCGCCGCTGAATTTCAGCGTGCCGCTGCCCGATGCAGAAAATCTTCCCCAGCCGGGGCCGGAGGAACTGGCCATTGCCGGGGAACGGTACGCTGCCACTTTACAGCGAATGCAAACCGATCTTTCGGCTTTGGAACGCCGTGCGCTGGTTGCCAGCCTGCACGGACAATCCGTTGCCCATACGGCACAAGAGCTTGGCGTCACACCCAAAGCGGTGGCCAACGCATTGGCCCGCGCCCGCCGCAAACTGCGCGGCGAGTGACCCACTTGGATTCAGGCGTCTGCCTGATCATATATCAACCTGCCCCCAGTAGCGCCTAAAATCAGTTCGTTGGTCCATTCCATATGCGTTGGTTTAGATTCTTCCGCGGGCAAATACAAACAGAGGAGATACCCATTATGTTCGAAGACAAGACTTTGGTATGCAAGGATTGCGGCAAGGAGTTCGTCTGGACCGCCGGCGAGCAGGAGTTCTACGCCAGCCGTGGTTTCGAGAACCAGCCCCAGCGCTGCAAGCCCTGCCGCGATGCCCGCAAGAACGCTACCCGCGGTGAGCGCCAGATGTTCGATGCCGTTTGCGCCAGCTGCGGCAAGGCCTGCAAAGTTCCCTTCCAGCCGCGTGAGGACCGTCCGGTCTACTGCAGCGAGTGCTTTGCTAAGATGAAAGAGAACGGCTGATTTGCGCGTTGTAAACGTGTAACACGAGTTTGAATTTCCACTCCGCGCCCCGGTCGGTTGGACTGGGGCGCGGTTTGTTTTTGTCGGGGCGGGATTTGCGCTTTTGCCGTGGTTGCGGTATAATAGCAGCGGCCCCCGCAAATCCTGTAAGAAAGGCGGCGATCCCATGCCGAAATCTGGACGGCCCCGCCATGTGGTGACGGCGCTGCTGGCAGCGCTGTTGGCGGCTTGTGCCGTATGGCTGCTCTGCCGCTGGGTCGGGTACGACCTGCAGGAACGGTTGGGCAACCAGCCGGTGTATGAGATCCTCAACGATGAATATAGTCAGGTCATCGACCTGCCGGAAGAAGGTCTCACCCAATCCATCCCCTTGCAAGCCGGGCAAGCATTTTACGGTGTCCGGCTGAAGTTCAGCACCCATGGCCAGCTCTACAAGGCCGGCATGCTGATGGTGGATGTCTATGCGCAGGACGGCAAACTGCTGGCACAATCGGCGGGTAACTTTTTAAACATTTTTGACGATACTTTTACCGAGTTCCCCCTCGAAACACCTTATGTCCCCACCGAAGCTGAGACCTTGCAGGTCCATCTGTACAACACGGTGCCGTGGGACGGACCGCTGGGACTTTGGGCCAGTGAGGGGGAAGTGGAGGCTATGCCGCTTTGCAGCGGCACCCCGGATAACGGGCAGGCGTTGGACGCTACCTTGGCGGTGCAGCTTGTCAGCGACTATTCCGGGCAATGGCCTGCCCAGTTGGCGGGCCAACTGGCGCTGCCCTTGGCCATCGCGGCTTTTGCGGCGGTGCTGTTGGCACTGCTTCATGCCCCCTTGGCGCTGCTGGTAGCGGTCGTGGGGCTGGCGCTGGGCTGTAGCTTTGTTCGGGTCACGCCGGCCTTGGTCGCACCGGACGAATACACCCATTTGGCGGCAGCCTACGAGTTGGCGGGCCAGTGGTTCGGCCAACAGACGGCCACCGCCGACGGCAAATTGCTGGTGCGCAGTTGTGATGCGCCGCACTTTGGCACCAAAACCGGAGAGATCGGTATTTTTGCCTACAAAGCACAGGCACAGGCCCGGCAGAATGAAGCCGGATGCCCCAACGCGCTGACGAAAGTCAGCGAAGCGGAGGCTGGGCAGGGTACGGGCAATTACTGGGCGCAGGCAGCCGGAATCTGGTTGGCGCGGTGGCAGGGTACGAACTTCTATACCATGCTGGACTATGGCCGGATTGCCAATCTGTTGTGGTATCTGGTGCTGGCCACCGCGGCAGTGGCGGTGGCGCCGGCGGCGCTGCAGGGGCTGTTTGCCTGTGTGGCACTGCTGCCTATGTCGCTCCAGTTGGCGGGCAGCCTTTCCCCCGACGCCGGGGTGTTGGGCACTCTGTTCCTCTTTACAGCATTGTGCATGGCGTTGCGTGCGCACCCCGCCGCCCGCTGGCAGTTGGTGCTGCTGGTGGTGCTGGGGGCTGCGGTGGCGCCAGCTAAAGCCATCTACCTGCCGGTGGTGGCGCTCTGTCTGATCATTCCGCCGCAGCATCTGGATCCTCGCCAGACGCCTGCTTCCCCCACCGTTTCGTTGGGGCGGTTTGCGCTGCGTCCGGGAAGGCTGGTTCAAGCGGCGGTACTGTTGGCTGCGGTCATCCTCTGGACGGCGGCCAACCTGTCGGCGCTGGTCTATGCTGCACGGGATATGAACCCGTTGCTGTTGGTGCTAGGTGCAGTGGCGGCAGTGGTACTGCTGGTGTTGGCCGCTGTTCTCTACCAGCGGGCGTGCCGCAGCCCCAACGGGCGTCGCTGGTTTGTCCGCGGCGCGGTGGTTGTGGCGGTACTGCTGGCGGTGGGCGGCGTATACGGGCTGTCCCACATGGGCGGCGGTCTGACCCCGGACCAGTTGTTGGAAGTGCTGCCCAACGGGGATTCCGTCTGGACCTTCTCCTTTGGCTATATCTGCCGCAACTTGCCCGCCACCCTGAAATTGCTGCTTCGCACCCTGCCGGAACAGGGCGGGCTATGGCTGCAAGGGCTGTTGGGCACGACGCTGGGCGAACCCATCGTCTACCGCATCGACGTAAGCTGGCTGCTGGCGGTGGGATTGCTGCTGGCGCTGCTGGCGGCGGCGCTGCCGGTGCAGCAGTCCAGCGTGTTGGTCACTCGCCGCACACGGTGGGGCCTGTGGGCTATGCTGGCCTGCGTGGTGCTGGCTGTCTTTGCCGCGGCGCTGAGCTGGACGCCCATCAACTATCAAACACTGTTCGGTATGCAGGGGCGCTACCTGCTGCCCGTCCTGCCGCTGGCCTTGCTGCTGGTGCAGGGCAACACACTGGTCACGCTGCGCCGCAGTGCGGCGCGGGGGGCTGTGGTCTTTGTAGCGCTTTTCAATCTGTTGACCCAGCTGCAAGGGTTTGGCTTGTATGCTTCCTGGCAGCCGGTATCATAAATCCATACAAAACGATACTGCATCAGAAAGGAACTTTCCCATGACTGTTACGAAAGATACCATCATTGCTGAAATCCTGAACAACGACCCCGCACAGGGCTGCGTGCCCATCTTCCTGTCCACCGGTATGCACTGCTTGGGCTGCATGGCGGCTCACGGTGAGACGGTGGAGCAGGCCTGTGCCGTCCATGGTGTGGATGCCGACGCGCTGGTTGCCCAGCTCAACGACTACTTTGCACACCAGTAATTCGCCGCGGCTGGATGCCCGCTTGGCTGCTGCCTTCGCCTATGTACGGTCGGGGCATGTGGCGGCGGACATCGGCTGCGACCATGGCAAACTGAGTGCCGCACTGGCGGGCAGCGGTCGCTGCCCGCTTGTTTTGGCTTGTGACCTGCGGCCCGATCCGTTGGAAAAAGCCCGGCGGCGCTGTGCTCCCTATGGCGATGCTGTGCAGTGCCGTTTGGGCGACGGCTTGTCGGTGGTGCACCCCGGGGAGGCCGAGGACATCATTATTGCCGGTATGGGGGCGGAAACCGTCATCGAAATTCTGGAGGCTGCTCCGTGGGTGTTCGATGCCAGGTACAATCTAGTGCTGGTGCCCGCCACCAAACACAGCGTTTTGCGGCGTTGGCTGGCTCGCCGCGGCTTTGCGCTGCTGGGGGAAACTCTCTGTCAGGCGGCGGGGCGGTGGTATGCGGTCATGAACGCCCGGTATGCCGGGACCGAACATGAACCCGACGGACTGGAATGTCTGTGCGGCCAGACTGAGGGACAGCCTGGTTTTTCGGCCTACTGTGCCCAGCAGAACATCAAACTGAAGAAATACCGTCTTGGTCTGGCGCCCGGTGCGGAGGCCGATGCGGTAGATGCTTTGATCGAAGAATTGGAGAAACGCGCATGTCTGTGACTGTACAGGAAATTTTGCAGGAGCTCAAGGCGTTTGCACCGCCGGAGCTGGCCTGCAGTTGGGATAACGTGGGGCTGCTGGTGGATGCCGGCCGTCCGGTAGACAAGGTGCTGACTGCGTTGGACATCACCGCCGCGGTGGTGGAAGAGGCTGCCCGGGAGGGCTGCCAGCTCATCGTCAGTCATCACCCGGTGATCTTTGACCCGATGAAGCGCATCACGGCGGATGACATTCCGGCGCTGCTGCTGAAAAACGGGATTTCCGGCATCTGCATGCACACCAATCTGGATGCGGCGCCCGACGGCGTTAACGATACCTTGGCCGATCTGCTGGGCATTGCCCGGGAAGGCCGCCGCAATTTTGCCGATGACTGCGGCCGCATCGGGACGGTTGCGCCCACCACTACGGCGGCGCTGGCTCGCTTCTGTGCCGAAACGCTGCATAGCGGTGTCAAATATGTGGACAGCGGCAAGCCGGTGACCTGTCTGGCGGAAGTCAGCGGTGCGGGCGGCAGCTATCTGCAGCAGGCCATCGACGAAGGGGCGGACTGCCTTGTGACCGGCGAGGCTGCCCACCATATCGCGCTGCTGGCCAAGCAGAAAGGTGTCGGCCTTGTGGTGGCGGGCCACTGGGGGACCGAACAGGGCATTGCCGACGTACTGGCTGCCCGGCTGCACACGGCCTTTCCGCAGTTGGAGGTCCGCCATGCTGCGGCGGACACCGATCCGTATACTTATCTGAACGTTTGAACCCGGTCGCTGTGCCGGAAGGAGTACTGCCATGTCTTTGGATGCCGCAACACTGTCGCTGGTTGCCGATGAATTGAAGGCGACGCTGCTGGATGCCAAGATCGACAAGATCTTTGAGCCTACCCGCGACGAAGTGTTGGTGACTCTGCGCACCCGCACCGATACATACCGTCTGCTGCTGTCGGCTCGCAGCGGTTCGGCCCGCGTTTGCCTGACGAAAGAATCCTTTGAAAATCCCCTGACGCCGCCGGGCTTTTGCATGCTGCTGCGCAAGCATCTGACGGGCGGGCGGCTCATCGACCTGCGGCGGGAACCGGGGGACCGTATCGTTTACTTTGATTTCCGCTGCACCAACGAGATGGGGGACCTTGTCACCAATACGCTGGCGGCGGAACTGATGGGCCGGTATTCCAATCTGGTACTGGTACAGGACGGCCGCATCATCGACGCCCTCAAGCGGGTGGATTTTGAGGACAGCGAGGTTCGGCAGCTTCTGCCGGGGCTGCCCTATACCTTGCCGCCCAAGCCCAATCGCCCGGATTTCCTGACCACCAGTTCGGCGTCCATCGTGGCGGCTGCCTGCGAGAAGGACCTGCCGGTGGCGGCGGCGCTGGGCAAGGTGGTGGCAGGCGTGGGACCCATCGTGGTACGGGAGGTCGTCTGCCGCGCTTTGGGCGAGACCCCGGCCTTGGCCTGTGATCTGACCAAGGACGAACAAAGCCGCTTGGCGGCGGCATTGGACGCCCTCAAAGAGGAACACGCGGCGGGAGGCACTCCCACGGCGGTACGGCTGCCTCAGCCGGACGGCGCCCCCAAACCGGTGGAGTTCAGCTTCTTTGTGCCGCAGCAGTACGGTGCGGCGGCGCTGCTGACCCAATATTCTTCGTACAGCGAGATGCTGGAAGATTACTATGCCACCAAGGACCGGGCCGAGCGTTTGCGGCAGAAGAGCCGGGAACTGTACAAGGCAGTACATAACATGCACGAACGTGCGGTGCGCAAACAGTCTGCCCGACGGGAAGAACTGGCGCAGTCTGCCAAGGCGGATACGCTGCGACTGTACGGGGAACTGCTGCAAGCCAACCTGTGGGCCATCCACAAGGGGGACCGGCAGGTGACGGTGCAGAACTACTACACCGGCGAGGATGTGACCATCCGGTTGGATCCGCGCCTCGGTCCCAATGACAACGCCCAGAAATATTTTAAAGACTATAAAAAGAAGCAGACCGCCCACGCCATGCTGCAAAAGCTGCTGGTAGAAGGGGAGGCAGAGATCGAATATCTGGCCACCGTCCTGTACGAGGTGGAATCCGCCCCCGGCGAGGCTGCTCTCAACGAGATCCGTGCCGAACTCAAGAGTCAGGGGTACCTGAAGTACTACAAACAGCGGGACCGCAAACAGAAACCGGCGGATTTCCTGCGGTACACCTCCAGTGACGGGTTCGAGATTCTGGTGGGCCGCAACAATCTGCAAAACGATAAACTGACCCTGCATACTGCTCGGGGCAAGGATTTGTGGTTCCATGTGCAGAAGGCGCCGGGCAGCCACTGTGTGGTGATGAGCCGGGGTGAGGACATCCCCGATACCACCAAGCAGGAGGCCGCCGAGTTGGCAGTGCTGCATTCCAGCCAGAACGGCGGCGCCAAGGTGGCGGTGGATACCACCGAGGTGAAAAACATCTGGAAAGCCAACGGGGCTAAACCCGGTATGGTGCTCTATAACGTTTATACCACCGTCTATGTCACGCCCCGCTCGGGTCTGGAAGAACAGTTGAAAAAACGCTGAGTTGTAAAATTTTTCGCGAAGCCACATGCCGCCTGTGCGGTGTGTGGCTTTTGTGGTATACTGAAGAAAAAACCGGTGAAATTTTTGTGAAGAGGTGAACAAAAATGAAACGTATGTTCTCTGTGCTAGGCGCTTTGTTGCTGCTCACGGCCTGTGCCCCGGCGGAATCGGCAGCCCCGGCGGCTACGCCCACCGTAGAACCGACAACGGCTCCCACCGCAGTGCCCGAGATGACACCTACCCCGGCGCCGTCCCCGGTGGCAACGCCGGATCCTTTGATGGAAATCTCGACTTGGAGCGGGGCTATGCCCGGACAGGCCCTTCAGTACACCATAGAGCAGGGGGAAGCAGAACTGGACCCGGATGTTACATGGCCGGAGGAGGGTGTGACCCTGCACATTATGGGCTGGAAAGGCAGCATGGAGGAGGCGGCGGAAACCTATGGCGTGCCGTTGGAAACCCTGCAGGCTTTGAATCCCGATCCCCGCATCGAGCAGGACGCAGAGGGCAATCCCTATTACAGCGAACTGATCCTCGAACAAAACTATCAGTTGCCCGACAATCCGGTCAAACGGGTGACGGTGGAAGTTCCGTGGATCGAGAATCGGTACGAGCGGTCCGGCACCTATGCGGTACCGGCTTCCCTCAGCGATCAGGCAGCGGCCTGCATGGCCACGGCATACTATTTTCAGTACGAACACTTTGGTATGCATCTAGGCATCGAACCGAGTGAACCGCTGCCGGACAACGATTCCTACTTCTACTATTCTACGGACGGGGCGATGTATACCTCGTATAGCGATCTGGAACAATTTCTGCACTGTGTGTATACACCGGACTACTGTGCACGGATCTTGGGTGGCCCGCTCGACCAGAGAGCGGAGGATGCTATACAACCCTATTATCAGGGGGAAGATGATACCATCTGTTTTCAGATGGGGGACAGAGGGTCGAATATTGCCTACTGCGGCAAGGTCTATACCGAACCTGAACTGCAGCCGGACGGCAGTCTGACCTTCTGGCAGCTCTCGTTGACCATTGAAAGTGAGGACTTTCAGGGCTGGGGACAGGACAAGGAGTATATTCCCGACACGGCCACCATCTTGCCGGTTCGGCTGGAACCTTCCGAAACCGGCTGGCGGGTGGATGAACTCTCACTGCCCAACTGATAAGGAAGAACTTTCAGAAAAAGGAGGGATGCACGATGAAGCAACGCTGGTGGATGGGGGCAGCAGCCCTGTTGCTGCTGACGGCTTGCACACCGCAAAATGCGGCGCCATCGAACGTACAGTCCGCTTCGGTGGCCCCGGCAGCAGAGGCTACGCCGGCCCCGACCTCTACATCTCAGCCGGGCTTGCCCTACGATGAAATCCGCACAGCGGTTCGGTATGATTCTACCCCGGCCCGCCCTTGTGAAGGATACTTTACCATGTCCCAGAACGGTCTGTGGGGATTGATGCGGGCTGACGGTACCGAGCTGCTTCCCTGCCAGGCCTCCTCACCGGTGAGCAAC
Organism: uncultured Gemmiger sp.; assembly: GCA_963557315.1. GTDB lineage: Bacteria > Bacillota > Clostridia > Oscillospirales > Ruminococcaceae > Gemmiger. The sequence continues at coordinate 79,726 of CAUWAX010000007.1, read as the reverse complement.
TGCGGCGCAGCCGGGGAATGGATCTGGAATGCACCCGTCGACTGGGACACCTATGAAGCGTATGTGAAAAAGCTGAGCGCTTCGGGAGACGGCACGCTGTGCGGCGGCCATGGTGGGTTCAGCTACAGCTTCTTTTACAATCTGGATACGCCCGGTCTGGATCACACAGCCACAGATCCGGCGGGAATCTATTGCTACCGCCGCAGCACGCCGGGACAGAGCAGCCCGCTGCGGGGAGATGACATGGAGGATGATCTGTGGGCGTTCTACGGCGATTGGCTGCCGGTCTATTCCGCGCATCTGGACCCGGAAGGCATGGAGATGAACTGGCCGGGGCCGCTAGTGGAGAGCACCCGGGGTGATGGGGTGACTGTGCGGTGGTGGTACATCAACCGGGACGGTGCGGGGCTGCTTCCGCCGGAAGTGGACCGGGCCGGCTGGTTCTTTTCGGAGGCTCTGGCTCCGGTAGAACAGAACGGGCAATGGGCGTATCTGGACCGTCAGGGCAATCTGGCAACGGAAGCGGTCTATGAGCCGGTCTGCGATTCCCGACGCGATCCCACAACAGGGGATTTCCTCGCGGAACCGGACTTCGGGGCCTATCTCCAAAACGGTTACGCCGCTGTTTGTCGGCAGGGGCGTTGGGGCTTGCTGGATGCCACAGGTACCGAAGTGATTCTCTGTGAGGAGGATGGTGTGGCTTGGGAGGGGACAACCCTCTGGGTCAAGGAGGGCAGTGGCTGGCACCAAAGGGCGCTGCCCTCGTCGTGAAGGAGGCCTTTTTATGAAAAGAGCGATGCTTGGCTTACCTTTGCTGCTTCTTGCGCTGGCTGGATGCGGCGGCAGACCATCAGAGGTCCACACAGGGGCGGGGACACCGGCACCTGTGGTGGAGGAAGAGGAGGAAGTGGCTCCGACGGCGACACCGACCCCGACACCGCAGCCGGATCTGACCTAAGACGAGATCCGCAACGTGGCCATCTACAACAGTGTGCCCAGCACGGTGATGGAAGGCTACTTTACGGTCAGCCAAGATGGCAAGTGGGGGCTGATCCGCGGGGACGGCACCGAGGTGCTGCCCTGTCTGGCCGAAGCGCCGGTGTTCCATTGCGGAACCCGGGGGCACTGGGTGTGGAACGCACAGATTAGCTGGGAAGAACTGGACGCCTACAGTGCGGCCCTGAAAGAAGCGGGCGAGCCGGAAATCTGCGGCGGCCACGGTGTTGAAACGGTGAACTTTGTCTATGATCTGGACGCACCGGGACGGGACATCTACGGATTCGACCCGAGCGCCATGCGTGCTTACTGGCTTTCCGAGAATGGGGGAAGGCTAGAGGAAGTCACCGACGAACTGTGGGCTACCTTCGGGGACCTGCTGCCTACCTATACTGTGTATGAGAGCAATCCCTCCCAGCCGAAAGTGTATGAATACGAAGACGGCACGAAACGGCTTTGCAGCTATGCGTATCGGGACAGCATGTGGTGGTCGGCGGATATACAGCTTGGCGGCTACTTCTTCGATGAACCCCTTGCGCCGGTACAGAAGATGGATGGGACATGGACCTACCTGAACCGGGATATGGAGGTGTGCGGGGCCCTGTATGAGCCGACCTATGACTCGGCGCGAGATCCGCAGACCGGAGCCTATACGGCGGAACCCAAGTATCCGGCGCCGATGATGAACGGATACGTGGCGGTCTGCCGGGACGGACGCTGGGGACTGCTGGGCCCTGACGGCACCGAGGTCATCCCCTGCGAGAAGGACGGCGTGGCCTGGGATGGAACGAACCTTCTGATCAAGGAAGGCGACGGATGGTATCGCACCGAACTGCCCGCCTGACGCAAAGAAAAAACCACCTGAAGTAAAAACAAAACGTATAATGTAAGCGAAAAATACATTTCGTATTTCAAAAACGACGGATTACCGTACAGGAGGTGCGGCTATGCAGAAAAAGTGGTATGCAGTTTCCGTGGCGCTCTTGCTGCTGACCGCTTGCGCTCCGGCGGAATCGGCTGTGTCGGAAACCACGCCTGCAGAGACACCGGCCACCACGGCGGCACCTTCCGCCACGCCGGAGCAGGCCGGTACCCGCTGGCAGGAGCAGGTCTCCTTCGACGATAGCTACACTGCCAGTCTGCGGGATGGCAGCGCCATTCCGCAGGCGGCCCTGCCCTTATATTATAAAGGTAGATGGTGGGGCAAGACTTGGGCGACTCTGGCCGAGGAAACCGGCTTGGCCGAGGCTGACCTGCGGGCGCTGAATCCCCAGATCACCGAGGCCGAGGATGGCGCCCTGCAGGCTGACACCAGCGAGCTGCTGCTCTCGGAGAGTTACGCCATCCCCCAGACACAGGAGGTGCTGGCGACCGTCGCGGTGCCGAGCATGCCGGAACCCTATCAGGAGCGGCACTATCCGCTGCCCGCTGCCCTGCCCCGAGAGGCCGCCGAGGTACTGGCTCTTTCCTATTATAATGCCGAGGCCGAGGGTCAGGGCTTTACCTGCGAGTCTGCCGGCGTGGGGGACTATCGTCAGGTGGTTGCGAGTTCCCGTTTTACTACCTTCTCGGAAGCGGAGGACTATTTCAGTACGATTTACACGCCGGCTGCATTGTCGGAATTGCTCCAGCCTCTGTCCGAGGAATCGATAGGGGAGGGGACAGCTTACTACCGGGAAGGGGCAGAGGACACGCTGCTCATGATGTGGTACCCTTATGACAGCATCATCCCCCAGTCCGGGTATACCTATACGGAACCGCAAACCCAGCCGGATGGCAGCTTGCAGTTCAGTGGGATTTGTATCGTCGTCACGGATGATCTGGGGGAACCGCTGCCGGAAGGAGCGGCAAGACTCTATTATGCACCCACCGTTCTGGCAGAAACAGAAGCCGGCTGGCGGGTGGCCACGCTGAATCCGCCCTTCTAAGGCAAAGAAGATCTTCTTTCGGCAAAACGCAGAATTTTTTCAAAAAAATTTAGAAAAACGCCCAAAAAACACTTGCAACGCCGGGAAACGTGTGTTATAATCAGTCTCGGCTGCGAAAGGCTTGGGCAGATTGCCTACAAGCGTTCTGCGCAAGCCGCGATATGCGTTGATGCGGGAGGTTGCCGTCACTGCCTTAGGGTGGCGGGTTTTTCCGCGGAGTATGTCCGATCTTAGAACCGGGCGAAAGAATTACGGATGCGAAGGGATACGTACGGCGCTGCATTCTGCGGCACGGACCAATGTCCATCATGCTTTGCGAGGATTCTTTCCGGGAGAACTGCCTAGCGGTTCACCGGATTTTGTCATGCGAAGAGATTGAACACCCGGAAGCGTGTGTAATTTATCGGCTCGCCTAAGGCAACACTAAATTAGGAGGCGAAAGTAATGGCAGTCAAGGAGAAAATCAGAATTCGTTTGAAGAGCTACGATGCATCCCTGATCGATGCGGCAGCAGCCAAGATCGTCGAAACCGCGAAGCGCACCGGCGCCCGCGTGTCCGGCCCGATCCCCCTGCCCACCGACAAGGAAGTCGTCACGATTCTGCGTGCTGTCCACAAGTACAAGGACAGCCGTGAGCAGTTCGAGACCCGCACCCACAAGCGTCTGATCGACATTCTGAAGCCGTCCAACAAGACGGTCGAGGCTCTCATGAGCCTGCAGCTCCCCGCGGGCGTTGACATCGAGATCAAGCTGTAATCGAAACTCTTACATTATAATACGCCGGTACGCGCAGCCGTGATCTGCGAACCGCCGGCACCCAATGTGAGAATCGAGCGCAACCATCTCGCTGTGCAGCAAACAGCGGAGAGGTCATGTTGATGGGAAACCACCAACCAATAACCTTTACAGGAGGACAAAACAATGCAAAAAGGTATCATCGGCAAGAAGCTGGGGATGACCCAGCTGTTCGACGCCAACGGCAAGGTCGTTCCGGTCACCATCATTGAGGCCGGCCCCTGCACCGTCGTGCAGAAGAAGACCGTTGAGTCTGACGGCTATCAGGCTGTTCAGATGGGCTACGGCGAAGTGAGCGCCAAGAAGGTCAACAAGGCCGCCAAGGGTCACTTCGACAAGGCCGACGTCGCTCCCAAGCGCACCCTGCGTGAGTTCCGTTTCGACGACATCGCCAACCTGAACGTGGGCGACATCCTCAAGGCGGACGTCTTCGCTGAGGGCGACAAGGTCGACGTAGTCGGCACCAGCAAGGGTAAGGGCTATCAGGGCGTTATCAAGCGCTTTGGCCAGCATCGCCTGCGCGAGAGCCACGGCACCGGTCCCGTTGCTCGTCATGCCGGTTCTAACGGCTCCACTTCCACCCCGTCCCGCGTGTTCAAGGGCAAGCGTCTGCCCGGCCACATGGGCGCTGTGCGGGTGACCGTCCAGAACCTGAGCGTCGTCAAGGTCGACGCTGAGAATAATCTCATCGCCATCAAGGGTGCGATCCCCGGCCCCAAGGGCTCGGTCGTGACCATCCACGACAGCGTGAAAGCGTAAAGGAGGAAAACACAATGGCACAGTTTGATGTCGTCGATATGAACGGCAAGAAGGTTTCCACCGTTGAGCTTTCCGACGCCGTGTTCGGGATCACCCCGAACGAGAAGGCTGTTCACGAGGCAGTCGTCAACTTCCTGGCCAACCAGCGCCAGGGCACCCAGAACACCAAGATCCGCAAGGAAGTCCGCGGCGGCGGCCGCAAGCCGTGGCGCCAGAAGGGCACCGGCCATGCTCGTCAGGGTTCTATCCGCGCTCCGCAGTGGACCCACGGTGGCGTTGCTCTCGGCCCCAAGCCCCGCAGCTACTACTACACCATCAACAAGAAGGTTAAGCGTCTGGCTCTGCTCAGCGCCCTGTCTGACAAGGCTGCCAACGGCAACCTGATCATCGTTGACAAGATCACCGCCGATGAGTACAAGACCAAGGCCGTCGTGGCGTTCCTCGCCGCGGTGGGCGCCGGCAAGAAGAACCTGATCGTCAACGATTCTCTGGACGCCAAGTTCGTCAAGAGCGCCGCCAACATCCCCGGTGTCAAGACCGCCGCGACCGGCGTCAACACCTACGACGTGGTCAACGCCGACAAGCTGATCCTCAGCCTGGACGCCGCCAAGAAACTTGAGGAGGTATATGCGTGATGAAATTCGCACAGGACATCGTTCTCGCTCCCGTCATCACCGAGAACTCCATGGCTGGTCTGGCCGATAAGAAGTACACCTTCAAGGTTGCTACCGACGCCACCAAGGTCGACATCGCTAAGGCGGTGGAAGAGCTGTTCGGCGTTAAGGTTGCCAAGGTCAACACCATTTCGGTGCGCGGCCGCTATCGCCGCCAGGGCATGCATGCCGGTTACACCGCCAAGAGCAAGAAGGCGATTGTGACCCTGACTCCCGACTCCAAGGAGATCGAGTTCTTCAACAGCATGGTCTGATGACCCCCGGCAGGAATCCTGCCGTTTAAGAACCCCGCCGAGGGGTTCGCTTATGGGGATATGACCCCGATAAAAATTCATAAGATAACAATAAGGAGAACATCATGGCTATTAAAAAGTACAAGCCGACTACCCCCGGCCGCCGTGGCATGACTGTTACCGATTACAGCGTGCTGTCCAAGGTTGAGCCGGAGCGCAGCCTGCTCGAGTCTAAGAAAAAGCATGCCGGCCGCAACAACACCGGCAAGATCACCGTTCGCCATCACGGCGGCGGCAACCGCGTCAAGTACCGTGTCATCGACTTCAAGCGCAACAAGTTTGATGTCCCCGCCACCGTCAAGACGCTGGAATATGACCCGAACCGTTCCGCCTTCATCGCTCTGGTGGAGTACGAGGACGGCGTCAAGAGCTACATCCTGGCTCCCGATGGCCTGAAGGTGGGCGACACCGTCATGGCTGGCCCCAACGCCGACATCAAGCCCGGCAACGCTCTGCCCTTCGAGAACATCCCCGTGGGTACCATGATCCACAACATTGAGCTCTACCCCGGCAAGGGCGGCCAGTTGGTCCGTTCCGCTGGCGTTATGGCCCAGCTGATGGCCAAGGAGAATGGCTACGCGCTGGTCCGTCTGCCTTCCGGTGAGATGCGCAACGTTCGTCTGAACTGCATCGCCACCATCGGCGTTGTTTCCAACCTCGACCACGAGAACGTCAATCTGGGCAAGGCTGGCCGCAAGCGTCACATGGGCGTCCGTCCCGGCAGCCGTGGTTCCGTCATGAACCCCTGCGATCACCCGCACGGCGGCGGCGAGGGCCGCGCTCCGGTTGGTCATTCCAGCCCGCGCACTCCGTGGGGCAAGCCCGCTCTGGGCCTGAAGACCCGCAAACACAAGGCACGCAGCGACAAGTTCATCGTCAAGCGCGCCAATGGCTAAGGGAGGTAATTGAACAATGTCTAGAAGCACCAAGAAGGGCCCTTACGTTCTGCCTTCCCTGATGAAAAAGGTCGAGGCCATGAACGAGAGCGGCAAGAAGAGCGTCGTTAAGACCTGGAGCCGTTCCTCCACCATCTTCCCCGAGTTCGTCGGTCACACCTTCGCCGTTCATGACGGCCGCAAGCATGTGCCCGTATACGTTACCGAGGACATGGTCGGTCACAAGCTGGGTGAGTTCGCTCCCACCCGTAAGTTCACCGGCCACGGCGGCGGCAAGACCGCTGGCAAATAAGAGAGGAGGAACATCGAATGGAAGCACGGGCAATTCTCCGTTACGCCCGCATTAGTCCCCGTAAGGTTTCGATCGTGATGGACCTCATCCGGAACAAACCTCTGGACGAAGCGCTGGCTATCCTGCAGTACACCCCGAAGGCCGCCTGCGAGCCCCTTCTCAAACTGGTGAACTCTGCTGCCGCAAACGCGGAAAACAACTTCAACATGGACCGCAACAACCTGTACGTCGCAGAATGCTATGTCTGCCCCGGCCCCACCCTCAAGCGCATTATGCCGCGCGCTCAGGGCCGTGCGTACCGCATCCTCAAGCGCACCAGCCACATGACTGTTGTGCTGAAAGAGAAAGAGTAAGGAGGTAAACAAATGGGCCAGAAAGTCAATCCCCACGGCATGCGCGTGGGTGTTATCAAGGATTGGGACAGCCGCTGGTTTACCTCTAAGCAGGCTTTCGGCGACACCCTGGTGGAGGATCACAAGATCCGCACCACGCTGAAGAAGCAGCTGTATTCCGCCGGTATCCCCAAGATCGAAATCGAGCGCACCGTTGACAGCCAGACCGGCACTCCCCGCGTCAAGGTCAACGTCTTCTGCGCCAAGCCGGGCATCGTCATCGGCAAGGGCGGCGCTGAGAGCGCCAAGCTGGAAAAGCAGCTCGCCAAGATGACCGGCAAGAACGTCAACCTGAACATCGTTGAAGTGAAGGGCACTTCCACCACCGCTCAGCTGGTGGCCGAGGATGTCGCTTCTCAGCTGGAGCGCCGCATTGCGTTCCGCCGCGCGATGAAGCAGGTTATCCGCAACGCGATGCAGCCCCGCGGTGGCGTGCCTGCCAAGGGCATCAAGGTCACCTGCTCCGGCCGTCTGGCTGGCGCCGACATCGCCCGCGTGGAAAGCTACCACGAAGGCACCATCCCCCTGCAGACCCTGCGTGCTGACATCGACTACGGCTTCGCTGAGGCCAACACCACCTACGGCAAGGTCGGCGTCAAGGTCTGGATCTACAAGGGTGAGATCCTGCAGGGCGCTAAGACCGCTGCCAAGAAGGAAGGAGGCAAACAGTAATGTTACTGCCGAAACGTGTTAAATACCGCCGCGTTCAGCGCGGCCGCATGACCGGCAAGGCCATGCGCGGCAACAAGGTCAACCAGGGCGAATACGGCCTGGTGGCTCTGGAGCCGGCGTGGATCACTTCCAACCAGATCGAGGCAGCCCGTGTTGCTATGACCCGTTATATCAAGCGTGGCGGCAAGGTCTGGATCAAGATCTTCCCCGACAAGCCTGTTACCGAAAAGCCGGCCGGCACCCGCATGGGCTCCGGCAAGGGCAGCCCGGAATACTGGGTGGCCGTTGTCAAGCCCGGCCGTGTGCTGTTTGAAATCGCTGATGTTGATGAGGCGACCGCGCGTGAATCTCTGCGCCTGGCCTCTCACAAGCTGCCGGTGCGCTGCAAGTTCGTCAAGCGCGAAGAAATCGACACTGTGAAGGAGGGCGACGCTGAATGAAAGCCACTGAACTGCGCGAAATGACCGATGTTGAGCTGGCAAAGCAGCTCAAAGATCTGAAAGCGGAACTGTTCAACCTGCGCTTTCAGCACGCCATCAACCAGCTGGAAAACCCGCTGCGCATCGATACCGTCAAGAAGGACATCGCCCGCGTGATGACCATCATGGCGGAAAAGAACGCGAAGAACGCGTAAGAGGGAGGGTAAAACATGGAACGTAATCTGAGAAAGAGCCGTGTGGGCGTCGTCGTGTCCGACAAGATGGACAAGACCATCGTTGTCGCAGTCAAGGACAGCGTCCAGCACCCCCTCTACAAAAAGATCATGAAGCGCACCAAGAAGTTCAAGGCCCATGACGAGAACGGCGAGGCCGGCATCGGTGACCGCGTCGAGATCATGGAGACCCGCAAGCTTTCCAAGGACGTCAACTGGCGTCTGGTGAAGATCATCGAGAAAGCGAAATAATCAGCCTGGTACTTTGAAAGGAGGACCTGAAAGATGGTTCAGATGCAAACTTATCTCAAAGTGGCCGACAACACCGGTGCCAAGGAGTTAATGTGCTTCCGTGTACTGGGCGGTACCCGCAAGAGATACGCAAACATCGGTGACATCGTGGTTTGCAGCGTCAAGAAGGCTGCTCCCGGTGGCACCGTGAAGAAGGGCGACGTGGTCAAGGCCGTCATCGTCCGTAGCAAGCATGGCCTGCGCCGTGACGACGGTTCTTACATCCGTTTCGATGAGAACGCCGCCGTCATCGTCATGGCCGACAAGAGCCCCAAGGGCACTCGTATCTTTGGACCTGTGGCGCGTGAGCTGCGCGACGCCGGCTTCACCAAGATCCTGAGCCTGGCTCCCGAATCGCTGTAAGGAGGTTTTAATAAGAATGAACAATCTTCATGTTAAAACCGGCGACAACGTCATGATCATCTCCGGCAAGGATAAGGGCAAGACCGGCAAGGTCCTGCAGACTTCCCCGAAAGAGGGCAAGGTCATCGTCGAGGGCCTGAACATGGTCACCAAGCACGTCAAGCCTCGCCGTCAGGGTGAGCAGGGCGGCATTGTCAAGGCCGAGGGCGCCATCTACGCCTGCAAGGTGCAGCCTGTCTGCCCCAAGTGCGGCAAGCCCACCCGCGTTGCCCATTCCGTCAAGGACGGCAAGAACGTCCGCATCTGCCGCAAGTGCGGCGCTGAACTGTAAGGGAGGAGTACACAATGGCACGTTTGAAAGAACAGTATGTCAACGAGATCGCTCCGGCCCTGAACAAGAAGTTCGGCTACAAGAGCGTTATGCAGATCCCCAAGCTGGATAAGGTCATCATCAATGTTGCCGCCGGCGAAGCCAAAGAGAACGCTAAGGTCATCGACGCCATCGTCGCGGATCTGGGCCTGATCACCGGCCAGAAGGCCGTTGTCTGCAAGGCCAAGAAGAGCGTTGCAAACTTCAAGCTGCGTCAGGGCATGCCCATCGGCGCGAAGGTCACCCTGCGTGGTGAGCGTATGTACGAGTTCGTGGATCGCCTGTTCAACGTCGCGCTGCCCCGCGTGCGTGACTTCCGCGGCATCAACGGCAACTCCTTCGACGGCCGCGGCAACTACGCCTTCGGCCTGAAGGAGCAGATCATCTTCCCCGAGATCGACTTCGACAAGGTCGACGCGATCCGCGGCATGGACATCTGCTTCGTCACCACCGCCAAGACCGACGAGGAAGCCAAGGAGCTGCTGAAGGCTCTGGGCGCTCCGTTCGCTAACTAAGGGAGGGAACCACAATGGCAAAAACTTCTATGAAGCTCAAGCAGCAGCGTCCCGCCAAGTTCTCGACCCGCGCTTACAACCGCTGCAAGATCTGCGGCCGTCCCCATGCTTACCTGCGCAAGTACGGTGTTTGCCGTATCTGCTTCCGTGAGCTGGCCTACAAGGGCGAGATCCCCGGCGTCAAGAAGGCTTCCTGGTAAGCCCTTGATTGCTTCTGTCTGAACGAAAATCAACACTTTGAGAAACACAACCTAAGGAGGTTAGTGGCATGCAAATCACCGATCCCATCGCGGACCTGCTTACCCGCATCCGCAACGCGAGCACTGCCAAACACCCTTCCGTGGATATCCCTGCTTCCAACCTGAAGAAGGCGATCTGCCAGATCCTGGTTGACGAGGGTTACATCAAGGGTATGAAAGTGACCGAGGACAACAAGCAGGGGACCATCACCCTGACCCTCAAGTATCAGGAAAATGGTACGCCGGTTATCGCTGGCCTGAAGCGCGTTTCTAAGCCGGGCCTGCGCATTTACACCAACTGCGAAGATATGCCCAAGGTCATGAAGGGTCTGGGCACCGCGATCATCTCCACCTCGAAAGGCGTCATGACCGACAAGGCTGCTCGTGCTGCCCATGTCGGCGGTGAAGTCCTCGCCTTTGTGTGGTAAGAAAGGGGCAATAGACAATGTCGAGAATTGGAAGAAAACCCATCGTCATTCCCGCGGGTGTGGAAGTCAAGGTCGACACGGCCGAGCACGCCATCACCGTGAAGGGCCCCAAGGGTACCCTGCATTCCAAATACCATCCCCTCATGAACGTTAACGTTGAGGGCAATGAGATTTTGGTTACCCGCCCCAATGACGAGAAAGAGGCCCGCAGCCTCCATGGCCTGACCCGCACCATCATCCACAACATGGTGGTTGGTGTTACCGAAGGCTTCCGAAAGGATCTGGAAATTCAGGGCATCGGCTACCGCGCTGCGAAGCAGGGCAACAAGCTGGTCCTGACGCTGGGCTTCTCTCACCCCGTTGAGTTCGAGGAGACCGACACCATCAAGATCGAACTGAAGGATGCGCTGCATTTCAGCATCGTCGGTATCGACAAGCAGGAAGTCGGCCAGTATGCCGCCGAAGTTCGCGGCAAACGCCCGCCCGAGCCGTACAAGGGCAAGGGTATCCGCTATGTTGGCGAGTATGTCATCCGCAAGGAAGGCAAAGCCGGCAAGGGTAAATAATAGGAGAGGAGAAACATTATGGTCAATAAGGCTGATAAGAACGAAGCTCGTCTTCGCCGTCACCGCCGCGTCCGCGGCAAGATCAGCGGCACCGCCGAGCGTCCCCGTCTGGATGTTTTCCGCTCTGCCAAGCACATCTACGCCCAGGTTATCGATGATACCAAGGGTGTCACCCTGGCCAGCGCGTCCAGCATGGACAAAGATTTCAACGCTTACGGCGGCAACATTGAGGCCGCTAAGAAAGTTGGCGAGGCCATCGCCAAGAAGTGCCTCGAAAAGGGCATTACCGAAGTGGTCTACGACCGCGGCGGTTTCGTCTATCAGGGTCGTGTGCAGGCGCTCGCTGAGGGTGCCCGTGAAGCCGGCCTGAAACTGTAAGAGGAGGGAGAAGATACAATGGCCATGCAGAGAAGAGAACAAGATGACGGCATGATCACCAAGGTCGTCTCCATCAACCGCGTTTCCAAGACCGTTAAGGGTGGCCGCGTCATGAAGTTCGCCGCGCTGATCGTCGTCGGCGACGGCAAGGGCAACATCGGTTACGGCGTCGGCAAGTCCGGCGAAGTTCCCGAGGCCATCCGCAAGGGCGAAGGCGCTGCCAAGAAGAACATGCACAAGGTTTGCATGAAGGGCAGCACCATTCCTCACGAGATCGTGGGTGAGTTCGGCGCCGGTCGCGTTCTGATGCGTCCCGCCGCTCCCGGTACCGGCGTTCTGGCCGGCGGTCCCGTCCGTGCGGTGCTCGAGTGCGCCGGCATCAAGGACATTCGTGCCAAGAGCCTGCGCTCCAACAACCCCATCAACGTCACTGCTGCTACCTTCGCAGGTCTGTGCGGCCTGACCGACGCCGAGAGCGTCGCGGCCAAGCGCGGCAAGACCGTTGCCGAGATCTTGGGTTAAGGAGGGTACTACAATGGAAAAGGTTACCATTCGTCTCGCCAAGAGCCTGATCGGCCGCGGCAAAGAGCAGATCGCCGTTGCGCACTCTCTGGGCCTGAACCGTCCCGGTGAGGTTACCGAGCAGCCTGACAACGCGGCTACCCAGGGCAAGATCGCTAAGATCGCCCATCTGGTTGTCGTGACCAAGGCGTAATGCAAGGAGGTGCAAGCATGAAACTTCATGAACTGAAAGCGTCCGCTGGCGCCCGCAAGGCCGTGACCCGCAAGGGCCGCGGTGCCGGTTCCGGCAACGGCAAGACCGCCGGCTACGGCCACAAGGGCCAGAAAGCTCGTTCCGGCGTTAAGAAGGCCGGCTTCGAAGGCGGCCAGATGCCTCTGCAGCGTCGTCTGCCGAAGCGCGGCTTCAACAACATTTTCGCGACCAAGTATGTTACCATCAAGGTATCTGACCTCGAGAAGTTCGAGGCCGGCGCGACCGTCGATGCCGAGGCCCTGCTGAAGGCCGGCATCATCTCCAAGACGCTGGATGGCGTCAAGGTGCTGGGCAATGGTGAGCTGACCAAGGCTGTCAACGTCAAGGTCGCTGCCTACACTGCCTCTGCCAAAGAAAAAATCGAGAAAGCAGGCGGGAAGGCTGAGGTGATGTAAGGTGTTTGAAACCTTCCGGAATGCCTGGAAGATCGAAGATCTCCGTAAACGGCTCCTGTTCACCTTCCTGATCCTCGTCCTGTTCCGTCTGGGCTGCGCGGTTCCTGTGCCGTATATCACGGCCAGCGCGCTGACCTCCATGTTCGCCGGCGGCACCGGCGATATGCTGGAGTACCTCAACATGATGTCCGGCGGCGCCCTGAGCGAATGTACGCTGTTTGCTCTGGGTGTGCAGCCCGCCATCAATGCCTCCATCATCATGCAGTTGCTGGCAGTAGCCATTCCCTATCTGGAAAACCTCACCAAGGAAGGTGAGGAAGGGCAGCGCAAGATGCGGCGCATCACCAACTACGTGGGCGCGGGCATCGGCCTGATGCTGTCCATCGGCTACTACTTCATCATCCGCAACATGGGCGCCCTGAAGTATACCGACGGCTTTGCCGGTATCTTCACTGCCGTGGTTATCATTCTGGCTTTCACCGCAGGTTCGCAGCTCTGCACCTGGCTGGGCAACCAGATTGATTCCAAAGGCATCGGCAACGGTCTTTCGTTGCTGATCTTCGCCGGTATCGTGGCTCGCTGGTCTTCCGTGTACAGTGCGGTGACCAACATTGTGGGTCGCGCACAGAACGGCGAACCGCAGTTCTATCTGTTCCTGCCCGCTCTGCTGGTACTTGCCCTTATCGCGGTGGTCTTCGTGGTCGTTCTGACCAACGCCGAACGCCGCATTCCGGTGCAGTACGCCAAGCGTGTGGTGGGCCGCAAGATGTACGGCGGTCAGGCCAGCTACATTCCCATCAAGGTCAACATGACCGGTGTTATGCCGATCATCTTCGCCTCAACGCTGTGCAGCTTGCCGGGCCTGATCTTCCGCTTCATCAATCTGGACGCTGCCGCGCACCCCTATCTGTATGCGTTCTTCAGCGCATTCAACTACAACAGCGCCCTGTATCTCATCGTTTACGTGCTGCTGATCGTCGCGTTCAACTACTTCTATGTGGCGATTCAGTACAATCCCGTGGATATCGCCAACCAGCTTCGTAAAAACAACGGCACGATCCCTGGTATCCGTCCCGGCAAGCCCACCAGTGATTTCATCACGAAGACGCTGTCCAAGATCACCTTGATCGGTGCGATCTTCTTGGCCATCGTTGCGGGCCTGCCCATCATCCTCGGCAACATCACCGGCACCTCCATTCAGTTGGGTGGTACCAGCCTGTTGATCGTCGTGGGTGTGGCTCTGGAAACCGGTCGTGCGCTGGAAGGTTATATGACCGCCCGTTACCACAAAGGGTTCCTGGAATAAGAAAGGGAATGTGCGATGAAAATGATCCTTTTGGGCGCCCCTGGCGCCGGTAAGGGTACACAGGCAGAGATCCTCTGCGATAAACTGGGTATCCCCACCATCTCGACCGGTAACATTTTGCGTGCCGCTGTCAAAGAGGGCACGCCGATGGGCCAAAAGGCAAAGAGCTTTATGGACGCAGGTGCTCTGGTGCCCGATGATGTCATCGTCGGCATCGTCAAAGAGCGTCTGGCGCAGCCTGACTGCGCAAAGGGATTTATCCTCGACGGCATGCCGCGCACCATCGCACAGGGCGAAGCTCTGGAGCAGATGGGCGTGGAGATTGACAAGGTCATCAACCTGATCGTGGCGGATGAAGCCATTATTCAGCGGATGTCCGGCCGCCGCGTCTGCGCCCAGTGCGGTGCAAGCTATCATATCATCAACAAACCCAGCGCCAAAGAGGGCGTGTGTGACCGTTGCGGTGGTGAGCTCGTCATCCGCAAGGACGATGAGCCTGCCACCGTACTGGACCGGCTGAAAGCCTATCACGAGCAGACCGAGCCGCTGGTCGAGTTCTATCGCCAGCGCGGCAAGCTCGTCGAGGTTCCCGATCAGGGTTTCATCGAGGCCACCACCGCGTTCCTTCTCAAGCTTTTGGAGGCTTAATTCATCCATGATCCAAATCAAGAATGCCGCTGAATTGGAAAAAATGCGGAAAGTCTGCGCGATCAGCGCGGCTGCATTGAAAGCCGGCGGCGAAGCGATCGAACCCGGTATTACCACGGCGGAGATCGACAAAATCATCTACGACTTTATCGTGCGCCACGGTGCAAGACCTAACTTCCTGCACCTGTACGGCTTCCCGGCCACGGCGTGCATCAGTGTGAATGACACCGTCATTCACGGCATCCCCAATCATCAGCAGCAGATTCGGCCCGGCGACATCGTTTCCATCGATACCGGCTGCAAGATCGACGGCTTCAATGGCGACAATGCCTGCACCTACGGGTGCGGTAAACTCGATCTGGAAGCCCAGCGGCTGCTGGATGTGACCAAGGAAAGCCTGCACCGCGGCATTGCGATGGCGCGGGGCGGCAACCGGATCGGGGACATCGCCCATGCGGTTCAGGAGTATGTCGAAGACAACGGTTTCTCGGTTGTGCGCAGCTTTGTCGGCCATGGCGTCGGCAAGGAACTGCACGAAGACCCGGAAGTTCCGAACTTCGGCAACCCCGGACGCGGCCCGCGCTTGGTGCCGGGCATGTGCATTGCAGTGGAACCTATGGTGTGCCAGTACAAGTACGCGGTAAAGACGTTAAAGGACGGCTGGACGGTCAAAACTTGTGATGGAGGGCTGGCAGCTCATTTTGAGCACACCCTCGCCATCACGGCGGCCGGTGCGGAAGTCCTGACCCAAGGCTGGGAGGAACCCGGATGGACTTTGTAAGAGGTCAGCTGGTACGCTCCAAGGCCGGGCGGGATAAGACCCGTATCTTGGCTGTTTTGGCCGTGGACGGGCCCATGCTGTGGCTGGCGGACGGAAACCTGCGCAAAGTAGGGGACCCGAAGCGGAAAAAAGCCAAGCACGTAGCGCCCACGACCACTGTTCTTGCGAACGAGCTTCTGAAAAGCGATCAATCACTCAGTGATGCCATCGCCGCTTACGAGGCGGCTTGTGCAGACTGACGGAACCCTTCAAGGAGGCAATCAGCTTGTCTAAAGAAGATGTCATCGAAGTAGAAGGCGTCGTGCGTGAGGCTTTGCCCAACACCGTGTTCAAGGTCGAACTGCTCAACAAAGAGGGCAAGCCCAACGGCCACACGGTTTCGGCGCACATCTCCGGCAAATTGCGGACCAACTTCATCCGCATCCTGCCCGGCGACAAGGTCACCATGGAAATGTCGCCCTACGACCTGACCAAAGCCCGGATCACCTGGCGTTCCAAGTAAACGCCTTGTGTCATAGAAGGAGGTTAACATCATGAAGGTAAAACCTTCCGTGAAACCCATTTGCGAAAAGTGCAAGGTCATCAAGCGCAAAGGCCGCGTGATGGTCATCTGCATCAACCCCAAGCATAAGCAGCGTCAGGGCTAAAGGTCCGGGGGACTCCCCCTGGAAACCATACCCAAAACGCTTGGGGGCCAAGTGCGTAGATTCCCGGCGCAGGCCCCGACACAGGACATGGGATGTTATTTATGGAGGTGCTTTATGGCACGTATTGCTGGTGTTGATCTGCCTCGCGAGAAGCGGATCCAGGTTGGTCTGACTTATGTTTACGGTATTGGTCAGTCCACTGCCGACGAGATTCTCGCCGGAACCGGAATTAACCCTGATACCCGCGTCAAGGACCTGACTTCTGACGAGGAAGCCAAGATCCGTGACTACATCGACAAAAACAACATCATGGTAGAGGGCGACCTGCGCCGCAACGTCGCGCTTGACATCAAGCGTCTGACCGAGATCCAGTGCTACCGTGGTGTGCGCCATCGCAAGGGCCTTCCCTGCCGCGGCCAGCGCACCAAGACCAATGCGCGTACCTGCAAAGGTCCCAAGCGCACCGTCGCGAACAAAAAGAAGTAAGGAGGAACTGAGACATGGCTGCTAACAAAGCTACTGCGGCGAAAACCCGCACTAAGAAAAGAGAGCGCAAGAATATCAGCGCCGGTGCTGCTCACATTCAGAGCACGTTCAACAACACCATTGTGACCATCACCGATACGCAGGGCAACACCGTTTCCTGGTGCAGCACTGGTGCGCTGAACTTCCGTGGCTCTCGTAAGAGCACCCCTTACGCCGCCCAGAGCGCTGCTGAGGTCGCCGCCAAGGCCGCCATCGAGCATGGCATGAAGACCGTTGAGGTCTACGTCAAAGGCCCCGGTTCCGGCCGTGAAAGCGCCATCCGCGCCCTGCAGGCAACCGGTCTGGAAGTCACCATGATCCGTGATGTGACTCCCATTCCGCACAATGGCTGCCGCCCGCCCAAACGCCGCCGCGTTTGATTGAAAGGAGAATTTGAGTTATGGCTAAAAATACCCAACCGATCGCCAAGCGTTGCCGTGCTCTCGGCATTTCTCCTGCTGTTATGGGTTACGGCAAGAAGACCACCAATCGTAACCCCGGCGGCCAGATGAGAAAGAAGAAGAGCGAGTACGCCACCCAGCTCAACGAAAAGCAGAAGGTCAAGTTCGTCTACGGTATTCTGGAGAACCAGTTCCATACCTACTACGAAAAGGCCACCCGTATGCCGGGTCAGACCGGTGTCAACCTGCTGATTCTGGTCGAGCGCCGTCTCGACAACGTCGTGTACCGTCTGGGCTTTGCCAAGACCCGCCGCGACGCTCGTCAGTTGGTTTCCCACAATCACTTCACTGTCAATGGCAAGCGTGTCAACATCCCCTCTTATCAGGTTAAGCCGGGCGATGTGATCGAAGTCATCGAGTCCAGCCGTTCCTCCGTCAAGTTCAGCAAGCTGCTGGGCGAGGACGCTCCTGTCGTGCTGCTGCCCTCCTGGCTGGAGCGCGATAAGAACGCTCTGAAGGGCACCGTCGTGAAGATGCCCGTGCGCGAGGACATCGATGTGCCCATCGCTGAGCACCTCATCGTCGAGTTGTACTCCAAGTAATCCTCTTAGCAAATTTCTACGATTTTTCCAACCTGACTGGCATCTTTGCATGCCAGCGTAACAAGGAGGGTTTTTATGATGGAGATCGAACGCCCCAAGATCGAAACGGCCAGCCTTTCCCCGGATGGTCGCTACGGTAAGTTCGTTGTCGAGCCGCTGGAACGCGGTTTTGGCACGACCTTGGGCAACAGCTTGCGTCGTGTGCTTCTGTCCTCTCTGCCCGGTGTGGCTGTCACCAGCGTCAAGATTGACGGCGTGGTGCACGAGTTTTCCACCATTGAGGGCGTGCGTGAGGACGTGACCGAGATCGTCCTGAACCTCAAAGGCGTCGCCGCTAAGATCTACGGCGAAAGCCCCAAGACCGTCCGTGTTGAGGCCGTTGGCCCCTGCGAACTCATTGCCGGTTCCATCAAGGGCGGCGATGATTTGGAGATCCTCAACCCCGAGTGGCATATCGCCACCTTGGGCGAGGGTGCCAAATTGGTCATGGAGCTGACCTTCGATAAAGGCCGCGGCTATGTTCCCGCCGAGCGCAACAAACTGGCGCTGATCGAGAAAAACGACATCAGCACCCTGCCCGTGGACAGCATCTATACCCCCGTACTCAAGGCCAACTACACGGTGGATCACACCCGCGTAGGCCAGATCACCGACTATGACAAGCTCATTATCGAGGTCTGGACCGACGGTACCTGCAATGCGCAGGAAGCCCTGAGTCTGGCGGCTCGTGTGCTGACCGAGCATCTGAACCTGTTTGTCAACCTCTGCGACGAAACTGGCGAGACCGAAATCATGGTCGACAATGACGATCAGGGCCGTGAAAAGGCGCTGGAGATGACGATTGAAGAGCTGGATCTGAGCGTCCGTTCCTTCAACTGCCTGAAGCGCGCCGGTATCAACACGGTGGGCGACCTCATCAACAAGAGCGAAGACGAAATGATGAAGGTTCGCAATCTGGGCCGCAAGAGCCTGGAGGAAGTCATGGCCAAGTTGGACAGCCTTGGTTTCTCTCTGACCAAGGACGACGAAAACTAACCCCCCGCGACACGCGGATACCAAGTATAAGGAGTGAAACGGAATGCCCGGTACCAGAAAACTCGGTCGTACCACCGACAGCCGCAACGCCATGCTGCGCGCGATGGTGACCTATCTGTTTGAGAACGGCAAGATCGAGACCACCGTTACCCGCGCCAAGGAAGTTCGTTCCATGGCCGAGAAGATGGTCACCCTTGGCAAGCAGGAAGATCTGCACGCGAAGCGTCAGGTTTTCTCCTACATCACCAAGGAGGATATCGCCAAGAAGGTCATCGATGAGTACGGCCCCAAGTATGCCGACCGTAACGGCGGTTATACCCGTATCTACAAGATCGGCCCCCGCCGCGGCGATGCCGCCGAGATGGCGATCATCGAGCTGGTCTAATCGACTGGATCTACAAAACAGCGCTTGCCGCAAGGCAAGCGCTGTTTTTTTGCTCTTATTTCGTAACTATCCATGGCATCGGACTGCTACAAATCGGGAATTTACGGAAAATGAAAATTTTTTGTAAAATCCGACAGAAAATGTCACAGGCGGTCGAAGTATTCATATTTAAAACGCAGAAAATGCGAAAAATGACGAAAAACTTGCGTCATAGGGCTGATTTTATCCCGTCTGTGTGCTACAATACTAATAAATGGGGTTGTGTGCCCATTGGAACTTATTGTTACGAATTATAGAATGGAAGTAAGGAGCAAACACGTATGGCTGAACAAAATCTTGGCCCGCGCGATTTCTTTGCCAAAGAGGATGCAATCGCTGATTTGGGACTGATCGCTTGTCCCGGTGCCGAAGAACTCTGCAAACTGGTGGACGGACATTTGGTCCGCTGGGCGCAGGAGGTCGGCATGGACGTCGAGTCGTTCATTATTCCTTCGGATTGCCCGCGTTTTCAGTCCGGTGACGCCAAAGGTCTGGTGAAGGCCTCTACCCGTGGCGATGACCTGTTCATTTTTGTGGATCCGGGCAATTACAGTGTTACCTATCAGTTGTTTGGGTATGAGAATCATCTCTCTCCCGACGACCACTTCCAGAACCTGATGCGTCTGATTCAGGCGGTTTCGGGCCGTGCCCACCGCATCAGCGTCATCATGCCCAGCCTGTACGGCGGCCGTCAGCATCGCCGCGTCAGCCGCGAGAGTCTGGACTGCGCTTTCTCCCTGCAGCAGCTTCGCTCGGTGGGTGTCAAGAACATCATCACCTTTGATGCCCATGACCCCCGGGTTATGAACGCTGTGCCCACCATGAGCTTTGACAACGTTATGCCCACCTATCAGGTGCTCAAGTGCCTGCTGCACCATGTGCCCGATGTGAGCTTCCATAAGGATCAATTCATGATCGTTTCTCCCGATGAGGGTGCCATGAACCGCAACATGTACTATTCCAGCGTGTTGGGCTGCAACCTTGGTATGTTCTACAAGCGCCGGGATTACAGCCGTGTGGTCAATGGCCGCAACCCCATCGTGGCCCATGAATATCTGGGCGAGAGCGTCAAGGACAAGGATGTTTTCATCGCCGACGATATCATCGCCTCCGGTGAGTCCATGCTGGACATTGCCTACGAGCTGAAGATGCGCGGTGCCCGCAACATCTTCACCTGCGCGACCTTCCCGCTCTTCACTGCCGGTCTGGAGAAGTTCGACAAGGCTTACAACGACGGCATTCTCAAGGCTGTGTTGGGCACCAACCTGACCTACCGCAAACCCGAACTGCTGGAGCGTGAGTGGTACTATGATGTAGACGTTTCCAAGTACACCGCCTACTTCATTTCCGCCATCAACCATGATAAGAGCGTTTCCAGCATTATCGACCCGATGACCAAGATCCGTGCTCTGTTGGATAAACACGGTATCCCCATGGGCGGTCAGGAATAAGCCATACCATTTTCGGCCCGCGCAGGCGGGCCGATTTTGTTGCAGTGGGGCCAGTCCTTGAGTATAATAAGAAAGATACAAATCAACAGCAGGGGAGAGATGCATCATGCTGCCCATGGAACAGTTGCAGGAATTGATCCGCGGCAAGAAAGTTGCCTTTATCGGCGCCGGCGTCAGCCATAAGCGCTGCATTGAACAATTTGTGGAGCTGGGTGCGCAGGTCACGCTGTGCGACCAGAAAAAATCCATCGAAGACTTCGGAGAATACGCCGACACACTGCGCCGTTTGCAGGTGAACCTGAGCCTTGGCGAACACTATACCGACGGATTCGCGGGTCAGGACATTATTATGCGTACACCGGGGTATGAATACTACAAGCCGGAACTGCAGGCTGCTCTCAAGGCCGGTACGATGGTGACCAGCGAAGTGGAGCTCTTCTTCGAGTTCTGCCCCTGCGAGATCATTGCCGTTACCGGTTCGGACGGAAAGACCACTACTACGACCCTGATCGCCAAGATGATGGAAGCGGCGGGGCGCAAGGTCTTCCTCGGCGGCAACATTGGCGCTGCCCTGCTGCCCCAGTTGGCTGATGTAACACCGGATGCGGTGGCCGTAGTCGAGCTGTCCAGCTTCCAGCTCATCAGTATGCGCCGCAGCCCCAAAGTTGCGGTGGTCACCAATGTGACCCCCAACCATCTGGACCATCACAAGGATATGCAGGAGTACATCGACGCCAAACGCAACATTCTGCTGTGGCAGGAGCCGCCTTGCCGTGCGGTGTTGGGCTACGAGAATGAGGTCAGCCGCTCGATGCAGAGTGACTGCAAGGGGGAGCAGGTCTGGTTTACCCGGCTGCATCCCACCGACAAAGGCGCTTTCCTGCGGGCAGAGGATGACATGCTCTGCTATGCGGAGAACGGAACCGTCACGCCGGTGGTCGCCCGCAAGGATGTGAAGCTGCGGGGGCTGCACAACGTGGAAAACCTGCTGGCGGCTATTGCTGCCGTGTGGGGCCGTGTGCCGGTAGAAGCTATGCGGCAGGTCGCCTCCACCTTTACCGGGGTAGAGCACCGCATCGAGCCGGTGCGCACGTTGGAGGGGGTAACTTATTATAACGATTCTATTGCCTCCAGTCCCACCCGCACCATCGCCGGGCTGCGCAGCTTTGAACAGAAGATCATCCTCATCGCCGGCGGTTACGACAAGAAGATCCCCTATGAGCCGTTGGCACCCGAGATTCTGGCCCATGTCAAGACGCTGATCCTCATGGGAGCCACTGGACCCCGGATCGAGAAAGCCGTGCGGGAACATCCCGACTTCCCGGCCAGTGACCTGACCATTTTGCACGCTGACAGCATGCAGGATGCGGTGGAAAAGGCCCGGGCTGCGGCTGTCTCTGGGGATGTGGTCAGCCTGTCTCCTGCGTCGGCTTCTTTTGACCTGTACCCCAACTTTGAAGTGCGGGGCCGGGATTACAAGCGCATCGTTATGGCGCTGCAATAAAATATATCAGTAAGGAACCCCTATGATTCAAGCCGTTACTACCCCCGCGCAGCAGGCAGAATTTATCCGGCGTATTGCCGGCAAGCCCTATTTTGCCGCCACCATGGGCACCCACTGTGCCTTGTTCAGCGCGCATCCGGCCAGTGGCTGGCAGTTCTATCTGCTGCCCGGACAGGCGGCGCTGGCCTTGCGGGGCGGCACCGCCACCTTATGCGGGGCATTGCCTGCCGGAGAGGCCGGTGGGGAAGCGGTGGCGGAATTGCAGGGGTTCCTCTGCTTTATGGGGGCAGACCGGCTGCTCAGCGAAGGAACGCCGCCGATACCATGGCAGCCTGCTGAAACGCTGCTATTATGGGAACTGCCCCAAGGCAAGCGACTGCCTCTGCCGCCTGCGCCGCCGCCGGAATTGATCTTCACCGACTGTCCTTCCATGCAGCCGGTGAGTCGATTGGTCTTTCCGGACAGCGGGGACGAACAGGAACAGTTTTACACCACCGCCTGTACCGCACTGGCCCATGGCATCGGAACCTGTCGGGCACTGCTTAGCGGACAGACGCCGGTGTGTACGGTGGGCTGTTATGAACAAAGCGAGACGGAGGCTTATATGTCGGCCGGCGTCACCGATCCCGCTTGGCGGGGCAGGGGACTGGCAGGATGGCTGATCGTGGGCTTGGCCAATGAGTTGGCTGCCGCGCGAACGGCACGGTTTACCAGCGTCCCGGCGTTGGAGGGCTTTTACCGGCGTTTAGGCTTTTGGTGCTGCGGGACGATACAACAATCAAAACGGGAATGGGAAGAACGATGATCGAACAGTTTTATGCCATCAAACCGGAGGTTCTGGCGTTGGACCGTCAGGCTCTGGACCTCTGCAAGGAGCAGTTTGCCCACGTGGAGGAAATTCGGGATTACAACCAGTTGAAGATGCTGCGAGCCTTCACAGACTGCGGGGTAGAAGCCCGGCATTTCTGGGGATCCAGCGGCTACGGCGTCTGGGATGACAGCCGCAACAAGCTGGAAGAAGTCTTTGCCCGCTGCATGGGGGCCGAGGCTGCGTTGGTGCGGCCTCAGTTCATGAGCGGTACTCACACGCTGACGGTGGCCCTTTTCGGGCTGCTGCGCACCGGCGACACCCTGTTGGCGGCTACCGGCCGCCCCTATGACACGCTGGAAGGTGTGGTCGGCATTGGGGAGGCCGGCAAGGGCTGCGGTACGCTGCGGGAGTATGGAGTTCAGTATGACGAATGCCCGCTGCTGCCTGACCATATGCCGGACTATGCGATGATTGCGGAAAAAGCCAAGACGGCCACGGTGGTACACATCCAGCGCAGCCGGGGCTATACCCAGCGCAACGCCTTCGATCTGGAGACGATTCGCAAGGTGGCCGAAACCGCCCGTGCGGCCAACCCCAAAGCGGTGATCTTTGTGGACAACTGCTACGGGGAATTCACCCAGATTCAAGAACCGTTGGCCGTGGGAGCTGACCTGATGGCTGGCAGTTTTATCAAGAATCCCGGCGGCGGTATTACGCCCACGGGCGGATACATCGCGGGCCGCGCGGATCTGGTAGAGAAGTGCAGCCATCGCTTTACGGCCCCCGGCATCGGCGCTGATCTGGGATGCACGCAGGACAGCCTGCGGGACACTTTTCTGGGCTTCTATTACGCCCCGGGTGTTGTGTGCGAGGCACTCAAAACGGCCATCTACGCCCAGTGTCTGATCGAGCTGGCGGGGGTCCATCCGGTGCCCCGCTACACCGAAGATCACAACGACATTGTGACCTGCTTCGATTCGGGCAGTGCGGCAGCCCTGACCGGCTTCTGCGCGGGAATCCAGCACAATAGTCCCATCGACAGCTTTGCCTCGCCGGAACCGGCCGATGAACCCGGCTATACCGATAAGGTGGTCATGGCGTCTGGCAGCTTTACCGAGGGCAGCACCATTGAGATCTCCTGTGACGGCCCGCTGCGGGCACCTTACACCTGCTATCTGCAGGGCGGCGTGAACTTCACCGCAGGCCGTGCGGCTGTGCTCAATGCGGTGCAGAACGCCTTCTTTGCTTGAGCCGCTTATATAAAAGAACAAAAAAATCCCGTGTGCCTTGCAGCACACGGGATTTTGCTTTAGAGGATGTTACCCTTTGACGTAATCGCGCACCAAAGCTTGCAGCAGATCATCGCGATCAATGCGGCGAATGATAGCGCGTGCATTTTTGTAGGTCGTGATATAGGTCGGATCCTCAGACAGGATGTAGCCTACCAGCTGGTTGATGGGGTTGTAGCCCTTCTCTTCCAGCGCGCGATAGACCTGCAGAACTGCCTGTTTGATCTCCATATCGCGGTCATCACGAATGGAAAATACAGCAGTCGGCTCAGAGATCGGCATATCCAGTTCCCCTTTCTCAGCGTAATATCACGTATATTATAACAAAAGTGCACACAATTTGCAATGCCTTGCCGGCAAATTTTTATACAAATTTCTGAATACTGTCAGCCAACAATGACTTCGCCCTTGCGGATGACCTTCTGAATGTTGAGCTGGTGGTCCGCCAAAATCACATTGCCCCAACGGCCGGGTTCCAGACTGCCGTAGTCGGCGTCGATGCCAATGCTGCGTGCAGGATTCAAAGAAGCGGCACGTACTGCGCTGACCAGCGGCACATCCATATCCAATACGGCGTGCTTCATGCAGTCGTACAGGCAGGTGGCGCTGCCGGCAATGGTGCCGGGATGCTCAGTCAGGGTAGCACGCGGGCCGCGTACCGTTACAGCTTGTCCACCCAAGGAGTATTCGCCGTCCGGCAGGCCGCAGGCCATCATGCTGTCGGCAATTAGAATCACATGCTCGTCCCCGAAGGTGCGGAAAGTAAAGCGCACCATGGCGGGATGAATGTGTACGCCATCGGTGATCAGCTCCACCTCGGCGCCTTCTTCCAAAGCGGCGATTATGGGGCCGGGGGCACGGTGGGTGATGCCGGGCATAGCGTTGTACAGGTGGGTCATGTGGGACGCACCGGCGGCGAACGCCTCTTTGGCGGTCTCATAGTCCACGCAGGTATGCGCAATAGAGATTCGGACCTCATTGTGGCATTCCTTGATGAAGTCCAGATTGCCCGGGACTTCGGGGGCAATGTCCACCAACCGGATCAACCCGCCGCTGCGAGCCTGCAAACGGCGGAACATACCGGCGTCGGCAGCCATCACATATTTAGGATTCTGGGCGCCCACTTTGTCAGGGCTGATGTAGGGCCCTTCCATATTGATGCCCACCAGATCGGCGCCGCGGTCATTTTTATGAGCCGCTGCTACATCCATGATGCCGTTGAGGATCTCCTCGTTGAAAGTCATGGTAGCGGGGCAGATGGCCAGCACACCTTTGCTGGCCTCAAAGTCAGCGATCGCCTGCAGACCGGCCTCGTCGGCGTCGCAGAAATCGTGGCCAACCGCGCCGTGGAAGTGAATGTCTACCAGACCCGGCAGGGCATAGGCACCCTGCGCGTCAAGAATTTCTTCCCCGGGCTGGGGGGCGGCGCCAAAGACGATGCGACCGTCCCGGATCACCAGATCCTTTTCTACAAACCGGCACCCGTCGGAAAATACCTTTGCATTGCGGATAATCATAGGTTTGCACCTCCTGCCCTTAGATCAGGCTCAGGGCCTCCTCGTCGCCCACCAGAATGAAATCGGGGTGCATCTGCAGGATGCTGGCCGGAACCTCGGGGGTCACGGGGCCGAAGAAGGCCTTCTTGACAATCTCGGCCTTGTCCTTGCCGTTGGCAACCATCAGCACTTTGCGGGCCTGCATGATGGTCTTAATGCCCATGGTGTAAGCCTGTTTCGGTACCAGATCCTCGTTGCCCTCAAAGAAGCGCTTGTTGGCTTCGATGGTTTCGGGCTTCAGGTCCACGCAGTGGGTGCCCAGCTCGAAAGCCTCGCCCGGCTCGTTGAAGCCGATGTGGCCGTCGTGGCCGATGCCCAGCAACTGCAGGTCGATGCCGCCTACCCGCTTAATGATGTAGTCATAGCGGGCGCATTCCGCCTCGGCATCCATGTTGGTGCCGTCGGGTAGGTTGATGGAAGCGGGGTTGATGTTGACCAGATCGAAGAGGTTGCGGTGCATAAAGCTCCAGTAGCTTTCGGCATGTTCCCGGGGCAGGCCGCGGTACTCGTCCAAATTGACGGTCGTTACTTCCGAAAAATCCAGATCGCCCTTGTTGTACCACTCCACCAGCTGCTTGTAGGTGCCTACGGGAGTACCGCCGGTAGCAAGACCCAGCACGCAGTTGGGTTTCATAATGACCTGAGCCGAAATGATGTTGGCCGCTTTGCGGGACATGTCGTAGTAATCTTTTGCACGGATAATTTTCATGAGAAAAACCTCCAGATGATTGTAGGGGAGAAGTCCTGTGGGATAGATGCTATTATAACACGGAAACGGTGCCAAAGGGAACACAACCGTGTTTTTTCTGAAAATAAATACCGGGGACAGGCTTTGCGCCCGCCCCCGGCGGAGGTGATAAAGGGAACCAGAACCTTTATCTCGGCGCTGTAAGGGGAATCCTTACAGCATCTTCTTCAATTCGTCGTAGACAAACTGGACCTTGGGGCCGATAACGACCTGGCAGGCATTCTTGCTGGGACGAATGACACCGGCAGCACCGGCAGCCTTAACGGCCTTTTCGTTCACAGCAGTGCTGTCCTTGACTTCGAAGCGCAGGCGAGTGGCGCAGTAGTCCACGTTCGCCACGTTGGCCTTACCGCCCACAGCAGCCAGAACGCCGCTGGCGATGGTGGTGAAGTCATTGTTGGCCAGCTGGATGTTGGCTTCAGCAGCCTCGGCATCCTCATCCTCACGGCCCGGGGTCACCAGGTTGAACTTGGTGATGGCGAAGCGGAAGACGACGTAGAAGACGACGAAAGCAGCAAGGCCCAAAGGCAGGATCATCCAAGTGTTGGCATGGGCCGGCAGAGAAGCGGAGAAGACCAAGTCAGTGGCACCGGCAGAGAACATGAAGCCGGCACGGAAACCAACGTAGTAGGTGATGACGGTGAAGATGCCGTACAGAACAGCATACACAACGTACAGGGGGAAGCAGAGGAACATGAAGCCGAACTCGAAGGGCTCGGTAACGCCGCAGACAAACGCGCAGATAGCAGCGGAAGCCACCAGACCGATAGCATCCTTCTTGTTCTTGGCGGTGTGGACCATAGCCAGCGCCGCGCCGGGGATACCGAACATCATGCAGGGGAAGAAGCCGGACATGTACATACCGAGACTCCAGCCCACATCGGCGGTAGTCTTACCAGCCCAGTAGTTGGTCAGGTCGCCCAAACCGATGGTGTCGAACCAGAACACGTTGTTCAGGGCGTGATGCAGACCAGTGGGGATCAGCAAGCGGTTGAAGAAGGCGTACAGACCGGCGCCAATGCCGCCCATGCTGACGATGCCGTCGCCCAGCAGAACCAGAGCATTGAAGATGATGGGCCAGACGAAGAGCAGGATAACGGAAACAACGATGGAGACCAAACCGGTGACGATAGCCACGCAGCGCTTGCCGCTGAAGAAGGCCAGCCAGTCAGGCAGCTGGGTGCTCTTGAACTTGTTGTAGCAGGTGGAACCAATGATGGCAGCCAGAATGCCGATGAAAGCGTTGCCGGCAGTCTTCTGGAACGCGATGTAGGTCGAAGTGCCCTCAACCAGATTCATGAAAGGCAGGGCGCTGACAACACCGGTGCTCAGCAGCTGGGTCATCATCAGGTAGCTGACCAGACCAGCCAAAGCGGCGGTACCGTCATGGTCATCGGACAGGCCGACCGCAGCGCCAACGGCGAACAGCCAAGCCATGTTGTCGATCAAAGCACCGCCGGCCTTGATCAGGATAAAGCCGGCCGTGTAAGCGAGGCCGGTGGTAGAGCCTTCAGCACCCATAGCGGCCGGAGCCAACGCATAGCCCAGACCCATGAGAATGCCGCAAACAGGAAGCGCGGCGACGGGCAGCATTAAGGCCTTGCCGAGCTTTTGCAGATACTTCATCATAAAAGCATTCCTCCAAAGTTCAAGTGGATTCCTCATAACGGGGCAGCCGATCGTTCTGGTTCTTTCAATCGTATGCCTTGTTGCCTTTATATTAACACATTCTTCACAAAAAAGAAAGCAAATTTATACAATTTGGCAAAAGGACAAAAAAGTAGCTAGTATTTTGGTCAAAATGTGAGCAAAAGAGGAGATTTTGCGCAAAAAAATATAATTCGAGAACAAGAACATGAAAGTTATTTTTATAACAGAATTGGATGGAGCAAAGATTGCATGGACCAAATCACATGGAAATAAAGACAAAAAGCACCCGCCGCACCTTCCCGCTAGGGAAAGAACGACGGATGCTGTGTTTGGATTCGCTGCGAAGATTGGGTTACCGATTCTGGTCCACAAACAGCTGCGGGGCGGCCTTGTAGATCAAGACGGCAGCTACGGTGGTCAGAATGGTTTCAGGCAGCATGTAGCTGCCGTTGTAGCCTAGGCTGTAAGTCCAAGCGGGCAAGCCTTCGCTGAGGTTGCCCCAAATCAGAACACCGGACAAGAAGCTGCACAGGAAGCGGATCCCGCAAACGACCGCAGTACCCACGGCGACGCCTACCATACGATTGGCAAACGGCTTGGCGATGGCACCGGCCAGACCCAGCAGGGTAAAGGCCAGCACATAATCCAGCAGAATCATGCCCACCAAAGGCAGCAGGCCGGGGGCCGGCGGTGCGTAGAAGCCCAACAGCATCTGCAGCAGGCTGTTTACAAAGCCGGTAAACAGGCCCCACTTCACGCCATGCCGGAAGGAAATCAAAATAAAGGGCAGCATGCTGAACAAGGTGACGGAGCCGCCGTTGGGCGGTTCGTAGATCTTGATGTTGGCCAGCACGGTGCCCAAAGCGATCATCAGGGCACATTCCACCAGCGTGCGGGTCTTGGAATAGGTTTTGGTCATAGGTATACTCCTCCCACAAAATTTTATAAGGTACATAAAAACAAGAAAAGCGCCCGCTCAAACAAGCAGGCGCAAACGCAGTATGACGTCCTATGGGTCAAACTTCCTACGCCGGCATTATCCGGATCAGGTTCAAGGTGACCCGAAGCTGCAGTTTGCTTCGATCTCAGCCGAGGATGCCCCTCAGCGCCCCTGTTTTTATGTCCAGTACACAGTATACACGCTCTGCGCGTTTTGTCAAGAAAAGGATCTGTATTCGACAGAAAGTTCCCTTTGTGCTTTATATAAAATAAGGTAGTTCTATGTCAAAACCCCAAGGCAGACGACAAGAGCATGGGCGATTTGCGCAATACAAGTTGTAGTATAAAGAAAAAAACGAGAACACCAAATAGGGAAAAAGAACGGAAAAAAGACGAAAAAATAGGAAAAGCCCCCAAAAACCGCTGCAAAAAATTGTCAAAAATTTACAGCAAAATCTGCCGTTTTGGGGGTCTTTGCCCCTTGCAGCGATAAACGCTTTTGTGCTATGATGCTGTACGTAGTGTACTATTGTTTCCCTATAAGAATTAGAACGGTGAGGTAAGGATGTTCAATAAGCGGAATCCTATGAAGTATTTTTCCGGCAACGCCTTCGCCCGGTTACCCTTGTATAAGTTGGTAGCCGGTGGTTCGGCGGCGGTGCTTACGGCCAGTATCGGTCTGGGGGTATTTGCGGCCTCCTTTGTGCCGGGCAGCGAGCCAGAGCCCACGCCGGAGCCGGTAGCCACCATTGCGCCTACGCCGGAACCCACGCCGGAGCCGGACATCACGCTGCTGGCGGATATCAGCGTGATCCAGCAGGATGTGGGCATGCAGTTGTATACGCTGCCTGAAGAAACGGCAGAAAGTGCCCAGACCCCCAGCCCCACGCCGGAGGCTGAAGAGGAAACGGATGAAGAAGATACCCTGCAAGGCAAGGTGCCGCTGGTTGGTGTAGAAGCCACCGTCACCTTGACGGACGCAGAAGGGGAAGCCACCGATTATGCAGTGGATACCGAGACCGGTACCGCACTGGCGGAAGAGGTGGAACCCGGTGAATACACCGTGACGATCCAGCCCATTGAAGGCTACGCAGTGCCGGAGAGCACCACGGTCACGGTGGAAGAAAAAGTAGTTTATAAGGCGGACGTCAACGCGGTCAAGGATAAGATCCTGCAATCCAGTCAGGTCAATGAGAGCGCTGAGGACTCCGCTGCGAATACCGGCGGCTCGGCTCCCATCGCCGAAGAAGTGACCGATACGGTCCAGTACGCCGAGAGTTCCAAGACCGAGAAGAGCCGCAGCACCGTGTATACCGCCAAGTTGAGCAGCAGTGGTCACTTGCTCTTCAACGACGGCAGCGAATCCCCTTACTTGCCGGTCTATAAGGACGGCACCGAGGAGCTGACCAGTGCCCAGCGGGATAGCGGATATTCTGCGTATAGCGCTATGTCTGTCTGGCTGCCGGGGGCAGCGGACTCCATCGTGAATCTGGGCGACACCGGCCGTACCATGTCGATGGCTCATCGAGTGGAAGATGTGGCACAGCCCTTGGCAGACGAAAACGGGGAAGGCACCGGCGGCACCGCCACCGATCCTACTCCGACTCCCAGTGGAGAGACCGAAGCCACGCCTACTCCGACGCCTGCCCCCACGGCGACGCCCACGCCCACCCCGACGGCGACGCCTTCTCCCACAGCGACGCCGACGCCTACCCCGACGGCAACGCCTTCTCCCACGCCGACTGCGACTCCGGTGCCTACCGCTACACCGACGCCTAAGCCTACGGCTACCCCGGCAAAGGATCCCACGGCGGATTGGCCCGATAACATCGAGGCAAGCAAGCTGGCCGGATACAATTTTGCTGTGACTAGCACAGAGAAGATCGAGTACATCTATACCGGTTGGCAGGAGATCGACGGCGCTACATACTATTATGACCCCGTCACCCATGAGCCGGTCACCGGCAATCAGGTCATTCAAGGCGATGTTTACACCTTTGGCGCGGACGGCGCTTTGAATCGTACCGCTCGCGGCATTGACGTTTCCAAGTTCCAAGGCAATATTGACTGGAATGCGGTCAAGGCGGACGGCATCACCTTTGCCATCATCCGCTGTGGTTACCGTGGTTACGGCACAGGCGCGCTGGTAGAGGATTCCACCTATCGCCAGAACATTCAAGGCGCGATCAACGCGGGTCTGAAGGTGGGCGTTTACTTCTACAGTCAGGCTATCAATGAGGCCGAAGCGGTGGAGGAAGCCAGCATGGTGCTGAGCTTGGTCAGCGGTTATTCGCTGCCGTTGGGTGTCTATTACGATACCGAGTCGGTGGTCGGTGGCCGTGCCAACGCCATCAGCGCTACGGAGCGGACCGCCTGCGCGGTGGCATTCTGCGAGACCATCCGCAATGCAGGATACAAAGCCGGCGTGTATTCCTACGCTAGCTGGTTCTACAACGCGCTGAACTTTGCGAATATCAGCAAGTATAACACTTGGATCGCACAGTACCGCGACACGCTCAGCTTCAATTACAAGTACAACATTTGGCAGTACACCAGCACGGGCCGTGTGAACGGTATCTCCACCAACGTGGATATGAACATCGGCTGATCGCTGCACAATAGGATTCAAGGCGGACGTCCGAAGATTCGGGCGTCCGCCTTTTTTGTTGCTTATAAATTGTACAAAAAAGCCGCCCCTTTCCGGATTACCGGAAAGGGGCGGCTGATTGGATGAAAAAGTAGTTACCCTTGGCAGGGCGTCTGAAGCATCGATGCGGCGCCGCCGCGAATCTGGCCGTTGCCATGCACGATGTATTTGTAGGTGCACAGCTCTGCCAATCCCATGGGGCCGCGGGCGTGCAGCTTTTGGGTGCTGATCCCCATTTCGCAGCCAAGGCCGAACTCTCCGCCATCGGTAAAGCGAGTGCTGGCGTTGACATAGACCGCAGCGCTGTCCACACAGGTCACAAAGCGGTGGGCTGCTACCTTGTCGGCGGTAACAATGGCTTCGCTGTGGTGGGTGGAATGCTGGGCAATATGCGCGATGGCATCTTCCAACGAGGGGACCACGGCTACGCTGAGCTTGTAGTCCAGATATTCCGTGTCGAAGTCGTTGGGGGAGGCTGGTACTCCTTCGATGATGGCAGCGGCCGCGGGATCCAAATGCAGCTCCACCGGCGTTAGGCCTGCGGCAGCACGGTCGTCCACCAGACACTTTTTCAGCATGGGAAGGAACTCGGCAGCCACGTCCCGGTGAACCAACAGGGCTTCCTCGGCGTTGCAAACACTGGGGCGACTGGTCTTGGCGTTCTCCACAATCCGCAAGGCCATATCCAAATCGGCTGCCGCGTCCACATACACATGGCAGATGCCGGTGCCGGTTTGGATGCAGGGAACCGTGGCATTCTCCACACAAGCACGGATCAAACCGGCGCCGCCCCGGGGGATCAACAGATCCACCAACCCGTCAGCGGTCATCAATTCGTTGGCGCTGGCGTGAGAGGTATCCTCGATCAGGCTGATGGCGTTTTCCGGCAGATGCACTTTGCGCAAGCCTGACCGCAGGGCTTCCACAATGGAATGGCAACTGGCCCAAGCATCGCGGCCACAGCGCAGCACACAGGCGCTGCCGGCTTTGATCGCCAGCGCGGCGGCATCACTGGTTACATTGGGGCGGCTTTCGTAAATGATGGCAATAACACCCATGGGAACGGCAGTCTTTTCGATCACCAACCCGTTAGGCCGCACAATCTTGCGCAGTACGGTCCCAACCGGATCAGGCAGTGCGGCCACTTCTCGCATACCCTTGGCCATGTCGGTCAGGCGGCTGGGGGTCAAAGCCAGTCGGTCCAGCATGACCTCGCTGACCCGACCCCGGGCAGCTTCCAGATCCTGCTGGTTTGCCGTCAGGATCTCTTCCTGTGCGGCGACCAGTGCTACCGCCATGGCTTCCAACGCTGCGTTTTTGGCATGGGTATCGGCCAATGCCAACGGCAGACGGGCGGTTTGGGCTGCCTGCAAAATCTCATGGGTGGTCATTTACAAAACCTCCTTTTTTCCAATAAATTTGGTGCCAACCGGTTTGCCTTCCAAAATATCGTAGAGAATCTCGGCATGGGAACCGTTGGCAATGATCATATCCACACCGGCCTGCGTGGCTCGCTTGGCAGCCACTACCTTGGTCAGCATACCGCCGGTCCCCAGCGAGGAGCCGGCACCGCCGGCCAAGCACTCGATTTCCGGGGTGATCTCCTCTACCACGGGAATCAACTGTGCGTTGGGATTGGTGTGGGGGTCAGCGGTGTATAATCCATCGATATCGGAAAGCAAGACGACCAGATCGGCATGGATGCACTGGGCTACCAAGGCGGCCAGCGTGTCGTTGTCGCCGAGAGAATATTCCTCAATGGCGATGGGGTCATTTTCGTTGATGATGGGGATGGCACCCAACTGAAGCAAGCGCTCCAAGGTGCTGCAAAGATTGCGCAGCCGGTTTTCGTGGTCAAAATCCTCCCACGTGAGCAGCATCTGGGCTACCGTGTGGTTGTACTGGCTGAACAGGCGGTCGTAGGTGTACATCAATTCGCATTGCCCCACGGCGGCGGCAGCCTGTTTGGTGGTGATGTCCTTCGGCTTTTGAATTTGCAGTTTGCCTACGCCTAACCCGGTGGCGGCGGAGGAAACGACGATCAATTCGTGTCCGGCGTTTTTGATGTCACTCCATACCTTCACGAGATCTTCGGTATGCCGGATGTTCAGCCGGCCACCCGGATGGGCAATGGTGCTGGTGCCGACCTTTACGACGATTCGCATGATGTTACTTCCCCAATTCCTTTGTTTTTTCATAGGCTGCCAAGACAGCATCTGTCACGGCACCGCGGAAGGCCCGCTGCTCCAACAAGCGCACGCCCTGAATGGTAGAACCGCCCGGACTGCAGACCGCATCCTTCAGTGCTCCGGGGTGCAGCCCCGATTCCAAAACCATGCGGGCGCTGCCCAGCACGGTCTGGGCGGCATACTCCTGCGCCTTGGCCCGCGGCAGACCGGCAGCTACACCGCCGTCAGCCAGTGCTTCGATAAACTGATAAACCCACGCGGGGCCGCAGCCGGATACAGCGCTGGCAGCATCAATCAAGGATTCCGGAACCTCGTCCAGTTGTCCGGCGGGGGCCATAGCGGATAACCATTCCTGCAGTTGCTCCGGCTCCACATCATTATAGCAGTACTGGATCATGCCAGAACCCAGCGACACCGGGGTGTTGGGCATCATGCGGATGATGGGATAGCCGCTGCCAGCCATCTGGCGGATCTGGTGCATCGAAAGACCGGCAGCCATTGTGACCAGCACAAAAGGCCGGCTCTCGGCACGGGATTCCAGTACGGGCGCCAGTGCGTCCAGCATGTCTTCCATCATTTGCGGTTTGACGCCCAAGAAGATGAAGTCACAGATTCCGGCAACCTGCTCATTTGTGCCGCAGGCACAGCCTAACTCGGCCGCCAATGCCTCTGCCTTGGCGGGTGTACGATTGGCCAGCAGTACGTCGCCGGCACCGGCGCCTTTGCAGACGGCCCGCGCCACGGCGCCGCCCATATTGCCACAGCCGATAAATCCGTATTTCATAGTGGTTCCCCCTCTAAATAACGGCCTGAAAATTTATATTGTAATGGTAGCGCACCGGGGATATTTTGTCAATCGAAAAGCCCCTTAGCATTGGAAATCTACCGGGAATTTGTTATAATAGGGAGCGAAACGAGCAAAATTGAAAAAACGAGGCGAACAGTATGCAATATGTACAACTGGGCCAAACCGGCCTGAAAATTTCCCGGCTGGGGTTTGGCGGTATTCCCATTCAGCGCATCGATCAGCCCGGCACGCGGGAACTGCTCAAGGCAGCCCACGAAGCCGGCATCAACTACATTGACACAGCGCGGGCCTACACGGTCAGCGAAGGATGGATCGGCCAGTCGCTGGAGGAGTTGGGCCTGCGGGATGCCTTTGTGTTGGCTACAAAGTGCCGTGCCTTGACGAAGGCCGAGATGGAAGGGGAGCTGGCCAAGAGCTTGCAGAATCTGCGCACGGACCATATTGAGCTGTACCAGTTCCACAACCCCAGTCTGGAGGATCTGAAGCAGATCTTGGCTCCCGGCGGCTCTATGGAGGCACTGCTGGAAGCCAAGGCGAAGGGCATTGTGGGGCATATTGGCCTCACGGCACATCTGGCCGCGGTATTTGAAGCGGCGCTGGAGATC
Source organism: uncultured Gemmiger sp. (assembly GCA_963557315.1). Classification (GTDB taxonomy): domain Bacteria; phylum Bacillota; class Clostridia; order Oscillospirales; family Ruminococcaceae; genus Gemmiger. Next base: position 44,491 of record CAUWAX010000007.1, on the reverse strand, counting down.
CCGGAAATCGAGACCATCATGTTCCCGTACAATATCGTAGAGCAGCAGGGGGCAGAACTCATTGACCGCTGTGCCAAAGCAGGCAAAGGTTTTATCGATATGAAACCTCTGGCCGGCGGTGCCATTGAAGACGGTCGTCTGGCGTTGCGGTACGTATTATCCAATCCCCATGTTACGGTGGCCATCCCGGGTATGGCGGCCATCGAGGAGTTGGAAGGCAACGTCAAGGGTGCCGAGAACATTGCGCCGCTGACCGAAGAGGAGCAGGCGGCATGCCAGAAGGTACGGGACGCCTTGGGAACCCAGTTCTGCCGCCGCTGCAACTACTGTGCCCCCTGCACGGTGGGAATCTCCATCCCCAATGTCTTCCTGTTCCAAGGGTACTTGAACCGGTATGGTCTGGCAGACTGGGGCCGGGACCGGTACGCAGCTTTGCCGGTCAAGGCCAGCGCCTGCGTAGAATGCGGTGCTTGTGAAACCCGCTGCCCCTACAACCTGCCGATTCGCAGCATGCTGAAAAAAGCTGCGCAAGATTTCGGAGAATAATCTGCATTTTCTGCCGTGGAACGCTAGCAGTGTTTCACGGTTTTTTGCAGCCTCTATATGGGAAATTTTTTTGCGGGGGCGGTTGTTTTTCCGGCTGGGGGCGTGTATAATTTATCCTGTATAATTTTGTGCAAAAATGTGAGGAATCAGTATGCTTTCCGACCCCCAGCTTCATTATCTGGATAATGCCGCTACCACCCGCGTCGACCCGGCGGTGACCGAGGTCATCCATGACGCGCTGGTGGAATTGTGGGCCAATCCCAGCAGCCTGTACGACCCGGCGGTGGCCGCACAGGATGGTATCGAAAATGCCCGTACTCGGATCGCGAAAACGCTGCATTGCCGCAGCGATGAGATTTATTTTACCGCCTGCGGTACCGAGGGCAACAATATGGCCGTGTGGGGCGCGGCCATGCCCCGGCGGCAATGGGGCAACAAAGTAGTGGTGTCCGGCTTTGAACATCCCAGCGTGCAGCTTGCGGTCCGCGCGCTGAAACGGGAAGGCTTTCAGGTGGTGGAAATCCAGCCGGAAGCAGACGGACACTTGGACGTGGAAAAGTTCTTGGCGGCAGTGGACAAGAACACCGTGCTGGCTGCCTGTATGGCGGTGAACAACGAGATCGGTACGGTGGTGGATATTGCAGCACTGGCTGAGGGCATCAAAGCACGCAACAGCCGCACCCATTTTCATGTGGATGCCGTGCAGGCTTGGCTGCGGATCCCCATTGACCTGCAAAAATGGGCAGGGGTGGATACTTTGGCCGTGTCCGGTCATAAGATCCATGCGCCCAAGGGGATTGGGGCGCTTTTCATCCGGGACAGCCAGCGTCAAACGCTGCGCCCGCCTTATTGCGGCGGTCATCAGGAGCGTGGGCTGCGTCCCGGCACCGAGAATACCCCCTACATTGTGGGGTTGGGCTTGGCTGCAGCTAAGGGATACCAGACGATGCGTACCCGCAGTCAGCACATGAAAGAGCTTAACCGCCGTCTGCGGGAAGGGCTGGCGGCATTGCCCGGCATAACCTTCAATTCTCCGGACGATGCAGTGCCAGAGGTGGTCAATTTCTCCACCGGCTGTGTCAACAGCCAGACTTTCATCAATTATCTCAACACCCGGGGGGTGTTGGTGTCGGGAGGCAGTGCCTGCGACAAAGGGGAACCCAGCCACACCCTGCAGGCTATGGGCTGCGATGACTGCCGGATCCACACCGCGCTGCGGGTAAGCTTCTGCGCGGATAATACCGAGGAGGACGTGGATGCTCTGTTGGACGGGCTGACAAACGGCCTCAAAAGTTTGCAGCATATCTAATAAGGAAAGGCAATTCCTATGAAAGAAATCATTCTGGCCTATCAGGGGGAGATGACCCTCAAAGGTCTTAACCGCGGCAAGTTCGAAGCACGGCTTGCCAAGATTATCCGTTGGCGCTTGGAGTCGCTGGGCAAGTTTAAAGTGTATCAGGCGCAGAGCACGGTTTTTATCGAACCGATGGAGGAAGGACTGGATATTGATGAGGCCTTCCGTCGGGTCTCTCGGGTGTTTGGCATTGTAAAGATGAGCCGTGCGGTGGAGTGCAGCAAAGACTTTGCCGCCATCTGCGAGACTGCCGAGGCGTATCTGGGCCAGACGCTGCGGGGACTGCGTACCTTTAAAGTGGAGGCCAAGCGCGCCGATAAGTCCTACCCGATGAAAAGCCCCGAAATCTGCCGGGAGTTGGGCGCTTATCTGCTGGATAAGCACCACCACCTGCGGGTGGACGTCCACAATCCCCAGTTGGAAATTATGGTGGAAATCCGGGATCATGCCGCCTATGTGCACGGCCCCAAGGTGGATGCGGCAGGCGGTTTGCCGGTGGGGACCAGCGGGCGGGCACTGAATCTGCTGTCCGGCGGTATCGACAGCCCGGTAGCAGCTTGGTGCATGGCACGCCGGGGCTTGGCACTGCATCACATCCACTTTGCCAGTCCGCCGTATACCAGCCTGCGGGCCAAACTCAAGGTGCAGAAGCTGGCCAAAGAACTGGTGGAGTATACGGGAAATTGTACCCTGTTTGTGGTGCCCTACACCAAGCCGCAAGAATATATTCGTGACCATGCTCCCGATGTGCTGTTCACCGTGCTTATGCGCCGCAGCATGCTGCGGATCGCCAAGCAGGTAGCCGACGGGTTGGAACTGCAGGCCCTGATCACCGGGGAAAGTCTGGCACAGGTGGCCAGCCAGACGATGGCGGCGCTGGCCTGCACAGATGCGGCACAGGATCTGCCGGTACTGCGTCCCTGCATCGGGACGGATAAGACCGAAATCATTGCCTTGTCCCGAAAGATTGGAACGTTTGAAACTTCCATCGAACCCTATGAGGACTGCTGCACCATCTTTACGCCGCCTCATCCCAAGACCAACCCCACGCTGGCCGAGATTTTGGCTGCGGAGGAAGAGATGCCGGAGCTGCGTGCCTTGGAACAGGAAGCAGCCCAGCAGGTGGAGAAGATCGCCATTCGGATGGGAGAGGACGATTTGCTGTGACAGCAGAAATCATTTGTGTAGGTACCGAGCTGCTGCTGGGGGACATTGTGAACACCAATGCCCAGTTTTTGAGCCGGGAATTGGCAGAGCTGGGAATCAGCGTGCTGCATGAGCATGTGATCGGGGACAATCCCGAACGACTGCGGGAGCTGGTCTGTCAGGCACGCAGCCGCAGCGATCTGTTGGTATTTTCCGGCGGCTTGGGTCCGACGGAGGACGACCTGACGAAAGAAACGGTCGCCGAGGCTTTTGGGGATACCCTGCATTTTGATGAGACCGAGTGGCAAAAGATCGTGGACTTTTTTGCCCGTACTCATCGGACCCCCACGCCCAACAACCGCAAGCAGGCGATGGTCCCCACACAGGGGCATAAGATCCCGAATGCACACGGTACGGCCCCCGGCGCATGGTTTGAAGATGCACAGGGGCATTGCGCGGTATTGATGCCCGGTGTCCCGCGGGAGATGAAAGCCATGTGGGTCGAGCAGATTCGGCCGGCGCTGCAGCAGCGCCAGAATTGCACGATTCACTCCCGTACCTTGCGGGTACTGGGCGGCGAGAGCAGCATTGCCAGCAAGGTGGCACCACTCTTTGACAGCACCAATCCCACCGCAGCCATCTACTGCAAAACGGGGGAGAGTGAGATCCGCGTCACCGCCCGGGAGGCTACGGCCGAAGCGGCGGAAGCTGCCTGCAATGCCTACTTGGACAAGTTCCGCGCAATTTTGGGGGACGCTGCCTACGATGTGGATGTCCCTGCCTTGGAGTATACGGTGGTCCGGGTACTGCGGGAGCGCGGCCTGCACGCCGCCACGGCGGAAAGCTGTACCGGCGGCATGATTGCTGAACGGCTGACCAATGTGCCGGGCTCCAGCGAGGTATTCGGCTTTGGGTTTGTCACCTACGCCGAAGCGGCCAAGCAAAAACTGCTGGGCGTAGACCCGGCGCTGATCGAAACATACAATGTGGTTTCCGGCCCGGTAGCGGTGGCGATGGCTTTTGGGGCAGCCAAGGTTTCGGGGGCGGAGCTGGCGGTGGGAATCACCGGTATTGCGGGACCCGGAGGAGCTTTGCCGGGCAAACCCGTGGGCACGGTTTATCTGGCCGGGGCCGATACCCGCACGGGTCAGGGCTGGCTTTTGCGTCTGACGCTGGGCGGGTATCATGACCGCGGCATCATTCGGACCCGGGCGGCGTTATATGCGCTGGATCTGCTGCGCCGCATGGCGCTGGGGTTGCCGGTGCCCGATGGTGTTCCCGTGCGGGAAGATACCCCGCCGGAACAGACCAATTTCTAACAAGCACGAAGGAAAGGCACATCATGGTCAACACACAACTCAAAATCTTACGGGTATTCGGGCCCACAGCCGCCGAAGTTTCGGCGGTGCTGCGGCAAGCCCGTGCGGACGGCTGTCCGGGGCTGCGCCTGTTGGAACGGGACGGAGAATTTGCCGTCTGCGTACAGGTCAGTGCGCCCAACCGTGCTATGGCGGAGCAGTACTGCGACAAATGGGTGCAGAAACTGAACGCCAAGTTTGGCGATGATGTCTTTGCTACCGGCGAGACCAGCCTTGCGCAGGCCACGTTGGACCTGCTTTTGAAAAAGCGCAAACTGTTGGTGGCGGTGGACGAAACCACCGGGCGCCTGTTGGGGGATCTCTTGCAGCCGCTGCCCCACAGCGAAGCGGTCTTTGACTTCGGCACCGAAAGCTATGCCAACGCGCAGCGGCAGCGTCAAATCAAAGTTCCGTCCCAGTTGATGAAGAAATTCCCCGGCGACGTGGTACAGGCGGCTGCCGGGCGGGCGGCGTCGGCTTTGCAGGCTACCGGGGCGGATTATGCCGCCGCGTATATGCCCGCTACGGTGGGGCAGTGTCCTTTTGTGCTGATCTGCGACCGCTCGGGAGCAGTAGCCTGCGCCCTGCCGCCGGAACTCAGCGATGCCGCCATTGGCAATCAAATTTTGGATCTGCTGCGGCGCCGTATGCAGGGGCTGCAGTTGACCGATTCCTGCATTACCTTCCGCCCCGGTAAGGAACGGCCGATGCTGATCGTGTCGGAAGCCGGACGGGAACGGGGAAATACGGTGCGGTTTTCTCTGCGGCACCGTACCCCGGCCACTCGTGAACCTGACCATACGGCGGACTTTGAACCGATGATGGATTTTGATACTGCCGACCCCACGATGCCGCCGCGGCAGGACCCGCCCATGCGCCGTGGAACGGCTCCGGCGTCGAACGTTGCGCCCACCGGAACCATCCAGTTTGAAACCGATCTGGTGCGCGAAACGCCTCAGCCGAACAGTGATCCGCTGTATATCGAAACGGCAGGCACGCAGGCCGCGGCGGCATCTCGCCGTCGCCGCAGCGCAAGCTATGCGGCAGAAGCTTCGCAAGACTACGATGTGCGGCTGGATGCTGCGGAACCGCCGGCCCCCTCGATTCTGGATGAGGAGATCCCCGACTTTTCGGCAGAGATTGATCCGCAAGCATTGGCTGCCGCGCAGGCCGCCGATGAGGCGGATGCCGCCGCAGGGCGGACCACCAGCGCCAAGGATTTCAGCCGGGCGGCTACCCGCCTTTTCTCGGAAGAGGACGAAGCCGCGCTGGCTGCCGCACAGGCTAAGCCCCGGCGTCGCCCCAAGAATGAGCCGGTACAGGAACCGGTGGCTCAGCCGAAGCCCGCAGCCAGCAGCCTGCGCAACCGCAGTCTGGCGATGATTGAACGCAGCGAGCGGCGCCGCAAACGTACGGTAGTGTTGATTCTGTCGCTGTTGCTTTTGCTGGTGTTGGCAGGTGTGGTAGCTTTGTGGTGGTTCTTCCGCCATGATCTGGGAGCCCGTCCGGCGGCTAAAAATTACGGTACGACGGCGTATGACGATACGGTGTCCAACTATCTGGGCAATGCCTTGGAGAAGCGCCCCGGTGTGACGGGCTATCTGGGGTGGCCGGGTATGGAGGGGACGCTGGTCTATGCGGCCGGCACCGAGCCGGATGGAACAACCGAGGCCATCACCCGGTTTGCCACCGCCAATGCCTTGGGGTTGGACTCCCCCGGCAATACGGTGTTGGAATGCACCGGCGATACCTATGCCGCACTGGCACAGGAAGAAACCATTAAGGACAACAGCGGCTTTACCCTTTACTTACAGGACCAGACCTACCGCTGCAAAGTGTTGGTGGTTTACTATCTGGATCCCACCGAGGAAGGGGAGGGGGCCTTTGACCTGTATGGCAGTACAGACCTCTCCAACTATTACGACTATCTGTCTTTTGTGGCGGGGATTCAAGCCCGCAGTCTGTGGAATACCGACGTGGAGATTGGGGATCGTTCCCATTTCCTGACACTGACTACAACTACTGAGGAGGATGGGGTCCTGCTCTGTGTCACCGGACGGGTGATCGAAGAAGAGGAAAGCGCCGCTTTGGATGGCGCGTCCATCACGGCGGCGGAAGAACCGCTGCTGACAGCATTGCAATACCAGCGCAAGGATCAGCCCATGCCTACGGTGAGCAGCCTGTTGGGGGCCAGCGTGGATCGCTATGCCCAGCAAAGTGCTGCCAGCACCGCCAATCGCAACAATGCGCAGGCGGAGGAAGAGGAGAGCGGCAGTGACCTGAGCGACAAGATCGCAGATATGCAGGCACAGACAGATGCACTGGTAGCCAGTACCGATAAGTTGCTGTCTGGTCTGACGGATGTGGCGGGGTCCGGCAACGAAGTTGAGTCGGATCTGAATCAGGGCGCCGAAGGCGGTCTGCCGGAACAAACCGTCACGGTGGATCAGGTGACTTCCACCCCGGCACCTACCGAGGAGCCGGTTTCCAGCGAAGGGGGAGAGAGCAGCTCTTCCTCCACCGACTCGGGCGGAAGTTCCGCTACGGGCGAAACGATTAACGTGACGATGAATGGCACCGCCCAGACCATGGATCTGGTGCAATGTCTGGCCATGGTGGCACAAAACGAGCTAGGCTCCAATGCGCCGATTGAAGCCTATAAGGCCCAGTGTGTGGCTACCCACTGCTGGATCCTGAGTCAGTCGGGCTATCCGGCGGTTTCCGGCACGACGCCGGGGGCAACGGCCTTGGCCGCTGCGCAGGAAGTGGCTCACGTGTTGGTTACCTATAACGGGCAGGTTTGTTTCACACCGTATTTTGCCTCGGCCAGCACCGGTACGGCATCTGCCGCCGATGTCTGGGGCAATGATCGTCCTTGGCTGCAGGCGGTGGACAGCCCCTATGACCAGTCGGTGGCTACCAACTGGAATACCAACGGCAATACCAGTGGTACGGCGCGTTTCTCCCGCCAGACTTTGCAGGACCGTATCAATTCCGAGCTGGGCATTGACCTGTCCGGCGTAGAGCCCAACAACTGGTTTAAGATCCTTTCGGCCAACCAGTACGGCTGGGTCGCCAAAATTCAGGTGGGTCCCGACGGCAACTGTGAGACGGTCAGCGGGCGTTGGTTCCGAGAAAACTTGCTGGCACGGCAGAGCGTAGATGGACGAAGCCTGCGCAGCCAGTGCTTTACCGTCAGCTATGACGCCAGCCTTGACTGCTTCATCTTTGATGTGTACGGGTATGGCCATGGCTGTGGTATGAGCCAGTGGGGCGCCATCGGCTATGCGCAGAACGGATGGGGATATCAGGATATCCTACTGCATTACTATCCCGGCACCTCGATTACCACATACTAAAATCTATCCCGTTCGGGACGCACCCGGACGGGATCTTTTGTGCGTCTCCCCCATGGGGAGGGGAAGGAAACCGACAATCTATGAAAAAAATCTTGATGCTGGCCACCGGCGGCACTATTGCCACCTTAAAAACCAGTGAAGGTAAGGTCCCGCAGCTCACCTCGCAGGAACTGCTACGCACCGTGCCGGAAATCCGAACCATCTGTCAGGTGGAGACCCAGCAACTGTTCCAGTTGGACAGCACCAATGTGCATCCCCGCCATTGGCAGAAAATCGCGCAGGCGATTTTGGACCATTACGATGAATACGACGGATTTGTGATCACTCACGGCACCGATACCATGGCCTATACGGCGGCGGCTTTGAGCTATATGCTGCCGAATTCCCGCAAGCCCATTGTTTTGACCGGCGCTCAAAACTCGATTGGGGAACGGGAAACCGACGGACGCCGCAATTTGTTGGATGCCTTTCTCTACGCATCTTCTAGCTGCGGGTGGGGCGTGACCATTGTTTTTGACGGTCAGGTTATGTTGGGGACCCGCGCCAAAAAGCTGCGGACCAAAAGTTACCATGCGTTTTCCAGCATCGGCTATCCCGAGGTGGCTCGCATCCGGGACCAGCGGGTATATCCGGTCCTGCCTATGCCGCAGGGTCTGGGCAAACCGACGGGCGATTTGCTGCTGGACCCCGACGTGTTTGTGCTCAAACTGATTCCCGGTATTCGCCCGGACGTCTTGACTTTGCTACGCCCGGCCTACCATGCCTTGATCGTGGAAGGGTTTGGCGTCGGCGGGGTGCCCTACTATGCCACGGCGGATTTCGCCCGGGAAGTGGGCGCGTGGGTCGAGGCAGGCAAGGTGGTCATCATGACCACACAGGTCATCTATGAAGGCAGCGATATGAGTGTGTATCAGGTGGGGCACCAGATCAAACAGACCTATGGCGTCATTGAAGCCTATGATATGACGCTGGAGTCTGTGGTCACCAAAACGATGCACCTTTTGCCCCACTGCCAGAATCTGACGGAATTCCGCAGCCGCTTTTTGACCCCTGTGGCCCATGATATTCTTCTTCCGGCAGAGGAGCCGCTGGAAAATGCATCGGAACCGGAGGCATAAACGAAACTGGCAACGGTTTTACGAGAGCAAAAGGATAAATCCCACTGCGGAAAATAATCAAAAGGCCCGACGCTTTTGCGTCGGGCCTTTTGATTGCAATATCGGATGAAGAATAAACCAGGCAGAAGACGTGATTCGATGTCTGGATGAATACAACCGCGTACACAATTTAGAGAGTCTCGCCTTACTTTCAGCCATCCGAAAAAACACAAAAAAGAAAGCCCGCAAAACAACGTCTGCGCGTGTTTTGCGGGCTTTTGGCGGAGTAAGAGAGATTTGAACTCTCGCGGCCCTTTCGGACCCTACGCCCTTAGCAGGGGCGCCTCTTCGACCTCTTGAGTATTACTCCACAAGTCAAAGTGATAAACTATTCACTTTTTTTCACAAAATGGCGGAGAGGATGGGATTCGAACCCATGGTCCGCTCGCGCGAATCGCTGGTTTTCAAGACCAGTTCCATAAACCACTCGGACACCTCTCCACAGTGGTTGCCGCCAAATGCGAGTATTATTTTAGCATGGAAAACCGGGCTTGTCAAGCCCGGTCGTCCTCTTTTCTTCAATTTTTTTCTTCACTTTGTTTGGTGGCTTTTCTGGCACGGTGACGGGCCCACAAAGCCCAGCAAAAAACCACAACACTCAACAGAGCGCCGCAAAAGGCAGAAAGGCCGAACAGCAGAGGAATTGCGTATAGCAACTTATCAAAATGGGGAAGGCAGGTGCCAACAAAAAGCACTGCAAGAGGAAGAAAAGGCAGTGAACCCAGACCGCTCAGCAGCAGGGAAAGGCCGTATCCTTTGCAGGCGTGGGGGACTCGCCAGTTGGGCAGCAGGAAGGCTGCGACACAGCCCAGCAGCCAAGGGAGAAATACCAACGGCGAGATTCCCGCAGCCGGCCCGGCAGTCACATAGATGGCGGTAGGCCCGTCGGCGCCACCGATGATTCCGAGAGAAGCCGCTTGAGCTGCGGTAAGCCGGTTGACAAAATCCGGTCCCAACACAACGGCCAACACCAGTACCGCCAATACCAAAAAGGCCCAACGCCACCGGCTGATAGAACCCGAAACACCGAGGGCTGTGTTGAATTGAGCAGCTACCTCCTCAGGGGAGCCCAGTTCGGCCATGATCTGCTCATCGCTCTGGCCGGCTTCCCGGCGGCTCTCAAAATCCCCGGCCAGCTCGGTCATAATGCGGGCTCGAGTCTGGCGGTCTGCCCGCAGACGATGCTCGATGGCGTTCATGTAGCGCTTCACCGGCGGTAAAACATCCAGCGTGACACTTCCAAGTTTCATCTTCATACCGTATCCCTCCCAAGTTGCTGGTCCACGCAGCGGACAAACTGATGCCAGACCTCTGCTTCCTGCTGCAAAAGCTGAAGGCCTTTCTCTGTTGCGGTGTAAATGCGGCGCGGAACTTTTCCGGGGCTTCCGCCGTCCGGTGTGTTCCATATCGAGGAAATGCACCCTTCCTGTTCCAGCCGGTACAAAATCGGGTAGAGGGTACCTTCTTTTAGGTCCAACAGCCCGCCACCGGCCTTTCGCAGCCGCACGATCAATTCGTAGCCGTGGCCGGGCTTGTCTGCCAAAAGCTGCAAGACCAGCATTTCCAGAACGCCCTTTTTCAACTGCTGGGCGAAGCGTTGTTCGCTGTCGACAGCCATGTGTACCCTCCTTTTGTAATATTTAGGATTACTAAGTATTATATAACATAGATAGAGGAGGTTGTCAAGCCGTGGTGTCTCAACGCTTTACTTTTTGAAGCACTGTGCTATACTTATACCGACTAATATTTTATCTTGGGAGGTACTTCCATGAACGATCCTCGTTGGGCGTCCATTGACGCCTTTGCGGAACAAAACCGTGACAATATCGTGCGTGACATCAGCCGTTTGGTGGCTGTGCCCAGTGTGGAGGGCACGCCGGAACCCGGCGCACCGTTTGGGGCGGGTCCCAAAGCGGCGTTGGACAAAGCGCTGGAGATCGCCGCAGAATTGGGGCTGTCTACCCATAATGCGGAAGGGTATATCGGCTGGGCAGATACCGGCACCATTGCCGATGGCCAAAAGTTTCTGGCGACCATCACCCATACCGACGTAGTGCCGGAGGGCAACGGCTGGGATGCCGACCCCTATACGGTTCGGGTTCGGGAAGGCTGGTTGTTGGGCCGGGGCGTGGCCGATGACAAGGGCCCCAGCATTCTGTGCCTGTATGCCTTGAAATATCTGAAAGATAGCGGCATTGCCCTGAAATACCCGGTGCGTGCCTTGTTGGGGGCCAACGAAGAAACCAACATGCACGACGTGGACTACTATGCGGCCCATTACCCGATGCCGGCGTTCTGCTTTACCCCTGACGCAGAGTTCCCGGTCTGCAACGGCGAAAAGGGCGGCTTTAACGGCGAGATTGTCAGCCCCAAGCTGGAGAATGGCGTGATTGCTGCTTTTGAAGGCGGTGTGGCCCACAATGCGGTGCCTGACCGCGCTAGCTGCACGCTGCGGGTGGCGCCGGAGCAGGTACACCTCACCGAGGGGGTGACGGCGGAAGCCGGCCCCGATGGTACCACGATCCTGCGCGGCTGGGGCAAGAGCGGTCACGCGGCAATGCCTGCCGGCACGGTGAATGCCATCAGCCTGTTGGTGAACTGCCTGTTGGAGAGCGGGCTGTGCACCCCGCAGGAAGAGGCCTATTTAAAGGTAGTGCAGGCGCTGCATAAGGCCACCGACGGCAGCGGCGTGGGGATTGCAGCGGATGACGGTTTGTTTGACCCGCTGACCATCATTGGGGGGACCATTGCAATGCAGGATGGCGTCATCCGCCAGAGCTTTGACTGCCGGTATCCCACCAACACCAACCCGGAGAAGATGCAGGCAGCCATGGAGCAGGTATGCGGCACGGCGGCCCATCTGGAAAATCTGAGCAGTCGGGAACCTTTCTATATTGCGGCGGACAGCCCGGCGGTTCAGACGCTGATCACCACCTACAACGATGTGACGGGGGAGAACAAGACTCCCTTCACCATGGGCGGCGGTACCTACGCACGGCATTTCCCTTACGCAGTGAGCTTTGGCCCCGAGCACACCGATCTGGCATTCCCGGAGTTTGCCGGCCCGATGCACGGTGCCAACGAAGGCGCACCGCTGGATAAGATGATCGAGGCGTTGAAGATCTATATTCTGGCCCTGCTCCGCCTGCAGGAGATTGACCTGTAAGCAAACAAAAGCAAAAAACTGTCCCCGGCACCGGTTGGTGTTGGGGACAGTTTGCATTTTATGTGTCAGAGCGGTATACAGTGACGTAGCAGGTACGTTTTCGACGTTTGCGGCGGCTGCAGAGCAGTGCCATCAAAGTCAACAGGCCACTGGTGGCGGCCAAAAGAACCAAAATCTTACCGAAATGTTTCATACCTGCCTCCTTTTTTGGGGAAAACAGCTGTACAGCGATTATTACCAACATAGTACCATAAACGACAGCAAGATGCAAGCATCGTACATGCTTTGCAACATTTGCGCAAATTGTTGCAAAAATTGCCCTCTCGGATAAAATGTGACGGGAGTTCGGCTGTCAATCTTGACTTGTTTTGGGAAAATGGTACAATAAATAGGTATACTTGTAGGCATGCAGGGAGCGCGTTTCCCAATAGAAGAAACGACTGCATGTACAACAAAAATGAGAAATGGGGGAAATAGCTTGTTCAAGTCCCTAAAACGCTCCGCCAAAGGCGCAAGCGTGCCGCATGTGAAGGCGACAGCCGGGCAGCCGACCGTTAAAATGCCGGTTCCCGAGCATGTCATCATTCCCATGTCGATGCACATCGGCGCACCCGCAGAGCCCGTCGTCAAGAAGGGCGACACCGTCATGGTTGGTACTTTGATCGGCAAAGCAGGCGGCTTTGTCAGTGCCAACATCCACTCCAGCGTATCGGGTACCGTGCAGGACGTGGCCCCGATGCGGATGGTCAACGGCGCAATGACCACCGCCGTAGCCATCAAAACCGACGGGCAGCAGACGGTGGATCCGGCCTGCGTGCCGCCCACTGTCACCGACAAAGCCAGTTTGCTGGCAGCCATTCAGGCCTGTGGTCTGGTAGGTGTTGGCGGTGCGGGTTTCCCGACCCATGTGAAGTTGGCGGCCGATACCGTTGACACGCTGCTCATCAATGCGGCGGAGTGCGAGCCTTATCTGACCACCGACTGCCGCGAAATGCTGGAATGCAGCGATACGATCATCTCGGGCATTGCCGCTGTGATGAAGTACTGCAATATTCCCAACTGCATCATCGGCATTGAGCGCAATAAGCCGGAATGCATCGATTTGATGTGCTCCCTCGTGCGGGAAATGCCCGGTGTCAGCGTCAAACCGCTGCCCACGCGCTACCCGCAGGGCGCTGAAAAGACGCTGGTGGAAACCTGCACTGGCCGGGAAGTGCCGCAGGTCGGCCCCTCCGGTAAGGCGGGTCTGCCTGCCGATGTGGGCTGCATCATCATGAACGTGACCAGTGTGTCCACCTTGGGCAAGTTCCTCAAGACCGGTATGCCGCTGACCACCAAGCGCGTTACGGTGGAAGGCGATGCCATCGCCAAGCCCCAGAATGTGGAAGTGCCGATCGGTACGCTGTACCGGGATGTGATCGAAGCCTGCGGCGGGATTAAGCCCGATGTAGAGCTGGGTAAGATCATCTTTGGCGGCCCCATGATGGGCGGTGCGGCACCCAGCGCGGATTTCCCCGTTTTGAAACAGAACAACGGCCTGCTGCTGTTCAGCAAAAAAGCGGCCAATCTGCCCGAAGCGTCCGCCTGCATCCGCTGCGGCCGCTGCATCGACGCATGCCCCATGGGGTTGGAGCCGGTTGTGGTGGCGGAAGCCTTCAACAATAAGGACTTTGATGCCCTGAAGGCGCGCTGTGTCGACCTTTGTGTGGCCTGCGGCAGCTGCAGCTATGCCTGCCCGGCCAAACGGCCCGTCAGCCAGACCATGACGCTGGCCAAGGCGTGGTACATGGGTGAACTGCGGAAAGGAGGCAAATAACAAATGGAAGAACGTTTGCTTGTAACCGCCTCGCCGCATATTCGGGACCATTCCACCACCCGCGGCCTGATGGGCAATGTTGTGATCGCCCTGATGCCCTGTGTGCTGGCTTCGGCTCTGATTTTCGGTGTGCAGGCGTTGGTGCAGGTGGTTGTGACCACCTTTGCCTGCGTGGCGTTTGAGTATCTTTATGAACTGCTGATGCACAAATCCAATACGGTGGGGGATCTGTCCGCCGTCGTAACGGGCATCATCCTTGCCCTCAATATGCCGGTGGGCATGCCGCTGTGGATCGCGGTGGTGGGCGCTTTTGTGGCCATCATCATCGTCAAGCAGTTGTTCGGCGGTATCGGCTACAACTTTGCCAACCCGGCATTGGTTGGCCGTATCGTGCTGTTCCTCGGCTTTACCGCCCGTATGACGGCTTACGTCTACCCCGATATGGCGGTGGACGCGCTGGCCTCCGCTACGCCGCTGTCTTCCTCGGTGGACCTGTCGGCTGTCAGCTTTATGGATATGTTTATGGGCCTGCATGGCGGTATGCTGGGTGAAACGTGCGTTCTCGCCATTCTGGCCGGTTTTGCCATCTTGCTGGCCACCGGTACCATTCAGGCTACCATTCCGGTCAGCATTGTGGCGACTTGCTACATCCTGACGCTGCTCTACACCGGTGACCCCTATGTGGCACTGATGGAGTGCATGGCAGGCGGTCTGCTGTTCGGTGCTGTCTTTATGGCTACCGACTATGTCACCTGCCCGTTTACCACCAAAGGCAAGCTGTACTACGGTATCTTCATCGGCTTGGTGACTTTCTTGATCCGTCACTTCGCCAGCATGAACGAAGGCATGAGCTTTGCCATCCTGTTGGGCAACTTGATGGTGCCTTGGTTCAATGCTTGGGGCCATCAGGTGCCGCTGGGCTTCAAAAAAGCCAAAAAAGCCAAAGCGAAAAAGGAAGGGGGTGCTGACTGATGGCGAACAACCAGACCCCGGAAAAACAGAGCGCCTTTAAGGAACTGGTGCTGCCGGTCATCGTGCTGGTAGTCATCTGCCTCGTGTGCAGCGCCCTGCTGGCGGTCCTGAACGATGTGACCGCCCCCATCATCGAAGAAAACACCAAGGCGGAGACGTTGGCCTCCTATCTGTCGGTACTGCCGGAAGGCACCAGTGAGGCGGACATGACCGAGCTGGCAAACCTGACCACCCCCGACGTGCAAGGTGCTGTGACTACCAGCTCCGGCGCGGCAGCCGTCAAAGCGGCAGCCAGCGGTTACTCCGGTAAGGATGTCACGGTCTATGTGGCCTTTGACGCCAACGGCGCCATCTCCAACATCAGCGTGGATGCCTCCACCCAGACCACCGGCATTGGCTCCAAGGTGGCCGATGAGAGCTTCACCTCCGGCTTTATCGGCTGGAACGGCGGGGCAGTTTCCAGCGGTTCCCCGGTGGACGGCGTCGCCAGCGCTACCTATTCCAGCAACGCGGTCTTTTCTGCCGTTAACGCGGCCATCGACTGCTATACCAACGAAATCAAAGGGGGTATGTAACGATGGCTGAAAAACCGAGCAAATGGAAAGTGTTTACCGCGGGTATCATCCGCGAAAATCCCGTTCTGCGCCTCGTGCTGGGCTGCTGCTCCGCACTGGCCGTTACCACCACCGTTTCCGGCGCTGTGGGCATGGGCCTGTCCATGACCTTCGTGTTGGTTTGCTCCAACATCGTAATTTCCGCGCTGCGCAAAGCCATTCCCGCTAAGGTGCATCTGCCTTGCTACATTGTCATCATCGCAACCTTCGTTACGGTGGTCCAGATGGTACTGCAAGCCTTTGTGCCGGACCTGTACAAATCCTTGGGCGTCTTCTTGGCGCTGATCGTCGTTAACTGTATCATTCTTGGCCGTGCCGAGATGTTCGCCTGCAAGAACACCGTGGTGGATTCTGCGCTGGATGGCTTGGGCATGGGCATTGGCTACATCCTGACCATGACGCTGATGTCCTCCATTCGTGAGATCATCGGCAGTGGCACTTGGCTGGGCATCACCATCATCCCCGAGAGTGTGGACCGTATGACGGTCATGAACTCGGCGCCCGGTGGTTTCTTCGTGTTCGGCTGCCTGATGGCCGGTTGTGTCTGGCTGGAGCGCAAACTCAACAAGCCCATTGAACGTAAGACCTGCGGCGATGTGATGTTGGAACAGATCGACGCCGCCAAGGCCGAACAGAAAGGGGGCGCTGAAGAATGAGTTCTCAGATTGCAACGTTTGCCACGATCTTCTTCAGCATGATCCTGGTTAACAACTACGTATTGGTACAGTTCCTTGGTATCTGCCCCTTCTTGGGCGTTTCCAAGAAATTGGACTCCTCTGTGGGTATGGGCTTGGCCGTTATCGCGGTCATGGTTATCGCCACGGCTGTTACCTTCCCGCTGCAGATCTTCCTGCTGGATGCGTTTAACCTCGGCTACATGCAGACCATCATCTTCATTTTGGTCATTGCCGTTTTGGTTCAGCTCATCGAGATCACCCTGAAGCGCTACGTTCCGGCTCTGTACCAGTCGCTGGGCGTTTACCTGCCGCTGATCACCACCAACTGCTGCGTGCTGGGCGTCACCATTCTGGCCGTGCAGGACTACTCCGCCGTTGTAGCGGAGGCTGGCTTTGGCCTTGCCTTTGCGGAAGCGTTGGTTTGTGCAGCGGGTGCCGGTGTGGGCTTCCTTGTGGCGATGCTGCTTTTTTGCGGTGTGCGCCAGCGTGTCGAAAACTCCAACCCGCCGGAATGCTTTAAGGGCCTGCCCATTACGCTGGTCGCGGCGGCCATCACCTCGCTCAGCTTCATGGGCTTTGGCGGTCTGGTGGAAAACATCATCAACGCGATTCTGTAAGAAAGGGGAATGGATAGAATGAACCCGATCGTATTTGCTATCGTCGTGCTGGTGGTGCTGGGCCTGATCGGCGGCTTTATTCTGGTGCTGGCCTCCAAGTTTATGGCTGTGTACGAGGATCCGCGCATTGCGGAAATCACCGAGTGCTTGGCTGGTGCCAACTGCGGCGGTTGTGGATATGCCGGCTGTGCCGACTATGCCAAAGCTATCGTAGAGGATGGCGCGCCGACTTTCAAGTGTGCCCCCGGCGGTGACAAGACCGCCGATGCCATCAACCGCATCATGGGTGCCGATGAAACGGACCGCCCCAGCCTGCGTGCCACGGTGATTTGCGCCGGCGGCGAAAACTGCGGCAAGCGGTTTGACTATAAGGGAATCCAGACCTGCGCCGCAGCCGCGGCTGTGGCTGGCGGCCCCAGCGCCTGCTCCTACGGCTGCTTGGGACTGGGGGATTGCACCCGCGCCTGTAAGTTTGATGCCATCCACGTTGTCAACGGGGTGGCGGTCGTGGACCGCAGCAAGTGCACCGGTTGTACCGCCTGCACGGCAGTTTGCCCGCGCAAGGTCATTCAGATGAAGCCCATTGCGCCGCAGCCCGCTGTCAAGTGCTCCAACAAGGATAAAGGCGCTGTGGTCAACAAGACCTGCAAGGTGGGTTGTATCGCCTGTGGCTTGTGTGTGCGTAACTGCCCGCAGCAGGCAATCTTCCTAAAGGACAATGTGGCCGTTATCGACTATACCAAGTGCAATGGCTGTGGTACTTGTGTGACCAAGTGCCCCAAGAAGGCCATCCAGTGGGTGGAAGGTGCCCCGCGTCCCATCGACGCACCGGTTCCTGCCCCCGAAGTGCACTGATCGTTTTGCGTAAGATTCCCCGCCGAAAGGCGGGGGATTTTTTTGATTTTCTTTGCATTTTTTTGAAAAAATAGGGGACAGATCGGCTCGACTATGCTATACTATTCTCCGTAGGTAAATTTGTAACAAAGTACAGGGAGGTTTACCACAATGGAAATCACCAAAGATATTGTGTACGTAGGCGTCAATGATCATGACGTAGACCTGTTCGAGGGGCAGTACAAAGTGCCCAACGGCATGGCATACAATTCCTATCTCATTCAGGACGAAAAAGTGGCGGTTATGGATTCTGTCGATGCCCACTTTACCGATGCCTGGTTGACCAACATTGCAGGGGTTCTGGGCGGCCGCACGCCGGACTATTTGGTTGTGCAGCATATGGAACCTGACCATTCCGGTTCTGTGTTTGCCTTTGCGCAGGCCTATCCCAAGACCCAGATCGTAGCCTCTGCCAAAGCGGTGGCCATTATGCAGCAGTTCTTCGACACCGACTTTACCAGCCGCTGCCTCATTGTTAAGGAAGGGGATACGCTGGAACTGGGAACCCACACGCTGCACTTTGTCACGGCGCCCATGGTTCACTGGCCGGAGGTCATTATGACCTACGATGCCGCGGATAAGGTATTGTTCAGCGCGGACGCTTTCGGCAAGTTCGGTGCCTTGGACGTGGACGAAGAATGGCTGCCCGAAGCACGCCGTTACTACATTGGCATTGTGGGCAAGTACGGCACGCAGGTGCAGGCTGTTCTGAAGAAGGCTGCCGGCTTGGAGATCGAGACGGTTTGCTCTTTGCACGGCCCGGTTCTGCACAAAGAGCAGTTGGCGGATGTGCTGGCTGTCTATGATACGTGGAGTTCCTACCGCCCCGAGACGGAGGGCGTTCTGGTGGCTTACAGCTCTATCTATGGCCACACCAAGCAGGCCGCCGAGGAGTTGGGCGAGAAGCTGCGTGCCAATGGCGTAGATGTCATGGTGATGGATCTGGCTCGCTGCGATATGGCCGAGGCTGTGGCGCAGGCGTTCCGTTACAGCAAACTGGTGCTGGCGGCGGCTTCCTACAACGGAGATGTCTTCCCGTTCACCCGCTGCTTCATCGAGCATCTGACCGAGCGCAACTATCAGAACCGCACGGTTGCGATCATCGAGAATGGCACTTGGGCGCCCACTGCCGGCCGTGTGATGCGCAAAATGCTGGAAAACAGCAAGAACCTGACCATTCTGGAGCAGACGGTCAGCATCAAGAGTGCGCTGAACGATGCCAGCCGTGCGCAGTTGGATGCGCTGGTTGAGGCGTTGAGCAAGTAATCCTTCCAAAAATATCCCAAAATGGGGTTGACAAAACGGCTTACATGCTGTATAATATTTGGCGTTGACCCCATTATGGATGATTAGCTCAGCTGGTTAGAGCGCTGCGTTCACATCGCAGAGGTCGAGGGTTCGAGTCCCCCATCCTCCACCAGAACAGACAAGTCCGAACCAAAACTTTGGTTCGGACTTGTTTTTTGTGAAACAAAGAAAAACTGAAAGGGCTGCCTTTTAGGGGAAGGCAGCCCTTTCAGCTTTTTATAAAACGATCAGGTCTAATAGGCACGGGACGGTGCTGCCGCGGCAGGACGAAGCTTCACCAAGATACCTGTTCTTCGGAAAGGCAATCACATAAAGGGGCGGCACGTCCCTCGAGAATCTTCTGCCGCATGCCCTCTTGTGCGTTTACCTCCAAGGTGGCCAGTAAGTCATGGTACTGTTGCTCTGCAAGGAGTATCACCGAGCCGGTTTGGGTATCTACCTGAAGCGGTTCTCCCGTGCGGAGAACTTGCTGCAACGAGGCGGCTAGATTTTGGGATAATTCCTCGGTCGTGATGTGTAGCATAGGAACTCCTTTCGATACATTCATCATATCGTTCCGCAGCAGCAATGTCAATGCACCCCGTGGAAGGTACACAAAAAGCGGCCCAAAGGACCGCTTGAATGGTTAGAGGGATTTTTGCGTTTCGTGACGCATGGCGCGGTAGCCGATGAGCACCGTCCATACATAAGCGCAGGTTTTGGGGATCATCAGCATGCCGATCATGGGGATGGTATCGGCCCAAAGGACAACAGGAATGTAGAAGGCAAAGCTGAGTACAATGGTCAGCCACATCCAGCGGAAGGCGGGATCTTGCTGCCCGTGGGCGCTGCGGTAGAACAACACGATGATCAACAACCCCAGCAGTGCGAAGGGAATGTTGCGGTAGATACCCCAAGAGAGCGGCGCCGAGGCGCTGAACCATTGGTTTTGGGGCAAAAGGCAAAGGAAGATCCGCAGCCCGACCAACAGATACACAGTGGCAGTCAGACCGCGGCGGCCCTGTACTTGGTAGCGCAGCCGCCAAACGTAGTACAGCAATAGGTAAAAAATCGTCATGGTTACCGAGGTGATGGCTTTTCCAAGGCCCAAGGCGACGGTGTAGTTCTCCAACCCGGTGGTGCAGAGCGCCCACGCCCGGGGGACCAGATGGAAGGCATCCCCGGCTCCCAGAACCACCGCCATCCAGCCGAAGAGGCGGAAGACGGGACGGGCAGAAACGGTTCGAATCATTCGGGAACCTAAGGTCAGTACAGTGATCAGATAGACTGCATCGAAGGCAGTTTCCATAATGGCTTGCATAAAAAGGTCCTTTCTGTTGTCATAAAGTTGAACGGTGTTCATTTTGCGGGCGGCAAAACCTCCCCGGCAGGGGAGGCAGCGAAGAAAAGGGGAGCATTTCAAGCCGAACCTGTGGCAGAGGCGTACAGCGTCCGTTCCACAAGGCGCAGCACGGGGGTGGGATCAAAGGTTCCCCGCAACTGTGCCGCGAGCATCAACGAAAACAGTACATCCGCAAACTGTTCGGGCGTAAAGGTTTCGTCAAATGCATGGGGGCGAATCTGTGGATCTCGCCGCAGCACCGCGCAGAGCATCTGCTGAATATGCTGCCATGCCTGTTCCATGCGCTGCTTGCCTTGCGATTTGTCGGCCTGTACAAAGCTGAGGGAGTGCAGGGTAAAAAAGCCGGGATACTGTGTGTTGCCATAGGACAACCGTGTAAACAGCCACTCCACGCAGTCCCGGGTAGTCTGGAACGAGGCACCACCGTCACTGCAACGGAAAATGTCGTACCAGACACTTTCCACCGCGGCACTGACAAGATCCGCCTTGGAACCGAAGTAGTTGTACACGGTCCCCACCGAGATACCGCAGGCGGCTGCCACTTCGCGCACATTCAAGACGGTGCCGCCTTGCTGGTGGAGCAAATCCCGGCAGACAGATAGAATTTCTTCTTTGGACGTAGCCGTTGGCTTCATAGAATCACCTCATAATGAACAATGTTCATTATATAGCAGCAACCGCACAATGTCAAGGCAGAGGGGAGAAAGTCCCTCTTCAACGCGAAAGAAACAGGCGGATATTTTTTGAAAAAGTAGTTGACATTTCTTCAAATTGTTGGTATACTAATAAAGCTGTCAGCGATGACGGCGGACAATATGGGGGTGTAGCTCACCTGGGAGAGCGCCTGCATGGCATGCAGGAGGTAAGGGGTTCGATCCCCCTCATCTCCACCAAAAACTCCGAACCGGAATGGTTCGGAGCTTTTTTGTTGTCTTTTTCAAAATCTGGTTAATCCGGCAGATAGGCTGTTGTCAAGGCAAGACCGTCCCGTAGGATCTTTTGCAACAGGATCCGCTCTTCGTCGGACCAAACCGGATGATAAAGGGGGCCGCCCTGACGCATTGCAGGGAGATTGCAGCCATAGAACAATTTGTTGTAGACATTTTGCGTTTTTTCGTCGCGGGCATCCCCCGAAAAAGGCTGATGTACCGACTGTGCAATGTCAGAAAACAGGTTCCACCAATGCAAGAGCGACGGACAATCGACCTGTCCTTGCTGTAAGGCCTGCAGCGGCGGATAGGCATACACCGTTAGAGATTCGGCAGGGGTGTACCCCTGTTCTTTAGCAAAGGCCAGCGCATCGGTACAGTCCGCGAAAATCCGCAGCTTACCATCTGCCTGAACCAGCAGGCCGTCCGGCTCGCCGGAGTACCAAAGGGCGATGCCGTGGCGTTTCGGCAGATATAACTCTACCGGATACAAGGTCTTGTCCTCCATAGTAGGGGCTCCTTCCCTGTGAAATTTTACGATTCGGGAGCATCAGCCGGGAATCGGCACGTCGGCGAAAAAGCAAAAAAGAACCGTCCCGATCAGAACTATAAAATGCAATACAACGGTTCTTGTGGCGTGCTGCGCGTTCCATACAATCTGTTCCGTTTCCTCGGTCCGGTCAGGGCTGGCCAGCATTTCCGCGCACATCTGGCGCAGTCCTTTCCGCACCCGGAACGTTCCCGGCATAAAATTGTCTTTGGCATTGCCCCAGCGCACGTCGTCGTAGCGGGTGATCTGGTCGGGAAAAAGACGCAGCCATTCCCGCTTGAAGACGTTGATGGCCCGCAGCGCCAGCAGAAAACCGGCCAGATAGTACCCCAGAACGGCGACTGCCAACCAAGGAAAAGGAATCGCTCCATACCACAGGACGGAAAGGGCGAGAATCCCCCAAAAGCAGGCCGTACAAAGCAGAGATGCTTTTCCGTAAGGAATCTTCATAAGGCTACCTCCTGCCGGGAAAAAAGCGCGCTTCGGCGAGGAAACAAAGTACAGTAAAGTACAGTATTTTATAGAAATACTATACCACTGCCTCCGGCTTACTACAAGGGATAGTACAAAAAGTCCCCGGCAGGGGAGAGGTAGCTTCCTTGCCGGGGCGTATAAACAGTTTCTCAGATTGCCTTAAAGCCGACGCTCTGCATAAAGCGCAGGAAAGCGGCCTGACCGGCTTGATCCTGCTTAAAGACACCGGCGTTTTCCAGCACGTGGCTGAATACGGTGCCGATCTCTTGCTTGACGGCGTTGTTCGCGTCCTGCGGCGCCATGGAGGTGCCGTATTTGGCGATGAGCTGGTCGATCCAGTCGGCGTGTACCGCCAGCGGAGAGCCTTCCTCGCGGCTGGTGTTGGGGCGCTGCCCTGCCAGAATCTCGGCGATCTGGGCGCCCTGTTCCTTCAGGCGGGCGGGCAGGATGGCCAGACCCATGACTTCGATCAAGCCGATGTTTTCCTTCTTGATGTTGTGGTATTCCTTGTGGGGATGGAAGATACCGTCGGGGTATTCCTCACTGGTGCGGTTGTTGCGCAACGCCAGATCCAGAATGTAGCCGTCCTTCTCGTCGTAATGCAGGATCGGTGTGACGGTATTGTGGGGCGTGTCGCCGGTGTGGGACAGGATGCCCACGCTTTCGTCATTGTAGTTGCGCCAAGCGGTGAGGATGTTGTTGGCCACAATCTGCATCTGCTGGCTGCTGCGGCCCACCAGACGTACCGCAGAAACCGGCCAATTCAGGATGCCGGCCTTGACACCGGGATACCGGATATCGGTCATCGGCACGGCGACAGATGCCTTTTGCATGGGGAAGACATACCGTCCGCCTTGGAAGTGGCTATGGCTCAGGATGCTGCCGCCCACGATGGGCAAATCGGCGTTGGAACCGCAGGTGTAGTGGGGGAACTGGGACACAAAGTCAAAGATTTCAGCCAGTGTCTGGCGGTCCATCTCCATGGGCTTGTGGGTTTCATGGAGCATAATGCAATGCTCATGGAAGTAGGCATAGGGGCTGTACTGCAGATAGAACTGCTGCCCGGCCAGCGTGATGGGCACGATGCGATGGGTTTGCCGGGCAGGGAAGTTGATGCGGCCGGCATAGCCGATATTCTCTTTGCAGAGCATGCAGGCGGGATAACCGGATTTGGGCTGCAGGCGCTCCAAGGCGATGGTCTTAGGATCCTTTTCGGGCTTGGTCAGGTTGATGGTGATCTCCAAATCACCGTAAGGCGTGTCAGAGGTCCACTGGATATTTTTGGCGATTTGGGCAGTGCGGATGTAGTTGGTCACCACGCAAAGATCGTAGAACCAATCGGTAGCTGCCTTGGCGCCCTTGCGCTCATAGAGCTTTTTGAACTTCTTGCAGACTTCGCTTTCCCGGGGCATCAAAGCGCCCATCAGCCGGGTCTCAAAGTTGATGCGGTATTGGGGAACAGAGCCGTCAAACAGATCCTTCTGGGCGGCCAGCTCTACCATTTCATCCAACAAAGCGGCGGGGGTCTCAGGGTTCTCTTTGGGGGCCTTGGCCTCACTGGGGGCGCTCAGCGCCAGCAGGTCCAACAGCGTATTGCGGGCCACCAGAATGTCCAGATCCTTGATGAGCTTGTGCTTGCGGCCGAAGCGCAGCAGGCGTTCCACGTCCAAGGCCAGACGGGCGTCGCGCTGTTCCGGGGTCAATGCCGTGCAGTCAAATTCCTTGTTTGCCATAATTGCCCTCCTGTAGCGGTGTGTTTTCGGTTGTGTTGTACTAACCATACCGCAAAAATCCTCCGTTTTCCATAGCGCTGCGTGTCATGCTTTTGCAGTTTTCATGCACAGACCTAACTGCGTTGTAAATAGTCCGTGCTGACCCAGCCGGTGGGCCAATTTTGATAGCCTACCAACACCCAACCCGGTGCCGTACTGCTGGCACCCAATTCTTTTACCACGGAACCCGGCGATAGGCTGCCGATTTTTTCGTATTCGGTGCCGGGGCCGGCGCACACGTTTAAAGTGCCATCCGGGGTGGTGGTATAGTCGTCGCAGTCATTGTCCGACCAGAAAACATCGGGATAGACCATAGTCAAGGGAACATAGCGCAAAAGCGGCGGTTCGTTTTGCACTGGCTGGGTGCCGGAAACTTGGCTGGTGGAAGGCGCCGCAGCACTGGGAATGGAAAAGGGATGCCAGCCGTCGGCTTGCTGCAGCCACCCTACGGTACCGTCCCACACAAGACCGTCGTAGGTGCAGGGCAAAAATTCCAACCCGGCACTGTCCAATAAACCCAGCTTGCCGTCCCGGCTGACCACTGCGTAGCCGCTCAGCAGCGGGGAAGCCCATCCCCGATATCCCCCGAAATCGCTGTAAACGGCATCATAGCAGGGGGCGGTCACTTCGGTGCCCTGCCGGTCCAGATAGACCCATTTGCTGCCGCGGCGGGCGGGGGCCAGCAAGGCGCCGTCCCGGAAAAATCCCACCTGTTGGTATTCATAGTTGTTCAGCGGCGTTCCGTCCTCGGTGCGGTAACGGTAGGACGCGTTGCTGTCATATTCTAGCGAGTAGCCCCAATTTTGAACCGATATGGTGGCGGGCCGGGTGGGAAAGATGTGCCCGTACTCTTCCTGCATACCGGGGGAAATATAGGTGGGCTCACTGGGACCCAAGCTGCCAATATAGGCGCAAAGCTGCTGGGAACTCTCCAGCCAGAAGAAATCTTCATAGCCCGGGCCGCAATGGGCCATATCGCAAAGGATCCCCTCGTTTGCATCTGTCAGGATTTGCTGCATCTGTTCCCGAAGCGCCTTATCATCAGGATCTTTTTGGGCGATCCAGGCGGGGGAACGGGGTGTTTGATCGCTGCACAAGGCGATGGGGGCATCAAATACACAGGGAAGAACCTCTGTGCCGTCGCTGTGCATCAGTCCCCACTGCCCATCCTGACACATCGTAAAATAGCCCTGTACCGGTTCGGAGAAGAGGGAAAAGTGATAGACCAGTTGGATGTCATCATAGGGCAGCACGGCCAGATCGACGGCCTCCAGCCCGGCGGGGAGGGCGGTTTCGGCTGTGACGGAAGGGGATGGTTCCTCCACGACAGAGTTCTGGGCGGCTTCGGCGGTTTCCGGTGTGGTGGACTCTGTCAACGGTGCCATCGTACAGGCACACAGCAGCAGGGAGCACAGCAGCGGAAGTCCAAGGCGTTTCATCAGAGCACCTCCTTTTCCATAGGAAAAACAGGTCAAATATCAACGAGTTCTTTTCTTTATTGTCGCATGTTGTTGAACTGTTGTCAATGAAAAATCCCCCGTCGGCAGGGCGCCGACGGGGGATTGGGATTCTTTATTTTTTCAGATCGCTGAACAGGTCTTTGCGGTAGACGCCGTCTGCCACCAACTGGGCAAAACTATCGATGACGATCTGCTTGTCCTCGGCGTAGGTGACACCGAACCACTTGTCGTGGGTGGGCAATACCTTGACGCTGACCTTGTCCTCGTGGAGCAGCTCATCAATGTAGATGGGCAGCAGGTACTCAGCCTTGAGCGGGTTGGCGGGGGCAGATTTCTGGAAGAACTCTACGAAACCATCCTCCAACAGATCGACAAAGGCGGGGGTCAGACCCCACATATTCATAGAAACCAAACTGTCGATGTCGATTGCCTTGCCGCCGGCGGCTGCACCGTCGGCCGTCTTTTCGATGCCGCTGGTCTCCAGTACGCCGGTCAGGTAGTGGTCGGCGTTCATCTGGCAGATTCCGCGGGTCACGGCACCGTTGTCACTCAAGGTGTTTTTCAGCACAAATCCGGCCATGCACAGCTTGCCGGGGGCAGCAGGGTCATACCCTTGCAGGAAGTCATGAAGCTGGACAAAAGCCTCCTTGCCGTAGTAGTCGTCAGCGTTGATGACGGCAAAAGGCTCCTGCAAGATGCCTTTGCAAGCCAGAACAGCCTGCCCGGTGCCCCAGGGCTTGGTGCGGCCTTCCGGTACCGTGCAGCCGACAGGAACGTTGTCCAAGGACTGGAAAGCGTAGGCAATTTCCACACCCAAGTCCTTGCAGACTGCCTCGATGCGGTCGCCGATGGCCTCCTTGAAGGCCTGCTCAATGTCGTGGCGGATGATAAAGACAATTTTATCGAACCCGGCCTCGATGGCATCGTGGATGGAATAATCCATGATGATCTCGCCGTTGGGGCCGACTGCCGCCAGCTGTTTGATGCCGCCGCCGAATCGGGAACCGATGCCGGCAGCCATAATGACCAGTGCAGTTTTCATTTGAAACCTCCAAAGTTTTCGATCTATCCATACTGATCCGGTCTGTAACACAGCCGGATGAAAGTCATGCCATTATAGTCCCATGTTGATCATCACAAGGTTGAGGAACGCCGGACCGGCCAAGTAGATAAAACCGATCTCCAGCAGAGCCACCAAAAGGAAGTAGAGGATGGCCGCGGGCAGATTGGTGCCGCCGCTGCGGGCCAATGCCTCGGTGCGCTCCGGCCCTTCAGGGGTTTGGGCGCAGATCGCCTCGATCCGTGCGCGGCCATGCTTTTCATAAAGCGACACCGCAAACAGGCCCAGCAATACCCGAATGCCCCAGTTGATCATATCGCAGACGGTGGTGGCATAGGGGATCCAGCCCAACGGCATGTTGCCGAAGACGCTGGGGTTGTAGTAGGCTACACCGCTCATCAGCCCGGGAATGTAGAGCAGCAGCGACACAATGGCCGTGACGATGCCCAGCTTCCACATTTTGCGGTACAAGAGATAGGCGGGACCAAAGAAGAAGGCGGCGAAGGAGAAGGAAACCCGACGCTTTGTTTCGCTTATGCGGAAGAAGTGCATGAGATAATACATCGGGGAACGTCCCACAAAGATTGCCCAGTGTTTGGCCTTGATGCCATCGATGGCATCTTCCGGGCCAACTTCCCGGCGGTAGATCCCGCCATCAGCCCCGGCGCCATAGGCATCGATGCGAGGCCCGGCAGCGCCTTGCGGGTTTTGGCCCGCGTTGGGGCGGTAGGCTCCGGCACCGGGGGTGCGGGCGTAGATGGGGCCTTCCTCGTGGGGGGCCTGCTGCTCGGCATCTTCCGGCCGGGGCAGCGGCACACCGCAGTGGCTGCAGCGGGCTGCGCCCGGTTCGTTGTAGGTGCCGCAGTTGGGGCAGATGGCCGCATGGGCGGCCGCTTCGGCTTCGGGACCGAATTCCGGTTTCCATTCAAAACCGGCGGCATGCTCCGATTGATGCATGCAGACGCCGACTTTCTGCCAGCAAGCCCGATGATACGGGGTACCGCAGTCGGGGCAAACGACGATGTCATCGTCGTCGGTAAAAGCCTGTTCACAGACAGGACAGTGATTTCCAGTGTAACGAGCCATGTGTTTATGTCCTCCCAATAACTTAGAACCATTATACCGCATCAAGAGGGTAAATGCAAAGAATTTTCTATGAAGTTTGGGCATTCCGGCGCCTTTTTATAGGAATAGCACCCCTTTACAACGGTCCTGATATGGTTTATACTATTATTATGTGAATTTATGCCAATCAAGGGGTAACGATATGATCACCATTGACGAATTGAAAGCAAAGCTCGGCGGGATGAAAACCTCCGTCGACGACTTGCGCGACGCGCTTTCCATCGAAGCCAGCGAAAAGCGTCTGGCCGAGTTGGAGCACCAGATGACGCTGCCCGGTTTCTATGACGATCAGGCCAAGAGCCAGCGGGTCATCAGCGAGATGGGCGAAGTCAAGAATAAGCTGGAGCGGTTCGGAAAGCTCTCCACCCAGTATGAGGAAGCGGAAACCTTGCTGGAGATGATCGAGGAAGAAAACGATCCTTCGCTGACCAGCGAAGGAGAGCAGGCGGTGGAAGCCGTGGAAAAGTCCATCGACGAATTGCAGTTGATGACGATGCTCAACGGCGAGTATGACCACAACAACGCCATTTTGACCTTCCATGCCGGTACTGGCGGTACCGAGGCACAGGACTGGGCCGAGATGCTCTACCGTATGTACACCCGCTGGGCCGAAGCCCACGGTTACAACGTGGAGGTACTGGACGTACTGGACGGCGACGAGGCGGGCATCAAGTCCGCTTCCATGATGATCAAAGGTGCCAATGCCTACGGAATGCTCAAGAGCGAGCACGGCGTGCATCGTTTGGTCCGCATCAGTCCCTTTGACGCCAACGCCCGTCGACAGACCAGCTTTGCCAGCTTGGAAGTTATGCCGGAACTAAACGAAAACATCCAGATCGAGATCAACCCGGCGGATATCGAGATGCAGGTTTACCGCTCCTCCGGTGCCGGTGGCCAGCATATCAACAAGACTTCCTCGGCGGTACGTTTGATCCATAAGCCCACCGGTATTGTGACGAGCTGCCAGACCCAGCGCAGCCAGCTGCAGAACCGTGAGTATGCCATGGAGATGATGAAGGCCAAGCTCTATCAGATCGCGCTGCAGCAGCATAAGGACAAGATCGACGACATCAAGGGCGTCCAGAACGAGATCGCCTGGGGCCATCAGATTCGCAGCTATGTTTTTATGCCCTACACGTTGGTCAAGGATCACCGCACCAACTACGAGAGCGGCAACGTACAGGCTGTCATGGACGGCGATCTGGACGGTTTCATCTACGCCTACCTCAAGGCCAGTTCTCGCGGGGAATTGCAGGACGTCTGATTGTAACAGAAGGAAAAACGGTACATAGTGTAGGCTGTGTGCCGTTTTGCTTTATAGTGCGCTTTATTTGTTCACAATCGGTTGGTATACTGTACCACTATATAGAAAGGAGTGCCCGGTATGTCCAAACCCACGGGGTTGTCATCTGCCGAAGTGGCGGCGCGGCAACAGCAAGGCAAGACCAATCGACCGCCGAAATCCCCCACCAAAACGGTGGGGCAGATCGTGCGGGACAACGTGTGCAGCTATTTCAATTTGGTGTTTGTGGTGTTGGCCTGTATGCTGGCCTCGGTGGGATCGTGGCTCAACATGGGGTTTCTGGGCGTGGTGTTCTGGAATACCCTCATCGGGGTTGTACAGCAGCTGCGGGCCAAAAAAACCATTGACCAGCTAACGCTGGTTTCCGCCCGCAAGGTGCGCTGCCTGCGGGACGGGACGTGGACTTCCTGCTTGTCGGAAGATCTGGTGCAGGATGATGTGGTGGCCTTTGGGGCCGGGGATCAGATCATAGCCGATGCAGTGGTTCTGGAAGGCAGCGTGCAAGTCAATGAATCTCTCATCACCGGTGAAGCCCGGGCCGTACCCAAAGCACCGGGGGGAGAGCTGCGTTCCGGCAGCTTTCTGATGGCCGGGCACTGCACCGCACGGCTGACCCGGGTGGGGGAGGAAAGCTATGCCAACCGCCTGACCGCCGCGGCACAAGCCGATGGCCATAAGGTGGCCAAAGGTGAGATGATGCGCTCGCTGGATAGGCTGATCCAAGCCATTGGTCTGGGACTGATCCCGGTGGGAGCGGCGCTGTTCTGGAAACAGCACTGGGTAATGGCCATGGACCTGCGAAGCTCGGTGGAGAGCATGGTGGCGGCCCTCATCGGCATGATCCCCGAGGGCCTTTACCTTCTTACCAGTGTGGCGCTGGCCATCGGTATGCTGCGGCTGGCCCGGCGCCGGGTACTGACGCAGGATATGAACTGCATTGAAACCTTGGCCCGGGTAGATGTGCTGTGTGTGGACAAAACCGGGACCATCACCGAGAGCGTTATGGAAGCAGATGCACCGATCCCACTGGCCGATGGGCCGCTGGAAGATATTCTGCACAGCTATTATGGCGCGGAGGAGCCTGACAACGACACCGGCCGTGCCCTGAAGGCGCGCTTTGGGCAGGGGAGCGGCGGTTGGCCGGTCACGGGACAGATCCCCTTTAATACGGCGTATAAGTATAGTGCCAAATCCTTTGGAACACACGGCGTCTATGTGGTGGGCGCCCCCAATGTGGTGGCCGGTACCCGCAGCGGCGAGTTTCGCAGCCAGCTTACCCCGCTGTTGGCACAGGGGCGACGGGTGCTGCTGTTGGCCCGGTATGACGGATCGCTGCCCGATCCCCCCGAAACGCTGGACCCGGAACGACTGACCTTTTTGGCACTGCTGCCGCTGCAAAATCGGATCCGGTCCAGTGCCCCCAAGACCTTTGCTTATTTTGCTGAACAGGGCGTGGCCATTAAGGTGATTTCGGGGGATGACCCGCAGGCGGTCAGCCATGTGGCGGCGCAGGCGGGGATTGCCGGGGCCCAGCGTTGGGTGGACGCCGCGACGCTGCCTGATGATCAGGCGTTGGCGCAGGCAGCGGCAGATTGCACGGTGTTCGGCCGGGTCACCCCGGAACAAAAACGAAAACTGGTACATGCGCTGCAAAAGCAGGGGCATACCGTGGCAATGACCGGTGACGGTGTCAACGACGTACTGGCTTTGAAAGATGCCGACTGCGGTATTGCCATGGCTTCGGGGGCGCAGGCTGCCAGTCAGGTGGCCCAGTTGGTCCTACTGGACTCAGACTTTGCCGCATTGCCCAATGTGGTAGCCGAAGGACGCCGGGTCATCAACAACATCCAGCGCTCGGCATCGCTGTTTCTTGTAAAAAACATCTTTTCGCTTCTGCTCAGTTTGGTGACGCTCTGCTTGCCGCTGGCTTATCCCTTCCAGCCGCTGCAGCTCTCGTTGATCTCCGCCGTTACCATCGGCCTGCCTTCCTTCGTGTTGGCACTGGAACCCAACTACGAGCTGGTGCGCGGCAAATTTATGCACAACGTTTTGCATGCCGCGCTGCCCGGCGGATTGACGGACTTTTTGTTGGTCTTTTGTGCGCAGGGCTTTGCCTATGCCTTTGATCTTTCGGCAGATGCCTTGGGAACCATCAGCACATTGTTGGTATTGGAAACGGGGCTAATCGTTCTGTTTGGGGTCTGCCATCCCTTCACGCCGGTGCGCTGGGCACTGTGGGGAAGCTGCACCATTCTGGGGCTGGGCGGCGCAGTGCTGTTTGCGCCATGGTTGGAGCTGATCCCGCTGGATCTGGGGGCAACCTTGGTGTTGGCGGTGTTGGCGGCCTTGGTGCTGCCCGTGCTGCATACCGTGACCGGTGTGGTGGATCGCCTCTGGGAGGCAGGACGCCGTTTGCTCCGAGAAAAGAAATCAGTCTAAAAAAGCCGCACAGAGGCGTCTGCCTCTGTGCGGCTTTTTGGGTAAATGGGTCAGTAGGTTTCCAACGGGCGGTTGGTCTCTTTGCGGAACATCAGGCAAAGGCTTACGCACAGTAACCCGCAGGAAATCCAGATGGTGCGCAGCCCCAACGGAGCCATACATTGAGCACCCACACCGGCCCCCAAGGCAAACAGGACGATTACGGCAAAATAATGCCCTGCCTTGCGCAGAATCTTGCCATCCCGCAGGCGAAGGCCTGTCACAAGGGCATCCATCCCGCTGCGCAGATTGCCGATGCACATCGTGCTGGCAAAGGGATAGCCGTGCACTTTGCGGAAAGCCTGTACTTGCATGGCACAGGCGAAGGAAACCAGCGCATTGGCCCCCAGATTGAAGGCTTCCGGCAGAAAGCCCACCAAAAAGAGCAATACGATTTCCACCAGCAGGACCAGTTGGCGCCAATGGAGGCGGTGGCCCTCTTTACAGAAAATACGGATCAATTCTGCCGCGGCTACCCCCAACGCAAAGGCCAGCACCGGCACCAGATAGTGCAGGAAGCGCGCCCAGTCACCGGTAAACAGTGACTGGCCCATAAAGACGATGTTGCCGGTTTGGGCGTTGGCAAAAACGCCGCCCCGGCCCAGATAGGTGTAGGCATCCTGTAAGCCACCGGAAAGCGATAGGAATAGGACGGTACGAAAGGCCTCGGACATCTGCCGGGACGGTTGCGAAATTGGTTGTGCCATAACAAAAACCCCTCTCATGCACAAAGGCTGCGGCCCCGTGTCGCAGCCAGTCCGTGGCCCATTATACTCTTCTGGTATCTCCCTGTAAAGAGCAGCAAAAACCGCCTGATGCCCCGTGCATCAGGCGGTTTAGATCAAAAGTCTGTGCTGTGTTCCTCGGCGCGGATGTCATCCCGCTGCAATTCGGCCAACAACTCGTCCTCCTCGGCATGCAGCAGCAGTTTTTGGCTGTATTGCTCAAACCGTTCACACTCGTTGTCCGCCAAGAAGGGGGCGGAATCCGGCCCAAGGGTCAGCTCATTCACAAAGACGACCATCTCCTGTCCATCGGGGAAGGCACGTTCCATAAAATCAAAGGCAGATTCCAGCGCGTCGGAGGCGGCAGCCACGGCATCCTCCCGGCAGCGGACCTGCTGGTTGAAGGCGGAACGTACCGTGTCGAAGGCATCGTCGGCGTCCAGACAGCTTTCCAAAGGTTCGGCCCAGCGGTCCAGCAACGCAGCGGCGCGGGTGCGGGTGGCAATTTCGGCAGACAGTAAGGTGCCGGCGGTTTTGCCCTCTTCGATGCGGGCACGGTAGGCTTTGCGCTGCTCGGCAAACAGCGCGGCGGGGGTATCGTCCTCCTTGGCCTGATTCAGCGCGCGCTTTAGGCTGCGCAGCTGCTGGTAGCAGGCATCGGTCACGGCGTCTGCCCGGCGGGCGGCGGCAAAGCGGGTGTTCAGCCCTGCCAACAGCAGGCTGACCAGACTGATCCGCTCGTCGAAACTGGCTTGCAGGGCGCGCTCCAAAACAGCGTCGAACGGCTTGCTCTGCAAGATATCCTCCACGCCGTAGTCCTGATGGTATTTGCGGTAGAGCACCCAGTAGGCGGCAAAGTCCCGGGCAACTTCGGGATGACGGAGGTACTGCCCAATCACGCCTTCGTCCACCGACAGGTTTAGCTGATCGGCGGCCTGCAAAAAGGCGGACAGATCCTCCCAACCGCGGGCAGTGACGAACTGAGGGCCGTCCACGTCGTTCTCGATCTTATAGAAATGCTGGGGCCGCAGCTCCAGATACGCCATCACGGCAGGGTAAAGGCGATGGGCCCGGGCGTAGGTCTGCCATACGCTGAGTTTGGGCTTGATGTCGATGCGGCGTACCCGGTCCAGTGTCACCAAATCGAAATCCCGTACGCTCTTGTTGTATTCCGGCGGGTTGCCTGCGGCTACGATCACCCAACCGTTGGGCACGGCCTGATTGCCGAAGGTTTTGCACTGCAAAAATTGCAGCATAGTGGGGGCTAGCGTTTCACTGACGCAGTTGATCTCGTCGATAAAAAGGATGCCGTTTTTCTTGCCGGTGCGTTCCATGGCAGCATACACACTGGCGATGATCTCGCTCATCGTATATTCGGTCACGCTGCGGGTCTTGCCGGCAAAGTTGCGTTCCCGGATAAAGGGCAGGCCCACGGCACTTTGACGGGTGTGGTGGGTGATGGTGTAGGCCACCAGTGCGATGTCACACTCCTGCGCGATCTGCTCCATGATCTGGGTTTTGCCCACGCCCGGAGGACCCATCAGCAGGATGGGCCGCTGGCGCACCGGCGGAATCAGCGGGCAGCCGGTGTCATCGCAGGCCAGATAGGCCTGTACAGTATGTCGGATCTCCTCTTTGGCACGTTGGATATCCATCGGTTATCTTCCTTTCGGTTGGGATACAAACTCCTCGGGCTGCAAGATCAGCCGCATGGCCCAGGCGGGCACATCGGGTGGGGGTTCTCCGTTTTCCAAAAACAGGAACGCCACATCAAAGGACGGGCGCTTGGCTGGGTAGGTGCCTTTGCCGTCGGTAAAGTACAACACGCCCTGCATATCTCGCAAAGCACCCTCGGTGCGAAGTTCTTCGATGCGGGCAAAAGCAGGGCGGAAATCGGTACCGCCGCCGCCCACCAGTGTAAACGATTCGGTGTAGCGATCCAGTGCATCCAGATCGTAGAGCCAAGTCTCGTCCCGCACGGCGTTGTCGGCCTGCATCACAAGGATCCGGCACTGCCGGAAAAAGCTGTCCTGACTTTTTAGAAGAGTAAAGGTCTCCCGCAAAAAATTCTTGACCAACTCGCCGGCGGTGGATTCACTGGTATCCAGCACGATCACAAAATCCCGGATCTTCTTGCTTTCCCGGCTTTCCAGCGGTTCAATCAACGGCATTTTGCCGTAGGTGCGCAGTCCATAGGTGTAATATCCCAGATCAAACTCATCCAGATCCAGATGGGGCTCTTCCCGCCAGACGGCGAACCGACGCAGAAAATCTTTGTAACTGCGGCGGCTGCGTCCTGCCTGCACCTGTGCCTGTAAGGCCCGGGTACCGTCCGTTTCTCCGGCTTGCTGGCCGGATTCTTCCATGCTCAACTCGGTTTGGCGGCCCATCTGTTCCCATTGTTTGCCCCGCATCTGGGCGGTGGGGCTGTCCGGATCGGCAGGCCACAGCCGGTGGTCATCGCAATAGAACTCCCGGCGATACTTTTGTAAGGTGGCGGCATCCAACCCTGTCAGGGCATGATAGATGGGACCGGCAGCCAGCCAGCGGCAGTTGGTTTGCAGTTGGGCATAGGTTTGCTGCCGTACCCACCCCACCGGACGGGTGGTGGCGGGGGTGTTCAGGGAATCCAGCAGGTGTTCCACCGCGATGTCACAGGCCAAGCCCCACCGGTCGGGATCTCGTCGGTCCCGCAGCCAAAGATGGCGCAGAATGCAGTGCAGCAGGCTGTGCAGATAAGCCCGGGGCAGATAGTGGCGATTTTTGCGGTAGATGTCCAGCACCCATACCGGCGGGTAGTACAACTGCGCACCGTCGGTGGCCAGTGCTGTTTGGGTGCTGCGCAGCGGGGCGGGGGGCAGCGCACCCAGCGCAGCGTTGAGATACCGCTGGTCCAGATACAGCTCGCTGCGAATCTGTTCCATAACGCGGCGCGCCATCGTCTCTTCCCATTCAGTTTGGGTTTGGGTATGCGGCATAAAGCCCTCCGTCATAGATCGTCAAAATCGTACTGCTTGGCAGCCCGTTTGGGTCGTGCCAGCAAAATGGTGGCACCGGCACTCCAGCCGGCGCGGGCACATTGGGCGGCAGCATTCTGCACCGGTAGGGAAAGCCCGGCCAACAACCGCAGCGCTGCCTCGTTCCGCTGCGCAATGGCCAGTGTGAACGCAGCTTCGGCGTGGCCGGTCAAGTACCATTCATAGTCGGCCCGGGCGCTGTCGCTCAGTGCAAAGGGGGGCAGCAGCCGCCCCAACGCCATGCGGCAAAGGGTCTCTTCGCTTTCCCCCACACAGGCCTGCCCAAAGGTGGCATCGTAAGCGGTGTAATCTACTGCTCCGCCGGCAAAACACTGGCGCATGCGGTAGCCTTCGCCCTCGATGCTGTGGTTAAAGATGTGGGCCGGGGTATTTTCGTCCAGCAACTCTGCATATTCCGGGTAGAAAAGCTGTGCCCCCGGTGCTCCCAGAAATTCCACACCGATGTCAGCGCTCACGGCACCCAATAGTTTTTTCAACCCGGTGTTGGCGTCCGGGGCGGCTCGCAGTGCAAAGGTGTGCAGTGCCCGGCAGTTGGTGAATAGGTCGCTGCCCAAACTCTCCAAATGGGGGCCTGCTTCCACCCGGCGCAGCCGGTGACAGTTGTAAAACACGGCGCTGTGCAGTACCCGCAACGCATCGGGCAGGCGAACCTCCTCCACGAAATCGCCGGTCACTTCATGGGTGTCGGCACTGTCCTGCGGCCAAAGGGTACCGCCGTCTATCTCTCGGGTAGCAAAGCAGTAGGGACCGAGTTCGGTCACCGGTCTGCCCTCGATCTGTTCAGGCAGGATGGGGCAGGGGGAATCCCCTAAAACGCGCAAAATACGGGCACCCTCCCCACAGGGCTGCCAAAAGACTGCCATATCGTTTCCCCCTCTTTACATTATCGCCATTATAGCATAAAATAGGTGCGCAAGGAATACAAAAGAGGAGAAAAACAGCTTTCATCATGCGTACTGTCAAACAAACAGATATCTTGACCGGCAGCATTCCCCGTCAGTTGCTGGCCTTCTTTTTGCCGATTTGGTTCGGCACCCTGTTCCAGCAGTTGTACAATACCGCCGATACCCTGATCGTCGGTAACTTTGTGGGCACCAACGCGCTGGCCGCTGTGGGTGCCACCGGCGCCTTTGTCAACCTTTTGGTAGGATTGTTTGTAGGGCTTTGCAGCGGTGCGGGCGTAGTAGTCGCCCAAAGTTATGGTGCAAAGGATCTGGAGGCCGTGGACCGTCAAATCCACACGGCGTTGGTATTTAGCGTAGTGATCGGTGCGATGCTCACAGTGGTGGGCCTGCTTTCGGCAGAGCCGGTGCTGCGGCTGATGGGCACCCCGGCGGAGATTCTGGGAGATGCGGCGCTCTATCTGCGCCTTTATTTTTTGGGTATGATCCCCCAGATTCTTTACAATATGGGCACCAATATCCTGCGGGCAGCGGGGGATTCCAAGCGGCCCCTTTACTTTTTGATTGTCGCTTCCCTTGTCAACATTGTACTGGATATTGTCTTTATTGCGATCTTCCATTGGGGCGTGGCCGGTGCGGCACTGGCCACGGTGCTCAGCCAAATTGCCAGCGCGGTGCTGACTTTGCGGTGTCTGGCCGGGTCGCAGGGAATGCCTTGGCATCTGTCCGCCGCCAAGCTGCGGATGGAACGGCCCATTCTGATGGCCATCTGCCGTATCGGCATCCCGGCGGCGGCCCAGAGCGCACTGTACAATGTCAGTAACATGGTGATCCAGAGTTGCATGAACGGATTCGGTACCAGCACCATCGCAGCGTGGGGCGTCTACGGCAAGATCGACTTCGTCTTCTGGATGACCGTCAACTCGTTGGGCATTTCCATCACCACCTTTGCGGGACAGAACTTCGGCGCCCAGCTGTACGACCGGGTACGCCGCAGCGTTCGGGTCTGTCTGGCTATGGCGGCAGGAATTACGCTGTGCATCAGTGTGGTGTTCTACTTCGCTGCGGAACCGCTGTTCCGTCTTTTCAGTCAGGACCCCGAGGTGATCGCGGTGGGCGTGGAGATGATGCACGTGCTGGTCCCGGCCTATCTGACCTATGTCTGCATCGAAATCCTCTCCGGCGCGCTGCGTGGCTGTGGTGATGTGCGGGTGCCTACCTTGATCACTGTGTTCGGTGTCTGTGGGCTGCGCATCCTGTGGCTGCTGGTAGCGGTGCCGGTCTGGCACTCGGTTGCCACGGTAGAGCTGAGCTATCCCATCACATGGACCTTGGCTTCGCTGCTGTTTGTGGTTTATTACAAAAAAGGCGGATGGCTGCGTCGCTGTATTGCAGCGCGTCATGGCACTTGAACCGCCGATACGAAAAGAAAAAGACCGACGCGGTGCGTCGGTCTTTTTTGTTGGTACTTACAGTTTGAAGCTGTCCTTCAGCGTTACAATGCGGTTGTATACGCCGGGGTTCTTGCTGTCCGGGGTGAAGTAACCAGTGCGCACAAACTGGAAGCGCTCGCCGGGGTTGGCGTCGCGCAGGCTTTCTTCCAGCTTGGCGTGGCGGACAACCGTTACACTCTCGGGGTTCAGGTAATCCTTGAAGTCGGCGTCATCGGGAATGCTGTTCATGTTCGCCTCAGTGAACAGTTTGTCATACAGGCTAACCTCTGCCTCCACGCAGTGTGCACAGCTTACCCAGTGGATGGTGCCGCGAACCTTGCGGCCATCGGCGGGGTTGCCGTTCTTGGTTTCCAGATCTGCCTGCGCATGAATGGCTACGATGTTGCCGTCGGCGTCTTTGTCCACGCCGGTGCAGCGCACCAGATAGGCGCCCATCAGGCGAACTTCGCTGCCCAGCGTCAGCCGCTTGAACTTGGGCGGCGGTACTTCAAAGAAGTCGCTGCGGTCGATCCAAACTTCCTTTGTAAAGGCCACCTTGCGGGTGGAGGAATCGTTGGCATCGCGGTTCGGGTTGTTGGGCAGGTCGAAGGTCTCGCAGCCGTCGTCGGGGTAGTTGTCGATGATGAGCTTGACGGGATCCAACACGGCAACACGGCGCTGGGCGTTCAGCTCCAGCTCGGCGCGCAGTACCGCCTCCAGTTGGCGCATGTCCACCAGACTGTCGGCTTTGGAGATACCGGCTTCCTTGACGAAGGTGAAGATGCTGGTGGGGGTGTAGCCGCGGCGGCGCAGACCGCTCAGCGTGGGCATACGGGGATCATCCCAGCCATCCACGATGTTCTTTTCCACCAACTCGCGCAGATAACGCTTGCTCATTACGGTGTTGGTCACGTTCAGGCGTGCAAACTCCCGCTGTTTCGGGAACTCGGTGCCGAAGAGGTTGTTCACCACCCACTCGTAAAGGGGACGATGGTTTTCAAACTCCAAGCTGCACAAGCTGAAGGTGATTCCTTCGATGGCGTCCTGAATGGGATGGGCGAAATCGTAGAGCGGATAGATGCACCACTTGTCGCCCTGACGGTGATGGGACACATGCTTGATGCGATAGATGGCGGGGTCCCGCATATTCATGTTGGGGCTGGCCAAATCGATTTTGGCACGCAGGGTCTTTTCTCCGTCGGCAAACTCACCGGCGCGCATACGGCGGAACAGGTCCAGATTCTCCTCCGGCGTGCGGTCACGGTACGGGCTGGGACGGCTGGGCTTGCCGGCATCGTTGCCGCGGTACTCCTGCATTTCCTCTCGGGTCAGGTCATCCACATAGGCCTTGCCCTCTCGGATCAGTTGTTCGGCATATTCGTAGCAGCGCTCAAAGTAATCGCTGCCGTAAAAGATGCCGCCGTTGGGGTCGGCACCCAGCCAGTGCAGATCCTGCAGAATGCTCTGTACGTATTCATCGCCTTCCCGGGCGGGGTTGGTATCATCAAACCGCAGGTTGAATTTGCCGCCATAATGCTTGGCGATGGTATAGTTGATGAAAATTGCCTTGGCCGAACCGATGTGCAGGTATCCGTTGGGCTCCGGCGGAAAACGGGTATGCACGGTGTCGACCTTGCCCTCGGCAAGGTCGGCGTCGATGATATCCGTCAAAAAGTTGGAAAATTTTTCTTCTGCCATAAATTGCACCCCAAATTTTTAGTGTCCTTTTATTGTACACTACTTCGTATAAAATGGCAAGGGGCGCCCCGGGAAAAACAAGGCTTTACAAAGTGGTTACAAAGGCGTACAATATGGACAGAAATTGGCGGAATGCATAAGAAATTTTATGGCATTCGTCAATAAATGTATGCTTGAAGGAGAAAACGATTATGGTAAACCGTATTGTTCTGAACACCATTTCCTACCACGGCCATGGTGCCATCGAAAACATTGTGCCCGAGCTGACCAGTCGCGGTTACAAAAAGGCTTTCGTCTGCTCTGACCCGGACCTGATCAAGTTCGGCGTCACCAAGAAGGTCACCGATCTGTTGGACGCGGCAGGCTTTGCCTATTCTGTGTACAGCGACATCAAGCCCAATCCCACCAGAATGTGCAGGACGGCGTGGCAGCTTTCCAAGCGGCCGGTGCCGACAGCATCGTAACCATCGGCGGCGGATCCTCTATGGACACAGCCAAAGCCATTGGTATCATCATCAATAACCCCGAGTTCGCCGATGTGCGCAGTCTGGAGGGTGTGGCTCCCACCAAGAAGCATGCGGTGTTCACCATCGCGGTGCCCACCACGGCCGGCACCGCTGCCGAAGTCACCATCAACTACGTCATCACCGATGTGGAGAAGCGCCGCAAGTTTGTCTGCGTGGATACCAACGACATTCCCGAAGTGGCCGTTGTGGATCCCGATATGATGGCTTCTATGCCCAAAGGCTTGACCGCGGCAACCGGTATGGATGCTCTGACCCACGCCATTGAAGGCTATATCACCAAGGGGGCCTGCACCATCTCCGATATGTTCCATCTGGAGGCTATCCGCCTGATCAGCGAGAATCTGCGCGGTGCGGTCCAGAACACCCCCGAAGGCCGCGAGGGCATGGCTTTGGGCCAGTACATCGCCGGCATGGGCTTCTCCAACGTAGGCTTGGGCATCGTACACAGCATGGCCCACGGACTGTCTGCCCTGTATGATACGCCCCACGGTGTTGCCTGCGCCATCATTCTGCCCACCGGATTGGAGTACAACAAGGAAGTGGCTGGCGCACGTTACCGTGCTGTGGGCAAAGCCATGGGTGTGGAAGGCATCGATGCGATGACGGACGCTGAGGCCGCCGATGCGACCATCGCCGCCGTGAAGCAGCTCTCTGCCGATGTGGGCATTCCCGCCGACTTGAAGGGAATCCTGAAAGAGGAGGACGTGCAGTTCTTGGCAGAGTCCGCCTTTGCCGATGCCTGCTGCCCGAGCAATCCCCGCGACACCAGTGTGGAAGAAATCAAGGAGCTGTACCGCAGCCTGCTGTAAGCCCTGTATACTGCAATAAAACGGGAGGACCGTCTAGACGGTCCTCCCGTTTTTTCTGTTTATGCAAACTCAAGAATCGGAGTCCAGTTTCAGCACGGCGGTGAAGGCCTCGCTGGGCAAGGTCACGCTGCCCAACTGACGCATCTTCTTTTTGCCTTCCTTCTGTTTCTCCAACAGCTTCTTTTTGCGGGTGATGTCACCGCCGTAGCACTTGGCCAACACGTCTTTGCGCATGGCTTTTACCGTTTCTCGGGCGATGATCTTGCCGCCCACTGCGGCCTGAATAGGAATTTCAAACAGTGCGCGGGGAATGTTTTCCTTGAGCTTTTCGCAGATGCGGCGGCCCTTGGCGTACGCATTATCGGCAAACACAATCATCGACAATGCATCGACCGGGTCCCCATTGAGCAGGAAGTCCAGCCGGACCAGCTTGCTCTCGTGCCAGCCTTCCCATTCGTAGTCGTAGCTGGCATAACCGCGGCTGCGGGACTTGATGGCGTCAAAGAAGTCGTAGACGATCTCACCCAACGGCAGTTGGTAGTGCAGGTCCACGCGGGTTTCGTCCAGATACTTCATATCCACCAGCACACCCCGCTTGGCCTGACACAGATCCATCAGGGGGCCTACGTAGTCGTTGGGGGTGTAGATGTGAGCGTTGACAAAGGGCTCTTCCTGTTTGACGATGCGGGTGGGGTCAGGGTAGGCTGCCGGGTTGTCGATGATCTCCACCGTGCCGTCGGTCAGCGTCAGGCGATATTGAACGCCGGGGGTGGTGGTGATCAGGTTCAGATCAAACTCCCGCTCCAAACGCTCGGTGATGATCTCCATATGCAGCAGACCCAAGAAGCCGCAGCGGAACCCGAAGCCCAGCGCAGCACTGGTTTCCGGCTCAAAGCTCAAAGAGGCATCGTTGAGCTGCAGCTTTTCCAGCGCATCCTTCAAATCGGGGTAGTCGGCACCATCGGCGGGGTAGATGCCGCAGAATACCATGGGGGTCACCGTGCGGAAACCGGGCAGCGGTTCCGCGGTGGGGTTGGCCGCAGACGTTACGGTGTCGCCCACACGGGTATCCCGTACGGTTTTAATGCTGGCGGTCAGATACCCGACTTCGCCGGCTTCCAGTTTGTCACAGGGGGTCAGGCTGGTGGCGCCCATATGACCCACCTCTACCAGTTGGAACTCGGCGCCGGTGCTCATCAGACGAATGGTGTCGCCGGGCTTGACCGTTCCCTCAAAGATGCGCACATAGACAATGACGCCCTTGTAGCTGTCATAGATAGAGTCAAAGATCAACGCCTTCAAGGGTTTGTCCGGATCTCCGGAAGGTGCGGGAATATCCTTGACTACGGATTCCAATACATCCTTGACACCGACGCCCAACTTGGCCGAAACCCGGGGCGCTTCCATGCAGGGCAGACCGATTACATCTTCTACCTCTTTGGCCACCGTGTCAGGGTCGGCGCTGGGCAGGTCGATTTTGTTCAGGATCGGTACAACCTCCAGATTGTGGTCCAGCGCCAGATAGCAGTTGGCCAGTGTCTGGGCCTCCACACCCTGACTGGCGTCTACCACCAGTACAGCACCTTCGCAGGCGGCCAAACTGCGGCTGACTTCATACTGAAAGTCCACGTGGCCCGGGGTGTCGATGAGGTTGAGTTCATAGGTTTTCCCGTCGTCGGCTTTGTAGCGCATGGTCACGGCGCGGGCCTTGATGGTGATGCCGCGCTCTTTTTCGATGTCCATGTCGTCCAGCATCTGATCGGTCATGGTGCGTTTGTCCACGCTGTCGGTCAATTCCAGCATACGGTCCGACAAGGTGGACTTGCCGTGGTCAATGTGGGCGATGATACAAAAGTTGCGGATCGTATCGCGAGCCATCAATGTTCCTCCAAATCGTTCCAAATCTTGCAAATT
The DNA here is from genome assembly GCA_963557315.1 of uncultured Gemmiger sp. Lineage (GTDB taxonomy): Bacteria > Bacillota > Clostridia > Oscillospirales > Ruminococcaceae > Gemmiger. The sequence goes on along the minus strand of CAUWAX010000007.1, from coordinate 1,968 downwards.
TTACCGTTTTCCAGATACACCCGGGGCACCCGGCGGGCGATGCCGCAGACTACCTCGTATGCAATGGTATCCGTCTTTTGGGCGATGGTATCGGCGGTGTCGGGGGCGCCGGGGCCAAATACCGTGACCTCGTCGCCCATCTGTACACCGGGGATGTTGGTCACATCCAACAGGGTTTGGTCCATGCAAACCCGCCCCAGCACGGGGGCCGGCCGGCCGTTGACCATCATCAAACCCTGCCCCTGCGTGCCGGACAGCATTCGCGGGTATCCATCGGCATACCCTACGCAGACCGTGGCTACCCGCATGGGGGCTTGGGCCGTAAAGGTACGGCCGTAACTTACGCTTTGGCCGGGCAGCAGGTCTTTGACAAAGGTGACGATGCATTTCAGCGTCATCACCGGCTGTAAAACAGGGAAGTGCAGTTCATCGCTGGGATCCAACCCATACAGAATAATGCCTGCCCGGGTCATGTCATTGCGCCATTCCGGGTGCCGCAGTTGGGCTGCCGAGTTGGCACAGTGTACGGTGCCGGTGGCATAGCCATCAGCCTGCAGCTGATCCACCACCTTGCGGAATAGTCCATACTGACCATCGGTGTAGACCATTGCGTCGGGAGCCACGCTGTCCGCAACCGCAAAATGCTGGAAAATGCCACAGATCTCCAGCCCGGGAAGTGCGTACAACGCCTCCAGCTCCTGCACCACGCCTTGCCAGTCCTTTTGGGCGGCAAAGCCGATACGCCCCATGCCGGTGTCAATTTTTAAATGCACTTTTACCTGCACACCGGCAGCCATGGCAGCAGCCGAGAGCGCTTTGGCATATTCGCTGGAGAAGCAGGCGGTGGTAATCTCTTCCTGCGCCAGTACGGCTGCCTCCGCTGGGTCAGCGTAACCAAGAATCAGTACCGGGACTGTGATGCCATGGCGGCGCAGCCGTTTGCCCTCCGCCAGACAGCTTACGGCGAATGCTGCAGCTCCTTGTTCCTGTAAAACACGGGCTACCACGATGTCGCCGTGACCATAGGCATCCGCCTTGACGACAGCACAAATCGGCCCGTGGACCGTGCGTTGGATAAAAGAAAAATTATGGCGCAGGGCATCCAAATCAATCTCTGCCCAGCAGTGTTTTTCCAATCGGGGATCGTTCATTGAGCCCACTCCTTTTTCCGGCCAGTGTGCAGCGGCCGCCATCCGTCAATGCCGCTTTCCTGCAAGGCGTGCAGCGTCTTTTGGCGGAATGCCGGATCTTTGCGGCTGAATTCACGGACGAACTGTTTGGTTTCTTCCCGGGTGGTGACCCCGTCGGCGGGGCAGCGGCTTTTGATCACCGGCAGCCCGGCCCGTTTCACGGCAGAAGTGACCTCACTCTCGGTAGCCAGCAACAGCGGACGAATCATCGTTAGATTTCGGCGGGACAGATACGTCACGGGGGAAAAGCACCCGATGCGGCCTTCCCGCCAGAGGTTCATATAAAAAGTTTCGACAGCGTCATCCAAATGATGCCCCAGCGCTACCTTGTTGCAGCCCAGTTGTTGGGCGGCGGTGTGCAAGGTGCCGCGGCGCAGTTTGGCGCAGAGCGCACAGGGATTGGACTCCTTGCGGTAGTCAAAAACCACGGGACCGATGTCGGTCCGCCGGATTTCATAGGGAATGTTTTCCGAGGCAAACAGCTCTGCCAAAGGGGTGTAATCGGTCTCGATGCCGCCAAAACAGGGATCTAACGTGACGGCCTGTACCTCAAACGGCACCCCCAAATAGGCCCGCAGACGCCCCAAGGCAATGGTAAGCACCACGCTGTCCTTGCCGCCCGAAACGCCGATCAACACCCGGTCGCCGGGGGCGATCATCTCGTAATCCTGCACGGCTTTGCGTACAAGGCCGGTAATGTGCTGCATAGCGTCCATGACCGCCCCTCCTTGTATTATAGAGTAGTAGTTATTAGAGCCCCTCTCCAAGGGCTGTGCTA
>CAUWAX010000006.1:0-148699 GCA_963557315.1 uncultured Gemmiger sp. | reverse complement strand
AGACAGCGGCCTCTCACGCCGTTAACGTGGGTTCGATTCCCGCACGGGTCACCAAGAAGATACCTGCTCGTTGGAGCAGGTATTTTTCTTTTTATTTGTATGTTGGACTAAAAGAAAATGCCACCTACTCACTGAATGTAGGTGGCGTTTTTGTGTTTGGCCTGTATAAAGTTTGGTTAGGTTCAAGAGTTTCTATTTTTGGCTTGACTGCTTAAACGCTTTCGATTTTTATAGATAGCGAAACATAGGAGAAAAGATAGCAAGAACGGTACAGCATACGGCAAGCGCGCTAGCAAAATGCCCAAAGCGCTTACTTGTAAAATGGTTTTGCCATTGAGTTCCAAGCGGTAACTGTTCCATTCTTCGTGAGCAATTATGCGATATGTGCCTTGTTGCACAGTACGCCGCTGCTTCAATTCCCAAAGAGAATCCCCATATTCGGTGGACAAACGACAGGATTCTTGCCACTGCCCTGTAAGGAGATCGGCTGCAAAATAGGTATCGGCGCGGCTGAGGCAGATTATGAACTCTTTCCCAGCTATATCCATGGCCCAACTGCCCTCTGTTTCGAAAGCATATTGCTTCGTAGAACCGTCGGGAGCCACCAGTAAGATGCGGGAATGGGTATTTTCTTGATAAGCAACTGCCCAATATCCATCAGACGTTACAGCGAAGGAATTTGGAATATAAGGGAAATGCATCAAGTCGATTTCCGCTTTTTCGCTGCGCCAGTTGAGTTGTTCTAAATGGGAAGGCAGATTTTCCACTGAGGGCAGGACCATGGCACAAAGGGGAAGGAATAGACAAAGGACGCCAATCAGTGTGATGATGGTCTGAAGGCGACGCTTTCTCATGCAGCAGCCCTACCTTTCTATGGGGATACTTATAGTATACCGGCACAGTGTTCCAAGAACAAGACAGACTTTTTTGAAACATAACGAAAAAACTTTTGCAAAAGCTATTGACTTGAAGTGAGGTTTAACTTGTATGATAGTGGTGTGGGAATAACCATGCTACACGCAGAACACTATGATCCAAAAAGATCTGTCGAGTGTAGCTGCTTCCAATTTAGCACCTATGTAGGGAGGTATTTGCCATGAGAATCAAAGACCAAGCGCAGTTTGAACAACAGAATGTATTTGGTACCGGGCCATCCAACGACGCCTATGCACAGTATTTTGTGGGACAATCTTTTCTGAATCCCTTGACGGATCCGAAATGTGGGCTATTTCTGGCCAATGTAACCTTTGAGCCGGGGTGCCGTAACAACTGGCATATCCATCACGCGGTCCAAGGCGGCGGGCAAATCCTCATCTGTACAGCAGGAGAGGGTTGGTATCAGGAGGAAGGAAAAGAAGCTGTCAGCTTAGTACCGGGTACGGTTATCACCATTCCGCCGGAAGTGAAACACTGGCATGGTGCTAAAGCAGACAGTTGGTTCAGCCACATTGCGATTGAGGTCCCTGGAGAAGGATGCAGCAATGAATGGTGCGAACCTGTTACCGAAGCGCAATATGCCGCTTTACAGGGATAACGGGAGGAAAAGCATGCTGCAAGAAACGTACAGACTTACGAATGGTGTAGCCATCCCCAAACTTGGATTGGGAACGTGGTTTATCGACGGTGACAAAGCGGCACAGGCGGTTCGAGATGCGGTAGAGCAAGGCTATCGGTTCATCGACACTGCGCAGGCGTATGGGAATGAGCGGGGCGTAGGGGAAGGGATACGAACCTGCGGTCTGGGACGAGAACAGATTTTTGTTACCAGCAAGGTGGCGGCTGAGGCCAAAACCTATGAAAGTGCGGCTCGTTCGTTGGATGAAACTTTGTCCAAAATGGGACTGGAGTATCTTGACTTAATGATCATCCACAGTCCACAGCCGTGGGCAGAATTTCGGGTAGAAAACCGCTATTTTGCGGAAAATAGGGAAGTGTGGCGTGCACTAGAGGACGCCTACGCGGCAGGCAAAGTGCGGGCCATCGGTGTTTCAAACTTTTTGCAAGATGATTTGGAGAATATTTTGCAAGATAGTCGGATTAAGCCGATGGTAAACCAAATTCTGCTGCATATCACCAATACGGATCAGGCGTTGCTGGATTTCTGCCGGAAACAGGGGATTCTTGTGGAGGCCTATTCGCCCATCGCTCATGGAGAAGCCCTGAAAAATCCCGCTATCACTCGAATGGCTGCCAAATACAATGTGACACCTGCACAGCTTTGCATCCGCTATGTGATCCAACTGGGAACGGTAGCTCTGCCTAAAACCGCCAATCCCGCCCATATGCGGGATAATGCTGCGGTGGACTTTGCAATCTCTGACGAAGATATGCAAACTTTGCGACAACTGAAAAAAATTGAAAGCTACGGAGAATTTGATGTTTTCCCGGTGTTCAGCGGTAAGCCATTGGCGTAAGTGAGAACTAAAACGATTGCAATACAAAAGCGGTGGGATTTTTCCCACCGCTTTTGTTGGATGCTAATTGAAGAGCAAGATCATCGTTTCTACGAAAAGGGGCGTCAGTGAGGGCCAAGCAAGGGCGAGATGTATGGTGAGCTCCAACCATGGTGCGAGTTTGGGATGATACCCCTTCCACCAAGGAATCAAGACTTTGGAAATGAAGAACCCACACTCGGCATGTTTCCATATCTGCGTATATAGGGCGCTGAATCCAATACAAAATAGGTAGACAAGCGGTTTCGATAAGATACGCGTAGGAAACAACACGCCGCTATCTTGGAGCGTCCATTGCACGGTGACAGACGCCGGCAGCAGAAATTGAGCCGCAACGGCCACGCCAACTGTCAGCCAGAACAAAGCGGAAGGGACTGTCTGCCACTGGATCCGAACAGGAGAGAACATCGCAAAGAAGTCCTCCAAACTTTGCTCTGCCGGCTGACCATCCCCACGGTCGGCGTGCATCAACTGGGAGAGTGTTAGGCCCAAGGCTTCTGCCAACGGTTCCAATGTGTTGATGTCAGGAAATCCTAAACCTCGTTCCCAGCGGCTCACCGCTTTGTCTGTCACATGTAGCTGCTCGGCTAAGTCATTCTGGGTCAGTCCACGGGTTTTGCGGGTTTCTGCCAAGAATGAGCCGAATGCTTTTGCATCCATAGAAAAGGCCCCCTTCTTCGTGCTAAAAGCATAGCACGAAGTCTCGGCAAAGTAAACCGATGATTCGTTTACCAGCGATATAGCGTAAAAAAGGGCGGAGCAATGCTCCGCCCCTTTTTTGCTGCTCACAGCAAGCCCAAGCCGCTGAGCAGTGTTTTCAATCCGATAAAAATCAGCACAATGCCTCCGATGCGCTCTGCGGGGGCCCGGTATTTGTCCCCGAAAATGGCGCCGACCTTGACACCAATGGCCGACAGAACACAGGTGATGCAGCCGATCAAGGCGACGGCCGGCAAAATCTGGACCTGCATGGCTGCAAAACTTACCCCCACGGCAAATGCATCAATGCTGGTCGCAACGGCCAGCGGCAGCATGGCTTTGGGAGAATAGTCATCATCCAGATGTTCATTTTCCCCGAAACTTTCCTTAAACATATTGGCACCGATGATGGCCAACAACACAAAAGCAATCCACGGACCAAAACGGGTCAGCAACCCAGAAAAACGATCCCCGAGAAAATATCCGAGCGCCGGCATCAGGGCCTGAAAACCGCCGAACCAAACGCCGCAGAGCAGCGCATGGCGCGGCGTTACCCGTCGGACGGATAAGCCCTTGCAGATCGAAACGGCAAAAGCATCCATGGAAAGGCTGACAGCAATTAGAATCAAATCCAGTAAAGACATCGTACATTCCTCCGTTTTTGGGCAAGAAAAAAGACCTACCTGTCCTGCTGTTGCAGAACAGGTAAGTCTCGTCTTTTCAAGTTAAGCCAGAGCCTAGGCGGCTCATTATGTTGGCAGAACTGCGCTGCGGCTGCTCCACCGCGGCGCTGACTACTCCCTTACACATTGCCAGTATCTTACCATGGGCAGCCGCGGTTGTCAAGAAGTGTTTTGCCCAGTGGATTACAACTTGCACAATCTGTCCATTTAGGGTACAATAGGCGTAAACCAAACCGGGGAGTAGGAATGTATGCAGTATAAAGTTTTGGCGTTGGATTTGGACGGGACGCTGACCAACCATGAAAAAGTTATCACACCGCGTACAAAGGCAGCCTTGCAGGAGGCGGCCCGCCGCGGGGTCTGCATCGTGTTGGCCAGCGGGCGTCCCACCGTGGGCATCGAGCCGTTGGCGCGAGAACTGGAACTGGAAAAATACGGCGGTTGTATTTTGAGCTACAACGGCGGAAAAATTATCGACTGCCGCACCGGGCAGACCTTGGTCCAGCATGCTTTCCCGCCGGATTTGATTGAGCCGGTTTGTACGTTCAGCCGGTATTGGAACGTGGTGCCGCTGACTTATGATGCCAACGGTATTGTGACGGAACAAGCGGAAAGCCCGTATGTGCAGGAAGAAGCGAGAATCAATAAGATTCCGGTTCGTCAGGTGGAAGACCTGCCTGCCGAGGTTCGTTATCCCATTCATAAGCTGCTGCTGACCGGTGATCCGGTGGATATGCCCCACGTAGAAGAACTGATGCAGCAGGAATTTGCGGGGAAACTTTCCATCTATCGTTCCCAGCCCTTCTTTATCGAGACGATGCCGCTGAATGTGGAGAAAGCGGCATCTTTGGAATTGCTTTTGCGCAGCAAAGGGCTCACCTCCCGGAACCTGATGGCCTGTGGAGACGGATGGAATGACCTGCCGATGATTCGGTTTGCCGGGTTGGGGGTGGCCATGGGCAATGCACAACCGCCGGTGAAGGCGGCTGCAGATTGTCTGACGGCGGACAACGACCACGACGGCGTGGGCTTGGCTGTTGAACAGTATATTTTGAGCGAGGAGAACTGATCTGTGAATCTGATCGTTTTTGATCTGGAATGGAATATTGGGTATCAGCCCAAAACGTTCCTTTACCACGGTACCGAACTGACGCTGCGCGGCGAGATCATTCAAATCGGCGCGGTACGCATCAATGAGCGAGGCGACGTGCTGGATACGTTTGAAGTGAACCTGCGTCCGAGAATTTTCCGCAAGCTGCAGCATCATATTGCCAAGGTCACCGGTTTGTCGCAAGGGGATCTGGATGCAGGGTTGCCCATGAAAGCGGGGCTGCAAAAGTTTTTGGACTGGGCAGGCCCGGATGCCGAACTGGCCGAATGGGGTCTGGATGATGTGCCGGTGCTGAAACAGAACCTCTTTTTGGTGGGGCTGGATGAGAACTGGCCGGAACGCTGGTACGACCTGCAACGAATCTTTTTGCAGAGCTATCCCCGGAAGGAAGGGGAGGGTATGACGCTGGAAAACGTGGTGGACCGGTTGGGAATCCCGAAGGAGGAACCCTTCCATCATGCGCTGGACGATGCTTTGTATACGGCGCACATCTGCCGCAAATTGCCGTTGTCGGAAGGCTTGGCGACCTATCCCACCGAGGAAGAACTGTTACGGGAGGCCCTGCTGGGGGATGACACGGCGGCTCGGGATGTGCAGGTCTTTATGAATCGGCTGGAACATGACGATTACCGCAATGCGCCGGAACTGCAAACGGCACACTGTCCGGAATGCGGGGCCTTGCTGACCCATGATGAAGTATGGCTCAAACGTGGCAATACCGGATATTATACCCGCAGCGAGTGCCCCTATTGCGGCCATTGGTATGTGCGTTTTAAGCTCAGCCGCCGCGATGGATTGCACTGGAGTTTTGCCCGGTGTACGGATCCGGCCACACCGGAGGCGGATGCCCGGTGGAATAAGCAGCGGGCTGCCTATCTGGAGCGGATGAAACGCAGAAAGGAACGCGAAACGCAAACCTAAAAAATCCCGGACGTACGTCCGGGATTTTTTCTTTGTGCAGTAAGAGGCAAAGGTGATATAACCAAGACAAAGCGGCGTGGTGCTCAGTAGGTGATGATAAGACCTTGATCCTGCGCATAGAAGCTGCAAAGACCGGAGCAAGGGAAAATACGGATCTTAGCTTCGGGCCATTTGCTGCGAATGCCGTGCTCCAGTAACTTCGCAGCGTTGGTGTTGTTGCATTCGCTGATGAATACCGGATGAAGGCCATCATAGTGATCGTCGTCCATCTGTTCCAAAATCTTGGCCAGTACTCGAGTCTCTCCACGGGTTTTGAAGAAAAAGTCGATTTTTCCATCGTGGGTGCGGCGCCCCAGAACCCGCATGTTCAGTCGGCCGGCGATAAAGCCTACGACCCGGTTAACGCGCCCGTTTTTCGCCAGATTGTCAAAGCTGGCCAACGAGAAGAGAATGTGGGTGGTCTCGGCAAACTTTTTCAGTGCAAAGCAGACATCCTCAAAACCGAGGCCCTCGCCAATGAGCTTGTTGGCCAGCTCGGCTGCATCGCCCAGCGCACCGGCACAGCTCAGGGTATCCAAAATAAAGATCTGTTTTTCGGGGTGTTCTTCCAGTACCATGGCGCGGGCAGAGCAGGCCGCATTGTAGCTGCCCGAAAGATTGCTGCTGATGGTCAAGGCGATAACTTGATCAGCCTGCAAAAAACACTCGGCCCATTCTTCTGGGCTGGGGCAGGCACTGGTACTGGCACCGTTGTAGTCGGTCATGGCCTGCAACATTTGGGGTACGTTCAAGGTGGGCAAATCCACATATTCCCGTTCCCCGATGCGAATTTTAAAGGGCACCAAGGCAAACTGTACCCCGGCGGCAGGGCGTTCCAGTTCCCGGATCTCGCAGGAACTGTCCGATACGATCATCCATGCCATAAAGCCGTGCCTCCTTCGATAGAAAGATATTTCCCTTTTATTATAGGGGCCGCAGCAAACCCCGTCAAGTGAAAGATTTGCAGAGAGAATGGGTATGGTTTTTGTAAAACATTGCCGGGCCCCTTGCCCCTGCCGGGTAAACGCGGTATAATGTCTGTATCGTAACCCAAACGAATGTCAGGAGCTTTCTGGATGGCTGATTTTTATACCTATCGCAATGAATTTTCCCGCCGCCGCCGCAAACGCAGGATGGTGGTGGTTTTGCTGGTGATTCTGGCCGTGGCATGCATCGCTGCCGGGTGGTTCTGGCAACGGCAAGGCAAATTGCCTGAAGAAAACCCGCTGCAATCCCTGCTGCCCACCGCCGCAGAACCGACCCCCACGCCGGAGAGCGAACTGCAGCCCACCCCGGAACCCACCCCGGCGGTAGGAAAAACGCCGGAGCGCATCGTGCAGGCGGTGGATACTGCGGTTTGGAATACGTCTACGCCGGTGGCGCAGACCATTGATACAGAGTACCTTAACACCGATCATCGCATGATTGGTGTGCCGATGCTGGGCACCGTGACCAACCAGTATTTCGACACTGTCACCTTTGTGGGGGACAGCATTGCTTCCGGCTTGGGAATCTACGAAACGGGATTCCCCAATGCCAAGTATGCTACCTACACCGGTGCCGGTGTGAATAGCTTTGTCAATAATACCACCATGAAAAATGCTGTGACTTCGCAGCAGGAAGCCCCCATGGACACCATCGTAGCCAGCCAGCCTGACTATGTCTATATTCTGGTGGGGACCAACAATTTGGTGACGCAGGGCAACGAGGAAAACTTCCTTGCCTATTATGAGCGTTTTATTGATATGCTGCGGGAACAACTCAACCCCGGTGTGATTTATTATATCCAAGCGATTCCCGGCGTGCAGGAAACCGTGGTCAACGAAAAGCCCGGTCTGGATAACGCGCGGATTGCCACGGTCAACGATTTGTTGGCCAATTTGGCGCTGCGCAAGGGCTGCTATTTTGTCAACATTCGGGAAGTGTTGACCAACCCGGCGGATGGCAGCCAAATCGATGATTACCAAACTCCGGACGGCGTGCACTTTACGCCCTCCGGGTACCGCGTATGGGCAGAATATCTGGCCACCCATACTGTGTGGAACCGCCGTAGTTTGTACAGCGGCCAGAACCCGTATTATATTTACGGCGCTTAAATCTTTAACAACCCCGCGCAAGGTGTAAAAAGTACCTTGCGTGGGGCTTTTTTGTATAAGAATACAACATTATAGCGGGGTTTGTGTCGAATTTGCACAAATCAGAAATGGCAAGTTCCAAAATTTTAGCGGATTATTACAGAAAAAACTTGAAATTCACGCAGGAAACAGGTAATATAGAAATAGCAAAATACATGGGCCCTGCCTATATAGGGCCACAAAGGGGAGATTACGTTGAAGCAAGGCAAACAGACGTCCAAAAGTTCTGACTTGCCCATTTATCTGTTCCGACAGGGCAATAATCAGGAGGCATACCGCTACTTTGGTGCGCATCTGTGTGAGCAGGACGGTCAGGCCGGCGCGGTGTTCCGCGTTTGGGCGCCGCATGCCAACGCGGTTGCAGTAGTGGGCGATTTCAATAACTGGGCGCCGTCCGACCATCCCATGCAAAAGGTGGCCGACGGAATCTGGGAGTTGTTCATTCCGGGCATTCAGGAATACGACGTTTATAAATACTGCATTACCACGGCTTCCGACGAGTTGCTCTATAAAGCCGATCCCTATGCTTTCCATACCGAGACACGCCCCTCTAACGGCAGCAAAGTCTATGATATCGAGGGGTATCCGTGGGGAGATGACGCTTGGAACAAAGCGGAGGAAAAGCGGGACGTCATCAACAGCCCCATGTCCATCTATGAACTGCAGGCCGGCAGTTGGAAGATGAAGGATCCCGAAAAGGGAATTCCGTACAATTACTCCGAGCTGGCAGATGAGTTGGTTCCTTACATAAAAGAGATGGGATACACCCATGTGGAACTTCTGCCCATCACCGAGTATCCCTTCGACGGAAGCTGGGGCTATCAGGTCACGGGGTATTTTGCCCCCACCAGCCGGTACGGTACGCCCAAAGACTTTATGGCCTTTGTGGACAAACTGCATAAGGCGGGCATCGGCGTGATTCTGGACTGGGTACCGGCCCACTTCCCCAAGGACGCGCACGGCTTGTATATGTTTGACGGTGCTCCGTGCTATGAAGACCCCAATCCTCGCCGCGGCGAGCATAAAGAATGGGGTACGATGGTCTTCAACTACGGCATGAACGAAGTGGAGAGCTTCTTGGTGTCCAGCGCCATGTTCTGGATCGAGAAGTACCACGTGGATGGTCTGCGGGTAGACGCAGTGGCCAGTATGCTGTATCTGGACTACAACCGCCGTGATGGCGAGTGGGAGCAGAACTCCAAGGGTGGCAAGGAAAATCTGGAGGCGATTGCCTTCCTGCAAAAGCTGAACACCGCTGTGTTGAGCCGCTATCCCCACAAGATGATGATTGCGGAAGAATCCACCGCATGGCCGTTGGTGACCAAACCCGCCGCAGACGGTGGACTGGGCTTCAATTTCAAGTGGAACATGGGCTGGATGAACGACATGCTCAGCTACATGAAGACCGATCCGCTGTTCCGTGCCGGAAACCACGGCAAGGTCACCTTCAGCTTCTTCTACGCGTTCAGCGAAAACTTTGTTCTGCCAATCAGCCACGATGAGGTGGTGCATGGCAAGTGCAGCTTGATCAACAAGATGCCCGGCGACTATGAAGAGAAGTTCGCCAACCTGCGCACCTTCTACGGCTATATGATGGCACATCCCGGCAAGAAACTGCTCTTTATGGGGCAGGAGTTCGGGCAGTTCATCGAGTGGGACGAGAAGAAGCAGTTGGATTGGATGCTGCTTGGCTACGACAAACATCGTCAGCTGCAAAGCTATGTCAAAGATCTGAACCACCTGTATCGGGATATCCCTGCTTTGTGGCAGGTCGATTACAGCTGGGAAGGGTTCCAGTGGATCGTGCCGGATGATAACCAGCAGAGCGTTATCGCCTTCCTGCGCCGGGATGCGGCCGGAAAGATGCTGATGATCGTCTGCAACTTCAACCCGGTACTGCGCCAGAACTACGAGATGGGCGTGCCCAATCCCGGCAGTTATAAAGAGATCCTCAATTCCGATGATCCCAAGTATGGCGGTTCTGGTGTGACCAACGGTACGGTGCGCAGCAAGAAGGGCGAGATGCACGGCTTTGAGCAGCATGTTTCGCTGACGCTGCCGCCGCTGTCCACCCTGTATTTCCAAGTCCCGGCGGCTCGCAAACCGCGCGCCAAAAAGGACGAGGAAACCGAGGCAAAACCGGCAGCCAAGGCCAAAAAGACCGCGGCAGCCAAAACGGCAGCGCCCAAGCGCAGCCGCACTACCAAAGCCAAATCGCAGGCGTAAGCCAGCCTTGTTCCTGCGTGCTGGATAGATCGTATACCCATATTCTAGTCAAGTAATGGCGTAAGCCAGAATTTTAAGGGGAGAAATCTTATGGCAAAAGAAATGATCGCAATGATCCTGGCCGGCGGTCAGGGCTCGCGTCTCTACGCGCTGACCCAAAAGCTCGCCAAGCCTGCAGTTCCGTTTGGCGGAAAGTATCGTATTATCGACTTCCCGCTGTCCAACTGTGTCAATTCCGACATTGATACGGTGGGCATCCTGACCCAGTATCAGCCGCTGGTTTTGAACGAGTATATCGGCAATGGCCAGCCCTGGGACCTTGACCGTCTGCATGGCGGTGTCCATGTACTGCCGCCCTACCAGAAAGCCTCCGGCTCTGACTGGTACAAAGGCACGGCCAATGCGATCTATCAGAATATTTCCTTCATCGACCGGTATGATCCCAAGTATGTCATCATCCTGTCCGGTGACCAGATCTGCAAGCAGGATTACTCTGATTTCCTGCGCTTCCATAAGGAGAAGGATGCAGAATTCTCGGTGGCGGTCATGGAAGTGCCTTGGAGCGAAGCCTCTCGTTTTGGCCTGATGGTTACGGACGAGAATGACAAGATCAGCGAGTTCCAAGAGAAGCCGAAGGATCCCAAGTCCAATCTGGCTTCCATGGGCATCTACATCTTCAACTGGGATATCCTGAAGAAGTACCTCACCGAGGACGAAGCGGATCCCAATTCCGAGAACGACTTTGGCAAAAACGTCATCCCCAACCTGCTCAAGGATGGCCGTCGTATGTACGCCTATCACTTCAGCGGCTACTGGAAGGACGTGGGAACCATCTCCAGCCTGTGGCAGGCCAACATGGAGGTTCTGGATCCCAAACACTCCGGCATCAACCTGTTTGATGAAAACTGGAAGATCTATTCCCGCAACTCCGGCCAGCCCTGCCAGCGCATCGGCAATGATGCCACCATCGTGAACTCGATGATTTCGGAAGGCTGTCAGGTCAACGGCACGGTCAATAACTCCATTCTGTTCCCCGGCGTCGTCGTGGAAAAGGGTGCTACCGTCGAGGCTGCCGTCGTCATGGGCGGTACGGTCATCAAGGCGGGCGCTAGCGTCAAGCACTGCATCGTGGCCGAAAATGTCACGATCGAAGAGGGCGCTACCGTCGGTGCTATGCCGGAAGGCGGCCTGAACATTGCCGAACCCGGCGATGTGGCTACGGTCGGCTCCGGTGTCGTGGTAGGCAAAGGCGCTACCGTCGGCCCCAAGGCAATGGTTTCCAGCGATGTAAAGGATGGTGAGGAACAATGGTAAATAGCAACGTCAACGCTCTCGGCGTGATTTTCGCCAACACCTATGATAATCTCGTTCCCGAACTGGTGGCGGAGCGCTCTATGGCCTCCATCCCGTTCGGCGGCCGTTACCGCTTGATCGACTTCACGCTGTCCAGCATGGCCAATGCGGGCATCGACAACGTGTCGGTCATCGTCCGTAAAAACTACCATTCTCTGATGGACCATCTGGGAGCCGGCCGTGAATGGGACCTGACCCGTAAGCGCGGTGGTCTGAACATTGTGCCGCCTTTTGCAGAGCGCAGCATCAAGATGTACTCCGGCCGTGTAGATGCCATCGAGAGCATTCTTTTCTGGCTGGAAGATCAGAAAGAACGTTATGTGATTCTGTCGGATGCCTACATCGCCGTGAACTTTGACTTCGGCAAGCTCATCGACGAACATGTGGCCAGCGGTGCCGACGTCACGATGGTGTATAACCGTGCGCCGATCCCTGAGGGTGCCCGCAGCGATAACTACACCATCCGCATCGATGAAGATAGCCGCGTGACGGAGATCCTTTCCAACGACTATCGTCTGGGTGAGCAGAACCTTTCGATGAATATGTATGTCATCGAGCGGGAAAGCCTGATTCACCTGATCCATGACGCGGCAGTACGGGGACTTGTCTACTTTGAGCGGGATATTCTGGCTCGTAACCTCAAGCTGCTCAACGTGCATGCTTTCGAGTTCAAAGGCTATGCGGCCCGTGTTTCGGACATGAAGAGCTACTTCGACGAGAACATGCGTCTGCTGGAACCCGGCAGCATGGAAGCGCTGTTTGGCGGCGCCCACATCTACACCAAGATTCGTGACGATAACCCCACCCGCTATCTGGAGGGCAGCTCTGTGAAGAACAGCCTGCTGGCGGACGGCTGTGTGATCGAAGGCACGGTGGAGAATTGTGTGCTGTTCCGCGGCTGCCAAGTCAAGAAGGGCGCGGTCGTTAAGAACTGCGTGCTGATGCAGGATACCGTGGTGGAGCCGGATTGCGATGTGGAGTATGTGGTCACCGATAAAAACGTCCATATTACCGAAGGCAAGAAGCTGACCGGTACGGATACTTTCCCGGTGTTTATTGCCAAAAACCATAGCGTATAAATAGCTCATAGAGGTTGTACTCCTTCTCCCCGGAGACAGCTTAGATGAGGGGGACGGGGAGACCGTAGGTCTGCCCGTCCCTCCTGTTTTTAAAGAATCCCACCATCTATATGGAGGTGCTTATGAAAATTTTGTATGCGGCCAGTGAGGCTGCTCCCTATGCCAAATCCGGTGGCTTGGCTGATGTGGCGGGTGCTTTGCCCAAGGCGTTGGTCAAGGACGGTGTGGATTGTCGGGTGGTCATGCCGCTGTACGGCGATTTGAAATTCAAAGACACCCTGACCTATGTGACCAACTTCAGCGTACCGGTGGGGTGGCGCAGCCAGTACTGTGGTCTGTTCAAGGCAGAACACGACGGTGTAGTGTTCTACTTCATTGACAACGAATACTACTTTAAGCGCAGCGGTCTGTACGGCTTCTACGATGACGGCGAACGGTTCGCCTTCTTCTCCCGTGCCGTTTTGGAAATGCTGTTCTACACGGATTTTGAACCGGACATCATCAACTGCAATGACTGGCAAACGGCACTGACGCCGGTCTACTTGAACCTGTATTACCGGCATCTGGATAAGTTCAACCGCATCAAGACGGTGTTTACTATCCATAACATCGCCTATCAGGGCAAGTATGGTTTGGACATTCTGGAAGACACCTGTGGTATTGGTGCGCGGGATGCCCATGTGGTGGAATATGACGGCTGCGCCAACTTTATGAAGGGTGCTATCGAAACGGCTGATAAGGTCACTACCGTCAGCCCCACCTACGCACAGGAGATTCTGGACCCGTGGTTCAGCCATGGTTTGGACGGTCTGCTGCGCCAGAAGCAGTATAAGACCTGCGGTATCTTGAACGGCATTGACGTGGATGTTTACAATCCCGCCACGGACCCGGATATCGCCAAAAACTACGATGCAGATACCTTCCAAGACGGTAAGGCAGTTTGCAAGGCGGCGTTGCAGGATGAGTTCAACCTGCATAAGGATGGCAGCCCCGTCATGGCGATGGTCACCCGTTTGGTGGGCCATAAAGGCGTGGATCTGGTGCGTGCCATTGCGGAAGGACTGCTGCAGCAGGGGATTGAACTGGTCATCCTCGGCTCCGGCGAGGCTCAGTACGAGAACTTCTTCAACGAGCTGTGCGCCCGGAACCCCGGTCGTGTGGGTGTCTACATTGGTTTCAACGCTAAGCTGGCCCAGCGGATCTACGCGGGTGCCGACATCTTCCTGATGCCGTCCCGTTCGGAACCTTGCGGCTTGGCCCAGATGGTAGCTTGCCGGTACGGTACCATTCCGGTGGTCCGTGAAACCGGTGGTTTGCGGGATTCCATCCACGATTCCGGCGATGGCTTCGGCAATGGTTTCACCTTTGCCAACTACAACGCGCATGAGCTGTACGAGGCCTGCTGGCGCGCCAAGGAAGGCTACTGGCAGAAAGACGGCTGGCCGATTCTGGTTCGCCGTGCTATGGAGTGTGACTTTAGCTGGAGCAATTCGGCCAAGAGCTATGAAGGCTTGTACAATGAGGTTGTAAACCTCTGGTAACGGTGCTGCGCAGGAATACATTTCACAAAAACATCAAAAACCGGCAGGTTTTCCTGCCGGTTTTTTCTTGCAATTTTCACAAGCTTGTTATATCTTAAAAGTATAACGACTGTATAAAATGTGTATATAGCAACAAAAGATCGAGTGTGATCTATGTGAAAAAAGGCGTCAAAACAAAAATTGTTTTTGTGATAACACTTAGTCTGCTGTTGTCGGCCTGCGGTGTTACAGCGGAGATTCCAGTGGGGGTGGCAACGGGGGAAACTGCGCTGAGCATCACCGGCGAGGGGGACTGGGCCAGTTCGGAAGAGATGGATGTCGTCTTGCCGGACGATGAAATGTGGCCGGAACTGCTCTTTGCACAGGGATTCGTAAAGGATAATGTTTGGCTGCCGTTTGAAACCAAACTCGAAGTAGAAAATATTCCCCAGAACCCAGAGCTGCCCAACGGCTGCGAGATTACGTCAGCAACCATTGCGCTGAATTATCTGAGATTTTCTGTGGATAAGGTCACTCTTTCCAATGAATATTTACCCATGGGGTTTCCGCATTGGGCGGTTGACCCGGACGAGGCCTTTATGGGGGACCCGGCGGATGATACATCTTTTTATTGCCAACCGGGACCGGTGGTGGAAGCCGTCAATGCCTATTTAGAAGATGTCGGAGCGGAGTATATCGCGGTGGACATCAGTGGTGCGTCGGTAGGGGAGCTGTATGAATGGGTGGCAAGCGGTACCCCCGTGGTGGTTTGGGCTACGCGGATGCTTGAATCGTCCAGGTACAGTGACAGTTTTCTCTTGCCGGATGGAAGCTGGCCTTATAGCAATTCGCACTGCATGGTGCTGACTGGCTATAATACAGAAAGCTGTTATCTCGATGATCCTATGCTGGAACTTTCCGAGGTCAGCAGCAGTCTGTTCGCGCAGCGTTATCAGGAACGGGGCCAATATGCAATGGTGATCATTCCTACAGAATAAAAGTACCCTCGTCTATATCGGGAACCGATACAGACGAGGGTGTTTTTTGGTTTTGCAAAGAAAATGTGGTTCGGCAGCTTTACGGCTCGCTGGCACGCAGGTGATCTGCCACCCACTTGATAAGCAATTCCAAGGCAACCAAATTGTGGCCGCCTTCCGGCACGATCAGGTCGGCTTTGCGTTTGCTGGGCTCTACAAACTGTTCGTGCATCGGTTTGACGGTGGTCAGATATTGTGCCACCACGCTGTCCAACGTGCGGCCCCGCTCCTTTACATCCCGCACGATGCGCCGCAAGATGCGTACATCGGCGTCGGTGTCTACAAAGACCTTCATATCCATTAGGTCACAGAGTTCCGGAGAATCAAAGATCAAGATGCCTTCCACAATGATGACGGGGGCCGGCTTGACCAACACCGTTTTGTCGCTGCGGTTGTGGATGGTGTAATCGTAGACGGGCACCTGTACCGGATGTCCGGCCCGCAACTCCCGCAGATGAGCGACCATCAGCGGAGTGTCGAAGCTGTCGGGGTGATCATAGTTCAGCTTGCAGCGCTCTTCGTAGGGCAGTTCGTCGTGGCGCTTGTAGTAGCTGTCATGGTTGATGACGCTGACTTCGTTGACGCCGAAATGGTCCCGCAGCCGTTCGGTCAGGGTGGTCTTGCCGCTGCCGGTACCGCCTGCAATGCCGATGATGATGGTATTCATTCCGTTTCCTTTCCTTTACACATCCAGACGGATCTCCCGACCGGTAGGTTCGTACGCCCGGTATTTCACGCCGGTCATCTTGAACATCTGGCGGCTGGCAATGCTGGCGTGGCTGTCGTGATATTTGTCGGAAAGATAGATCAGTTCCTTGATACCGCTCTGAATGATGGCTTTGGCGCATTCGTTGCAGGGAAAAAGCGTGACATACATCCGCGCGCCGCTCAGGTCGTTGTGCGGGCTGTTCAGGATGGCGTTGAGCTCGGAATGGCAGACGTACATATATTTGGTCTCCAAGTCTTCGCCTTCCCGTTCCCACGGCATATCATCGTCGTTGCAGCCGATGGGCATACCGTTGTACCCCAGCGATAGGATCTTATTTTCGGGGCTTACAATGCAGGCGCCCACCTGACTGTTGTTGTCCTTGGAGCGCATGGCGGAAAGCAGGGCAATGCCCATAAAGTATTCGTCCCAGCTGATATAATCCGTTCGTTTCATGGCGTGCCTTTCCTTCGTTTTTTATCCTTATTATACTGTGCGCCGTGCTGTGGCGCAAGATTCTTTGCGCAAATATTTGCGGCGGGTGGCCTCCCCGCCGCGTAGATGCCGCTCGGCCTTGTTGCGCTGTACCACGGTCTGTACTTCGGCCCACAGACCGGGATGGGTATGGCGCAGGCGGCTCTGGTCTTTCCAGATGGTGCTTTTGCTTACCCCGAACACGGCGGCCGCTGCCCGTACCGTGGCGCCGCTGCGTACAATGTATCGTCCCACTGCTACGGCCCGCTCCTCCGGGTCACCTTTCATACCGCAAACCCCCTCACATGGAATTTCTGTCAAATCCTATGTGAAAAAGAGTGTGGATATGCCCGATAACACAAAATCCCTGCCCGGACGGGCAGGGAAATGATCAAGAGGTAGAGTTAGTAAGGAACATATAATCGGTACAGGCCCAGCCAAACTGATCTTGATAGCAGACAAATGTCCAGTTGGAGATCGATTCATTGCCGCCCAGTGCTTTCACCATGGTGTCAGGCGGCAGCGTCCCTACGCGATCATACTCGGTGCCGGGACCGGCACGCAAAACAACGTTATCGGAGGCGATGGTGCGAAACTGCACCACCGCTTGCTCGGTATACTGAATATCCGGCGGAGTAATGTTGGCGGGCAGCCCGGCCAAAGGGTCCGGTGCAGGGGTGGGGGCGGCTACGCCGGAAATTGTGTAGGCGTGCCAACCGTCATCCTGTTGCAGCCATAGCAAACCGCCATCCCAAGCAACTCCTGCGTAGGTGCAGGGAAGGACCTCGGTTCCGGTACTGTCCAACAAGCCCCATCGGCCTCCCCGGCAGACCGGTGCATACCCGTTCAGCAGGGGCGAGGCGTAGTACCCGTATTCATCGCCGTAGGTAGCGTCGTAAACCGCCTCGGTGACAGCCTGACCGGAATGGTCCAGATACAGCCACTTGCCGGCCTGACAGGCCGGAGCCAGCGGCTGATCGTAAAAACAGCCGCCCGCTTCATAGGTCTGGTCGTTGAGCAGCGTTCCATCGCCATCAGCATATACAATGGTAATAGGCTCTGTGACTCTATAATAATCGGGATCTCCCTGCCCGTCGACAAACGTACCCAGCCGGCAGGGGAGGTAAGCGCCAAGCTGTGCGTCGTAATCTTCCAGATCATGTACAGTGCCACCGAACAGTCCACCGTCCACCTGAACTTTGTGGGTGGTGGTATCGTAGTACCAGTAGTGGGAGGAGCCGTCATGTTCGGCGGAGCACATTCTACCATCACCGGTGGTTTGCAACTGGGCTGTCAAAGCATCCAGTTGTTCCCATTCTAAAGAGGAATGCCAACGCAGATCGGCAGAAGCACATCCGGTCAAGGGGACGGACGACTGGCACGCCAGCACCTCGGTGCCATCGGTGCGCATCAGGCCCCATTTGCCGTTCTGGCTCATCGTGTAGTACCCATTCATCTGTTCCCAATATGGGGCGGCGTCCCGGCGGATGGCCCGGATCTCATCATATTTCAGCACCGCATAATCGGTAGGCTCCAGCGAAAGGGTAGAGCTTTCGGCAGGGGCGGGCGTTGTGGTGATGGTAGTTTCCGGCGTGGCGGAAGATTCTGGCACAGAAGAACTCGCTTGGGGCGCGGACGCACAGCCGCAGCTTAGCGCCGCCAAAACCAACGACAAAACAAGCAACGATTTCTGCATGGCGAACCTCCTTGCCAAAACAGTTATTCGTACATTTTGCGTCCGGCAAATACACACAAAGGCCGTTTGGCTTTGCCGGTGCCCATCAGTTGAACTGCGGCAGCCAGTGTGGCACCGGCACTGGTGCAGGCGGGGATTCCGTCAAAGAACAGAACCTCTCGGGCGGCTCGCTCGGCGTCGGCGGTGGTTACCGTCAATACGGTGTCCACCACATAGGGGTTGTAGTTTTCCGGCACAAAGCCGGGGCCAATGCCCGCAATGCCGTGCTGCCCGATAAAACCGCCCGAGATTGCCGCGCATTCGGCAGGTTCCACCGCCACAATGCGGATCATGCTGTTCCACGCCTTGATGTATTCGGCTACCCCCGTGACGGTGCCGCCGCTGCCTACGCCAATGACGATGGCATCGATGGATTCTCCGGCGGCTTTCAAAATCTGGGGACCGGTCACCCGGCGGTGATACTCGGGGTTGTCATCGTTGGAAAAATAATGGGTAAAATACCCGCCGTAACGCTGTGCCGTTTCTTCGGCAATACGGTCCATAGCACGGCGCCCGCCGCTGCTGCAAACCACGATTTTGGCGCCCAAATCTTGCAGACGTTTGCGCCGTGCAATGGGCAGACTGCTGGGAACCACCAAAATGCAGGGGTGCCCGGTGGTGGCACAGCTAACGGCCAACGCCGCACCGAAACTGCCGGAACTAGCTTCCACCACCGGCATGCCGGGCTGCAAAGTGCCGCGCTCGGTGGCAAAGGCCAGCATGGTTTCGGCCAGCCCGTCCTTGGAGGTACCGGTAGCGCCGCCGAAGTCCAGATAGGCTAGAATGCTGGAACTTAAGTTGTGACGGCCGGAATAACCATCCAGCCGAACCACCGGGGAGCGGTATACTTCCTGATAGTAACTTTTTAAAATCGGCATGGCGGGCACCTCCTTTCTCAATCAGACAGAGTATTTTTTATTATAGCATAAAGCGACTTGTTTTGCACGCTGAAAGCACAGGAATCTCGAATTTTTTTGTGGGACGAGAGCACGCTAAGCAATCTGTAAAAAAGTGGCGAAATCCCCTTGACTTTCCCGCTGGCCCCTGTTATAATGCATAAGCTACCTGTAAAGAAAAAAACTTTACATGGCAGGTTACACAGGAAGGGGCGCGGCAGATGGCGGGCAAACCGCAAAAAAATCTGGCCTACTCGGTGTTGCTGGACTTCTACGGTCCGGTACTGACCGAGAAACAGCGCCTTGTTCTGACAGAATACTATGACGAAGATCTCTCTCTGGCCGAGATCGCCGAAAATTTCGGGATCACTCGGCAGGGGGTGCGGGATGCCATCAAACATGGTGAGGCCGCACTGGATGAGCTGGAAGCAAAGCTGGGCAATGCGCGGCGCCATACGGCAACGCAGCAAGACCTAACTCGCTTGCGCCAACTGGTTATGGAGATCCGGTGCTGCAACTCGGGGCTGTTTAATCCGGTGCCCCAGATTCGCACCGATACCGACGAGATGCTGCAAATTTTGGAACGGCTGGATACGCAGGAGGAACCCGATGGCCTTTGAATCATTGACAGAGCGCCTCAACGGCGTATTCAAAAAGCTGCGCGGCAAAGGCAAACTGAACGAGGCCGACATCAAGGCGGCCATGCGCGAAGTGCGGATGGCGCTGCTGGAAGCGGACGTTAACTACAAAGTTGCCAAAGATTTCTGCGCACAGGTTTCGGAACGTGCCATGGGGCAGGAAGTCATGGAAAGCTTGACTCCCGCCCAGCAGGTCGTCAAGATCGTCAACGAGGAACTTACCAAGCTGATGGGGGGCGACGAGCCCCAGTACCTGCGCATCAAGAATAAGGGCCAGACGGTCCTGATGATGTGTGGTCTGCAAGGTAATGGTAAAACCACCCATGCCGCTAAGCTGGGCAAGTTTTACCGCAGTCAGGGCCGCCGACCGCTGTTGGTTGCCTGCGACGTTTACCGTCCTGCGGCCATCCAGCAGTTGCAGATCGTGGGGGAACAAGCGGGCGTGCCCGTCTTTACCATGGGGACCGAAAAGCCTGAGATCATCGCCCAGAAGGCGATGGCTCATGCCCGGGACCACGGCAACGATATCGTGATTCTCGATACCGCCGGCCGTTTGCAGATCGACGATGCGCTGATGGACGAGCTGGTTCGCATCAAAGAAGCTGTTGAGGTGGACGAAACCCTGCTGGTCGTGGACGCCATGGCTGGTCAGGAAGCTGTCAACGTGGCCAAAACCTTCAACGAGAAGATTGGTATTACCGGCGTGGTGCTGACCAAGACCGACGGTGATACCCGTGGCGGTGCAGCGCTCTCGGTGCTGGCAGTTACCGGTAAACCTATCTATTTTCAGGGTACCGGCGAAAAGCTGGAAGATCTGGAACCTTTCTATCCCTCTCGGATGTCCAGCCGCATCCTCGGCATGGGAGATGTGCTTTCCCTGATTGAAAAGGCGCAGAGCGTCCAGAACGATAAGGAAGCCGAAGCCGCTGCCCGGCGGATGATGGAAAATAAGTTCGACATGAACGACCTGTTGGCCCAGTTCCAGCAGGTGAAGAAGATGGGTGGTGCGTCGGCGCTGTTGGCCATGATGCCCGGCGGAAACCAAATCGATTCCGACGCGTTGGACGAAAAAATGCTGCCCCATATTGAGGCGATCATCTATTCCATGACACCGGCAGAGCGGGCAAAGCCCGAGATCATCAATCCCAAACGGAAGCGTCGCATTGCGGCAGGGTCCGGACAGACGGTGGAAGATGTGAACAAGCTGCTGCGTCAGTACGAGATGATGCAGAAGGTAATGAAAAAGATGCGCCGCAATCCCAAAGGCTTTATGCGCAGTTTGGGTAATCTGGGCGGCATGGGCGGTTTCAAAGGATTTGGCCGCTAAAAAACACTTTGGTATGACCCGCACGGCTATACGGCCCACGGGATGTACAATATAAAATTCGCCCCACAAGGGCCGTAAACAACTATTTGGAGGAATTTACAATGGTTAAGATTCGTCTGCGCCGTATGGGCGCCAAGAAGGCTCCTTTCTACCGTGTGGTTGTCGCTGACAGCCGTTTTGCCCGTGATGGCCGCTTCATCGAGGAGATCGGCTACTACGATCCCACCAAGGAGCCCAGCGTTGTCAGCATCGATGCCGACAAGGCTAAGCAGTGGTTGGCCAATGGCGCTCAGCCCACCGATACCGTTCGTGAGCTGCTGAAGAAGGCTGCCGTTCTGTAATCTGCTGTTTCACTGATTTTAAGGGAGGGAACGCCACATGCAGGAACTCTTAGTAGCCGTTGCCCGCGGCCTTGTCGAAGACAAGGAGGCCGTGCAGGTGACTGTTGACCCCATGCGTGAGGACGGCACCGTTGTCTATCACCTGAAAGTGGCCGAGGCCGATATGGGCCGGGTCATCGGCAAGCAGGGACGCATCGCCAAGGCGATTCGCGTTGTCATGCGTGCCGCTGCGGTCCGTCAGGGTGAAAAAGTCATCGTGGAGATCGACTAAAAGCCAAAAGCACTTTGCCATTTTGGCAGAGTGCTTTTTTGTATGCTTACCCGGCAGTTGGCCGGAATATTTACGGGAACGGAAGGAAACGACGATGCAAAACTATCTGCCTGCCTGCAAGATTGTCTCCACCCATGGGGTGCGGGGAGAGATGAAAGCGTTGCCCCTATGTGACGGCGCGGCTTTTTTGTCCAAATTTAAGCGGCTGTTTGCCCACGCAGACGGCACCGGGGAATGTGCAGTACGCGGTGTACGGGCGCAGGGCAATATGATTTTGCTGCGTTTGGACGGCGTAGAAGATATGGATGCGGCCCGGGCGCAAGTGGGGCGTACCTATTATTTTGCCAAAGCGGACGCCCGCCTGCCCAAAGGCCGGTACTTTATTGATGATTTGCTGGGCTGCCGTGTGGTGGATGCCCACACCGGTCGGGAATATGGTACTTTGACCGCGGTGGATCGTCCGGCGGCACAGGATATTTACACGGTCACCGACGAGGCAGGGAACACGCATATGCTGCCGGCAGTCCCGGAATTTGTGCAGTCCATTGATCTGGATACCCGTACCATCACGGTCACGCCCATCGACGGTATGTTTACCGAGGCCGTCAACGGCGACAAGGAGTAAGCCATGCGCATTGATATTGTGACGCTTTTTCCTGAACTGTGCGACAGCTTTCTCTCTGCCAGCATCTTGGGGCGTGCTCGCGCCAAAAATCTGTTTGAAGCCCATTGCCACCAGATTCGGGACTACACCACCAACAAGCAAAAACAGACCGATGACTATCCCTATGGCGGCGGCTGCGGCATGGTGTTGTATGCCCAACCCATCGCGGACTGCCTGCGGGCGGTGCAGCGTCAGTGCGCTGAACAGGGAAGGGAAAAGCCGCATGTGGTCTTTTTGACGGCGGCCGGGCAGCCTTACAATGAGGAAACCGCCAAACAGTTGGCCCAATATGACGCTGTCACGCTGGTTTGCGGCCACTATGAGGGCATCGACCAACGGGTGATTGATGCCTTTGGGGATGAAGAAATCTCCATCGGGGACTATGTGCTGACCGGCGGTGAATTGGCCAGTCTGGTGGTGGCGGACAGCGTGCTGCGGCTGCAACCCGGTGTATTGGCCGAGGAAAAAGGCTATCAGGACGAGAGCTACTGGGACGGTCTGTTGGAATACCCCCAGTATACCCGCCCCGAAGTGTGGGAGGGGCGGGCGGTCCCCTCGGTGCTGCTGACCGGGGACCACCAAAAAATCGATGCTTGGCGTGGTGCCCAAAGCCGCACCCGGACCCGCTTGCGCCGCCCCGATTTGTATGAGCGATGGTGCGACACCCACCCCATGACGGAATTGCCCAAATGGAAACGGGGCGAAAATATGCGGTTGGTCAAGACGGAGGAACACTGGGCGGCAGCGGCCAACCTGTTTGCCGAGGGACGATATGCCGTCTGTGAAGCGGTCTGTACGCCGCTGTATCTGGATACCCTCACGCCGGAACATTGCCGGGAAGAACTCGGCAAAGAAAAAGAAGCTGGTTGGGCCTTCTACCTGCATTTTACCAAGGGTGTGGCCGACGGTATGGTGGGGGTGTGCCACAAAACCGGCCAAATCAGCCATCTGTTTGTAACAGAAGCGGCGCAGGGAAGGGGCATCGGTACCAAGATGCTGGATTTTGCCCGCAAGAAGTTGGCAGAACATCCCCATCCCACTCTGACGGTGCTGGATACCAACACCCGGGCACTGGCGCTGTATCGTCGTATGGGGTGGCGACCGGTAGGGGTAGAGGCAATTTATGACCCGGCAGAAGACGCGACGGCTTCCGTATATTGTCAGGAATTAAAATTGCGGTATGAGGCACAATAAAACAAAGTTTTGTTGTCAATCTACAATGATGTTGAAAATAAACTGGTAAAAATGCACAAAGCGAAAACCTGAGATTTGGCGGAATTACAGAATCCTGCCAAATTTGCAAAATTCTACTGTACAAAATCGACCAAATAGGATAAAATAGAAACAATCAAGGCGGCGTATCATGCGCAAGAGACCGCCTGACAAGCGCCCACGGTAGAAACGCAGGGGCATATTATTTTCAAAAGTAGGAGAGAATAACTATGTACGTGAAAGAAGTTACCGTTGAGAATCAGGTTGGTCTGCATGCCCGTCCGGCTACCTTCTTCATTCAGAAGGCGAACGAGTACAAGTCCTCCATCTGGGTCGAAAAAGAAGAGCGCCGCGTCAACGCTAAGAGCCTGCTCGGTGTTTTGAGCTTGGGCATCGTGGGCGGCACCACCATTCGCATCATTGCCGATGGCGCCGACGAGCAGGCTGCGGTCGACGGTCTGGTGAAGCTGGTTAGCTCCGGTTTTGCCGAGTAATTCTTCTCACACATGCAACGGCGGGGGGACCCGCCGCTTTTTTTATTCTATTATGTTGTAAAGGTGTGCCATGACCAAATCTGAACTGTACCGCAAAGCCTGTATGCTGCCGCTGCTGCCGGGGGTGTATATCATCCGCGACAAAAGCGACACCATCATTTATATCGGCAAAGCTAAGCGCCTCAAAACCCGGGTGTCCCAGTATTTCCGGGAAGGTGTGCCTCATGATGCCAAGGTGTCCCAGATGATCGCCCACGCGTTCACTTTTGATGTCATTGTCTGCCAAAGCGAATTTGAGGCACTGGTGCTGGAAGCCAGCCAGATCAAAGCCCACACCCCCAAATACAACATTTTGCTCAAAGACGACAAGGGGTACAGCTATGTGAAGGTGACGAAGGGGCCGTGGCCCCGGGTGTCTGCCGCCCTGCAAAAAGATGACGATGACGCCGACTACATCGGCCCCTTTACCTCCTCGTTTGCGGTGCGGGAGATGGTGGAGATGGCGCAGGACTGCTTTTTGCTGCCCCGCTGCAACCGGGAATTCCCTCGGGACTTCGGCAAAGGGCGCCCCTGCTTGAATGCCCATATCGGCAAATGTATGGCGGTATGCAGCGGTAAGATCAGCTGCGAAGCCTACAACGATGCTGTGCAAGGGGCGCTGCGGATGATCCGCTACGGCAAAAAAGATATTGTCAAGCAACTCCGGGAAAAGATGGAAGCTGCTTCGGAGCGGCTGGATTTTGAAACGGCAGCATTGTTGCGGGATCAGATTCAAGCCATTGAGCGGGTGGCTGCCGGGCAGAAGGTGGTCATGGATGCCGATACCGAGATGGACATTATCGCGTTGGCGGGGACGACCCGGGCGGTTTGTGCGGCAGTGCTGCGCTACCGGGACGGACGCCTGACTGATAAACGAGAGTTTGTGTTCCATGATACCACCGACATTGCGGCAGTACGGGAAGAATTTTTGCCCCAGTATTATCTGGACGGCGAAACCATCCCCAAGACCATCGCGGTGGATGCGCTGCCCTCCGATGCGGAAGCTTTGAACGAAGCGCTGAACCAAGCCCGCGGCAGCAAGGTGGAACTGTACGTGCCCCAGCGGGGGGACGTGGCCAAGTTGGTCACCATGGCGTACACCAATGCGGTGGAACGTCTAGGACGGGAAAGCGGCCGCTATACCCGGGAAGAAAAACTGCTGGAGGAGGCGGCCCAGATGCTGGGCCTCAAAACCCCGCCCCGCATCATCGAAAGCTACGATATCTCCAACTGGGGTGATGGGTCCAGTGTTTGCGGCATGGTGGTGTTTAAGGATGGCAAACCCCATCGTTCCGGGTACCGTCGGTTCAAAATGAAGACGGTGGCGGGCACCGACGACTATGCTTCCTTGGCCGAAACACTGTCCCGGCGGGTGGCAGAATACGAGGCAGCTCGCCGCGGGGAAAAGCCGGACGGCCCCCAGAACCAGTTTGCCACCATGCCGGATCTGCTCCTCATTGACGGCGGCAGGGGACAGGTGGGCGCGGTCAAACAGGCCTTGCGGGGCACTGCCTTTGAGCATGTGCCGACCTTCGGCATGGTCAAGGACGACCACCACCGTACCCGTGCCATTGTGGACGATGCAGGCGGCGAAATTGCCATCAATCGAAACCGGAATATTTTTACCTTTGTTACCAACATTCAGGACGAAACCCACCGCTATGCCAATGACTACCGCAAGCGCTCCATGAAAAAGCGCTCCTATGCCGCTACGCTGACGGCGCTGCCCGGCGTAGGCGAAAAGACCAGTGCGGCGCTGTTGGCCCACTTTAAGACGGTGGCGGCGGTCAAAGCTGCCAGCATTTCGGATTTGGAAGAAGTCAAAGGCATCAGCCATGCCAAGGCCGAAAAGCTGTACAATGCCCTGCGCAATGGTGTATAATCAAAGACAAGCGCGGCGGAAAAGACGTTCTGGCCGCAAATTCAATTCGATATGAGGAGCGATCTATGCTCATTCTC
Source organism: uncultured Gemmiger sp. (assembly GCA_963557315.1). GTDB lineage: Bacteria > Bacillota > Clostridia > Oscillospirales > Ruminococcaceae > Gemmiger. Next base: position 122,687 of record CAUWAX010000006.1, on the reverse strand, counting down.
ACGGTAGTTCTTACGCTGCTGGTGGCGGCTCTATTTTTCTGGCTGCCGGGGCGGCTGGCCCACCGCAAACCGGTGCGAGCCGATTTCTGGGGTGGCCCCGGTCTTGTGTTGGGGGTCTGGCTTTGGTCCGCCTGTATTTATGAAAAGCCGGGTCTTACTGTCGGCTTTGATGTCTTCCGCCTGCTGGGAATCACCGGTATGGCGCTGTGGGCCTGTGCGCTGGTCTGCGGGTTTCGTATGCGGCATCGGTTGCCTCGGTTCCGCACCGTGGCAGCCGCAGGGCTTTTGCTGGCGGCGGCCTTGGGGTTGGAAGGCTTTGTCTGCAACCTGAATTTTTGGGCTACCCACAGCTATACGCCGGTGGATCTGCGCCCTTATTTAAGCGAGGATGCCGACCCGGAAGCTCCGCTGACACTGGACGATGAACACACCACCCTCAGCTTTGTAGGACTGGATCAGGAGCTGTACAACCTGCAGCTTTCCGGTCTGACCTACCAGTACGACGGGCCGCATCCCGAGGTGCAAAATCCGCTGTTTACCTTTACGGTGGCAACTACCGACGAGGCAAGTTCGGTGTCCCGGCAAAGCTGGCCGTGGCAGGTGGCGGTGCGGTCAGTCCGCAGCCAGACTCGCAGTCTGGACCTTTCGGGGCAGGCATCCACCCTGACGCTGACGGCGGCCCCCTATGAAGGGGAATACCGTCAGTATCCACTGACCTACACACTGCAGACGGTGTATGCCAACGTACCCCGTCCCTTCGATTTCTCGCTGGTACGGTTCGCGGCGCTCTTCCTTTTGCTGGGGGCAGCGTTTGCGGTACGACCGGCCAGTGTGCTTTGGCAAGATGCCTACCTGCAGCAAACCCGGCGGTACCGTCCGGCGGTGGTGCTGGTCATGGCATTCTTGGCGGTGCTGGCGTTTCTCGCCCCCTTCGCTGACCGGTTCAATGCGGGCGTAGCCACCTCCTTTTACAATACCGCCGATTGGGACGGCGAAAGCCGCATTACCTTTACCAAGCATATCAATGATTGGGCGCAGGACACCGCTGCCCAGTACGGTGCACTGGCCCACAGCCTGCTGGAAGGCCGTCTGGATCTGGAAAAAGACCCGCCCGAAGCTATGCAGGCGTTGGAAAATCCCTACGATACGGCAGCACGGCAGGAGGCAGCTCCAGATGCCCTGTGGGATGTGGCCTACTACGAGGGCCGGTACTACGTCTACTTTGGATTGGTGCCTTGCCTGCTGTTTCAGCTTCCCTTTGAGGCACTGACTGGAGTGGGAGATTTGCCACCCAGTCTGCCCATGATTTTGCTTTCTTGGCTGTGGATTCTGGCCGCATTCGGCTGTGTCAAACAGGCGGTGCGGCGCTGGTTCCCGAAAGCCAGCGCGGCGGCTTATCTGCTTACAGCCACCGGCATGGCGGCAAGCAGCCAGATCTACTATCTGCTGCTGCGTCCGTCGGTGTACGAGTATGCGATTCTTTGTGGTGCAGCCTTTGTGCTGCTGAGCCTGTGGCAATGGCTGGCGGCTGCCAACACTCCCGTGCAGCAGCGCGGACGCCTGCTGGCGCATCTAGTGCTGGGCAGTTTGTGCATGGCGCTGGTGGCAGGTTGCCGTCCCCAGATGGAAGTGTTTGCCGTGCTGGCGGTGCCCATCTTCTGGCCGCGGTATGTTCGGGATAAGCGACTTGCCAGCCGCTCCGGTGTAGGAGAGGCGGTGGCGTTCCTGCTGCCGGTGGTGGCAGTGGCCGCGGTCTTGATGTGGTATAACGCTGCCCGGTTCGGTTCGCCGCTGGATTTTGGAGCTACGTATAACTTGACCAGCAATGATATGACCCGCCGCGGCTTCAGTGTGGGACGCATTGCCCCGGCGGTGGTCACCTTCCTGTTGGGCGTGCCGGGGTTCAGCACGGTGTTCCCGTACCTCAGTGCCACCCGGATGAGTACCAACTATATGGGCCTTACCATCACCGAGCTGTTCTACGGCGGCGCGTTGGTTTGCCTGCCGGTGCTGTGGGGACTGGTGTTTCTGCCTATGGCGCGGAAGCGACTGGGACGGCAGCGGGATCTGCGGGGCGTGTGTGCAATCACGTTATTGCTGGTGCTGCTTTTGGCAGTGCTGGATTGCGAGATGGCCGGTGTGCTTTACCGCTACCAGAGTGACTGGCTGGGACCGCTGCTCTTTGTGGCGGCGCTGGCGTGGCTTTTGGCGGAACAGGTTTTGCAAGACCATGGAGGGCAGCCCGGTGTGGCAGTTCTGCAAGGGGGGCTGCGCAGGGCGCTGCCTTGGGCTGTTTTGTTGGGGGCTGCCTACAATTTCTGTGTCTACTTTGCGGCAGAACCCGGACTCATCGGGCAGAACCCCGCCCTATATCAGAATGTGAGCCGATTGCTTCAATTCTGGCTGTAAAATTCCTACAAGCCCCTTCCGATGTCGCTGCATCGGGAGGGGCTTTTGCTTGCATAATGAGTCCAAACGCTCTATAATGAAGCCAGAAAAAGAAGGAGAAACCTATATGGCAGAAAAAAACATTTACACCGTGGTCGTGGCGGATGACGAGGATGAGCTGCGGGAAGCTGTCTGTACCATGACCCCCTGGGAGGCGCTGGGATTTCATCTGGTGGGCAACGCCAGCAACGGGTTGGATGCGTTGGAGTTGGTGGAGCGGTTGGAGCCTGACCTGTTGTTAACGGACATCCGTATGCCCTTTATTTCGGGCATTGAGCTGGCCCGGCAGGTGCGTGAGATTCGTCCCGCCATGCACATCGCCTTTTTGAGCGGCTATGATGATTTTGAATACGCCAAGCAGGCGATTCAGTACAACATCATCAGCTATATGCTCAAGCCGTTGACGATGGACGGTCTGGCGGCCGAATTGAAATCCATCCACGAGAAAATTGACCGACGGTATGCCAGCCTGCGGCGCAGTGACAACAATCAAGGGGACCGTGCTGCATTTCTGATCCCGCTGGTATTGGAACATTACGACGGTGCACCCGAAACGCAAGAAGCTGACCTGCGGGAATGCGCGGCCTCTTGCGGGGTACTGCGGGGCAGCGATGACCGCAGTCTGTTGGTGGTGCTGACGGTGGCGATGTCCGACGGCGCGGCCTGTGAACCGGGATTTGTCCGGCTGGTAGAACAGTTGGCCAATAAATATCTGCGGCATTTTGTCTTTTCTTCCAGCGGCAGGGTGGTCGCGGTTCTGCTGGGAAACTTATCGGACATCGAGGAGTACCTTCACATCTTGGCCGATGAGATCTGCCAGCTGACCGAACGCGCTCTCAACAAACGGGTGCTGGTGGGGGTCAGCCGTCCGGTGGAGCAGTTCCTAGAGCTGAACAACGCTTACCGGCAGGCGTTGGAGGCGTTGCATGCCGCCGAGGAAAGCGAAGGCGGCGTCAGCTTTACTTCCGACACCCGTAAAGGCGGCGGCCTGTGTGAGCGGGCCCTGGAGATTATCGAGCAGCGGTATATGGACGAGGACCTTTCCTTGGCGTCACTGAGTGCGATGCTGGATGTCAGCCCCAATCATCTGAGTGCCTGCATCAAAAAGACGGCAGGGGAGACCTTTATCAATATCCTCATTCGCCGCCGTATGGAAGCTGCCCAGCAACTGCTTTTAACCACCAATCTGCAAGTGCAGGAGATTGCGCGCCGCTGTGGCTATACGGACCAGCACTACTTTAGTTATTGCTTCAAAAAATACAGTGGGACCTCGCCGGGCGCATTGCGCCGCAAGCAGGCAGCACAAGTGACTGCCGGAGGAGAAACTTCATGAAAAGAAAGCATCGGGCACCACGAACAGCCCCGCTGATTGTAGCGTGGATTGCTTCGGTGGCAGCGGTGACCTTGGCGCTGTGCGTAGTGGCCTTTTTGCGCAGCTATCGTGCGGCGGCGGTGCAAAATGCCTCCACCAGCACCGCGCAGGCGGTCAGTCAGGTGGTAGGAACGGTAAGTAACTACGTGGAAAATCTGGACGAAACCATCACCGATGTTATGGCGGAGATGTATATGCCGGAAGACACACGGGACGCCTACCTCAATGCTTGGCTCAACGCCCGCAGCGAGGTGGTAGCCGTTACCACCTACGATGAGAGCGGCACGCTGCAAAACTGCTGGGCTTTGGGCTATACCCCGCGGGATACCATTTTACAAAACCTTTCTTTTGATCTGGAAACCGCGCAGCGGAATAGCGCCGGCTATGTAAGTGCCCCCCACGTCGAGTCCATCTTTGAAGGATACTATCCGTGGGTGGTTACCATTGTGCGTCCCATGCCCGGCGGAACCATGCCCCGGTGGGTGGCGGTGGATGTCCGCTTCTCGGGGTTGGGAGCCAGCATCAACGGAGTAGGCATTGGGCAGCATGGCTATTGCTACCTGATGGACAATCTGGGCAACATGGTCTACCATCCCCAGCAGCAGTTGTTGTATGCGGGCATCAAAGGGGAGGAAACCTCCCGTTTGGCCGCACTCAAAAGCGGAACCTATGTGGAGGACACCGTCATCTACAGTGTACAGGATGTGCCGGACAGCAACTGGCGGGTTGTCGGTGTCAGCTATATCGACGAAACGGTGAACGAGAGCGTCTGGCAGATGGCTCGTATCACCGTGGGGACGGCGGTGTTGATTTTGGCAGCGGCCTTGCTGGTGGGCTGGATCATCTCCCATATGCTCAGCCGTCCGCTGCAGCAGTTGGAAACGGCCATGGAGCAGTTCGAGCAGGATGCCGACGGGTTTACCTTCCAACCGGTGGCCGGCACGCGAGAAGTACAAGAACTCTCGGATTCCTTCGGGCACATGGTGGGGCGGATCCAGCGTTTGATGACCACCGTGCGGGAAGAGGAAATCGATCTGCGCAAAACCGAACTGAAGGCGCTGCAAGCACAAATCAATCCGCATTTCCTCTACAATACGCTGGACTCCATCGCCTGGATGTGTGAACGCGGAAAAAATGCCGACGCAGTCAAAATGGTGCATGCGCTGGCTAAGCTCTTCCGTATCAGCATCAGTAAGGGGCATGAACTCATCCCTATTGAGAAAGAACTGCAGCATGCCGAAGCCTATCTGCTGATTCAAAAATTCCGCTACAAGAACCAGTTCACCTATCATTTTACGGTGGATGAAAGCTGCCTGCATGACCTGTGCAACAAGATCACCTTGCAGCCCATCATCGAGAATGCGATCACCCACGGACTGGACCTGCTGGTGGAACCGGGACATATCGAAATCGAAGTGGCCGCAGACGGGGACGACGTTCTGTTCAAAGTCAGTGATGACGGCATCGGCATGCCGCCGGAGCAGGTGGCGGAATTGCTGCAAAACGAACCCAGTGACCGCACGGGGATCGGTATCAAAAACGTGAATGATCGACTGCGGATCTACTTTGGCCCGCAGTACGGTCTGTCGATCGAGAGCGTGCCCGATGAGGGAACCACGGTGACCATCCGCATGCCGCGGGTGCCGGAAGATCGGGAGGGCGAATATGATAAAACCAAGTAAACGCCTGCGCATCTCGGCGGCGGTGTTGGGGGCTTGCCTGTTGGCAGGCTGCAGTACAGCGGGCAATAAAACCCCGGATACGATGCGGTATAAGGTGGCATTGGTGGCCAAATCCACCCAGACGGATTTCTGGAAAGCCGTTTTTGTGGGGGCAGAAGCCGCCGCCACCGAGTACAATCTGGATTTGAGCATTGTAGGCCCCGAAACCGAGGAAGACTATGAAGCCCAGAACGATATGATCGCGGAGGCGGTAGAAAACGGTGCGCAGGCATTGGTTTTCTCGGCTATCGACTATGATGCCAACGCGCCTGCCATCGATAAAGCGGCGGCGCAGGGCGTCAAGATTGTGGTCATTGATTCGGCGGTCAATTCAGGGGAGGTGGCTACCTACATCGGCACCGACAATTACAGTGCCGGGCAGATGGCCGCCGAAGCTGCACTGGACGGCACTACGGGAGACTTGCAGGTTGGCATCGTCAATTACGATATAAACAGTGCCAACGGGCAGGAACGAGAGCGAGGCGCGGTGGATGCACTGACGGAAAGCGGCCGTGCGCAGGTGGTGGCAACGATCCATACGCTGGCGGAGGCCAACAGTGCGCGGGAAGATACACTGGAGATGCTGCGTGCACACCCCGAGATCAATGTTTTGTTGGCATTCAACGAGCCCACCAGCGTGGGCGCCGCACAGGCGGTGGAAGAGCTGCAACTGGCGGATTCGCTGTGGATGGTAGCGTTTGACTCCAATCTGATTACAGTGGACGCCCTGCAGACCGGTGTGGTAGACGTACTGGTCATTCAGAATACCTACGAAATGGGGTATTTTGGTGTGCAAAGCGCTTACAAACTGCTGGCGGGACAACGCAGCGCGGTAGAGAAACATGTGGATACCGCAACCCGCATCATCAACCGACAAAATCTTTTCGCATTGGATAGCCAGAAGGTACTGTTTCCGGTATCTTAAAGGATAAACGAAATGCCCCGAAGGAAATTCCCTTCGGGGCGTTTTTCTCTTTGCTCTATTTTTTTCAGCGTCGGGGTTTGCGCTTACGCACGCTGTACCCAAAAGTACCCAACCGACGACCCAAAGCCAGATAGTCGCCATGGGAATATACGATGAGCTTGGCTTTGTTCAGACAGAGCTTACCGTCCTCATTGAGCAGCCGCTCATCCACATCCACTGCCACACACTCTGCCAAAAATAGGTCGTGACTTCCCAGCGGAATGATCTGCGTGACTTTGCACTCCAGATTGATGGGGCTTTCTTCCAGCAGCACGGTCCCTACTTTGGAAGCCGGGGCGGGGGTCAGTTTCATGGCTGCGAACTTATCCACATCGCGGCCGCTTTTGACGCCGCACCAATCCACCGCACGTACCAGCGATTCGGTGGGCAGGTTGACCACAAACTCACCACTCTCTTGAATCAGATGGTGACTGTATCGCTCGGGGCGCACGCTGATGGAAAGCATAGGCGGCTGGGTACAGATGGTGCCGCACCAACCCACGGTGATCAGGTTGGGATGATCGGGGCTGCCGCAGCTTACCAAGACCGGCGGCTCGGGATTAAGCAGGGTAGAACCCTTCCAAACTTGACGGCTCATGCGTCGTCCTCCTCGTTCGGTGTAAAGTTGGGGGTGGTTTCACTGATGATGTACCGCGGGCGCTGTTTGGTTTCCATGTAGATTTTGCCGATATATTCTCCGATCACGCCCAGACAGATCAGCTGTACACCGGAAACAAAGCAGATGATGCTGGTAGTGCTGGCCCAACCCGAAACCGTCATGCCCAATGCGGCTTCAATCACCGCCCACAGCACGCCGATAAAGCTGATCAGTGCTACGATTACGCCGAACCCGGTGATGAAGCGAATCGGCTTGATGGATAGGCTGGTGATGCCGTCAAAGGCCAGCGACAACATTTTGGACAACGGGTAGTGACTTTCGCCGGCCAGACGCTCGTGACGTTCATAACTCACACAGGTGGATTTGAAGCCTACCAACGGGACCATGCCTCGCAGGAAGAGGTTCACTTCCTTGAATTTGGAAAACTCTTGTAGGACGCGGGCGCTCATGAGGCGGTAATCCGCGTGATTGAAGACCACTTCAGCCCCCATGGCGTTGAGCAGTTTGTAGAAAGCCTCAGCGGTGAATCGTTTAAAGAATGTGTCGGTGTCCCGCTTGCTGCGCACGCCGTAAACCACATCGCAGCCATCCCGGTAGGCATCCACCATGCCGTCCATGGCGTTGATGTCATCCTGTCCGTCACAGTCGATGGAGATGGTGATGTCGCAGCGGTCCTTGGCCTCCATCAGGCCGGCCAGCACAGCATTCTGGTGCCCACGGTTGCGGCTTTGGCAGATGCCCACATAATGGGGATCCGACGCAGCGAATTCTCGGATGATTTCCCAGGTGCGGTCCTTGGATCCGTCGTTCACAAACAAAACGCGGCTGTCCGCGCTGATCTTGCCGGCGGCCGTCAGATCTTGAATCTTTTGCAGGAACAAAGGGGCCGTCAACGGCAGGACTTCCTGCTCGTTGTAGCAGGGGATCACAATGTACAAAATAGGTGTTTCGCGGTTTTCCATGACCGGTACCTCAATCGATGATGATAGAAACGGGCAAAGCCCATGCAAACGACTTTATTATACCATGGGCGATAGGGGCGTGCAACGGTTACCACGCTGTGCGCAGCCGGTCGGGATCGGGCAGCTTAAAACTGCGGTGGAACAACTCCACCAACCCCTCCGCTTGCATGCGGCTCAGTTCCCGGCACAAAGCACTGCGGTCGCAGTTCAGGTAGGAGGCAAGTTCTGCCCGGCTCAGTGCGGTGGAGAAGGTATCGGCTCCCGCTTGGTCCCGCTGCTCCAACAGCCAAAGGCAGATCCGCCCCCGCAGGCTGTGGCAGCACAGCAATTCCAACCGGCGGTCCAACGCAAAGTATTTGCTGCTGATCGTTTCCAACCAGTTGTGCAGCAACTGCAAATGGGCGGGATGCAGTGCTTCACAGGGGTGCAGCAACGCCTCACAGGGGAGAAAGAGGATCAGGCAGGGCGATGCTGCGGTAATATTGACAGGGCTTTTGTTGCGTCCGCCGGCCAGCACGTCGGCAAAAATTCCACTGGGCCCCATGTGAGCCATGACCACGGCGCTGCCGTCCGGCATAGGTTTGGCGGCGACGATCTCGCCTTCTAACACCACCCCCACTTCATGGGTTTCGTAGCCTGCCATCAGCAGCAGCTCGCCGCGGTCGTACCGCCGAACATGGGGGCTAAAACAGGCGGTTAAAGCATCCAAATCAAGGTCGCTCATGCCGCGAAACAGACTGGTGCGGCGCAGCACGTCGTAATAAGGGGTGTAATCCACAGCCATCCCTCCAAGCGCGGCTGTTGCCGGGGCAACAGACAATTTTTTAACATTATAGTATAGTGGGGCCGCAAATGCAAGAAGGAGGATTTCCTACGATGAAAGTAAAACGTATGTTGGCAGCGGTCGTGGCCGCTGCGATGAGCCTTTCGCTGGCGGCCTGCGGGGCGTCGGCTTCTTCCTCGGAGGCAGCTTCTACCGCCGAGACTGCGCCGGCTTCCACGGTGGCCGAAGCTACCGCCAGTCCGGAAACTGCGGCAGAAGGGCTGCGGATTGCGGGGTTGAAGGGACCCACCACCATGGGACTGGTCAACCTGATGAACAGTGAAGAGGGGGCTGACTATACCTTTACGATGTACGGTGCGGCCGATGAGATCGTGCCGCTGCTGGTGAAGGGCGAGTTGGATGCTGCGGCAATTCCCGCGAATCTGGCGGCAACGCTCTACCAAAAGACCGAGGGACAGGTAGAGGTCGCCTGTGTAAACACGCTGGGCGTGCTTTACATTCTGGAAAAAGGTGATAGCATTCAGTCGGTGGCGGATTTGAAAGGCCAGACCATTGTGACCACCGGTAAGGGGACCACACCGGAATACGTGCTGCGCTATGTATTGAGCGAAAACGGCATCGACCCGGATACCGATGTGACCATTGAATATTGCAGCGAAGCTACCGAGGCGCTCAGTCAGGTGCAGGCGGGCGTGGCCAATATTGCCATGCTGCCCCAGCCCTTTGTGACCAGTGCTCTGTCGCAGGTTGAGGGCCTGCGGGTGGCGTTGGATATGAACGAGGAGTGGCAGAAAGTGGCCGGCTCTCAGTTGGTCACCGGTGTGTTGGTAGTCCGCAAAGACGCCGTGGAGGCGGACCCCGATGCGTTTGCAACGTTCCTCGACGGTTACGCGGCCAGTGTGGAGGCTGCCAACACCGATCTGGAAGGCACGGCGGCACTGTGCGAAAGCTACGGTATCGTTGCCAAAGCCGCGCTGGCCCAGAAAGCTTTGCCGGAGTGCAACATCGTCTTTGAGACCGGGGAACAGATGAAGACGGATCTGACCAACTACTTCCAAGTTCTCTATGACGCGGATCCCACCAGCGTGGGCGGTGCGCTGCCTGCGGACGACTTCTACTATGGCGTCTAACTACCGGGAACGCCTGCTGGCCATTCTTGTCTGGGTCATTCTGTGGCAGATTGCCGCGTTGACGTTGGGGCATGGCGGGCTGTTTTTGGCAACGCCGCTGCAAACCTTCGGGGCATTGGCCCGCTTACTGCCTACTCCGGAGTTTTGGCAGCGCATTGGGTTTAGTGCCCTGCGCATTGTAGCCGGGTTTCTGCTGGCGGTGTTGGGCGGCTTGGTGCTGGGCGCGGCGGGATCCCGCTGGCATGCGGTGCGGGTCTTTGTGGACCCTATCATGCAGTTGATCCGGGCTATGCCGGTGGCCAGCTTCGTCATTCTGGCGCTGCTCTGGGTACGGGGCGATAATCTTTCGGTAGTGGTCAGTTTCACCCACGTGCTGCCGGTAGTGTACGCCGGGGTGTTGGCCGGTATCGCGGATACAGACCCTCAGTTGTTGGAGATGGCGCGGGTATATCGGCTGTCATGGACAGCGCGGCTGCGATACATCTGGCTGCCGGGCATCTTCCCGTCCTTTTGCGAAAGCTGCATTGCCGCCATGGGCATGTGCTGGAAAAGCGGCGTCTCGGCGGAAGTCATCGGCTTGCCGGATCATTCGGTGGGGGATGCCCTCTACCGTGCCAAGATCACCCTTTCCACACCGGATGTGTTTGCTTGGACGCTGGTCATTGTGGTGCTGTCGGCACTGCTCTCCGCCATAGCAGCCCGGGGGCTGCGTGCAGCCAAAATGCGGCTTTGTGGGGAGGTGCGGCTATGAGCATCGTGATTCAAGAGCTGTCCAAGCAGTTCGGCGGCAAAACGGTGCTGCAGGCGTTTAGCTGGACGGTGGACCGCCCTATGGTACTGATGGGGCCTTCCGGCTGCGGCAAGACTACGCTGCTGCGTATCCTGCTGGGGTTGGAGGAGGCAGACTCCGGTACCGTGACCGGGGTAGAAACGCCAGCGGCAGTCTTTCAGGAGGACCGGCTTTGTCCCCAACTGACGGCGGGAGCCAACTTGGTGTTGGCTGGACATGGCCTGACATTGCGGCAGGCCGAAACGGAACTGCGGGCGCTGGGATTCACCGATAGTGATTTGCGGCTGCCGGCAGCTAAGCTGTCCGGCGGGCAAAAACGTCGGGCGGCGCTTTTGCGGGCGCTGCTCTGTCAAGATGCCCAAACCCTGCTCATGGATGAACCCTTTACCGGCATGGATGCGGAACTGGTGGAACAAGCCGCGGCGGCCACGGTACGGTTGGCCGGTGACCGGCCAACCGTTCTGGTTACCCACGATGAAGCGGCAGCTGCATTGCTGGGCTGGCCGATTCGGCGCTTTGCGGAATAAATTTGCGGAATAAAGAAACCGGAGATCCTGACAAAGGATCTCCGGCTTTTTGGTTATAGCAGGGCTTCCAAAATGGCGTTTTGTACAACCATCCCGGCAGGGGTCAGCCGTACCCGCTGCCCCGAGAAGACGGCATAGCCGTTGGCGGCGCAGCGGCGCAGAAAATCCATCTGTGCAGGGGTACAATGCCCGCCCCAACGGGCGTATTCCTCCAAATCCAACCCTTGGGTCAGCCTCAGCTGCATGAGCAGAAAATCTTCGGCGTCACAGCGGCCTTCCTCCTGTTCTTGCAGAGCGCCGCTTATAAATCCCTGCACATCATCGGGCCAGTAGCGCCGCACATTTTGCAAGCAACTGTGGGCTGCGGGACCAATACCCCAGTAGTCCCGGCAGTTCCAATACAAAAGATTGTGCCGCCCTTCGTGGCCCGGTTGGGCAAAATTGCTGATTTCGTACTGGGTGTAACCGGCGGACTCCAACCGCTGCACGGCATATAGGTAGAAATCGGCTGCCTCGTCGGCGGTGGGGAGGCCCTCCGGTGGAAATTTGGCAAAGGCGGTGCCGGGTTCGATCTTTAACAGATAGGCCGAGATGTGGGTACACCCGCCTTGCTGAAGCAGGTCCAGTGTGGCATCAAATTCGGCCTTGGTGTAATGGGGCAGCGCCAGCATAATATCGCCGCAAATTTCGGGGAACCCCGCAGCCTGTGCCATCCGGAGCGCCTCGGCGGCCCCGGCAGCGGTATGGGTACGGCCCAGCCGGCGCAGTTGGGCATCGTCGGCGCTTTGTACGCCAAAACTGATACGGGTCACACCAGCTTCTCGGAATCCTGCCAGACTTTCCGGCGTGACGGTGTCGGGGTTGGCTTCCAGTGTGATCTCTGCCCCCGGCAGCGGGTCGGCAGCTTGAATCAACGCTTTCACCTGCGCGGGGGAGAGCAAGGCCGGGGTGCCGCCGCCAAAATAGACTGTGTCGGGTTGCCGGTGGGGGAAACGCAGTTCTCGCAGCAAGGCATCTACATAGGATTGCGGTACGCCCCGAGCCCCCGGCGCCGAGTAAAAATCGCAGTAGCGGCACTTGGCTTTGCAGTAGGGAACGTGGAGATAAATGCCAAATGAATCCATTCTTGACTTTTTTCCCTTTCTGTACCATACTGTTTACAGGTACTTCATAAATTTGTGATGGTTTTCACATCTTTTATGGCTATAATACCGTATTAAGAAAGGGGAATCAACCATGTACCGAGATTACAATGATATTTCTTACGCGGAAAGCCCGTTCGGCACGCTAAGTCAGTATATGACCAAAACCTTCGGCTGGATGTTTGCCGGCCTATTGGTCACCTTCGCCACCGGCATTGCCACGGTGCTCAGCGGTTTGATTGTGCCGTTGGTCACCACCGGCCTGATCTACGCCACCCTCATCGGGGAACTGGTGCTGGTCTTTGTGCTGTCGGGGCGGATCACCAAGATCCAGCCTTCCACGGCTACCGGCCTTTTCTTTGGCTACGCTGTGCTCAACGGCATGAATCTGTCCACGCTGTTCTTGGTCTATGATTTTGCCAGCCTGATTCTGGCCTTCTTGGTGGGCGCGGTCTATTTTGGCGTGATGGCCGTGTACGGCGCCACCACCCACCGGGACCTGACCGGTTGGGGTCCCAAACTGATGGGCGGCCTGATCGCAATGCTGGTCTGCTCTCTGGTAGGCAGCTTTTTCAGCTTGTTCGGCATGCGGTTTGAGCTGATGGATTTGCTGCTCTGCGCAGTGGGTCTGCTGATTTTCATGGGCCTGACTGCCTATGACACCCAGATGCTCAAACATCACTACGCCTATTTTGGCGGGGATGCGGCTATGCTGCACAAGGCGTCCATCATTGGTGCGCTGAACCTGTATCTGGACTTTATCAACATCTTCTTGTATATCCTGCGTATGATCGGCCGCCGCAACGACTGATCTGCGTAAAAAGGGGAGGGCCTTCGGGCCCTCTTTTTGCGTCATGCCGCCCTTGACAAATTCCGATGGGCCGATTATACTGATGTTTGTATTGGAAAAACACATTGACGGAGAAAGTACGCGCGGATTTTTTGGGTCAGAGAGGGCGGTCACCGGCTGCAAGCCGCCTGCAACAGGTTCGCGGGGAAGTTCGCTCCTGAGTGGTGCGTGGGAACAGCGCTGATCTCGGCGTCCCAGTAGCGCGCAACGGCACTGCACCGTTACCGGCAGGCAAAGAGCGCCGCATGATTGTATGCGGAACACGGGTGGTACCGCGGAGTTTTGTAACTGCAAGGCTTCGTCCCTGATGAAACACAGGGACGAGGCCTTTTTAATTGCCCCGCCCCGTACAGAGCAGAGGTGTACTATGGAAGACAAAATCAAAGAATTGCGTTCCGCCATCGAGCAGGCGGGCGCAGCCGTTGCCAATGAGGCGGAACTGTCGGCCTTCTGGCAGAAGTTTTTGAGCAAGAACGGCGCCGTGGCCGGTTTGACCAAGGCGCTGCGGGATGTGCCCAAAGAGGATCGTCCGGCCATGGGCAAGACCATCAATGAGTTCAAAAACTGGGCCGAGGCGCAGTATCAGGAACTGTCCGCGCAGGTGGAGCGTGCGGCATTGGCTGCGCGCAATGCTGCCGAAACGGTGGACATTACCCTGCCCAGCAAGGTGCGTACCACCGGCAATCTGCATCCCATCACACTGGTCAAGAACCAAATCGTGGATGTCTTTTCCGGCATGGGCTTTGAAATTTACGAAGGCCCTGAGATCGAGGACGATGACCACAACTTTACCCGCCTGAACGTGCCGAAGAACCATCCGGCCCGGGATATGCAGGATACTTTCTATGTGGCTGACGACATCGTGCTGCGTACCCAGACCAGCGGCGGCCAGATCCGCGTGATGGATATGGAAAAGCCGCCCATCAAGGTGCTGGTGCCGGGCCGTGTGTTCCGCTCCGACTCTGACGCCACCCACAGCCCCATGTTCCATCAGATGGAGGGCCTTGTGGTGGATAAGGGGATTACCCTCTGTGATCTGCAGGGTATGTTGGATAAGTTTGTGCAGGCTCTGTTTGGCCCCGAGGTCAAGACCCGTCTGCGTCCTTCCTACTTCCCCTTCACCGAACCCAGCGTCGAGGTGGACGTTTCCTGCTTCGAGTGCGGCGGCAAGGGCTGCTCGCTGTGCAAGCACACCGGCTGGATCGAGGTTCTGGGTGCGGGTGTCGTGCATCATAGCGTGTTGGAAAACTGTGGCATCGACCCGAAGGTGTATTCCGGCTTTGCGTTCGGCATCGGCATCGAGCGAATTGCTATGCTGAAATATGGCATCAACAACATCGGTCTGATGTTTGAAAACGATCTGCGGTTCCTGAAGCAGTTCGAGGATTGAGAGGGGGAAGCCTGAGATGAAAGTACCATTCAGTTGGTTGAAACAATATGTAGACATCGATGTTACGGCACAGGAACTGGAGGGCAAGCTCTTTGACTGCGGTTTCGAGGTCGAGGAACTGATCGACCTGTCTGCAGAGATCGATAAGGTTGTGGTGGGCGTTGTCACCGAATGCACACCGCAGGAAGGCACCCACCTGCATATCTGCAAGGTGGATTGCGGCGAGTATGGCCATGACATTCAAATTTCCACCGGTGCGCCCAACGTTTACGCCGGCATGCATACGCCCGCTGCGTTGGATGGCTCTACGCTGCCCGGCGGCATCAAGATCAAAGCCAAGCCGCTGATGGGCATCGAATCCAACGGCATGCTGTGCAGCGGTGAGGAGTTAGGCCTCAACGAGGATCTGTATCCCGGTGCTGAGGTCTACGGCCTGCTGGATCTGCCCAAAGACACGGTCCCCGGAACCCCCATCCAGCAGGTAGTGGGACTGGACGACTATATCTTTGATATTGCGGTCACCTCCAACCGCCCTGACTGCCAGAGCGTGCTGGGCATCGCCCGGGAAGTGGCGGCCGTGCTGGGCAAGCCGCTGAAGATGCCGGCTACCGATTACAACGAATCCACTACCACCGATCCGCGGCTCTCCATCACGGTGGAAGCGCCGGATCTCTGCCCGCGGTACATCGGCCACTATGTCCACAACATTACCCCCGGTCCGTCGCCCCGCTGGATGTGCCGCCAGTTGGCGCTGTGTGGTCTGCGCAGCATCTCCAACGTGGTGGACATCACCAACTATGTCATGCTGGAAATCGGTCAGCCCATGCACGCCTTTGATATGGACACGCTGGAAAGCTGCCAGATCATCGTGCGCCGCGCCAAAGACGGCGAGGAGATCACCACGCTGGACGGCAAGGAATTCAAGCTGACCCCCAACAATCTGGTCATCTGCGACGGCAGCAAGCCGGTAGCGCTGGCCGGTGTCATGGGCGGTTTGAACAGCGAAATCAAGGACAGCACCACCCAGTTGCTCTTCGAGTCTGCCAAGTTTGCCCGGGATAACATCCGGAAAACGGCCCGCGGCCTTGGCCAGAACACCGACGCTTCCAGCCATTACGAAAAGGGCATCTCGGAGTATACTACCGAGTTGGGCATGGCCCGTGCGCTGCACCTGATTCAGGAACTGGGCTGCGGCGAAGTCACCGCAACGCATTTTGATTGTTCTGCCGGTGCCCCGCGGGAGGGCAAAAAGTTTACCGCCACCATCAGCGGCATCAATGCCATTCTCGGCATTACGGTGCCCACCGAGGCAGTGCTGGACATTCTGAACCGCCTGCAATTCGAGGTCGTGCTGGAAGCTGATGGCGACACCATGCAGGTGACTGCGCCCCGTTGGCGTGAGGACATCGAGATTGGCGAACCCGATCTGGCCGAGGAAGTCATCCGCGAGTATGGATATGACCACATCAAACCTACCTTCCTGAAGGCGGCTCAGGTCACCACCGGCGGTCTGACCACGGTGCAGAAGGCTCGTGCCAAGGCCAAGCGTGCTATGTGCGCACAGGGCTTCTATGAGGCTGAAACGCTGGCATTCTATGCCGATGCCGATTTGGACATGCTCCACATCGCCGCCGATGCGCCGGAACGCAACGTCATCCGCATTCTGAACCCCATTTCCTCCAACCTGACCATCATGCGTTCGCTCTTGGCGCCGTCGCTGCTCAACGTGGTGGTGGACAATCTGAAGAAAGGCAACAACGACGGCCGCCTTTTCGAGCTGTCCAACATCTATATCCCCAAGCAGCAGCCGATTACCGAACTGCCTGAAGAACGCCTGCAACTGGGCTTTGCAGCTTGGGGCGAGGGCGAGGACTTCTTCACCATGAAGGGGGCTGTGGAGGCTTTGGGGACTGCCTTCGGCACCGAACTGACGGTGGTGCGTGCCACCGATGTGCCTTGGCTGCACCCCGGTATTGCCGCCTACATCCTCTGCGAAGGGGAGCGCGTGGGCGTCTTTGGCAAGCTGGCCAATGACGTGACGGCAGAACTGAAGCTGCCTAAGGATAGCCGCAGCAACCAGAACATCTATCTGGGTGAGATCGACTGGTCCAAGTTCTATGATCTGGTTCCCAAGGCGCTGCACTACACGCCGATTCCCGAACTGGCACCGGTCCAGCGCGACTTGGCGTTGGTCGCGCCCGAGGAAACCGAGTGCGGTACCTTGACCGCAGAGATGCAGCGCGCCTGCAAGCAGTTGACTAGGGTGGAGCTGTTCGACATCTACCGTGGCGAGAAGCTGGGGGCCGGCAAGAAGAGCATGGCGTTCAGTCTTTACTTCCAGCCCGGCGATAAGCCTTTCACCCCCGATGAAATTGACCGTTTTGTCAAGAAGATTCTGGGCAACTTGAAATTCAAATTGGGCATCGAGATCCGCGAGTGATCCTGTCCTAAATGCCGCTGTGTCCTCTGGTAGGGCACAGCGGTTTTGCTTGCAATTTTGGCAGTAATGGCGTATAGTAGAAACAAATTTGACGAGGTGAACCCAGTTATGGCCAAAATACATCGTAACGACGATCCCTATGCAACGCGGCGTATGCAGCCGGTGGTTCCGCCGGAGCCGAAATCGGAGCCGGTTCCCGACCAAGAAACGGAACCCCGGCGCACCGAGCGTCCCCATGCAGCAAATCCCCGTGGGGAGAGCAACCGACATACGGAAGCCCAACACCCAACAGAACATAAATCCCATACAAAATCCGGCAAAACGGCAAAAAAGCACAACAAGACCAATATAGCCTACAATGTGGCCATGGTGGTATGCTTGGTGGTGTTTTTGGTCAGTGCCGGTTTGTTGGTCAAACGGTACTTCGATGACCGCAAAACCGAAAGCGAATTTGCCAATCTGCAATCCATGATCGACTCCGACGCTCAAACGGCAGAGGATGGGGAAGAACCGAACAGTGCCAAGTTTGCCGCCCTGCGGGAGCAGAACAGTGACTTTATTGGGTGGATCAGCATCGAGGACACCCCCTTGGACTTCCCGGTGATGTATGCGCCGGACAACAAGGATTTCTACCTGCGGCACGACTTTAATAAAGAGTACAGCGTCTATGGTGCGCCGTATCTGGACGAAAAGACCACGTTGGGGGCCAATGACCAGAGCGAAAACTTGATCGTCTACGGCCACAACATGAAGACCGGCACGATTTTCGGATGCTTGACCGGCTATAAGGAAGCCGATTACTATCAGGAACACCCCTATATCGAATTTGATACCGTTTACGGGGATGCCCAGTATGAGGTGTTTGCAGCCTTTGCCATCGACGTGGTGCAGGATACCAGTTTTGTCTACAATCAGTATGTGGATATGGACGAAGAAACTTACAACACCTTTGTGGATGAAGTGCTGTCCCGTAGCAATGTGGATACCGGTATCCGTCCGTCCTACGGCGAACAACTGCTGACACTCTCCACCTGTGAATACTCCAGCGATAACGGCCGGTTTGTGGTTGTGGCCCGGCGGGTGAACACCTAAATAAATAAAATTTTGCAGCGCAATTCCTAAGAAAATTTTGCAAACAGTGCGAAAAAGACCCTTCTCAGAGTTTGGCACTTGCCGTTCTTTCGAAAGTGTGGTATGCTGAATACTGCGCGAGGACTCGAAAGGTTCTTATGGTGTAAGAAACCGGAAAGGGAGAATGCGCGCGGCGGGCGGCTGTTGCCCTTGACGGCCGCCCGCTTTTTGTAAAGATAGGGTAGACATTTGTTCTGCAATCGAATATACTGATACGTAGTTTCTGTTATTTATAAAGAAAAAAGCAAAAACCATAAAAAAGCCAAAACCGGGAGGGTATGCCCATGTGTGGAATTGTAGGCTTTACCGGCGCAGCGCAGGCCGCACCGATCTTACTGGATGGACTGGCCAAGCTGGAGTATCGCGGGTATGACTCGGCAGGTCTGGCGGTGGAGAACGCCGTCGGCAAGATCGAGGTAGTCAAAGCCAAAGGACGTTTGAAGGTCCTCAGCGAGATGACCGACGGCGGTAACGCCGTGCCGGGTAGCTGCGGCATCGGGCATACGCGGTGGGCTACCCACGGCGAACCGTCGGTGCTCAATGCGCACCCGCATTATTCGCGGGATCAAAAGATCGCGGTGGTCCATAACGGCATCATCGAAAACTATCTGGAAATCAAGGAACGGCTGACCAATCGCGGGTATCACTTTGTTTCCCAGACTGACACCGAGGTGGTGGCCCAACTGTTGGACTACTACTATACCGGCGAATCTGCCGGGGATGCTCTGGATGCCATCTCCCGCATGATGCTGCATGTCCGCGGTTCCTATGCGCTGGGAATCCTGTTTGCGGACCAGCCCGGCACGGTGTATGCGGTGCGCAAGGACAGCCCGCTGATCGTGGGCCAGTGTGAAAACGGCTCGATCATCGCTTCGGATGTACCGGCGCTGCTCAAGTACACGCGTACCGTCTACTACATTGACAATCTGGAGATCGCGCGTCTGACGCCGGATTCCATCGAGTTCTTCAACGTCGATAAGGAACCCGTCACCCACGAAACCACCACCATCGAATGGGATGCCGAGGCGGCCGAAAAGGGCGGCTACGAGCATTTCATGATGAAGGAAATCCACGAGCAGCCCGCTGCCGTGCGGGATACCATTTCGCCGCGGCTCAAGGACGGTAAGATCGATCTGTCCGAACTGGCACTGGACGAGGAAACCATCCGTACGGTGCGGCGCATTTATATCATTGGCTGCGGCTCGGCTTACCATGTGGGTATGGCTGCGCGGTACGTCTTTGAAAGTCTGGCCCGGTTGCCGGTGGAAGTGGATGTGGCCAGTGAGTTCCGTTACCGCAACCCGGTGCTGGAGGCGGATTCCTTGGCGCTGGTCATCAGCCAGAGCGGCGAAACTGCCGATACGCTGGCCGCACTGCGTCTGTGCAAAGAGCGGGGCGTGCGGACCATCGGTATTGTGAATGTGGTAGGCTCCAGCATTGCCCGAGAAGCGGATGCGACCATGTATACTTGGGCCGGTCCTGAAATCTCGGTGGCCACCACCAAAGCATACAGCACCCAGTTGGCTGCGTGCTATCTGCTGGCTACCGAATTTGCCCGGGTGCGGGGCACCTTGGCGGAGGGCCAGTACGAAAATCTGGTGGCGGAGATGGAAGCACTGCCCGACAAGATCGAGAAAATCTTGGCAGACAAAGAGCGGATCCAGTGGTTCGCCAGCAAATATGCCAACGCCAAAGACGCCTTCTTTATTGGACGCGGTCTGGACTATGCGGTGGCGCTGGAAGGCAGCTTGAAGTTCAAGGAGATCAGCTACATCCATTCCGAAGCGTTCGCGGCGGGTGAGATGAAGCACGGTCCCATCTCTTTGGTAGAGAACGGCACCTTGGTGGTGGGTATCCTGACCCAGCCTGACCTCTTCGAAAAGAGCGTTTCCAATATGGTAGAAGTCAAGAGCCGCGGTGCGTTCCTCATGGGCCTGACTACCTACGGCAATTACAGCATCGAGGATACCGCCGGATTCACCGTCTATGTGCCCAAGACCGATCCTCATTTCGCCACCAGTTTGGCGGTGATTCCGCTGCAGTTGTTGGCCTACTATGTGAGCTGTGCCAAAGGTCTGGATGTGGATAAACCCCGCAATCTGGCCAAGAGCGTCACGGTAGAATAAAAAACTTTCTTCTTTGCCAAAATTTTCTGCCTATTTTTAGGCAGTATGTGCCCCGTTTGCCTGGTTTATCACAAGACAAACGGGGCAGATTTGTGTTATAATACTCTGTAAACAAAAAATACAGATTTCCGGCCCTCGGAGTCGGTGAAAGATAAAAGGATCGAACTTCATGCAACAGGATTCCAAACAACTTATCAAGGGATTGCCCCGCCGCATCCTTTTGATGCTGCTCGACTGCGGCCTGATCGTTTTCTGTTATTGGCTGGCAGTAATGCTGCGATTTGATAGCGGTGAAGCCTACCAGCGCGCCGAGATCTTGCGCGCCATGGCGCCCATGCTCTATTATGTGCTGCCCATCTACATGATCGTGTTCTGGTTCGGCGGCTTATACGAGATCATGTGGGAGTATGCCGGCATGCGGGACCTTGCCCGGTTGACCTGCCTTTCGGGATTGGCCACCGGGTTGATTATGCTGTTCGATCTGTTCTATCGCAGCCGTCCCATCAGTGGTTCGGTGTTGATTTTTGGTGCGGTATTCAATACGGCAGCCATTGCAGGTGTCCGCTTTTTATGGCGGCTCATCAAAACTGTGCGGGGGACCCGTGCCCACAAACCGGAAAATCCCACGCCATTGTTGATTGTAGGTGCGGGCAATGCCGGCGCTTGGGCGGTCAACCTTTGTAAGAACAAAAACCAGAGCTTTGGCGATCCCATCTGCATGGTGGATGATGACCTGACCAAAAAGGGACTGCGGGTACAGGGTGTCCCGGTGAGGGGTACGATCTCCGACATACCGGAACTGGTGCGCAAATACCATATCATGGAGATCGTCATCGCCATCACCACAGTGAAGGGCGACCGACTCAGTGAGATCATCAACCTCTGCAATTCCACCCACTGCCGGGTGCGGATGCTTTCCGACCCGCAGGCGGTAGACGAAAACGGCAACCCGGTGGCCGCAGGTTTCCGGGAACTGAACACGGCGGACTTCCTCTCCCGGGACGAAATCCAACTGAATAATGCCCAGATTTCGGAGTACCTGCACGACAAAGTGGTACTGGTTACCGGCGGTGGCGGTTCCATCGGCAGCGAATTGTGCCGTCAAATCATGCGGTATCAGCCCCGGCGCCTTTTGATTTTTGATATCTACGAAAACTGTGCCTATGAGCTGGAAACCGAACTGCGCAACAAGTACGGTGCCGATGCGCCGGTCATTACGCTGATCGGATCTATCCGGGATAAGGAACGCCTCAACGAGGTATTTGATACCTACCATCCGTCGGTGGTTTTCCATGCGGCGGCGCATAAGCATGTGCCGTTGATGGAGATCAGCCCGGCGGAGGCCGTTAAAAACAACGTCTTTGGCACCAAGAATCTGCTCACGGCGGCGGCGGAACACGGCGTCGAGCGGTTTGTACAGCTTTCTACCGACAAGGCGGTTAATCCTACCAACGTCATGGGCTGTACCAAGCGGCTGTGTGAGATGCTCATTCAGTCTTTCGACAGCGGTACCGACATGAAGTGTATGGCCGTGCGGTTCGGCAATGTGCTGGGCAGTCACGGCAGCGTCATTCCGCTGTTTGAAGAGCAGATCAAACGGGGCGGTCCGGTGACGATTACGCATCCGGAGATCGTGCGCTATTTTATGACGATTACTGAGGCAGCCCAGTTGGTGCTGCAAGCCGGCGGCCTTGCCAAAGGCGGCAGCATTTATGTGTTGGATATGGGTGAACCGGTCAAGATCATGGATCTGGCCAACCGGCTGATTCGGTTTTACGGGTATGAGCCCGGCGTGAATATGCAGGTCAAGATTACCGGTTTGCGCCCCGGCGAGAAACTGTACGAGGAACTGCTCATGGATACCGAGCAGGATAAGATGCGCAAGACCGCCCACAACAAGATCTTTATCGCGCCGCCTATGGAGATCGATCTGGCGGATTTCTACACCGGATTGCAGGACTTGCGGGCGGCGGCTCACCACAACGACGACGCAGTGGTAGAATGTTTGCAGCATATGGTGCCCAGCTATCATCCCAACCGTCGGGTGCGGGCCGACCACACGGTCGTGGCGGTCACCGGCAATACGGGGCTGTTCTCCAAGGAGGAAATCCAAAAGCAGATGGAGCAGCGGCAGAAGGAATCGGGCAAGGAGGAATAACGCCGTGTATCAACGTTACATCAAACGGCTGCTGGACTTTGTGCTTTCACTGGCGGCGGCTATTGTGTTGGCGATCCCTATGGCCATCATTGCGATCTGGATTAAGAGCGATTCCCCGGGACCGGTGTTTTTTAAGCAGCGCCGGGTAGGGAAGGGGAAAACTCATTTCAACATCCTAAAATTTCGCACGATGCGCGGGGACACTCCCCACGATGTGCCCACGCACCTCTTGAAAAACCCGGACAGCTATATCACCAAGAGTGGCGCCTTCCTGCGCAAAACCAGTCTGGATGAACTGCCCCAGATCTATAACATTTTGGCAGGGCAGATGAGCATTATTGGGCCGCGTCCCGCATTGTACAATCAGTACGATCTCATCGAAGCCCGGGATCGGGTCCATGCCAATGACATCCGCCCCGGTCTGACGGGACTGGCGCAGGTCAATGGCCGGGATGAGCTTCCGATCGATGTGAAGGCTAAGTACGATGGTGAGTATGCCGCACATCTGACTTTTGGTATGGACTTGAAGATTTTCTTCCACAGCTTCTCCTATGTGTTCCAACGCCGCGGCGTTGTGGAGGGCGGAACCGGTTCTATGAAGGACAAAGAACAGGGCCCGTCGTCAAAATGACGGACATTTTTCCCCGCTGAATCTGGCTTCAGCGGGGATTTTGTATGCCTGAATCAAAATTGTACAAGAAAATCTTGCTTTTTTCGTTAAAATATGTTGCAAAAGACAAGTTGATTGTGTAAAATATACATCAGGAGCTTTCTGTTTTCAGTCAGTTTACCAAAAGGCATTATGCCAAACCACCCAAATGAACCAAAGGGGAGTCACAGATTATGGCCAATAGGGTATTCCAGAACGTGGTCTACCAGATGAAGGAGGCCGTCGACCGTGTGGTCGGCGTAGTGGACGAGACCGGTACGGTTATCTCCTGCTCCGAGCTGGGACAGATCGGAGAAGTGCGCGACGGTGTGGCCGCAGTACGTCAAACGGCGGGGGATGCCTTTGTACGGGACGGCTACTCCTACCATCAATTTTCCAATGCAAAGCATAACGATTATGCCGCTTTTGTAGAGGGCACCGACCCCACGGCGGAACAGTTTGCCGCTATGCTGTCCATCAGCCTGCAATGCATTAAGCAGTACCATGATGAAAAGTTCGACAAGACCAATTTCATCAAAAACGTGGTGTTGGACAATATTCTGCCGGGTGATATCTATGCCAAGGCGCGGGAACTGCATTTTATCTCGGATGCCCAGCGGGTGGTGCTGCTGATCCGGGTCACCTCCGGCAACGATATTTCCGCTTACGACGTGGTAAGCGGTCTATTCCCGGATAAGCAGAAGGATTTCGTTTTCAATATCAGTGAGAGCGATACCGTCCTTGTCAAAGAGATCAAGCCCGACAACAACACCCGGGATATGGAAAAGCTGGCTACTTCGATTGTGGACACGCTGCAGGGCGACCATTACATCAAAGCTGTGGTGGGCATCGGTACCCCCATCAACAACATTAAAGATTTGGCTTCCAGCTTTAAAGAAGCCCAGATTGCTATGGAAGTGGGCAAGGTGTTCGACACCGAACGGCAGGTCATCAGCTACGACCATCTGGGCATTGCCCGCCTGATCTACCAACTGCCCACCACCCTGTGCGAGGCATTTCTGCGCGAGGTGTTCAAGCAGGAGAGCATTGATTCGCTGGACGCCGAAACGCTGTTCACCATCCAGCGCTTTTTCGAGAACAACCTCAACGTTTCCGAAACGAGCCGTGGACTGTTTGTCCACCGCAACACGTTGGTCTACCGGTTGGAGAAGATTCGCAAACTGACGGGGCTGGATCTGCGCAACTTTGACGATGCGATCGTATTCAAGGTGGCCTTGATGGTCAAGAAGTACCTGTCCGCCAATCCGGCAAAGTATTAAGCAAGCGTGGGGCCTCCGCCTATGGGCGGAGGCCTTTTTTTGCGGAAAAGCCGGTGCAATCTCTGCCCGGGCCTTGAGC
This sequence comes from uncultured Gemmiger sp., assembly GCA_963557315.1. GTDB lineage: Bacteria > Bacillota > Clostridia > Oscillospirales > Ruminococcaceae > Gemmiger. The sequence continues at coordinate 98,125 of CAUWAX010000006.1, read as the reverse complement.
CGGGGCTTGAAAAGGACGTTCGGTTGTGCTATAATACTTAACTGGTAATTATCGGCTTACAGTCAAAAGCCTGAATGAATACAAACGAGGGGGATCCACATTTATGTCTGGACATAGCAAATGGAACAACATCAAGCGGAAGAAAGAAAAGACCGACGGCGCCCGCGCTAAGGTATTTACGAAGATCGGCCGCGAGATCGCCGTGGCTGTTAAGGAGGGCGGTGCCAACCCGGCTTCCAACTCCAAGCTGGCAGCGCTGATCTCTAAGGCAAAGGCCAACAGCGTGCCCAACGATAACATTCAGCGCATCATCAAGCGTGCCGAGGGCGGCGACAAGACCGAGTATGAAGCCATGACCTATGAGGGCTACGGTCCCGGCGGTGTGGCTGTCATGGTGGAAACCCTGACCGATAACCGCAACCGTACCGCAGCCAATATGCGCCATTACTTTGATAAGTTCGGCGGCAATCTGGGCCAGATGGGCTGTGTCAGCTTTATGTTCACCCAGAAAGGCGTCATCGTTGTGGATCTGGAGGACAAGGATCCCGATGAGCTGATGATGGACGCGCTGGATGCCGGTGCGGAAGATTTTGATGCTGGCGAAGAAGCAGCGCAGGTCACCACCACGCCGGAAAACTTCACCGCTGTTTGTGATGCATTGCAGGGCAAAGGATATACCTTTATCTCGGCAGACGTGGCGCAGGTTCCTGCCACGACCACCACGCTGACCGACCCCGATCAGCTGACCCAGATGGGAAAACTGCTGGATGCGCTGGATGACGACGACGACGTACAAAACGCTTGGCATTCGCTGGAAAACGAGGAAGACCTCGACCGTTAAAAGACCGGAAAGAGAGTGAAGGAGAAACTTTGCTCTCTTTTCTTGTATCTAACGAAAGGATTTTCTATGGCTGAATTCCTTTGTCCCCATTGCTTGCAGCCACTGCCGGGCGGGTATGGTGGGGACTGTCCCCATTGCGGACGTTCCCTGCAAAACCAAAATCCAGAAGGCGCCCTTCCCTTGGGAACCCAACTGGCGGAACGCTATACAGTGGGTAGCTACCTGAGTGCCGACGGAGATGGGCTTTGTTACCGCGGCGTGTTCAACGAAGAAAAGAAGTTTGTGCTCATCAAGGAATATTTCCCGGTCACACTTTGCAATGGCCGCAGTGCAGAAGGCGCCCTTATGCCCAAAGAGGGCAAAGAAGTTCTATTCAAGACCAGCCGTATGGACTTTAAGGATCTGTACGATGATCTGCACAATCTGACCCCAGCCACGGGGCTGAGCACGATTCTGGATGTGCTGGAGGAAAACAATACCGTCTATGCCATCGAGGAAAGTGAAAAGGGGATGACGCTGACCCATTACCTCAGCCTGCGCAGCCGCACGCTCACACCGGCCGAAGCCCGGACCCTGTTGCAGCCCATTATGGAAGGGGTGACCCAACTGCACAAAGCGGGGCTGATCCACCGGGGCATCTGCCCGGACAACATCCTGCTGCCCATCGATGGCACCGCACGGCTGACCGGGTACGGTACGCTGGCGCTGCGCACCGGCGGCAGCGAATTGAAGAGTCAGTTGTATCCCGGCTATGCAGCGCCGGAGCAGTATTCGGCGTCAGAATTCAGCGGCCGATACACCGATGTGTATGCGCTGGCGGCCGTCTGCTATAAATTGGTGACCGGCCAAACGCCTGTGGCGGCGCCGCAGCGCAAAGTGCGGGATAGTCTGGAATCTGCCCACAGTTTGGAAGCGGGCGTCCCCACCTGGTTTTCACAGGTACTGGCCTGCGCCTTGCGGTTGGACCCCGCCCGCCGTATGCAGACCGTGCCGGAGCTAATGAGTGCCCTGACCGACCCCAACGTGGCCAACGCCATGTTTGAGCGCGGGGACAACCAGATCAGCACCCGTAAAATTATGGGGGTTTCGTTGGTAGTCATTGTGGTGTTGGCCATCCTGCTAATTTGGAGCCTGTTGGATGCCGGCGGCAGCGACAGTAGTGGCAAAGCCACGCCGCCGCCCACCACAAGTCAGAGCGAGGAAAGCGACGCTTCCAGTGAAGCACCGTTGGAAACGGTCCCGGATTTGGTGGGCAAGCGCTATGCCAGCGAGATCAAGGACAACGACCTCTATACCAGTTACCGCATTGTGATGACGGAGGAAAACAGTTCGGAAATTCCGGCGGGCATCGTCATTAGTCAGGATCCGGTGGCAGGAACACTCAAGACCGAGGAAAACCAGATCATCCAGATCGTGGTCAGCAAAGGCCCCAATCTGGTGGAAATGCCGGATATTATCGGCTTCACCCAATCGAACGCCAGCAAGCAGTTGGACGAGAGAGGCATCCAGTATAAGATGCAGATCATCGAAAATGACGGCACGATGGCGGAAGGCTGTGTAGCCAAGACCGATGTGCTGGCGGGAACCAAGTTTGACGCCGGCAAAACGATCGTCAGCGTGTTCATCGCCGGGGAGCGGGACGACACTTTGGTCGCCACCACGGGCGGCGCTGACAGCGGCAGCGAGTCCTCCGCAGCATCCTCGGATTCCACCCAGACGCAATGACAAAGAAAAACCACCTGCTCATGGGCAGGTGGTTTTTGCTATGTTATTGGGGATCAGACGTACCCAAATCTTCTTCCATCAGCAGCTTTTTCAGGGGGAGTAATGCCGCCGGTTCAACACTGAAGGTCCGTACGCCTAAATGGAGGTAGATAGGAATGCGGGAGATGCTCTCAATGGTGATGCCGCACAGATATACTTCCACGTTGCGGGCCTGTGCCTGTTGAACGACCTCCTTGACCAGACGCTGTACAGCAGGATAATCCACCTGACTGACGGCAGCGTCGGAGTCCTGCACCAGAGCCAAGGTGTAGCGGGTCAGATCTTCAATGTCGATGGCCAGCATCTGGGCCCCATGCTCGATCAATTCTCCAGCCAAAAGTGCCGCCGAAGGCATATCCACAATGCAGCCGAAAGGCGGCGGTGTTATCTCCTGACCGGTCTGCCGCAGTTCGTTGCGGCAAGCCTGCACCTCTTTCAAGCAGGCATCCCAATCCTCCACACCGGCAATCATGGGGAAGAGCACCCGCAAATCGCCGTAGGGGGCCGCCCGCAGTAGCGCCTTGATCTGCGGCCAGAACAACCGGTGGCCGTGTAGCCGCTTGCGCATTTCGGAAGTCCAGGGGGAATCGTCGTCGGCACTGGTGTCGCAGGTACGTACGGCGATCATGGCACCGTCGGAATATTGCAACTTTTCGTAAAGCTGAGAAAATTGAGATTGCTCCGGCAGATCGTCCAAAATGACGGATTCGGTGCGCAGCAATCCAATGCCCGCGGCACCCTGCGGCAGCCACTCGCTGGGGTCAGCGGTGGCATTGGTGGCCGTCAGCAGATGGAAGGCAGTCCCATCCTTGGTGAGGCAGGGCAGGGAAGCCACCGGATCCGGGGTACGGCCATGCAGACGGCTTTCGGCAATCTTGCAGTCAGCCTGTGCTACGTGGGTGCCGTCAGGCTCAATGATCAAAGTGGCGGTGCCGTCGTTGGAGGCGTCCAAAATGGCGCGATGTCCGGCAGCCAGTGCGGCTACACCGTCCCCGAGCTGGACCACAGCGGGGATCCCCATGCTGCGGGCCATGATGGCGGCGTGGCTTACCGTGCTGTCCTGATTGCTGGCAAGTCCTAGGATCATCCGACGGTTCAAACTGAACAAATCGCTGGGGAAAAAGCGGTCGGCCACCAAAATGCTGGGCCGTTTGAGATGCAGCCGACGGCGGGGACGGCCATCCAGAATGTCGACCACCCGGCGGCAGACATCGCAGACATCTACGCTGCGCTCCCGGATATATTCGTCATCCACATTGCTGAGCCGTCCGGCAAAAATCTGTTCGGCCCGCTCCACGGCGGCGGCACCGCCGGCACCGGCAGCTATGTAGTCGCCAATCTCGTTGGTAAAAGACTCGTCCTCCAACAGCGCAATCTGGAACAACAAAATATCCGCATCGGGACCTTTGGTCCGTTGGCTCAACCGACGCAGCTCATCCTTGGCGAGCACCACGGCAACATCGTATAGGGCACGCTCCCGAAAAGAATCACACACGATGCGGTGTAGACCGGCGGTGCCATGGTCGATCTGTTCTACCGGACCAATCGCAATCCCTACGGACGCGGGTACACCGGCAAACGTATACATGATAAGCCTCCTTTGGCGATTACAACAACGGCGTTTCGGCCAATGCGCGGCTGACCAGCGCGGTGATAAATTCCTCCGGCACGGCTGCAGCCATAGCCCGTTCGGCTACCAGACTTCCTTCCTTGCCGTCCAGCAGGGCGGGAAAGCAATCGGCGGGATCTTTGTCGAAGCTACCCAAAAAGGTGGCAGCCAACAGTTTGGGCGTATAGGAGAGATCCTCCGGCACATGCAGCCGTTCGCAGGCCAATTCCAACGGCGCCAACGCACCCCGCGTGGGGGCGCTGGGGTTGGGAGCAAACGGTTTGGGATACCCGGCACGCTGCCGAGCGGCGCGCTCAACGCGGTCCATACCGGGCGCGCGGTCGTTGACCTGTTCCAGAATCCGCTGGTAGGTCTCGGCAAAGTGAGCCAAAAAACCGTCTTGATCGGGCAGGATCGCATAGGCGGTACCGCCTACCCGGCCAAACAATCGCATGGTGTCCAGATACCCCAGTGCAATGTTGCGGGCTGCACGGGCGGGGTCAAAGTCCAGCGTGGGGCCCAAATTCCAGTGGCTGCGCACAATGCGGGTGGGCAGCCCGGTGTGGTTTTGCCGCACGATGCCAATGCCATCGACATCCACGCCCAAAAGTTCGGTGGCTCCCATCGAAGCCGCCAGCGCCAACGGCATATTGTCTCGCCAGCCGCCGTCAATGTATTTCACGCCATCAATCTCCCGGGGGCGCAGTGCCGGGAAACAAGCGCTGGAGGCCAGCAGATAGTCTTTCAAGCGTCCTTGCGGAATGTCTTCGATGCGGCATTGGACGCTGCGCATCGTGGACATTTCGGTCATTACCAATCCAAAACGAATGGGCGCCCGGCGTACCGCATCCTCATCGATAAGGGTATCGATGCGTTCTGCCAAGGGTTCCACATTCAGCCCGCCGCTGCGGATCACGTCCAGAAAAAAGCGGTTCAGTTCCTCCGGGTCGCGGGTAGAGGGAACATCCAATACGTCATGGATTTCCAGCGACCGCCACAGTTCTTCCGCTTCCTTATCTTTGCCCATGGCAAACATACAGCCGTTCAAGGTGCCTACACTGGCTCCGGTGATGATAGCGGGATGCCAATTCAGTTCCTGTAAGGCACGCCACACACCGATCTGGTAGCTGCCTTTGGCGCCGCCGCCGGCTAACACCAGTGCACGGATAGGGGGGACGGTCTGCATGATGAAGCCTCCGATCTAAAAATGAAAAATAATTTCTGTTGATAGTATTATAACATTATCGAAAGGGGATTGCTACCAAGAATTGCGTAACATTTTCGGGATTTTGTCAGCTTTCCGGGGCAGGGCTTGCAAGAAGGGGAAGGAGCGTGTATCATAAAAGCATAGGTAAGAGACCCGGCAGTGGCGGAAGCGTCGCAGTGCCGGACCGAGGAAGGAGCTTATTTATGGCGAAGAAACCGATTTTGGTGGTCATGGCGGCAGGAATGGGCAGCCGCTACGGCGGACTGAAGCAGATTGATCCGGTAGGGCCGTCCGGTGAGGCCATCATCGATTATAGTTTGTACGACGCACGGCGCGCTGGATTTGAGACGGTAGTCTTTATCATCAAGCATGAAATTGAGGAGGCCTTCAAAGAGGCCGTCGGCGTCCGGGCTGAGCGTGCTGGATTTACGGTGCGGTATGCCTACCAGCAACTGGAAAAATTGCCCGAAGGCTTTACTGTGCCGGAAGGCCGTGTAAAACCGTGGGGAACCGCCCATGCGATTCTGGTGGCGGAGGAAGCCATCGGGGATGCGCCGTTTGCGGTGATCAACGCCGACGACTACTATGGGCCGCAGGGCTTCCAACTGATTTATGACTATCTGAGCACCCATGAGGACGGGGACCGGTACGCATGGTCGATGGTAGGCTTCCTGCTGGGCAACACGGTAAGCGCCAACGGTAGTGTCAGCCGGGGCGTCTGTGTTATCGACGAGCAGGGGGACTTGGTGAGTGTGACGGAACGCACCTGCATCGAACCCTATGCGGGCGGCATCCATTTCACCGAGGACGGCGGTAATAGCTGGACCGATCTGCCTGCGGATACGGTAGTTTCGATGAACTTGTGGGGGTTCACCCCCGGCTATATCGCCGAGGCCAAGGCGGGCTTTGCGGCGTTCCTGCAGGAAAACCTGCCGGTCAATCCTCTTAAATGCGAGTATTATCTGCCCTCGGTGGTGACGGCGTCGCTGCAGCGGGGCGAGGCCGGGGTCCATGTGCTGACCAGTGCCGATAAGTGGTATGGCATCACCTATCGGGAAGATAAGCCGGAACTGGTGGAAGCACTGCGCAAAATGAGCGCCGACGGGCTGTATCCGGCAGACAAACTGTTCTGATAAGGGTAGAAACCATGCAATATACGGTAGGGGAGATGGCCAAGCGGTTAGGCGTTGCGCCTTCCACCTTGCGCTATTATGACAAAGAAGGATTGCTGCCGTATGTGGAACGTTCCCATGGCGGCATCCGGATGTTCAAGGAAAGCGACTACGAGTGGCTGAGCATCATTGAATGCCTCAAACAGTCGGGGTTGTCCATCAAAGAAATCCGTCAGTACATTGATTTGTGCCGACAGGGCGATGCTACGATTTCGGAGCGGTTGCAGCTTTTTGTGAATCGCCGCCGGGCTGTTCAGCAGCAGATGGCCCAACTGCAAAAGACGTTGGATATGCTGGACTATAAGCTCTGGTTTTATCAGACGTCGGAAGCGGCAGGAACCACTTCCATTCATGATGGACAGACGGTGGAAGATGTGCCCGAAGCGTATCGGGAAGCCTTCCTCCATGCCCGTGGCCACGGCGAAAATTGATCTGACCTAAAAGAAAAACTCCCTCTGCCGGTTTCGTCAGGGGGAGCCTTTTTCGTAAAACAAAAAGGCAAGCACCGGGGTGGGGCGCTTGCCATAGTATGGATTATTCCAGATTGCCGGTCAGCAGCATAGCAGCAGTAAGGGCTGCCAGCGGGGCGGTCTCGCATCGCAAAATCCGCGGCCCCAGCCCTACCGTCACAGCACCGGCTTCTGCGGCTGCGGCGGCTTCCTCGGCAGAAAAACCACCCTCGCTGCCGGTGATCAGCGCTATGCGCTGTGTGCTGTCGGGGGTTAGCAACTGTCGTAGGGGCACGCCACCGCCTTCGTAAAAGAAGAGCACCTTATCGTAGTCTGCCATAGCACGGCAAACCGCAGAAAAGTTCTCCAGCGGCAATGCTACATGGGGAATCTGTGCCCGGCCTGCCTGTTTGGCGGCTTCAGCGGCAATACGGTTGTAACGTTCGTTTTTGGCCTCCTCCTTTTTGGGGGTGGCCACACAATACCGGCTGAAGAAGGGGATGATCTCGGTGACACCCAACTCCACGCTGTGGCGGATCACCTCTTCCAGCTTGCCTTGTTTCGGATAGCCCACAAATAAGGTGGTAGTCACAGTAGGCTCGGCCTTGCTGGGGGCGCCTTCGCTGACAGAAAATTCCACACGCCCGGGGGTGATGGCGGTTACGGTGCCGGTGTATTCCAGCCCATCCGGACCACACAGAACGACCTGCTCCCCGATACGGGCCCGCATAACGTTGGCCAGATGGTGTGCGTCGCTGCCGGTTAGGGCCGCTTGCCCATGGGCCAATTCTTTGGTAAAATAGCGGTGCGGCATGGTTATGCCTCTTTCTTTTCGCAGATGATGCAGACCCAGCCGCGCTTTTCCTTCACTTCCACCGGGGTCAGTCCGGCGGCGTTCAGGCCGTCCAGTACTTCCTGCTTGCGCTCGTCAATAATGCCGCTGGCAATAAAGCGCGCACCGGGAGCCATCAGCGCAGGCACATGGGGCGCCAAGGACAGAATGGCCGCTGCCACAATGTTGGCAGTGATGATGTTGTACTGTCCGCTGGCTTTGTCGGAAAGATCACCCACCAAGACGGTAAAGCGGTCCGCAACGCCGTTGCGCTGGGCGTTTTCCCCGGCGGTGCGTACACACATCGGGTCGATGTCTACGCCCTCGGCCACAGCGGCGCCCAGCTTTAGCGCAGCGATGGCCAAAATGCCGGAACCGGTGCCGATATCCAACACCCGCTCACCACCTTGTACCAGAGCGTCCAACGTTTCCAGACACAGACTGGTGGTCTCGTGGGTGCCGGTGCCGAAGGCCATGCCGGGATCCATGGTGATGGTGATGCGGTCGGTGTCGTACTGCTCCCAGCCGGGAACTACGGCCAGACGGTTGCCGATGTCCATGGCGTGGTAGTATTTCTTCCAAGCGTTTTGCCAATCCTCCTGCTCCACACCGGTGGTGTTGAGCTGGTAGGGGATGCCGCTGTTTTTCAGCCGCTCCTCGAACAGGGGCAAAACTTCCGCCGGGTTCTCGTCCGGGGCCAAGTACATGTGTACGATGACTACATCCCGGGGCTTATCCAGCAGTTCCTGCTCGATCAGGTCCACATGGGCGATTTCCCATGCCTGTTGTTCCAGATCGCTGTAATCCTCAATATAGATGCCGCCGTTGGCAACCATCGTGGCGATGGCTTCGGCGGTGTCTGCGTCGCGTTTGGCGACGGTGATGCTAATATCGGTCCATTCCATACACGAAACCCTCCGTTTCCAAGTACCTGTATTATACAGGAAATCCCCTTGTAATTCAATGAAGAAAGGAGAAATCCCCATGCAAATCCGTTTGCTGGACTGCGCTGCGGCGCAGCAAATTTATGAGACCCGTATGGTGCAGGATTTTCCTGCCGCAGAATTAAAACCCTTCACCGCGGTGCGGGAGATGATGCAGGCGGGCATCTATGAGCCGCTGGCTTTGTACGACGAGGACGGCAACCTGCAAGCCTATGCTTGGCAGGTTCTGCTGCCCGGCCGGCGCAGCGCCTTGCTGGACTATTTTGCCGTGCGTAAAGACCTGCGGGGCAGCGGGATCGGAACACAGGCACTGCATGCCTTGTCCCGCCATTATGCCGATCGGCTGGACGATCTGATTCTCGAATGCGAACACCCCGAGGAAGCGCCGGACCGCGGAGTGGCGCAGCGCCGCATTGCCTTTTATCTGCGGGCGGGCGCTTGTGCTACCCGTATCGAAAGCCGTGTGTTTGGTGTGCGGTATCAGATTCTGACGCTGCCTTGCAGCGGCCATGCCGAGGATGCTGTGGTAGGGCAAGAGCTGAAAGAACTCTACCGCATGATGGTCCCCGAACCGTATTACCGCGGAAATGTGATATTTTACGGCCCGTAAGGGCATACTACCCCCCAAGGGGGCGTAGTAACGATGAAATTAAACCCAAAAGAGTATGCCGACATGGTATCCCGAGCGTCGCCGCCTTCGCCCGTCGTCAAGGATTGCCTGTGGGCATTTTTTGTTGGCGGCGGCATCTGCCTGTTGGGCGAAGGCCTGCGTCAACTTTTCCTGCTTTGGTATGACGCCACATGGGCGGGCACACTGACCAGTATTGCCCTGATATTTTTGTCGGCGGCCTGTACGATGATGGGGTGGTATCAAAAATTGGCTGCCAGAGCGGGGGCGGGTACGCTGGTTCCCATTACAGGGTTTGCCAACTCGGTGGTCAGTCCGGCTATTGAATTTAAAGCCGAGGGCTGGGTCACCGGGGTGGGGGCCAAGATCTTTGGTATTGCAGGGCCGGTCATTACCTACGGCACAGCGGCTTCCGCTGTTTGGGGGCTGCTGTACTGGCTGTTGGGAAAGGTCGGGTGAAGTATGCCGATCCGCAAAAAAGATACAGTCTTATTTGAAAAGCCACCGGTGATTGCAGCATGGGCTGCAGCGGGCGGCAAAAAGGAAAGCGAAGGTCCGTTGGCGTCGGGATTCGATTTTCTTACACAGGACGCCGCCTTCTCCCAAGCGGAGTGTGCGAACTGGGAACAGGCCGAAAGTTTGTTGCAGCAAAAGGCGGCGGAAGTCTGTCTGCGCAAAGCAGGCAGCAGCCGCAAAGCGGTGGACTTGGCGTTGGCCGGGGATCTGCAAGCCCAATGCACGGCCAGCAACTATACCATGCGGGCGCTGGAAATTCCCTTTGCCGGGGTGTACGGTGCCTGTTCCACCATGGCCGAAACGCTTTGTCTGGGTTCTTGTCTGATAGCAGGCGGAACGATGCGGCAAGTACTGGCTATGACCAGCAGCCACTTTTGTGCAGCAGAGCGCCAGTTCCGCACGCCGTTGGACTATGGTGCCAAGCGCACACCCACTGCCCAGTGGACAGCCACGGCGGCAGGGGCCTGCTTGCTGCGCCCGGCAGGACAGACAGGGGTCCCGGTGCTGTCGGTAACCTTGGGGCGGGTGCAAGATTATGCGGTGCGCGACATCAACAACATGGGTGCCGCCATGATGCCGGCCGCGGCTTCCACGCTGCTCCGTTTTTTTGCGGCCACAGGTTCCTCGCCCGAGGATTTTGACGCAATCTTCACCGGGGATCTGGGGGAGGTGGGCAGTGCGCTGCTGGAAGAACAGATGGCCCGGGAGGGAATCCCGCTGCCCAACCATCAGGACTGCGGGTGCCTGCTTTACGATGTGGCCAACCAGAAGGTACAGGCGGGGGGCAGCGGCCCGGGGTGCAGTGCGGCGGTATTGTGTACCCACATTCTGCCCAAACTCCGGGACGGAAGCTATCATCGGGTGTTGTTCATGGCTACCGGTGCCTTGATGAGCCAGACTACGTTTTTGCAGGGGGAAAGCATCCCCGGCATTGCACATTGTGTAGAACTGGCAGGGGAGGGAATGGTATGAACTATCTGTGGGCCTTTGTGATTGGCGGTGCCATCTGTGTGGTGGGGCAGTTGCTTATCGACTATACCAGCCTGACGCCTGCTCGCATTTTGACCGGTTATGTGGTAAGCGGGGTGATCCTTAGTGCCGTGGGGCTTTATCAACCACTGGTCGATCTGGCCGGCGCCGGTGCCAGTGTGCCGCTGCTGGGGTTTGGGCATCTGTTGGCGCAAGGGGTACAGCAGGCGGTGGATGCCTGCGGGCTGCCCGGCATTTTTACTGGCGGGCTGACGGCGGCAGCAGGCGGCATTGCGGCCAGCTTGCTGTTTGCCCTGTTGGCTGCACTGCTGGGCAAGAGTAAGGATCAAAACTAACCAAATGAAAATGCCCGTCGGGAAATCCCGGCGGGCATTGTTCATGCGATCAATTACTGAGCAGCAGCCTTGTTGGCGCGCTTAGCCATGCGGCTGACTTTGCGGGCAGCGGTGTTCTTATGGATGACACCCTTGCTCTTAGCAGAGTCGATGGCAGAGACGGCGGCTTTCATGACGGCGTCCTTGTCAGCAGCATTGCTGTCGATGGCAGCGTCTGCCTTTTTGATCACTGTTTTCAGGTTGGACTTGATGGCCTTGTTGTGCATAGCCTCTTTTTTGGCCTGAACAACGCGGTCCTTCTGAGATTTGATATTAGGCATTCGTTCCACCTCCTTGGTTCCCCATAACAGTACAAGTTATCCTACCACATTTTTTCGGCCCTTGCAAGTCTTTTTTCAAAAAAATATTCATGAAAGGTACAAAAAGTACATACATTGGCAGGGAATGGAGGTGGCGACTATGGCCCTGCTGCGCCGTTGTCTGGCTGCATTGCTGGGGATGGCCCTGCTGGTGGGCGGCACGGTGCTGACTTTGGCGGCTGCATCCTGCCTGCCTGCGCGGGACTGGTTGGTGCGGGGAGCGATACTGTGTCAAGACCCGGCAGCGGCGGTATCACTGTCGTGGCCTGTGCCGGTGGAAAAACCACAACCCAGTACCCAGACGGCGGCAGCAGCGTCCACACCGGCACCTGTGGCTACTGCGGTGCCGGAACCGCAGTCCACAGCACCTACCGAAAGCCCGCAGCCACAACCCACGGCTGCGCCGCTGCCCAGTGCTGCGCCGGATCTTGAAAATCCCGGCCCAATTCGGGCAGAACAGTTCGGGCAAGGGAGCGGAACGGGATATATTGCACTGGATGCAGGCAGCATCCACAACCTGACCGAATACAGTGATGCCGAGCTGCGGGCGGCGGTCACCACGCCGTCGCTGCCCTTTACGGTAGAAGTTAACAGCGACGAACCGCAGGTGCTGATTTTGCACACCCATGCCACCGAAACCTATCAAACTTGGCCGGATCTTATCTACGACCCCGATTTTACCGCCCGGACCCAGAACACCGACCTCAACATGTGCGAGGTAGGAGAAAAGATGGCCGAGGTCCTCAACGCGGCAGGCATCAACACGCTGCACGACACAACATTGCACGACTCGCCCAGTTATACCGAAAGTTACGATCGCAGTTATGCCACCACACAGGCGTATCTGGAACAGTATCCCTCCATCAAAGTTGTGCTGGATGTGCATCGGGATGCCATTGAAGATGCGGACGGAACCCGTGTGAAGCCTTTGTGTACTGTTGATGGAGAGGATACCGCGCAGGTTATGATCATTGCAGGGTGTGATAATGGTTCCAGTATTTCGCTGCCCAACTGGCGGTTAAATCTTCGGTTTGCCGCTGCGTGGGAGCAGGTCATGGAAAGCCGCACCCCCGGCCTTACCCGACCGGTGATGTGTGCCTACCGGTATTACAATCAGGATTTGACTACCGGCAGTCTGCTTATTGAGATCGGTGGCCATGCCAATACGGTGAGCGAAGCGGTGCGCGCGGGGCAGTATGCTGCCGAGGCACTCGCGGTGCTTCTGGGCGGTCATGTGGCATAAGAAGGACTTTGTAAATAAAAAAACACTGTACAATTTGGTCCCGACCCGCTATAATAAAAACAATCATTGTTTTTTAATAAGAGGAGTGGACCACCCATGCAGAGAACCGAACTCGTATCGCTGTACAAGGCCACCCCCGCCGATGGAACGAAAGTCACTGTCTGCGGTTGGGCTAAAACGGTGCGCGATTCTAAAAATATCGGCTTTATTTCGCTGTCCGACGGCAGCTGCTATAAGCCCGTTCAGATCGTGTTTGAGGCAGACAAATTGGCCAACTATGCCGAAATTGCCAAATGCGGTCTGTATACCAGCTTTGAAGTCACTGGCACGCTGGTGCTGACCCCGGGCGCCAAACAGCCTTTTGAGATCAACGCCGATGCCATTACGGTGCTGGGCTCCTGCGGCCCTGAGTATCCGCTGCAGAAAAAGAAGATGGGCATGGACTATCTGCGGACTATGACCCACCTGCGCCCCCGCACCAACACCTTCAACGCGGCTTTCCGGGTCCGTGGTCAGGCAGCGTTTGCCATTCACCAGTTCTTCCATGAGCGGGGCTTTACCTATGTACACACCCCGATCTTCACCGGTTCTGACTGCGAAGGCGCCGGTGAGATGTTCCAAGTTACCACCATGGACCTCAACGATATTCCCCGCACCGAGGATGGCGCTGTGGACTACACCAAGGACTTCTTCAAGCGCCCGGTGAACCTGACGGTTTCCGGCCAGTTGGAAGCCGAGGCCATGGCCATGGCGTTGGGCAATGTCTATACCTTCGGGCCCACCTTCCGGGCGGAGAAGAGCTACGACACCCGCCATGCGGCCGAATTCTGGATGATCGAGCCCGAGATGGCGTTTGCCGACCTCAATACCTACATGGACACCGCCGAGGCGATGACCAAGTATGTCATCCGTTATCTGTTGGACAACTGCCCCGACGAGCTGGCTTTCTTCAACCAGTTCTTTGATAAGGGACTGTTGGAGCGGCTGGAGCTGGTGGCTAGTTCGGAATTTGCCCGGGTCAGCTACACCGACGCCATTGAACTGCTCAAGCAGAACGATGCCAACTTCCAGTACAAAGTGTCTTGGGGCATGGATTTGCAGACCGAGCATGAACGGTACCTTACCGAGCAGATTTTCAAAAAGCCGGTCTTTGTCACCGATTATCCCAAGGAAATCAAGGCTTTCTATATGCGCCAGAACGAGGACGGAAAGACCGTCGCTGCGGCGGATATGCTGGTTCCCGGCATTGGCGAGCTGATCGGCGGCTCCCAGCGTGAGGAGCGTCTGGACGTGCTCTTGGCCCGTTTGGATGAGCTGGGACTGCGTCAGGAGGATTACGACTGGTATCTTGATCTGCGCCGCTTCGGCAGCGTCAAGCATGCAGGCTACGGCCTCGGGTTTGAGCGCCTGCTGATGTATGTCACCGGTATTCCCAACATCCGGGATGTCATTCCCTTCCCGCGCACCTGCGGAGGTTTCTAATGCTGCGGCCCATTGCGCCGCCGCTGTTGCAATGGTTTCAGGCAAACAAGAGGCTCCTGCCTTTTCGGCAGGAGCCTTCTGCCTATCATATCTGGGTCAGTGAGATCATGCTCCAACAGACCCGTGTGGCAGCGGCGATTCCCTATTACAATCGCTTCATCGAAGCACTGCCTGACCCCGCCGCCTTGGCGGCCTGCGAACCGGACGCCCTGCGCAAACTGTGGCAGGGTCTGGGGTATTACAACCGCGTTAACAACATGCAAAAAGCCGCGCGAATCGTCTGCGAACAATATGGCGGTGACCTGCCTGCCGACTATGACGCACTGCGCGCCTTGCCAGGGATTGGGGACTATACAGCGGGGGCCATTGCCAGCATTGCTTTTGGCATTCCAGCTCCGGCGGTGGATGGGAACGTGCTGCGCGTCTTTGCTCGTCTGTACAATGATGATGCTGATGTGATGCAGCCGGCCACCAAACGACTGTTTACCCAGCGGGTATTGGATCAGATGCCCAAAGCAACCCCCGGCCCGTACAATGAAGCCCTGATGGAACTGGGGGCGTTGATCTGCGTGCCGGGAACCCCTCACTGTGAAGGGTGTCCGCTGTCCGGTCTGTGTCAGGGATATGCGGCAGGGCGGCAGGCGTCGCTGCCGGTCAAACCGGCCCCCAAAGCCAAAATGCCGGTTCCTGTGACGGTGGCTCTGGTACAAAGCCCGGCGGGCATTCTGCTGCAGCGCCGCCCCAATAAGGGATTGCTGGCGGGACTGTGGCAGCCCGCGGCATGGGAACGGGAACTGTCCAAACAGGAGCTGTCGGCGGCACTGGAGAAAATCGGCGTACAGGTCCAGTGGGAGCAGGCATTGCCGCCCGCCCGGCATGTTTTTACCCACAAGATCTGGCAGTTGAGCGGCTGGCGCGGTATAGCCGAAGCCTGTTCTTTGCCGGAAGGGTGGGTCTGGGCAGCACCGGAAGAACTGGAAAACCTCTATGCGGTGCCCAATGCGTATGCCGCCTACCTGCGAAAATGAAGGCCGGTTGTGTCAAATTTTTACATATGCAGTGTTGTATTCCGGCGCAAGGTCGGGTATAATAAAAAGGACCCGGTGCAGGTCGCATGACCTGTACAGCGGGACGTTCACAATCGTAAGGCCGCCGGGACGCGGTCTCGATCCCAGGAAAGGAGAATGCCCCATGATGAAAAAGTCTACTTTCGGCGCCGTGCTGGCGTTTTTCTTTGCTGCGGCCGGTGCTTTGACGGCAGCGGCACTCTATCTCTATCGCCGCGAAAAGGAGCTGGACGAGTACGAGCGTCTGCTTTTCAGCGATGAGTATGAGGAGGACGACGACGATTCCTATGAGGATGAACCCGTCTACGAAAAGATTCAGGACGAGCCTGCTGCACCTGCAGAAGATGCCGACGCTGCGCAGGACGAAATTCAGTTCTGATTCAACATCGCACAAATGAATAGGCCGCCGGGCGCAAACCTGACCGCGCCCGGCTTTTTAGTCACCGAAAGGCGATCACTGTCTTTCGGTGGTGCCGCAGGCTGTCCGGAACACGGCCCTCTTACCGGCCTCAAGGATGGTCTGGCAAGGAGACGTTATGCGCAAATTGTTGCTTTGGCTCGTCATGGTCGTGGTCATGGTGGCAGTGATTTTGGGCGGCACAGCCGCTTTTTTGTACAGCCGCAGTGGTGAAGATGCTCTCCCGCAGGAGGCTGTTACCTTTGGCGAGGTGGCGTTGGAACCCAATGGCTGGGACTGGACAGTTCCTGTGTTAGGGGATGCGGTCAACAAAAAGTACCAAAGCCTGACCAATCTGACCGTGCAAAAACTGGGGACGTTCACCGATGGCGTTCCTCAGCTTGTGCTGCCTGCGTGGGTGACCCGGGCCGAAATCACCATCACGGCACCGGATGGAACCACATGGACCGGCGATGCCGATACCTGCAATACCTATACCTATGCCCAAAATGGGGAATACCAGATTTCCGTGACTGCCTACCATCAGGAAAATGAACCACCTGCCGATGCGCAGGGGTGGTATGCCTATCGGGGGGCTTATACCATGCAGCTTACGCCCACCGTTGCACTCAGCAGCGAGCGGGCGGCGCAAGGCAGTGTGGTGGCCATCCAACTCTCCGGAATTTTGGACGGCGAACCGTCACTGGAAACCGATTTGGGTACCGTTTGGTTCCGCAAGACCACCAACGGTTACATGGGGTATATCCCCGTGACATACAATGCCGAGAGCGGAGCGCACACGATGACGCTGACCTGCGGCAGTCTTACAAAAGAAATCGTATTGACTGTCAGCAAGACCGAGTATGGCAATCAGGCAGTGGAACCGGAAGAAGAAACGGGTGGTGCGGAACAGTTCCGCAATGCCATCTGGCCGCTGTACACCACGGGCGAGAGTGAAAAACTTTGGTCGGGGGCGTTCCAGCGTCCCAGTGCAGCCGAGGTGACCTGCGCGTACGGTGTTGTGCAGATGGTCGATGGACAGCGCAGCGGACAATCCACCGGTCTGACCTATGCGGCCATGCCCGGTGAAACGATCACTGCGCCGCAAAACGGCAAGGTGGTCTTTGCCGGTATGTTGACGCTCACCGGAGGAACTGTGGTTATCGACCACGGCTGCGGCGTGAAGAGCTACTTGTATGGTCTGGAAACCGTGACCGCCCAGCAGGGGCAGACCGTTTCTACCGGGGATGCTGTGGGCACCGCCGGAGAAACCCACGATTTTATCTATGAACTGCGGATCGGCAGTAAATCCGTCGATCCTGAAAAGGCAATTTTGGGAAGCAGCGGCTTACAATACCGGGAATCGGAATAAGTCGTGCCTTCTTGGATTATAAATAGACGCAGGGAAAAGGGTTGTACCTGCGTTGTCAGTGATGAGGGAAACAGGAGAGTGGCATAGAGTATGCAAGAAGACAAGAAGCGGACCACGCCTCCGGGGGAAAGTAGCGGTGCTCGTCGCCGCCGCAATAGGAAGAAGGCGGCTGCCCGGCCGGCCCAGAAAGGGGAAAAGGTTGGGGCTGCAGCAGAGGTGACCCCGGCGTCGGCAGCACAAACCGAGGAAACTGCGCCCTCGACCGCTGCGCAGCAGGCCGTCTTAGATACCGAGACTGCCGTGCCGACGCAGGAGGTGCCCCAAAAGGAAGAGGTAACTGCGCCGCAGCATGATACGGCGCAAGCGGAAAGCGAGCCGGTGCCGGAAACCGTGCCTGCCGGGGCGGAGGAGACCGCAACAACGGCGGAAAAAGCTGCCGAAACAGCGGAAGAGGAACCTGTTTTGACTGCGGAACAACCGGCAGATACCGAGGCGGCTGCACAGCACGAAACGGTTGCTGCGGAAGAAAACACGGAGGAAGAAAAGGTACTCGAGGAAGAATCCCCTGCGGAGGAACCCGAGACAGCCAATGCGCCCTCTGATTCTGAAATGCCTGCGGCAGAGCAGCCCGAGGATAACGAACCGCAAGGCCAAGACACAGAAGAAAAAACGGAAGCAACGACCGAAGAAACGCTGGAAAAGGAAACAGCGGAAGCGGATGCCGCAGAAAAGTCTGAACCGGAAGAACCATCCTCAGAGAAATCTGCGGAAACTGTGCCGGCGGAAGAGGCGGAAACCGTCCAAGAGGAAGCAACGGAACAACAAGACGATCAGAGCGAAGAATCCGATGCTGACGAAACGGAGGCCGACGAGGAAGAACTGCTGCCGGAAGAGGATGAAAAACGGCTCTCTGATTTGACCCGCACCGTGCAACTTTCGGTGGAGCAGATCATGGCGCAGGTCAGCGATGAAACGGCAGCGCCGGAAAACGTGGAAGACTCCGAAACAGAAGAAGCTGACGAAACGGACGAAGAGACGGATGGCTTGGTTGACCAGATGCGCAACGGATTGTCCGGCATGGCCAAATGGCTGTTGTTGGTTGTGTTCTTCGTGCTGGTCATTGCTTGCTGCGGTGTGGCGTGGCTGTATCGCAATGCTACCCCCGATATGCTGCCCCAGATTACGGCCAGTTTTGACGGGCAGACACTGGAACCCACTGCGTATAAGTGGAAAGTTCCGGTCATTGGCAACGTGTTCAAACGGACCTATGCCGACACCTTTAGCAGTACGGCACTGCCTCTGCCCGAAACAGTGGATCAGGTTTCGCCGGATTTCGAAATCTCTCCTTCCGGCTATCGCTGTGAAGTGACGGTGACCGATGCCAACGATGCGGTGGTCTTTGAGGGAAATACCGATTCTTTCTCGGAGTTCCAGTTCACGGCCAATGGCACCTATACGGCTAAGCTGGTTGTCCATAGCGATGCCAGCTCGGTGCCCGGAGACGCTACTGTAACCGGCAGCGAAACATGGCTGTTCAGCTTTACAGTAGGAGTCCGGCCCTCCATGCGCTTGTCCAGTACTTCGGTCAGTCAGGGCAGCGTGATCGCAATCAGTGTGGGCGATACGTTGGACGGATCGGCGCCTACCTTGGAAACCCAGTTGGAGAATGCGGGCTTCTATAAAGCCAACACCGGGTGGGTGTGCTATCTGCCTATCCCGTGGAATGAGCCTACCGGCACCCAGAAGGTGACGGTTACCGCCGGTGGTTGCACCGAAACATTGGAATTTACGGTAGAAGCTGCCGAATGGGAGTATAAGGACTATTACAGCCAGTCCCAGCGTGTTTCTCCCTATATTGGAGCAAACGATCTGCCGACTGCGGTGGAAAAGCTCCTTACCGAGAGCGAGGCCGATATTGCTTGGACCGGCAGCAATTTTGTTCAGCCATTCCTGAATACGTTGGACGTAAAGCTCGGGTACGGCACCACCGAGTATGTGGGCCGCAGTTACAGCGAACGGGACAGCAATACAGGGGCGGGTGGACGTACGGCCACCAACACGGTCCTTACCACCAAATCGGGTGAACTGCTCATTGCGCCTGCCAACGGTACGGTACTGTTGGCCAAGGATTTAGGCGGCGACTATGGGTATACACTGGTTATTGACCATGGAGCGGGCGTCAAGAGTATCTTCTATAACTTGCAGAAGATCGACGTGAAAGTAGGGGAGTCCCTCAAACAGGGGCAGACCATTGCCACCTGCGGCAGCACCACCGTGGCAGAGATGCGCATCGGCACGGTGCCCATCGATCCGCTGCAGGTGTGGCGGGGTCAATGTAATGCTTTGAAATATTATTGATGCTTAGGCGCAAAGCGCGCTGCCTGTCCAAGGCAGCGCGCTTTTTTGTTTCGCCGTCAAGACACACCCGGACAAGCCCTAGGCATAGTATGAGCCAGAACAAGAGAGGGGGAAAGCGGAATGCCAAAGACCTTTTGCGTAGCTGGGCACGACGCACGCCAGCGTGCTGCCGCACAGGCCCTGCGGTTGGCGGGGGTTCGTGTGGTTGGCCCCGAGGACGCCGCTTTGGCGGACTATGTTCTGCTGCCGATGTCGCAGGAGCGGGTCAGCGATGAAGTGGCGCGGATCTTGCAGACAGCGCGACCCGGTACCACCCTGCTGGCAGGGCGTCCCGGGGCACCGCTGCGTCGGGCTGCACGGGAAGCCAATCTGCCGTTGGCCGACTATTTTCAGCGCCCGGAACTGGAATGTCTCAATGCGGTACCCACGGCGGAAGGCTGCCTTGCCATGCTGCTTCAAATCCGGCAGCGCACCATTTGGGAGAGCTGTTTTCTGGTGTTGGGCTATGGTCGGGTAGGGCGTGCGGTGGCTCGGCGTTTGGAGGTGCTGGGCGGTCATGTGACGGTAGTGGCGCGCAGCGCCGAGCAGCGAGCCAACGCGCGCTGTGCCGGCCACCATGCCGAGCCGCTGACAGCGCTGGCAACGCTGCTTCCGGTCCATGACACGGTTATCAATACCATTCCGGCACCAATTTTAACACGCGCTATGCTGCAAAAGCTGCCGTCGGAAGCGTTGGTGTTGGATTTGGCCAGCCGACCCGGAGGGACGGATTTTGCTGCGGCTGCCGAACTGGGCATCCGTGCGGAACATGCGTTGGCGTTGCCCGGTAAATGTGCGCCGCGAACGGCAGGAGCGCTCATTGCGCAAACGGTGTTGGCGATGATCGAGGAGGGGGAGCAGTCATGAAACAGAAGACGGATGCGGCACGCACGGTGGCGTTTGCTCTGTGCGGCAGTTTTTGCAGTTTTGCGGCGGTGCTGCCGCAAATCGAGATATTGCGCCGCCGAGGATGGGAGGTGCTGCCGATTCTCAGCGCCAGCGCAGCCACGCAGGACACTCGGTTTGGCACGGCGGCAGGGTTGTATGCTGCACTGCGGGAACTGACAGGACACGAACCCTTGACTACCTTACAAGCGGTGGAGCCTTTAGGGCCGGAACATCTGGCACAGGCATTGGTCATTGCACCGGCTACCGGCACCACCATGGCGTTGCTGGCGGCGGGGCTTAGCTCCACGCCGGTCACGTTGGCGGCCAAAAGTTTGCTGCGCGGCGGTAAACCTGTTGTGATAGCACCTTCCACCAATGATGGATTGGCAGGCAGCGCTCCCGCGTTGGCCGCTTTGCTCCAACGCAAACACTACTACTTTGTGCCGTTCGGGCAGGATGACAGTTACAAAAAGCCGACCAGCCTGAAAAGCGATTTTGCCCAGTTGGCCGATACGTTGGACAGTGCACTGCGCGGTGTGCAGATTCAGCCGATGCTGTTGTGAGGCCTTCGGCATAACCGGGCGAGAAAAACAATATATAAGTTAGTAGGCTTATGCGCAAAAGCAGCGCGGTGCTGCGCCCACGGCGCGGAACGTGACGCGGAAAGCGCTGTTTGTTTTTTGCGTTGTTGACGGAAAAGGGGGCCATCATGCAGACCATCACCATTACCGGCGGGCAAACCCTGCGGGGAACCATACGTCCGGCAGCTGCCAAAAATAGTGTACTGCCGCTGTTGGCGGCCACGCTGCTGTGCAGCGGGCCTTGTTGTCTGCGCAGTGCCCCGGAGCTAAGCGATGTGGACACCAGTTTGGCGCTTTTGCAAGCGGTGGGAGCCAAGACCGTACGTCACGGACCGGACCTGTGTACACTGCCCGTTTCGGCGCAAGAATTGTGTGGCGAGATCCCCGCTCCTTTGGCGGGGGCGATGCGCAGCTCGGTGTTTTATCTGGCACCGCTGCTCTGCCGTACCGGTGCGGTGCGGCTGCCGCTGCCGGGTGGCTGCCGTTTGGGACCTCGCCCGGTAGATATCCATCTGGCGGGATTGGCTGCTATGGGGGCCCGTGTGGAATTGGAAGGGGATGCGGTCACACTGCGGCGGTTTGGGCCGCTGCAAGGGGTGGATTTTACCTTGCGCCTGCCCAGTGTGGGCGCTACCATGACGCTGATTATGGCGGCTTGCTGTGCTATGGGAACTACGGTCCTTCGCGGGGTGGCATGTGAACCGGAAGTGTGCGATTTGGTACACTTTTTGCGTAGTTGCGGTGCCCAGATTACCGGGGAAGGTACGCCGGTGTTGGTGGTACAAGGACGCCGGGCTTTGGGTGGCGTGACCTATCAGCCGATGCCGGATCGTATTGCTGCATCTACTTATGGTGCTGCAGTAGCGGCGGCAGGGGGGCAAATCACGGTGACGGATTGTGCCCCTGCCTATTATCGCGCATTTTTACAGTTCTTACAGGAATGCGGTGTGGAGATCTTTTGGCAGGAACAGGCGGCAACCCTGTATCGGGATCCGACCGTCCCTTTGCGGGGTGGTCGGCATCTGTATGCCAACGCTTGGCCGGCGTTCGCCACCGATACAGCCCCCTTGGCGGCGGCGGTTTTGCTGCAAGCGGAAGGTGCAAGCGAAATCTATGACCACCTGTTTGCCAACCGCTTTGCCTGCGCGGCGGGGTTTGCCGCAATGGGGGCGGCTTGCACGGTACGGGGACGCATGCTGCAAATCGCAGGCAGTGCCCATCTGGAAGCTGCCGAGGTACAGGCACCGGATCTGCGCGGGGGCGCGGCGCTTTTGGTTGCGGCATTGGCAGCGGAAGGAACTACGATTTTGCGGGATCCCGGGCACATCCGCCGTGGGTACGCGGATCTGCCAGCAGAATTGGCCGGTCTTGGGGCGCAATGTGCGGTGCAGCGGCAGCGCGTGCCGGGGTGACGTCCGAGCGTAAAAAAATTCTACGTTTGTACCAAAGAATCTTTTCGGCCGCCCCCTACGGTTGGTGTATTCTGCGGTGAAAGAGGCATTTTTTTACGAATTTTCCCCTCAGGTATTGAAATTAGGGTGGAAATTTGGTATTCTAATAATCGGTTATATGCAAAAAATTCACGGACTAGTGTGCCCATTTCGGGGCAATCACCCAAAAGTCCGCTGACACTTTTACATTTTAGGGGGATACACTCATGGCATTCGTTCTCGACGAAGAAATGCAAAATGTGACCAACATTAAGGTCATCGGCGTAGGTGGCGGCGGCGGCAACGCTGTGAACCGCATGGTGGAGTCCGGTCTGTCCGGGGTCGAGTTCGTTGCGATGAACACCGATCAGCAGGCTTTGCTCAACTCCAAGGCAACCCAGAAGGTCCAGTTGGGCGCCAAGCTCACCAAGGGCCGTGGCGCAGGCGCTGATCCCGAGGTTGGCCAGCGTGCTGCTGAGGAAAGCAAGGATGAGATTTCCAACGCGCTGAAGGGTGCGCAGATGGTCTTTATCACCGCCGGTATGGGCGGCGGCACCGGCACGGGCGCTGCGCCCGTGGTGGCGGAAACTGCCCATGATCTGGGCATCCTGACCGTCGGCATCGTGACGAAGCCCTTCGCCTTTGAAGGCAAGCGTAAGATGAGCTTGGCCGAGCAGGGCATTGCCTCTTTGATGATGCACGTGGACTCTCTGATCGTGATTCCCAATGAGCGTCTCAAGCTCATCAGTCAGGAGCGGATCACCCTGATGAATGCCTTCGAGGCGGCCGACAACGTGCTGCGTCAGGGCGTCGAGAGCATCTCCAGCCTGATCAACATTCCGGCTTTCATCAACCTCGACTTCGCCGATGTCCGTTCCATCATGAAGGACGCCGGCTTTGCACACATGGGCGTTGGCGTGGCCAAAGGCGCCGGCAAGGCCGAGAATGCTGCCAAGGCAGCCATTTCCAGCCCGCTGCTGGAAACCAGCATTGCGGGGGCTCGCGGCGTAATCATCAAC
This sequence comes from uncultured Gemmiger sp., assembly GCA_963557315.1. Lineage (GTDB taxonomy): Bacteria > Bacillota > Clostridia > Oscillospirales > Ruminococcaceae > Gemmiger. The sequence goes on along the minus strand of CAUWAX010000006.1, from coordinate 74,603 downwards.
ATCACTTCCAGCCCCGACATTGGTCTGGACGATGTAGAGACCGCTGCTTCTATGATTACTCAGTCTGCGCATCCTGATGCCAACATCATCTGGGGTACTGCCTTCGATGAGCGCTTGAGCGACGAGATGAGCATTACCGTGGTGGCTACCGGCTTCGAGAGCACGCCGGAAGTCGACGAGCCCATTCAGGCTCATGTGGATGCCAAGCGTGCAGCGGCTGCCCAGCCTGTTGAGGCAGCTCAGCCCGCTGAGAAGGCACAGCCTGCTTCTCCGGACATCAGCCCGGTTATGCCCAATCCCATCTTTACCCAGTCCTTCAGCACGGGTGTGGATACTCAGCCCGCCGCTGCTGCGCCTGCAGAGGAAGAGGATGACGGCGACTACTTTGACGATCTGCTCAGCATTCTGAACAAGCGTTCCTGATTGCTGTTATTTTGCCGCGAGAGGATGTAAAAAGCCATGCCATCAGAAGCAAAGGACATTCAGGAACAGGGCTTCCGTTCCAGTCTGTTCGGATTTGATAAGAATGATGTGCTGGCGTATATGAACGCTCTGGCGGACGAAGCCCAGCAGCATGAGATGGAATACGAGCAAAAGCTGCGCCGCGTTCAGTCGGAACTGGATACGCTCCGCAATGAGCGCGAGGATGTAGATGCCCGCATCAAAGCGTTGCAAGCCGAAGCCGCAGCGGCAAGTCAGCGTGCGGAAGCGGCAGAAACCAAGCGGCGTGAAAGCGAAGAACAGGTAGAAGAGCTGCAAAAGCAGTTGGATACATACCAGTCCAGCCAAAAGGAAAGCCAGAAAAACGCCAACATTTGGCAGCTTAAATGTCATGACTTGCAGCAGCAGGTGGATGATCTTCAAAAGCAGTTAACGGCAGCCCGGCAGCTGAATGCCAACGGGAACCCCACCCCCGATGTGGTACGGGAGGCCCGACTGGAAGCGCGCAAGATTCTTTCCGACGCAAAGCTGTATGCCGAAAGCGCTGAGAAAGAGTTAAAGCAGCAGGCAGAAACACAGAAGACCCGCATGGCAGAAAATGCCCGCGGAATCGCCGCCGGCGTCATGTTGGTGCGGGACCGCTTGGCCCGTGTGGATCAGCGACTGAGCGCCGCTACACTGGATCTAGATGGACTCACGCAAGTGATCTATCAAGCGCTGGATGACACCGAAGCGGAACTCAAAGAACTGGGTACCGAGATGCGGGACTTTGCGCAAGGAACGCCGGAACTGAATGTGCCGGAGCCGGAACCTGCCCCCGAGGCACCGGCCAAAACCTCGGCCCCGCAGTTCCGCGTCAAGGCAACAGCGCAGCCGGTCCGGACACACCGCAGTGCTTCTGCCGTGCAAGCCAAGCCTTCTACCAATACCCGCCGCCTACGCAATGCGCGGCGTCCGGTTTCGCAGATGCTGCAGGACGAGATGGATCGCGTGGATCCGCAAAGCAAGGCGTAAAAACGCAATAGAAGAATACAGCCGTCCCGGCTTTGGCCGGGGCGGCTTTTTTGATGGAAAAAGCAGGAACCCTTTTGTAAGAATCTTCCGGTGTGGATTGTTTATCAAAGTGAAAGGGATACAAACGAAGGAGGAGAAGGTATGAACAACAACGGCGGTCCCAGCTTGGCGCGGGCCATTGTCATAGATCCTGAAACCGGTTTGCGGTGGGCTATGCGGGATTATGCCGCCTTGATTCGGGGAATTTTGCGGCGCATCCTGCCCGGGCGGGAACACGATGTGGAAGAGTGCATGGTCGATGTCTTTGTGGCCTTATGGCGCAATGCGCAAAAGCTGCAAGATCGGCAGATCCCAGTGCGTGCGTGGTTGATCGTGACGGCGCGCAATACTGGCATCAACCGGTATCGTGCGCTGCAACGCCGGGAGGAGATTCCGCTGACCGACGAACTCCTGCAAACCTTGGCAGACCTGCCTGCCGACCCACAAGGGGATGCGGTGCAGCTTGTGGGGGAGTTGGTGGCGGCGATGGAACCGCCCAATCGGGAGATTTTTTTGCGAAAATACTATCTGTTGCAGTCCAGCCGTGAGATTGCCGCTGCATTGGGACTGAGTGTGGCCAATGTGAATACGCGGCTTTCCCGCGGTCGGGATCGGCTGCGTCAACAACTGCGCGAAGGAGGCGTTACCCATGCGTGAAAAGGACAATCTTATGAATTGGCTGAACCAGTTGCCCAGCGAAGAGGAACCGTTGACAGAGGCAGAAATGAAGCGGCTGACCCAGCAAGTTTTGCAGCGTACGGGTTGTAAAAAGCCTGCAAAACGTCGGGGACGCCTCCTGTATTCGTGGTCGGTGGGAGGCAAAGTGCTAGTCGGAGGTGTGGCCTGTGTGGCGCTGTTGGTAGGAATCAATGGGGTTAACCCTGTGTTGGCGGAGGGGCTGCCCATCTTAGGGGATGTGTTTGCCTATATCAATGGATTGCCCAAAGGGTATCTGCAAAGCGACCAACTGAGTGTATATGCGCAATCGGCGCAGGTCGGGGCAGAGTCCAACGCACCGCAGGACAGTGGTGCTGCTGCGGCGCCCGCCTTGCAGCGAGAGGGGGGCGACGAGCAGCCTTATAAACTTACCCTGACCCAGATCTACTGCGATGAGATGTACCTGCGTCTAGGATTGACGCTGACGGCCGAGGATGATGCGCTGGCTGGCTTTGACGGGGTGACGTTGGACCCACCGCTGCTTTGGGAGGACACAACGGCAGAAGAAGCCAACACATTGTATGGCGGGGTGACTTTGAACGGTGAAGCAATCGGCGGCGATCTGTTGCCCTACTTCCGCAAACAGGATGATACTACCTTTGTCTGCGAAATGGACTACAATTTGCAAAATTATACGGGAGATACCCAGAACGTGCAGGCCTCGCTGACCTTTTCCAATCTGGTAGGCGTTTGCGAGGGGAGCGAAGAAACAACGCCGCTGGAAGGAACCTACCACATCGACTTTACAGTTTCTGCGGATGAAACCCTTACCCGCGAAGGACAAATCGATGGCGGAGTGCAGAATGGGATCCGGTTGGAAAGTCTGGAGGCGACGCCCGGGGAAACGCGGATCCAATATACGGTGACTTCGATGTCGGACAAAACGGAGCTGTACCCGCAAATCTTTATGGAAGATGGGAGCAACTTGGAATGGGTCAAGGGAACGCCCGAAGAACAGACGGAAAGTGGAGAAACCTTCTGGACGTATTACTTCGATGCGGTACCGGAAGGAGCAAAAACGTTGACGGTACGCATACTGGATAAGAGCGCCGAAGAGGAAGCTGTTCTAGCCCAGTGGACCGTTACACTGTTCTAAAATAAAAAGCATCCCCGCGGGAACCGTCCGATTCCTGCGGGGGTGCTTTTTGTTATTTGGTTTTGGGGTGACCGTTTTCCACACTGCTGGTTCCTTGTTCCATCAGATAGGTGGCGGTCAGGTCGGCGATGTGCAGCTTGACTGCCAGCGGGTAGCTGTTGTAGGCGTCGCTGACGGCAAAACTGCCGCCCCGTACGGCGTCGTCAAAACCGCCCATATGCCAGCGTATGGCAACAGCCTCAGCGGTTTTCAGCCGCATAAAGTGCTCGATCAGATAAACACTTTTTTCCCCGTGACCATAGGGCAGTTGATCCGCTACTTGATAGTAGGGGACCTTCTCCCATTGTCCGGTGGTCTCGTTCTTGACGTTGCGGGTGCTGACCTTATAGAAATTGGCCTTGCACAGGTCGTGGAGCAAGGCACAAATCGCGTAACTCTCGGCGTTTTCTCCCTCGGTGAAGAAATGCTGCATCATGGCCTGATAGACGTTGATGCTATGCATTACCAGCCCATACTCGCAGGCACCGTGGAAGCGGGTAGACGCCGGCGCAGTGAAAAAGTCTGTGGTTTCCAGCCAATTCAGCAGCCGGTCGGCGCCGGGACGCGTGATGTTTTGGGTGTAGATCTCCACAAATTGGGCGTGGTAGTCTTCCATGACAACCTCACAGTTCCATGTCGTTCAAAATGTCCCGCAGGGTTTTCAATTCCTCGGCGGTCAGGCTGATGCCTTTGGCCATGCGGCTGCCGTCGGGGGACCAATCGCGGATGTCGTACTTGGGGGTGTTGCCGTTCCAACTAATCATGTTCAGCTGGCGCTCCCAGCCCCGTGCATTGGTGGAGAGCACAGCGATGCGCTCGGTAATTTCATAGGTGAATTCTGCCATACTTCACAGGCTCCTCTCATAGTATTGTCTTGCAACATCATAGCCGATTCCCGGCAAAAATGCAAGACCAATCGGCGGGACGCGTGCTTCAATCCTCCACCCGCACGGCCAAAAGGGCAAAACGGGTATCGGTATTCAGACGGGTGTCACCGCAAGTGGAAAGCGTCAGCAACTGCTGGCCGTATTCCGGGACTACGCCGGTATCGTACAGGGCGAGATCCAGTATGGCATTTACGCGTTTTTCCCATTCCAGTTTGGTGTCGGCGTCAAAAAAGGTGTAGTAAGGCAGTTCGTCGGCTCCGAGGGTTGTGTCCCATGCTGCCACCACCTGCCAAGTCCCTGTTTCATATAAGGTGTCAAAGGTGAAGGTGGGGTGCTGACGGAAAAAGGACTCCTCCCGGTAGTAGGTCAAGTGACCGAACATGGAGCCGTCTGCCATGTTGTGGCCATAGATAAGCCAGTTGGCGGTGGGAAGGTTTGGATCAAGGCTGCATTGTTCGTCCAAAAACAGTGTGCCGCCGGTGGCGTACAGCCCGTCAAAGCCGCGGCGCAGATAATACTCGTTGTCGCCGGGGGTCTGTACCACCGGCAGATCGATGCCGGTCCCTTCAATCCGAAGCCATCCCACCAGATCGGGATTCTGCTCATAGAGCGCTTGATACTGTGACAAGACCTTTGCCGTTTGTTCAGGGGCGGGGGTGGCGGCTGCCTCCGGTGTGGTGTGGGCGGCAGCGTCGGCCTCCTCGGTGCGGGACAGCGCGTCGCGGGTGGCAGCTACGGGGAGAATTTGCACATGAGCGGATTCTTCAGTGGCGTGATCCACCACGGGAGCAACCGGCGCCGGCGGTTCCGGCTGTCCGCCGCGAAAAACTGTCTGCCGCAGGAACAAGGCACCTGCAAGCAGCAAAGCAGCGCCGCCGGCGATACGAAGTCGACGGGCATGGCGCTTTTGCTGGGCGCGCAAGCCGGTGCGGGCGGCAAAGGGATAGTAGGCGGTGTCACCCCGCAATCTGCGGTACCGTTTGGCCACGACAGACGACTCCTTTCAGCAAAAATAGAAGGTAATAATAAAAAAACGCCCCGCAGGGCGTTGTATATCAAATCTTTCGCAACATCAAAAGTCCCGCCGAACAAATAAGGATCAGGCCAACGATGCCCGCCAGATACAATACGGGGAAATCGCCGGTGGCCGGAGTGGGGACATTTTGGGAAGGCTCTGCGGTGGAAGTGGGGGTCTGGCTGCTCTGTGCCGTTACCACATCCACTTTAGCCGTGGTTTCATTGACAGTGACGGTATCACTATGCTGGGTGCGAGAGGTAGAACTGGTCGGCGTAGCCGTAGACTGTGCGGGATCATTGGCCTTGTTCAGCACCCCACATGCGGCCAACAGCGCAACCAGCGCAATAAAAAAGGCCGCACACAAAAAGCGTTTCAACGCGAAAACGCCTCCTTAAAATTCAAAGTTCAAAACTTTATATACAAGATGGCGTACATAGCCATCGTCAATTACACTGCGTATATTGTATCATATGACTTGGCCTGCGTCAAGCGTTCGTAAACAAATGGTAACAAACTGGAAACAACTGCCGCCGCGGTTCCTTGGCAGGCAGGCGGGATTTTCCCCTTGCGCTGGGGGGATAAATGCGGTATAATAACTTCAATATTGTGTGAGATTATGCCCCTGTGGGAACCACCCGTGGGATGGGCGGCGCGCACTGGTCAAATTCAGTTTAAGGAGTTGTAACGATGAAAGGGATTATCCTTGCCGGTGGTGCCGGCACAAGACTGTACCCGCTGACGATGGTCACCTCCAAACAGCTGCTGCCTGTATACGACAAACCGATGATCTATTATCCGTTGTCCACCTTGATGTTGGCGGGCATTCAGGATATTCTCATCATTTCCACCCCCACCGATACGCCCCGGTTTGAGGCCTTGTTGGGGGACGGCAGCCAGTACGGTCTGCATCTGCAATACAAGGTGCAGCCCAGCCCGGACGGATTGGCGCAGGCCTTCCTGCTGGGCGAGGAATTTATTGATGGGGATTGCTGTGCCATGGTGTTGGGCGACAACATTTTCTATGGCGCCGGTTTCTCCAAGCGGTTGAAAGCCGCTGCTGCCAATGCGGAAGCAGGCCGCAGCACGGTGTTCGGCTACTATGTCAATGACCCCGAGCGGTTCGGTGTGGTCTCCTTCGACAAAGAGGGCCGGGCTACTTCCATTGAAGAAAAGCCGGAACATCCCAAGAGCAACTACGCGGTCACCGGTCTGTATTTCTATAACAAAGACGTGGTGGCGATGGCGAAGCAGGTCAAGCCCAGCGCCCGCGGCGAATTGGAGATCACCACGCTGAACGCGATGTACCTGGAGCAGGGCAAGCTGGATGTGCAGTTGCTGGGACGCGGCTATGCCTGGCTGGATACCGGCACGATGGACTCGCTGGTGGAAGCAGCGACCTTCGTACAGACGGTGGAACAGCGGCAGGGCATCAAGATTTCGGCGCCCGAAGAGATCGCGTACAAGTACGGATGGATTACCAAAGAAAAGCTGCTGGAGAGTGCAGCGCGTTACGGCAAATCGCCTTATGGGCAGCATCTGAAGAATGTTGCGGATGATAAGCTGCTGTACTGAGAGGGTTTACGATGAAGATTTTGATTACAGGGTGTCGGGGACAGCTTGGCACCGAACTGCAGCACCAACTGGCGGAGGAAGGCTGTGTACTGGGCCCCTTGCCGGAGCGGCTGCGTAAGGCCACGGTCATCCCGGTAGATGTGGATGAGCTGGACATTACCGATCGGGAGGCAACCATCAGCTATGTCCGCCGCCATCAGCCCGACACGGTCATCAACTGCGCGGCATTCACCAACGTCAATGGCTGCGAAACGTCCCGGGATGCAGCTTTTCGGGTCAACGCCATCGGACCGCGCAATCTGGCGCTGGCCTGTGACAAGGTCAATGCGCGGCTGATTCATATTTCCACCGACTATGTGTTCTCCGGTGCGCCCAATGGCGGTGTGGCGCTGGATGAATGCGCGGTGCCGGCACCGATCTCGGCCTACGGCCAGACGAAACTGCTGGGCGAGCAATATGTGGAACAGTTCTGCCGCCGCCATATCATTGTACGCACGGCATGGCTGTACAGCTATTATGGTAAAAACTTCGTGAAGACGATGGTCAATCTGGGCAAAACCCATGAAAAAATTACCGTTGTCAACGACCAGATGGGCAATCCCACCAATGCGGTGGACCTTGCTTACCATATTCTGAAATTGGCCATCAGCCATGATTATGGCATTTACCATTGCACGGGCAACGGCATCTGCAGCTGGGCTGACTTTGCCAAGGCGATTATGGAAGGTGCGGGACTGAACTGCAAGGTGATTCCATGCACCAGTGAGGAATATGCGGCAGCACACCCCGAAAGCGCTAACCGCCCTGCGTGGAGCGCATTGGAAAACCGTATGCTGCGCTGCACCGTTGGAGATACCATGCGCGACTGGCAGGAAGCGCTGAAGGACTTTTTTGCAAACTGGAACGGAGAATGATTTATCTATGAAAACCTATCTTGTCACCGGCTGTGCCGGCTTTATCGGTTCTAACTTCGTCCATTACATGTTGGACAAATATGAAGACATCCGCCTGATCAACCTCGATAAGCTGACCTATGCCGGCAACCTCGAGAACTTGCAGGATATCGAAGGCGATGCACGCCACATCTTTGTGCAGGGGGACATCTGCGACAAAGCGCTGGTCACCGACCTGATTGCTAAGTACGATCCCGACTATGTGATCAACTTTGCAGCCGAGAGCCATGTGGACCGCAGCATTAAGAATCCCGAAATTTTTGTGGAAAGCAACGTGCTGGGTACTGTCAACCTGCTGCAGTGCTGCAAGGACGCTTGGTACGATGCCGAGGCCAAGACGTGGAAAGAGGGCAAGAAGTATCTGCAGGTTTCCACCGATGAAGTCTATGGTGCGCTGGGTGCCGAGGGCTATTTCATGGAGACCACGCCGCTGTGCCCGCACAGCCCCTATTCGGCCAGCAAGGCCAGCGCCGATATGTTTGTCAAGGCATTCCATGATACTTACGGCATGCCGATGAACATCACCCGCTGCTCCAACAACTATGGTCCCTATCAGTTCCCCGAAAAGCTCATTCCGCTGCTGATCAACAACGCCAAGCAGCACAAGAAGCTGCCGGTATACGGCGACGGTATGCAGATTCGTGACTGGCTGTACGTCATGGACCACTGCAAGGCTATCGATATGGTGGCCACCGGCGGCAAGGATGGCGAAGTTTACAACGTAGGCGGCCACAACGAGCGCCCCAACATCTTCATTGTCAAGACGGTCATCGCCCAGCTGCATGACCGCCTGAAAGATGAAGGCATCAGCGAAGAACTGATCACCCATGTGGCAGACCGTTTGGGTCATGACCGCCGCTATGGAATCGATCCCACCAAGATCAAAGAAGATTTGGGCTGGTATCCCGAGACCCCGTTTGAGAAGGGCATTGTCCTGACCATCGACTGGTATCTGGCACACCCGGAGTGGATGAGCCATGTCACCAGTGGTGATTACCAGAAATATTACGAGCAGATGTATAAAAATAAGTAATCTGCTTGGTTCGTCCATTCGGGCCGTTGGCCCATCGATTTAGGAGCTTCATAATCCACAATGGCAAATTACAGAGAAGAACAAGTCCGCAACAGTCGCCGCTTGGCGCGTCAGGTTCTGGGCGGCATCTCGCTGCTGTTAGCGCTCATCGGTTTATTCACGGTGTTTGGCTGGCTGGTGGGGGCGCTGCGCAACGTACTGGATGATTCCGGCCGCCGCGCCTCTTACGAAGACCGCCTGTACGGCATGGTCATGCTGGATCCGCTGACCTTTGACGACGTCAACGAAGTGGACCCCGGTGTATTCAAACAGGCCGCTATCTGGGGTACCGTGTACGAGATTCAGAAGAACGGTGGCAGCTTGGACCAGTACGAGCGTGATCCCGACACCGGTTCGGCCATGATCCCGAAATTGGAGATCGACACCTACATCGCCAACCTGCTGGGCTCCGACTATGTGGTGAGCGAAGGCAGCTTCAGCACCGATGAATTTGTCTACCAGTACAACGAAGAAAAACAGTGCTATCTGGTCCCCGTTACCAGCTCGGTGGCGCAGTACACCCCGAAGGTAGAAAAGATCGCCACTTCCGGCGGCAAGCTGTATGTGACGGTGGGGTATGTTCCCACGGCAAGCAACAGTGCCAGCGGTGAGCTTTCTCTGACAGCGCCGACGGATCCGGTCAAATATATGGATTACGTCTTTACCCGCGGCGAAAACCGGGAATGGTATCTCACCGCTTTGCAGGAGAGCGAGATGAAGGTGGAAGCTACGCCGGAACCCTCTCCCACGGCGGCCGTTACGCAGGACGCCCAGAGCATGGTGGAAAGCCAGCTGAATTCTTCCATGACGGATGCTGCCAGCAGTACGGCCGGCAGTGACGCGACGCAGGTTACGCCGGCACCGGAAGCGGAAAGCGAACCGGCGGCAGAAGCCGATACCGATGCTGCTGAGGAGGGCGACGCCGCACAGGCGACTTCTTCCGAGGAAGGCAACAGTGATGCCGCTGCATCCGACGATGCGGTAGGGTAATCCCCAACAGGATCAACAAGACTCCCGTGTTACGGCACGGGGGTCTTTTTTAGTAATGGCGCCAAAAAAGAGGATGCAATCTCGGCGCGGGTATGGTATAATACCACCATATATACATAAAGAGGTGTATCAATATGGAAGAATTGCTGCGCATTTTGGAGAAGAATGCCCGCATGCCCATCGAAGATATTGCGGCCATGCTGGATACCACGCCGGAGCAGGTGGCGGCTATGATGGATGAGGCCGCGGCAAAGGGCTATATCCGCGGTTATGAAACGCTGGTGGACTGGGAGCAGGCCGGCGTGAATGTGGTAGAAGCGGTGATTGAACTGCGTGTGACACCCCACAAATCCCGGGGATTCGACGATATTGCCACCACCATTGCGGGCTTTGACGAGGTGGATACCGTCTTGCTGATGAGCGGCAGCTATGATTTGCAGGTCATCATCAAAGGCCGCAGTTTTCAGGAAATTGCCCTCTTTGTGGCCAAGCGCCTGTCGCCACTGGACGATGTGATCTCCACTGCGACCAGTTTTGTGCTGCGTGCGTATAAGCGGGGCGGCCGCCTGTATCAGGCCGAGGAGACCGACGAAAGAGAGTGGACGATGCTGTGATAAACTACAACGAACTGCTTGCGCCTGCCGCCCAAGCCATGCGCCCGTCCGGCATCCGCAAGTTCTTTGATCTGGCCACCGAGATGCCGCACTGTATTTCGTTGGGCGTGGGGGAACCGGACTTCAAGACCCCTTGGAGCGTGCGGGATGCAGGAATCCGCAGCTTGGAGCAGGGACGAACCAAGTACACGGCCAATGCCGGCTTGAAAGAACTGCGCGCCGAAATCTGCCGGTATTTGAAACGTCGTTTCGATCTGCAATATGAAGTGCCCCAGATTCTGGTTACAGTAGGCGGCAGCGAGGCCATCGACTTGGCCATCCGTGCGTTGGTCAAACCCGGGGACGAGGTTATCATCCCCGAACCTTGCTTTGTCTGCTATGAACCCATCACCCAGCTCACCGGTGGTGTGCCGGTACATATCGCCACCCGGGCGGAGGATGAGTTCCGCTTGACGGCTCAGCAGCTCAAGGCGGCTATCACGCCCCGCACTAAGCTGGTGATTTTCCCGTATCCCAACAATCCCACCGGTGCGGTGATGAGCACGGCGGATTTGGAAGAAATTGCTGCGGTACTGCGGGATACCAACATCATGGTGCTTTCCGATGAGATTTACTCGGAATTGACCTATGGGCTGGACCGGCACGTTTCCTTTGCGTCGCTGCCCGGCATGGCGGAACGCACCATTGTGGTCAATGGCTTCTCCAAGTCCTACGCGATGACCGGTTGGCGTCTGGGCTATGCGGCGGGGCCGGAGCCCATCATCAAGGTGATGACCAAGATTCACCAGAGCTGTATCATGAGCGCTCCTACCACCAGCCAGTATGCCGCAATCACGGCGCTGCGCCAGTGTGATGATCAAATTGAAATGATGCGTGACGAGTATAACCGCCGTCGCCGCTATGTGGTTAAGACCCTCAACGAGATGGGCTTGACCTGCTTTGAACCTCGGGGTGCGTTCTATGTGTTCCCCTCCATCCAGATCAGTGGGCTTTCCAGTGAGGAATTCTGCGAACGCCTGCTGCGGGAAAAAGAGGTCGCCATTATCCCCGGCGATGCATTCGGCGCTTCGGGCGAAGGGTATGCACGAATCAGCTATGCTTACAGCGTAGACCATTTGGAGACCGCCATGCGCCGTATCCGTGCCTTCTTGCAGGAGAACGGCTGGCTCAAAGTCTAAATACAACCGTTATACAAAACAGGGAAGTGACTCCATGCGCAAAAAATCCGTCACGGTGCTGGCACCGGCCAAACTAAATCTCTCGCTGGATGTGGTGGGCACGTTGCCCAACGGCTACCACGATCTGGATATGGTCATGCAGACCATCGATCTGTATGAAAAGATCACTCTGCGCCGCAGCGAGGGGCTCAGCCTGACCTTGCCGGGCAGCTTTGTACCCGTTAACGATAAGAACACTGCCATCAAAGCAGCGTTGGCGTTTTTCCATTACACGGGCTTGCTGGCCGGGGTGGATATGACGATCTATAAGCGGGTACCGGTGCGGGCCGGCATGGCCGGCGGCAGCGCCGATGCTGCTGGTGTACTGGTAGGTCTCAATGATCTGTACGATGCCAAACTCTCCATGAGCGAACTCTGTGCTCTGGGCGCTTCCATCGGAGCGGATGTCCCTTTTGCTCTGTTGGGCGGCACTTGCCGGGTGCGCGGCGTGGGCGATTTGATGAAAGCTCTGCCGCCCTGTCCAGACTGTTGGTTTGTGGTGGCGATGCCCAGCGTGGGCGTTTCTACCCCGGAGGCTTTCGCACGGTACGATACCATGGGCAGTCCGGTTCATCCCGACTGTGAAGCACAGGAACAGGCGGTACGAGCCGGCGATCTGGCAGGTGTCTGCAAAACGGCGGGCAATGCGCTGGAACATTGTTCCGGTGCGGTGGAAACGCCTGCGATCTGTCAGATTCTGCGAGACCATGGTGCGCTGACGGCGCAGATGACCGGCAGTGGAGCCGCGGTGTTTGGTATCTTTGATGCGGAAGAAAAAGCCCGGGCGGCCCAGACGGCACTGCGCGCGGGGTACAAGCAGGTTTACCTCTGCCGTCCTACGCATGGCGGCCCGCGGGTGACTGTGCGCCGACCCATGAAAAAAGAATCGGTTTAAACAGCGAAGGTTTGGCCCATACTCCCAGTACAGGGAGGGATGAGGTCATGAAACATCGCAGAAGATGGATGTGGGAACTGGGCGTTGGTCTGGGCTTTTTGCTGAGCGTGGTACTTACTCTGGCGGCAAGCCGCCGGGAACAGGTGGCAGCGCAGGTGCGTGCCGATACGATCCGGCTGCACGTGCTGGCGAACAGCGATACCATTGAGGACCAACTGCTCAAACTAAAAGTGAGGGATGCCATATTGGAGACGCTGCCCGAAACCGTTACACAGGCAGCAACACCCCAACAAGCTACCCATGCGCTACAAAATGCCGTGCCGAGGTTGCAGGCAGCGGCCAACCGTGCGTTGCTGAAAGCCCACAGCGGGCAGACGGCGACAGTTCGGTTGGAATCCTTTGGGTTTGATGCCCGAGATTACGGTCAGTTTGCACTGCCCGGCGGGACATACACGGCCCTACGGGTGGAAGTGGGGGCCGCGCAGGGGCACAACTGGTTTTGTGTGCTCTACCCGGCTTTGTGCGTGTCGGGGGCTTCGGCGGAATATCCCACCGAAGCGGAAAACGCACTGGTATTCGGCGACTACGAAATTCGGCTCGCCCTGCTGGACGCCCTGCAGGGCCGGTAAAAGCATAAGAGGGAAAGGACCCTGAGCGGGAATCCTTGCTCCCTCTTTTTCTGTCGAGGAGGAAAGGAAGGCGCTATGTTACACCTACTGCTGGGACCATCGGGCAGCGGAAAATCCAGCCGCATGATGGAAGAACTGCGGACCCGGGCTGAACACGGTCAGCGCAGTTTGCTGATTGTGCCGGAGCAGTTCACTTCCTCCACCGAAGGGCGGCTCTACCGTACCTTGGGGGATACGCTCTCGGCTTATGTGGAGAGTTATTCCTTTACTTCGCTGGCGGAAACACTGCTGCGTCGCTACGGGGGCGCAGCCGTGCAGACCTTGGATGAAGCTGGCCGGGCCTTGCTGGTGCGCCGCGCGGTGGATTCACTGCTGGACCGAGTGGTGTACTATAACCGCCAACGCCGGTCTGCTGCCTTTTGCGAAAAGGCGGCCCAGACCATCGAGGAGCTGAAAAGTGCAGGCATTACGCCGCAGGCCTTGGCACAGTATGCCTGCGCCCTCGGCGCGGACCGGGACAAATTGCAGGAACTCTCGCTGATTTACGGTGCGTATGAGGCGCTGTTGGGCCAGAGCGCTATGGACCCCGGGGACCGGCAGCAACTGGCGGCCGGGTATCTGGACGCGGACTTTTTTGCGGGGCGCGGCGTCTACATTGATGAATTTGACACCTTTAATGCACCGAAGCGGGCCTTGTTGTCGGCTATGCTTCCGGTGGCCGATGTGACGGTCTGCCTGTGCTGTGATGGTGCACAGGATCGGGACGGCGGCATGGGGCTGTTTAGTGGGGCTAAGGCGGTGGCAGCCAGTCTGCGCCGTATGGCAGCCGATGCAGGGGTGCCGGTACATACCGAAACACTCACCGAGGACCTGCGCCATGCCGAGGCTCCGGCGTTGGCAGAGCTGAACCTTTTGCTGGCAGATCCCACCTATACGCCGCAATGTACGGTGGATCCTGCCAAGCCGGCCATTGTCTGCCATGCGGCAGCTTCGCGGCAAGCGGAAGCCAAGGCGGTAGCCGCCGAGATTGCCGCTCGTGCCCGGGCGGGTATGCCCTACAATCGCATGGCGGTGATTTGCCGAGATGCAGGGCAGTATCTGGGCCCGATCCGCTATGAGTTTCGCTTGCAGAACATTCCGCTTTTCTGCGACGAGGCCACAACGCCGGAAAATACTGCTCCCGCGCGGGCCGTGCATGCTGCGCTGGATCTGGCCCGGGGCGGCTTGAGCAGCCGCACGGTGCTGCGGCTGCTTAAGACAGGGCTGGTGGATCTGCCGCCCCGTCAGCAGAGCGCGCTGGAAAACTACGCCTATACATGGCCGTTGAAGGCTGGCGACTGGCGGGAACCCTTTACCCGCAGTGCCGCAGGATATGCGGACCGGGAGCAGGCGGAGGATGTGCGCACCCGGCAAGATGCTGAGGCCGCCCGCGCTTTTGTGGTGGAACGGATCCAACACTTTTTGGCCCGGGTCAAAAATGCCGGAGCGGCGGCGCTCACCAAACAGATCTATTTGTTTTTGCAAAGCTTGGGGGCGGAAAAAACGCTGAACGATCTGGCTGAAACGCTGCGTCAGCAAGGGCGTCTGCCGGAAGCCGATGAAATTCTGCGGGAGTGGAATGTGGTGATGGGGCTGCTCAACCAGTTGGCCCAGTTGCTGGGGGAGGAAGCTCTGCCCCCGGCGGATTACGCCGAATTGTTCACTCTGCTGCTGCGCACCACCGACATGGGGCATATTCCCCAAAGTTTGGACAGCGTGATTGTGACCACGGCGGGGCGGATGCGCTTGCCCGAAACGGATGCGGTGTTTGTGGTGGGATTGACCGAAGGGGAGTTCCCCCAAACACCCGGCGATCAGGGGCTGCTTTCCCATGCAGACCGGGATGCCATGATCGCACAAGGGGCAGAGCTGCCCGACTGTTTTGAAAATAAGGTACTGCGGGAGGGTGTCTGCTTTTATAAGGCGCTGACGGTGGCGCGGTCCTTCCTGTGGTTGAGCTGGCCCGGTGCCGCTCATGGAGAGGATACCTCACAGGCCAGTGCTGTGTTGACGCCGGTGCGGCAACTGCTGCAGGTGCCCTTTGTGACGCCCTCTACGGCAACTTTGGGGGCAACTCCGGCGGCGGCGCTGGATATTCTCGGTGTGCTGAGCCAGCAGCCCGGTCAGGAAGGGGAGGGCGCTGCTCTGCGCAGGGCGTTGGAAGAGGACGCTGCCGACACCGAAGCGGCTGTCGGATATGCTTCGCTGTGCCGGGCCCAGCAGGAAACCGAGGTGGCGGTCGAAAACACCGGTGAGCTGGAAAAACTGCTGGGCAAGAGCCTGCGGGTCAGTCCTACGCGGTTTGAAAAGTACCAAACTTGTCCCTTTGGCTACTTCATGCAGTTCGTGCTGCGGGCATCACCTCGCCGCAAGGCGGAATTGGCCCCCAACATCAGCGGCACGCTGACCCACTGGGTGCTGGAAAATGCCCTGCGGCGGAAGGGCGAAGCCTTCAAAGACCTGCAAGAGGATGCACTTCGGGAGCTGGTGGATGAGCTGGTACAGGAATATGCCGATGCAAACCTGCCGGGAATCACACTGCGTATGCAATATTTGATCGAGCGAATTCGCCGCAATCTGGTGGGCTTGCTGGGCTTTATCCAGCGGGATCTGCGCCAGTCGGGATTCCAGCCGGTGGCCTTTGAGCTGCGCATCGATGATCGTCCCGGCGATGATCCCGAGGCGCCCCGGATAGAGCCGGTGGAATTGGAAGATGGAGCCGGACATACCGTGCGGATCGTGGGCACAGTGGACCGGGTAGACGCGATGCCGTTGGGACAGCGCACCTACCTGCGGGTGGTGGACTACAAGACCGGCGGTAAGGATTTTCAGCTGAAAGAAGTGTATTGCGGTCTGGATTGCCAGATGCTGCTGTACCTCTTTACCTTGGAGCGCAAGGCACAGAACGAGTTCCCCGGCGCTACCGCGGCGGGGGTGGAGTATCTGTTGGCGGATCCCGCGCCGGAGAGTGTTCCTCGGGCACAGGCAGAGGCGGAGCAGCAGGGTGAGGAAAATACCTACCCCCTTAACGGCCTGCTGTTGGATGATGAGAGCATCTACCGCGCCATGGATACCCGCGGAACGGGAGAATTCGTGCCGCTGAACTTTAATGCCAAGACCGGTAAGGTTACCAACGCCAAAAGTCGGTTAGCCGACGAGAAAAAATTGGGACGGATTCGTGACCATCTGGATGGCTTGTTGGTGCAGATGGCCCGGGACCTTTATGCGGGCAAGATCGATGCGCAGCCGCTGTGCAGCGGGGGAAAAAGCCCGTGTGCCTACTGTGATTTCCGCATTGCCTGCAACCATCGGGACGGGGAGCAGGAACGCACAGTGGATGTTCCCGCCGATCCCTTTGACGAACCATAAAAGGAGAACGCTATGCCGGACACCCCAAAAATTCAATTTACGCCTGCACAGGCCGCAGCCATTGGGGCACGCGGCGGCAGTCTGTTGGTATCGGCTGCGGCCGGTTCGGGCAAGACGCGGGTTTTGGTGGAACGAGTTGTGGGAATGATCACCGATCCACACCATCCCGTGGAGGCAGACAGCCTGCTGATCATGACCTTTACCAATGCGGCGGCGGCCAAACTGCGGGCGGACATCTCTACCCGTCTGGCGGAGGAAGTCCGGGCGCATCCCGAGGATGTGCGGCTGCGCCGCCAGCAGTTGTTGCTGCAGCGGGCCTCCATTGGCACCGTAGATGCCTTCTGTCTGCATTTTGTGCAGCAGCATTTTGCCGCGCTGGACGTACCGCCGGATTTTGAAACGGCGGAAGAGGCGGATCTGGCACGCATCGAGGAGGAAACGCTGTCCAGCGTACTGGAAAACGCTTATCAAGATGCCGAGTTCCGCGCCTTTGCCGATTTGTACGATCGGGGCCGTACCGACCAGACGGCGGGACGGGCCATTCTGGAACTGTACCATTTCAGCCGTGCGCTGCCGCATCCGGCGCAGGCGCTGCAATCTTTCGCTGAACTTTGGCAAAGCGATTTGCCCCCGCAAGATACCCCTTGGGGCAAGGCGCTGCTGCAAATGGCAGAGCAGCGGGCCGAGGGTGCCCGGCAACTGTTGGAAGCCGGTGCGCGCATTGCGGCCCGGGATGAGGCGGCGGATGCCGCCTACACGGCGGTATTGCAGGATGACGCCGCCCGGATGCAATGGCTTTGCAGTGTCTTGCAGCAGGGAAACTGGGATAAAGCGATAGATGCGCTGCGAGAAGTGGGAGGAAATTGGCGCAAAGCGGGCCGGATCAAAGGCGGCAAGGACGCCAACCCGGCGGCTTTTGCGGCTAGTGAGCTGCGCAGCCGCGCCAAAAAACAGATCGAGAGTTTGGCCAGCGATTTTCTGCTTTGTGCGGCCGAGGAATATCAGCAGGACCGTCTGCGGGCGGCACCGTTGGTGGCGGCGTTGGTGCGGGTGACCCAGCAATTTTCCGATGCCTGTTTTGCTGCCAAATGTGAGGAAAAGCTGCTGGACTACGCGGACTTCGAGCACCTTACCTTGGATCTGCTGCTGACGCCGGACGGCAGCCGCACACCCCTTTGCCGCACCGTCAGTGAACGCTATGCGGCGGTGCTGGTGGATGAATATCAGGACACCAACGCTTTGCAGGATGCTATTTATTTTGCATTGGCTTCTCCGCAGGCAGACAATCTCTTCTTCGTGGGGGATATCAAACAAAGCATCTACCGGTTTCGGCAGGCTGATCCGTCGGTGCTTTTGGGCAAACAGCAAAGCTGGCAGCCTTATCCTCAGCCGGTGCCTCAGCCGGCAACGTTGGCACTGGATGCAAACTTCCGCAGCGCTCCGCAGGTAATCGAGGGGATCAACTATCTGTTTTCGGTGATTTTCTCGCCCCAGTTGGGCGGTGTGAGCTACGGGGCCGGACAGCGGCTGGTGGTAGGCCGCCCCGACGCGGCATATCCGGGACTTTGCGAGGTGGATGTCCTGCGGGACGCCGATGTGCAGGGGGAAGCGAGGGTCATTGCGGAGCGGATTGCATCTATGATGGCGAGCGGTTTCCTTGTGCGGGACAAAACCGGTCCGCGGCCCTGCCGCTATGACGACTTTTGCATTTTGCTGCGAGGCCGCGGGGATTTCTCTGTCTATGAGGAAGCGCTGCGTCAGGCCGAGATTCCGGTCTTTGCCGACACCGCAGCGGATCTTCTGGATGCGCCACACATTCGTCCCTTTGCAGCACTGCTGCGGGTGATCGATAACCCGGCACAGGATATTCCACTGGCCTCGGTGTTGCTCAGTCCGATGTTTCCCTATACGCCGGATGATCTGGTGGCGCTGCGCCGCGCCTGCCCGCAAGGCAGCTTGTACGGTGCGGTGCTCTACGGCTGGCAGCCTCGCTTTGCCTCGTTCTTGGAGTCGTTGGAAGAATACCGCCGTCTGGCCCGCACACTGCCGGTCGATCAGTTGTTGGAAGAACTGCTGGCCCGCACGGGATATTTGGCGGCGGTGGGCGCCTTGCCGGACGGCCCGCGCTGCCGGGAAGATCTGCAAACCTTTGTGGTCTGGGCCAATGGCGCCGGACGGGCCGGCTTGTCGGCACTGATCCGTGCGATGGATGCTGCTGCGGCCAATGGTGGGCTGAACCAGAGCGGCGGGGGACAGACCCGTCCGGGCTGTGTCAGCATCATGACGGTACATCGCTCCAAGGGACTGGAGTTTCCGGTAGTGTTTGTGGCCAATACATCCCATCAATTCAACCAGAGTGATGCCGTTCGGCCGGTGCTTACCCACAGCCATTTAGGTGTAGGAGTTATGCTGCGGGCCGGACAGCGCGCCAAGCGATATAAAACACTGCCCTATGCGGCGTTGGCGCAGACCATCCGCACCGAAACGCTGAGCGAAGAAATGCGGGTGCTCTATGTGGCGCTGACCCGGGCACAGGACGCCTTGATCATCACTGTGCCGCTAAAAAAGGTCGACACGGACCTGAAGACGCCGGCTCTCTGTGCGGCCGCGGAAGCTACCGGCCCTGAAACTATGCAGAGCATGAAGAGCTGGGGGGCTTGGCTGTTGACGGCAACGCTGCTGCATCCCAACAGTGATGCACTGTGGGGGTATACCGCCTTGCTGCCGCACCATCTGCCCACCCGTGTGCCGCTGGAAGTTCGGCTGCTGACGGTACCGGCTATACAGGCGAACAAGCCGAACCCGCCGCAGCCTGTGCCGGACGAAACGCTCTACCGGCAGGTTGTTCAGTCGTTTCACTGGCACAATCCCCGAGCGGCACTGCAAAAGATCCCGGCGAAGGTCAGTGTCAGTGCGGTGGCACATGCGACCCGGCCTGTGGCGTTGGAACGCCCGGCCTTTTTGCAGAAAAGCGGTCTGACCGGCGCCGAGCGAGGCACGGCCATTCATGCGTTTATGCAGAGCGTTCCTTTTGAAGGGGAAGCGCCGGACTTGCAGGCGGAGGTCAAGCGTCAGATTGAACAAAAACTGCTGGATCCGGCCTTGGCCGAAAAGCTGGACCTTGCCCGGGTGCAGCCCTTCTTCGAGAGTGGTGTATGGCGGCGCATTCGGATCGCCCGCCGCGTTCTGCGGGAAGAACCGTTTATCACGGCTTTGCCGGCAACACGGATTACGCCGGAAGCGGCAAGCACCGATGCAGAAGTTCTGGTACAAGGCATTGCCGACTTGGTGCTGGTCTTTGACGATCATGCCGAAATCTGCGACTATAAGACCGATGCCAGCAAAGACCCGGCCTTTTATAAAAAGGAATACGCGGAGCAACTGCGCCTCTACCGCCATGCCTTTGCGCTGCGGTTGGGGGTGCCGGTGACCAAACTTACGATTTACAGTTTTACCTTGCAGCAGGAAATCGACATCCCTTTGCAGGAAGAAGGCGTCCCAACGCGATAAAAACCTGCAAAAAATCCTACGGGACGCCTTGACTTAAACCCGCGGTTGTGCTATTATGATAGCACCTCTTTTGCGGGTTTATTTTTTATGCCCTTTTTCGGGGGCAGCCCGTAAGCGCGAGGGAGGCTTATTAACCGATAATGGAGGTGCCGAACAATGACTGTCAAGATCACTCTGGCTTGCACCGAATGCAAGCAGCGCAACTACAACAAGGAGAAGAACAAGAAGAATTCTCCCGATCGTCTTGAGATGAAGAAGTATTGCCGTTTCTGCAAAAAGCATACCCTTCACCGCGAAACCAAGTGAGGATAGGAGCTTAGAGATGGCGGATAAGAAATCTTCGAACACCGCAGCCCAGGCTCAAAGCGACAAAAAGAAAAAGACCTCGTTTTTCGGCAAGGTCAAGAACTTTTTCAAAGGCATCGCCAAGTATTTTAAAGATACGAAGAGCGAGTTGAAAAAGGTCGTATGGCCCAGCAAGAAGGATGTCAAGAACAACACCATCACGGTAATCGCAGTGGTGCTGATTGCGGCAATCGTTTTGATCGTGCTGGACCTTATCTTCGGCGGCGCTATCCACCTAGTGGTCGGCGCCTGAGCGCTTGAGCGGAGGCAATGACCAATGGCTGAACAGGCAAACTGGTATGTGGTGCATACCTATTCCGGCTATGAGAACAAGGTCGCACAGGACCTGATGACGATGGTGGAAAACCGCCGTCTGCAGGACTTGATCTGCGATGTCAAGGTCCCGACCGAGACTGTGATCGAGGAAGTACTGGACAAGACCGGCAACAAGACCGGTGAAAAGGAAGTCCAGCGCAAGCTTTACCCCGGTTACGTCTTTGTTAAGATGGTCATGAACGACAACACTTGGTACATCGTGCGTAACACCCGCGGTTGCACCGGTTTTGTGGGTCCGGAATCTAAGCCGGAACCGCTGACCGAGGCCGAGGTGGCCAAGATGGGCGTCGAGACCACAGCCGAACTGCAGGTCGACTACAAAGTCGGCGATACCGTCGAAATCACTGCCGGTCCGATGGAAGGCTCTGTCGGCACCGTGGAGGAAATCGACATCCCCGCGCGCAAGGTGCGCGTCAAAATCACGATGTTTGGCCGCGAGCTGCCCGCAGAGTTGGAGCTGCATCAGGTCAAACTGTTCTAAGGCTTTTCTTAGAACCTACGCAATTTCCGGTAAGAACCGCGAACGGGCATCGACCCGGGGTACGGTTTTTATAGGGTATGCGGTGGTCGCATACCCGTGGGAGGCCTGCACCGCGGGCCGCAACTCACCACAAAATTTGGAGGTGCAAGTATTATGGCACAGAAAATCACTGGCTACATCAAGCTGCAAATTCCCGCCGGCAAAGCGACTCCGGCGCCCCCTGTCGGCCCCGCTCTGGGCCAGAAGGGCGTCAACATCATGTCCTTCACGAAGGAATTCAACGAGCGTACCAAGAACCAGATGGGCATGATCATCCCCGTCGTCATCACCGTGTACGCTGACCGCTCCTTCAGCTTCATCACCAAGACTCCTCCGGCGCCCGTTCTGATCAAGAAGGCTGCCGGCATCGACACTGCCTCCGGCGTGCCCAACAAGAACAAGGTTGGCTCCATCACGCTGGCTCAGGCGGAAGAGATCGCCAAGACCAAGATGCCCGACCTGAACGCGGCTTCTCTGGAGGCTGCCGTCAGCATGATCAAGGGCACCGCCCGCAGCATGGGCGTTACCGTTGAGGGTTGAACAGGAGGGGAATAAGCAATGAAACACGGCAAGAAATATACCGATGCTGCCAAACTGATCGAGAGCAGCAAGACTTACGATCCGGCCGAGGCTCTGGAGCTGTGCTGCAAGACCGCGACCGCGAAGTTCGACGAGACCGTCGAGCTGCATGTCCGTCTGGGCGTTGACAGCCGTCATGCCGACCAGCAGGTCCGTGGCGCCGTTGTTCTGCCCAACGGTACCGGCAAGAACGTTCGCGTCATTGCCATCGCCAAGGGCGATGCTGCCAAGGCTGCCGAGGCTGCCGGTGCGCAGGAGGTCGGTGACGACGATCTGATCGCTAAGATTCAGGGCGGATACCTCGACTTCGACGTTTTGGTTACCACCCCTGACATGATGGGCCGCGTTGGCCGCTTGGGTAAAATCCTTGGCCCCCGTGGCTTGATGCCCAACCCCAAGGCTGGCACTGTGACCCCCGACGTTGGCAAGGCTGTTACCGATGCCAAGGCCGGTAAGATCGAGTACCGCCTCGACAAGCAGAACATCATCCATGTGCCCATCGGCAAGGCCTCTTTCGGCGCTGAGAAGCTCATGACCAACTTGGATACCGTTCTGGAAGCCATCGCCAAAGCGAAGCCCGCTGCGGCTAAGGGCCAGTACTTCAAGAGCGCGACCGTCGCCACCACCATGGGCCCCGGCGTCCGCGTTGCTACCAACAAGTACGGTGTCTAATCCGGCATATTGCCGCACTTAAAAAGTACTTGACAAACGCACGTTTGCGTGCTATACTATCTAAGCTGTTTTTAAGACAGCAGGTGCCGCAAGGCATAATGGGGTAACCCAACCTGCCGAGAAACGTGCGTTTGATTGCTGTGCTTTCAAGCCCTTTTCCCGGCGACGGGAAAGGGACTTTTCTTGTTACACGAAAAGCCGCTTACCGTTACCAAACTGTAAGTGGAACGAGGTGAAATTCAAATGCCCAGTGCAAAGATTCTGGAATCCAAGAAGGCTCTTGTCAAGGCCCTGAATGAGGAGATCTCTTCTTCTCTGGCCGGTGTGGTTGTCGCGTACAACGGCATCAGCGTGGCCGACGACACCAAGCTGCGTAAGGAACTGCGTGAGGCCGGCGTGCACTACATGGTCGTCAAGAACACCATGCTGCGTCTGGCTGTCAAGGGCACCCAGTACGAGGGTCTGACCGAGTACTTCAAGGGTGATACCGCCATTGCGCTGTCTCCGGAGGACCCGGCTGCTGCGGCTCGCATCCTGTGCAAGTTCGCTGACGCTGACAAGTCCAAGCGCTTCGTCGTTAAGGGTGGTTTCTGCGATGGTCAGGTTATGGACGCCGCTGGCGTCAAGGGCCTGTCCACCATGCCCAACCGCGAGGGTCTGCTCTCCATGCTGGCCGGCTCCCTCAACGGGATCATCGGTGGTCTGGCTGTGGCCCTGCAGGCCGTTGCCGACAAGCAGGAGGAACCCGCTGCCTAATGGTAGCAAACGCTGCTTGAGCGCTTCGGCGCAGCGCTCGTTCAATTTATGCGCCGCCTAACAAACAAAATGTAAATGGAGGTAACTACCATGGCTTCTGAGAAGATCACTGCCATTGTCGAGTCTGTCAAGACTATGACTGTTCTGGAGCTCAAAGAGCTCGTTGATACCATCTGCGAGGAGTTCGGCGTTTCCGCTGTTGCTGCTGCCGCTCCCGCTGCTGCCGGCGCTGCCGCCGCTCCCGCTGAGGAAGAGAAGACCGAGTTCGACGTCATCCTGAAGGACGTCGGCGCCAACAAGATGCAGGTCATCAAGACCGTCAAGGAGCTGACCGGTGCTTCCCTGATGGAGGCCAAGAAGCTGGTCGAGACTCCCGATGCCAAGCTGAAGGAGCAGGCTTCCAAGGCCGACGCCGAGGAGATGCAGAAGAAGCTGGAAGAAGTCGGCGCCAAGGTCGAGCTGAAGTAATTCAGTTTTCCAAGCCGTCACAAACACCGCATGGTTTAACCGCCATGCGGTGTTTTTTGTTGCCCAAACCAATAAAAAACGCGATGCCGAAACTTGGCATCGCGTTGCGGGGAAAAAACGGGAGAGAGAAAATCAAACAGAAGAGGTGGCTTGTCGGCGGGAAGGGGACCGATGCGACGGGTCTGTCATCAACCCGGCGTATTTGCCGTACATGTCTTTGAGCAAAACTGTGCGGCGTACCATGCCGATAAAAACATTGCGGTCGTCCACAACCGGCACAAAGTTTTGGTCGATGGCGGCTCGCAGCAGGGTAGGCATGTCAGTGGTCACCGTGACGGCCTTGTAATCCCGTCGGCGGGGAAAACTGGCGATGGGAACATCTTCGCTGGCTTCCAGATCCAATCCGTGGAGATTTTTCATCCCCCACAGGATATCCCCCTCGGTAATGGTACCCACATATTCGCCATTGCGCTTCAGCACGGGGATGGTGGCAAATCGCTGATTGGCCCATTTTTCCAAGGTTTGGCGCAGCGTAAAATCCTCGTAGATATATAATACGTCCTGCTTGGGTGTCAAAAAGAACAAAAGATTCATGCGGGAATGCACTCCTTTTGGTGATGGTGTTGCCTCTATATCCAGTATATACGTTCAACCTGTAAACTTTGTGAATGGAATGTTAAAAAACGAGGAGTCAGATTTTTCTTGAAAAAAGACTGTTCAAACGGGGAAAATTGGTGTATAATAAGCCTAATTAAGCCCAACAAAGGAGGATCGCAGATGATCACCAAGGTGAATCCTTACGGACATATCTCTTTGACCAACGACTATTTCTCCGGTCTGGTGGAGCAGGCTGCCAAGCAGTGCTACGGCATTGCGGCTATGGGGCAGGCTCCTGCCGAGAGCGTGGTGCGCAACGCGCTGCGTACGGGCAGTTTGCCGCCGAAGGGCGTTACCGTTACGCAAGAAGGCGGGCGTCTGGTCATCGCACTGCATATTAAAGTGGGGTATGGGCTCAATATCTCTACCATCACGCAAAGCATCACCCATCGCGTTAAGGACGAGGTGGAGCATGCCACCGGCCTGAAGGTCGCGCGCATTGATGTGTATGTGGACGATATTTTGGCAGATTAAGACATGAGGTGTAACAATACGATGATTACTGGCCAGATCCTGCGCGACGCCATTCTTTCCGGCGCCAATAACATTGCCAATCAGCGCACCCGCGTGGATGAGCTGAACGTTTTCCCGGTTCCCGACGGTGACACCGGTACCAATATGAGCATGACGGTGGGGGCTGCGACCCGCGAACTGGAAGCCCTGCCCGATAGCTGCACTGTGGCCGAAGCCAGCAAAACCGCAGCTTCCGCGATGCTGCGTGGCGCCCGCGGTAACTCCGGCGTAATCACCAGTCTGTTGTTCCGGGGCTTCTCCAAGGCTTTGAAGAATAAGACCGAGGCCAGTGCTGCCGATTTGGCCAGCGCGCTGCAGATGGGCGTGGAGGCTGCTTACAAGGCGGTTATGAAGCCCACCGAAGGCACCATTTTGACCGTTACCCGTCTGGCCGCCGAGAAAGCCCAGCAGTGCACCGAGATGGAAATTCCCGCGATGTGGGATGCTACGCTGGAAGCTGCGCAGGCCGCTCTGGATGATACCCCCAATCTGCTGCCGGTGCTGAAAAAGGCCGGTGTGGTGGATGCCGGCGGTCAGGGCATTTTGCTGGTCTTTGAAGGCATGAAACAGGTCTTTGACGGCGGCGAGATCATTGCCGGTGCCGAAGTGGCGGCCAAGCCTAAGGTTTCCAGCGAGGCGGCGGGCAAGGGCGTTTTTGCCGATGATCTGATGAAGGTCGAAGACATCAAGAACGGTTATTGCACCCAGTTCCTGCTGCACAAGAATGCCGACGCCAGCGTGACCCGTCTGCGTGCCTTCTTGGAGTCCAACGGTGATTCCGTTGTAGTCATCGAGGATGATGACGTGGCCAACTGCCATGTACACACTTCCGATCCCGGTATGATGTTGTCGGAAGCCATCAAGTACGGCTATCTGACCGACTTCAAGATCGAGAACATGCACGAGCAGTTCCTCGCTCGCCAGAAGCAGGGCAAGGGTCTGGAAAAGCAGGCGCAGGCGGAGGAAAAGAAGGAAAGCGAGTTTACCTACGCAGCGGTGGACCCTGAGCGTGAATACGGTTTTGTGGCCGTGGCCGCCGGTGAGGGACTGAAGAATGTCTTTACCGATCTGGGCGTAGACGCGGTTGTCAGCGGCGGTCAGACGATGAACCCCTCCACGGAGGATATCTTGGCGGCCATTCAGAGTGTGCCGGCTAAGACGGTGCTGGTGCTGCCGAACAACAAGAATATCATCATGGCGTCGGAGCAGGCCCAGAAGCTGGCCGACCGTAAGGTGATCGTCCTGCCCACCCGCACGGTGCCGCAGGGCATGACCGCCATGTTGAACTTCGATCCCGAAGGCAAACCTGACGAGAACGCTGTAAACATGATGGAGGCTGCCGACCACGTGAGCACCGGCTTGGTGACCTACGCGGCTCGGGATAGCGAATTTGACGGTAAGCCCATCAAGAAGGGCGAGATTATGGCGCTGGAGAACGGCAAGATTGTGGCTACGGGCGCCGACATTGTCAAGGTGACCTACCGCTTGGCACGTTCGATGCGCAAGAAGGATACGCAGTTTATTACGGTGATTTCCGGCTGCGATGTCAGCGATGAAGAAGCCGAGCATACCACGGATTTGGTACGCGCTAAGTGCGGCGGCAACATCGAGGTCAGTCATATCAGCGGCGGCCAGCCGGTGTACTACTACGTGATCTCCGTGGAGTAATCGCGCAGTAAACGTTACAAAAAGGCGAATTTGGGGTATCCGAGTTCGCCTTTTTCCTGTATACACTCTCTTTGCCGATACGATAACAGAAAGGAGGGCCCGTATGGCGACGATCGACAGTTCCATTCAATATCTGAAAGGCGTGGGACCGGCTTTTGCCAAAAAGTTTGAAAAATTGGGGATCAGCACCATTCGGGATCTGCTGCTCTGCTATCCCCGTAAGTATGTAGACTACACCCAGCCGTATTCGGTGGCATCAGCTCCTTACGATGTGGATTGCTGCGTAAAGGCTACCGTTTTGCAAAAGGAACCGGCGCGGCGCATCAAGGGCGGGCGTCTGCTCAATCGGGTACTGGCGGCCGATGATTCCGGCGTACTCACCCTGTCGTGGTTCAATGCATCCTATGCGGCAGACAAGCTGATCGTAGGGGAAACGTATTATTTTGAGGGGCGCATTGGCGGGAACCTGACCCACCGGGAATTGCTGCATCCCTTGGTCCGTACCGAAGCGCAGGTGGCTGCCAGTCCTTTTGTACCGGTGTACCGCGGAACCGAAGGACTGCCCGCTTCCCGGCAAGCCAGTTGTGCCCGGGCTGCGTTGGCCTATGTGGATGAGCTGCAAGACCCATTGCCCTCCGAACTGTTGACCAAGTATAAAATGCCCACCAAAGCGCAGGCGGTGCGAGGGGTACACGCCCCCCATGATCATGCCGATTTGGCTGCCGCTCGTCGTCGGCTGATTTTTGAAGAATTGTATCTGCTGCAAATCGGCATTTTTTTGCTGCGCAGCCATGGCCGTCGGGAAACCAGTGCCCCTATGCACGCCTTGGATCTGGAACCGTTTTGGCGGAGTTTGCCTTATGCGCCTACGGGTGCGCAGCGCCGTGCCACGGAGGAAATCACCCGAGACCTCTGCGGCAAGGTGCCCATGAACCGTCTGTTGCAGGGGGATGTGGGCAGCGGCAAAACGTTGGTGGCGGCCGCGGCAATCTGGTTTGCTGCCCAAAACGGCTGGCAGAGTGCCATGTTGGCCCCCACCGAGATTTTGGCCCGGCAGCATGCCGCTACATTGGCAGACCGTCTGGAACCTTTTGGCATCAACGTGACATTGCTGGTAGGCGGCATGAAAGCCAGCGAAAAGCGGATCGCACTGGCCGCGATTGCCGATGGACGAGCCGGATTGGTGGTTGGCACCCATGCGGTGCTCACCGACTCGGTGGTGTTTCAAAATCTGGGATTGGCCATTGTGGACGAGCAACATCGTTTTGGCGTGCGTCAGCGGGGGCTGCTGGCAGGCAAAGCGCAGAGTCCGCATTTGCTGGTGATGAGTGCGACCCCGATTCCTCGTACATTGGGGCTGTTGATGTACGGTGATTTGGATATTTCGGTGCTGGATGAGTTGCCGCCGGGGCGCAAGCCCATCAAAACATGGTTCACCACCGGCAAAAAGCGCCGAGATATGTACGGCTTTCTCGATAAGCAGATCGAGGCCGGACATCAAGTGTACATTGTCTGTCCGGCCATCGATGAAAACGAGTTGGATTCCAGTATGCAGGCGGTCAACACGTATTATTCGGAAGTGGCCTGCGCGCTGCTGCCCCATCGCCGCATCGGTTTGCTGCATGGCAAGATGAAGCCGAAGGAAAAGGATGAAGTCATGCAGCGGTTCAAGGCCGGGGAACTGGATGTACTGGTTTCCACCACCGTGATCGAGGTGGGCGTGGACGCTCCCAATGCCACCGTCATGGTCATCGAAAACGCCGAGCGGTTCGGTCTTTCTGCTTTGCATCAGTTACGGGGACGGGTAGGCCGGGGCGCGGCGGATTCCTGCTGTATCCTGCTATCCGACAACGAGAACGAGTCGGTGCGGGAGCGACTGCGCTTTCTATGTCATACCACCGATGGTTTTGCAGTGGCCAAATATGATCTGGAAACCCGTGGCCCTGGTGACTTCTTTGGGCAGGCTCAACACGGGCTGCCCACCTTGCGGGTGGCAGATCTGGTGCAGGATACCCGTACGCTGAAGGTGGCGCAAGAGGAGGCCAAAGCCTTGCTGGCGGTGGACCCCAACCTGATCGACCCGGCCCACTGCGCTCTGTCGGATGAAGTGGAGCGATTGTTTGCAACAGCCGGTGCGATGAATTAAATCGGTAAATCCCTTTTATTTCCGGGGAAAGTTTGCTATACTAAAAGATAACCCAAAGAAACCCTGTATCAAAGGAATCACATGCCTATGAAAAGAATCTGCGCACTGCTGTGCATGGTGGTGCTAACCTTTGTGTTGGTGTTGCCAGTGGCGGCAGAAGGGGAGACCAGCGCACTGTCTGCTGATGCGCCGGAGCTTACGGCGCCGGCGGCGTATGTCGTTAACTTGGATACCAACATTGTGGTATACGACAAAAACAGTGATACCCAACTGCAGGCAGCCAGTCTGACCAAAATGATGACCTGCCTGCTGATGCTGGAACAGTATCAAGATCAGTTGGATACCATTACCGTGACGGCTCCCAGCTATATTTATGACCTGATCTGGGAAAAAACCACCAACGCATCCACGGCAGATATACGCCGCGGCGACACGCAGACCCTTCGAAATCTGCTGTACGCCATGCTGTTGCCCAGTGCCAACGAGGCGGCCTACATTGTGGCCGACTATATGGGGGGCGGCAGTATCGATAACTTCGTGGCGATGATGAACGACGAGGCCGCTGCCATCGGCTGTACCGGAACCACGTTTACCGATCCCTGTGGTCTGGACGAGGGCAACGTGACTACGGCGAAGGACGCCTATCTGATTTTGCGGGCTTTGACGGCCTATGATGTGGTAGCCACCGTAATGGCGACTCCCAGTTACGATATGGGAACCAACGACAATTACCCTACGCCGGGAACCTACATCATCCAGAACACCAACAAAATGGTGTGCAACACCAGCTATTATCGGGCCTATACCAAGGGCGGTAAAACGGGCAGTCTGGGCGAGTGGCAGAACTTTGCAGGCTGGCATAGCCAAGACGGAGAAAACTATATCAGTGTAGTGCTCAACGTCCCCAACGCTACCGATGAAGAGGGCGGTAGGCCTGCTCTGCGGGAAACCGGTACTCTGATGGATTGGGTGTACGAAACGTATACCATTGCGCCGGCCTTAGACACCACCCAGCCCATTACCGAAAGCCGAATCGTGTATTCTACCCAGACCGATACGGTCATGCTCTATCCGGCCGATGATATGATGACCTTGCTGCCCCGGGATGGTGGCGCGGCCCTTACCGAGCAGGTCTTTAACCTGCCGGACCATCTGACTGCCCCGCTGAAACAGGGGGACGTGGTGGGGACCGTGACGCTGACTATCGAAGGAGAGAGCATTGGCACGGTGGATTTGATCGCCGGCAGCGATGTGGACCGCAATCAAATGCTGTATACCATTTCCCGGGTAGGCGAGTTCTTCTCCAGCACCTATTTCAAGGTAGTCATCATGCTGACGATGGCGGTGGTGGCTGTTTATGCCTTCATTTGGGTGTTGTCCATTCTCGGCGTATGGAGTCGGGAAAGCGAAAATAAATAAATTTGTTGGAGTGATCCATCAGGAGGTAGGCACCATGCTGGATGTAAAACGCAATTTGACAACGATGACCGACTTCTACGAGCTGACCATGTCCGCTGGCTATCTGGACGAAGGCTATCAGGACAAGATCGCCGTCTTTGATATGTTCTTCCGGCGTGTGCCAGACGGTGGTGGTTACGCCATTATGGCCGGTTTGCAGCAGTTCATCGATGCGGTGGATCACCTCGAATTTACCGAGGAGGATATCAACTATCTGCGTTCTACCCATACCTTTGATGAGCGCTTCCTCAGCTATCTGGCGAACTTCCGGCTGCATTGCAACATTTGGGCTATCGAGGAAGGCATGCCGATCTTCCCGCAGGAACCTATCGTCACGGTGGAAGGCCCTGCCATTGAATGTCAGCTTTTGGAAACGCTGTTGCTGGTCACCTTCAATCATCAGTGTCTGATCGCCACCAAAGCCAACCGTATTGTGCGTGCGGCGGCTGGCCGCCCGGTGATGGAATTTGGTGCCCGCCGTGCACAGGGCTATGATGCCGCCTATTTTGGCGCCCGTGCCTCCTACATCGGTGGCTGCGGCTCCACTTCTTGCGTTATGGCTGCCCGAGATTTCGGCATTCCGGCGTCGGGCACCATGGCCCACAGCTGGGTACAGATGTTCCCCAGTGAGTACGACGCTTTCAAAAAATACGCAGAACTGTACCCGGATGCCTGTGTGCTGTTGGTAGATACCTACAATGTGTTGCGCCACGGTGTGCCGGACGCCATCAAAGTCTTTGATGAGGTCCTCAAACCCATGGGCAAGCGCCCCAAGGGGATTCGGATCGATTCCGGTGATATTGCATACCTTTCCAAAAAAGCCCGCAAAATGCTGGACGAAGCTGGATACCCTGACTGTACCATTTGCGCCTCCAATAGTTTGGACGAGTATATTGTACGGGATTTGATTTTGCAGGGGGCCCGAGTAGACAGCTTCGGCATTGGTGAAAATATGATTACGGCTAAGTCGGACCCGGTGTTCGGCGGGGTCTATAAGCTGGCCGCCGTTAAAGAGGAGGATGGCAGTTACACCCCCAAGATGAAGCTGTCCGAATCGGCGGAGAAGATGACCATCCCCGGCCTGAAAAAGGTGTGGCGTATTTATGACGAGGATGGCAAGGCGATGGCTGACTTGATCACCATGGCAGACGAACAGGTGGAGACCCGGCACGGCATCACGCTGTTTGACCCCATCGAAACATGGAAAGAATGCACCTATGTGAACTGCACCGTGCGCTGCTTGTCCACCCCGATCTATGAGCAGGGCAAACGGGTCTACGAAAGCCCGAGTCTGGACGACATCAAGAAGTTCTGCAAAGCGCAGGTCAACACGCTGTGGGATGAAGTGAAGCGCTTTGAAAACCCCCATCGGTACTATGTGGACCTGAGCCAGAAACTGTGGGATACCCGTAGCACGTTGCTGAAGCAGCTCTCCAAATAATTTGTTACAATACGGTTACAACCCGAGCCTCCCGCGCATACTAGTGGCAACACACTGGTTTGTGCGGGAGGTTTTGGTATGTTGGAACAAGGAATGCTATTCTTGCTGGGGGGCAGTGGGTATCTGGCGATTGAGCTGGCATGGCGGGGGACCAGTCATTGGACGATGTTTTTAGCAGGCGGGATATGTTTGTGTTTACTGCAACAACTGGCACAACGGCGGCTGCCGTTGCCGGCGGCAGCTGGGGCTGGTGCGGTAGGGGCCAGCGGCATCGAAGCGGCGGTGGGGATCTTCTGCCGCGAAATATTGCATGTGACGGTTTGGGATTATAGTGCGGAATGGGGAAATTGGGCGGGGCTGATTTGTCCGCGCTATACCGTCTATTGGTTTCTGCTGTGCGGTTGGGTCGTGTTGGTGCTTCGCAGGGTACAAACAGCTTTTAAAAATCCGATTTATGGTACTTGAATGGCCCCGGAAAGGAATAGAAGTACCGTTTTACGGACAGGGAATGTTGTATACTAATGCCATCCTGATAGGAAAGGCGGTACACACCATGACCCAGCAATTCAAATATGTAGGCGGCCACATCGAGGTGTATTCGGAGTACGGCGAGTTCTTGTTTTCGGCGGATACCATGCAGGAAGCATGGGAGGAACTGTCCGCCTGACGCGTACAAATGCAACTAAAATATGTACAATACGCCGAAATGGTGGAAAATATACAAATAACTTTTGTAAGTTTGTACAAAGTGCGGCTTGCAAAAGACAGACTTTTCGCATATAATGAAGACAGAAAACAGAAAGGAGCTAGGTAACATGTTGAAGCTGCATACTTTGGCTGAGTGGATGCACGGGTTTTTGGAGCCGGAACGTCCTTTTGGTCTGCCGGAGGAAATGTACAACGATGTGATGCCGTCGGGAGTACACAGTTACAACCGATCCGATCTGTCTTAAAACCCAACCACCCCCGCAAGCCGTGCCCCGTGCCGATGCGCTCCGCATCGGCACGGGGCATTTTTTGCTTGTAATTTTGGGCAAAAAAGGGTATGCTATTACTGTATCAATCCGACCTTATGAGGCCGACCTGTCAGAAGGAGTATCTGCATGAAACTGATTACCTTTACCGTGCCGTGCTATAACTCGGCTGCGTATATGGACCGTTGTATCGAAACCCTGCTTCCCGCTGGAGAGGACGCCGAGATCATCTTGGTGGATGATGGTTCCACCGACGACACCGGCAAGATTGCTGACGCCTACGCGGAGAAGTATCCCACCATTGTGCGGGTGATCCATCAGGAAAACGGTGGCCACGGGGAGGGAGTCAATCAGGGAATCCGTCATGCCACGGGTATGTTTTTTAAAGTGGTGGATTCCGACGACTGGCTGGACACCGAAGCACTGGCGAAAGTGATGGAAGTGCTGCGCCGCTACGCGGAAGCGGAAACACCGCTGGATCTGCTGATGGCCAACTACGTGTATGAACACGTAGCCGACAATACCCGCAACGTGGTGGACTACACCGGAATCCTGCCGGAAAATCGCGTCTTCCATTGGGATGAGATCGGCAAATTCCCGCCGAACAAGAATATCCTGATGCATAGCGTCATCTACCGCACGGCTGTGTTGCGGGCCAGCGGCATGGAACTGCCCAAGCATACCTTCTATGTGGACAATATCTTTGTGTACCAGCCGCTGCCCCAAGTCAAAACCATCTACTACCTCAATTTGGATTTGTATCGCTACTTTATCGGCCGGGAAGATCAGAGCGTCAACGAAAAGAATATGATCAAGCGGGTGGACCAGCAGCTGCGGGTTACACGGCTGATGATGCAGGCGGTGGATGTCTACGCGCTGCCTCCCGAGCAGGAAAAGCTGCAGGCCTATATGCTGAACTATTTTTCGATGATGATGGCCATTTCCAGCATCTTTTTGGCGTTGGACGGCAGTGAGGAAGCGCTTCAGAAGCGGAAACAACTCTGGGACGATCTCAAAGCGCATGATGAACGGCTGTGGCGCCGCTGCCGGCATTCGGTGGCACAGGGCTGCAACTTGCCCGGTTGGCTGGGCAGCAAGCTGAGCATTGGCGGTTATCGCATTGCGCAAAAACTGTTTAAATTCAACTGAGGAGGCACCATGCAGCCCTACCAGACCATTTTGTTTGATTTGGACGGCACTTTGACGGATTCGGCCCCCGGGATTCTCAACTCGGTGCGCCACGCCTGCCAGAAAATGGCCCTAGAGGTGCCGGAAGAGGCCATCTTGCGCCGCTTTCTGGGACCGCCGCTGCCAGACTCTTTCCGAGAGTATCTCCACCTGCAGGAAGAGGACACCGTCCGAGCGGTGGCCGCCTTTCGGGAATACTACCCCGAACGCGGCATTTTTGAGAATGAGGTTTATCCCGGCATTCCAGAGCTTTTGGCGGATTTGAAAAGGGCTGGCAAAAGGGTCGTGATGGCGACCAGCAAGCCGGAAGACTTTGCCCGGCGCATTATGGAACATTTCTCTCTGGAAAGCTATTTTGATGCAATTTGCGGTGCCACAATGGACGAAACACGCACGGATAAAGGGGAGGTTATCGCCTACGCCCTGCAAACAGCAGGGGTCACCCAACTTCAGGACGTCGTCATGGTGGGCGACCGGGAACACGATGTCAAAGGTGCGGCGCGTAACGGCTTGCCTTGCATTGGCGCGGTCTATGGCTATGGGAGCGCCGACGAACTGACGAAAGCTGGTGCGGTGGCATTGGCCAACACAGTAGCAGATCTGCATACGCTGTTATGTGATTCTTAAAAAGTGAAAGAACCCCCTCTCGGTTTTGCAGCCGAGAGGGGGTTTTTTAGGAATTATGAGGCTGATTGTCTTTGTCGTTGTAGAAAAGATGAAGGTTGTACCACGAGGCACTGATACCAGCTGCGATGCACCCTATCAGGAGCAAAAGCCCCCAGCCGGTGGTCAGCAGTCCGCGAGGCCATAAAAAGAGGAGGGCGAGGGCTGTCGCGGCAAAAGCTGGCAGGAAATCGTGCAGAAACTTTAGAATTCGCAGGCGAGGTGTGTTCTCCGGCAACGAAAAGTCTGGGTCACAGCAGATACAGCGGATTCGCGCGGTGGGGATCCCACGGATTGGGTAGAGATAGCGCGTGGCCCGATACGCAATCCCATTGATGGTGAAGCGGGGGTGCATGCTTTCGTGGGTGACCACAAGATTCAGATCCTTCTCCCGGCCATAGGCAAAGAGTGCATCGGTAAACTGAGCGGGGGTCATGACTGGGGTATCCGGTGTGAAGGTGAAGATGCGGCGATGCTCCCGACGGGTCATGGCACGGTAATCTTCCAACCAACCGGCATACCAACTCCGTTGGGGGGCACTGTCCATCCGAGCCAGATAGGCATCGATATCCAACGCAGCAGTACCAATATCTTGCCGCTGCAGGTCGTTGCAAAACTGAATTGCAGTTTCTAGTTTTTGGGCACGTTCGCGCAGCCGTTCACTTTGGCGGGCCGCTGCTTCCGCCAAGGTGAGTTGCCCCTCTAAGATTTGGTGAATGTCTTCCAACGGCATGTCCAGCATGCGCAGGGCGCGGATGATCTTCAGCGTGCGGATGTGTTGCGCTGTGTAGATGCGATATTCGTTTTCGGGATTTCGGTCAGGGTGCAGCAAACCGGCTTGTTCATAGTAGCGGATATTACGGGTGGATACACCGGATTGTTCCGAGGCTTCTTTGATATTCATGAAAACCCCTCCTTTGGCCTTAGTATATACCTTACACCGATGGGAAGGTCAAGTCTTTTTTCAAATAAATCATACCATCCCCACGGTTTTTGTGCTATACTGTTCTTACATTTCAATATAAAGAGGGAGCAAAACCATGTATCAGTTGGGAGACGACAAACTGGAAGTACGCGAATTGCTGGTCAAAGCCTTTGCCAGCGCGTGGGAACATAGTGATAAGCATGTGGACCGAGATACCTATATCAACAGCAGCATCAATGTGATCGATTCGCTGCAAGTTGGGCCCGAGATGATTTATGGAGAGGAAGGCCAAGGTTTGCTGGAGGGCGAACTGGATCACCTTCCGGATCTGCTGCGTGCCGACGGTATGTGGGTCTACTATGAAGTTCCGGCCGACAACTACTTTATTTTGACTTGGATGGCAGACGCGGACAAAGCACAGGCCAAAGTACAGACATTGCAAGGGGAAGAAGGAAGTCTTGCGTGTGTGGTGGATCTGAAGCAGGAGTGGCACCGCGAACAGTAAGAACCGGTCTGGCCGGAGAAAGGAGGGGCTCGATGCGGCAGGAGCGCATTCGACTGCCGGGGGATGCCCAGTGGCTGTTGCAGACGCTGCATACCGCAGGGTACAGCGCCTACGTGGTGGGTGGCTGTGTCCGGGATAGCTTGTTGGGGCGTCAGCCGGGCGACTGGGATATCTGCACTTCGGCCCGTCCAGACCAAATGCGGGCACTGTTTGCCGACCAGCAGTTGATCCTGACCGGCGAAAAGCACGGCACCGTGGGGGTCGTGCTGCACGGCAAACCCTATGAGATCACGACCTATCGGCTGGACGGTCAGTATCGGGATCACCGCCATCCGGACCGAGTTCAATTTGTGGGGGAACTGGCAGAGGACTTGTCCCGGCGGGATTTTACCATCAATGCCATGGCTTATGCCCCCGGTGAGGGTGTCATCGATCTTCACGGCGGGCGCCAAGATCTGGCAAATGGGATCATCCGCTGCGTGGGAAAACCGGAAGCCCGCTTTGAAGAAGATGCCTTGCGTATTTTAAGAGCGCTGCGTTTCGCAGCGCGGCTAGGGTTTGTTTTAGAGCCGGAAACCGAGCAGGCAGCCCGTGCCGCCTGCAATACCTTGCAGTCCGTCAGTGCGGAACGCATCTACGCGGAGTTGGATGGTTTGCTGACCGTGCCGGGGGCAGGGGCGACGTTATCCCGGTACGGGGCGATTCTGGCGGGGGCGATTCCCGAGGTGGGGCCTTGTATGGGTTGTACCCAACCGGGACGATGGCATTGCTACGATGTCTGGCAGCACACAGCCGCGGCTGTTACTGCGTTGGATCTTCGCGGGCAAGACACGCGGGGTGCTAGAGTGCTTTGCTGGGCTACCTTTTTGCATGACATTGCCAAGCCCTTGTGCCGCAGTGTAGGTCCCGACGGAGCAGCCCATTTTAGAGGACATAACCAGCGGGGGGCGCAGGTGGCACGGGGAATTTTGCGCCGGCTGAAGGCTCCCAGCTATTTGATCGAAGGGGCATCAGGATTGATTGCCATTCACGATGCGCCGCTGCCGAGTGGAGACACTGCCATCTTAAAAAGCTTGAACCGCTATGGAGCGATATTTTTACGACGTCTGTGCGCGTTGAAGTACGCGGATTTGGACGCCCATGCGCAAACTCCGGAAGTGGCAGCGCGCCGCCGCGATGTGACGATTTTTGAAGAGCGCATGCAGGAATTGTCCCACACCGGATGCTATACCATGCGGCAGTTGGCCCTAAATGGGGCTGATCTCATGGAAGACGGCATGCCGGCCGGCCCGGCGGTTGGGCAGATGCTGCACGCCCTGCTTTCGGCAGTGATGGAAGGCCGCGTGCCCAACGAAAAAGCTGCACTGTTGGCGGAAGCGCATCGGCTCAGAGAAGCGCGTTGAGGGAATTCCACTCAGAAAAAGGATTTGCGATAAGGAGGCTTTGTGACGATGAAAAACGAAGTGCTGTCTGCGATTGCTGCCCGGCGTAGCTGCCGTGCTTATCAGCCGGAACAGATCAAACCCGAAGAATTACAAGCCGTGGTAGAGGCGGGGACATGGGCGCCTACGGCGCTGAACCGGCAAAGCCCGGTGATCGTAGCGGTGCAAGACAAAGCAACGCGCGATCAGTTGTCCGCCATGAATGCCCAAATTATGGGGCGGGATGGGGACCCCTTCTATGGCGCTCCCACCGTGCTGGTGGTGCTGGCGGACCAGACGATTCCCACCTATGTGGAGGATGGTTCGTTGGTTTTGGGAAATCTGCTGTTGGCTGCATCCAGCATTGGTCTGGGTTCTTGCTGGATCAATCGCGCTAAAGAAACCTTTGATACCGAGGAAGGAAAGGCACTTCTGCGCAAATGGAGTCTGGATCCGGAACGTTACCGTGGTGTAGGCAACTGCATTTTGGGATATCCGGCGGCAGGTGGTATCAAACCGGCGGCGCCTCGTAAAGCAGATTATGTGGTACATGTATGATTCTAGGGGTTGGCATTGACTTGTGTGAGGCGCAGCGCATCGAAAAAAGCCTCGAAAAAACGTCCTTCTGCGAGTATGTATATGCGCCGGCGGAACAGGTACTTCTGGCAGGACTTTCCGGTAAGCGCCGGGCCGAAACCGCCGCGGCCAATTTTGCTGCCAAGGAAGCTTTTCTCAAAGCGGCAGGAACCGGGCTCGGTGGCTTTGCCTTGTCGGAGCTGGCGCTGCTGCGAGCGGAGAACGGTG
This sequence comes from uncultured Gemmiger sp., assembly GCA_963557315.1. Classification (GTDB taxonomy): domain Bacteria; phylum Bacillota; class Clostridia; order Oscillospirales; family Ruminococcaceae; genus Gemmiger. The sequence goes on along the minus strand of CAUWAX010000006.1, from coordinate 36,453 downwards.
CTCCGTATTTTGAACTTGAAGGCCGCGCTGCCGTTTGGGCTGCGCAGCGCGGTCTAACGGTACATGTTAGCCTGACCCACGAGAAGGGTCTTGCCAGTGCCATCGTTGTGCTGGAAGAACATCAGCCAAAAGGGGAGTGACCGATGTCTGCCAAAACGCCGCGCACCAGTAATTTGGAACTGCTGCGCATCTTGTGCATGCTGCTTATCATCGGAGATCACTTGACAGGGCAAGGAGGCATTGCAGATTACAGTACCTTCTCATCCTCTTTTGCCTTTTGTCTGATTGGCTGCGGCTCCCGCATTGCTTGCAGTGTTTTTATCCTGATCGGAAGCTGGTTTTTGTGCGAACGCCCTTTTCGGACACGCCGTCCTCTTTCGCTGTGGATGTCCCTGTGGTTGTATACCGTGCCGGTGACGGTGCTCTGTTGGGCTTTGGGGCTGCCGGTGTCCTTCGGTACATTGCGGTGGGCAATTGTTCCCACGTCCACACGGCAGCTTTGGTTCATTTCGGACTATCTGATCTTGCTGCTCATGACGCCGGTGCTCAATCGCGTGCTGCATGGCTTGCCGCGGCATGCCCACCGCACCTTGCTGCTGGCGCTGAGTCTTCCCTTAGTTGTCTATCCGACGCTCTTTGCCGAAGATGGCGTAGTCAGCGATTTGGTGTGGATGTTCCTATATGAATATCTGTTGGCCGCGTATCTGCACCGCTATCCGGATAATAGAGTGTGCAGACTGCTGCAAAACCGTGGGGTGGCATTGTTCTTTGGAGTAGGCCTTCCGGTGCTGAACACAGCAGCCAGAGCGTGGCTGGAGTGGCAAGGCCAGACGGAAGGAAAGGCCTTTCAGTACATTGCCTATTATCGCACAGGGTTGGGGGCATTGCCCAACCTGTTGGCTGCGTTGGCGCTATTTTCACTGTTCCGTGGTTTGAATCTTGGTAGCATTCGTTGGATCAACGCGCTGGCCGGGACAACGCTGGGGGTATATATCCTGCATCAGGTACCCGCTTTCCGCGATTTTTTGTGGAACGGTGTTTTTCAGGCGCAGGCGCATCATGGTTCTGTGTTGTATACGCTGTTCGTGATCGGTGCGGTTTTTGTGGGCGGTGCCATCTTAGATGGATTGCGCACCAAACTGATCTTGCAGCCATTGCAGCGCAGCGCGGTGTTTACAGCGCTGTGCAAAAAAGGAGATGCTCTCGCGGCAGAACTGCAACAAGATGATTAAAAAGACCTCCTCCCGCTTATACTAAGAGTATAAGACGAGAGGAGGTCTTTTGGATGGAAGTGCATAGAGGGGAAGTTTTTTATGCGGATCTGAGTCCAGTCGTAGGCTCAGAACAGGGAGGCATCCGGCCGGTACTTATCATTCAGAATGAGATTGGAAACCGGCATAGCCCCACCGTGATCGCAGCGGCCATCACCAGCAGGCAAGACAAAAATCGTTTGCCGACCCATATCAGTGTTCGGGCGGATCGCTGCGGACTGTCTAAAGACAGCATCGTGCTGACGGAACAAATCCGTACGTTGGATAAGCGCCGTTTACGGGAACGGGCAGGACGCATTCCCCCGGATGATATGCGTCGTGTGGATGAGGCGCTAGGCGTTTCAATGGGGCTGGAAAGTCAGAACACCCACGACGATGGGGGATACTTTTAAAGAAAACGCCCTCCGGGCCGATAGGCTCGGAGGGCGTTGTGTGTTAGAAAAGAGGATCAGAACGCTACTTTCTTGGCAATGTAGTCCTTCAGCTCGCTGATGGGCAGGCGAATCTGCTCCATGGTGTCGCGGTCGCGAATGGTGACACAGTTGTCGGCTTCTGTTTTGTCATCGCCCACGGTCTGGAAGTCCACGGTGATGCACAACGGGGTGCCGATCTCATCTTGACGGCGGTACCGCTTGCCGATGGAACCGGCATCATCGTAGTCCACCATAAAGTCTTTGGCCAACTCGTTGCGAATCTCCATGGCCTTGTCACCCAGTTTCTTGGAGAGCGGCAGCACGGCGCACTTGAACGGCGCGAGGAAGGGATGCAGGCGCAGTACCGTACGGACGTCTTCTTTGCCCTTGGCATCCACCAAATGTTCCTCATCGTAGGCTTCGCACAGGAAGGCCAGTGCCACACGGTCACAGCCCAGCGAAGGCTCAATGACGTAGGGAATGTAGTGCTCGTTGGTCTCGGGATCGAAATACTCCAGACTCTTGCCGGAAGCCTCCTGATGGCGGCTTAGGTCGTAATTGGTACGGTCTGCGATGCCCCACAACTCGCCCCAATCGGTAAACGGGAACGCATACTCAATGTCGGTGGTAGCACGGGAATAGAAGGCCAACTCGGCGGCTTCATGATCCCGCAAGCGCAGATTTTCTTCCTTGATACCGAGGCTCAGCAGCCAGTTTTTGCAGAAATCTTTCCAATAGGCGAACCATTCCAAATCGGTGTCCGGCTTGCAGAAAAACTCGCATTCCATCTGCTCGAATTCGCGGGTACGGAAGGTGAAGTTGCCCGGGGTAATCTCGTTACGGAAAGCCTTGCCCACCTGACAAACGCCGAAAGGCAGTTTGCGGCGGGTGGTGCGCTGGATGTTGGCAAAGTTGACAAAGATGCCCTGTGCAGTCTCAGGACGCAGATAGCAAGTAGAAGAGGAATCCTCGGTAACACCGATGGCCGTCTTGAACATCAGGTTGAACTTGCGAATGGGGGTGAAGTCATGCTTGCCGCAGACAGGGCAGACCACCTCGTCATGGCTGGCAATGAAAGCGTCCATCTCATCAAAGGTCATGGCGTCCACGTCTACATTTTGACCCTGCTCGCAGTCGGCAATCAATTTGTCGGCGCGGTGACGGCTCTTACAGGCGCGGCAATCCAGCAGCGGGTCCGAGAAGCTGGCCACATGGCCGGTGGTCACCCAGGTCTGCGGGTTCATCAGAATGGCGGCATCCAAGCCGACATTGTAGGGGCTCTCCTGCACGAACTTTTTCAGCCATGCTTTTTTCACGTTGTTCTTGAACTCGACGCCCAGCGGGCCGTAATCCCAACTGTTGGCCAGACCACCATAGATCTCGCTGCCGGGATAGATGAACCCACGGTTTTTGCACAGGTTCACAATCATGTCCAAAGTCTTTTCGCTGTTTTTCATTTCTTCTTTACTCCTTCCGCATGGCTGGCTGCCACACAAAGTGAATTTGCTGCGCTGCACAGTATCAACGCAGTATGGCTATTATAGCATAGCGGGTCGTCTGGCACAAGCTAAATGCAGTAAATCTTCGATTGAGCGGAGAGATGTTGCAATTCATGGGGGCGCTTGTTATAATGAACAAATAGTGAACGAAAAGATTGGAATTCTTTATGAAGTTCTAGAAAAGGTGGGCAACGATTTATGAACCTTCCCAAAACTTCCTTTTTGCACAGGGATATTATTAAACAACACAAGGTCTTTACGGCTATTGTAGTGCTTCAGTGTTTGGTGATCCTTTGGCTGTTAGTCGGTCTGTTCCGGCCGGCTTTTTCCCTTACGATCCTACCACAGGATTTTTCGGCAGCAGTGGAAGAAAAGAGTGACTCTCAATATCAGGCGCAAATGGCGGAAGAAAGCTTGCAATTTCAAATTGCAGAGGAGGCAAAACGTGCACCGGAAAGCGAAGGCGAGGCAAACTTTGAACAGCTAGAATCTCAAGGATACGCTATACGTTCTGGAGCGTATGAAGTGACGATTCAGTATCAGACGGACTCTACATCAGCCAATATACGGGCAGCGGAAGTATCGTTTGAGGAACTACGGTTTTATAATCTGGTATACGGTGAGCCTATTACGCTTACAGGAGCATGGTCCACTGTAACGGGACGGCTGTGGATACCGCTAGGAGCTAACGCGAAAGAATTGGTGGCTCAAGTTACTCCTCTGGGAGAGTGCAATTTTCAAATCGAAAGTATCACACTGCAAGAACAACCGGTATATCGGTTGATTCGACTTGTGGGAATTTTGCTACTTTTTGGTATTGTGAATGGTATCGGTCTGGCTCTTTTTACGGAGGGAACGTGGGATCCTTGGAATAAGTTAAAGAAACACTGGACTATCGTTGTGCTTTCTTTGGTTTGCATATTTGCTTGCATTCCCCTATTTGGTAATGGACTTCTCATTGGTGATGATCTGGATTTTCACTTGACTAGAATTGTGAGTTTAGCACAAGGGTTGTCGGATGGGCAGTTTCCGGTTCGTTTGTATACGGATATGCTGAATGGCTATGGATATGCAACGCCTCTATATTATTGCGATTTATTTTTGTATATACCCGCCATATTGTATAACTGCATGGTGCCATTGCAAGTTTGCTATAAACTTTATGTTATGCTAATTACAATTTTTACAGTAGGCGTAACTTATTGGGCCATGAGTGAAATAGTAAAAGCGAAGGATACGGCGTTAGTCGGAACGCTTATTTATGTACTTGCAAACTATAGAATATCGAATGTTTATTGCCGAGCGGCGGTGGGGGAATATACTGCAATGGCTTGGCTGCCTTTAATCGTTTTGGGGATTTATCGGATTTTTCAATCAAAAAGTCCGTCTTTCCGTGACGGCGTACCGCTGGCAATTGGTGTGGCGTTTATAGCGCAAAGTCATGTGCTTAGTTTAGAAATGGTTTTGCTGTTTTTGGTGCTTTTTTGCTTTGCTAATATAAACAAAATGCTTGCCACTAAAAGGATGTTGACTCTTTTTAAGGAGGCGCTCTTGTCCGTGGGTCTATGCTCATGGTTTATCGTTCCAATGTTATGTTCAATGCTTACGCAGAGGACGACTGTGACAGGGGCAGGGGGATCTACAAGTTTTCAAAGCACAGGTTTATCAGTATATAATTTGTTTGCTTTATTTAGCGATGTTGAGGACCCAAAATCATATAAAACAATAGGTCTTAGTCTAATTGTTGGAAGTTTAATTGCAGTTTATGTGTTGTTAAAGCGCTGCAGTTGGAAGGTTGACGAAAACTCGTTAATAAAGTGGACTCTTTTGTTCGGCTGGGGGGCAGTGTTCTTTTCGCTGAATTTGTTCCCTTGGGATTGTGTACTTAGTTATGTTAGTCAGACTCTGGTACACAAAGTGTTAACCATTGTACAGTATTCATGGCGATATATGACGATTGCTACAATTCTTTTGTCGGTAACGATAACAGTATCGTTAAAAATTATTAAACAAAAGAATGATGGCCACTATAAGTGTTTGTGCACAGCGTTGATATTATTGACAATGTTTAACGCTGGTGACCTTTATCGCATAGGCAATCAAACGAGAGATCTTGAAATGCGATACTCTCTTTCGGAAAATGATCGTGTAGTTGTTATGCAAGGTGAGTATCTCCTTTCAAAGGATGTTGACTGGAACTATCCGCGTCCTTCCACCCAAGATGAAGAACTGCTCATCAAATGGTATGATAAAACAGATGGTGTCGCTCATATCACTTTGGATAACACCGGTGATACAGAGGCGACCGTTGTGCTGCCGATTTTCGATTATGGCAATTATCATGCTGTAGATACCGAGGGCACAGAATGGACTTTGGGAACAAGTGAAAACTCTCTTTTGCAGCTTACGGTACCGGCTGGATACAGCGGGTCGTTCTCGATTCAGTATAAAGAACCTATCTGGTGGCGCGCTGCGGAATTGGTTTCGCTGGCAACCTTTGTGGGATTGGTTGGTGTCTGGGTAAAAGACAAAAAGAAAAAACGGCAGCTACACAAGCTGCCGGGCGATCTCGCGGGCTAAGGCCTGCCATGTGGCAAGATCAAAATTGGAATCTTTCCGCAACCGGGCAAGTTCTGCCTGCACGCGGGGGATCTTCCGTGCCGGAATGCCAAGCCGGGCCAATGCTATACGGGAAAGCGGTGACTTTCCCGCTGGTTTTCGCAGGCGGCTCACTGCTAAAGGGTCGATACTCCAAATCCATTTTGCCATGTTTCACGCCTCCTGCTAGTCAAAATACCAGAATTGTGGAAATCTTTTCTGCTATTATACCAAAAATTTGGGAAAAGTGTTTATTTTGCGGCGAAAAAATATTATAATTATAACAAACTAGTGTGAGAGTATGCCATGTCCGGCTGGGCGTGGACTTTTTTAGAGGTGAACACCCATGGTATATAGTATTTTTGACCCGAAGCTGCTAGAAGGCGTCCAGACCATTCATTTCATTGGTTGCGGCGGCTCCGGCACTTATCCGTTGATTCAAATTTTGCACAGCCGCGGTTTTTCCATTACGGGTTCCGATGTGGAGGAAACCAAGAATACCGAGGCTGAGCGTGCGCTGGGGGTAAAGGTAACCATTGGTCACAATGCAGAAAATCTGGGCAATGCTCAACTGGTGGTTTACAGCGCCGCCATCCACGATGACAACCCGGAACTCAAAGCCGCCAAAGCGCGAGGCATCAAGGCGGTAGAGCGCAGTGTGCTGTTGGGGTATGTTAGCCGTATGCATCCCCAGAGTGTGGGCGTGGCGGGTACGCATGGTAAAACAACCACTACCGGTATGATCACCACGATGCTGGAATTGGCTGGACGGGATCCGGCGGCGGTTATTGGCGGAAAGCTGCCGCTGATCGGCGGTTATGGCAAGGCTGGTAGCGGCCAGAGTGCCGTGATAGAGGCTTGCGAATACCATGAGACGTTCCTGCATCTAACCTGCGCGGTGGGTGTGATCCTAAATATCGATAACGATCACCTCGAATATTATGGCACCATGGGACAGCTCAAGCTGGCTTTCCAGAAGTTCGCACTTTTGTCTCGTACGGTGGTCTTTAATATGGATGACCGCAACACCGTGGACGTGATGAATTCCATTGACCGTCCGGTGCTCAGCTTCGGCATCACCGAGGAGGCTCGGTTCCGCGCTGTGAATGTGGCGGAATACAAGCCCGGCTTCTACGAGTTTGATGTTTTGGAATTGGGCGAATTCTTTGCACACATTCGGCTGGGTGTTCCGGGATACCACAATATTTATAATGCGTTGGCGATGTGCTGCTGCGTGCGTCCTTTGGGACTGAAGCCCGAGGATGCCGTACGTGCGGCGGAAGCATTTCATGGCACCGGCCGCCGTTTTGAGATCAAAGGCGAATGCAACGGAGCGGTTATCGTGGACGATTATGCCCACCATCCCACCGAATTGGCGGCGACGATGAAAACCGCGAAAGGCCTTGGCTATAAGCGGGTGATTGCGGTACATCAGCCGTTTACCTACAGCCGTACGAAGATGCTGATGGACGATTTTGCCGAAGTGTTGAACCAAGCCGATCAGGTGGTACTTCTGCCGATCATGGGTGGCCGAGAAACGGACGACGGAACCGTTAAGGCGGAGCAGTTGGCGGCCAAGATCTCCGGCAGTGTCGTTGTCGATGGTCTGGAAGGTGCTGCTCGTTGGGTGAAGCAAAACGCCGGAAAAGGCGACTTGGTGGTTTGCATGAGCTGCGGCGATTTGTACAAGGCTGCTGATATGATGGTAGAGCAGTAAACAAAATTCTATGGTACAAAAACAGGCTGTCCAGCAGGGCGGCCTGTTTTTTGATGGAGCCTCTGTCCAGAAGCAGGAAAATGGTATATACTAAAAGCAAACCTATAAAAGGAGAACCCAAAATGAACCAACACTATCTGCAACTTTATGCTGATTTCGTTGTCAAAGTGGGCGTCAACGTGCGCCCGCGCCAGAATTTTATTGTGCGCTGTCCGGTCACTATGCCGGAGTTTGCCCATGCTTGTGTGCGTGCCGGTTATGAGGCAGGTGCCAAACGGGTGATTGTCCGGTGGGAGGATGACCAACTTACTCGCCTGCATATGGAACTGGCGCAAGAAGCCGATTTGTGCGAGATCAAACCGTACGAGCTGCGCAGCTATCTGGACTATGCCGAAGACCCGGACGGCTGCTGCACGCTGGCCATCCATGCCGAGGATCCCGAGGCGCTGGCTGGTCTCGATGCGGGCAAGGTCAACCGGGTCAATCTGGCAAAGCGTACCTTTATGAAACCGTGGCAGGAATACACCATGAACGATCGTGTACAGTGGTGCGTGGTGGCGGTACCGGCACCGGGCTGGGCGACTAAGGTGTTCCCGGATCTGCCGACCGAGGAGGCGGTGGAAAAACTGTGGGCACTGATTTTTGATGTCTGCCGCGTTTCCACGGGGGATCCGGTTACGGCGTGGCGGGAACATGTTGCCAAGACGAAGGCACGCCGGGACCAGCTTAATGCGTGGAATCTTGACCGCGTACACATCACCAGTGGTAACGGCACCGATCTGACGGTAGGCATTGCACAGGATGCCACATGGGAAGGCGCTTCCAGCAAATCGGAGAGAGGCATTGAGTTTATTGCCAATGTGCCCACTGAGGAAGTGTTCTGTGCGCCGGACCGCAACCGGGTAGACGGAATCGTCTATGGCACCAAGCCCTATGTGTACAATGGCCAGCTCATCGAAGGCTGGCATGTGACCTTCCGGAACGGTCAGGTGGTGGAGCATGGCGCAGAGAAAAATGCGCAGCTTTTGGCGGAACTACTTTCCACTGATGAGAATGCGAATCGGATCGGAGAGATTGCGCTGGTGCCGGTCTCCAGCCCCATCAATCAGAGCGGCGTACTCTTCTTCAACACGCTGTTCGATGAGAATGCGGCCTGCCACATCGCTTTTGGCGCAGGCTATCCCACCAACATCAAAGGCGGTGCCTCGATGACACGGGCGCAGTTGCTGGAAAAGGGTCTCAACGATTCTGCTATCCACGAGGATGTGATGATTGGTGCCCCGGATACCCATATTACCGGCATTACCCAATCCGGAGAGGAAGTAACGATTTTCACGAACGGCGAGTGGGCGTTCTAATTACAAACAATAAAACTCCCGGACGTGTATTGGTCCGGGAGTTTTATTTTCCTTATTTACTGTAGGCAAAGACTTCGGCAAAGCGTACCACGATCTCTTCAAAATCTTGCGTATTATAAGAATCCAGCCAACGAGCGGAAACGATCCGATTGCCCTGTACCAAAATCAGTTGCCGGAATACGCCGCTTTTGTCGCTGTAAGCCCAGACTGCGTCGATTCCGGGCAATTCGGGTATGGTTTGTGGTTGGTCGGCAAGATTGTCCCAGCGGCTGTGCAGGTCGCCGACCAACCCTTGCGCCAGCCAACGAAACCGTGTTTCGTAGTAGTCGACCTGTAGGAAGGTGTCCAGCATGACTTCGTCGTTTTGTACGACACGACCGTTTTCCTGATATTCGATTATGGTAGGGGCTAGCAGGGAGTGGCGTCGCTCGATGGTGTTGTGATCGGAAGATTCCTCCCGTACCACAGTGCCCTCGGCCAAATCCCCCAGCGTGGCAAAGGGAAGCCCTTGGATATCTTGTTCGGAGAGCACGGGCGGTACTGTGCGACTGGTGTTCAAAAGGAGGGCAATCAGGAAAACACCCAAAAGGGGAAGAACAAGAAGCTGCAGCCCATTGGCACATTGATACAACGGAGCGCTTCGACGCCAATTCTTGTGGTGATCCGGTGGGAGGCCGCGGCGCAGTCGGCTTCGCAGTGCGGAGATGCAATACAGACCACGAGCGGTGGAGAAGAGATTCCAGACCGCAAAAACGAACCAGAACAAAATCAGAACTGGAAATTCTACGAGAAAAAGGATCAAACGGTCGGAATAATTTAGAAAAATGTGAAGTAGAAAAGCGGCAATAAAACCCAAAAAGGACCACAAGGCGGACTTCCATGCCATTTTTAGGCTGATGGCCTGTACAGCGGGATCGGTGTGCAGTTCCGGAGCAACAGGATTTTTACAGGCGTAAATGAAAAATTCGTCCTGTCGGCAGATAAAACGCCATCCGGCATCTTCGTATAAAGATTGTTCTTGTGCGTCAGGTGCTAAGGGTGGTCCGGCGAGTATACTGCCTGTTAGACGGGCTGCCGTCAGGCGGTAACGCATCGTCATAGGGATACCGCGCCGAAACCGGGCGGTGGTCAGCCCCCAATGCTCTAGAAATAATCCCTCCTCCGCCATCTCACCAAGCCAACTTTCACAGGATTCTACATCATAGGGCGGGCAAGGGATCAGACGGCGTGCCATTTCTTTGTTGGTAGTCTTCATCGCGTTGCTCTCCTTTCGGCAGCGTGGCAGGAGCGGTGATTTGAGCGCGGGCGGCGTCTTCCAGACAGCGCTGCAGCCGTGCTCGTTCTGCGTCGTAAGCTGCCTGTCCGGCAGCGGTTAGGCGGTAATATCGCTTGGTGCCTACTGTTCCGGCTTCAGCTACAAAACCTTCGCTTTCAAAGCGAGACAACAGTGTATATAGGGTGGCGGGCCCCAACCGCACTGTGCCGCCGGAGATCTGGGAGGCAAAGGCGGCAATCTCGGTGCCGCAGGCATCTCTGCGGGTCAGGGCCATCAATACATAGAACATGGACTCGGTCAGATTTTCAAACGCGTGCCTTGGCATCAGTGTTACCTCGTATAACGATATCGTCTAATGATATTGTAAAACGATATTTCCCCTATGTCAAGGGAACCTCTTACATTGTTTCATAAAATCGCAGAAAAAAGCCTTTCCCATGGCTTTTTTGCCGGTGGGGGGTTGCATTTTTGATAGGGGTGTGGTATATTTTTACTGTTCGATGATGATTTTATTGGAAAGTGGGCCGTCAAGGTCCGCTTTCTTTTTATGATAGGGAAGAATAAGGAGCGTTTGCATGGCAAAACAGCAAAACAGCGGCGGCGCGGCGAAGACCGTCGAGACGCTGGTGCGCCCCACGGTGGAGGGCATGGGTCTACGCCTGTGGGATGTTCGTTTTGAAAAAGAAGGGCCCGACTGGTTCCTGCGGGTGCTGATCGACCGGGATGAGCCGCTGGATACCGATACCTGTGAGGCGGTCTCCCGTGCCATTGACCCCATTTTGGACGAGGCAGACCCCATCGACCAGAGCTACTATCTGGAAGTGGGCAGTCCCGGTTTGGGCCGCCGTCTGACGCGACCTGAGCATTACGAGGCGCTGCGCGGCCAGAAGTGTGCGGCGCATCTCATTCGCCCGGACGAGGCAGGCCGCCGCGATGTGGCGGGGATCTTGCAAGGGCTGGATGCCGACGGCAATGTGACGCTGACCGATGGAGAGGAAACCTACACCTTCCCGGTCAAAGCGGCAGGGTACGTCAAACTTTGTGATGATGAAGATCTGTTTGGCTGAGTGCCAAGTTCTGTATTTGTGTACTGAAACCTATATTGGGAGGAAACCGTAAAAATGGCTACTGCGAACAACGAATTCTTTGAGTCTTTGGCTGCGCTGCAGAAGGAGCGTGGCTTGCCGGTAGATTACTTGATCGAGAAGATCAAGGCTGCAATCGTCATCGCCGTTAAGAAGGATTATGAGGTAGAGGACGAGAATGTGGTGGTCGATATTGACCCCGAGATCGGTGCGTTCCGGGCCAGTCTGCTGCGTGAGATTGTGGAGGAAGTAGAAAATCCCCACACGCAGGTCAGTCTGGAGGATGCCCAGAAGGTCCGCAAGAGCTACAAGGTAGGTCAGCGGATGGTTACCCAGCTCAAGACCAAGGAATTCGGCCGCATTGCCGCTCAGACGGCCAAGCATGTGATCCGTCAGGGTCTGCGGGAAGGGGAGCGCAACCTGCAGTGCAGTGAAATGCAGTCCCGTGCTCACGAGCTCATCACCGCTACGGTGGTATCTGTGGATCCGGAGCGCGGCAATATTGTGCTGGATCTGGGCAAGGGCGGCAGTGCTGTGCTGCCCCGCAACGAGCAGGTCCCCGGCGAAACCTTCCACGAAGGCGAAACCGTGCAGGTCTATGTGGTGGATGTGCTGGCGACCGATCGCGGCCCCCGCGTGACCATCAGCCGGACGCATCCCGGTCTGGTGAAGCGGATGTTCGAGCTGGAAGTGCCGGAGATCTATGACGGCACGGTGGAGATCAAGGCCATCGCCCGTGAGGCTGGTGCCCGCACCAAGTTGGCGGTTTGGAGCAAGAACCCGGATGTGGATCCCGTCGGTGCCTGCATCGGTGCCCGCGGCGCCCGTGTGGAAAAGATCGTGCAGGAGCTGGGCGGCGAGAAGATCGACGTCATCCGTTGGAGCGAAGATGTGACCGAGTTTATCTCGGCGGCGCTGTCTCCGGCGAAGGTCGTCAAGGTGGAACTGCTCCCCGGCGAGACCAAGAGCTGCCGTGTCACAGTGCCCGATCACCAGCTCAGCTTGGCCATCGGCAACAAGGGCCAGAACGTCCGTCTGTGTGCCCACCTGACCGGCTACAATATCGACATCCGCCCCGAATCCGGCTACTATGGCGAGGATGAGGAATAACCCTTAAAACGATTTTCCCGGGCAGTTATTCCCGGATTCCATTTGAAAAGAGGTCGGCTACTTGCAGCAACAAAAGCAAAAAAAGATCCCGGTGCGCCGTTGTATAGGCTGTAATGCTCAGCGCCCCAAGCGCGAGCTGGTGCGCGTTGTGCGCAGCCCGGAAGGCGAGATCAGTATCGATCTGCGCGGCAAAGCGCCGGGACGGGGCGCATATCTCTGTCCTTCGGCAGCGTGTCTGGCCAAAGCCCGCAAGGCGAAGCGGTTGGAGCGCACGTTTGAGGTCCCCATTCCCGGGGAAATCTACGACCGGTTGACCGAGGAAATCCAATGCGCGGAACAAAGTGCAAAGGAGGCGGCAGACCATGGCGAGTGATCAACACCCGTTGTTGGGCGCGCTGGGGCTTTGCCGTAAAGCCGGCAAGCTGCTGCATGGCTATGACCGCGTGCAGGAAAATGCCCTGCGCGGTAAGGTGGCGTTGGTACTGCTTGCGGCAGACGCCAGCGAACGTACCGTAACACATATGCGCAGTGCTTGTGAGGGGATCGTGGCTTGTGAACAGATGCCGCTGACCACCGCCGATTTGGCGATGCTTACCCCAAAACCCGCCGCTGTGTTCGGCGTAACGGACGAACACCTTGCGCAGCTGTGCGCAAAACATCTTACCTGATGCAGAGGAGGACCAGAGTTTATGGATTTTAAATATAAGATTGCTGATGTTGCCAAGGAGTTCGGCGTACCCGCCAAGAAGGTCATCGAGACCGTTTCGCCCATTACGGGGGAAGCCTACAAGACCGGTGGGACCTTTGGCGAGAAGGAACTGGATTTTCTGCTGGAAAAGCTGACTCGCGAGAACGAGGAGTCCAGTCTGGATGCGTATCTGGCCAGCGGTGCCAAGGAAGAGGTTAAGCCGGCCCCCAAGGCAGAGAAAAAGCCGGAAGCCAAAAAGCCCGAAGGCAAGAAGCCGGAAAACAAGCGCGAGAACCGTAAGCCCGAAAAGCAGGCGGAGAAGCGCAACGAGAAGCGTGTCACCCTGCAGGAGCTGGCCGCCGATACCGGCATCAAGAAGCCGGTGGCTGCCACCGAGCAGGTGCAGGTCAACCGGGCGCAGGTGTCGGTGGATACCCGCACGGTGGATGTTAACGTGGATAAGTTCAACGCTCGGTATGACGATCTGGCCGATAGCCGCAACATGCCCAACAAGCGTAAGAACCAGCCCACCGGCAAAAAAGAAAAGTTCAACAACCGCAACAATCGCCGCGGCCAGCAGTTTGGCCGTCGCCGTGAGACGGAAGCTGAGCGCCTGCAGCGTATCCAGTTGGAGAAGGCTCGCAACGCGCAGCTCAAAATCTCCATTCCCGATGAGATCACCGTCGGTGAACTGGCCAGCCGCCTGAAGCAGACCGCTGCCAAGGTCGTGGCTAAGTTCATGCAGATGGGCGAGATGCACGCGGTGTCCGATGTGGTGGATTTCGATACTGCCGCCCTCATTGCCGAGGAATTCCACGCCAAGGTGGAGCATGAAGTGCATGTTTCCATCGAGGAACGCCTCTTTGTGCAGGAGGAGGACAACGCCGCCGATTTGGTGGAGCGTCCGCCGGTTGTCGTGGTCATGGGCCACGTCGACCACGGCAAGACCTCCATCTTGGATGCCATCCGTAAGACCAACGTCACCGCAGGGGAAGCCGGCGGCATCACGCAGGCCATCGGTGCCTATCAGGTCAAGAGCGGCGACAGTGTGATCACCTTCTTGGATACCCCGGGTCACGAGGCTTTCACGGCCATGCGTGCCCGCGGTGCCAACATGACGGACATCGCGGTTCTGGTGGTGGCTGCCGACGACGGCATCATGCCCCAGACCATCGAGTCCATCAACCATGCCAAGGCAGCCAACGTCAAGCTGATCGTGGCTGTTAACAAGATGGATAAACCCACCGCCAACCCGGAGCGGGTCAAGGAGCAGCTCACCCAGTACGAGATCGTGCCCGAGGATTGGGGCGGTGATGTGGCCTGCATTCCCGTGTCGGCACTGACGGGCATGGGCATTTCGGATCTGCTGGAGCGCATCGTTCTGGAAGCCGAGGTTATGGAACTCAAGGCCAACCCCAACCGCCGCGGCAAGGGCGCTGTGGTGGAGGCTCGTCTGGACAAAGGACAGGGCCCCGTGGCCACGCTGTTGGTGCAGAACGGCACCCTGCATAAGGGCGACTGCTTGATCGCCGGCACTGCCGTGGGCCGTGTGCGTACCATGCGGGACGACAAGGGCCGCGAGATCACCGAGGCCGGTCCTTCTACGCCTGTGGAAATCACCGGTCTGACCGAAGTGCCGGAAGCGGGCGAGCTGTTCGAGGCCGTCGAGGACGAGAAGCTGGCCCGCGAATTGGCTGACAAGCGTATGACCGAGGCCAAGGAGCGTCAGTTTGCCGCGTACACCAAGGTTACTTTGGATAACCTGTTCGACCAGATGGCTGCCAACGATATGAAGGAACTGCCCATCGTGGTTAAGGCCGACGTGCAGGGTTCCGCTGAGGCTGTTAAGCAGAGCCTCGAAAAAATCTCCAACGACGAGGTCCGGGTTCGGGTCATCCACGCGGGCGTCGGTGCCATCTCCAAATCCGACGTTTCGCTGGCGGATGCCTCCAATGCCATCATCATCGGCTTCAACGTGCGTCCCGATGCGGTGGCCAAGGCAGAGGCGGAGCAGACCGGCGTGGAGATGCGTATGTACCGCGTTATCTACGACGCGATCAATGATGTTTCCGACGCTATGAAGGGCATGTTGGCGCCCAAGATTCGCGAAGTGGCTCTGGGCGAAGCGCAGGTCCGTCAGGTGTACAAGATTTCCAGTGTGGGTACTGTGGCAGGCTGCCGCGTTACCAACGGCAAGATTACCCGGGATGCCCAGCTGCGTCTGGTCCGTGATGGTATCGTCATCTGCGAAGATGCCATTGCCAGCTTGAAGCGCTTCAAGGACGATGCCAAGGAAGTGGCGGAAGGTTTTGAGTGCGGCATCACGCTGGAGAAATTCGCCGATATTAAGGAAGGCGACGTCTTTGAGTGCTTTAAGCTCGAAGAGTATCGCGACTAAGTTTTATGACCCAAGCAGAAGGGCGGGGCAGAGCCTTGTCTTCTCTGCGGTAATTTGAGGATAGAAAATCATGCCAAGCAAAAATCATGGCCGTATGGCGCAGGACATGAAGCGGGAACTCATCGCCATCATTGGCGAGATGAAAGATCCCCGGGTGACCGGCGGCCTGTTGACGGTCACGCGGCTGGACGTAACCCCGGATCTGGATCAGGCCAAAGTCTACATCAGCGTGATGGGACGGG
The DNA here is from genome assembly GCA_963557315.1 of uncultured Gemmiger sp. GTDB lineage: Bacteria > Bacillota > Clostridia > Oscillospirales > Ruminococcaceae > Gemmiger. The sequence goes on along the minus strand of CAUWAX010000006.1, from coordinate 20,798 downwards.
AAGGCGGTCCGGAACCCGTGGTCAAGGCTTTGAATAAAGCCTCCGGCCATGTCCGCACCGAAGTCAGCCGCCGTATGCATATCCGCAAAGCACCGCGCTTTGTGTTTGTGGCGGACGAGGGCGCAGCCTATGCTGCCCACATCAATCAACTGCTGGGAGAACTGGCAGTTCATGCAGACGGCAACGCACAGGACGATGCCGAAAGCGACAGCGAATGATCGCAGCCCTGCGGTAGAAAAAGTACCGCAGGCAGATCTCTCCGGAAAAGAGGAACTGTATGACGCAATCTGTGGATCATGAGACCGTTGTCTCGCGCTTGTTGGGCGCAGACGAGATCTTGATTTTATGCCATAAGAACCCCGACGGTGATACCATCGGCTCGGGGGCGGCCCTGTGTTTGGCGTTGCGCCGTTTGGGAAAAACTGCTGCGGTTCTGTGCAGTGACCCCATCCCCACCATGTATGCGTTTTTACCCATTCATGTGTTTGACGGCAGCTTTACGCCTCGGTTTGTGGTGGCCGTAGATGTGGCAGGGATCCAGTTGTTTGGTGACCGCAACAACATGCCGCAATATGCAGCCCATGTGGATCTCTGCATTGACCACCATGGCTCCAACAGCGGCTACGCCTACGAAACCCTTTTGGATGATCACGCTGCAGCCACTGCTGAGCTGCTGACGGCATTGATCCCCGAACTTGGGGTGGAAATCACACCGGATATCGCCGCTTGCCTGTATACCGGTGTTGCCACCGATACTGGCTGCTTCCGGTTTACCAATACGACGGCAGCCACCCATCGGGCTGCGGCCGCTTTGATCGAAGCGGGTGCCGACGTGGAAAATCTCAACGAGCGGCTGTTTGAATGCCGTTCCCATGCCCGGATGGCAGCGGAGCGGATGGCGCTGGAAAGTCTGGAGTTCTACTATGACAACCGGTGTGCGTTGATCTGCCTGACTTGGGATCAGATTCAAGCCGCCGGTGTGGCGGGGGCGGAACTGGAAGATTTGACCAGCCTGCCGCGCTCGATCGAAGGCGTGGAAGTGGGTCTGACGCTGCGTCAGCAGAAAGATGGCAGCTACAAGATCAGCGTGCGCACCGGTCACGACACCAACGCCTGCAACATTGCACGGCGTCTGGGCGGTGGGGGACATCCCCGGGCTGCCGGATGCGAGATCAGCGGCAATCTGGACAACGCCAAACAAGCTATTTTGGATGAAGTGAAAAAGGAATTGGATCGCAGCGCCTCCCTGAACGCTGCCGAGTCTGAAACCTAATACAACGAACAGAAAAGGAATCCCCATCATGCAAACGCCAAACGGCATTCTGCCTGTGGATAAACCCGCCGGCTGGACCAGCTTCGATGTGCTGGCCAAGCTGCGCGGCGCGCTGGGCACGCGCAAGCTGGGGCACTCGGGCACACTGGATCCCATGGCGACCGGTGTGCTCGCCGTGTTTATCGGCAAGGCAACCGCGGCTGCCGACCGCCAGTTGAATCACGATAAAACCTATGAAGCTACCCTGCGGCTGGGGCAGCGCACCGATACCGGCGATGTGACCGGCACGGTGTTGGAATCCGCCCCTGTGACGGTAGGAGAGGGAGAACTGCAGGCGGTACTGCCGCAGTTTGAGGGTACGCTCCAGCAGTTGCCCCCCATGTACAGCGCGGTCAAAATCAACGGTCAGCCGCTTTATAAGGCGGCTCGCAAAGGGCAGACGGTGGAGCGTGTGCCGCGCCCCATCACAGTCTACAACATAGAGTATCTGGGCAATCTGGCCCCCAACGAGTATACGCTGCGGGTCGCCTGTTCTAAGGGAACGTATATCCGTGTGTTGGCCGAGGATATCGGACAAGCGCTGGGTGTACCTGCTACACTGGCCGCGCTGCGTCGTACGCAAGCGGGGGAATTCTCGCTCTCTCAGTGCCACACATTGCCGGAGATTCTGGCTGCGGCGGAAAGCGGTGCGCTGGCCGAAAACGGCTGGATTTTGCCCGTGGATACGGTGTTCGCACCTCTGCCGGCGCTGACCGTCAATGCGGGGGTCAAAGCCCATCTTTTCAACGGCTGTCCTACCAGCCACTATGCAGCAGCCGATGGACGCTACCGCACGTACGATCAGGAGGGGACCTTCTTGGGATTGGCGGCGGTGGAGAGCGGTGTGCTGCGGGTGGAAAAACTGTTTTGTGAAAGGAATTGAACGTTCGATGCAGATCTACCATTCCATGATCCCCGTACAAGCCCCCAAAGGCAGCGCGGTGGCATTGGGCTACTTTGACGGTGTCCACTGCGGACATCGGATGGTGTTGGGCAGCGCGGTGCGTTATGCGGCCGAAAACGGTCTGACTGCGGCGGCGTTCACCTTTGAACTGCCCGGAAATCAGACGCTCAAGGGGGGACGCATTCTCTCTTTGGCGCAAAAGCACCGCCGTATCGAGAGCCTTGGTGTGGAACAATATCTGGAACCGCCCTTTGAAGCGTTCCGCGATCTTCCGCCGGAGGTATTTGTGCAGAAAGTGCTGGTGGATTGCTTTGCTGCCAAGGCGGTGTTCTGCGGGGACAACTTCACCTTTGGCGCCCGCGCGGCGGGCAATGTGGAAATGCTGCATGCTCTCTGCGAACCGCTGGGCATCTCGGTGCATATCGTACCGATGGCCCAGTATGGTGCGCAGGCGGTTTCTTCCACCCGCATCCGGGCAGCACTGGAGGAAGGCCGTCTGGATGACGCCAACGCCATGCTGGGGGCTCCCTATGCCATTGACTGGACCGTTACCCATGGCAAGGGGGTGGGGAGCAGCCGTTTGGGAACCCCTACGGTCAACCAGAATTATCCCCCGGATGCCTTGCAGCCCTGTACCGGTGTGTATCTGACCCGAATCTGGCTGGAGGATCGCTGGTGGCCTGCTGCTACCGGTATTGGCCGTCGGCCGACCGTGGACGAGGACGCCAACGCCGCCGTTACCTGTGAAACTTACGTCCCGGATTTTTCGGGGGATCTTTACGGGCAAGCGCCGGTACTGGAATTCCACCGCTATCTTTGCCCCATTCGGAAATTCCGCACATTGGAGGAACTGTCGGATTTGATTCGCCGTGCTGCGGCCCAAAGCAAGGAGTATTTTGCGGCCCAGACGGTAAAATAATTGCAAAAAACAACGCGACTCGCTCTTGTAATTGTAGGGCGATTGTGGTATACTATTGTCTGTTACCGTGGCCCGGTAGGGGGCGTATGCCTCAAACCTGCAGTTACCCCGTACTGCGCCATCGGCAAATATTACTTGAAAGAGGTATGTATCATGAGCCAGAAATCTGCTATCGAGAAGCAGCCCATCATCGCGAAAGCCGCTCTGCACGAGGGCGACACCGGTTCTCCGGAAGTTCAGGTTGCGCTGCTCACCGCGCGCATCAACCACCTGACCGAGCATCTCAAGACCAACAAGCATGACAACCACAGCCGCCGCGGCCTGTTCAAGATGGTCGGCCGCCGCCGCAATCTGCTGGCCTATCTGCAAAAGAAGGACATCAACCGTTATCGTGCCCTGATCGCTGAGCTGGGTCTGCGCAAGTAATTTTCGCAAAAACGGGCAGGGTGCACGCAAGCACCTTGCCCGCTTTTCTTATTTTTCCACTGCCAAGGCTTTCGGCTGTGTCGGCACGCCGTTTTGCGCAGTAAATCGAGCACCCAAGCATTGGCTTGGCTGCTGGCTTTATTGCTCAAACCGGGAGCAGGCACGGCCACGGTATATAAAATCCAAATAGAAGGAGAATTTTCAATGGCTTACGAATTTGCATCCCGGCTGGAAATATTCCCCCATTACCGCAAATTTGAGACGACCTTTGCAGGCCGTCCCTTTGTGGTCGAAACCGGCAAGATGTGCGGCTTGTCCAACGGCAGCGCCATGGTCCGCTACGGCGACACCTGCGTGCTGTGCAATGTGACAATGAGCGAAAAACCCCGCGAAGGCGTGGATTTCTTCCCCCTGAGCGTAGAGTTTGAGGAAAAACTCTACGCCGCTGGCCGCATTCCTGGTAGCTTTATGCGCCGTGAGGGTCGTCCCGGCGAGCATGCCATCCTTTCCTCCCGCGTGGTGGACCGTCCGATCCGCCCACTGTTCCCCAAGGATATGCGCAACGATGTGTGCGTGACCATGACCGTTATGAGTCTGGATCCCGATAACTCTGCCGAGATCACCGGCATGAACGGTGCTTCTCTGGCCATCGCCATGTCGGATATTCCGTGGAACGGCCCCATTGCTGGTGTGTTTGTGGGTCTGGTGGATGGTGAGATCGTGCTGAACCCCACGAAAGAACAGCGGGAGCGCAGCGATCTGTCCCTGACCTTGGCTGCCAGCGAGGAAAAGATCGTCATGATCGAAGCCGGTGCCAACGAAGTGGATGAGGCCACCATGATGGAGGCCATCAAGGTCGGCCATGCCGAAATCAAAAAGATGCTGGCTTTCATTAACAGCATCGTAGCCGAGATCGGTAAGCCCAAAAAGACCTTTACGCCGGTAGAACTGGACCACGGCCTGCTGGCAGATGTCTATGCCAAGCATTTGGACGAAGTCAAGGCGGCTATGGATACCGACGACAAGAATGTGCGGGATGCGGCGCTGCTGCCCATTATGGACGCCATTGCAGAAGAACATCCCGAACTGACCGCTGCCGACATCGACCTGATCAGCTATAAGCTGCAGAAGAAGGTTGTGCGCACCTGGCTGCTGGAGGATGGCAAGCGGGTGGATGGCCGCGGCATCAACGAGATTCGTCCTTTGGCCGCAGAGGTAGGTCTGCTGCCTCGCGTGCATGGCTCCGGTATGTTTACTCGTGGCCAGACGCAGGTGCTGACGATCTGCACGCTGGGTTCCACCAAGGATGCCCAGCTGATGGATGATCTGTCGGACACCCAGTACAAGCGCTACATTCATCACTACAATTTCCCGCCGTACTCGGTGGGTGAGGCTCGTGCGCCCCGCAGCCCCGGCCGTCGCGAAATCGGCCACGGCAATCTGGCCGAGCGCGCACTGGTGCCGGTTCTGCCGGATCAGAGCGAGTTCCCCTATACCATCCGCTGCGTGTCAGAGGTCCTCTCCTCCAATGGTTCTACTTCGCAGGCTTCGATCTGCGGCTCCACGCTGGCCCTGATGGATGCCGGTGTGCCCATTAAGGCGCCGGTGGCCGGTATTTCTTGTGGTTTGATCACCGACGGCGACCCGCTGCATGGCGGCCGCTGGATGACGATGTTGGACATTCAGGGCGTGGAGGACTTCCACGGCGATATGGACTTCAAAGTTGGCGGTACGCGCCGGGGCATCACGGCCATCCAGATGGACATCAAGGTAGATGGCCTGACCTACGAGATCGTGGAAGAGGCGCTGGAGAAGTGCCGTAAAGGCCGTCTGTATATTCTGGATGAGATCATCAAACCGGTTATTGCCGAGCCTCGTCCGGAGCTGTCCAGATACGCGCCCAAGATGTTCAGCATGATGATCCCGGTGGACAAGATCAAGGACGTCATCGGCAAGGGCGGCAAGGTCATTCAGGAGATGTGCGCCAACTTCAACTGCAAGATCGACATCGAGGAAGACGGTCATGTCTTCATCTCGGCGGTGGATCAGGAGGACGCCAAGCGTGCGATTTCCACCATCAAGACCATCGTGGAAGACCCCGAGATCGGTGCCATTTATAAAGGCCGCGTAACGCGCCTGATGAACTTCGGTGCCTTTGTAGAGATCGCGCCCGGTAAGGAAGGCTTGGTGCATATCTCCAAGCTGGACGACCATCGCGTAGCTCATGTGGAGGACGTAGTGGCTGTTGGCGACCCGATCTTCGTTATGGTAACCGATATTGACCAGCAGGGCCGTATCAACTTGTCCCGCAAGGATGCGCTGGCAGCTATTGCTAAAAAGCGCGCCGAACAGCAGGGCGAGCAGCAGTAAAAAGCAGCATCAACAATAAAGACAGGAGGCCGGCTCCCGAAAGGGAGCCGGCCTCCTGATGTTTGTGGTGGAGAATTACTGGTTTTCCAGAACTTCCTTGGTGTCGCGGGCAATCATCAATTCCTCGTTGGTCTCGATGATCAGGGTGCGTACGCGCGCGCCCCAAGCGGTTACTTCCACTACATCGGTCTTCTGGTTATGGGCGTTGCGGTTTTTGTCAGTGTCGATGCGAATGCCCAGCCAATCCATGTGATGGCAGATCTTGGCGCGGGAATCGGCGTCATGCTCGCCAATGCCGCCGGTAAAGACGATGGCGTCCACGCCACCCATGGCGGCGATGTAGCTACCGATGGTCTTCTTGATCTGGTAGTTCAGCATGTCGCTGGCCAGCTGTGCCCGGGGATTGCCCTCGGCGGCGGCACGCTCGACGTCGCGCTTATCGCTGGAAACACCGGAAACACCCAACAGACCGGACTTCTTGTTCAGAATCTCATCCAGCGCATGGCCGGTGATTTCCAGATTGTATTTCAGGTAGTTGACCACGGAAGGATCCAAGTCGCCGCAGCGGGTGCCCATCATCAGACCAGCCAGCGGAGTCATACCCATGGAGGTGTCCACCACGCGGCCCTGATCCACGGCAGCGATGGAAGAACCGTTGCCCAGATGGCAGGTGATGAGCTTCAGGCGCTCAATGGGCTCCTCCAAAAATTCGGCAGCACGATGGCTGACGTACTTGTGGCTGGTACCATGGAAGCCATAGCGGCGCACACCGTACTTTTCGTAGTACTCGTAGGGGATGGCATACATGTAGGCCTTGGGAGGCATGGTGGAATGGAATGCCGTGTCGAAGACTGCGATGTTGGGCTTGTCTTCGCCAAACACTTTGTAGGAGGCCTCAATACCCAGAATTGCGGCGGGGTTGTGCAGCGGAGCAAGGGGAGAAAGATCGCGGATCGCCGTAATGACCTCGGGGGTGATCAGGCAGCTCTTCTTGAACTTCTCGCCGCCGTGTACCACACGGTGACCGATGGCATCAATTTCGCTCACGTGCTCAATGACCTTGCCCTCGCCGGTAGTCATCTTTTTGACCACTTCACCGAACGCTTCGGTGTGGGTGGGGAAGATGGCAGGCGTAGTGGCCTTGTGGCCATTGGCCTCGTGGGTGATCATGCTGCTCTCCATGCCAATGCGCTCGCACAGGCCTTTGCAAAGTACCTTCTCGCCGTCCATGTCGATGAGCTGGTACTTCAGGCTCGAAGAACCGCAGTTGATAACCAGAATTTTCATGGGGTTTCCTCCTTCAATACTCTATGGGCATAAATCGCCCTTTTCTAAATGCTAAAATTATTATATAATGGGGTCACTGAATTTTCAAGAACAATAAACGCAAGATAGAACAATTTTTGCATAGTAGGAGCCTTCCATGGATTTTGTAGGCATCATCACCGAGTATGACCCTTTTCATAACGGCCATGCGGCCCAACTGACGGCGGTGCGGCAGGCGGGAGCCCAGTGCATCGCCGTCTGCATGAGCGCGGGGGCGGTACAGCGGGGCGGCGTTCCAATTCTGCCGGAGACAGTGCGCGTACAGGCTGCTTTGGCGGCAGGGGCAGATCTGGTGGTGGCTCTGCCGGCACCTTATGCTTGTACAACGGCAGAGCAGTTCGCGGCAGCCGGTGTGTCGATTTTGACGGCGCTTGGCTGCGATACGCTGGCTTTTGGAGCGGAAACACCTGATGCGGTCCGTTTGCTGGAGGCTGCACAACTGCTGCAGGGAACAAAAATTCAGGCGTTGATCCGTGAAAAACTGGCGGATGGAGTGACCTATGCAGTGGCGCGTGCGCAAGCGGCCGCCCAACTGGCTCCTGAAACGGAAGAACTTTTGCGCAGTCCAAACAACATTCTGGGGGTTGAATATTGCAAGGCTATTTTGCGGCAAAAGGCGGATTTACAGCCTTTCCCGCTGCCGCGGTGGGGAGCGGCACATGGCGGCGAGGCGGGGATGCACAACGGAATCCCTATGGCCAGTGCCAGTGATCTGCGCAGCCGTCCGTTGGCAGAATGGCGGCCTTTTGTGCCGCAGGCTGCGATGGAGCTGTACCAGTGCGCCGCGCAGCAAGGGCAGCTTCTGGATCCCGCTAAACTAGAAACAGCGCTTTTGACACTGCTGCGCGCCATGCCAGAAGAAAAATTCGCGCAGATTCGTGGAATCAGCGAGGGGCTGGAACACCGCTTGGCGGCAGCGGTACGAGGGGCACAAGGGTTGGAGGACCTGTATACCCGGCTGAAAACCAAACGCTATCCCCATGCCAGACTGCGCCGCCTTGTACTGGATGCAGCGCTGGGAATGCCCTCGACCTTGCCGGACCCGCCCTTTTTGCTGGTACTGGGGGCTAAAAAAGAGGCGCTGCCGCGTCTAAAATCGGCCAGTCTCCCGGCGGGGACTTCTTTGGCGGACTTGATGCGCAGCGGTCCATCGGCACAAAAAGTCGGTGAGTTGCACAGCCGTGCTGTGGATTTTTCGTCACTTTGTAGAGAAAAAATTTCTCCCATGGGTCTTGCCCTTACGACCAAACTGGTGGTACTATAATATGGAGAAAAAATGCGTAAAAAAGCAACTTTGTTGCATTTTTAACGCGCAAAATCGGTACGAATAAAGGAGAAGTATATGGCACTGCATGTAATGGACGAAGCAAATCATTGTTTGGGCTGTAAAAATCCGCGCTGCCAGCAGGGATGTCCTATCCATACCAACATCCCGGAAGTTATCCGATTGCTGAAAGAAAACAAGCTCAACGAAGCGGGCAAGATGTTGTTTGAGAACAATCCGCTGACGACAGTTTGTTCTTTGGTCTGCAATCATGAGAATCAGTGCGAAGGCCATTGCGTGCAGGGAATCAAGGGGGCGCCGGTCCACTTTTCGGTCATTGAGAACTATATTTCTTCTACCTATGCCAGCCAAATGACCCATGGTCCGGCTACGCCCAACGGCAAAAAAGCGGCGATCGTGGGTTCCGGCCCGGCAGGCCTGACCATTGCGGTTATCTTGGCCCGGTACGGCTACGATGTGACCATTTTTGAAAGCCACGACAAGATCGGCGGTGTGCTGCGCTACGGTATCCCGGAATTTCGTCTGCCCAAATCGGTGCTGGACGATTTTGAATACCGTCACCTGCGCTTGAAAGACATCAAGGTGCGCCCCAATACCGACGTAGGCAAGGCTCTGCGCGTGGAAGACCTCTTCCGGGATGGATACAAGGCGGTCTTTATTGGAACGGGCGTGTGGCGCCCCAACGCGCTGCATATTAAGGGCGAAAGTCTGGGTCATGTACATTTTGCCATCAATTACCTGCAAAACCCGGATGTCTATCATCTGGGTAATCGCCTGATCGTCATTGGCGCCGGCAATGCGGCAATGGATGTTTGCCGTACAGCATTGCGCAATGGGACTCGGCATGTGGAGTGCTTCTCGCTGTCCCAAAAGATTGCCGCCAGTGACTACGAATCCAGCTACGCCAAGCTGGAGGGCGTGAAATTCCATTACAATAAAAAGCCTAAGGAAATTACCGAGCGCGGCGTAGTGTTCTGCGATTTGCTGGAGGCGGAAGACGGTACGCTGACGGAAATTCCGGGCAGTGAAAAGCTCTATCCCGCGGACAGCGTCATCGTTTCCATCAGTCAGGGACCATGTACGACCATCACCGAGGATGAGAAGGAGCTCAAGACCAACGAGCGGGGTCTGTTTGTTACCGACGAAGTGGGCCGCACCAATGTGCCCGGCATCTTCGCCAGCGGCGACGCCGTAAAGGGCGCCCGGACGGTCGTGGAGGCAGTGGCGTATAGCAAGAAGGTGGCTGAAGCCATGCATGAATACATGCAGACTCTGCCGGCGGATGGGCCCGACGAGTATGCCGACGTTCCGGTGGAAACCTACGATGACGGAAACTGACCCGCTTGGTTTGTTGTGAGCGGAACCTGTTGCTTTACAAAGGAAACAGACCTATGATTTATACCGTTACTTTAAATCCGGCTATTGACTATGTGGTACGGCTGGCGACACCAATGCAAGCAGGTGCGGTTAACCGCGCTGCGGGTGAGGATTATGTTTTGGGCGGTAAGGGCATCAACGTTTCCGGCGTACTTGCTGAACTGGGCTGCCCCAGTGTGGCACTGGGGTTTGTAGCAGGCCAAACCGGTGTATGGCTGGAAGCGGGGCTTCGCGCGCAAGGGCTACAGACCGACTTTGTTCATCTGGCCCAAGGCATGACGCGGATCAACGTTAAGGTCAAAGATGGGCAAGAAACGGAACTCAACGGGATAGGACCGGTGATTCCAGACGAGGCGATGCAGGCGCTGCAGCAAAAATTGGCGGCGCTGCAGTCGCAGGACGTGCTGGTGCTGGCGGGCAGTGTGCCGGCCAGCTTGCCCGGCAATACTTACGAGGTCCTTTTGTCCGGTCTGCGGAATAAGCAGGTGCGAACAGTGGTGGATGCTTCAGGGGCTTTGCTCGCAAAGGTGTTGCCCCTTACTCCGTTTTTGATAAAACCCAATCGGGAGGAACTGGCCGAACTGGTGGGGCGCGTATTGCCTGATGAAGAGGCGGTGGCACAGGCTGCGCGGGAATTGCAGCAGCAGGGAGCCCGGAACGTACTGGTCAGTATGGCAGGGGATGGTGCGCTGCTGTTGGATGAAACAGGAGCGCTGCACCGGAGCGCTGCCCCCCAAGGCAAGGTGGTCAATAGCGTGGGTGCAGGCGACAGCATGCTGGCGGGCTTTGTGGCAGGGTTTCTGCAGACGGACTCTTACCAAGAAGCGCTGCGGCTGGGCACAGCTTGCGGCAGCGCAACCGCATTCAGCTTGGGGCTGGCACGCAAGGCTCAAATTGATGCGCTGTTGGCACAGCTATGATGAGAACCCCGGCGGGGCTTGTCCCCGTCGGGGTTCTGTGTTATGATGAAGCCAAACAAAGGAAGAGGGAGAGAGGGAGGCAGTATGCAGAATCGATACCCGGCACCGGGGGCGGAGATCCCGCTGCAAGGCGCTGTGAATTTTCGGGAGTTGGGGGGATACCCCACGGCAGATGGCCGCCATGTTCGCTATGGGCTGCTGTATCGCGGCGGCAACTTGGACACCTTGCAAAGTGCGCAGGACCAAGCGGTGGTGCAAAGCTGGCAGTTACAGACCATTTTGGACTTGCGCAGCGAAGGGGAATGTGCCCAGCACCCTGACCCGGCCATCTCTGGAGTGGAGTATCAGCGGGTATGCGCGATGCGAATGACCGATGGTTCCGAGATGGATTTCTCTTCCTCAGGGATCGAACGGTTGGCGGCCGAGAAAGCAGCCTTTGAAAAAAAGGCGGGGCATCCGGTACACGATTTTTATTGGTTCAGTGCTCTGTACCGGCAGATGCCGTTTGGCAATCCGGCGTATCAGCGGCTGTTTGCTCTGCTGGAACAACGCAAGGTGCCGATTCTGTTCCATTGCAGCTGTGGGAAGGACCGTACCGGTATCGCTGCGATGCTGATTCTGTTGGCACTGGGAGCCAGTAAGCAGACAGCACTGGCTGATTATATGCTGACCAATACCTACCGGCGTGCCATTATAGAAGCCTCGCTGCAGGGCAAGTCTCCGCAGGAACGGGAGCTGCTGCTTTCAGTGGAGGGGGTCAACGAGCAGATGGGAGCCGGTGCCATCGAGGAAATTCTGGAACGGTACGATAGCTATGAAGCCTACTTTGCGGCAGAGTACGGTTTGAATGCCCACCGCCTGCAAGCCCTTCGAGATTTCTATTTGGAATAAACAACAACCGCGCTGCCCATGGCAGCGCGGTTGCCTTTCGTATTCTTGTTCAGGGGAAAATCAGCCCAAGCTGATGCCCATAGCCCGGGCTACGTTGAGCATTTCGCAGTCACCGGGAACACCACGAGTCTTGCCGGCAATATCGGCGAGAGGGTTGGCGGTTACATGGCTGTTGACCATGGCTACCGTAACGCCGTAATGCTCGTCCGCTACCAGACTGGCGGCATACGAACCGAACTGGGTGGCCAGTACGCGGTCGTATGCGCTGGGGCTGCCGCCGCGCTGCATGTGGCCCGGTACACAGATACGGGTCTCGGCGCCGGTCAGTTCTTCGATCTGATGGGCGATCCGGGCAGTCGCAGTGGTATAACCGGCCTGCGCACGCTGGGCGGTCCATTCTTTCCGTTTCATCTTAGCTTCTTCTACCGAGAAAGCACCTTCGGCCACGGCCAAAATCGAGAAGTTCTTGCCGGCTTTGGCACGGCTTTCCACCGCAGCAGCGACCTTCTTGATGTCATAGGGCATTTCGGGAATCAGGATGATGTCGGCGCCGCCGGCAATACCGGAATACAGCGTCAGCCAACCGGCCTTGTTGCCCATGATCTCGATACACATCACGCGGCTGTGGCTGCCGGCCGTGGTATGGATACGGTCGATGACCTCTGTGGCAATATCCACGGCTGTGTGGAAACCGAAGGTTACATCGGTACCATAGATATCGTTGTCGATGGTTTTGGGCAGGCCAATGACGTTCAAGCCTTCTTGGCTGAGCAGGTTGGCGGTTTTGTGGGTGCCGTTGCCGCCCAAACAAAGCAGGCAATCCAATTTGGCGGCGCGGTAGTTTTTCTTCATGGCCGCGACTTTGTCGACCTTGTCATCTTCTACGACACGCATCTTTTTAAAGGGCGTGCGTTTGGTGCCAAGGATGGTGCCGCCCACGGTCAAAATGCCGGAAAACTCGTACGGAGCCATCTCGCGGTAATTGCCGTTGATTAAGCCGTCATAGCCGTTCAGAATACCGACCAGCTCCACCTTATCGCCCATACGATTGTAAAGCGCTTTAGCCACGCCACGGATGGTGGCGTTCAGGCCGGGGCAGTCGCCGCCGGATGTCAGGATGCCAACACGAATTGCCATATGATTACCTCCCATGTGCCGCGTCAAACGCGGTTTATGCATGACAAAATCATGCAATCTACTATAAATGTACGACAGTGAGGGCGGCTTGTCAACCCTCGGACAGAAAAACAAACGTTGCTGCGATGGTTGCAAAAAGATGAAAAAATCGCAAAAAAACTGTTGACAAACGCACGCACAGCGGCTATAATAGTTAAGCGTTGAGGGCAGACGCCCGACACGACATCCGATGGGGATTCGCATAATGGTAGTGCAGCGGACTCTGACTCCGCCCGTGGGAGTTCGATCCTCTCATCCCCAACCACGACCGCAGCAGCAAAGTTGCTGCGGTTTTTTTCTCGGGGTGTAGCGCAGATGGTAGCGCGCTTGGTTCGGGACCAAGAGGCCGTGGGTTCGAATCCCGTCACTCCGACTTGTGTAGATGGACCGCGAGCGTATCGTTAGGGTAGGCTCGCGGCTTTTTCATATTCTGCGCAGATACCAAAATCGATAGAGACAAAAGACAGCCGCACCGGAACAAAATCCGATGCGGCTGTTTGCTTATTGTAGGCGCTGGTCGGTGCCAAAAAATTTGAACATCTTGCATCCGCCCAGCATGCGGCTGGCCACTTTTTCGGTATAACGGGCCACAAAAACGCTCTGGTCGGTGATGTTGGTGGTATAGATGGTGGGACGTTCGGTGAGCATCCGGGTGTTGATCAGTTCGTACAGGACACTGATCGTCAACGGGGTAATATACTCGGTGCCCAGATCATCCAAAATCAACAGATCGGCTTCTTGGCAGGCGTTCAGCCACTCGTCGCCGCTGTCAAAATCAAAATGTTCTCGCCCCAGTCGGGCAGCCAGTGCGGCGGCACTGGTATACAGCACATCATGACCGCCGTTTAAGACGCCGTCCGCAATGGCTAGGGCCAGATGGGTTTTGCCCAACCCCGTGTGGCCCATAAACAGCAGGTTCGTACTCTTACAACTGAACTTTTGGGCGTAATTTTCGCAGAAATGCAGCAGTTTTTCCATATAGGCCCGGGCCGAGATGCCCAGTTCCGGTTCCACCTCAGGGGAGTAGCGGTTCACATCAAAGGTAGAAAATTGGCACAGCCCCAAGGGACTGGCTGCGTTGATCTCATCCCGCCGCAGACGCCGGGCAATATCGGCAACACAGCGGCAAGGGTTCCCGTTGTACATACCGGTGTCGTGGCATAGCGGGCAGGAGTAGGCGGGCTGAAAGGCATTCTCCCCGTAGCCGGCCTCTTGGGTAGCTGCGACAAGGGCTGCGTCAGCTTGGGCCAGCGCGGCACGGGCTGCGTCGACGTCGCCGCCCAGCGCGGCGGTTTTGGCCAAGGCCAACCCGGCGCGCATCTGTGCATCGTCTGCGGCGGCCAGAGCAGGGTGGGCGGCAAACGCTGCACGGCGGGCTGTCTCGGCCTGCATTACGGCATACTGGCGGCGGGACGCAATCTCGCGCTGCGCGGCACGGAACAATTCGTCTTTGGTACGCATGGATTAGCCCTCCTCGTCAAACATGGCCGCCCAGTTGCGGTTAAATAGATCTTTCTGGGCGCTGGCTGCCGGTTGCTGGGCGGCGGGACGTTCGGTGGTCAAAATGTTGCTGCCGGCCAGCTGTCCCTGCCCGCGGGCAGCAGCCACGGTAGTAATGCCCTGTGCACGCCACGCCCGCAGGATGCCGTCCACATAGCGTACCGTGTTTTTACTGCCGGCACGCAGCAATGCCTCATCGATCATCTCACGGTCAAGGCCCCACTCTTCATGCCAACGGGCGATAGCGCCCCGTTCCCAACGGGTCAATGCCGAAGGCTCAATTCCAAACTGGGCGGCTGCATCGGCGCACCATTCCTCCCGCTGCTTGACTTTGCGCAGATGACGCTCAGCATCTTCTCCGGACTCCACACCGTCTTCCCGCCAACGGGCCAATTCCCGCGCCACCGCTGCCACGCTGCGGCGGCCCTGCCGGGCTACCTCGGCACAGCACAGCAGGATCACATCGGGTTTCCAGCCTTCTTGCAGGTATAAGGCGACCAAACGCTGCATCTCGCTGCGGCTCAGTGCCTTGCCGAAAGCTGTCTGGGCTTCTTCACACAGGACAGCTATATAGGGGTCATTTAGGGTGGAAAGGTCCAGATTGACGCACTTCTCTTCGGCGGGGGCGTCAACGGTTACTCCTCGGGCACTTTCCAAAAGGCCGGCTCCGGCCCAATATTGCAAGGCGCGGCGAGCGGCTTCGATGCTGGGCAAACCCAATGCCCGGGCGATGGTACGCGGGTCGGTGTCCTTGGTTTGCAGTACATAGAGAGCGGTCCGCACGGTGTCGCCGTCGGCCTGCGCCAAATGTTTCAGCACGATCTCCGGCACCGGCAAGGTGTCTCCGTTATAAGGTTTTACCCGATAGCCCATACCGCAAATCTCCCCACTTTACAAAGTAATTGTATTATAACAGTTTGCCCCCACGGTGTAAAGCCGAGGACGCAAAACTGCCCAAAAAGGCAGAGGGGATTTTGGTCAATGCGTTTCTTGCAATCGATTTAAAAAAACTTTACAATATAAAGTAGAAAGTTTAAGGGAGGGACTTCCAATGGCCATGAACCTTGTCAAACTGCCTACGCGAAAGAGCAACCTTGCGTTGCGTGTCAGTAAAGGGCATTTTGCCACCAGTCACAGTCACATCAACTACTACATCGATGTGACGCTGACAAAATCCCGGCTTTCCGAAGCGCGCGAAGTGGCTGCGGAACTGATTCAGGAATACACCCTCAATACCATCGTGGACACCATTCTCTGTCTTGACGGCACAGAGGTGATCGGCGCCTGCATGGCCAGTGAACTGACCAAGGCTGGGTATGCCAATATGAATGCGCATCAAACCATTTATATTGTAACGCCGGAACACACCGTGGGCAGTCAGCTTTTGTTCCGTGACAACACCGCACCTATGATTTCTGGACGGCATGTGCTGGTTTTGGCGGCTTCTGTCACCACAGGATACACGGTCCAGAGCGCGGTGGAAGCCATCAATTACTATGGCGGTACACCGGTGGGCATTGCAGCCATTTTTGCCACCCAAAAGGAATGCGCAGGCTTCCCGGTGACGAGCATCTTCGATCCCAACGACCTGCCGGATTACGAAAGCTATGATGCCCATAGCTGTCCGTGGTGCAAAGCGGGGCAAAAGATTGACGCTTTGGTAAACAGCTTCGGATATTCGAGCCTTTAACAGCAACAAAATTAGGAAAATCCCTCTGGCAACAGAGGGATTTTTTCTTTGGGTGTCATACAAAGCTGGTCGGCACAACGTGATTTTTGTACAAAAAGCCCATGTCATTTTTTGGAAAAAAGTACTATACTATATAGTAGAAGAAACGATGCTAAGACAAATATAAGCTTTGAAAAAGGAGGAAACCTCATGTTTCAGGTTGGGGATGCGGTAAGTTACGGAACAAGCGGTGTATGCACGATTGCGGAAAAGAAGAGTATGAAGTTGGCTGGGCAGGCGTGTGAGTGCTATATTTTGAAACCTGTTTATGACAGCAGCATGAAAATCTGCGTACCGTGTAACAGTCAGGTTTTGCTGGACCGTATGCGCGCACTTCCCACGAAGCAGGAGGTGCTGGATCTTTTGCACGAGCCGGCGCCGGAACATGATCCCGACCCCGAAGCCCGCAAGGAGCGCTATCGTCGGACGCTGCAAAGCGGCGACCGGCATGCTTTGCTGCGGATGATCCGCGATATTTACACAGAGCGCCGTCACCGCCACGCGATGGGCAAGCAGCTTTCCAGCTATGAGGACAGCGCCCTGCGGGAAGCGCAGAATATTTTGCACAGCGAGGTAGCCTATACTATGGGGATTGACCCGCAAGAGGTGCCGGATTTCATCGCCGGAATTTTAGAAGACGCGGCAAACGCCTAAACAAAAAACCGGACCGTTCTATGAACGGTCCGGTTTTTATTATTTCATTTTGCCGATGAATACCAAGTAAGAGTACAGATAGATCCAGAGCGTTCCGCCCAGCGAAGATCCGAGAAGCAGGACAAGCAGACCCGTTTCTCCCAAAACTTTGGCAAAAAGAGCGGCCACCAAAAACGCAATACCCATTATTAAAAAGACAATGCCGCCCATGCGCTGGGTGCGGTTCCAGTTGTGCTCATCGTTAAGGGCCCACGGTGTTTTGCAGCCGAAAGAATAGTTCTGTTTGACTTGGGGCATGTAGTTCCCCAGTGCGATAAACAAAACGCCGCATCCGCCGCAGACCAGTACCATGATCAGGTTGCTGCTGTTGGGCAGCACGTTGTAAACGGTCAGTTCGGTCAGCCAAGAAATGGCGCATAAGAACAGGGTGATGCCGATGGTAAAACCACGATAGACTTTGCCGAACTTTTCGTAATTTTGCGAACGAGGATCGATTTTCGGCAGGACAGCCAGCATCAGCAAAATCAGCAAAGGCAGTGCGCAGATGATGAGCGTGCTGGATTTGGGGCCCCAGGCGTCGGCTTGGCCGTCAAACCCCCAGTGGGTCGGTACAGTGTCCGGCAGGGAAGGGTAAAAGTACAAATGTGCCAAAAAGTTAAGCAAACAGGCGGCCAATAAGGCAAGATACAGTTTTTTATTTTTCATCGTCAGGTGCTCCTTTCACAAGGTCTACATCGTAAAACCATTTGACCAGTTCCTGAAATACCGTCAGGTTCACGCTGTAAACAATGTTTTGCCCATTGCGCTGGTCACAGATCAGGCCGGCGGTTTTGAGGATGTTCAAATGATGACTCACCGATGGCTTGGTCATGGAAAAGTGGGCGGCAATTTCCCCGGCAGTCAGATCTCCCTGCGCCAAAAGCTCCAGAATACGGCGCCGAGTGGGGTCGGCTAGGGCCTTAAAGGCATCTCCCATCTCAAAACTCCTTTCTGAATAGATATTTAGAAAAATATCTAACTGTTTCTTGCTATCAATATAGCACGGCGGTCCTTTGGTGTCAAGTGGGGAGGCATAAAAAATCCCGATGCGGAAGAACCGCACCGGGAAAAGAAAATCACTTTATTCGTATTTCACGTTGTTGATCAGGTTTTGCATAACCAGACTGTCCAGCAGTTGGCACTTGACGTAGTTCTCGCCATAGACCTGCGTGAAGCTGGAGGGATCCCGCACACCGAACTGGTTTACGAATTCCGTATTCAGCGTTTCGGTGTCGCAAACAAGGCCCTGCTTTTCAGCGATGGCTTGCAGCAGCAGCGTCTGCTCCAACTGCGTGGTGATGCTGCTGTCCATATCGTTGATGAACTCTTCCACCGTGGCGTAACTGGAGCCAAAAGCACCGGAGCTCACCATATCGGTCATGCTGACGTTGTAGTTCTGGGCATAGCTATACACGCCGAAAAGCAGAACATCCCGGAAATACTCTTTGGCAGGCTCCGGCAATTCTGTTGCAAAGGTGGCCTTGTCGTGCAGAGCGGTATAGACATCGGAGTACTGGTTGTTGAAGGCAATCTGCTTTTCGACAAAAGCCTGCAGGCTGGCCACGTCGCTCACACCCATGGGATCGGTCAGGTTTTCCGCGACCCAACTGTCGGTCAAATCAGGCGTGACGGTTTCGCTGATGTAGTTCAGCGTGGTGGCGAAGACGGCATCCTTGCCAGCCAGATCGCCCTGCGGATAATCTTCCGGGAAGGTCACCGTTACATCAAAGGTTTCGCCGGGGGTGTGCCCCGCGATCTGATCCTCGAAGTCATCGATGAAGCTGCCGCTGCCCAGTTCCAGATTGTAGCCCTCGTAGCTGCCGCCGTCAAATTCTACGCCGTCGATAGTGCCCACGTAGTCGATGTTGACGGTGTCGCCCAGCGCAGCGGCCCGGTCGGTGATTTGATTGGTTGTCTGGAAGTTGGACAAAATGTTGCTGTTGATGTAATCCGTTACATCCTCGTCGCTGACTTCGCCCAGCGCAGCATCGATGGTAATGTCGGCATAATCATCGGGCAGGGTGACGTAATCCGAGGCGGTCACCCCTTTGAGGTAGCCGTTTTCATCAAAACCCTGCGAGTAGCTGAAGTCGGCCAGATAGGCGTAAGCCGACTCATCCACAGCGGTTTCTGCGGTAGAGGTTTCTGCGGTGGCAGTCTCGGCCGTGGACTCGCTGTCGGCAGAGCTGCCGCAGCCGGCCAGAACAGCCGTCAGGCTGAGCGCCAGCGCACAGGCAGTGGTACGGTACAAAATTTTCTTCTTCATGGGGTTCTCCTGTATTGTAAAAAATTGCATACGCAACCTTTATTATACACGGTTTCGCCAAAAAGTACAGTAAAAAATTGAAAACAATGGGGAAGGGGATGCTTGACTTAAAGCATGCTTTAAGATGTATAATACAACCAAAAAGAAAGAGGCAGAAGAATCTGCCATATAAGCGAACGGAGGAACCGAACGATGGATATTTTTCAGAATGCCAAAAAGCTGGGCTTCGGCCTGATGCGCTTGCCGCTGACAGACCCCAACAATGCAGGCAGCATTGATATAGAACAGACCAAACAGATGGTGGATACCTTTTTGGAGCGTGGTTTTACTTATTTTGACACGGCGTGGATGTACTGCGCCTTTCAGAGTGAAAATGCCGTCAAGGCGGCGCTGACCAGCCGCCACCCGCGGGAGTCGTTCACACTGGCGGACAAACTGCATGCCGGCTTTATTCACGACCTGCAGGATCGGGACGAAGTATTCAACACCCAGCTGCAAAAGACAGGGGCGGGTTACTTTGATTACTATTTGCTGCACGATGTAGGCACCGAGCATTACGAAATTTACAAAAAGCTGGATTGCTTTACTTGGCTGCAAGAGAAAAAGCGGCAGGGTCTGGTGAAACACATCGGATTTTCCTTCCACGATCACGCAGACTTGCTGGACAAGGTGCTGACCGAGCACCCGGAGGTGGAGTTTGTCCAGTTGCAGCTCAACTATCTGGATTGGGATAGCGAAGGGGTACAGTCCCGCAAGTGCTACGAGGTAGCGGAAAAGCATGGCAAACCGGTAATTGTCATGGAACCCGTCAAGGGCGGCACGTTGGCCAATGTGCCGGAGGCGGTCAAGGCGCTGTTCCAGCAGTATGCGCCCGAAGCTTCGGTGCCGTCGTGGGCGATCCGGTTTGCTGCCAGCAAACCCAATGTAAAAATGGTGCTGTCTGGCATGAGCAATATGGACCAGTTGCTGGATAATACCGGATATATGCAGAACTTCCAGCCGCTCAATGAGGAGGAAGAGGCTCGCATCCAACAGGCGGTCTCCATCATCAATTCCAGCATTGCCGTGCCTTGCACGGGCTGTTCTTACTGCACCGACGGTTGCCCCATGCACATTGCCATCCCGAAGTATTTCTCGCTGTACAACGCCGACTTGCAAGAAATCAAGGGGAAGTCGTGGACGCCGCAGGGGGAATATTACGACAACCTGACTAAGACGTTCGGCAAGGCCAGCGACTGCATCGGTTGCGGTCAGTGCGAGGGGGTATGTCCCCAGCATCTGCCCATCATCGAAAACTTGAAACAGGTCGCCAAACATTTTGAGGGCTGAACGGTAAAACAGAAAACCGCCCCGGCAACATGCCGGGGCGGTTTTTCATTACGTGGTGTATTCGCCTACTTCTGTATAATGGGGGACCCCGTTAAGGAAATCTTCCGTAGAGATCAGGCCAAGATATTCATGGTTGGTATCCACGGTATAAGGGGTGCCGTCGGTATCGATGATGGTACGGGTATAGGGCTCATACCGGCAATCCACCAGCAGCGTGTCGCCCAAATTAAGGTAGATGTTCGGCTGATGGGCGGAACCGTTCCAGTAGTTGTCAGGTAGATTGATCCGCTGGCGGACTTCCCCAGTGTCTGCGTTGATGATTACAGAAAGATTAACTATTAAAAGTCAACCCCGAAAATGAATGGTGGTGGTGAA
>CAUWAX010000005.1:0-163781 GCA_963557315.1 uncultured Gemmiger sp. | reverse complement strand
GATTATATATCAAAATCCTTGAGAATAGGGTGTCAACTTTATTTATACACCATCAGTATCGTATCTCTTTCAAGTACTTATCATCAAAATCTTCTTTCCAATAAAAAGGAATGTATCCACCCTCGATTACAAGATTTTGATCGTTTTCTATCGCCGTCTTAATCATTTCTCTGACGATTGGCCAAAGGTACTTCTGAAGCGCCGGATCATCTTCTGGCGCTAAGTTGCTATTTCCACTTCGGATCAGTCCCATTTTTAAATGGTCAATAGAAAAGTATGGGATTTTATATTTCTCTAGTATTTTTTGTGCTAGTACGGTTTTCCCTGTGTGGGAAGCTCCTGCGATTAAAATGACCACACCTGTATCCTCACCAATTCAAATTTTCTATTTTTTATTATACTTTATTCAGCTGTACAATGATAGACTCTGGGGATAACTTGTCATCTGCTGCCACTAGCAGCGCAAGTTGTTTCCGCCTTATGCCGGTTGGAAAAGGCACTGATTCACCAATGGCCCCTCTACACATTATCGTTCGAGGGAGTGGGCCTCCTTAGGAAATTTTCCGGTAAAGGCTCTCTGGTGCTGAGCTGTCGTGTTGTAGAAGATTCGGGAATCCTTCTTTATGCCCCCGCAGTCGGGCGTTTCTTCTCCCAAACATCCACTTAAAATGGCTAGACCATGTAAAGGACACGGCAAAAGATGCGAGGCAGAAAAATACCCTACATACCGTGGGCGTAGAACACAGCCCTTGCGGAAGTGGATTCCAAAAGGGCTATTTGGTTCTTTTAGGAGGCAGAAACGGTTTTATAAATCCTTATTGATTTCCGTATTACGGATGGATACTTTTTTTCGATAAAGGCAATAAGCAATAATTGCAGTAATTACCTCGGTAACCCAAAAGGCATGCCACACACCAACAGCGTCAAAAAGACGACTTAAAAAAACGCGAGCGGAATAATCAATAAAGCGTAGCGAAGCAAAGAAATGATAAAGGAGGGAAAGCCCATGCCCAAACCTTCCAAAGCTCCGCAGGAAATTATGGAGATCGAAGAAACTACAAATCCAATGCTGATAATTTGAAGGGCCGTGCTGCCCACTGCTATTGTATCTGCATTGGTAGAAAATAGCCCAATCAGCTTGCCGGGAATCGACCAACATAAGATGGTTCCAACGGCCATGATGCAAGCAGAGATGGCAAGAGCCACGCGGTAAATCTTCTCAACTCGGGAATATTCCTTTGCCCCAAAATTGTATCCAATAATGGGTCGCATCCCCTGAACAATCCCGTTTGCGGGCAAATACAGGAATGTTTGCAGCTTGTAGTACACACCTAAAACTAAAACATAGATCTGGGAATAGGCAGCTAAGAGAACATTCAAACACGAAATTAACAGGGAGGGGAGTGCTAAATTTAAAGTGGCGGGAATTCCGACAGAATACATTTTTCTGGTGAGTCGGGGATTAAAAGTATTGGCCGTGAAGCAAAGCCGTACCGGGAGTTTCCCGACGAAATAGCAGATGCAATACATTGCCAAGCTAAGCGTTTGGCCGATACCCGTTGCTAAAGCGGCACCCTCCATCCCCATTTCAGGAAAAGGCCCCCAGCCGAAAATTAAAATCGGGTCTAAGAGGATATTGGCAACACAGCCGGACATCATGCAGATCATGGTCACCAGCATTTTTCCAGCAGCTTGAAATATCTTTTCCAGTGACATGGAGATGGCTATAAATACCGCAAAAGCAAACGCGATTCTCGAGTACCGCACCCCCATATCGACGACCTGCTCATCAGTGGTAAAAAGGCGAAGGAAAAAGGGCATGACCGCAATGCACCCAATCGTTAATAAAAGCCCATAAATCGCATTGAAAACTACGCTCTGTGTCGCGGCAGCGTTGGCTTTTTGGGAATCCTGTGCACCAAGATGATAGGAGATTACAGCATTGGCGCCAATGGAAAAACCGATGGTAACAGCATTGATAAGGTTTTGTACAGGGAACACCAATGATAAGGCGGTCATGGCATCTTCGCTAATTTTCGCGACATAATAACTGTCAACAATGTTGTATAGCGACGCCACCATCATGGATACAACCATCGGCAATGACATGGAAAGAACCAATGGTAAAACCGGCTTTGTTTTCATAAAAGTTTGCTGCATTTGTGGAATCCTCTTTTCTTTTGGAACTAAAAGAAAAAAGCTATATTTCCCCTTGTTTATCTCACCCACAAGGAAAAATATAGCTTTCGCGTTTCCCATGCTATCACATTTTTATGTGCCTGTCAATGGAACTATGGAAATTGAAACGTCTCCACGCTGCGTCGTGCCATACGGTACAAGCGATGATCGATTGAACTTGATAAACTTTGAAGATTTACCTATGGGGATAAATGGAAAACAATAGAAAAAGCCCCCAAACGGGGGGCAGAACAAAAAGGTGGATGCTCCCGAAAGGAAGTATCCACCCAAAGTAAACCTTAATAGGCTTGTTCAAAGGACTGGTGCAACGGGAACCTTTGCGTTCCCGTTGCAATAGACATGCGGAAAACTTAGGCAGATTAGCAGCAGAACATACCGCCACGTCCACCGCAGCAGCACCAGCTGCAGATGTTGCACATTACAAGATACATCCAGAAAGAAAGGCAAAAACGTCCCGGATTTCCGCTGGGTTGGGCATAGGGCTGCTGGTAGCTGGAATAGGTTTGGCCAGGATTTTGCAACTGATCCAACAAATTCTGGTACGCATAGTTGTTGGGTTCCATGGAAACGGCTGTTCGCGCTTCGTCGCGAGCCCGAATGTTGTTGCCCAGCCCTTGGTTGGCCAGTGCGCAGTAGTAATGCCACTGGGCGTTGCGTTCATTGGGAGCCATGCCATTCAAAGTGTTTAAGGCCTCATGGTAAAAGCCGTTGCGAATATAGTTGGCAGCGGCTCGCAACTCGGGGCTTTCTTGGCCGGTGGTGTAGGTTTGACGGCTATTGGTGGAACCGTAAAAACCAAACCCGAAGGGGCCAAAGCCAAATCCGCCAAAGGGATCTTGCTGATACTGGTTCCCGTAACCACCTTGGCTGTATCCATAGGGACCGTTGGAGTTCTGATGCTGTTGGGAACCCTGATAGCCTGCCTGCCCGCCATTTTGCTTGCGGCGCATGATTTCGCTATAAGCAGCCTGTACTTCCTTGAACTTTTCTTCGGCAGAAGGATCGTTAGGATGCAGGTCGGGATGGTATTGTTTACATTTTTGGCGATACGCCTTCTTGATGGCTTCATCATCGGCACTGGGGGTGATGCCCAATACGCTATACGGATCGCTCATTGGTGACGCCCCTCTCTGTGCTTTCTTACCAGCGCGTATTTGCTCCACACGCCAGAATAAATCGTATTATACAATAATTTCCCCTCCGGGGTATCCTGTAAAATGGGCAGTAAAGAAAACTGTTGGGCACACAAGCCGATCTGTTGGGTTAAAAGATCATGACAGTGGGTTTCGTATTCCGCAGGGGAAAGCTGCTCCCACAGGGCTTGCAATGCATTATAGCGGCCCTTTTTTTGATCCTTTTCCAGATCGTCGTAGGCGTCCATCAGATAGATGAAGCCGCCCAATCCACGTCCCATTTCTTGCAGTACCGGTGCCCACAAATCATCCCGACATGCAAACACCGCTCCCAGCAAGGTGCCGAAAGCGTTGCATAACGCATCCAGATCATGAGAGCCAGAACCTTCCAAAACATTCAATGCAGCCAACTGTTCGGTGATCACACTGTATTGACGCGGCCAATGCTCTCGAATCGCTGGCAAAAAGGGTTCCAACTTTTTAGCTTGTCGAAAACTGGCACGTCGGTGATCGTCCTGCCAGTCGTCCAAGAAGTTGTAGTAGGCCAGCGCGATGGTCATGTCTGCCGCATAGTTTTGAAATTCATTGTCGGCCCGGGGCCGTGTGCGTAAAGGGTGGGGGGCGCAGCGCCCCGTGCCAAATTGAGTCTCTGGCTCGTACAAAGCGCTGAGCAGTATAGCCACAAAGGCCATATCATAGCTCAGCGTCAGTTGCCCGGCCATACCGTAACGGCGGCCCAGTGCTTGGCACAGACCACAGTAATACGCTTGGTAGCGGTCAAGGTCTTCTTTTGCCAATCCCTTTCGATAGATGGTAACATATCCAAACATAGCCCGTCAACTCTTTTTGATGAACTGTGTAGCGCATTTGGGGCAGGTGATGGAGATTTTGCCGCGGCCACGGGGGACTCGCAGTTGCTGCCCGCAGTGAGGGCAACGATAGTAGTGGTAGGCTTTGCGCTGCTGAAAACGCATCTTTCGAGTGGAAAACCAGCGGGTGACTTTTCCTTCCAAGGCAAGATATTTAACGTTTTCCTGATACCGCTTTTGGATGTTTCGGCTTAAAATGCGAAAATAGGAATATACCAGCAAAAGCAATCCAAGCCAATAGAGTACGGCACTGAAAAACGCACCCAGCAGGATCAATACCAAAGAACAGGTAGACAGAAAACCGCTAAAACGGTCAAACCCGTAGCGGCCGGACATAAAGCGCTGTAACCAGCCTTTCATCAGAAAAAACCACCTTTTAGGGCGATGCCCTTATTTTTCGCTCTCCATTATGGCATGCAAATGTTGGCAAATCGTGAACAAGAGCGAAAAAGAATTTGAACAAATCGCAGAAAAGCCTAGATTCTGCGGTTGTTTTCGGGACGACTGTAAAACAGCCGCTTGTTTTCGTACATTTTTCGATCGGCTTCCTCGTATTGAACTTTGAGATCACCTGTGCCAGGACGCCAAGAGATGCCGGCGGAACAACTGATCCCTTTGGCTTGCAACGCGGCCTGTAAGGCTTCTATGGTCTGTACAAACACTTGTTGGCAGTTATAGGGATCTATAATAACGAATTCATCGCCGCCGACACGGTAAGTCATTTTATGAAAAAATCGATGAAATTCTTCTGCGGCGCTGCAAATCAAGCGGTCACCGGCTGTATGCCCGCTTTTGTCGTTGATTTCTTTTAGACCGTTCAGATCAAAACAAGCTACACCCAGACCTTCCCCCCCCCGTGTGGAAAGGTCGCCGTCGATCACGGTGTTGAATTTGTTGCGATTGTAGAGACCCGTCAAAGAATCTTCAAAGCTCAGCCGCTCCAACTGTGCAGTCTGGGCAGCGATCTGCCTTTTTTGAGCCTCGACTTGTTCTTGTAGGTATTCATAGGACTGTAAGGCCATCTTGACCGGAAAGCCGATGTCGCCGGCCATATCGGCATAGGGGTTGGAAGCATGAATGTGACAGCAGCGGAAGGTGCCGTTCACACGGCGGAAGACAGTGGTGATCCGTTGGTGGACCCGTAAGCTGATTTGGGTGGAGGCATCGGTAGAAATCCATGCCCGACCATTGCAAAGGTAGATGTCAGGGGTCAGCATCAGTACGTGATATTCCTCGCCGGAAATGTTGCAGCGGGGGATCATACCGGCGAAACGGCGGAAAAATCCTGCAACGGTTTCGGCGCCGATCCCGTATTCTTCTTCGCCGGCGCCCACCCAGAGCAGATCCTCGTCAAACAGTGCGATAACCGCCTCGGGGTCATTTTCACCGTAGTGCTTATGCAGCATAAAACTGGTTAATTCTATGACTTTTTGCTCGTCTTGAGTCCTTGCGCTTTGCATGGTCATGCACACCTTCTTTCTGGGAAAGAGGAATCCCTCTTTGATCTCGAGAAAACCAACCTTACAAATCGATGCTCTTATTTTCGATGCAGTGTCACAATGGCTTCTACATGTCGTGTGCGGGGGAAGAGGTCCACGGGTTGAACTTCCGAAGCTTGGTAGCCGTGGTCGGTCAGCCAGCGTGTATCCCGGGCGGCGGTGGCTGCGTTGCAGCTCACCATGACAATGGTGAGCGGCGCCATATCTTCCAAGGCTTGCAGCGTGGCAGCATCACACCCTTTGCGCGGAGGATCCACCACAATTACATCGGGACGGATACCTTCCGCAGCCAGTTGCGCTGCCGCAGTACCCGCATCTTGGCAGCGGAAATCGGCTCTTTCGGGAGGCAGTCCCAGACGGGCGGCAGTGGCTTTGGCACCTTCCACGGCCTGCGGTACGATCTCCACCCCCAACAAGCGGCGGCAATCGGGCAACATCGAGAGACCGATGGTTCCCATGCCACAGTACAAATCAAGCAGAAAATCGGTGGGACGCAAGGCGGCCCGGACTCTTGCCTGTGCGTAGAGCACCTCGGCTGCGGGGGTGTTGACCTGATAAAATTCGTGTACGCCCATACGGATCTCTACACCGGCTAAGGTATCGGCGATGGTGCCGGGTCCCAATACCGTGCGGGTATGGGAACCAAGAATCACATTGGTTTTGGCGGTGTTTTCATTGATGAGTACGGTAGTAAGGGAAAACTCCTGCTGTAAGGCTTTGCACACGGCATCCTCTTGCGGCAAAGATCTTCCGTTGAGCACAAAACACAAAAGCCGTTCGCCGCTGTGCCAGCCCTGCCGCAAAAAGAGGTGCCGGACCAAACCGGTATGGGAATCTTCCTTGTAGGCGGTAGCGCCAGTCTCTTCCAAAAGAATGCAGGCGCGTGCGGCTAGCTGGTTCATCCAAAGGGGCTGAAGTTTGCAGTCCGAACAAGATACAATGCGATGGCTGCGTCCCGCGAAAAAGCCGGTGGTCAGATGCCCATTTTCATCTTCTCCCACGGGTAGCTGCACTTTGTTGCGATAGCGGTCCGTCTCCGGCGCGCTGAGAACGGGCAGTACCGGTATGTCCAGCTTTCCCAGTCTAGAAAAGGCATCCCGTACAAACTGGGTTTTGGCAGCACATTCGGCTTGGTAAGAGATGTGCCGCAAGCCGCAGCCTCCACAGGGCGATGCCACCGGACAATCAACTGCAATGCGGCCGGGGCCGGCGGTGTACAAGGTTTCCAACCGGCCAAAGGCATACCCTTTCATAGGTTTAACGATGCGTACATCGACTTCGTCCCCCGGCGCAGTCCCGGGAACAAAGACCGCTTGTCCATCAGAATGTGCCACGCCGTTTCCGTCGCTGGAAAGAGACTCTATGGTTAGACGAAGAATTTGATTTTTGATAAATGGCATAATACTCCTTATTTATCGGCAGGTTTGTTTTGGTCTTTCTCCAAGGTGGTCAGATACTTGCTGGGGGGGACACCTTTGACTTTCTTGAATACGCGGGAAAAGTAGAACTGGTCAAAGAATCCCACCGAGACTGCGATCTCGGCAATCGAGAGGTTGGAGTTTTTTAGGAGGCTGCACGCCTCGCTGATGCGATAGTTGGTCAGATAGTCGATGGGACTTTGTCCCACATTGGCCATAAACACCCGGTAGAGGTGACTGCGGCTGACGCCGACCGCCTTGGCGATGTCGTCCACTGAGATGTCGTGGGAATAGTTGAACTGGATATATTTGATGGCCGACAATACATACTGGCTGCTGGAGGAACCCATATTGGGCATGGCGTCCCGGGCTTCTTTCATAAGATGTGCCATGAAAATGTACAGATAGCCGGTCATCAGGGCTTCACACTGGGGCTCCGGTCCGCGGGAAAGGTAGATATTATACAAGGCTTCCCGCACAGCCTGCGGATCTTTGCAGTGGTGGACCGGGTGCAGATCGTTGAAGGGCGTCTGCTGCACCAGTTTGTTGGCACATGCGCCGTTGAATCCCACCCAATAGTATTCCCACGGGTCGGTTTCGTCTGCGGCATAGGTGATCAGTTGGTTGGGCTTCGCCAAAAACAGATCGCCTTCCTGCAAGGTGTGGGAAACCCCACCGACCTGATAGACCCCTTTGCCGGCCACCACGAGATGGATCAGGTAATGATCCCGTACGCCGGGGCCCCAAGTGTGGCCCGGTTCGCAATATTCGTGCCCACAGTTGAAGATGGACAATTCGACATTGTCGGTATAGTTTTGTTTATAGGATTGTTTGGTTAGGCTTGTCATGCATACACACCTCGTTTGCCGTTGGGCCAGAAAACAACTTTATCATTGTTATTATTATACCAAAGCATTCATCAAAAGTCCATAAAAGAGCAGTAAAAAAATGTTTACTTCCCCGTAGAATTTGTTATACTGGGTACAAGAGCAATGCAAACAGCCGGCCGTTTGGCTGTTTGCCTAAAATAGTGTGGCTCTTTTTGTGCATGATAGCAAAAAGGGCCCACGCAACAGGAAAGGCGAGTGGAACTATGGCCAATACCATTGAATTGAAGCAGCAAATTGCGCAGGGTTTGTATGACGGTGCCTTCACCAAACTGTACGGTGAGGACGAGAAAATTGTTGCAGCCCAGCGTGCGCGGTACACGCAGCTGATCGACCGCTTTGCCGCGGAATTTGGTGCTGACCGCACGGTGCGGCTCTATTCTGCCCCCGGTCGTACTGAGATTGGCGGCAACCATACCGACCACAACAATGGTGTTGTGCTGGCAGGTTCGGTCAACCTCGATATTGTGGCGGTGGTTTCCCCCAACAACGACAATATTGTTCGGGTAAAATCTCATGGATTCGAAAAGATCGACGATGTGGACCTGAGCATCCGTACCCCCCAGCCGCGGGAAACCGAGCATTCCGCCGCGTTGATCCGTGGCGTGGCAGTGGGCATCTTGAATGATGGCGGCAAGGTGGGCGGTTTTGATGCCTACACCACCAGTGATGTGCTGCGTGGGTCCGGACTGTCCAGCTCGGCGGCCTTCGAGGTCTGCATCGGCGCAATCTTCCGCGGCGAGTACAATGACAATGACATGGAGAAATTCAGTCAGGTTCGTATCGCTCAAATTGGCCAGTATTCCGAGAATGTTTTCTTTGGCAAACCCTGTGGGTTGATGGACCAGACTGCCTGTGCTGTGGGTGGCGTGATCACCATCGATTTCAAGGACCCGGAGCATCCGGTGGTGGGCCAGACGGAGATCGATTTGGCCAAGCATGGTTTTGTCATGTGCATCAGCGACACCAAGGGCAGCCATGCGGACCTGACCGATGATTATGCAGCAATCCGCCGTGAGATGGAGAGCGTGGCTGCACAGTTCGGCAAAAAGGTCCTGCGCGATGTGCCGGAAGAGGACTTCTATGCAGCTATTCCGAAACTGCGCAAAGTGTTGGGTGACCGTGCGGTGGTGCGTTCCATTCACTTCTACAATGACTGCCGTCGTGCTGCTGCGCTCTGCGACGCAGTAAAAGAGGACGATTTCGATACCTTCCTGCAGTTGATCATTGAGGGCGGCCATTCCAGCTTCGAGTTCAACCAGAATGCTTACAGCATCAAAAACCCGAAGGAACAGGGGGTGCCGCTGGCATTGGCGCTGAGCCAGAAGGTCCTGAACGGCCGGGGCGCTTGGCGCTTGCAGGGCGGCGGTTTCGCCGGTACCATTCAGGCGTTTGTGCCTAAGGATCTGGTGGATACCTACCGCGCTACCATCGATGCCTGCTTCGGCGAGGGAAGCTGCCATGTGCTGAACATCCGCAACTATGGTGCAGTGCCTGTTACGCCGGAACTGTAATCCTGTATATTTTCCCGTCGGCTCCCAAAAAGGGCCGACGGGATTTTTTTCTGTCTGAAAAAAGATGTGAGACTTTTTCGGGGGATGCTGCGTCTAACTAAGTGAAAGGTCCTTTCCCATCCAGAAGCAAAAAGGAGATGAAGAAGGTGCAAACGACTGAAGAGGCGGCGTTGCTGCGGTGCATCCGGCAAGACCCGCAAGAGGGCGTGACGCAGTTGTTGTCCCTCTACGGGGGTATGCTGCGGGCTTTGGTGCGGCACGTCCTGTCTGATCCCCGGGATGTGGAGGAGTGTCTGGCAGATGTACTGGTCCAGTGTTGGCGTCAGGCCGATACACTTTTGGCAGAGCGGTATCACCTGAAGGCCTGGCTGATTGTTACGGCGCGCAACAAAGCCATTGACCGCTACCGCCAACTGCGCCGGACTTCCGCAGATCCTTTGCCCGAAGACTTTGAATTGCTGGCGCAGCCGCTTGGACCGGCTGCCGCGTCGGAGGCTGAAGAACTGATTGCTGAATTGGTGGAACAGATGGAACCACCAGATCGGGAAATTTTTCTTCGCCGTTATTATGGGTTGCAGTCCAGCAAGGAAATAGGCCGGGCACTCGATATGGAAGAACATGCTGTCAATGTACGGCTTTCTCGAGGAAGAGCGCGATTGAAAAAACAGTTTTTGCAGTTGTTTGGAAAGGAGCCCGGTTATGGCAAAGCTTTATGAGGAACTGGAGAAGGCGACGTGGCCGGAAGAACCGTTATCCGAAGAGCAGAGAGCACGGATCGTTGGTTTGGCCGTCGGACAAATCGAAAAAGAGGAAAACGCCCGTAAAAGAAGGCGGCCACTGCGGTGGTCGATAGGACGTGCCTTGGCAGCGGCAGCGGTGGTTTGCTGCTTGTGCGCTGGGGGCGTGGCAGCGGCAGGATATTTTCTGTCTCCGGCTGACGCGGCTCGGCAGATGGAGCAGGAGGAGCTGGCTGCGTTGTTTGAGACAGAGCAGAGTATTTGTATCGAGAGTACCCAACAGGCTGACCCCTATACGGTCACTTTGCTGGGCATTACCACCGGCGCAAACGTCACAGAATATTGGTCTTCCGATTGGGAGAACGTGGGACTTTTGCCGGAACGCAGCTATGCAGTGCTGGCGATAGCCCATACTGACGGTACACCCATGGCGGAACTGTCCGATACAGGCGGGGATGTCACCTTGAGTAACAGTTTGGTGTCGCCTCTTTTTGCATCACCGGACTGCCCGATCATGGAGTACAATGTCTTTACCATGAACGGTGCCCGCCATGACATTGTGCAGGACGGGATTCGCTATATTTTGGTGGAAACCGACACAGTGGAACCTTTTGCCGATAAAGACCCCAAACTGGCGGTGGTGCTGGAGCAGGTAGGCGGCGCTGGGGCGCTGTTCAGCGGTTTCTCGCAGGATGCGGACACAGGGGTTATCACCCCGACGGGGAGGACGGACGGCATCTACCTGCTGTTTGATCTGCCGATTCCAGAAGACCGTGCGGACCCGGAGCAAGCCGAAAAGCTGCGCCGTCAATGGTTAGAAGGACCGCAGCAAGAAGTAGCCCCTGCAGAAGAAACCGATACGAGGGAAGAAGAATTATGGCAGGAACTTATGGAGCTGCAACCGGAGGAGGTGCGTGCGCAAGGCACTTTACAGAGCCGGGAAACCGTGTCGGTTACTACCGGTATATATGGTACAGGGTGGTACTATGGTGATGGCGGTTTTCAGGCATATTCGGAGAGCTTGAACCCGGAGGAAGAGGAGAAGGTCTCCTACATGTGCAGCGATGACGGACAGGCGATTCTGGTGACGCGCAAAGGGGATATACTGACGGTAGAACATTGGTTGATCCCTCTGCCGTGACACAAAGTAAGACCGCCGCAGCCGGAATTTCCGGCTGCGGCGGTCTTGATTGGCAAAGATCAAAGGGGGTGGTTCCATTCCCACAGCAACGCCAATCCCTTGAAGAGCAAGTCGGCGTCATAAACGATTTTGCGTTGGCAGCAAGGGGTAATGTAGGGCGCTAGACCGCCGGTGGCTACCACGGTCAGCGGGGCCCCTAGTTGGGCTTCTACCCGTTCGGCCAGCCCATCCAGCATGGCAGCCGTGCCGAACATGGCGCCGTTGTTCAGTGCCTCCACGGTGTTGCGGCCGATCAGATCCTGCGGCGGCTGCGGGGCAATAGGGGGAAGTTGTGCGGTCCCGGCGCTGATGGCCCGTAAGCTGGTCTGTACGCCGGGAACAATGAAACCGCCCAGAAATTCCCGCTGGGCGGAAAGTACATTGTAGGTGGTGGCGGTGCCAAGGTCTACGGTCATACAGGGCAGAGGATAGAGCGCCGCCGCTGCAACGGCATCGGCAATGCGGTCCCGACCAACTCGCCACGGCTCGTCTACCCGGAAGGTGAGTCCTGTTTCCAAAGTGTACTGGACAATCAGAGCTTCCTGCCCGGTCAGCCGACGGCATGCATCTGCCAACGGCGTGGTCAGGCTGGGGACCACACTGCAAACAATGACCCCCTCGCAGGCGGCACAATCTACCTGCAAACGGCCCAGCAAAAATTTGAGTTCGGCAGCATACTCGTCGCCGGTACAGCGCGCTCGTGTCACCATACGCGTGGTGAACAGCACCTCCCGGTGCCCATCGCCACCCAGTCCACCGATGCAGATATTCGAATTGCCGATATCGACCGCCAGTACCATACCCTAAGGCTCCATTCCTGTAAAACTGGTACCATTATAACAGTTTGTGGATATTTTGCAAACCCGAAAGGCAAAAGCGCGGCAATTTACAAACCTTTGTCAAGTTGCTATAATAAACCTATCTAAATAGGGAAAGGACCGTGAAATCCTATGCAGCTTACAGGAAAAACGATTGTCCTCGGAATCACCGGGGGCATCGCCGCGTATAAAATGCCCAATGTAGCCCGCGCACTGGTGAAAATGGGGGCAGATGTGCATGTCCTGATGACGAAACATGCCACCGAATTTATTGCACCGTTGGTGTTTGAAACGCTGACCAATCGCCGCTGTATCGTGGATACATTTGACCGCAATTTTCAGTATGATGTGGCCCATGTATCTTTGGCCAATGCGGCGGACCTGATGCTTATTGCGCCGGCGACCGCGAACGTGATCGCCAAGATGGCTCACGGTCTTGCAGACGATATGCTCACCACCGTGACGTTGGCAGCTACCTGCCCCAAACTGGTGGCCCCGGCCATGAACACCCATATGTTGGAGAATCCCATCACACAGGATAATCTCAAAACGCTGGAACACTACGGTTTTACGGTGATTCCCTCCGGTTCGGGGCTGCTGGCTTGCGGGGACGTGGGCTCGGGCCGTCTGCCTGAAGAAAGCGTCCTTGTGGACTATGTACTGCGGGAGCTGGCCTGCGAAAAGGATTTGCGGGGCAAAAAAGTGGTGGTATCGGCGGGAGCTACGCAGGAATCCATGGACCCGGTCCGGTATCTGACCAACCATTC
This sequence comes from uncultured Gemmiger sp., assembly GCA_963557315.1. Taxonomy (GTDB): domain Bacteria; phylum Bacillota; class Clostridia; order Oscillospirales; family Ruminococcaceae; genus Gemmiger. Next base: position 150,760 of record CAUWAX010000005.1, on the reverse strand, counting down.
CACCGGTAAAATGGGCTATGCGGTAGCGCGCGCTTGTATGCTGCGGGGGGCGGACGTTACGCTGCTGGCGTCCACAGGCTGCACCTTGCCGCCCGTACCCTTTGTAAAGATGGTCCCCTTTACAACAGCGGCGGATTTATTTGCTGCGGTACAGCAGCACGCCATGGACGCGGATGCACTGGTCATGGCTGCGGCGGTGGCCGATTATCGCCCCGCTACGGTAGCCGCCGATAAAGTGAAAAAGCAGGATGGCGAGATGACATTGGCGCTGGAACGCACGCAGGATATTCTTGCGTGGGTGGGCGAACATAAACCGCCGCGGCTGTTTGTCTGCGGCTTCTCAATGGAAACTCGTGATTTGCTTGAAAATTCCACGGCCAAACTGCGTAAAAAGCATATGGATATGATCGTGGCGAATAACCTAAAAGTGCCGGGGGCCGGTTTCGGCGTGGATACCAATGTGGTGACACTGATCACGGAACACGGCAGCGAAGAGCTGCCTCTGCAAAGTAAGGACGCAGTGGCGCATCGCATTGCCGATGCCATCGCAGCACAGTAATCCCTCGTACTAAAAGAACCCCTTTCTGCATATTTCTTGGAAGAACTAGGGCAGAAAGGGGTCTTTTTTTATGTGCGGAATAGCGGGGCAGATCGGGCGCGACCCGCGCGCCATTCAGGGCAATTACGCGGCCTACTGCGCTATGCAGCGCACGATGGCGCGGCGGGGACCAGACCAACGGGGTATGTACATCAGTGGACGCGCCGCGTTGATTCACGCACGATTGGCTGTGGTGGATTTGGAAAACGGCTGTCAGCCCATGCAGTTGGACTGGCATGGTGAAAGCTATACGCTGGTCTATAACGGTGAATTGTACAACACAGCGGAATTGCGCAGCCTGCTGGAGGGAAGGGGACATACGTTTACAGGCCATTCCGACACCGAAGTGGTGCTGCATGCCTATGCTGAATGGGGCCTTGCCTGCGTGGACCGATTCAACGGGATTTTTGCCTTTGCGGTATGGGAGACCCACGCCGGCAAACTGTTTTTGGCGCGGGATCGATGCGGGGTCAAACCGCTGTTTTATGCCAAGACACAGGATAGCCTGATTTTCGGCAGCGAGATCAAAACTGTGTTGGCGCACCCGGCGGTACCGCCGCGGGTGGATGCCGAGGGACTGGCGGAAGTGCTTCTGTTGGGCCCCGGCCGCAGACCGGGAAGCGGCGTTTTCCAGAATGTCCATGAATTGCTGCCGGGGCAGTATGGCATCTATGAAGCCGATACCGGTCGGCTGCTACTGCATCGCTATTGGCAGTTGGTGGACCATGAACACCCTGACGACTTCGGGACCACGGCACGTAAGGTGCGGGACTTGCTGATGGACGCCATCGAGCGGCAGTTGGTTTCTGACGTGCCGGTGGCGACCTTTCTTTCGGGTGGACTGGATTCCAGTCTGATCTCGGCGGTGGCAGATGCCCAATTTGCCGCGCAGGGCAAAACGCTGCACACCTTTTCGGTGGGGTATAAAGACAACAAGCGCTATTTTCATCAAACCAAATTTCAGCCCGGCCCGGATGCACCGTTCATCCGCCGGATGAACGAGTTCCTGCATGCGGAACATCACTGGATTACGCTGGATACCCCGGAACTGGTGCCGGCGTTGTACGATGCGGTAGATGCGCGGGATCTGCCCGGTATGGCGGATGTGGATGCCTCGCTGCTGGTGTTTTGTCGGCAGATCAAGCCCCATGCGACCGTGGCGCTTTCGGGAGAATGTGCCGATGAAATTTTCGGCGGCTATCCTTGGTATCGGGATCCCACCATCCGGGAAAAGTACGGCTTCCCTTGGGCACAGTCCACAGCATACCGGGCCAGTTTCATCAAACCCGGCGTGCTGGATGGAATTGAGCCGGAAAAATTTGTAGATGCTCAGTACCAAAAGACACTGGCGGAAACTTCGGTTCGCCCCGGGCTTTCGCCGCTGGAACAGCGTATGCGCCAAATGATGAGTTTGAATTTTCATTGGTTTATGCAGACGCTGCTGGACCGCAAAGATCGGATGAGTATGTACAACGGCTTGGAGGTGCGTGTGCCCTTCTGTGATTACCGCATTGCAGAATACCTCTATTCTGTTCCTTGGGAGTACAAGGACTACCAAGGCAAAGAAAAAGGGCTTTTGCGGGAGGCTATGGAAGGTGTGCTGCCGCCGGAGGTCCTGTGGCGGAAAAAGAGCCCCTACCCCAAAACATGGAATCCGGGGTATTTGGCAGCGGTTTCAGCAGAGCTGACCAAAGTGCTGGAAGACCCGGCGGCACCGCTGCTGCGCATTATCCGGGCCGAGGCGTTGGAACGGCTGCTGGCCTCAGGGGCTGACAATCCGGTGCCGTGGTATGGGCAGCTGATGACCACCCCTCAAACCATTGCATGGTTTTTGCAGCTCAACTATTGGCTGCAAACCTACAAAGTGGAGCTGGCATAAGGCAAAGCCCGGAGCATTGCTCCGGGCTTTTTCGTATCCATTTATTGATTGGCGCGAATGACGCGGCAGGGGTTTCCGCAGGCGACGGTGTTGGAAGGAATGTCTTTGGTAACGACACTGCCGGCACCGATGACCACATTATCCCCAATTCGTACGCCGGGCAGCAGGATCGCACCGCCGCCGATCCATACATGATTGCCGATGATAACCGGCGCTGTTTGGGTTTTGCAAAAAGAAAAGGAACCGTCCTCTTTTAGGGGACCAAAGCGATCTGCGGCGTTGGTCGGGTGAAAAGCGGTGTAGATCTGTACGTTGGGGGCAATCAAAGCGTTATTCCCAATAACGATGCGGTTGTCATCCAAAAAGGTGCAGTTCATATTCACTTCGCAGTTGTTGCCAAAATAGATATTGTTACCGTAGTCCACATAGAACGGCGCGGTGATCCATAGATTTTGACCGCGTCCGCCCAGTAGTTCAGTTAGGATACGGTCTTTTTCCGCGCTGTTTTCAGAGTCCAGACGATTGTAGTCGCGCATCAGATTTTTTGCTTTGTGCCATTGTGTCAACAACTCAGGATCACCGCAGTCATACAGTTGTCCTGCCAGCATTTTTTCCCGTTCAGTCATCACAGCACCTCCTACTTTGTCGAAAAAAGAAGTTCTTCGGGCAATTTCACTATAACATAGTTCCCTGCACAAGGCAATGTTGTCATAGTTCATCGGCGGACTACCTCACATTTTTCACAATTTTCCATTATAATAAAATTTACATGCACCGATGTTTGCACACGGGGCGTGGATGCAAACCAAAAGGGGGAGAGTACACTTTGATCGAAGTTAAACATCTGACAAAGCGTTACGGAAAGCATACCGCCGTGGATGATATCAGCTTTACGGTAGAGGACGGCTGTATCTACGGCTTGTTGGGGCCTAATGGCGCCGGTAAATCTACGACTATGAATATTTTGACGGGGTATCTGTCCGCCACCGAAGGCACAGTTGCCATTGCGGGGCATGATATTACCGAGGAACCTTCTGAGGCAAAGGCCTGCATTGGCTACCTGCCAGAGCAACCGCCGCTGTATCAGGACATGACGGTGACGGAATATCTGCGGTTTGTGGCGGAACTCAAAGGTGTGCGCAACAAGGCGCAGCGTTTGGCCGATGTGGAGAAGGTTTGCGCACGGGCAGGTCTGCAAGGCATGGAAGCCCGTCTGATTCGCAACCTCTCCAAAGGATACCGGCAGCGCGTGGGCATTGCAGCGGCCCTGCTGGGGTCACCCAAGGTGATCATTCTTGATGAACCTACGGTTGGGTTGGATCCCGCCCAAATGATCGAGATCCGCTCGTTGATTCATGATTTGGGCAAAACGCATACGGTGATTCTGTCCAGTCATATCTTGAGCGAGGTGCAAACGATCTGCGATCGTGTTTTGATCATTGCAAAGGGCAAATTGGTGGCGCAGGGCACGCCGGAAGAATTGGCGGGCAAACTGGCTGCCAAGGGGACCATCTCCGCTACGGCACAGGGCGACCGGAAGACGGTTTTGGAGGCCGCTGCCACGGTGCCGGGGCTGACCGATTTGCGCGTTACCGCTGAAAAGGGCGGTGAGGTCAGCTTTACGGCGGTTAGCGCGGCGGGAACCGACCTGCGAGGGGCCCTTTCGCTGGCGATGGCAAAGGCCGGCTGCCCGGTATTGAACCTGAGTGCCGAGAGCATGAGTCTGGAGGATGTATTCCTGCAGCTGACCGAAGCCCCCGATACGAAGGAGGATGCGTAATATGGCGGCTATTTTCAAACGCGAGACAAAAGCCTATTATACTGGCATGATTGGCTATGTGACGGCAGCGGTGAGCCTGTTCTTCTTGGGGTTGTATTTCACCAATCGGAACTTGATGTATGCTTCCTCGGATTTTGCCTCGGTGCTCTACACGACCACGATGATCCTGCTGTTTTTGCTGCCGGCCATCAGCATGCGCAGCTTTGCCGAGGAGCGGCGCAATAAGACCGATCAGTTGCTTCTGACCAGCCCGGTGGGAATCCCCAGCATTGTTCTGGGCAAATTCTTGGCGGAGTTCGTGGTGTTTGCCGCCCCGATGATCGTGGCAGTGGTTATGCCCCTGATTTTGACGGCTTTCGGCACCGTGTCGCTCATTTCTGCGTACAGTGCGTTGCTGGCTTATCTTCTGTTGGGGGCGGCTTGTCTTGCGATTGGTACATGGATCTCGGCCTTGACGGAAAATCAGATCATTGCCTATTTGGCTACGTTCGGTGTGCTGTTGGTGGCGTATCTGATGAACGGTATCCAGACGATGTTTACCAGCGGCAACCTTCTGGCGTTGATCGTCTTTTTGGTAGTGCTGCTCATCGCGTCGGTTCTGGTGGGGGTAGTCTGCAAAAGTCTAACCACCGGCTGTGCTGTCTTTTGCGTTGGCGGCGTAGCCTTGGCGGTTCTGTTTGTACTGCGTCCCACATGGCTGCTTTCCGCTTTTGATGCGGTCCTTTCTGCCATGGCACTTTTCACGCCTTTTAACGGTGTGGTCGGCGGGATGTTCAGCATCTCGGCCATTGTGTACTATCTCTCGGTTATTGCGCTGTTCTTGTTCCTGACCGGACAGGCTATCGAGCGCCGCCGTTGGAACTGAGGGGAGGAAACACCGATGAATCTAAAAGCAACTTGGAAAAAGCTCCACGGCAGCAAAAAGACCTTTCGTAACGGTTTGTATGCTTCGGCGCTGACCGTGGTGGTGCTGGCGGCGGTGGTACTGCTCAATCTAGTGATTCAGGCACTGCCCACCAAATACACCGAGCTGGATATTTCTACCAGTTCTCTGTTTACCTTGAGCGATACCAGCAAAAACCTTCTGCATGAATTGCAGACCGACGTGACGGCGTATTATCTGGCGGTTTCCGGACAGGAGGATACCAACATTACGCGGTTGCTGGATCGCTATGCCGATGAAAGCAGTCATTTTACATGGCAGCAGCGGGATCCGGTTTTGTACCCGACTTTTGCGGAAAAGTACGAGGGGGCTTCCACCGGCTGCGTGGTAATGACCACCGGGGATCGGTACGATGTGGTAAGCTATGATGAAATGTACCAGATCGATATGGAGGCCTACTATTACGGCTCAGAAGAGTACAGTTTCGATGCCGAAAACAGCCTGACGGCCTCGCTGGCCAACGTGATTCGGACCACCAGTTATCAGATGTATGAGCTGACCGGCCATGGAGAAACGGCACTAGAAAGCGATTTTTTGGAAACGCTGGACAATGCCGGCGTCACCACGGAAAGCCTGAATCTGACCACTGCGGGTTCTATTCCGGAGGATGCCGAAAGTTTGGTGATCAACGCGCCGCTGGCAGACGTGACGCAGGCGGAAGCTGAAATGCTGAGCAGCTACGTAGAAAACGGCGGTAAGCTTTTTGTTGTGACCGATTTTACGGTGGACACCCCCAATTTGGACACCGTACTGGCGGACTGCGGCATGACGCGGCAGGCGGGACTGTTGGTCGAAACCAACGGGGACAATTACCCCTATGGATATCCCCAAACCTATCTGATGCCCAATGTTCAATCCAGTGAAATTCTGGCAGGTATGACCAGCGGCATGCGGGTATATACCCCCATTGCGCAGGGCATTGTGCAGGCAGAGGACAGTGAATATACCATGACGCCCCTATTGATGACCAGCGATGCAGCCTACTCTTTGGTGGACTACCAGAACGCCGAAACGGTGGAAAAATCCGACACCGACCCGGAAGGGAGCTTTGCGGTAGCCATGGCAGCGCAAAACGATACGACGGGAGCCAAGGTGGTGTGGGTCAACTGTCCCAATATGTTACTTTCTACTGCTAACCAGAGCGTTTCGGGAGGCAACGCCCAGATGTTCGGCAGTGTGGTCAACTGGTTTAACGGAGAACAAACCACGGCGGTTATCAACAGCAAAAGTATGAGTGCTGCCAGCCTTGTAGTGCCCAACGCGGCGCGCATCGGTTTGGCGCTGCTCTTTGTCTTTGTGTTGCCCATCGTCTGTCTGATTGCGGGCGTGGTGATCTGTTTGATTCGCCGCCGTCGATAAAAGGAGAAGATGCCTGTGAATCGCAAAAAAATGCTGCCGCTGGTGGTACTGGCGGCAGGCGTAGTAGTGCTGGCGGTAGTGCTGGCAGTGCTGAAATTTTCCCAAACCGGGCAGGAAACGGTGAACCCCACCCTGTGCGGCTTCTCTGCCGAGGAGATTGATCGCATCTCTTACAGCGGTGACAACGAGGAGGCTACCTTGTTGAAAGGCAGTGAGGGCAACTGGATGCTGGAATCCGACCCGACCTTACCGCTGGATCAGGAAGTGGTAGCCGCTTTGGTAGAAAAGTATGCAACCCTTACCCCGCAGCGGCAGTTGCAGGGAGATGAGTTGGCGGAAATCCCCTCGATGAGCGATACCCTGCGAATGGTGCTTACCATCGCCAGCGGGGAAAGTACATGCACCCTAACGGTGGATCAGGCCAACAATGTGGCGGATATATACTATGTGTATGCCGGAGACGGCTCCGTGTATACGGTTGCACAGGACGATCTAATCGGACTTTGCAAAGACCCGCGGGACTTGTATAAGGCACAGACGTTGACGGATCAAGAAGCGGATGACGTGGCGACCATGCAGGTAGGGGATTTGACCTTTACCCAAACCGATGGAAACTGGACTTTGGCAGACGATGCCAGCTATCCGCTGGATCAGGACGCTGTGGAAAAGATGGCCAATACAGTGTGTGGATTGCAGACGGATTGGTCCATTACCACGCCGGAAGCGGATATGACCTATGGCTTGGACCAACCGGATGTAACGGTCACGCTGACCTTCACCGATGGAACAATCCTGACGGTGCGCTTTGGAAACCTGACGGCAGAAGATGACACGCTTTGCTATGTGGCATCCAGTGGTGCGCCCACGATTGTCTACGAAGCCAACGCTGATTATAAATCTGCCTATGCGGTGACGAAAGAGAGTCTGTATGACGATACCGCCACTGCAGAAACTGCAGAAGAAGAGGATACCATCATTGCGGAACACCCGGTGGGTGGCAAGGATGATTATGCCGATGTAGAAAGTAAAAACTAAGCAACAGGCCTTCGTCCTCCGGGACGGGGGCCTGTTTTGGGAATGCGGCGGCAGCTTGCCCTGCGTATCGGTGCATGGTATAATGGCAAGGAAAAGGGGGCGGGGCGATGATCAGGCAAGCATCCAAACGGGTACTGTGCGCTTTATTGGCGCCGCTCTTGCTATGCGGCTGTACACAAAAGGGGACCGAGGCAGAGGTGCAGGTACAGCCAACACCGCAGCCGACCCAAGCGGAAAGCGCGTCGCAGGATTCCGTTGAGCAGCTTTTGCAAAAAATGACTTTGCGGGAGAAAGTAGGCCAGCTTTTTATTGTACGTCCCGATGCCTTAGACCCCACACTGTCTCAACAACAGATTGACGATGAGAACGGGGAAGGGGTTACCCATCTCAGCGATGTGATGCGGCAGACGCTGCAAACCTATCCGGTGGGAGGCATCTGTCAATTCGGTAAAAATATTACCGATCCGGCGCAGCTCACCCAGTTCAATGCGGACTTGCAGGCAGCCAGTAAGATTCCTCTGCTGATTGCTGTGGATGAAGAAGGTGGGGCGGTGGCGCGTTTGGCCAACCATCCGGGGTTTACGCTGCCCCAATATGATAGCGCAGCGGCAGTAGGGGCTACTGGCGACCCGGAAGCTGCCCGGCAGATGGGGCGGACCATTGGGGCCTATCTGCGAGAATACGGCTTTACCATGGATTTCGCGCCGGTGGCGGATGTGTACACCAACCCGGCCAATACCGTTATAGGGACAAGGGCTTTTTCGCAGGATGCCGCAACGACGGCAGCGATGGCGGGCGCTATGGCGCAGGGCTTGCAGGAAGAAGGTATTCTGCCAACCCTTAAACATTTCCCGGGACATGGCGATACCGCAGAGGACAGTCACAGTGGACTGGCCTATACCCAGCGTACCCGAGAAGAAATGATGGACTGTGAATTTTTACCGTTTTTGCTGCCCACAGAAGGTTCGGACGGCATTGGCCCCCATGCGATTATGGTGGGACATATTGCGGCACCGGCGCTGAGCAGTGAGGAAGAACCCGCGTCGCTTTCCTATGGGGTGGTGACCGAGTTGCTGCGCGAAGACCTTCTGCCAGAAGAAGATGTGCTGGTGATTACCGACTCGCTGTCGATGGGAGCGATTACGAAAACCTACACACCAGAGGAAGCCGCCGTGTTGGCACTGCAAGCGGGCTGCGATCTGCTGCTGATGCCACAAGGGCTGGAAGCGGCGTTTGAGGCGGTTTGGGAAGCTGTGCAAAGCGGCCAAATCAGCGAACAACGTCTGGACGATAGCGTGGCGCGGATTTTGCGTTATAAACAACAATATGCGGGCCTATGACCGCAGAATGGCAGGGAAGAGTATGGAACAAACAGTATGGGCCGTGGACGGTTCCTTTTTTGGGCAGCGTATCTCGGGCATCCAGCGCTATTCCATCGAATTGTTGTCGGCACTGGACGGGCTGGTTTCCTCCGGCATGGTGGAGGTAGTCACACCACCCGGCGTGCGCGCACCGGTGTACCAGAATATTAAAACCGTCACTTTTGGTACAAGAACCGGTCTGGCGTGGCAGCAGTGGGATTATCCGGCCTACTTGAAATATCGTGGCGCCAAGGGACTGGCTACCTGCAATGTGATCCCTGTTTTCGGATTTCAGGGAATTGCGGTGGTACATGATGTTTGCTATCGAGCGCGACCGGATTTTTATACCGATCTGCGGGGCCGGCTTAGTGCGGCGTGGCATCGCCTGCAGTACCGCCGGATTGCTCATGCGGCCCAGCATATTATCACCGTTTCGGAATTTTCGAAACGTGAAATTACCCGGTATTATGGCGTAGCACCGGAGCGCATCTCGGTGGTATACAATGCCTGGCAGCAAATGCAGCGCATTGCGCCTGATGAGCGGATCTTTGCCAAAGTGTCGCAACTGCGCCGTGGCGAGTACTATTTCAGTATGGCCAATCTGCTGAAAAACAAAAACTTTCCGTGGGTGCTGCGGGCTGCGAAAAACAAACCGGATGCTGTTTTTGCTATCGCGGGGGGCGGCAGTTTGACAGAGGAAGCAAAAAGGCTGGGATTGGCAGACTTGCCCAATGCGGTGTACCTTGGTTATGTGTCCGACGGAGAAGCCAAAGCGTTAATGCACCATTGCAAAGCCTTTCTGTTTCCTACCTTGTACGAAGGCTTTGGGATTCCGCCGCTGGAGGCGGTGGCTTGCGGGGCGCCTCGAATCCTTGTCAGCGATACCCCCTGTATGCGGGAAGTCTATGGCGATTGTGCGGGCTACATTGACCTAAAAACCAATCACGGCTATGTGGACGATGCTACGTCCCCGAAACAGGATGCCGCCTTGCTTCTGGCGCGTTATAGCTGGAAGAAGAGCGCACAAGCCCTGTTGGATGTACTGCAGCAACAAAAATAAGCGAAACGCCGCACGGCAAACAGCCGTGCGGCGCTTTTTATCGGGAACGGAATTTTCGATCTAGGCTGCGATACTGCAGTGCCTCGGAAAGATGGGCAGCGTCCAGCACTTCACTGCCATCCAAATCGGCCACGGTGCGGGCGACCCGCAAAATGCGGTCATAGGCGCGGGCACTGTAACCAAGTCTTTCAAAGGCACCGCGCAGGATCTTTTCGGCGGTGGCAGTCATGGGACAGTAGCGCCGCAACGCACTGCCGGGCAGTTGGGCGTTGCATCGCACACCGGGCAGGGGGCGGTACCGCTCTTGCTGCACTTTTCGTGCGGCGATGACACGGGCCCGTACGACCACGCTGGATTCCCCACCGGTTTCGGCGGCCAGATCTTCATATTCTATGGGCAGTGCCTCCACATGCAGGTCGATCCGATCCAACAACGGCCCGGAAATGCGGCGCCGGTATTGCTCAATGGCACTGGGCGTACAGGTGCATTCCCGGGTAGGATGGCCCAGATACCCACACTTGCAGGGATTCATGGCAGCTACCAACATAAACTTGCAGGGGTAGGAAGCCGTTCCATGTACGCGACTGACCGTAACGATACCGTCTTCCAAGGGCTGGCGCAAGACTTCAAGTGTGTCGCGAGAAAATTCCGGCAATTCGTCCAAAAACAATACGCCGTTGTGGGCAAGGCTGACCTCGCCGGGGCGGGGCATACTGCCGCCTCCCACAATGGCGGTGGCGCTGACACTGTGGTGGGGACTACGGAACGGGCGGGTCTTGATCAGTCCATGGCTGCCCCGCAAAAGCCCCGCCACCGAATAGACCGCACTGGTTTCCAGCGCTTCCTCATAGGTCAGGGGCGGCAAAATGCCGGGCAGACGTTTTGCCAGCATGCTTTTGCCAGTGCCAGGTGGCCCAACCAACAGCAAGTTGTGGCCGCCGGCAGCCGCAACCTCCAAGGCACGACGCGCTTCACTTTGCCCCCGCACGTCAGCTAAGTCGGGGCCTAGCCACACGCCATTTTCATCGTAACCGTCGATGTGGGCGGGGGCTAGCGGTTCGGCTCCGCAAAGGTGCAGGACCACTTCTTGCGCGTTACGAGCGGGATAGACGGTTAACCCTTCTGCAACAGCAGCTTCGGCGGCATTTTCGGCAGGCAAAAACAATTCCTTCACACCTTGCTGCGCGGCCGTTAATGCCATGGGCAGTACTCCGGTTACCGGGCGCAGTGTGCCGTCCAGTCCCAGTTCCCCCAAGAAGGCGCGCTCGGGGCTGGGGGATGGGACTTTTCCTTGTGCGGCTAAGATCCCAATAAACACAGGTAGGTCATACACCGGTCCGGTTTTACGCACATCGGCGGGGGCTAGATTGACGGTGATACGGCTGGGCGGCCATTGATAGTGCAAATTTTTTACAGCGCTGCGTACCCGTTCACTGCTCTCTTTTACGGCAGAATCCGGCAGGCCTACCAGATTAAATTGAGGCAGTCCGCCCGAAAGATCCGTTTCTACTTGTACCAGATAGCCGGCTAGCCCGGTAACGCCCAGACTTGTCACCTTTGCATACATATACTGCCCTCCCGCGGTTTCTGTTCTAGGTCCAGTATACCGCGCTGTGATCCGTTGCACAAGCAGATGGATAGAAAAACAGGCTATTTTAACCAAAATTTGATTGACACCGACGCTCTGGGTTGGTATATTTAGTATATGCTTACAGCATTTAAATGGAAAGTGTAGGTGTATACTTATGTATCAGGATATGTACGAACGTTGGCTGGCAGCCGACTTGGATGATCCCGACTTGAAGCCGGAACTGGAAAGTGTTAAAGGGGACGACGCAGCAATTCAGGATCGTTTTGCAGTAGCCCTGAAATTCGGCACTGCGGGCTTGCGCGGCGTGATCGGTGCTGGCACCAACCGTATGAACATTTATGTGGTGCGGCAGGCTACGCAGGGCTTGGCTAACTGGGTCAAGACGCAAGGCGGTACCCAGACCGTGGCCATCAGCTACGATAGCCGTATCAAGAGCGATCTGTTTGCCCGTACGGCGGCACAGGTGCTGGTGGCCAACGGCATTAAGGTTCGTATTTACAAAGCACTGATGCCTGTGCCGGCACTTTCCTTTGCGACACGGTACTATAAATGCAACGCCGGCATTATGGTCACGGCCAGCCACAACCCGGCCAAGTATAATGGCTATAAGGCATATGGACCGGATGGCTGCCAGATGACTGATGAGGCTGCCGATATTGTGTATGCCGAAATTCAAAAGACCGATATTCTCACCGGTGCAAAGCTGATCTCTTTTGAGGAGGGGATGGCACAGGGGCTCATTGAGTATGTGGGCGATGACTGCATCAACGCTTTGTACGAAGCCATCGAAGCTCGTTCTATCCGTCCGGGCATCTGCAAAACGGCTGGCTTGAAATTGGTTTACAGCCCGTTGAATGGTTCTGGCTTGGTGCCCGTTACCCATGTGCTCAAGGATATTGGCATCACGGATATTACGATTGTGCCAGAGCAGAAAGACCCCGATGGCAATTTCCCCACCTGCCCGTACCCCAACCCCGAAATCTTCGAGGCACTGCGTCTGGGACTGGAATTGGCCGAAAAGTCTGGTGCCGATCTGATGCTGGCTACCGACCCCGATGCCGACCGCGTGGGCATTGCCGTCAAGTGCAAGGATGGCAGCTATGAGTTGCTCTCCGGTAACGAGGTAGGCGTACTGCTGTTGGACTACATCTGCGCAGGTCGTATCGAGCAGGGCACTATGCCTAAGAATGCCGTTATGTGCAAGTCCATTGTTTCCACCCCGTTGGCGGATAAAGTGGCCGAGCACTATGGTGTGGAATGCCGTAATGTACTCACCGGCTTTAAGTGGATCGGTGATCAGATCGCCAAACTGGAAGCTGCCGGTGAAGTGGATCGCTTTATCTTTGGTTTTGAGGAGAGCTATGGTTATCTGGCCGGCCCCTATGTGCGGGATAAGGATGCCATTATCGGTTCCATGCTGATCTGCGAAATGGCTGCTTACTATCGTGCACAGGGTTCCTCCATCAAGGAAGAACTGGAGCGCATCTATGCACAGTACGGTCGTTACCTGAACAAGGTGGACAGTTTCGAGTTCCCCGGTCTGTCCGGCATGGACAAGATGGCGGGTATCATGTCCAACCTGCGCGCCAACCCGCCGAAGGATTTTGACGGCGATGCAGTGGTTAAGGTTGTGGACTACGAAAAATCCGAGGAGACCGGGTTGCCCGCAGCCAACGTGCTGATTTACACGCTGGAAAGCGGTGCTACGGTGGTGGTGCGTCCTTCCGGCACAGAGCCGAAGATCAAGACCTACTTTACCACCAAGGGCAAGGATCTGGCTGAGGCTCAGGCCCAGAAAGACAAACTGGCTGAAGCCTGCAAGCCGTTGCTGGCCTAATTCGTTACCATGAATTTCCCCGCAGGTCCTGCGTAAATTTCCGGGTCTGCGGGGATTTTTCTGCGCCAAGTTGGCACAAAAGGGGGAAAGAGAGCTTGCGATACGGTATTCTCGGCCAGAAAATTGCAGGTGCCCATGTGGATTACCTATGATACAGGAAATTTGCATGGGAGGAACCTGCTATGAAAGAAAATAAATACGACGAGAAAATCTTTTTTGATAAATACAGCCAGATGGACCGTTCCCGGCAAGGACTGCAGGCGGCGGGGGAATGGCCGGAACTGCAAAAGTTGCTGCCGGATTTTACCGGTAAGCGGGTATTGGATTTGGGATGTGGGTATGGCTGGCACTGCCGCTATGCTGCCGAACAGGGGGCAGCATGGGTATTGGGGACCGACATCTCCCACAAAATGCTGGATGTGGCTCATGCCCGGAATCCGATGCCCAACGTGGAGTACCGCTGTGCCGCCATGGAGGATCTGAACTTTGCCCCTGAAAGTTTTGATGTGATTCTCAGCTCTTTGGCGTTTCACTATGTGAGAGATTTCGAGCAGATGGTGCAAAAGATCGCCCAATGGCTCATTCCCGGTGGAGAGCTGATCTTTTCCACCGAGCACCCGGTCTTTACCGCCTATGGTACACAGGATTGGTACTATGCCCCGGATGGAAAGATCTTGCATTTCCCGGTAGACCGCTATTTTGAGGAAGGTCCCCGTCAGGCAATCTTTTTGGGGGAGGCAGTGACCAAATATCATAGGACACTAACGACCTATCTGGAAACGCTGCTGCAACAAGGTTTTGTTTTGCAGCACGTAGTGGAGCCGCAGCCGCCGGAGTCCATGCGGGATCTGCCCGGCATGCAGGAAGAATGGCGCCGTCCAATGATGCTGCTGATCTCGGCCCGGAAAAACGAATCCTGATTCTCGAAAAATACACAAAAAAGCCCCTTCAGAACACTGATAAGTCCGTTTTTACGGATACTGCACAGTGCCCCGAGGGGGCTTTTTATTTTGAAATAGGAGAAAACAGAGCGCGTTATAACGTCAGTTGTTCCATGCTGTCGTCTGCTCTTAGGATGGCGCCCGCTGCAGGCAAAGTGCGCACGCGATAACGGTGTGCTTCGGCCAGCTCCAGCCCGGAGGAAAGGGTTACCCGAGCAATACGGGCGTTCTTCTTCAACGCTACCACATTGACACCAGCGGTATCTCGGGTAGTTTTTTCGGGAATCAGGGCGCTGCCGGCCAGTAACAGACGGTTGTTGGTGGTGAAAATCGCCAGTTCGGTCTCTTCCGGCAGGTAACGCATGCAAGCGAGCTCTGCTTTGTCGCTGTACGCCTTCAGCAGCTTCCGACGGTTTTGTTTGGTTTCATAGCTGCGCAAGGGGACCTTGGCACACTTGCCGTTCTGGAAGAAGAAAAGCATCCAGCCCTTGTAGTCCGATGTGACCACCATGTACAGGGGGACCTCGCCTTCGTCCATCCCCAACGAGGAGGCTACATAATCGCCCAAGACACTGGCTTTGCTGTCGCCAAAGTCATACGCATGAGATTTGTAAACCTGATGATGGTTGGTGAAGAAGAGCAGCTCCACGCTGTTGGTGCTTTCGCAGGTAAACAGTACCTCGTCGCCATCTTTAAGCTTCTGCTCGCCGCTCATGCGCAAGCTCTGCGGGGTGATCTTCTTAAAGTAACCATCCTTTGTGAAAAACAGATGGACCGGGTAATCGGGAATCTGCTGCTCCGGTTCCTCGGCTTCGTTGGCAGGAACTTCGTATAAAATCTCGCAGCGACGGGGTTTGCCATATTTTTTGGCAACATCCGCCAACTCCGTCATAATGATTTTGTTGATCCTCGCCGGCCGCTTCAGCACGTCCTGCAGGTCGGCAATAGCCTCCTCCAGTTCCTCAATTTCAGCGGTGCGTTTGAGGATGTACTCCCGGTTCAGATGACGCAGTTTGATTTCCGCCACATATTCGGCTTGCACCTCATCAATGCCAAACCCGATCATCAAGTTGGGAACGACCTCGGCCTCTTCGGCGGTGTTGCGCACGATCTCGATGGCCTTGTCGATGTCCAACAGGATGGCCTTCAAGCCCTGCAACAGGTGCAGCCGCTTTTGCTTGCCCTGCAAGTCATAGTAGGTGCGGCGGCGTACACATTCCGCACGGAAGGCGATCCATTCCAACAAAATGTCCCGTACACCCAGAACTTTGGGCTGACCGGCAATCAGTACATTGAAGTTGCAGGCAAAGCTGTCCTCTAACGGGGTGGCTTTGAACAGGCGCGCCATGAGCTTGTCTGGGTCTTGCCCACGTTTAAGGTCGATGGTCAATTTCAGACCATTCAGGTCGGTCTCATCCCGCATGTCGCTGATCTCGCGGATCTTGCCCAGTTTGACCAGTTCAGTGATCTTGTCCATGATCGCCTCCACCGTGGTGGTGGGGGGAATATGGGTTACATCGATGCAGTTGTTGGCCTTATCGTAGCTCCATTGGGCACGAACACGCACGCTGCCACGGCCGTTTTCCAGCACATTTTCCATTTCGGCAGCGTCATAGAGAATCGTGCCGCCGCCCACAAAATCCGGGGCGGGGATGATCTCCCGCAGGTCGGCTTGATCGTCCTTCATCAAGGCGATGGTGGCGTTGCACAACTCTTCCAGATTGAAAGAACAAATGTTGGAGGCCATGCCGACGGCGATACCCAAAGTGTTGTTGGCCAGAATTGTGGGGAAGGTGACCGGCAACAGCGTGGGTTCGGTGGTGGTGCCGTCATAGTTGGGGACAAAGTCTACGGTATCCTTGTCAATGTCCCGGAACAACTCTTCACAGACCGGTTCCAATTTGGCCTCGGTATAACGGGCGGCGGCATAGGCCATGTCACGGCTGTATGCCTTACCGAAGTTTCCCTTAGAGTCCACAAAAGGAACCAGCAGACTTTCATTGGAACGCCCCATGCGCACCATAGTGTCGTAAATGGCGGCATCGCCATGGGGATTCAGATGCATCGTGCTGCCCACGATGTTGGCACTCTTGGTGCGGGCCCCTTTCAAAAGCCCCATTCCGTACATCGTGTAGAGCAGCTTGCGGTGAGCGGGCTTAAAACCATCGATCTCGGGAAGAGCACGGGAAACGATGACGCTCATCGCATAGGGCATATAGTTGGTTTCCAGCGTCTCGGTGATGGGGGACTCGATGATCTCGCCGGCCGAGAGAATCTCCACGTTATCGCCCAGTTGGGGACGCGCCGGAGCGGTTTTCTTTTCTCGTTTTTTTGCCATAGTGTTCCTCGTCTCAGCTTACATCCAAATCATCCAGATATTCGGCACCGTGTTCCGCAATGTGCTCTTTACGGCCCTGAAGGTTGTCGCCCAACAACAGGTCGAACACCTGCGCGGTGCGCTCGGCGTCGGTGGGCAATACCTTGATCAAACGGCGGCTCTCAGGGCTCATAGTGGTCAGCCACATCATTTCGGGATCGTTTTCACCCAAACCTTTGGAGCGCTGGATGGTATATTTCTCCCCTTCGATGCGCCGCAGAATATCGGCTTTTTCCGGCTCGGTATAGGCAAAGTAGGTCTTGTTTTTGGTGTTGATCTCATACAAGGGAGACTCGGCAATATACACATACCCCTTGTTGATGAGGGTGGGGGTCAGACGGTACAACATGGTCAGCACCAGTGTGCGGATCTGATACCCGTCCACGTCGGCGTCGGTACAGATGACCACTTTGTTGAAGCGGAGATTGTCCAAATTGAAACTGGCCAGATCTTTGTTGTGGCTGCCACCCAGTTCTACGCCGCAGCCCATAACCCGGATCAAATCGGTGATGATGTCCGATTTGAAAATACGTGCATAGTCTGCTTTCAGGCAGTTCAGGATCTTGCCGCGGATGGGCATGATGGCCTGAAATTCCGAATCGCGGCTCTGTTTGACGGCGCCCATAGCCGAGTCGCCCTCCACGATGTACAGTTCCCGGCGGGAGGCGTCCTTGGTACGGCAGTCCACAAACTTTTGTACCCGGTTGGCCAGATCCATCTGCTGGGTCATCGTCTTTTTGATGGTGACACGTGCCTTCTCGGCGTGTTCCCGGCTCTGCTTATTGATCAGCACCTGTTTGCAGGCTTTTTCGGCCTCGTCAGGGTGTTCGATGAAGTAGACCTCCAACTGATGCTTGAGGAACTCCGTCATGGCTTGTGCCACAAACTTGTTGGTGATCGCCTTTTTGGTCTGGTTTTCGTAGCTGGTACGGGTGGAAAAACTGGAAGAAACCAGTACCAAACAGTCCTGCACGTCGGAGAAGGTGATAGCGCTCTCGTTTTTCTTATAGAGCCCCTTGCTCTTGAGCCAAGCGTTGATCTGGCTGACAAAAGCGCTGCGTACGGCGCGGTCCGGGCTGCCGCCATGCTCCAGCCAACTGGAGTTGTGGTAGTATTCCAGCGTCTGCACAGTGTTGGAAAAAGCAAACGCTACATTCATTTTTACCTGATACTCCGGCTGGTCGGGACGGTCCTGACCGGTGGCGGCGCCGGAACAAAAATGGACAGGAGTTAACCCTTTGTCACCCACCAACTCGTTGGTGTAGTCGGTAATGCCGTGCTCATAAAGATACTCGTATTTCTGGGTCTCGCTTCCGGACTTATCGGTGAAGACCAGTGTGATACCATCATTGACAACGGCTTGACGGCGCATCATGTCCTGCAAAGTTTCTGCGGGAACCGCAATGTCGGTAAACACTTCCGTATCCGGTTTCCAGCGGATAACGGAGCCGGTGCGACGGCCTTTGTATTCTTCTTTTTGCAATCCACCGACATTCTCACCCTTCTGGAAATCCAGATGATAGTGATAGCCGTCCCGGTAGATGTCCGCTGTCATCCATTCGCTGGCGTATTGGGTGGCGCAAAGGCCTAAGCCGTTCAAACCCAAACTAAAATCATAGTTGCCGCCGCCCTCGGCGTATTTGCCGCCGGCGTACAACTCACAGAATACCAGATACCAGTTCCAGTTGTTCTCGGCTTTGTTGTAATCTACCGGAATACCGCGGCCAAAGTCC
This sequence comes from uncultured Gemmiger sp., assembly GCA_963557315.1. Taxonomy (GTDB): domain Bacteria; phylum Bacillota; class Clostridia; order Oscillospirales; family Ruminococcaceae; genus Gemmiger. The sequence goes on along the minus strand of CAUWAX010000005.1, from coordinate 132,266 downwards.
TCTACCTCAATGACGTGATCAGGAAAGAGCGTTACATTGATACGATTGCCGTAGCCGTCCCGAGCTTCGTCGATGGAGTTGGAGATGATTTCAAAAATGGAATGGGCGCAGCCTTCGACTCCGTCGGAACCAAAGATGACGGCCGGGCGCTTGCGCACACGGACGGCACCTTTTAGCTGTCGGATACTGTCATTGCCGTATTCCTGCTTCTTTTTTGCCATGCGTTGGATCCCCCTGCGGTAACATAACCCATAACTGTATTTTGCGCATATAAAACTATTAAACCATAAATTGGAAGGCTTTGTCAAATTTGTGTGTTCCATTATAGCACAACATATAGTTGTTGCACAAGAGCTATTTGGTAGTAAAATTGGGTCAGCCGGTTTTTTCTAAACGGTTTCGATCCCCCAACACGGCCGTCCAATAGGAACCACCGTTGTAGTTGAAAATCACCCAATCGTAACCGTTGTATTTTTGGGTACTGCGTTGGGTCACCGTATACCGTCCCAATGGTAGATAGCCCACTACATCATTGAAGTTGGGGGTATAAAAGTATTCGGTTCGTGCGTTAAAGACTACCAAAGTATACCCGGTGACATTTTGCATTAACGGCCCAGTGGGACCGTAGTTGTTGAATCCGCCAGCCTGAATGGCGGGTAAAAAGTCTTGGTAGCTGCGGTTTAAATCACAGGCGCCGGGAATCCCATTTACGCTGCCGCTGCCGGAATACTGCCACATGGTATAGGGCCCGGTATAGCCCAAGCTGGAGCGGTAGTCGGCTACCCACAGCGGATACTCGCTCAATTCGGCGGCATTGAGATAGTTGTTGATATAGTTGGTGTAGCTATACCAGCCAGCATACCATTTGCGTTGATAGAGAATGTCCATGGCGTACCGTACCAGACTGGTCAGCTGTGACCGTCCTAGGCTGGTCAAACTGGAATCCTCCACATCCACAAACACGGGGTATTCCAACTGCAAGCCTTGCATGGCGTTCATAAAGGTGGTCAGCTCGTTGGCTACCGCGTTCTGGGTGCGTGCATAGGTATAATAATAGGCACCTACCCGCAGTCCGGCCGCATGGGCACCGTTGACATTCTGCAAAAAGTATGGGTCTACATACAGTCCGCCACTGTTGCTGGAGCCGATTCGCACAATGGCAAAATCCTTGCCGGCAGCAGCTACTTTGGACCAGTTTACGTTGCCCTGATAGCGGGAAACGTCAATGCCGTTTTGAAATACAGCCATAAAAAAGCCCCCTCCCTTTGCTGCATAGTATGCGGCGGGGGCGGGGGATGGTGCTATGGAGTGATCTGATAGATACGGCAACTTTCGTTTTGGTACCATACCGGATATCGTGCGGCGTACCAATCTTCTCTGGCCGAAAATTCGGCGCTCACAGAAGCGTCGAACAAAACATAGTCGATGCCCCATTGGGTTAAGATGGATTCGTCGGGAGCTTCGTATAAAAGACGCATGGCGGCGGCTTCTTCGGCATAGTCCATACCGTGGTAATATACATAGCTGCCCGAACCGCAAAGGATACGGCGACCGGCTAAGGCAAAAACCGGCATGGTATGACGGTCACTGGTCAGGAATAGGGCGTCTGGCTCGGCATGATCCGAAATGTATTGGGCTAAGGCAACTTCGTCGGCGCTCCAATGTTGGTAATCACTCACCAATTCACGCCCTACCGTCAAAACGCTGCCGAACATGCTTACAAAGCAGGCGAAACTCAAAAATACGATTCGCAAAGACAGATGCGGCAGGCGTGCGGCAACATCTGCCAACAGTTGGGCTACCAACAAGCAACCTAACATATGCCACACATAGAGAAGCTTGTTGTTGTCGTAGGTATTGGGCTGAAAAACTACAATTTCCGCCAGTGCCCAAATTAGAAGTCCACCGCCGTACAGCCAGCGCTGTTTCGAGGAGGCGTGGAACCAAGCCGGAATCAGGAGCAGATAGACAAGACCGATATTTTTGATGTAAAACCAGAAATAGTTATCTTTCAGGGTTCCATCATCCTGCCCGTTGATCCAGTTAAAATGCAGACGCAGCATGTTTTGGCCGTCTACGCTTTGCGCCAGAACCGTAGGCAGCATTTGTGCCAGCCAAACGAGGCCGCATACCAGTGCCAAAAGGCCCCATGGCAGCAAAACGGTACGGGTGCGGGGATGATGCAATAGAGTGTATATACCGCCCACCAAACAAAGCAGCACCAAGGCGAGCGCACTGTGCGTGTGCAGCAATGGCAGAGGCAAGACAAGCAGTGCCATCCATAGCGCCAAACGGCGCTGTTCCTCGTAGCAGAAACGCCACAACAAGTAAAGGGCCGGCAGTAGAATACTCCATCCAAAAAGGGTGGCTCGCTGGGGAATCATTAGGTCTACAATGGGGTTGACCCATACAATATTTTGGACGGTATAGTTGGTAGGCGTGGTATAAAAGCCGGTGAAGATGCTCAAAAAGTCAGAAGGACTGCCTAGAAAATAAACGAATCCAAAACCACTGCCCAAAAAGAACAGATAAAAGGCGAGGCAGGCCTTGCCGGCGGTTTGCAGTACCCGGCGGGCTAACTGCCAGAACATTCCGAACACGGAAAGTACAGCCGGCAGAACGGGAAGCAGATAGGCGGTTCGCAGATCGGCCCCTAAAACCCGAAATACACTAGAAACTGTTTCACATAGAAAAGGGTAGCCGAAGCGGTGTTCTCCGCCGAGTAGGGGATAGGTGGGCGGAAACTCTCCGCTCTGGGCGATGTATTCAATAAAGCCCAAATGCATGGGGAGGTCGCCGTAACAGCTTTGGCCGGTATGCAGTGCTCCGTTCACTTCATGAAGAATATGGGTGTGCAGTAAGTAGATTGTCACCAACAACAAAGGAAGCAAACAAAGCCACATGACGCCATGATCGGGGTCGTGGAACCGACTTGTAAGATGGTTGTCGTGATACAGCAGCCACCACAGCAGTGCCAAAACGCAGACAACGGCCAAAACGGCGGCGATTTCAGTAAAGCCTAAAAAGAGCGCAAAAATAGCAGGCAAAACGGCCAACAGCGAAATCCCATAACCACAACCTAGTGGGACTAGCAAAGAAATACCGGCATCCGGCATGGCACGGCGTGCCAAAAGGAACCCTGCCGCAAGAAAAAGCAATAGATACAGCAGACTTAACAGCATTAGACCCCCTCCAAATCAAAGGGTGGTGTATATTCTTCTCGGGCGCTGCTCTTTTCCTGCATGTACCCATGGGTTAGCCCCAACCGAATCGCTTCTTCAATCACCTGTCGGTATTCGTAGGTAGTGATCCGCCTTCCTAACCCATGTTCGGCAGCTTTATAAAAAGGCGTAAACTGGCTCATCAGGCTGGGGACGAAGGAAATGCCGATTTCCAGTTGCAGCCGCGCCAGTATTTGGAGCACCTGTTTGCTGTCGGCTACACAGCCGGGCAGTGCGAGATGACGGACAATTACGCCTCGGTATAGGAACCCTTCCCTGTCATAAAGCGGTACTCCGGTTTGCGTCAGCATCTGTCGCAGGGCTTGTTCTGCAACCATCGGGTAGTCCGGCGCTGCGGAAAACCGCGCAGCCAAATCGGGGGAAGCGTATTTAAAATCGGTAAGCCAAACATCTACATAAGGGGCTAAAGCACGTACAGTTTCCACTGTTTCGTAACCGCCGGTATTGTAGACCACCGGTAAGGTCAAGCCGTGCTGTTTGGCGAAGTCTAAGGCGCAGATCACCCACGGCAAATACTGGGTGGCGGTAACAAGATTCAGGTTGCGAGCACCATCGTGCTGTAAGCGCAGAAAAATCTCGGCCAGCCGCTCTGCAGAGATGGCTTTCCCCACACCTTCCTGACTGATGGGAAAATTCTGGCAATAACAGCAACGAAGAGGGCAGCCGCTAAAAAATACCGTGCCGCTGCCGCGTACATCCTGTGGGTCACCGCTCAAGCAGGGTTCTTCCCAATGGTGCAGTGCTGCACGGGCTACCATAAGCCGGTCGTCGGCACCGCAAAAGCCGGGCTTTCCCGCGGCACGGTCGGCACCGCAAGCGCGAGGACACAGACGGCAATGGTTTGGTAACTGCATAGCTTTTCTCGCTTTCACAAATTTTTCCGTTTCATTTTACCACAAATGGGGAAAATGTGGTATACTATAAGGAACAATCTCAAAGATAAAGGAGTGCATGACTATGTCTACCCCTCATAACCGCGCCGAAAAAGGCGATTTCGCCAAGACTGTATTGATGCCCGGAGATCCGCTTCGTGCAAAATTTATTGCGGAAACGTTTTTAGAAAATCCACGCCTTGTCACGGATGTGCGTGGTATGCTGGGCTACACCGGTACATATCAGGGCCGCCCCATCAGCGTGATGGGCAGTGGCATGGGCATGCCGTCCATTGGTATCTATTCCTACGAGCTGTATAGCCAGTACGGAGTAGAGAACATCATCCGTATCGGTTCGGCGGGCTCTTATACCGAAAAAGCCAAGCTGTTCGATGTGGTGCTGGCGGACGGTGCCTATTCCGAGAGCAACTATGCGGCAACCCAAAGTGGGGATACCGATGAAATTCAGAAACCCAGCGAAGAGCTGAATGCGGCGCTGAAAGCCAGCGCGGCAGCCCAGAACATCCCGCTGATTGAAGGCAACATCCATTCTTCGGACGTGTTCTACCGTGAACCGAACGACGAAAAGCCCACTTACTGGGAACGTCTGCGAGACGAGAAGGGCTGCCTTGCTGTGGAGATGGAAAGTTTTGCGCTGTTCCACAACGCCAAAGTGCTGGGAAAACGGGCTGCCTGCCTGTTAACCATTTCGGACAGTTTTGTTTCGCCGGAAATCACCACGGCGGAACAGCGCCAGACCAGCTTTACAGCCATGATGAAAGTGGCACTGGGAGCCGAGGCTTATCTGGAGAAATAAACCATGGAAAAAGAACAGATCCAGTCGTTGATTCGGGCGGCATTTTCTGCGCGCCGTTTTGCTTATACGCCTTATTCACATTTTCAGGTGGGGGCGGCACTTCTGGCAAAAAGCGGTACAGTCTATACCGGCTGCAATATTGAAAATGCAGGCTATACGCCCACCAACTGTGCCGAGCGTACCGCGCTTTTCAAGGCTGTTAGCGAAGGAGAACGGCAGTTTTCTGCCATTGCCATCGTAGGCAGCATGCAGGGCACGGTCAACACCTTGGTGACGGGACCTTGCGGCGTGTGCCGACAGGCGCTGTATGAGTTTGGCGGCCCCGAACTGACCGTGATCATGGCCAAAACCGAGGAGGACTATATTGTGACCACACTGGGCGAATTGTTGCCCTACGGTTTTGGCCCGGCCAATCTGGAGGCTGAAGAAACTCAATCCCCAATGTAAGGAGTTCCCGTTGTTCATGAAAAAGTTTATTGCACTGTTGCTTTTGCTGCTGCTGTTGGTCAGTTTGGCAGCCTGCACTTCGGAAGAACAAGGTCAGGCGTCTACTGATTTTACGGTGCCGTTGGATGATGCATCCTATGTGTACCAAGCGCCGGAGGACGCAACCCCCTTGCCCGGCGGCGCGGTCATTGCGTTGGCCGCAGAGAGCAGCGGCTTGGAATCCGGACCGGAAGCGTTGTTGTGGAAAGGTATCCAGACCTTTGCTTCCACTTTCGGATATACGGCACAGTCCTACGTGTACGGTGAAGGGGAAGTTGCCACCACCGCCGAGGAAGCGCTGCAACAAGCGGCCCAGAGTGGGGCGGCTTTGGTGGTTTGCCGAGGAGAAGAGATGGCACGCGCCTTGTTCCCCATGCAGACCAACTATCCCGGTGTACAATATTTGCTGTTTGATGATGAGCCGCATAACGAGGATTATACCGCTTATACTACCGAAACTTCGGTGCACTGCGTGTTGTTCCAAGAAGAACAAGCCGGGTATTTGGCTGGGTATGCCTCGGTGTCGGAAGGGTATACCCAGTTGGGCTTTATGGGTGTAGATGAATTGCCCGATGTTGTGCGGTATTGCACAGGTTTCCTGCAGGGTGCAGAAGCGGCAGCCGAACAGCAGGGCGAACAGGTCAACCTGCGCGTCTGGTTTACCGGAGACATCGGAGATGCCAGTGTCATTACCAACCGCATGTTGGAATGGTATAATGGCGGTACGGAATTGATCATGGTCAATGGCGGGCAGCTAATGCAAAGTGCCGTCGAAGCGATCAGCCAGACGGATGCGAAAGCATTTGGCACCGACTGGGATCAGAACGCACTCAGTGAACGGATTATAAGCAGTGCTGTCAAATGCTACAATGCAACCGTACAACGGCAGCTGTATAAGTTTTTCTCAGGCAATGCAACTTGGGGACAACAGGATGCCGGACAGACAGAGAAGCTGGGATATACGGACGGAAGCGTAGCGTTGGCGGGTTCTACGTGGCGGATGGAGCGCTTTACCCAGCGTGATTACGAGCAGCTATATGAACAGTTGCGCAACAGTGAATTGAAGGTGGAAACTTACTCTGATTTGGACACGCTGCCCGATACACCTTCCGTTACACTGGAAATCCAAAACTGACTTTTGACATTTTGTTAAATATTTGTAATGGAATTGAAAAGGTTTTTCCATTGCAAAAGATGGAAAAATCCGCTATACTGAAACCAGTGTGACGGGGATACGCTCCGTCCAAAGTTTAGAAATAAGGAGATCAAAACCATGAAAAAGTTCCTTGCATTGGTTATGGCCGGTTGCATGGCGCTCTCTCTGGCTGCCTGCGGCGGTTCTGACGCATCTTCTGCGGCTACGGCTGAATCCACCAGCACCGAAGCTACGGCGGAGACCAGCAGCGGCGCCAAGACGGACGTTGCGTTTGTAACGGACGTTGGCAACATTGATGACCAGTCTTTCAACCAGTATACTTGGCAGGGTGTGCAGGATTTCTGCACCGCCAACAACCTGAACGCGAACTACTATCGTCCCACGGAGGACTCCGATGCGGCTCGTTTGGAGCAGATGGATAATGCTGTCAACGACGGCGCGAAGGCTATCGTTGTTGCCGGTTACCTGTTCGGCACCTCTGTTGCGGAAGCACAGGCTAAGTATCCCGATGTTCAGTTCTTGGCTCTGGACGTTGCTACCACGGACCTGAGCGCTGACGGCAGCGTTGAACCCGCTGCCAACACCGCTCTGATCACCTACAAAGAAGAGCAGGCCGGTTATCTGGCTGGCTACGCCGCTGTGTATGACGGCTACAAGGAGCTGGGCTTCTTGGGTGGTATGGCGGTTCCCGCTGTTATCCGTTACGGCTACGGCTTTGTACAGGGCGCTGACGCTGCTGCCAAGGAGCTGGGCGTGACCGACGTCAACATCAAGTACTGGTACTCCGGTGGCTTTGCTGCGACCGACGAGGTCAAGAACAAGATGGACGGCTGGTACTCTGAGGGTACCGAGGTTGTCTTTGCTTGTGGCGGCCCTGTCTGCCAGAGCTGTGATGCTGCGGCGCAGGCCAACGGCGGCAAGATGATCGGCGTGGACGTTGACCAGTCCGGTCAGTTCGACACCGTCATTACCTCTGCTATGAAGGCGCTGGCCAACTCCGTCAACGTGGCTCTGACCGATGCCATGAACAATGACTGGAAGTTCAGCGAGGCATACGCTGGTAAGCAGACCGTTTTGGGCGCTGCTGAGGATTGCGTCGGCCTGCCGATGGAAACCAGCAAGTTCACCAACTTTACGCAGGAGCAGTATGACACCCTGTATCAGCAGATCGTTGACGGCACGCTGGTCGTGGACGATAGCTTCGATACTGCGGTTACGCCGGCTGTCACCAACGTGAACGTGGATTATCAGGGCTAATAAAACCTGTTTATCAAAATACCCCGTGCCCCAAGGCACGGGGTATTTTTGCTGTATGCAAACCGAGCAGAAATTTGCACTTTTTGTTCAAATTCTCTTGTGTATTTGTGAATTTTTCTATATAATACAAAGTAAGAAACTATGTTTTTGGAAAGGGGCGTGCAACGGTTTGGCAGATCAATATGTGATTGAAATGCTGCACATCACCAAGGAATTTCCCGGCATCAAGGCCAATGACGATGTTACCTTGCAACTTCGCAAAGGGGAGATTCACGCTCTTCTGGGCGAGAACGGTGCCGGCAAGTCCACGTTGATGAGCGTGCTGTTTGGGCTGTATCAGCCGGAAAAAGGTACGATCAAAAAGGACGGGAAAGAAGTCAAGATCAACAATCCCAATGATGCCAACGCGTTGGGAATCGGCATGGTTCACCAGCACTTCAAACTGGTGGAATGCTTTACGGTACTTGATAACATCATTCTGGGTGTGGAAGATACCCGGCATGGCTTTTTGCGGAAAGACGCTGCGCGTAAAAAGGTCATGGCGTTGAGTGAAAAGTACGGCCTGCGGGTGGATCCGGATGCACTGGTCAGTGACATTTCGGTAGGCATGCAGCAGCGCGTAGAGATCTTGAAGATGCTCTATCGTGACAATGACATCCTGATTTTTGATGAACCCACGGCTGTTTTGACGCCGCAGGAAATTGATGAGCTTATGGCGATTATGCGTGGGTTTAAAGAAGAAGGAAAGAGCATCCTTTTCATTACCCATAAGCTCAATGAGATTATGGCGGTAGCCGATCGCTGCACGGTTTTGCAGAAAGGCAAAGGCATCGGTACGGTTGAAATTGCCAAGACCACCAAAGAAGAACTTTCCCGTATGATGGTTGGCCGCGATGTGGAATTTGCGGTAGAAAAATCCCCCTGTGAACCGGGCCGAACCATCTTGGAAGTGGACAACTTGGTGGTGCCCAGCAAAGTGCATAAGAATAACGCCGTAAAAGGCGTATCCTTTCAGGTACGCGCTGGCGAGATTGTCTGCGTGGCCGGCATCGAAGGCAATGGTCAGAGTGAACTGATCTACGGCTTGACCGGCCTGGAAAAGGTGACTTCCGGTACAATTCGCTTAAATGGCAAAGACATTACCAATGCTACCATTCGTGCCCGTTCCAAGGATGGTATGAGCCATATTCCCGAGGACCGTCACAAACATGGATTGGTGCTGGATTACACCTTGGCAGACAACATGGTGTTGCAGCGCTACTGGCAGCCGCAGTTCCAAAATCATGGCTTCATTAAAAAGAACGAAGTCTTTGCTTATTCCGATCGATTGATCGAACAATATGACGTTCGCAGTGGACAGGGCAGCATGACGATTGCCCGCAGCATGTCGGGCGGCAACCAGCAAAAAGCAATCATTGCTCGCGAGGTAGACAAGGATCCGGATCTGTTGGTGGCAGTTCAGCCGACCCGTGGTTTGGACGTGGGCGCTATTGAATATATCCATAAACAAATTGTGGCAGAGCGGGACAAAGGCAAGGCAGTCTTGCTCGTCAGCTTGGAATTGGACGAGGTCATGAACTTGTCTGACCGGATTCTGGTGCTGTATGAAGGCGAAATCGTCGGCGAGTTTGACCCGCACAAAACAACGGTTGAAGAGCTGGGCCTCTATATGGCTGGCGCGAAAAAACAGGGGGAGGCGAAAGCATGAAAAACAAACAAAAACGGACGTTTTTGCAGAACCCTGCGGTCGTAGGTGTTTTGGCAAGCCTTCTCTCCATTGTGATTGGATTGGTGCTGGGCTTTTTGCTGCTGGTCGTTTTGAACCCCGGTGCGTCGCTGGAAGGTATGAAGGCCATGATGACCACCGGCTTTGGCAGCATGGACAAGTTCGGCAAAGTATTGTATCAGGCAGCGCCGCTTATGATGTGCGGTTTGTCGGTGGGCTTTGCTTTTAAAACCGGCCTGTTTAACATCGGTGCTTCCGGACAGTATACGATGGGTGCTTTCTTCGCGTTGCTGTTTGCCATTCAGTTCCAGATGCCTTGGTTTATCTGTCTGGTTGCAGCGGCGGTAGGCGGTGCCATCTGGGGTGTTTTCCCCGGTTTGTTCAAAGCATACTTCAATGTCAATGAGGTCATTACCGCCATTATGTTCAACTGGATCGGTATGTACCTTGTTAACCTGATTTTGGCAAACTCCCCGAATATGCTGGCGTCCGGTTGGGGTGCTTCCAACTCGGACCGTACGGCCGCACTGTCGGCAGCAAACCCGGATGCGATTCTTCCCAAAGGTCATCTGGCGGTCTTGTTTGGCAACTCCAGCTGGATTAATATCAGCATTTGGATCACGATTCTGTTTGCAATTATTGTTTGGGTTGTACTGCAAAAGACGACTTTTGGGTATGAACTCAAGGCTTGCGGCCTTAGCCGAGATGCTGCACAATATGCCGGTATCAATGCCAAACGGAACATTGTTCTGTCTATGGTGATTTCCGGTGCGTTGTCCGGCATCGGTGGTGGCATCTACTATCTGGCTGGTACGGGCCAGTATGTATTGGAAAAAGCCATTCTGTCCATGGGTTTCAACGGCATTCCGGTGGCGTTGCTGGCTAGCTCCAATCCTATCGGCACGATTTTCTCGGCGCTGTTCATCAGTTATATTCAGGTGGGCGGCGCAGCTATGCAGCCCGCCTACTCGTCCGAAACCATCGACATCGTGATTGCGGTAATCATTTATCTGGCGGCCTTTGCGCTGCTGATGCGCGGTGTGATCGCCAAAGCGGTGTCCGGTCGTAAAGAGAAAGGGGGCGCTGCCAAATGATGATTGCTGCGAATATCATCAGCTTGACCATTTTGTTTGCGGTTCCGCTGCTTCTGGTAGCGTTGGGCGGCATGTTCAGCGAACATTCCGGCGTGATTAATATTGCGCTGGAAGGCATGATGATCATTGGTGCGCTTTTTGCCTGCTTTACGCTGCAGGCGTTGGACCAGAGCGGCTTCGGCGAGGCCAACCCGCAGTTGTCCATGCTGATTGCCATTTTGGTGGCCGGCGGTACCGGTATGATCTTCTCGCTGTTCCTTGGTTTCGCTGCTATTAACCTGAAGGCCGATCAGACCATTGGCGGCACGGCACTGAACCAGTTCGCGCCGGCTTTCGCCGTCGTTATGACTTGGGCCATTCAGGGTCAGGGCCTGACTACGATCCAGATCCCCAGCTGGGTGCGTATTACCCGGGAAACCTTTGGCTTGGCACCGGTGGACGGTCCTAGCTTCTGGAACAATCTGATCTTCAAATATTTCTATCTTACTACACCGGTTGCGGTGGTTCTGTTTATCGCGGCCTATGTGTTGATGTACAAAACCCGTTTCGGTTTGCGGCTTCGTGCTTGTGGCGAGCACCCGCAGGCGGCGGATTCTGTGGGCATCAACGTTTACAAAATGCGGTATGCTGGCGTGCTGATTTCCGGTTTTCTGGGCGGCATCGGCGGTCTTGCCTATACGGTGGCGGCTGGCTCCGGCTTCAACTCTGACGTGGGCGGCTACGGCTTCCTTGCGCTGGCGGTTATGATTTTCGGCAACTGGAAACCTTTCCCGATTCTGGCCTCTTCTTTCTTCTTCGCGCTGTTCAAGGTCATTGCGGCGTACAGCTCGTCGTTGTCCTTCCTGCCGAAGTTTGAAGGCGTTAAGGAAGTATCTAACTTCTACCAGATGTTGCCGTATATCGTGACGATGATCGTGTTGATCTTCACGTCCAAAAACTCGCAGGCGCCCAAGGCTGAAGGCATCCCCTACGATAAGGGCAGCCGATAAACGCGATCCGCAATCCTATTATCCGAAATGCCGTCTCCGGGCGGCATTTCTCTGTTTCGGCACAATACACCGAAACCTCGCCTGAAAGGAGGCTACCACAGTATGCGAATGTACGATATTATTGCCAAGAAGCGGGATGGTGGAACACTGGACCGTGAAGAATTGACTTTTGCCGTCAATGGGTATGTGTCGGGTGATGTGCCAGATTATCAAATGTCGGCACTGCTTATGGCCATCTATTTACGGGGGATGACTGATGAAGAAACGGCCATCCTCACCGACGTGATGGCGCGTTCCGGCGATATGGTGGACTTGTCTGCCATCGAAGGCGTCAAAGCGGATAAACACTCCACCGGTGGCGTGGGCGACAAAACTACGCTGGTTATTGCGCCGATTGTGGCGGCCTGTGGCGTAAAGATTGCCAAGATGAGTGGCCGTGGCTTGGGTCATACGGGCGGTACCATCGATAAGATGGAAGCAGTGCCCGGAACACGTACCAGCCTGACGCAGGAAGAGTTTTTTAAGCAAGTCAACGAGATCGGGATTTCGGTCATTGGCCAGAGCGGACAGATTGCGGTGGCGGATAAGAAGATGTACGCTTTGCGGGATGTAACAGCTACCGTAGGGTGCATTCCGCTGATTGCTTCCTCGATCATGAGCAAAAAATTGGCAGCGGGTTCTGATGCTATTTTGCTGGATGTGACCATGGGTGATGGCGCGTTTATGAAAGATCTGGACAGTGCTATTGAACTGGCCCGCCAGATGGTAGCTATCGGTACGGCACATGGCCGGAAGGTAGCAGCTCTTATCACCGATATGGATAAACCGCTTGGTCATAACATTGGTAATTCGCTGGAAGTGGCCGAAAGCATGGCGGTCTTGCAGGGCAAGGGTCCTGCGGATTTGACGGAAGTCTGTTTGCAGCTAGCCACCAATATGCTGCAGTTGGCCGGAAAAGGAGATGCTGCGACCTGCCGTGCCATGGCAGAACGTGTGATTGAGGATGGCTCGGCTTTTGCTAAGTGCTGCCAGATGTTTGCAGCGCAGGGCGGGGATGTGTCGGTGCTGCAAGACCCGACATGTTTCCGCAAAGCAAAGTACAGCTACGAAGTTACAGCCCCTTGCGCCGGGTATATCTATAAAAACGATGTGGAGAAGATTGGCAATGCCAGCGTTTTGTTGGGGGCCGGCCGTATCAAAAAAGAGGACAGTATCGATTTTGCTGCCGGTATCGTCATGCACAAAAAACTGGGGGATGCTGTGCAAGCCGGGGAGAGCATCTGCACATTCTATGCAGACGACCCTGCACTTTTCGCCGCAGCGGAGGATATGTACCGTGGCGGATTGGTAATCCGGGAAGAAAAGCCGAAATTGCCGCCTTTGATCTATGCCCGCGTTACGTCGGAAGGCGTAGAGAGATTCTCTTAAACTAAAAAGGACATAAACCAGCCCGCCGCTGCAACATATTGCAGCGGCGGGCTGATTGTTTATCGGCGATGTTTTATCCAAAAGAGCTTCCACGGTCCATAACCGTTGGCCTTGTCCTGCGTGAATTCCTCTGTTTTGACATAGCGCTTGCGCATCCCGTCAAACTGTAAAGCAGTTCCACTTTCCTGTACATCGGTCAGGACTCGGGGTAAAGCGCTTTGCTGACTTTCAAAATCGGGTTCTTTGTCCCAACGGATTTTGCCATCGGCGTCGAATCCGCTTCCCCAAACGCTGAATACAAGGCAGGCTGCTTCGCCGTAGCAGTACCGTTCAAAGCGAATCCGCCCGTCCAGATAAAACAAAAGGCAATCGCGAAAATGAGTTTCCATCTCTTTTTCGTAGCGGCTTCCACAGACAGAACCTGCAAAATCGGCGGCGTTAGCGGTCATGGCGCAATCCTCCTCGGTGACGTAGTATACCAATAGTATACTGCCGCCAGACCGGTTTGGCAATCGGGGGAAAGTCAGCTTTTTACATCACGGCGCGTCAACAGTAGGTTGGCGGTGCAAAAGAGTACTGTCAACCAAAGCAGGTAAGCCGCAAAGAAGGGGAAAAGGTTCCCAGAAAGCATGTCCTCGCTTTTGTTGGAGTTCATGCCGTATTGCATTAAGGCGTAGGGCCAAAACAGACCGACATCTTGGCTGGCTGCCAGCATGCCGATGATACCGCCAAACAAGGCAATAAAGATCGGCACTGCAAAACTGCGAATCAGCATAGACAAAAGCAGTTGAAGGGCAATAACACTCAACCCGCCCAGCGCACCGCGGAGCAAAAAGACAAACAGTGTAATGGGAGGCCATCCGGGTAGGGTGGCAAATACTTTGCCGCACAAACAATACAGCAGAAAAATCCAACACTGGGTCAGCAGCACCAAGTTGACTACTACAAAAAACTTTGCCAAAAACAGGGCAAAAGGAGGGACGGGGGCAGCCATGATCAGATTCCAGTTATGTCCCAGATGTTCCAACCGCCAAAGGTAAGAGGCATAGATTGCTACCAGAGTGGGAAAAAAGAATAGGGAGTAAAAGAGGGTGTGCTGGGTCCAAAGCGCGTACCAACTCGCGCTGAGGATGCCAAGATTCCCGAGATAATTGACGGTTCCGTAAGCTGCTGAAATAACCGGCAGCAGAAAGAATAAGATCCAAATCGGGGAGGCGTGCAGTTTCCGATTTTCTGCACGCAGACAACGTAACAACACGATTTATACCTCCTTTTCTCGAATTGCCCGCCAGGTGATGCAAAAAAATAAAAGGGCCAGAACAGCACACCAAAGCAAAAGTAAGGGACGAAATTCTCGGATGCCGTAGAGGACGGCTCGGGTATCAGGATCCCAATCGATGAGGACGTAGGTGGTTAGTGGGATAAAATACCCCCAGGGAACAAAATAGCCGACGACAGGCGGCATAAAGGCCGAAAACAAACCGATTAGAGAACCGGCAATTCCGGTGCAAAGGGCAGGCAATGGATTTTGCAACAAAATGGTTAATAAAAGTTCCGAGAAAAAGAGCATGAGATCTACCGTGTAGGTACAAAGAAAGCTGTAAGCGAACTGAACGAGCGGCGGAGTATCCAAATACCCCAGAACTTGACCAAGAATCCATATGCCGAACACTTCAACCGAAACGATCACAGAGAGTTCCGCCATGCCCAGCAGCACTTTGGCAGCAAACAAACTGCGGCGGCTTTGCAGTGTGTACAACAATTTGGGGGTGTTGCCTTTTACCTCTACATCCCAAAGGCGGCTGGCTAACATCGCCATGCCCACTGGCATCAAAACGGTGTTCATCACCGGGAAGGTATATAACAGGGCATGGTATCCGACGCGTAAGTCGTCACCGCCGTCGGGGGCGGAGTAGGCTGACCAAAGCAAAGCGGCCAGAGGAATCAAAAGGCAGATCAGTAAATCGTGGTGGCGTTTGGCTTTTTGTATTTCGGCATGCAGGCCTTGCAGCATTTCAGCTCACCTCCTTGGAATCGGTCAGGCTTAAGAAAATCTCCTCCAGAGATTTTGTGTGTCGATTCAGTTCCACAACACCGGCGCCGCTGTCGGCTACTGCCCGGACCAAGGCGGCAAGCGACTCTTCTTGTAAGGGAGGCAGCGTCAGGACGTTCTCCTTTTGCTGAACAGGGATGCCGTTGGCGTGCAGTAAGGGAATTGCTTTTTGGGGATACAACAAGCGCAGGCTCACTGCTCCGCGACTGTGCTGCTGTAAGTCTTGCAGGGAACCTTCAAACAACAATTTACCCTGCTGGATAATGCCTACCTGTTCCACCATCTGCTCCATTTCCCCTAAAAGGTGGCTGGACAGAAAAACGGTGGTGCCGGTGGCAGCAGGCATGTCTGCGAGTAACGCCCGCATCTCCTGAATCCCTGCAGGATCCAGACCATTGGTGGGCTCATCCAAAATCAGTAGTTCGGGATTGCCCAATAACGCCATCGCAATGCCAAGACGCTGCTTCATTCCCAACGAAAACTGGCCCACTTTTCGGTTGCGGTCCTTTGTCAGATGGACAATTTCCAATACCCGGGATATATCTTTGCGGGATACACCTTTCAGGTCGGCGACAATGGTTAGATTTTCTTGTGCGGTGAGGTGCAGATACCCGGACGGTGACTCGATAAGACTGCCGGTTTGCCGTAAAAGCGACAAGCGATTTTGTGCCGTTAGCTCTTGGCCGAGCAGAAAAACCTGCCCGGCGCTGGGGTGAATCAGGCCTAGTAACATTTTCATGGTGGTACTTTTACCGGCGCCATTGGGACCGATAAAGCCATAGACGCAGCCCTGAGGGACGTGAAGGGAAACTCGGTCTACTGCCGGACGGCTGCCATAGATTTTGCTTAACGATTGGGTTTCAATCACAGTTTGCATGGTATTCGCTCCTTTGCATAAACTTCTTGGAAACAATTCTATCCTACGCGATGGAGCTTAATCGAACTGAAACGAGGGCTTAAATTTACCTTAAGATTAAGCTGTCAGCATGGCTCTAAAGAAAAGGATGCGCTATAATGGAATGGAGGTGAAAGTATGCAAACGATCTACGATGCCAAACTGTTACTGGTGGACGATACCCCCGAACTGTTGAACCTGTTGTGTGAACATCTGCAGGCGGCGGGATACCGCACCATTGTAACTGCGGAAAATTGTGCGGCGGCCCGCAAAGCTTTTTCTGCGGACCAACCGGAGCTGATGATTCTGGACATTAACCTGCCAGACGGTGACGGGTTTGCACTGTTTCAGCAGTTGTGGGCACAGGCGGACGTACCGGCATTGTTTCTTTCCGCCCGGGACGCAGATGCGGATCGCTTGTTTGGGTTGGGGCTGGGTGCCGATGACTATTTGACCAAGCCCTTTTTGATGCAGGAGCTCCTACTGCGTGTACAGCACATCCTGCAGCGCGCTTACCGTACAGAACTGGCACGCGGTGAGTCGGGACACCTGCAACTGGGGGCTTGTACCGTAGAATTGGCGGATGCACTGGTGCACCATCCGGATGGTTCTGTGGTGACGCTGACAGCTACCGAGCGCGCGTTGCTGCAAAAACTGGCGGAAAACCGTGGGCATATTCTTACCTACGATACTCTATACGAAGCGGTATGGGGACAAGATTACTACGGCTGCGAAAACAGTCTGAACGTGCATATTCGGCATTTGCGGGAAAAAATTGAGGAGAATGCCAGCAAACCGCAGTGGCTTGTTACGGTACGCGGCATTGGGTATAAACTGATGGGGGAGATGCGCCGATGAAAACGTTTGGGCGGTTGATTCGCCGGTATATTCTGTTGGCGGCGGGGATTACCCTGTTGGTGGTGGTTTTGGTAACAGCGGCTTTTGTTTGGGTCAGCTTGCATTTTGGACTGCGCTGGCAGGAACAATTTGGTTACAGTTATACCGAGATTGCCGATCATTTGCAGCAGGACGAGTCAGGGCAGTTTTATTTCGATGAACAGCAGAGCGCTCGTTGGATGGATGGATACGCATGGGGAATGGTGCTGAATGATGCGGGGGAGGTGGTTTGGGAATATGAACTGCCGGCAGCACTCAACCATCCGTATACAGCGTCGGAAGTGGCAGTTTTTTCTCGCTGGTATCTGGACGACTATCCGGTTTTCTGTCAGGTGAGAGAGTACGGTTTGCTGGTACTGGGTATGCCCAAAGGCAGTACATGGAAGTACAATGTCTGGACCTATCCTGATTTGTTAGAGGGAGTTTTGTATGGCGGGAGTATGGCCATCCTCGGAATTCCGATTTTGATTCTTATCTTTTGCCTGATCTTTAGCTGGCGTGGTACCCGGTCCCTACAAACGGTGAGCAATGGACTGGACGCTTTGGCAGAGGGACGGACGGTGGAGCTGCCAACCCATGGCTTTGCTGGTGCGGTGGCGGAAAAGCTCAACCAAACCAGCGCCCAACTACGCAGCCGCAACGAGATCATCCAGCGGCGGGACACCGCCCGCACCAACTGGATCGCAGGGGTTAGTCACGATATTCGTACACCGCTTTCTCTGATTTTAGGGTGGTCGGAGCAACTTCGGCAAGACGAAACGCTGTCGGAATCTGCTCGCCGTAAAGCGGCTGGCATTCAAGCGCAAAGTGAAAAAATTACTGCGCTGATCGAGGACCTAAACCTGACCAGCAAATTACAATATGGAGCTCAGCCACTGCGCTGCCGCAAGGTGCATGCCGGTGCTTTGCTGCGTCGGTTGGTGGCAGACTTTTGCAATGGACCGTTGGCACAAGCCTGCGAGGTGGCGCTGACCGTGACACCAGAGGTAGAGGAAACGGAGCTGCAGGCGGACGATGCGCTGTTGGCGCGAGCTTTTGAGAATGTTTTAGGAAACAGTGTGCGTCATAACGCATTGCCGGTTCATTGCGAAGTCCAAGCGGCCGTGAAGAATCAATGTCTATGCGTGATCATCACCGATGATGGGGCCGGCTATCCACCGGCGGTGCTGGAAGCGCTGCAAACCGGTGTGACGCAGGAAAACACGCCCCATATTTTGGGTTTGCATGTGGTGGAGCAGATTATTCAAGCCCATGGTGGGAATACTTTGTTTGGCCAGAACGAACCTCACGGCAGTAAGGTGACGATGCAGTTGCCCATAGTATAAAAAGCAGCCCGACGTATCTTGTCGGGCTGCTTTTGGTTCTGTGTTTTAAAGCTGGGCCGGTTGGATTTCCACGGGGGCACCATTCTTATCGTAAAAGGTGACCTCGCCGTTATTCTGGGGCAGAAGAATGGTGAAGGGAAAACTGCTGTCCAAAAGATAGGTCTTTACAGTTTGGCCGTTATCGATCTCTGCGCTTTGCACTTGAGCAAAGTTTAAAGAGAAGTAGGCACACTGCTCGCTGCCGTCGAGGGCAAGCGCCTGAACTACTGTGGGGAGTTCGGCCTGTGTACCATGTACACCTGCAACGGTAGTGCTGCCCCGGAAGATATATCCGAAGGATAAGCCGGGGCGATTTACATAGAGGGTATAGCCGTAACAGCTTTTGTCAGGGGGATAAAATAGATAGATGGCTGCGGTATCGGAAACACTGCCGGTCACCAACCAGTCATTGGGGATATTCTGGGAGGCGCGCAAATCTTCCGGTAGGTGGGACTTTGAAACACCGATTTCCCCGCCCAGCAGAAAAAAGTCGCAGATAAGCAGGGCGACGGCGAGTAAAAAGATTCCGATTCTGCGGCGAACCATTCGGTTTGTCATTGGGGAATCATCCTTCCGTTGCGGCGGAGAGAATGCGAGGCAGCAGTGCCTGCAACTCTGCAAGATTATGTTGGAACTGCGGATAAAACTCGTCGCTCAGGTCATAGTCAAGATAAAGAGCTCGCTCCATTCGCTTGATAGCCATGGCGAAATGAGGGTTGGAGGCGCCGCCTGCAGCACGAAGCTGCTCAGAAAGCTGGGTGCAGACCACAGCCCAGCGGGCATCGATCCCCGCTCGCTCCAAAACGGCGGCATCTTCTAAATACTGTTGCAGCGTGCGGTTCTCACGACAAATGCCGCACAACGGCAGTTGCGCACGATATTCCATCTGCGCTGTTACCGGGTCGATGCTTTGTCCCAAAGGATACAGGGCACAGGCCAAAGGGCGGGCCTCATGAATCACACAGGCATTGCCCTCGAAAAAACGACAGTTCCCAGAGATTGGATCCGGTGTGAGCCGTAAGGCGGGCAGACAGCTCTCGGGCGCCAGATAGCGTTTGCAGAAAGCGTGGGCAACAATGCGAGGTGACAACCGGAGCCGTCGGGCGATGCGGTAGAGGTCGTAGCCGGAAAGTACCAGATCTTTTCGCTGACGGCAGCAATCTCCGCATCCTTTGCAGACGAATCCAAAGGAATCAGTAAGTGCCAACGCGGGACCTAAAGACCATGCTTCAGCACTCCGTCCAGGTTCCACAATCACAGATGCACCTCGCAGGGATTCTCGCGTCCGGCAGCAAAATCGGCAACGGCTTCAAAGACACTTTCGACCATGCTGGCTACATTGACGTCAGTGTAGAAGGCGGTATGGGAACTTAGAATCACGTTGGGATAACTGCGCAGCAGATTCAGTTCTCGATTGGGCAGGGCTTCCCCGCAGCGATTATAATAGCAGATGCCGTTTTCATCCTCGACCACATCCAAACCGGCGCCGCCGAGCTTGCCGCTCTCCAATCCCTGCAACAGGGCCTCTGGATCGATCAGCGTGCCGCGGGCTGTATTGACCAGCAAAGCACCGTCTTTCATCATGGCAATGGCTTTGGCGTCAATCAGGTGGTAGTTTTCTCGTGTTGCGTTCAAATGCAGCGTGATAATATCGCTGCGTGCATAAAGCTCTTCCAGCGATACATATTCGGCGTAGGCACGGACAGACTCGGACGGATACAAGTCGTAGGCCAGAAGTTTGCATCCAAATCCGGATAGATGCCGGATTACCGTGCTGCCGATCTTACCGGTGCCGATCACGCCGACAGTACAATTGGACAGGTCGCGGCCCATCTTGCCGGACAGGGAATAATCCTGTGCAGCAGCGCGGAGCATGATCTGGTTCATTTTGCGGGTGGCCATCAGCATTAACATGATGGTGTAGTTGGCAACCCCTTCCGGCGGATAATGGCTGTGACTGACCCGCAAGCCCAGACGTTTAGCCGCATCTAGAGGAAGGTGATCGTAGCCAATGCTGCGGCAGGGCAGATATTTTACGCCCATTTTGGCAAAAGCCTCCAGATATTCCGGACGGACTTCGCAAGGGTTGGTACTGACCGCATCACAGCCCTCGACCAATTTTAGGTTGTCGAGGTTCGGAACCTCCGAAGTCCATGCGTAGTCAATGCCGTATTTTTCCCGGTTGGGTTCACAGTATTGCAGCTCATCAAAAGGGCGCAGGGCATAAAAAAAGATTTTCATATCCCGATTCATCTCCTAAGTTTTAGCGCAAAGAATAGCGAAATATTTCGGCCAGCCAGTCGGTGCATAGATCGACCCAGGCGCTGGCGTGTGGGTTATAAGTGTTTACATCCCGGGTGCAAATGCTGGAGCCATGGATGCCATGCGGGAACAGGTGCAGTGCGTAGGGGACGTGGTGGGCGGTCAAGGCCTGGGCTAGCAGCAAGGAGTTTTGTACCGGTACAGTAGCATCGTCCACAGTATGCCAAATAAAGAAAGGTGGAAGATCGTCTTGTACATGGGTTTCCAGACTCAAGGCGGCGCGCAGCGCGTTATCGTCGCCGGCTAGACGGTCAAAGGAACCACGATGTGCAAAGTCTCCGGAAGAAACTACGGGGTAACCCAAAATGACAGCATCGGGCCGGGCTTCCTCACCGGAAACACCCAATGCTTGACGAACTGGCTCGGCGTCCCACAAGATGGCGGTGGCTCCGGCTAGATGCCCCCCGGCGGAAAAACCGCAAATGGCAATTTTAAAAGGATCCACCCGTAGTTTGGCGGCGTTGCGGCGCAGATGCAAAATGGCGCCTGCAGCATCGATCAGTGGCTGCCAGTGTAAAGGTGCTGGGGAAACGGTGTACAAAAGTGTAAAGACCTGATAACCGGCCTGCAAAAACTGTACGGCCACAGGATCGGATTCGCGGGCACTGCAGCGTTCATAACCGCCGCCCGGTAAGATCAAAACGGCAGGGCGTGTGTTGTAGGCAGGCATTTCCACGGTTTCGTCGCGCAGATAT
The DNA here is from genome assembly GCA_963557315.1 of uncultured Gemmiger sp. Classification (GTDB taxonomy): domain Bacteria; phylum Bacillota; class Clostridia; order Oscillospirales; family Ruminococcaceae; genus Gemmiger. The sequence goes on along the minus strand of CAUWAX010000005.1, from coordinate 110,973 downwards.
CCGGTTAACTTCGCGCCGCTGGGGAAGGTGTGGGTGTAAAATTGCATAGACAGCCACTTCCTTTCAGAAACATTTCAAACAAAAGCTGAGAGTATTAGGCTTTGGTTTCCGCCAACGGATGCTGCTCAATATACTCTGCCATTAGGTCGGCAGCTAAGCGGACCAATTCCGGACAAGGGCGTTTTTTGTAGTACTCCGCAGTGCGGGGACTGGCTACCGGTGTGCCTTCTGCTTTGGCAAGGCCCAGCAGTTCTCGGCAAACGATACTGTCGCCGCCATTTCGCTGCTTGTATTGTTCGGCCAACGCTTGTACCTCGGTGTAGGTTTGGGTCTTTTGAGCGGGATCGGTGTTGCCATATAATGCTCCCAACACGATGGTCAGGCCGGAGAACGCGCCGCAGACCTCCCGCATGCGCCCAAAACCGCCGCCAAACCCGGAAGCCATCTTGAGCGCTTGTTCTTCGGTTAGGCCGATCATGTCGGCAAAAGCCAGCACTACGCATTGACTGCAATTATATCCTTTGAAAAAAGCCTCATAGGCTTTGTCCCCATAGACAGACACGATTGGATCACGTTCCTTTTTGCGATTTGGTTTTATCCATGTACAGAATACCCCAATTTATAGAATTTGAAAAGAGGCAAAGGCGAATTTACAAAACCTTTTTAAATTTTTTGTTAAATGGGAGAGAAACACTTGCACTTTGATGAAAAGAGTGCTAAACTACCGTTAGCAGTTGGAATTATAGAGTGCTAATTTCTCATGAAGCGAGGTCCTTTACTATGGCAATGCGTCAATTCAAGGCCGAAAGTAAAAAGCTGCTCGACCTGATGATCAATTCTATTTATACCAATCGTGAAATCTTTCTGCGTGAGCTGATCTCCAACGCATCGGATGCGTGTGATAAGCGGTATTTCAAGAGCCTGACCGATACCTCTATCGGCATTACGAAGGACGATTTAAAGATTCACATCCAGCCCGACAAAGAGAACCGTACGCTGACCATCCGTGACAATGGTATCGGTATGACCAAAGAGGAACTGGAAAAGAATCTCGGCACCATTGCGAAGTCTGGTTCGTTGGATTTCAAGACGGAGAATCAGAGTGATAACATCGATATCATCGGTCAGTTTGGTGTTGGTTTCTATTCGGCATTTATGGTGGCCAGCAAGGTCACTGTAATTTCCCGCGCACAAGGAGAGGACACCGCGTGGATGTGGGAGTCCAAGGGTGTGGAAGGCTACACACTGACCGAAGCGGACAAAGAGGATGTGGGCACAGAGATCATTCTGGTGCTCAAAGAAGACACGGATACGGACCGTTACAGCGAATATCTGGACGATTACACGCTGGCCAATCTGGTCAAAAAGTACAGCGACTATATTCATTTCCCCATTACGATGTATCGGGAGAAGTCTCGTCAGAAGCCGAAACCTGAAGACGCCGGGGACGATTATAAGCCCGAGTACGAAACCTACACGGAGCTGGAAACCCTCAATAGCATGGTGCCCCTCTGGAAACGTCCCAAGAGCGAAGTGAAAGAGGAAGACTATAACGAGTTCTACAAGAACAAGTTCATGGATTACTCCGACCCGCTGCGGGTCATCACCAGTCGGACCGAAGGCACGGCGACCTATACGGCGTTGTTGTTTATCCCCAGTCGTACCCCCTATGACTACTACACCAAGGAGTACGAGAAGGGGCTGGCACTGTATGCTTCCGGCGTCATGATTATGGAGAAGTGTGCCGACCTGCTGCCGGATTACTTTAGCTTCGTAAAGGGTGTTGTTGACAGCGAAGACCTGAGCCTGAACATTAGCCGTGAGACACTGCAGAAGGACAGCCAGCTCAAGCTGATGCGCAACAGTCTGGAAAAGAAGATCAAGAACGAATTGCATGCCATGCTGGTCAATGACCGCGAGAAGTACGAAACCTTCTGGAAGGCATTTGGCCGTCAGATCAAATTTGGCATCTACGGTGATTACGGCATGCATAAGGATCTTTTGGCAGATTTGCTGCTGTTCTATTCTGCCAAAGAGCAAAAGCTGGTCACCCTCGACGAGTACATCGAGAAGATGCCGGAAGACCAGAAGTGCATCTACTTTGCGGCTGGTGATGATACCGATCGTCTGGGCAAGCTGCCCAACGCGCAGTTGGTGTTGAGCAAGGGGTATGACCTGCTGCTCTGCACCGAAGACGTGGATGAATTCTGCCTGCAGATGATGCGGGATTACAAGGAAAAGACCTTCAAGAATATTAACTCCGGCGACTTGGGTTTGGAGACTGAGGAAGAAAAGAAGGCTGCCGAGGAGACCGCTACCGAGAATAAAGATTTGTTTGAGGAAATTAAGACGGCGCTTAACGGTAAGGTCAAAGAAGTCAAAGTTAATCCCACGCTGCAGGAGCATCCGGTTACCTTGTCCAGTGAGGGTGGCATCTCGATGGAGATGGAGAAGGTGCTGCGCAAGATGCCCAATGGCGAAGGCGTAGAGAGCACCAAGGTATTGGAGCTTAATCCGAACCATGACGTGTTTGCGGCGCTTAAGGCTGCCCACGAGGCGGGCGATACCGACAAGGTGGGTAAATATGCCGAACTGCTGTACGACCAAGCGCTGCTGATTGCCGGTTTGCCCATCGAGGATCCGGTGGCTTACGCTCAGTTGGTCTGTGGCTTGATGAAATAACGAAAAAACCTTGTGGCAAAGCACCGGGAGGCAACTCTCGGTGCTTTTTTTGCGCTTGTTGTAACAAAGAAACGGATTTTGCAAAAAATAGTTTGAAAAGTAGCAAGAAATGTGCTATTCTAATAGTAAAGACAAAAAAGATTGGATGGCGGGAGGAGAACCATCCGATAAAAGGGGTTACCGATGGTTTCTGAATATACCTATTGTCCGCAAAACGATTTCTTTATTGAACGGGTGGACCGGGATACTGGCTTTGATATGCCCAGCTTTCATATCCACCACAAATTTGAAATTTATTATGAAATTGCCGGCACCCGACGCTATTTTATCGAGGATTCTGCTTATATTGTCAATGCCGGAAGTGTGGTTTTGATCGGCGAAAATCAAATTCACAAGACGGCATCGCTGGGGGATTCGCCCTCCAGCCGCATTGTGCTGAATTTCAGCCGGGAATATCTGGAAAAGATTGCGGCTGCATTTCCCGAGGTGGACTTTTTCTCTTTCTTGACAGAGGAGCACAATCACCTCTTGTCCAGTATCACCGTTAAGCAGCAAAATCATATCCAAAGTATGTTGCAGCAGCTTTTGTTGCTGGACAGTGACACTTCGCAGGAAGGGGAGGCCATGCGGAAAATGCTGCTGGCCACACTGTTGCTGGAACTCAAGTCGCTGTGTCGGCAGCAACAAGCGCAGGGGGGCGAAAAAGGGCGCGTCACCAATCATATTGTGGATCAGATTCAGGCCTATATTGCACAGCACTATGCTGAAAAGCTCACCCTGACGGGAATCGCGAGTCAATTTTATATCAGTCCTTACTACCTGAGTCGGCTATTCAAGAAGTCCACCAACCTGAGCCTGATTGAGTACATCAACGGTGTGCGAATCAAAGCGGCCCAAAACTTGATCGAAAAATCCGGGGAAAGTATTTCGGTGGTAGCCGAAAAGACGGGGTTTATGACTACGGCCCATTTCCGTCGTGTCTTTAAGGATGCAACCGGACTTTCGCCACAGCAGTACCGCCAATACTATAAGAGGGTCAACAAATAGCCAATAAAAAGAGCCGCCGCATCTTCCTGTAAGATGCGGCGGTTTTATTTATGCTGATAGAAGAAACTTACTGCTTGCCGTGCCGTTTTAAAAAAGCTCGGTATTCACGGAACCAACACTGAGGACATAGGCTCTGGTATTCCACATTGTCCACTGTATCAATCGCCACTTGTGCGCCTTCGAACACAAATTCACCGTTAACCTTACGTCCGTTGCAAATAGCTTTGCGTCCGCAGGCGCAGATCGTTTTGAGCTCTTCGATGGTGTGCGCCAATTCTAACAACCGGGTAGAACCGGGGAAACCACGCATCATAAAGTCGGCGCGTAGACCGTAACAAATCACGGGGATTCCCAAATCCACCGTGACCAAAAACAACTGTTCTGCCTGTTCGGGTGTGAAAAATTGGCTCTCGTCGCACAGCACGCAAGCAGGCGCGCCGTGTGCTGCGGTGTCAGCTCGAACCAGTTCTACAACATTCATTTCAGGGGTGACAAGGACATCTACTTTACAACTGATGCCCAGCCGGGAAACGATAGAATCCTGCCCTTTGGTATCGATAGCGGGCTTTAGGATTAAGACACGCATACCGCGCTCTTTGTAGTTGTAGGCGACCTGCATTAAAGCGGTGGTTTTGCCGCTGTTCATTGCCCCGTAGCGAAAATATAATTTGGCCATACGAAGTGTTGATTCCTCCGTTAGTCTTTATTGCGCAGCCGGTAGCCAAGGCTCATCAGACTGTCGCCTAAATGGACGTTCTCCACGGTTAGATCCGGATATTCCACCGAGAGATCGTAATGGCTGAAATTCCACACGCCTTTGATGCCGTAAGATACCAAATCACTGGCCAGATCAATGGCGCTTTGCCGCGGCACACACAAAACCGCAACTTCGGGATGGTGTTCGGCGCAGAAGGTGGAAAGGTCCTGCAGCGGCAAAATCGGCACGCCGCACATCTCCTTGCCGAAAAGGTCTGGGTTGATATCGAATACGCCAATCAAGCGATAGCCGTTGGTATCACGGCTGATAAAGCTGGAAACGGCAGATCCCAGATGACCGGCACCAATCAGAATGGTGGGCAGCCGTTCGCCATCTCCGAACAGCAGCTTGCCGATTTCGGCACGGAGGACATCCACCTTGTAGCCGATGCCCTGCTGACCAAACCCGCCGAAACAGTTAAAGTCTTGTCGGACCTGACTGGCAGTAGTGCCCATCATATGAGACAACTCGCTGGAGGAAATTTTTTCTTTGCCGTCTGCGGACAAATTGGTCAGATAACGATAGTACTTTGGAAGTCGTTTGATGACCGGCAAAGATACTTTGTTTTGAACCGCCATAAAACATTACCTCACATTAGGCCGGCAGGAATAGCTGCACGGCGAATTTCCATGTACGCAATTTTATAATTTATTATAAATACTCTCTGTGAAATTGTCAATTTTTTATCTAAGTTTTTTGGCAATTTTTTCACATAAGAATTCTTTGACAAAAAAATAGAGCAATTTTTATGCGATTTTTTCGAGTAAAAGGGGAGAAGTGGAGGAAACAAAACAATTTTGTGGGCAATAAATAAGAGAATAGTCCCAGATACAGGCGCACATACTGTACACAGCATTGAAGAGAGAAGGAGCTGTGCATACGATGGAACCTACTGCGAAAAAGGCGAAAACCAAAAGCAATTTCAACCCGACCGAAACGGCCGCGCTCAAACGGCTGGAACATGATTTGATCACTGAGGATGGCATTGTGCCCGCGACCAAAGGGCGGCATGCAATCCATTGTTTGACAGTGATCGGCACCATCGAGGGACATACGCTGGCGCCGGACAGCCAAAAGACCACCAAGTATGAACATGTGATTCCGCAGTTGGTAGATATCGAGGAAGATCCCGAAATCGAAGGGCTGTTGGTAATTTTGAATACCGTAGGCGGGGACGTGGAAGCTGGGCTCGCCTTGGCAGAGCTGATTGCCGGTGTAAACAAACCCAGTGCCACGCTGGTGCTGGGGGGCGGACACTCCATTGGTATTCCGCTGGCTGTGTCTGCCCGGCGCAGTTTTATTGTGCCCACGGCCACGATGACGGTGCATCCTGTGCGCCATTCGGGTATGGTGTTGGGGGTGCCTCAGACGCTGCGATATTTTGAGCAGATGCAGGAGCGTATTGTGGGGTTTGTGGCGGGACATTCCGGCATTACAGCGCGGCGTTTTACCACGTTGATGCATAACACCGGAGAGTTGGTCATGGATATGGGAACGGTGTTGGATGGCCGTCAAGCGGTGGAAGAGGGCTTGATCGATGAGCTGGGTGGCTTATCGGATGCGTTGCAATATTTGTATAAAGAGATCGAAAAAAAGTCCTGACACATCTCGGGAAAAATCCATAAATGAGTCGCGGGATTTTCCATTTACAACCCCCGGCATTCGTGATAAAATAAAAACCGAATATTCGCTGGGCACAAAGTGCCTACTTATTTTATATAGAGTGTTATAGAGGGGTATTTTTCAGCATGGCTCAATCTCGTTCCAATAAAAACAGCAAAAAGAAATCTAGTACCAGCCGTAGCTCGTCCAGCCGCGGACGGAGCTCTTCTTCACGTTCTTCGTCCCGCAGCAAAAAGACGGTTTCCCGGCGCGCTCAGCGCCGGGCCGAAACGCCCAACCTGCTTCGCAGTGTGTTGCTTGCAGGGGTGGGCTTGCTTTGCGTTGCCATGGTGCTTGTGCCGGGGCAAAATATCTGGAAGGCAATGCGGGGCGGCTTATTTGGTATTTTTGGAATCATGACCTATTTGGTGGGACCGTTTTTGTTGTATCTGGCCTACCTACTGGCGTCCGGATACCGTGTAGGACTTTTCGCGGGCAAAGTGGTGCTGATGGGAACGCTGTGCGCCAGTGTCCCCGTGGTCTTCTCCAAAGTGTCTGTCAGTGAGGCCAACGCATGGGAAATCATCAAGATGCTCTATGCCCGCGGACAGACAGGCTTTTGGGAAGGCGGCGTAATCGGCGCGCCTATCGGTGCTACACTATTGGCACTTTTTGGACGACCGGCCTCCAACTTTGTTATGTTGTTGGTGTTCGCTTTGGGATTGATGGTGTTTTTTGCCATTACTCCGGTGGATGTGGTACAGTTCCTCAATGGGCAATACCAAAAAGTACAGCAGGCACGGGCAGAGCGGGAAGCGTCGGAAGCTGCTTACGATACCCAGTTGTTCGGGGAGGAGCTGGAAGAGGAACCTATTGAAAATTTGACCGGAACGCTTCCAGATGCTCCGCGCCGCCATCACCCTGCCTATGACGTGATTGCAGACACAGGGCGTATCCCGACCGCGCAGACGGCCGCGACACCGGTGATGCCCAGTATGGCGGGCATGGCTGGTGTGGCACCGCGAGCTTCTTTTGATGTGGACCTTGGTCCCGGACCGGAAGGGCAGGCCCTCAAGCAAGCGGTGGAACATGATCCGCTGGAACCGGTTACCATTGGGCCTGGGGGCACTTTTGGCATGGATCCGCTGTCGCATCTGTCAGATTCGCAGCGCTTCCATGCGCCAAAGCGGGAACCGGAACCTGCACCTGCACCGCAGGAAAACTTTGAGCTGACATTGCAGCCCGAGCAGCCAACGGTGACCGCGGAGAGCGATGAGCTGGACAATCTCATCAACCGGGCTGTCAGCGGCCATGCGCCGTACTATACTGCGCAGGAAACAGAATCTATCTATGGGCATGCAACAGACTCGCAAGAGTTTTCGGTGCCGCTGCATCCTGACGTTCAAAATGAGGGCTTTGATACACCGTTGGTACCGGTGGAGCCGGATACGAGCTCGATGGCGCCACAGACGGTTTCTGCAATTCCCACACTGAACGGCAGTTTTGATGATGTGGGACAAGCTGCTGGGGCGGCATGGCAATCGGGACGACCGTTGTCGGATCTGCTGGAACAGCAAAATGGAACCACGACTGTGCAGCCGACGGGAACGGAGTCCTCCTTCACGGTACCGCAGGGCGGGACGGCTGCACACCTGCAGGTCAGTGCAACAGTGGGAAATTCGGCAGGGGCACCTTTATATACGCCGCCTTCGGCCGCAAAAGCTGATCCGAATGCCATGCGCTTGGATACGGCGCAGAAAGAGCCGCCTAAACCGTACTGCTATCCTTCACTGAATTTGTTTAATGCCACGCGCCCCGATGATGAAGCCGGAGCGGCGCGGGAAATGAAGAAGAATGCCGATACGCTGGTGAATACACTGGAAAGTTTCGGTGTTAAAACGAAGATTCTGGATATCTGCCGCGGTCCGTCGGTGACGCGGTATGAATTGCAGCCGCAGGCCGGTATTAAGGTCAGCCGGATCACAAGCCTTGCCGATGATATCGCCCTTAATTTGGCAACGGCAGGCGTCCGAATCGAGGCTCCGATTCCCGGCAAGCCGGCAGTGGGCATCGAGGTGCCTAACAAGATTCGTTCTACCGTCAACATTCGTACAGTGTTTGAGTCACAGAATTACATCAATATGCGCAGCCCGCTGACGATGGCCCTTGGCAAAGATATTGCCGGTACGGCTCAGGTGGCAGATTTGTGCAAAATGCCCCATTTGCTGATTGCAGGTTCTACCGGCAGCGGTAAGTCGGTGTGCGTCAACTCGATTATCATCAGCTTTTTGTTCCGCTCAGGACCGGAGGATGTGAAGCTGATCCTCATCGATCCGAAGGTAGTGGAACTGGCGGAATATAATGGTATCCCGCATCTTTTGATGCCGGTAGTCACCGAGCCTCGGAAAGCTGCCGGCGCTTTGGGGGCCAGCGTGGCGGAGATGGAACGCCGCTACAAGTTGTTTGCCGAAAACAATGTGCGTGAGATCAAAGCGTACAACAAATTGGCAGCGCAGACAGGAATGGAGCATCTGCCGTATATCGCCATCATTATCGACGAGTTGGCCGATTTGATGATGGTAGCCGGCAAAGAGGTGGAAGATTACATCTGCCGCATTGCGCAAAAAGCCCGTGCCGCAGGCATTCATCTGATTGTAGCTACCCAGCGTCCCAGTGTGGACGTCATCACCGGCCTGATCAAGGCAAACATCCCTAGCCGTATTGCTTTTGCGGTTTCCAGCCAGATTGACTCGCGTACGATTCTGGATACCTCGGGCGCCGAAAAACTGCTGGGCAACGGTGATATGCTTTTCCTGCCGGTGGGCGCGGCCAAGCCGGTGCGTGTGCAGGGCACCTTTGTGACCGATGAGGAAATCGGCGCAGTGCTTAGCTTTATCAAATCCACTTCCTCCTCTCAGTACGACGAGGAAATGATCGCCGAGATGGAGCGCCGTGCAGTGGCAGAAAAGGGCAGAAAAAAAGGTGACGATGATGGGGATGGCAGCGGAGCGCTGGACCCCATGTTTGAGCAAGCCGTGGAGTGTGTCATCGAAGCGGGACAGGCTTCTACCAGTTTGCTGCAGCGTCGCTGCAAATTGGGGTATGCCCGTGCAGCTCGCATTATGGATCAAATGGAGCAGGAAAAGATCATCGGTCCCTACGAAGGGGCAAAGCCCCGTGCAGTTTTGGTTACGCGGGCACAATGGCAGGAGCGTAAATTGAATGCGCAGTACGAGGAAGCGTAACACAAAACGTCGGCGCAGTAAGCGTCTGTACCGTAAAATTGTTACCGGACTATCGGTTCTTTTGCTGGCAGTAGTTGCCTTTGTGGTAGAATACCATGGCGGTTTTGGCGGGGTTCCTAGTTGGTCGGAGCTATATACGGCGCTAGGCGTGCCGATGGAAGGGCCGGATCCACAGCTGCTGACGGACAGTACGACTACGGTGTCTGTGCTGGACGTTGGGCAGGGGGACTCCGTGCTGATCGGTCAGGATGGTGAGTATTGCTTAATCGATACCGGCACGGCAGAGTCCCGGGAACAGTTGGTGCAGGATCTGCAATGGGCCGGAATCACTGAACTCAAGTATCTGGTATTGACCCATCCTCACGCCGACCATACAGGCGGTGCCCTTACCGTGCTGGAGCATTTTCCCGTAGAGCAAGTGTTGCTCCCGGTATGGGAAGCGGAAGAATCCCCTTGGCCTCGTGGCCTGCAAGAGGAGGCTGAAGCGGCTGGGGTTTCTATCGTAGAAACGGAAGAAGGAAACAGCTACACGCTGGGCAGCGGAGTTTTGCATGTCTTGCAAGGTGGCAGTGCATGGATGGAAGAGGAAGATGACGCCAACAATGGCTCACTCTGTTTGTTGTTTGAAGCAGGTGGTTTCCGATATTTGGCTACCGGCGATGCGGAGGAGTCGGCCGAACAGGCTTTGGTAGACCGCTATGGCCGCAATTTACAGGCTACGTTATATAAGGCGGGGCATCACGGCTCTTCCACATCCAGTGGTGAGGAACTGCTGGAGGTGGTGCAGCCGCAGGCTGCGGTAATCAGTTGTGGGTTGGATAATGAGTATGGACATCCGCATGAGGAGGTCCTGCGTCGTATGGAAGCGGCAGGCATCGAAATTTACCGTACAGATACGATGGGAACTATAACGTTCACCTACGAAGATGGTGCACTGCATGCAGTTACGGCGGATACCGGACAAGCGGCGGCTTAAACCCCGCAATAGAAGAGAAGGGAATAGAAAGTAGTATGAAGATTATCGAACAGTTCAAAGCCAAGCGCTGTGTGTTTTCCATTGAGTGTTTTCCCCCTAAGCAGACCACGCAGATGGAAAAAATGCGTGCTACGCTGCATGAGATGAAGAAGCTGGCACCAGATTTTATCAGTGTGACTTTTGGTGCCGGTGGTTCTGCTGGCGGTGTTTCCACGGTTGAGGTGGCAGATTTAATTCAGAACGAATTGGGAATCCCGGCTTTGGCACATCTGATCTGCATGGGCAATGATCGTGCCAGTGCTGCCAAGATTCTTGACCAACTGGAGCAGGTGGGCGTACATGATGTGCTGGCGCTGCGGGGAGACCGCACGCCCACGCGGCCCGAAAGTCCCGATTTTGTACATGCATGCGACCTGACCGCTTTTATTAAAGAGAAGAAACCGATGTTTTCGGTGCATGGCGCTTGCTATCCCGAAGGACATCCGGAAGCGGAAAACCTGCGTCAGGATGTAGAAAATTTAAGAAGTAAACAAGAGGCAGGCGCTGAGCATCTTGTTACCCAGTTGTTCTTTGACAACATGCACTTTTACCGTTTTCTGAACCTTGCCCGTCGGGCTGGCATTACGCTGCCGGTTTCAGCTGGCGTTATGCCCATTGTGAAGCGCAGCCAGATTGAGCGGACGGTGGCGCTTTCCTCGGCCAGTCTGCCTTCGGATTTTACGCGGATGATTTCCCGTTGGCAAGATGATCCGGCGGCATTGTATGACGCAGGCATCGATTATGCGGTACGTCAGATGCGGGACCTCATCGAGGGCGGCGCGGACGGTGTACACCTCTATGCTATGAATGATGCGGTTGTGGCTGAAAAGGTGTATGACGGCATCCGGGATTTGCTGTAATGGTGCGGTCTACGCCGCCGTCCATTGACCGTGCCACTGCGCTGCGGTATATGGGAGCAGCCGGTTGGGAACCGGACGCTGCTTCCGCTGCGCTGCTGGACCGGGCGGAGGAACGGCTGCTGCAAACGGCTACACCCCGTGCAGTGTGGCGGATTCTGCCCCGGACAGCCGTTTCGCTGGAAAACCGAGGCCGAGACTTGGCGCGGCATTTGCAGAGCTGTGACCGTATTTTGTTGATGGCTGCTACCTTAGGCAGCGAAGTGGACACGCTGCTGCGCCGCATGGAACTGACCGATATCGCATTGGCGGCTACGGCGGATGCGATGGCCTCGGTTCTCTTGGAACAGGTCTGTGATGCGCTGGAGGAAGAATTGCGTGCCCAGCTGCGGGCAGAGGGTCTCTATTTGACAGGGCGCTTTGCGCCGGGATACGGGGACTGCCCGTTGGAACTCAACGAAGAAATCAGCCTTGCTGTGGATAGTGTGCGTGGCTGTGGTCTGGCGGTGACGGCGGAGCATTTGCTGGTCCCGCGCAAGAGTACCACGGCTTTGCTGGGCATTGCCGACCATCCGGTTACGGGCGCGATGGCGGGGTGTGGAACCTGCCATCTGCGAGAAACCTGTGCGTTTCGTAAAAAGGGAACGACCTGTTTTGCTCGAAACTAACATTGCAAAGGAGAGAAACTGCCTGTGCAGATCGAATCGATATTTGACCGCAGCCGTTATGTATTTCTGGACGGCGGTATGGGGACCCAGTTGCAAAAACGTGGCTTAAAACCCGGACAAAAACCGGAATTGGCCGCGCTGGAAATGCCGAAAGTTCTGACTGCCATCCATGCTGAATATGCAGCTGCGGGAGCGGACCTTTTGCTTGCCAATACCTTTGGGGCCAATGCCCGAAAACTTGCCGGAACCGGTTATACCGTGCAGCAAGTGGTGACTGCCTCTTTGGACTGTGCCCGTAAAGCGGCCCAGCCCAGTGGTGCGTTGGTAGGATTGGATATCGGCCCGTTGGGCGAGTTGTTAGCCCCTGCGGGGACTCTGCCTTTTGAGGAGGCATATGCTTCTTTTGCCGAGATTGTTCGGGCAGGTGTGCAGGGAAACGCGGATTTTGTCTTTCTGGAGACAATGACGGATCTCTACGAACTCAAGGCCGCTATTTTGGCGACAAAAGAGAACAGTAATCTGCCGGTTTTCGTGTCGATGAGTTTTGAGAGCCGAGGCCGGACCTTTACGGGATGTACGGTGGAGAGCTACGGAGCTACAGCGGCCGGCTTGGGGGCGGATGCCATCGGCATCAACTGTTCTTTAGGTCCTGCGGAAATCCTGCTCTTTGCCCAGCGATTGTGCCGCACGGTTCCGGCGCACATTCCGGTTTTTGTGAAGCCGAATGCCGGATTGCCCAACCCGGACGGCAGCTACAATCTGGATGCGGATGAATTTGCCCGAGAAATGCAGGCCTATACCTCGATTGGAATCTCGATGGTGGGCGGCTGCTGCGGCACGACACCGGACTATATTGCCAAATTACATCAGACTTTTGCACCGCTGACACCGGCACAGAAAATTCCGCTGCGCCGTAGCTGCCTGTGCACACCGGTACGCTTTGTGGAGGTAAACGGCATCACCGTGGTGGGGGAACGCATCAACCCCACCGGCAAAAAACGGCTCCAGCAGGCTTTGCGGGAAGGTGACAGCGCCTACCCTTGCGCGCAGGCAGTGGCGCAGGCGGAAGCCGGTGCTGAGGTACTGGATGTGAATGCCGGACTGCCCGGCATTGATGAGGCGGCTACCTTGGAGCGATTGGTCCAAGATTTGCAGGCGGTTACCGATTTGCCGCTGCAGTTGGATTCCTCCCAGCCAGAGGCACTGTCTCGAGCACTGCGGGTGTATAACGGCAAGCCTATTGTCAACTCGGTGAACGGCGAACAAAAGACGTTGGACGAGATTTTGCCTTTGTGCAAAAAGTACGGTGCTGCCGTAGTGGGATTGACTTTGGATGAACATGGGATTCCCAACAGTGCAGAAGGGCGATTCGCCATTGCGCAGAAGATTGTGGCGGCGGCTACCGCAGCGGGGATCCCCGAGGAAGATATTTATATCGATTGTTTGACTTTGACGGCCAGCGCCCAACAGGAAGGTGCCCAGCAAACGTTGGAGGCACTGACTCGCTGCAAACGGGAATTGGGTGTCCGTACAGTGTTGGGGGTTTCCAACATTAGTTTTGGCCTGCCGTGCCGCGGGTATCTGAATACGACGTTCTTGACGATGGCAATGGCCGCTGGGTTGGACCTTGCCATTATGAATCCCAACACGCCGGAGATGATGGCCGCTGTGCGGGCGTACCGGGTGCTTACGGCGCAGGATGCCCAAAGCGCAGACTATGTGGCGGCTTACGCCGATGTGCAGATTCAGACCCAGCAGGTCAGCAAGAATGCCGTACAGACTCAAACCGTTGCGGCGGCAGATGACGCTTTGTTTGAAGCGGTGCGCCGGGGATTGAAAGCGGAAGCTCATGCAGCGGCAGAAGCAGCGTTGGCGACCAAAGAACCGTTGGAAGTGGTCAACGCGTCTTTGATTCCGGCACTGGATGTGGTGGGGGATGGATTCGAAAAAGGAACCATCTTTTTGCCGCAGTTGTTGCAGGCAGCCACTGCGGCGCAGGCGGCCTTTGAAGTGATCAAGGCAAAGATTGCTGCGCAAGGGCAACCCCAGACAGCCGCTAAAGGAAAAATTGTGGTAGCCACCGTTAAAGGAGATGTCCATGACATCGGTAAGAACATCGTGCGGGTGATTCTGGAAAACTACGGCTATGATGTACTGGATTTGGGCCGGGATGTGCCTCCCGAACGAGTCGTGGAGGCGGTGCGGACTACGGGTGCTAAGCTGGTGGGGCTGTCCGCTCTGATGACCACCACGGTCCCCAACATGAAAGCTACCATTGAAGCACTGCATCAGGCAAAACTGGATTGTCAAGTCTGGGTAGGCGGCGCTGTATTGACGCCGAGCTATGCGAAAGAAATCGGTGCTGACTTTTACTGCAAGGATGCGAAGGCGAGTGCGGACCTTGCCAAGCAGATTTTGGGTTGAGCGCAGGAAAAACTATTTCAAAAAACCGCTGCCTCTTGCGGGGCAGCGGTTTTTATGGTATCCTGATACAACAAAGCATCCCAAGGTGCCCGGGACCCCGCGTGGTTGGCCGGGAGAATAGGGAAGCAGGTGTAAGACCTGCGCGGGACCGCCGCCGTAATGGCTGAGCCGGAACGTAACTTCATGTCACTGCACGCTGGTGTGGGAAGACGCACGTTCCGACAAGGAAGCCAGAGCCGGAAGACCTGCCTTGAGATTTATACTGCCGGATGCAACGGTACAAACCGCCGTTGTATCGGTTGCAGGACCCGTGCAGCGGACGGACCAAACGTTGGCGCGGAAAACGAAAGTGCATCGTGTTTTGAGGGCGCTTTGTTTCGGTATGGGTCTGTCTGGCTGGTAAGGTCGGGGCAGGCCTTTTCTTTTTGCGATGCAATTTCTACGGTTTGATAACCCATAAAGGAGAAGACTATGTTCCGTACTCGATGGCATCGTATCACAGTGTTTACCATCGCTTGCGCACTGGCACTCTGTGCTTGCGGCGTACAGCCAACCGACTCTTCCGAAAACACGATGGCTTCACAGGCAACGGCAGAAACGGCGTCGTATCAGCCCGTCACCATCACCAATTACGACTTTACCGGAAAGGAAGTACAGCATACCTATACGCAGGTGCCGCAGCGGGTGGTGGCGGTTTATCAGGGATCCATCGAAACCATGATTGCACTGGGACTAGAAGACCATGTGATCGCCAGCTATGGCCTTGACAACGAAGTGAAACCTGAATGGCAGGAAGGCTTTGCTGCTATGCACTATCAGGAAACGGTGTTTGCCCCGGACAAAGAAACCATCACACTGTTGCAACCCGACATGATTCTATCGTGGGGATCTCTGTTTGGCGATACCATGTTGGGGGATGTTTCCGCTTGGAACGAAAAAGGTGTCGCCACCTATATGAATTCTAACACACGGCCGGGTGGGTATCCTCGTACATTGGAAAACGAATACACGGATATTTTGAATCTGGGGCGGATCTTTGCGGTGGAGGACCGTGCGCAAGCTCTTGTGGAGGAGATGCAGGCCGAGATTGCTCGGACAGAGGAAGCGGTTCAGGGAAAGGAGACGGTCCGTGTAGCGGTAGTAGAACCGATGGGGGATTCCATCAGCAACTATGGGGCCAACACGCTGGCTGGAGATATGGTGACCCAACTGGGCGGCGAATTGGCCAATCCCGATGGAAACGAGATGAGCAAAGAAGATCTGTTGGCTTGTGATCCGGACGTCATTTTTGTGGTGTATATGGCGTATTCCGGTGACGATCCGGAAAGTGTTATGGCCAGTCAGAAGGCGGTCATTACCGAGGATCCGGCACTGGCCAGTCTTTCGGCGGTGCAAAATGACCGGGTCTACCTTGTTATGTTGGGGGATATCTATGCGGCGGGGCCGCGCACCATCGACGGTATTCAAACGTTGGCTGCTGGAATGTATCCGGAGCTGTCAAAATGAAAAAAGCTCAACATACAGGCAGATCTTGCCTTGCCGCCGACGCAGTCCTTGTATGGGTGCTGATCATCCTGCTGGGGGCTTCGTTGGTCGTGGCGGTTACCTTTGGGACTATGCCGTTGGCGGTGGAGGATGTCTACGGTGTTCTTCGCTATAAATTCCTTCATGCGGTGTTTCGGTTGCCGGTGCCTGCCGATTGGGCTGCCGGCTCTGCGCTGCACGATGTGGTTTGGTTGATTCGTCTGCCTCGTCTGGTGCTGGGAGCTGCTGTAGGCGCATCACTGGCAATATGCGGTGTAGTCATGCAGGCGCTTGTCAAAAATCCCTTGGCAGACCCGTATATTCTTGGTATCTCCTCCGGTGCTTCTTTGGGAGCGACGTTGGCAGCTCTGTTTGGTGTGGGGGCAATCTGGGGTGTCCGCTCGGTAGGGGCAATGGCTTTTGTAGGGGCTTTGCTTGTATCTTTTGCGGTGATGGCTTTGGCAAATGTAGGGGGGCGTGCTACTGCCGTAAAATTGCTGCTGGCAGGCTCGGCACTCTCCGCGGTTTGTGGCGCTTTTTCCAATTTCGCCATCTACCTGCGCAACGATGACCATGCACCTGCCCAGATCATTCGCTGGACGATGGGCGGGCTTGGGGCAGCCAACTGGCAAGACAATAGCGTGATGGTGGCGGCAACGATTTTTGGGTGCCTGTTTTTTGTTACCCAAAGCCGTACCTTCAACCTGATGCTGCTGGGGGATGACAGCGCTGTGACTTTGGGCACCGACCTGCACCGCTGGCGTATTCTGTACTTGGTCTTGACCTCTCTGTTGATTGGGTTGGCAGTATACAATGCCGGAACCATCGGCTTTGTAGGGCTGGTAGTCCCCCATGGTGTGCGGTTGCTATTGGGTACAGATCATCGCCGTCTGGTACCGGTATCGGCGCTGGTAGGGGCTATTTTTCTACTTTGGGCGGATGTGGCCTGCCGCACATTGCTGCCCGGAAATGAAATCCCCATTGGTATTTTGACCTCACTTTTGGGAGCACCGGTGTTCCTCTATTTAATGATGCGGCACCGTTATGGATTTGGAGGTGACGCTTAATGTCTATGGTGGAAACCAGAGATCTTAGTGTGACATTAAGCGGGCAGCATATTTTAGAGCACATCCATCTGACTGCTGGCAAAGGGCAAGTTGTGGGAATCATCGGCCCGAACGGCAGCGGAAAAAGTACTTTATTAAAATGTATTTATCGGGTGTTGCGGCCTACTGGCGGTGCGGTATGGGTGGATGGTCAAGAACTATCCCGCTATTCGGTACGACAAAGTGCGCAAAAGCTGGCGGTGGTAGCGCAGCATCATGCCTTTTCGTTTGATTTTACGGTACAGGAAGTCGTGCTTATGGGACGTTCCCCCCACAAACGTGCTATGCAGCGGGAAAACGCACAGGATTACCGTCTTGTGCGCGAAGCGTTGCAAACGGTGGGGATGGCTGATATGGAACGGCGTGTTTTTTCCACGTTGTCTGGTGGGGAGCAGCAGCGGGTTTTACTGGCACGGGCGCTGGTGCAGCAAACTCCTTGTCTTATCTTGGATGAACCTACCAACCATCTGGACATTCAATACCAACTGCAAATGATGGAGTTGGTCTGTTCTTTAAAACGTACGGTTCTGGTGGCGGTACATGACTTGAATTTGGCGGCGATGTACTGTGACCAGTTGTTTGCTCTCAAAAAAGGTACATTGGTGGGGAGCGGCTCACCGCGAGAGCTGTTGACGCCGTCGTTTATTGAAAGTTTGTATGGAGTAAAAGCTCGTGTGGGCGTGGATGAGGAAGGCATACCGTATATTTTGTACCGCCCCCACGGAAAGGAGCAACCAAAATGAAACAAGCGTTGGTTTGTGTCAGCTTTGGCACAACCGTGGCAAATGGCCGCAAAGATCTGTTGGCGGTAGAACAAGCTTTACGGGCAGCGGCGCCGGAACGCCAGTTTGTTTGTGCATGGACCAGTCGGATTATTCGCAAGCGAATGGCAGCACAAGGTGAGCTGGTAAACAGTTTGCCGGAAGCTTTGGAGCAGTTGGCCCGCGATGGGTATACCGATGTGGTCGTACAACCCACGCACTTGCTTTACGGGTATGAATACGATAAAATGAAAACCGAAATCGCCCCGTATACCGACTGTTTTGCCCGCTTTTCGTTAGGAAAACCACTGTTGGCCGATACCGTGGATTTACAGCGTGTCACCCGGATTCTCGGCACGGTGTACCCGTCAAACCCACAGGAAGCGCTGCTTTTCATGGGGCATGGTACGGAACACTTTGCGGGTGTGGTGTATCCGGCACTGCAAAGTACATTCGCTTTACAGAATCGTTTGGATGCGTTTGTGGCTACCGTAGAAGGCTGGCCGGGGCTGAAAGAAATCTTGCCCCAAATGCAGGCGGCAGGATATACCAAAGTACATCTGGTGCCGTTGCTGTTGGTGGCGGGGGATCATGCCTGTAAAGATATGGCTGGGCCAGCCCCAGAAAGTTGGAAAAGCCAACTGGAAGCGGCCGGTTTTACCGTGCGTTGTACGCTGGAAGGACTGGGACGCTTGCCAGAGATTCAGCAAGTATATTGTGATAAATTGCAAGAACTTTTGGAGTAGAACATGGCGTTTGATCATTCCATCCGCAGCGGGCAAAGGCTTTTGCGCTGTGGTTACACCACCGGTACCTGTGCGGCGCTGGCTGCACAGGGGGCAACACGGTTATTGCTGACAGGGATGGTGTCGCGTTCTATAACCCTGATAACGCCCAAAGGGTGGGATGTTACGGTTCGCCCTGCGTTGTTGCACTTGCAGGGGGATGCTGCAGTGTGCAGTGTGCAAAAGGATGCCGGGGACGACGCAGATGTTACCAATGGGTTGGCCATTACGGCCACCGTACAAAAAGAGAAGGCATCCGGTATTCAAATCGATGGCGGTAAGGGCGTGGGCCGCGTAACAAAACCGGGGTTGGATCAGCCGGTCGGTGCGGCTGCTATCAACCGTGTACCGCGGCAGATGATTGCCCAGCAGGTGGAAGCAGTATGTAAGGAAAGCGGGTACGTAGGGGGCCTTTCGGTTATCATCAGCATTGAAGGCGGGGAAGAAGCGGCACAGCGAACCTTTAATCCGCAGATGGGAGTTGAAGGAGGGCTGTCGATTCTGGGAACGTCGGGGATTGTAGAGCCTATGAGCGAACAGGCCATTGTGGATACGATCTCGTTGGAGATCCACCAACATGGGATGAACTCAAAGCGGTTGATTTTGACGCCGGGAAACTATGGAACAGACTTTCTCCGCGCACAGGGCTGGGACCAGCGCGGCGTGCCGGTGGTCAAATGTTCTAATTTTCTGGGGGAGGCGTTGGACTCTGCTGCGGTAGAGGGAATCGAGCAGCTACTGTTGGTGGGGCATATTGGCAAATTGGTCAAAGTGGCAGGCGGCATCATGAATACCCACTCACGGTATGCAGACTGCCGTACCGAGCTGTTCTGCGCCCATGCAGCCCTGTGTGGTGCTGATACAGGAACTTGCCGGGCTTTGCAGCAAGCAGCTACGGCGGATGCTTGTCTTGCAATTTTGGAACCGCTGCACCTGCAACAGGCTGTACTGGATTCTCTCCTACAGGCAATCCAGTCCCATCTGGAGCGTCGCATTGGCACGCAGTGTCAAATTGGTGCGGTTGTTTTTTCCAACACCTATGGTTTGCTGGGGATGACACCGCCCGCAAAGGAGATGTTACAACAATGGTAGAACACAAGGGAACGCTGTATGGTGTCAGCGTGGGGCCGGGAGATCCGGAGCTTATGACACTGCAAGCAGTGCGGCGGCTGCAAATGTGTCCGGTTATTGCAGCGCCTCAGACGAAGAGCGGCCAGATGCTGGCACTTGAGATTGCGCAAGGAGCGGTGGATTTAAGCGAAAAGACGATCGTCCCGCTGCAATTTCCCATGACCCGGGATGCGTCGGTTCTCCAAACTGCGCATGCAGCGGCGGCTGAGTCCCTGCGGCGTTATCTAGATGCGGGTCAGGATGTGGCTGTGCTCAATTTGGGGGATGTTTCCGTTTATGCAACCTTTGGATATTTGCAGCAACAGTTGCAGCCTTTGGGATATACGACTGTGATGTTGGCAGGGGTTCCCAGTTTTTGCGCGGCGGCAGCCCGGCTGAATCAGTCGCTGACAAGCGGTATGGAACAGCCACTGACCATTGTACCGGGGCGTGTTGCCGAGAAGGTTTTGGAACACCCCGGCAGTAAAGTTTTGATGAAGACTGGCCGTCAACTGCCCCAAACGTTGGAGAAGTTAGCGGCGCATGGCAGACTGGGACAAAGTGCGATGGTCTGTAATTGCGGCTTGCCGCAGGAGGAAGTCTGGCCAGATCTGTCACAATATGACCCGGCGCGTCCGGCAGGCTATTTTGCAACAATCCTTGTAAAGGAGTAAGACCATGGTGCATTTTGTGGGGGCGGGCCCCGGAGCAGCAGATTTGATCACTCTGCGCGGAGCGGAATTGCTGCAGCAGGCTGATTGTATCATCTACGCAGGCAGTCTGGTCAATCCGGCACTATTGGCCATGGCCAAGGATGGCTGTTCGGTATATAACAGTGCCGAAATGACGTTGGAAGAAGTGCTGGATGTTTTGCGTGCGCAGGAAGAACAGCGGCATGATACGGTGCGTCTGCATACAGGGGACGCCAGTTTGTACGGTGCCATTCGGGAGCAGATGGACGTATTAGATCGAATGGGGATCGCGTATGATGATACGCCGGGGGTATCTAGTTTTTGCGGAGCGGCTGCGGCGCTAGGCGCCGAGTATACGCTGCCCGGCATCAGTCAGACGGTAATCATCACCCGGATGGCGGGACGTACACCGGTGCCCGAACGGGAGTCACTTCGTGCGTTGGCTAGCCATGGTGCCAGTATGGTCATCTTCCTTTCGGCGGGACTGCTGCCGGCCGTGCAGCAGGAGCTTCTGAAGGGAGCATATACTGAGCAGACGCCGGCAGCACTGGTGTACAAGGCCAGTTGGCCGGAGGAAAAGGTGGTGCGCTGCACAGTGGGGACATTGGCATGCTGTGGTGAACAACAGGGCATTACCAAGACCGCATTGATTTTGGTGGGAGATTTTTTGCAGACTACTGACTATGAACGCAGTAAATTGTATGATCCTGCCTTTACAACGGAGTACCGAAAGGGGCACAAAGAATGAGTGTCGCTTGTCTTGCCTTTACGGGGCGAGGCTTTTCTCTGGCCCAAAAACTGGCACAGGCATTGGGAGGAACCGCGGATCGAAGCGGACAGCCAGTTTCTTTGCAGAACTGGACCCAAGCGCATTTTACAAAAGACAGAGCGCTGATCTATGTGGGGGCGGTGGGGATAGCCGTTCGTGCCGTGGCACCCTATCTGCAAAGCAAGACCACCGATCCGGCTGTTGTCGTAGTGGACGAATGCGGCCGATACGCGATTCCGCTCGTGTCGGGACATCTGGGTGGTGCAAACGATCTGGCCCGCAGGGTGGCGGAACTATGTGGGGCGCAAGCGGTTATTACTACGGCAACAGATTGCAATGGCCTTTTTGCAGTGGATGAGTGGGCACGCTGTCAGCATTGTGTTGTAATGAATCCTGCTTGCATCCGCAAAGTGTCAGGGGCCTTGCTGGCGGGAAAGGAGATCCGCGTAAAAACCGAGTATCCAATCGTCGGAATTCCGCCGCGGGGGGTGAAAGTGGTACAGAAGCCACCCTATGAAGTCTATCTGGGAAATGTGCCGCAACAAGCGTCCGTGCTTTGGCTGGTACCGAAAGTGACGGTATTAGGCATTGGCTGCCGAAAGGGGACCGGTATCGAAGCATTGGAAAAAGTGTTTCAGGCATCCGGCATCTTGCCGCAATCCGTTTGCGCCGTGGCCAGCATTGATCTGAAAGCGCAGGAAAAGGGGCTTTTGGCGTTTTGTGAACGGCACGCTTGGCCATTTCAGGTATACTGTGCAGAGGAACTGGCGCGGGCAGAAGGCTCATTTTCCGGTTCTGCCTTTGTGGAAAAGACCACAGGGGTAGATAACGTTTGTGAGCGAGCAGCAGTGTTAGGCAGTGGCGGTGGAAGCTTGCTATGCCGTAAAATGGTAGGATCAGGGGTTACGTTGGCAGCGGCCTGCAAACCTGTTCGATTGGATTGGAGATTTCACAATGTGTGGTAATTTGTATGTGGTAGGGCTAGGGCCGGGCAGCGAGGCGATGCTTACCGGTCAAGCGCGTGCAGCTTTGGCGGCGGTGGATGTGATCTGTGGTTACACGGTCTATGTGGATCTTGTGAAGCCGTTGTATCCAGACAAAGAAACCTATACGACCCCCATGCGCGGCGAAACAGAACGTTGCCGTTGGGCTCTGGAAACCGCCGCTGGGGGAAAACAGGTGGCTCTTGTATGCAGCGGGGATGCGGGGGTCTATGGAATGGCATCACCCGTGCTGGAATTGGCTAAAGACTATCCGCAAGTTCCTATCGAAGTGATTCCCGGGGTTACGGCGGCTTTGTCCGGAGCAGCCGTGTTGGGTGCACCGCTTGGACATGACTTTTGTGTTTTGTCTTTGTCTGATTTGCTCACGCCTTGGACGCTGATTGAAAAACGTCTGCAATGCGCGGTAGCAGGGGACTTTGCGCTATGTTTATATAATCCGGCATCGCACCGCCGCAAGGATCATTTGCAGCGGGCTGTGGATCTTTTGTTGGCTGCGGGTAAGTCTCCGCAGACCCCTTGCGCCACCGTGCGCAACATTGCGCGTCCCGGACAGGAAGCGCAATTCTATACACTGGAAACATTACGACAGGCACCGGTAGACATGTTTACCACTGTTTTTATCGGCAGTAGTACGACCAGACAGGAACGGTCATGGCTGATTACACCGCGAGGCTATCATAGCGTATGAACATTTTGATCTTCTCCGGCACTACGGAAGGGCGCTGTTTATCCAGAGCTTTGGCGCAAGAAGGTATACCGGTACAGGTTTGCGTTGCGACAGAATATGGGAAGGTGGATCAGGGAAGCTGTCCCGGCGTGCAGGTGCATTCAGGACGCTTGGATCTTTCCCAGATGGCTGAGCGTATGGGACCCGATACGTTGTGTGTCGATGCGACCCATCCTTATGCGACAGAGGCAACTGCCAATATTCAAGCAGCTGCGGTGCAGTCCGGCGCGACATATCAGCGGCTGCTGCGGCCTGCCAGTCCTTTGCCAAAGGATTGTCTGGTTGTCCATGATGCGAAGGAGGCTGTTGCCTTGTTGCAAAAGACGCAGGGCAATATTCTACTGACCACTGGTGCAAAAGAAGTGAGCGTATTTGCGCCACTGGGTGTACATCGCTTGTATGCGCGGGTATTGCCGCTGGAATCTAGCTTGGCAGCTTGCCAAAATGCAGGGATCCCGCCGGCACAAATCATTGCTATGCAGGGGCCCTTTAGTGAAGAACTGAATATTGCACTTCTGCGACAGTTTTCTATTCATTATCTGGTGACAAAAGACGGCGGTTCCCCCGGCGGATTTGCAGAAAAATGGAAAGCAGCCAGAACGTGCGGCGTCCAAATGGTCGTATTGCAGCGCCCGGCGGAACAGGGCGCATCCTATGAGGAAGTTTTGCAGTTTTGTAAGGAGTGGGTGGCACAATGCAGGTGAATTTGCTGGCACTAGGCGGCGGTACAACGGATACATTGTCGGAAGAGTCCCGGCGGGTACTTTTGCAGGCACAGCAAATTGTGGGGGCATCCCGCTTGCTGGAACAACTGCCGGAAGGGTGCACAACCAACCGCACTGCAGCCACAAAGCCCGAACAAATATTACAAGCGCTGCAGGCCGTGCCATGTGAGCAAGCAGCCGTGGTATATAGTGGGGACACAGGCTTCTATTCGGGGTGTCGGAATTTGGTGCCGATGCTGGAAGCGCAAGGAATCGCCTATACGGTGTATCCCGGAATTTCCAGTGTGCAATTATTGGCGGCGGCTCTCCATCGCCCTTGGCAAGATTGGGTTCTTGTTTCGGCGCATGGGGTACAATGCAATGCTGTGGCAGCGGTTATGAAAGGCCGACCGGTATTCTTTTTGACCGGGGGACGCCTCGGTGTTCCGCAGCTCTGTTCCCAACTGGTAAAAGCAGGGTTAGGACATTTGACGGTCACGGTAGGAGAAAATTTGAGTTATCCAGACCAGCGTATTACTATGGGAACGGCGCAGGAAATGGAGGAAAAACAGTTTTCACCACTGAGTGTACTGTTGACAGAAGCGATTCCGCAGTGTCCGCAGCGGGCACCCGGCTGGCCGGATGATTGGTTTGTGCGCGGCAAGGTGCCAATGACTAAGCAGTTTGTGCGTGCTGCGATTTTGTCGCTATTGGGCCCAAAACCAGAAGAAACGGTTTGGGATGTGGGGGCTGGTACCGGAAGCGTTAGTGTGGAGTTGGCAGCGGCTGTACAGGGAGGCTCGGTGTACGCGGTGGAATGTGAAGAAACGGCGCTTTCTTTGATCGGGCAGAACCGTACCAAGTTCCGCGTATGGAACCTACATACAGTGGCGGGACGGGCCCCGCAAGTGTTGACGGACTTGCCGACCCCGGATGCGGTGTTTGTGGGTGGCAGTAAAGGGGCAATGGAACCTATCTTACAGCAAGCCCTTACGAAAAATCCGAATGTACGGCTGTGCATTAGCTGTATTGCGCTGGAAACGCTGCAAACTGTGTTGAATTTTTGCCAGACGTATCATCTCAAACCACAGGTGACGCAGCTAGCGGTAAATCAGACTCAGCCGATAGGAACCGTGCACCTAATGATGGCGCAAAATCCCATTTATTTGGTGGCGATACATTGCGATGATTAACTGTATGATCTCTGCGCCGCAGTCCGGCGGCGGGAAAACTATCATGACCTGTGCGCTGTTGGCAGCGCTAAAACGGAAAGGCTTGAATCCATGCGCGTTCAAGTGCGGACCGGATTATATTGACCCTATGTTTCATCGTTCCGTACTGGGACTGGAAAGCCATAATCTGGACTTGTTCCTTTCCAGCGAAGAAACGGTGAGAAGTCTGTTTTCTCGTTATTCGGCGGAACATGGGGCGGCGATTTGTGAAGGCGTGATGGGGCTATACGATGGTTTGGGGGGGACGACGACTCGAGCCAGTGCATGGCATCTAGCGAATACATTGCAGTTGCCGGTCCTGTTGGTTTTGCGTCCCAAGGGAGCGAGCTTGACGTTGGCGGCCACAGTGCGTGGATTGCAGAACTTTCGCCCCGATAGCCATGTGGCAGGTATTTTGCTTAACGAGTGCAAACCTATGCTCTACCAAACGCTGGCACCGATGCTTGAGAGGGAGACGGGATTGCCGGTATTAGGATATTTGCCGCCTATGGAAGAAGCTCGACTCCCCAGCCGGCATCTGGGCCTTTATACAGCGCAGGAATTGAAGGATTTGGCCACTCGTGTAGAACGCTTGGGACAACAGGCGGAAGAAACGCTGGATTTGCCCAGAATTATGGCTTTGTGCAATCGGTCACAACAGCTTGTGCATCGAGAGGCAGCGTCGTTTCCGCCGCAAACTCGCATCGCGGTGGCACGGGATGAAGCGTTTTGTTTTTGCTATGCAGAAACATTGGATGCTTTACGTTTGGAAGGTGCCGAACCGGTCTTTTTTAGTCCGCTGCATGACGCAACACTTCCGCCTGATTGCGGTGGTATCTATCTGCCCGGCGGTTACCCGGAGCTGTATGCAAAGAAGTTGAGTCAAAATATCCCTATGCGTCAGACAATTCGGAAGGCAGTGCAGCAAGGCATGCCAACAGTGGCAGAGTGTGGCGGCTTTCTTTATCTAGGGCAAACACTGCAAGATTCACAGGGACAATCATGGCCGATGGTAGGCGCTTTACCGGGACAGGGCTTTCCGACGGACCATCTTGTCCGGTTTGGGTATGCGGTAATGACGGCACAAGAAGACAATTTGCTCTTTTCAGTAGGGACATCTGTCCCGATGCATGAATTTCACTATTGGGACAGCACCCAAAATGGGCAAGCCTGTATAGCCAGTAAACCGTTGGGCAAGCGGCAATGGTCTTGCGGCTTTGCAACGCCGACACTCTTTGCCTCATTTGCACACCTCTATATGGCTGGCGCACCACGGATGGCACGGCGTTTTTCCGATGCGGCGGCGCGGTACGAAAGGAAGTAACCTTCATGTCTGAACCGAACAACTTACAAACGCTGCTGAAAGGCATTTGTTTGCCAGATGGTGCAGCACGGGCGGCAGCTCAAAAGCGGTGGGCAGGCTGTGCCAAACCGTTGGGCAGCTTGGGTCTGTTGGAGGGGATAATCGCCGATATGGCGGCGCTGACAGGAACCGAGGAAGTTGCTCTTTCTCCGCGCACGGTTTTGGTTCTTTGCGCGGACAACGGCGTGGTAGCGCAAGGCGTGTCCCAATCGGGAAGTGAGGTGACAGGGATTGTCGCCCATGCTTTGGCGACTGGGCAAAGCAACGTCTGCCGTATGGCAGCATTGGCGAATTGTAGTGTATTGCCAGTTGATATGGGAATTTTGAATTTTACCCCGATACCGGGTATATACGAAAGCCGCATCGGTCATGGCACCGCTGACATCACCCAAGGCCCTGCCATGACCCGGGAACAGGCGGAGCAGGCGATTTTGGCTGGTGTGGAGTTGGTGCGACGCCAAAAAGCAGAGGGCGTGCAGTTGCTGGCTACCGGAGAAATGGGAATCGGCAATACAACTACCGCAACAGCGGTTGCCTGCGCTTTGTTGAAGCGGACACCGCAGGAGCTTGCGGGGCGGGGGGCCGGATTATCGGATGCAGGCCTTGCCCGTAAGCGCAAGGCAATCGAAACGGCGTTGGCTGTCAACTGCCCTGACGCAGACGACCCGGTGGATGTACTGGCCAAGGTTGGCGGGTTTGATCTAGCGGGGCTTTGCGGTGTTTTTCTGGGTGGTGCGTACTACCGTGTGCCGGTTCTGGTAGATGGCGCAATCAGTGCAGCGGCGGCGCTTTGTGCGGCGCGGCTGTGCCCCGCAGCAACGGCTGCCGTTTTTGCTAGTCACGAAAGTGCAGAACCTACCGGAAAGCTGTTGCTGCAGGCATTGGATAAAAAGCCTATCCTTACAGCGGAGATGCGGCTGGGAGAAGGAACCGGCGCAGTGGCAGTTATGCCTATTTTGGATATGGCGTTGGCGATCTACCACGGCAGTACGTTTTCGGATTATGGTATGCAACCCTATACACCTCAGGGAGGACAATGATGCAGTTCCTTGTGATTGGCGGATCAGGGAGTGGCAAAAGCGAATATGCAGAACGGCTAGCATTGCAGTTGGCCGGGGCGGGTCCTCGTATCTATTTGGCTACGATGCAAGTTTGGGATGCTGAGTGCCGCGCTCGTGTGGAGTGTCATCGACGGCAACGTTCAGGACGAGGCTTTGTAACGGTGGAATGTCCGCGAAATCTTGCGGAATGTAAGGCTGCGGAACTTGACGGCAGTGGTACCATTTTGCTGGAAGATCTTGGAAACTTGGCGGCTAATGAATTATATGCGCCGGGGGCAGATAGTCAGAGTGCAGAGCGTGCCATTTTACAAGGGGTGGAACAGCTCGCCCAAAGAAGCCGTCATCTGGTTCTGGTTTCTAACGAAGTGGGAACTGGCGGAACACGGTACGCTGGTGATACCGTACAATATCTTCGCTTATTGGGGCACCTGCATCAACAACTCGCGCGGCAAGTGGACCATCTGTGCGAAGTGACTGGCGGGATGCCTTATTACTATAAGGGAAGGAATCTTTTATGATCATACTGGAAACTGTCGCAGTGGCTTTTGCCATGTTTAGCGCCATTCCGGTACCG
This sequence comes from uncultured Gemmiger sp., assembly GCA_963557315.1. GTDB lineage: Bacteria > Bacillota > Clostridia > Oscillospirales > Ruminococcaceae > Gemmiger. Next base: position 83,285 of record CAUWAX010000005.1, on the reverse strand, counting down.
CAGCCTGCATGGAACGAAAAAAATATGCGGTATGTATTGTGTGCCTTTCCGCTGGTGGGCGTAGTATGCGCTGTGGCTTACGGACTTTGGGCTGCACTGTGCGGAAACTGGCCGGTACCCGATTTGTTGGAAGCGGCGGGGTACTGTCTGGCTCCGGTACTTATTACCGGAGGGATTCATCTTGATGGCTATGCCGATACCTGCGATGCACTGGCCAGCTATGCGGATGCTGCTAAACGGCAAGAAATTCTGAAAGACCCGCATTGTGGTGCTTTCGCACTGATTTGTGTGTGCAGCTATTTTGTGGCCTATTTTGCCTTGTGCGCATCCCTTACGATGGATGCGCGTACGCTGGCATGCTTGGGCTTGGGGTTTGTGCTGGAACGGGCACTTTCCGGCTGGGCTGTGGCTACGTTGCCGTTGGCCAAGAATACTGGTCTGGCCCACACCTTTGCCACGGCTGCGGATCGTCGTATGGTTCGTTGGATCTTGGCGGTTTTGGCGTTCGTGCTATCGGCTGCTTTGATGGCAGTAGGCGGCATGGCAGGAATCTTGATGGTGGCAGCAATGCTGTTTGTGTTATGGCGCTACCACACGGTGGCGCAAAAGCAATTCGGAGGAATCTCGGGGGATTTGGCCGGATGGTTTTTGCAAAAAGCTGAATTGTGGATGTTGGCGGCATTGGTACTGTGCCGTATTGTGGAGGGAACCCTATGATTTTCCTGTTTGGGCCGTTGTACAGTGGGAAACGGGCTTTTGCCTGCAAACTGCTTCACTGCAGGGAAGAAGAGTTGTCCAACTATGCGGTTTGGGACGTACAGGATCAGGCCGCGCAAGCAGAGGACCTCGCGGCACTGGCGCAGGAACTGACCCGTTATCCGGTGGTTATTGCCACGGAGGTGGGTGGTGGCGTGGTTCCGGCAGATGCCCGGGAACGGGCCGCACGAGAAGCTGCCGGCCGACTCAACTGTTTGCTCAGTGACCGCGCAGACACCGTTGTGCGGGTTTTTTATGGTTTGCCTCTTGTATTGAAAGGAAGTCTATCACAATGATTATCTATTTGCTGCGGCATGGTACTACGATCTACAATCTTGAAAAAAGGTATCAGGGGCAGCGGGATATCCCGCTTTCTGAGGATGGCAAGGCACAAATTCGACAGGCGGACTTTTCTGCCGAGGAAGTATATGTTTCTCCGCTGATTCGTACGCAGCAAACGGCACATTTACTCTTCCCCAACGCAAAACAGATTGTGGTGGAAGATTTGAAAGAGATGAATTTCGGGAGTTTTGAGGGCCGCAATTACATCGAAATGGAACATGATCCGGACTATCTTGCTTGGGTAGAGGCGAATTGTGAAACAGCTTGTCCCGACGGAGAACGCAAAGACCAGTTTTGTGATCGAACCTGTGCGGCCTTTTCTCGGCTGGTTGATGAGAGTTTGCAAAAAGGGAAAAAGCAACTGGTCATTGTGGCCCATGGGGGAACTCAAATGGCGGTGATGGAACGATTTGCTATACCGCATTATGCGTATTATCACTGGTGCGCACCCAACGCAGGGGGGTACAAATTGGATGCTTCCCATTGGGCGCAGGAACAGCATCTTACTTTGCTGGAAACGGTACAATATAGCAAAGGGAAGATGGTATGACGGTCAGCATAGCAATTCTTGTAGGATTTCTGGTAGATCTTTGGCTAGCAGATCCCGTGTGGATGCCGCACCCTGTCGTAATCATGGGGCGCTGCATCACCCGGATGGAAACCTTCTTGCGGAAACAGTTTCCTGCGACTGAACAAGGCGAGCGTAAAGCAGGTTGCGTGTTGGCAGCCATATTGCCTTTGGCGACGCTTGCGTTTACGGAAATTGTGTGTTGGGGAGCTTTTTGGCTGCACCCGATACTCGGTATGATTGTACAGGTGGTTTGGTGTTGGCAGGCATTGGCTGTCAAAGGGTTGGCCGTGGAGAGCCGCAACGTGTACCGTTGTCTTGCAGAGGAAAACTTGCCAGCGGCGCGAAAAGCAGTTTCTCGCATTGTGGGCCGGGATACACAAGCACTTTCGGAGGAAGGTGTCGCCAAGGCGGCAGTAGAAACTGTGGCAGAAAATTTCTCCGATGGGGTAGTAGCACCCTTGTTCTACATGGTAATTGGTGGTGCACCATTGGCACTATGCTATAAAGCCGTCAATACCATGGACAGTATGGTGGGCTATAAAAACGAGCGATACTTACACTTTGGCAGAGCGGCAGCAAAGCTGGATGACGTTGCCAATTATCTGCCGTCGCGATTGGCGGCCTTGTTTTGGATTGCCGCTGCGGCCTTGACGGGACAGAATGCGCCAAAGGCTTGGCACATTTGGCGCAGAGATCGGCGCAACCATGCCAGCCCCAACAGTGCACAGACTGAATCTGCCTGTGCAGGTGCACTGGGAGTACAGCTGGCGGGACCGGCTTACTATTTTGGAGAATATTACGATAAACCTACGATTGGGAATCCGGAACGTCCGGTGGAACCGCAGGATATTTTACGAGCCAATCGGATGTTGTTTGCTGCTTCCTTTTTGGCGGTCGCAGCAGGGATTGCCTTGCGCAGCGGGATTCTATTACTCTTGAGGTGATACAATGCAGTTGGTACACGGCGGCGATTGGGCCGGCTTTCAAACAGAATATGGCTACACGCCGTTGGACTTTTCAGCCAATGTGAGTCCGTTGGGGGTACCACAAGGGATACAGACTGCGATTGCAAACGCGGTAAAAATCGCAGACCGCTATCCCGATCCGCTGTGCCGTGCGCTTCGGCAAGCCATTGGAAAAGAGGAAAACGTCCCACCGGAATGGATCCTGTGCGGCAATGGGGCAGCAGATCTGATCTGGCGTCTTGCTGCCGCACAACGTCCGCACGAAGCGGTGCTGCCTGCGCCTTCTTTTGCAGAGTACGAGGCAGCGCTGCAATCGGTTCAGTGTAGGGTGCACCGAGTTTTTCTTGCACAAGAGATGGATTTTTCTGTGGGAGAGGATTTTTTGCAAGCCGTGGATGTGGATACCGATCTGGTCTTTCTTTGCGAACCGAATAATCCGACCGGTAAAACGACGTCCATGCGGCTTTTGCGGCGGCTTGTGGAACGCTGTGCCGCGATGGGGGCTATCCTCGTGGTGGATGAGTGCTTTTCGGATTTTTTAGAGGAGCCGAATGCACATACAGTGCGGCCACTGCTTCCGACATACCCGAATTTGGTGATTGTAAAAGCCTTTACCAAATTGTACGCCATGGCTGGTGTAAGGTTGGGGTATTTGCTTTGTTCCAACCCCATCTTGTTGGAAAAGCTGCGCTTAGCTGGTTCTCCATGGTCGGTCAGCAGTCTGGCGCAGATGGCCGGCATAGCGGCTCTGCAGGAGAAAGACTATGTTTCCCGCGTGCGCGACTTGATTCAAAAGCAGCGTCCTTTTTTGTCACAGGGGTTGCAGATGTTGGGCCTGCGCGTTGTGCCCGGAGAAGCTAACTATCTGCTGTTTCAATGTGAAGTGCCGCTTCTTGCGCCACTGCGAAAGCGGGGCATTTTACTGCGCGGCTGTGGGAATTATCCTGGATTGGATGATACATGGTATCGCACGGCGGTGCGCACCGAAACAGAAAATCGCCGCTTGCTGGCGGCACTTGAGGAGATTATACGATGACCAATACGCACCACACCCGATGCATCATGGTACAGGGCACTATGTCAGGAGCAGGGAAAAGCCTTTTGTGTACGGCTCTTTGTCGCATTTTTGCACAGGATGGTTTCCGCGTAGCACCTTTCAAAAGCCAAAACATGGCGCTTAACAGCTATGTTACACGGGATGGACTGGAAATGGGGCGCGCACAGGTGGTACAGGCACAGGCAGCAGGAATCAAACCTGATGTGAGGATGAATCCCATCTTACTTAAACCGTGCAGTGATACCGGAAGTCAGGTCATCGTTCGAGGAGAAGTGCGCGGTCGGATGCCCGCGGCACAGTATTTCCGCTATAAAAAGCAACTGATCCCGGAAATCCTCGACGCCTATCAGAGCCTTGCTGAGGAATATGATATTTTGGTGATTGAAGGAGCGGGAAGCCCGGCAGAAATCAATCTCAAAGCGGAGGATATCGTCAATATGGGGTTGGCGCAGATGGTTCACGCGCCGGTACTTTTAGCGGGCGATATCGATCGTGGGGGTGTTTTCGCGCAGTTGTATGGAACGGTGGCACTTCTGGAACCGCAGGAACAAGCACGAATCGGCGGATTCATTATCAATAAGTTTCGGGGGGATCCGGAAATTTTGCGTCCGGGGCTGTCCATGCTGGAAGAACGCACCCGGATTCCGGTGTTGGGGGTCGTGCCCTACCTGAATGTGGACATTGATGAAGAAGATTCTTTGGCGTCTTGCCTTAGTACGGAATCTGTCCATAAACCGATAGACATTGCAGTGGTACGCTTTCCTCGCATCTCGAATTTTACGGACTTTACACCGTTGGAAAGTCATCCGGCACTGGGGGTGCGGTATGTGAGCGAGGTGGCAGCACTGGGACATCCGGATTTGATTGTTTTGCCGGGGACCAAGAACACGGTGGAAGACTTGCTGTGGATGCGCCAAAATGGATTGGAAGCGGCTGTTTTGAAAGCGGCTTCGGCACAAACGCCGATTTTGGGCGTTTGCGGGGGGTATCAGATGCTGGGTCGAACGCTGCGGGATCCTGCGGGAACAGAAGGAAACATTTCGGGGCGAACACTGCATGGTTTGGGATTATTGCCTGTTGACACAACGTATACCGCTGCTAAAACTCGTACTCGCGTGCAGGCAATGGTGACAAGCGAACCGTGGAGTGGGGCTTGCGTGGACGGCTATGAGATTCATATGGGTGATACGCAGGTGCAGGGGCAACCGTTCTGCCGCTTACAGAATGGAGTAGGAGAAGGTTGTTGTCAGGGGCTTGTGTGGGGAACGTATCTGCATGGGTTGTTCGATACTGGAGAACTCACTGTCAAATTGGCAGATTGGCTTTGCCAACGCAAGGGAATAACGCTGCAACAAGCAGCACCGGTGAATCACCATACGTATTTGCAGCGGCAGTTCGATCAACTGGCTGATGGGGTACGCCGTGCGCTGGATATGCAGGCAATTTACCGATTGATGGAGGAAAGTCGATGATGCCACAACATACGCTGCCCGCGGATATTGAGCGGACCAGTATGCAGATTATAGAAAAGGAACTGGCGGAACAAGGCATTGTAATTCCCCCGGAAAATGCGGCGGTGGTGCACCGCGTCATTCATGCTACGGCGGACTTTAGTTATGCCCAAACGCTTCGCTTCACATCGGGAGCTGTGGAAAAGGGGATAGAAGCACTGAAACGGGGCGTCAGCCTCGTGACGGATACCAATATGGCGTTAGCCGGACTCAGCAAGCCGTCTTTGGCATCACTGGGCAGTGCAGCGTATTGCTTTATGGCGGATCCGGAAGTGGCGAAACGTGCCAAACAAGAGGGAACGACGCGGGCAGTGGCATCCATGCATCATGCAGCACAATGCTGTCCCGATGCGATTTTTGCAGTAGGAAATGCACCGACGGCACTTTTGGCGTTGGGAGAACTGCTGAAGCGGGAGGAACTGCGACCGGCATTGATTGTGGCGGTGCCGGTGGGATTTGTCAATGTGGTGGAGAGCAAAGAAACGCTGTTTTCCATTTGTACAGAAAAAGAGGTGCCGTGTATTGCGGCAATGGGGCGCAAAGGTGGAAGTACGGTAGCGGCAGCAATCTGTAATGCGCTGCTTTATTCAGCGACTGGACGTCTGGATCCAACCGCTCGAGGATGGCAAGGGTGACTTGATGAAATATCTACAAAAACGAGCAGCAATCCCGGTTGTGTTGGGGTGCTTAACAGGGGTTCTAATAGTGGCGTCGGTGGCAGCCCTCTGCCTTGGCAGCCAACCCTATTCTTTAGGGCAGATGTGGCAGGCGCTAAAAGTTCAAGATCCACAGGATCCGGTGTGGCGGGTGATGGCCTATGTGAGACTTCCGCGAATGCTAGGGGGCTTGTTCTCTGGGGCGGCTTTGGCGGTGGCTGGTGTGCTGCTGCAAGCGGTATTGAATAATGCTATGGCCAGTCCCAACGTGATTGGCGTCAATGCGGGGGCCGGATTTTTTGCCTTGCTGGCTATGGTGGTGGTCCCCACAGTACCCGGCGCGATGCAGTTTGCCTCCTTTTTGGGGGCGTTGGGGTGCTCTATGCTTGTGTATCTGCTGGCATGGCGTGCGGGGCTTTCCCGAACCACTTTGGTATTGGCCGGTCTCGCGGTTAGTGGAATGCTGACTGCAGGGATCAACACTTTGAAATTGCTTTGGCCAGAAATCGTGGCCAGTTCTCCGGGCTTTTTGACGGGAGGACTTTCTGGCGTTACGATGGGAATGTTGGCGGCAGCGTTTCCGTACTTTGTGGTGGGACTGCTGTTGGCCCTATTTTTGGCGGTTGATTTGAATGTACTGTGCTTGGGCGAAGAAAGTGCCACCGGCCTTGGGTTACACGTTACCCGTACGCGTTTTCTTGGTATTTTGGCGGCAGCACTTTTGGCAGGAGCAGCGGTCAGCTTTGCAGGCCTTTTGAGTTTTGTGGGGTTGCTGGCACCGCACATTGTGCGCCGGCTGGTTGGAAACGATCATCGGGTGTTGCTGCCGGCGTCTGCGCTGTTGGGGGCTGCCTTTGTTGTGATTTGCGATATTGCCGCACGACTGCTTTTTGCACCATTTGAGCTTCCGGTTGGGATTTTGCTCTCGCTCATCGGTGGACCGTTCTTCCTGAGCTTGCTGCTCCATCGAAAAAGGGGGCGTCTCTATGTTTGAACTTCAGCGTGTGGCAGTGGGATATGACGAAAAGCCTTTGCTGCAAAATATCAGCTTTGCCGTTCAGAATGGTCAGATTACTACGCTGGTAGGAACCAACGGCTGTGGAAAGACAACGTTGCTGAAGGCAATCGCCCGACAGTTGCCATTGTTAGAAGGAAAGATTCTATTGCAAGGACGGTCTATTCAAGAGTACGACCGCAAGGAATTTGCCCGTGCAGCGGCATTCATGCCGCAGGTACGCAATATTCCCGAAATCACGGTGCGCGGTCTGGTCAGCCATGGTCGATTTCCGTATCTGGGCCTCTCTCGGCAGATGACCACAAAGGACCGCGCGGCGGTAGAAGAGGCTATGCAGGTTACTGGGGTGGCGCGTTGGGCCAATCGAGATCTGCGGGAGCTTTCCGGCGGTGAACGGCAGCGTGTGTACTTAGCAATGGCATTGGCGCAGGGGGGACAAACGATTCTGCTGGATGAGCCTACCACCTATTTGGATGTGGCGGCGCAGTTCGAACTGCTGGAATTGCTGCGTACGTTGGCAGATCAAGGCAAAACGGTGCTGTTGGTGCTACATGACCTTGCGCAGGCACTGCAGTACAGTGACCGCGTGGCAGTTTTGTCACAGGGAAAGTTGGCGGCCTTTGATACCCCCGCGAATCTTTTTGAACAAAAACTACTGGATGGTATTTTTGGCGTGACGCTTTGCCGAGCACCGGAAGGGACCTACTATCTGCGGCGTTAAAATCCTACGGTGCCACCTCTTGCAATTATCCGGCCAATATTGTATAATACCTTCTGCGGACAGGGCTGAATTGCGCTGTTTTGCGTACAGATGTGGGCCCCGTGCGTGGGTGGCCTGTGAACCATGTCAGGCGGGGAACCGAGCAGCATTAAGCGGCGCTCGTCCAGTGCTGCGGCAAGCCTGCATCTGTACGCAAAGCAGCGCAGCCGCGTGCTCTGCCCGCTTTTTCTAACTTTGCAGGGAGGTGTGCCGAATGTACCGCGCATTGTATCGAAAATGGCGTCCTCAGCGGTTTGCCGATGTGGTAGGGCAGCAGCCTATTGTTACGGCGCTGCAAAATCAAATTGCAGCGGGACGCATCGGCCATGCTTACCTGTTTACAGGCACTCGAGGAACTGGCAAGACGACCTGTGCCAAAATTTTTGCCAAAGCTGTCAACTGTTTGGACCACACCAGCCCGGATCCCTGCTGTGAATGCGAAATCTGTAAAGGCATTGACAGTGGTTCCATTATGGACATCATCGAGATGGATGCCGCTTCCAATAACGGTGTGGATGATATCCGAGATTTGCGGGATGAGGTTGCGTACCTTCCGTCCGTATGCCAATACAAGGTATACATCATTGACGAGGTGCACATGCTCTCCACACAGGCGTTTAACGCCTTGCTTAAAACGATGGAAGAACCGCCGGAGCATGTGATTTTTATTCTGGCGACTACGGAAGTACAGAAGGTACCAATTACCATTCTGAGTCGATGCCAGCGGTATGATTTTGCGCGCATCACAGCGCAGGACATTGCGGGTAGACTGACCTATGTGGCAGGGCAGGAAAAGATTGAATTGGAAGACGGTGCGGCACAGCTCATCGGACGGCTGGCAGACGGCGCAATGCGCGATGCCCTTTCAATTCTGGATACCTGTGCCGGTGTGGATAATCATGTGGATGAGGCGCTGGTGCGCCGAATGGCCGGCGTAACAGACCGTGGGTATCTTTTTGAAATCAGCGATGCCATCGCAGCTAAGGATTCTGTAATGGCATTGGGAAAAATTGCAGAGCTGCGGCAGCAGAGTGTAGACATGCGTCGGCTGTGCATGGAATTGGCTGGCCATTATCGGAACTTGATGCTTTGTGCTTTGCCGGGTGGTACGGAACTTTTGACCGGTACTTCACCCGAAGAAGAAGCGGCCTATGCGCAGCGGAAGGACTTCCCGCAGGGGGAAGCGATTCGAGCCATCAATGCTTTCGGACAGGCACTGGAAAAAATGAGCCGTGGCACAGACCAGCGAATCGAATTGGAGCTAGCGGTGTTTTCACTGACACAGCCGCAAACCATCATGGCGCAACCGACACCCGTGCAGGCAACGCCGCAGCCGTCGGCTCCGCAGCCTTTTGCGGCAGCGCCTGTGGCCTTCGCGTCGGCACCTCCGGTGCAGAGCACGAAATCGGTTGCTCCGCCGCCTACCGTGGATCAAAAGGTTGTGCAGCCATCGGACGATGTGCCGCCTCCGGAAGAAGAACCTGAATTTTTGCAGCCGGAACTGCCTCCGGTGGTAGCCGACCCGACGCCGGTGCCAGAGCCGGAAGCAAAACCGGCGCCTAAACCGGCACCGCGCCATGCGGCTGCCAAACAACAAGAAGTGGGGCCATTGGAACCCTTCCCGCAATGGGCTTTGGTTTTGGCAGATTTGGAAGAAAGCGATCCGATGATGATCTCCTTTCTGCGGGGAACCCGTGCATATTATGACGGGAAACATGTATTGTTTGAATGTAACGATGCTTTCCGAGATTACATTCGGAACAACCGCGAGGTCAGCAAAAAGCTGAAGGAAACCATTTATCGTGTCACCAAATTGCGGTGCAGCATTGGCCCGTATGAGGCGCCAAAAGAAGAAGTAAACGGAACCCCGCAAGTGTCTATTGACCAGACTTTGCAGAATATGCAGGCTCTGGGCGTGGACGTTCAGATTGAAGAAAAATAAGAGTTGGAGGAACTTTTTATGAAAGCAAGATTGCCTAAAGGCTACGGCCGTCCCGATCCCAATGCAATGATGCGTCAGGTACAGAAAATGCAGGAAGAGATCCGGGCTAAGCAGGAAGAACTGGAAGCTAAAGAGTATACCGGAACGGCGAGTGGCGAGATGGTTACCGTTACCATGACTGGTAAGCATGAGATTACCGCTGTCAAGATTAAACCGGAGGCTGTGGATCCGGACGATATCGAGATGTTGGAAGATTTGATTGCTGCCGCTGTGAATAGCGCAGTGGCTGCGGTAGACAAGGATTCTGAAGAAGAAATGGGCAAGCTGACCGGTGGGATGAACATTCCCGGTCTGGGCTAAGAGGCGTAATTATGCCGCAAAATGTGGAACCGCTGGAAAATTTGGTGGATCAGTTTGCTCGTTTTCCCGGCATCGGCCGTAAAGGCGCAACGCGAATGGCGTATGAAGTGATGTCCATGCCAAACGAACAGGCAATGGAGTTGGCTAAAGCCATTGAGCATGCCAAGAAGGATCTACACCGTTGCCGGATCTGCCAAGATTATACCGCGGGAGAAATCTGCAAAATCTGTGCATCACCTAAACGTGATCGCAGCGTTATTTGCGTGGTCGAGAGTCCGCGGGATATCAAATCCATTGAGCGCACCCATGAATACAATGGTTTGTATCATGTACTGCATGGATTGATCTCACCTATGGATGGTATTGGGGCAGAGCAGCTCTGTGTCAAAGAACTGTTGGCACGTCTAAATGATACCGTTAAGGAAGTCATCATGGCCACAAGCCCTACCGTTGAAGGTGAGGCGACTGCCATGTATTTGGCCAAACTGATCAAACCCATGGGGGTGCGCACTACGCGTTTGGCTTATGGATTGCCGGTGGGATCCAGTCTGGAATACGCCGACGAGACGACGTTGTACCGTGCTATGCAGGGACGCGGAGAACTTTAAAGGCTTTTTCTTGACTTTTTCACATAACTGCGCTATAATCTAAACCCACTACACGTAAGGGAGGTGTGCTTTATGGCGCAAGAGAACTCTGGTAAGAAAGTGATTGCTCAAAACCGTGAAGCACGCCATGAATACTTTGTGATTGAGGCACTGGAAACCGGTATTGAACTGGTGGGTACCGAAGTCAAAAGCTTGCGTGCAGGGGGCGTCAATCTCAAAGATTCTTGGGCGGATATTGATGATGGTGAGCTAATCGTTAAGGGAATGCATATCAGCCCTTATGAGCAGGGAAACATTTTCAATAAGGATCCACGTAGACCGCGTCGATTGTTGGCACATAAGGCGGAAATTCGTCGTTTGGGACAGCAGATCAAATTGCAGGGATATACGTTGGTTCCGCTGTCGCTCTATTTTAAGCACGGCCGAGTAAAACTAGAGCTGGGCCTGTGCAAGGGCAAAAAGCTATATGACAAGCGCGCAACTGCTGCGGCGCGCGATGCAAAGCGAGATATTGACCGCGCATTAAAAACGCAGCGATAAAGCTGTCTGCTTTTGCTTTCCCGGTGGGCTTACTACCCACCGATATTTGGGGCTGTAATGGTTTCGACGGGGAGAGAAAGGCGTGAGCAGCGGGCCGTGGCGGTGCACCACGATAAAAGCGCCAAAACAAATTAACTGACAACAATTATCCTGTTGCCGTCGCTGCCTAATTAGGCGCGACCGTCCTGCCCGCGTTAGTACCGCGCGGGGTCAGGGCGTCGATTAGGTACTGAACGTGCACGGGCTTAAGCTTTGCGGCCCGTCATGCATTTATGAAGCTACCAAGGCGTAGCGCGTGTGTATTCGCCCGCGCCAAGGGAACCCTAATAAATACACTGCGCCCGGAGATACTCTAACCGATTTCTTTTCGGACACGGGTTCGACTCCCGTCAGCTCCACCAAAAACGGAAGCGTCGAACTCTTATTCTTCAAGAATGAGTTCGCGCTTATCTATAGATTGGGGAACGCCTAGGCGCTCCCCTTTTCGCTATATGCGTCAGAACGCTTTATTTTGCGTTTTAAGCGGTTTTAAGCCCGAAGAGGTACTTGTGTACCCTTCGGGCTTTTTCACGCCTTAAAACGCGTTCTGTGGGGTTGTGAGGCGATTTGGGATGGGCAAGTGTGCATCTCGCTATCGCTCGATGCGGTCGGGGGTTATGGGTCTAGGTACATGGAAAGTGGCGGGATGTAGCAGATTTGTAGCACATGTAGCACTTTTGTAGCACATAGATTTTGTTATCTGCTACGCAAAAAACGCCTGAATCTAGGGGTTCTCAGCACGATGTAGCAGATGTAGCACTTATTTTTATATTACGCGCGGGGAAAATATAAATATCTCCCCTCTCGTGTATTACGTGTATATGTAAGTAACTCGCAAAAAAGTGCTACAAGTGCTACGCTCGCCGAATTACCCCTGAAATCAGGCAAAAAGGGCGTAGCACATTGAAAATAAATCTGCTACAAAAGTGCTACACGAAAAAGGCGTCGCCTGAAACTCCCCTGAAAACAGGCAAAAAAGGCGTAGCACTTTTGAAATTCGCCCTTTTCATGTCAAGCGTGAAGCAATGCACGCTCTGTTCCCGCGTACCCGTTTTGAAAATATTTTTGGGTGTATTTCCGCTCATTTATGGGAGGAAATATGGTCAGAACGGGGCTCTGACCTGCGGCGATGCGAAAACATCATTGCGAATTAAATAAAAACGTGTTACAATACATAAAAACGAATATCTATTCGCGACATGACTGCCGATGACCGAGCGAAAGCTCGCGAGGAAACCGATGGAGGGCACCGCCCTTCGAGACTGTCCGGGTCTGATAAGCCCGTGCGGGATGGGAACAGCATCTAAGCCGTCTTCGACGGTGAATCGCACAGAAGTGACGAGCGGCGAATCAGTTTTCAGCTTTACAGCTGTGACTGGTTCGCCGCTTTTTTGCGTTTACGGATATTCGAATGAGATGAGAAGGAGGATTTTCTTATGAAAGCTAACCCGAACATGGGACTCAAGAAACAAATCATCGGAGGCAACGAGCTGACGATGGAGGAATACGCGGCGTATTTGAACGTTCTTCGCACGAAGCCGTTCTTGACGGCTGCCGAGACGGCGGATTTGTTCAACGTGGGCATCACTCGCGTGCAGGAAATGATGAACAAGCCGGATTGCGATTTCATCACGCGTGCAATCGGCAAGCGCCGTCGTCTGGTGCATCGCGAATCGTTCGAAAAGTACCTGTTGACGCATGTCATGAGCGATGACGAGGAGGTGTAGGTGTATGCCGGATAAAAAGAAAACCGCCCCACTCGCGACAAATGGGACGGTAACTACAAGCGATGCTTGCAACAATCACTGTGATGATTATAGCACAGTATCTCTTGATATTCAAGAAGATTTTGAAAGTTTGACTTATAACGGGCTGTTGAAGTTCGTCACGGATAACTATTTGTTCGGCATTGACGTGGATATGCCGCCGTCCCCTGCCGAAGTGGAGTCGCAGCTTTTGCAGGCGACGAACAATGCTATCGAATCGTACAATCTGGGCCCGCGCGACCCGAGTGCTCCGCCGGGCGCTCCGATTAAGGAAGCGTATCCCGATGCGAGACCCGCTGACGTGCGTATTCGCAAGTTTCGCTCGTTGGTTCCGTGGCAGGTCGCGCAGATTGTCAAGCATCTGCACCACGCGAAGTGCGTGTGCTGGATGAACACCGGCGATGACGGCAACTACGACATCGGCATCTATCAGACCGACGGCGATTTGCTGGGCATTTACGACACGTCGCAGGATGCGCTCGAACAGGCTGTTCGTCGATACCATGCGACGATTAGCAGTCGCGATGTCGCCGAGGTCGTCTGCGTTCTGCGCGCCGAATGCGAGCGTGTGACGTGCTGCGAGAACCGCGATTTGATTGCCGTGAACAACGGCATCTTCGACTACAAGAACAAGGTTCTGATGCCGTTCGACCCGGCGTACGTGTTCACGAGCAAGTCGGCCGTGGACTATGTCGAGGGTGCCCCGAACCCGATTATCCATAATGCCGACGACGGCACCGACTGGGACGTCGCGAGCTGGATGGGCGACCTGTCCGACGACCCCGAGGTCGTGCAGCTCCTCTGGGAGATGCTGGGGGCGGCCATCCGTCCGGGCGTGTCCTGGAACAAGTCCGCGTGGCTGTATTCCGAGACCGGCAACAACGGCAAGGGCACGTATTGCACCCTGATGCGCAACCTGTGTGGCGACGATGCGTGGGCGTCCGTTCCTCTGAAGGCGTTCGGCGAGCAGTTCATGCTCGAGCCCCTGATGCGCGTATCCGCCGTGATTACGGATGAGAACGACACGAGCACGTATCTGGACGATGCGGCGGCTCTCAAGTCGATTATCACGGGCGACCCGTTCCTGCTCAACCGCAAGTTTAAGGAGCCGCGCACGGTGCGTTTCCGCGGGTTCATGACCCAGTGCGTGAACGCCTACCCGAGGCTCCGCGACCGCTCCGAGTCCATGTATCGACGTCTGCTGGTCGTACCCTTCGACAAGCGTTTCGAGGGGTGCGAGCGGAAGTACATCAAGAACGACTACCTGCACCGCAAGGAGGTGCTGGAGTACGTGCTGTTCCACGTGCTGTGCGAGATGGACTATTACGAGCTGAGCGTTCCTGAGGCGTGCGTCGATGCATTGAACGAGTACCGCATGGTGAACGACCCCGTCCGCGATTTCTGCGAGGACGTTCTGCCGCAGGCGGCATGGGATTTGCTCCCGTGGACGTTCCTGCACGACCTGTACAAGTGCTGGATGGTTCGTCGCCAGCCCCAGAGCCGGGCGGAAAGCCTGCGGGCGTTCAAGAGTCGCGTGCTTTCTATTTTGGATGATTATCCCGATTGGTCGACATCTGACAGCGCCATTCGCACGGGTAATCGCATGGACGCGCCGGAGCCGTTGATTCTCGAATACGACGTAACGGAATGGATGAACAAGGACTATCACGGGCAGGACCGCACGAAGTTGTGCACGGTCGACCCGAAGGTCAATTATCGCGGATTGGTCCGCGACCCGAGCGTCGCTGCTGCCCTCGCGGCAGATGCGGCATCAGGTGTCGGTGTGACGCCGGATGGTAACGAATAAATAGATTTTGAAAGATGAAGGAGAGGTTTAAGTTATGGGAACTAAGTTGACATCTGATGATGTGGCGCGCCTTCGCATGAAGGCGAAGCGTGGAACATTGACGCCCGAGGAGCAAGTGTTGTGGGCCGAGCATGTCGGGGAGCAGTCTCCTGCTCCTCCTCCGCCGAGTACGAAAAAGTCGAAACGCGGTGTCGATGTACATAAGATTTCGGAACTTGTTCCGAAGTTGTTCGGTGCTCTGTTGCTGGTGGTTGCATTGGTGACTTTTGGGCCGCCTCTTGCGCGTGTAGGAATTGATATCGTCGGCGATATGTTCCATGCAGGAAATCCTCAAGCTGATGGCGCCATAACGGTGTCATCGCAAGTTGACCACTACAACCGTAGTGTTTCCGATTTAGGAAATGGTGGTGGTTATGGCGGCGCCGACGTTTATGTGTGCGGCGACAAGATGGTTTGGGTTGATTTTAATTCTGAGAGTACAACGCTTGATAAGTATTGGGTAATGAGCGGCGAAGATTATTGGGGTAAAGACGCAGATGGCAACCCTGTGATGCTCACGAATTATTATCAGTGTGACCGTGACGGCAATAAGACTAGCGGCCCTTATACATCAGCGGATGAAGTACCTTCGCCTGATGGTTGGCTTGACGTATCTTCCGAAATTCAAAGCATTAAGGTTCTTGAGCGAGGGGCTCATGGTTGGGAATATCGTGGGGAATTGTCTGAGCAATCACTGGCGAAATGGCTATCCGATAATGGACTCGGAGACGGGTCTACGCGTGAGCAGGTTATTCCGTTGATTCGTTATGACTACGATGGATATGCGCCGATGACTGGTGCGTATGACCCTGAGTCGGACACGTTCGGAAAATCTGTTTTGGATGATTCGTATTGGGTTGAAACGATATCTGATTCTCAAATGTTTGCAAATGAATAAACAAATATGACGTCCGATGTGGTGACGGTCTTTGCCGTCATCACGTCGGAGCTCATGACGACGAATAAGAGACATAAGTTAAGAGCTCATGAACGATAAGGAGTGATTGAAAATGGCTACTAAGCGATTTGATGATATTGACAAGAAGGCACGCGAACTCGAGGCTCAAGCCAAGAAGTTACGTCGTGAAAAGCAGGCTGCGAAGGTGAAGGCGTATGCCGATGCACTCGTGACCGTGTTCCCGGAAGTGAAGGACATGGGTTCTGCCGATGAGGTGCTTGCGTTCGTCAAGACGTTGCGCAAAAGCACCGGACAAGCAGATACCGGAGCGAACACTTCCGCTACGCAGACCGCAGTCGTGCGCGAACCCGTGAATGCAGCCGAGTCGTCGGACGGCTATCAGGGTTCCCAAGGTGCACAGGATGCCTCCCCTGCGCACCGTCCCTTTGATTAAAACGCGAACCGTGGGCGGACATGGGGAGTCGTCCCCGTGTCCGACATGCGGTCGCGTGGTTCTGTCCGACAGAACATGCTGAATCATAAGGGACAAAACGGGGGTTCGAAGGGGGCGCGAAGCAGCCCCCTCGCAAGCTGACGAAATATAGCAAAATCGCGCATCGCGCAATTTTGTCTATATGAAGTCATTGCTTGCTCCAGCCCCCTTTGCAGCAAATTTAAGAAAACGAAGTTTTTTGAACTGTCCACTGCAAGTGGCAGTTCGTGGATTAGCAAAGGAGGTGTTCACGCAGTGGATACGATGGAAAAAAGAAGTGCGAAAGCGACGCGGCAGCACTATAAAAAAGACCGTCGCGAAACGGTCGTTCAGGTACGCATGAACGAAGAAGAATTGACACTGCTGGATGCGAAACGTGGTTCGCGTTCACGTTCGAATTTTCTTCGCGGTGCGTTGCATGATAAGCGAAATATTACCGAAACGACGAGGGTCGAAATGCCCCAGCTGGATAGCGTCGTGATGGAATTGAATCGCATCGGTGTGAACGTCAATCAGATGGCACGCGTGCTGAACTCTCAGCTTGCAGAGCGGCGCATGAATTCCGTATCGCAGATGATGGAATACCGCAGTTTGAAAAACGACATTGCGATGCTCGATGAGTGCAAGGCGAACATCGAAAAGATGCGAGCGACCATGGATGATTTGCGTGAGGAAATGCAGCCGCGAGATGCGTTGTCGATGGTCGATGATTTGCAACTCGATGATATTCATCTTGAGGAGGTGATGCTTGATGTCGACGACTAATGTGCAGCCGTTGACGAACGTGCGAGGTCGTATGTCGTACACCGAATACGGCGAAGGCGACAAGCGACGCGAGCACATCGCGAACGGCACGAACCGTATCGTTTCCGAGTTCGGCGACATGCCGTCTCGTGCTGACTTTATCACCTATTGCGAGTGCAATAAGTATCGCCACCCGAATGCCGTCAACGAGGGATTCGAGTTGCGCATCTCGTGGTCGCCGGATGAGCTCAATCCGAACGAGCCGGACGATGTGCAGCGAGCCATGGAGTATTCCTATTTGCTCAGTCATGAGCTCGCACCTGATTCCCCGTGCTGGGTCACGATGCACACGGATGGCGAGGGCGAATGCGTGCATGCGCATGTGACCATCGCGAACCATGATGTGCGCACGGGGCTTGCGATTAACAAAGGCGACACGAGCTTGTACTCTCCCCGCGTGCGAGCCGTGAACGACGAGCTGAGCCTTGCGTACAACTTCGAAGTGCTCGGGCCTGCGAAATCGAAAACCGAGGTGAAAGAGACGTGGTCGGAACGGCGCATGTCGTTCCCCGTGGATTCGTTCGACCGTCATCTTGGAGATAAAATCGCGAATGCGCGTGACATCTCGTCGTCGATGGAATCCTTCAAGCGGAACCTTGAGTATGCGGGCGTCGCGCTGAACGAGACGAGCAAGGTCAATAAGAAGACCGGCGAGGTCACGACTGGATGGTCGTATCGCACGATTGACGTCTGGGGCCCGAAGATGCGCACCCGCAAGCGTCGCGCGTCGAATCTGTGCGACGACTTCACGAAGGATGGCATCGAGGCCTATTTCGAGGAGAAGCAAGCGCAAGCCGAGGAGCAAGCCCAGAAGGTGCCTACGGAGCCAGAGGTGGTAGCTGCCGTGCCTGAGGATGTTCCGCAAGACGTTCAGACGCACCAGTCGCCGGAACCCGAACCGATTCCCGCGGTACCCGAGCCCGATACGCCGCAAGAGGATTTCCACGTGTACGAGCCGAGCGCCGACGACGTTTCGGATATGGCGGGCGATTTGCGACGCGCCTATGTGCGTCACTGCGAGGGCAAGGGTCAGAACTACATGGACGACACGTACCATCGGTTCGTGAGCGTGCAGGCCGACCCGCATGACGCATGGCTTGAGCTGCATGCCGAGGTGGCGAGGGCTCGCGAGGAGTTCTATCGGACCAAGGCCGAGCTGGACGCCGTGAAGCAGCAGCGCAAGGACTTCGCAGTCGGCATGGCGATATTCCGAGCCGTGAACCGCAAGTCGCAGAGCCCTATGGCCCGCATGATGGCGGACATGTACGCCATGATGTTCCAGCAGATGATGCAGGCCAAGCGCGAGGAGGCCGAGCGCAAGCTCTATGAGCGGCGCAAAGCGATGTGGGACGCCGAGAAGGCGCTTAAGAATGAGCTCAAGCGCGGCGAGATTGGCTACAAGCCGCATGAGCTGCCGGAAAGCCTCAAGCGAATCACGGAGGGCTACGGACGTTCCGACGACGACAAGTCGCTGGGCGATTGGTAAGTTTGGGAAGGCGGTTCCCGTCTCGGGAGCCGCCTTTTCTCAACTGGTCACAAGCGGTTCGAAAAATGGTCATTGGTGGGCTTGAAATGACCAAAAATCGGCCACGAAATGGCCAGCAGTCCGAGCGTGAAAATTCATGAAAATTGACTTCTGCTCATTTTCGAGCGGAAGTAATTTTTTAGCCGATTTGGGTTTCGCCCAAGTGGCCAGCGGTGGGCAAAAATTGGCCGGTTTTTGACCATTTCAGGGTCAATAAATGGTCATTCGTGACCATCGCAGTTTGTCAAGACGATATTGACAAATAGCTAAAAAAATATCTATAATTTAGATACTGAGTATCTATTGGATATATATTCGATATATAGACAGGAGGTAATCATTATGAAGACAATCGCAGTTGTCTGCGAGAAGGGCGGCACGGGCAAGTCCGTCATCGCCGCCGAGTTATACGAGAGCTATGTGCGCCAGGGGCTGCGCACGTCCCTCTATTCGCTGGACGGGCAGTATTCGGATTCGCCCCGCTCGAAGAAGGTCGACGACGCGGAGGTCGCCGTGGTGGATACGCCGGGCGTGCTGACCGACAACCTGACGGACATCGTGAAGGGCGCCGACGTGGTGGTCGTCCCGGTGCGCCCCACTCCGAACGACATCGAGCCGTTCACGCGGACGGTGTCCATCGTGGCGAAGAACACGAAGGCTCCTATCGTGATTGTGGTGAACGGCACGAACCGGTTCCGCATGTGCGCGTCGTTCATGGAATGGCTGGGTAAGAAGCCGTGGGCGAAGAACGTCGTGACGGTTCCGCAGTCCGAGGCCATCGTGCAGGCGCAGGGCTTGCAGAAGTCCGTGATGCTCGTGGACAGGCACGGCATCGCCGCCGAGGCGGTGCGCAGGATGTGCCGGATGGTGAGCACCCTCGCCGGTCTCCCATTCGAGCATAAGGTTTTGAAGAAATAGATACCCATTAGATATTGAGTATCTATTGGGTATCTAAAAGGAGGAATATATGGCTAAGAAGAAGCAAGATATGGCGGCGATGCTCGACGGGTTCGAGGCCGCTGCCGCGAAGGAACACGAAGCGAAGGAGGCGAAGGCCGTCGCAGTGGGCGCCGTCGAAGACGATTCCCGCGCCACCGCCCTCGTCTCCATGACGAAAAGCGATAAGGAGCGTCTGACGGCGATTGCGAAGGCTCACGGCTTGAGCTTGAGCGCGTTCTTCCGGTTGGCTGCGGACGAGTACATCGCGAAACATGAATGGTAAAGGGAGGAGTTTTGAGATATGGCGAATTATAATACTGAGCGCGAGGGACAGATTGATTTTTTCAAGACGTTTCTTCCGCTGATTGCCCCGAATCTTTCGTTGGACGATATTCTCGCTGACGATAACGACGGCGTGCTGAACGGCAACCTGTTGGAGTTCAAGCTACGCGTAAATGATTTGAACGCCGTGCTGTTCCAGTGCGTGAAATACCTGTCTGCATTGCGTATTAAGGGAAAGCCGGTTCCGGCGAATGTGATTATCGTCGATTTGAACGCTGAACAGGCGTATTTCTATCAGTCTGCTGATTATTTGGCAGATATCGAGAAGGTGTACGAGGGCGGCGCATCGAAAGCGAACGCCGGATTCATCGGACAGCCTTATTTGGAGAAATACGCTTACGGTGTTGACCAGCTCGCGGTGACGAAGCTGATTGCCCGCTTGAAGCAGAATGAGTTCACCCGCATCCATATTGACGAGAACTGCATCGTTGGCTGGGCGACTGCGTTCTATAAGGCTGTGCCGACCGCGCGTAAAGAGGATTTTATCGGCGACGATACGGGCAAGCACAAGACGATTGGCGAGATTCGCAACCCGTCGGTGTTTGCTGAGTACATCCATCCATATACGGGTGCGACGAACGTCAAGTTCCAGTATCTGATGGACAAGTTGAACGATACGCTACAAAAGAAGAACCTCGGGGCCTTCTATACACCTGAGGCGTACGCGGAGAAGTCGCATGAGCTACTGCGTATGGCGATTGACCGCGTTCCGGCGGGAAATGATTATGTGATTATCGACCGTTGCGCTGGTACGGGAAACCTTGAAAAGGGATTGACGGACGAGGAGTTGTCCCATTGCATCCTTTCCACCGTGGAATACTACGAGTACAAGGTGATGCAGGAGATTCTTGGTTCCAAGGTGCGTCATATCATTCCGCCTGTTGAGGCTGCGGATACGTTCCAAGCCGGACTGGTCAAGGGCGCGGACGCATTGAGCAAGGAGTTCGTCGAGAATCCGGTTATCAAGCAGTACATTGACGACCCGAACTGCACGATTATTTTGTTCGAGAACCCGCCGTACGCGGAGACGACGAGTGCCGAGCATCAGCGTACTAAAGCGAGCAAGAAGTCTTCCACATGGAAGAGCAGCTATCTTGTCGGCGAAATGAAAAAGCAACTCAAGGGGACTGTAACAAACGACCTTGGAAATGCATTTATCTGGTCAGGTTTTGAATATTATTTACGTCAGCCGACAGATAGCTATGTGGTGTATTCACCGGTGAAATACTGGAAAGCTCAGCATTTGGTTAACAAAAAGTTTATCGCTGGGTTTGGTTTCAATCGTCGTTGGTTCCATACGAATATTGATGCATGTGTTATGGTGGCGCTTTGGGCGAATGAAGATGCACAGTTAGATAATTTTCAAATTGAGGGATGTGATTGGGACCCTAAAACCGACAAACTTGTCGGAGTTGGGATGCTTGATGTTAAGCGTGTTTATACCAGTGTAAGCAAAACATATTATGATAAGCGAGCTATTCCAGATGCAGACCGTAACGGTATTCTTTGCGGTCTTAATGGCTTGGAAAAGTTCGATGGCGTACGACGTAATAAGCCGGCATACAATGCAGACATCATCGGATACATGGTGACGCACAGTTCGGGGTTTGATAACCCTGACCTTGATTCGAGTCTTCTTGTCGGCGGGCGGTACGATGGTAACGGCTTTTACCTGCGTAAGGACAATTACCTTGAGAAGATGCCGCTGTTCGCGATGTCTCGCTATATCACGTATAACCGTGAGTGGACGGAGCGCGCTCGCATCATGAAGTCGGGAGACGGAGCCGACCGGTTCAACGCCGATGTAGCATCCGGCAAGCTCGACCAGTGGTTGCGAAAGTGCCTTCTGTTCACCTGTGTGGAGATGCAGAATCATATGCGCACGTTCACGGGCAGCGATGGGCGATTCTATCGCAATGAGTTGTGTATGGATACGACCAATGGTGAGACGCTTGCATCCGAGGATTTGAAGCAGCTCGTGTGCGGTGAAGACGAGAAGCGCATCATCGACCAGTGGAATGTTCTTCTTGATGAGGCGAAGAAGACGGCAGAGTACGATTCGAGCCTTACATACGGCGTCTATCAGATTTTCGCTGAGATTGACACGTCTTATAAGGACGATGAGGGTAAGACGGTTTGGAACAACCTCGAAGTCCATTCAGCGTTGCAGACGTTGAAGACGCTCGTCAAAGAGTATTACAACAAGGAAATCGTGCCGACGTTGTTCGAGTACGAGTTCTTGAAATAATTTGAAATGGCAAGCCCGTCGCAATGGCGGCGGGCTTTGTTTAAGCATATTTAGGAGGTGATTCGTTTGGCGAGAAGCAAGAAATTCAAGCGGAACGACAACAACCTCGCCATCGCGTACTATCGTTTCTCGTCGCATTCGCAGAACGAGGCGAGCATCGACCAGCAGAGGGAGCTCGCCCATGCGTGGGCGGACGCTCACGGGCTGACCATCGTGAGGGAGTACGAGGACGCGGCCATATCCGGCACCAAGGAAGACCGACCGGGATTCCAGCTGATGCTGTCGGAGGTCGCGAAAATCCGTCCGAGCACTCTCATCATGTGGAAGACCGACCGGCTGGGTCGCGACAAGTACGTGCTGGCGATGGCGAAGAAGGAAATCCGCGACGCGGGATGCGAGATACACCTGCTGGCGGAGAACATCCCGACGGAGGGACCCGAGGGAATCCTCGTCGAGGGATTGATGGACGCCATGGCGGAGTATTACAGCCGCCAGCTCTCCCAGAACATACAGCGGGGGATGGACTACAACGCCCAGCACGCCCTGTTCAACGGGCACAAGGTGTGGGGCTACGGCGTCGATAGAGAAACCAAGAAATACGTCGTGGACGAGGACACGGCCCCGTTCGTACAGCGGATGTTCGCGGAGTACGCGGCCGGCAAGGCCATGCAGGAGATATGCGACGAGTTCAACGTGCAGGGGCTGCGCACGACCCGGGGCGCCGAGTTCGGCGTCAAGACCATGAACAAGATGCTCCAAAATCGAGCCTACATAGGCGAGTATCACCATGGCGACATCGTGGTCCCGGACGGGATGCCGGCGCTGGTCGACGTGAAGACGTTCAACGAGGTGCAGGCGCGGTTCGCATTGAATAAACGCAAAGGTTCCCAGCGTGCACGGGGGATGGACGACGCCGAGGCTCCGCGCTACTGGCTGACGGGCAAGCTGTTCTGCGGCAAGTGCGGCGCGAGCATGCAGGGCGTGCACGGCACGAGCAAGACGGGGCGAAAATACTATTACTACTACTGCAAGGCGCAGCGTGCCAAGCAGTGCGACAAGAGGAAGATGCGCAAGGAGCAGGTCGAGGAGCTCGTGACGATACTGCTGCGGGGGCTGTTGGAGGACACCGAGAACCTCGCGTCGCTGGCGGTGGACGCCGCTGCGTACTATCGCGATAACTACTGCGACACGCATTACCTCGACGGGCTGGAGGCCAAGCGCCGGGAGGTCGAGAAGTCCACGGCGAACCTGCTGAAGGTCATCGAGAAGGGCGTCCTGAGCGATTCCGTGACGGACAGGCTGATGCAGCTCGACGAGCAGAAGGCCGCGCTGGACGAAGCCATCAAGACCGAGCACGTGCGCGCCGCGTTATTTGAAGACGAGCACAGCATCAAGGCGTACTTCGACAAGTTCATGCGTGCGGACTTCGACAACCCGCAGACCCGGGACGCGGTGATGGAGTATTTCGTCGATAAGATATATTTATACGACGACAAGCTGGTGGCGACGTTCTTCTACTCCGAGGACAGGACGGAGATAAGTTGGGGAGAGCTGGGCGACTTGGTGATTGACCCTTTTGTTAAAGGGGAGGCCGCCGAGTTCGACGTCTTCCCCTTTGGCTCCACCAACGATCTCTATACGAGTCATTTGGATTCGTATAGAGATTTTTTTGTAGGGAGCATTTGTTCGACGTCAGAAAAGCCCCCAAATAAGCTGCTTTGAGGTTGCAGTTTTACTTCCACAATACTTCTCGTGTGCAGTGCATTGTTATTCTATATTTGCGAAGAAACATCTGCGCGTGACAAAGGGCACAGAACTGCTTTTATTGTGGTCAGTGGAACTGTGTCAGCAACTGCTCGATGGAATATGGCATTTTTCGGAAGGAGAAGATCCGGCAGGATTGGCTTGACGGTAAGAGAAATGTTGTTTGGGCTGGCAAGGAAATTCCACACCGGGCATAGAAAAAGGTGTGTCCTGCAAATAGCAGTGCCAGTGGAATAATGGCGGACTGGAAGAAAAAGCAACAAACAAAAATAGGGGACTCGATTGATTGTCAGGATAAATGTCCCGAATCCTGTCGAGAAAATTTTGAATTGTGAAAGCGGGTGGGGGCAAGGTGTCGTTAAATTTTGATCGTTGAGAAACTTTACTGCACGATATTTGTGTTGGCGTCGTAAGACTACACTGGACAACTGTCCCAACGCTAGGTTATAATATTGCCGTGAAAATTGTACTTTTATATCTGACGGTTGTGAATTTGGCTGCCTTCTGTTTGATGGGGAACGATAAGCGTCGCGCCCAAAAACATCAATGGCGGATCCCTGAACACACCTTGTTTGCAGTAGCACTTGCGGGCGGCAGTTTGGGCGCTATTTTTGGGATGTACTTTTGGCGTCATAAAACGCGGCATTGGTACTTTGTCGTCGGCATGCCGCTGATTCTGGCAGGGCAGTTGGCGATAGCTGTTTGGTGGGGAGGTGTTTCCCGTGGGATTTGGTCTTTTTAAAAAGAAAAAAGAACCGTCGCTTTTGACGCCCCCACTCGGTATGGGACGTGAAGACATCCGAACGCAGAGCAGTATTTGCACCGGGGAAACATTGGTGGGATTTCTAGAGCCCAAAACCAACCGGTTGCTTCAAGCGGTTGTGGTGAGAAATGAGACCGATCTTGCGGATTACTACCGCAGCTACGGATATGAACCGCCAAGGCAAAATTGATAAAAAAGAAACAATCAATGCTTGATATTTTATTAACTTTGTGAGGTATTTTGCGTTTTTGCCTTGCTTCGCATATTTTTTGCGCAATTCGGCGGCAAAGTGCACGCATACTTTGCAAATGCAAAAATGGAATGCTATAATGAATCCGTAAGTGTAAAGCAGAGTGACTCTGCGTGAATGATATGGAGGTCGTTTTCTGTATGTCCATTTTTGAAAAGTTCGAAGAAAAGCTGCGGGCCGAATCCAAGTCCATCGTGTTTACCGAAGGTACTGATGCACGTATTCTGTCTGCTGCCAGCCGTTTGCTGGCTGGCAAAACCCTGCGCGTTATTCTTCTGGGCGAGCCTGAGGCCGTGAAAAAGGCAGCGGCAGAAGGCGGCTTTGATATTACCGGTGCCGAAATTCTCAACCCCGTAAATTATGAGGGCTTTGAGGAAATGGTCGCCAAAATGGTGGAACTGCGTAAAGGCAAGATGACCGAAGAGCAGTGCCGTGCGGCGTTGTCCAAGTCTAACTACTTCGGCACCATGTTGGTCAAGCAGGGAAAGGCGGACTGCCTGTTGGGCGGTGCAACTTACTCTACCGCAGATACCGTTCGTCCGGCATTGCAGCTGATCAAGTGCAAGCCCGGCATTAAGTCGGTAAGCTCCTGCTTCATCCTGATGCGTGGTGACGAAAGCATCGCTATGGGCGACTGTGCTATCAACATCGATCCCAGTGAGGACGAAATTGTGGAGTCCACTGTGGAGACGGCTCACACTGCTTCGGCTTTCGGCATTGAGCCCCGTGTGGCGCTGCTGTCCTATTCCACGAAGGGATCCGGTAAGGGCGAAACGGTGGACAAGATGCGTAATGCAACCCTCCGCGTGCAGGAAGCGCATCCCGAACTGATGGTGGACGGCGAGCTGCAGTTTGACGCTGCGGTGGCACCGGAGGTTGGTCAGCTGAAGGCTCCCGGCTCCAAGGTGGCCGGTTATGCCAATACCTTCATTTTCCCCAACATCAATGCCGGTAATATTGGTTACAAGATTGCCCAGCGTTTGGGTGGTTATGAGGCCTACGGCCCCATTCTGCAGGGTCTGAATGCGCCCATCAATGACCTGTCTCGTGGTTGCAATGCCGAGGAGGTTTATAAGATGGCGTTGATTACTGCCGCGCTGATCTAAAATATTTTTGCATAAAGCAAAGGGCTCCCGAAATAATCGGGAGCCCTTTTCGCTTGGCCATGGGCACTCCTATAAAATAGTAAAAGCTCGGATAACTCACAGAGTTATCCGAGCCTTTTTAGCCTATTGGAATAAGAATTAGTACCGCAGATGCTGGGGATCCAAAGACTGTAGGACCGGCAGCATGGCAGCGGCCTCAGCGCGAGCAGCAATGGGGTCCATCATCAGATAGTTGCCGCATTCTACAGCAGAGGCTCCGGGAATTTCACTGTCATACTCAGCCATCCAAGCAAAGGCGTTGCGGACCAGATCCAAGGCCTCTGCATCGGTCAGGCCGGTGGTCAACAGGTAAAAGCCGGTTAAGCAACCCATCGGTCCTACATAGACGACACCCTTGCTGTATTTGCTGTTGCGTGCATAGGTGGCAAACAAATGCTCTAAGGTATGCGCAGCGGCCGAGGAGAGGTATTGCCCTTGGTTGGGGCGTTTCATACGAATATCCCAAGTCAGAATCTCACCATTCGGACCATCCTGACGGGAAAGATACATACCCGGCAAAAGCTTGGTATGATCTACACAGAAACTTGCAATCCGTTCCATTGTATTTACCTCAATCCGGCATAGCCTGCACTACACCGCGGGAGCAATCCATCGAAACCATCATGCCATCCTTCAAGGTGCGCGTGGCATTGGTGGCACCAACGATTACGGCTTTGTCCAACGTCAAGCCTACAATAGCGGAATGGCTGTTCGTACCGGCTTCTTCCGTGATGATGCCGGCAGCATCACGCATGAAGGGGAGTGCTGCGTTGGTGGTGAAAGGCACTACCATGATCTGGCCGGGCTTGAACTTCTTGGCGGCTTCAGCAGCGCTGCGGCAGATGCAGACTTCACCTTTGGCGTTGTGCTGACCGATGCCAACACCGGCCAACAGGGTGTCGCCCACCATGTGAATCTTAATCATATTGGTGGTGCCGGAAACGCCCACAGGAACACCAGCGGTTACAACAACCAAATCGCCAGAATGAATCAGGTCTGCCTTTTCAGCGGCGGCCACCGACATGGAAATCAGTTCATCGGTCGAGTTGGCGTAGTCCATCAGCAACGGCGTTACGCCACGATAAATGTTCATCTGACGGCGAGTGCGCTCATCCAACACGCAAGCGATAATCTGCGTATCGGGACGGAAACGGCTCAGCAGACGTGCGGTTTCGCCGCTCTTAGAGGCAGAGATGATGGCGGAAGCACCAATGTCCGCTGCGGTGGTGCAGGCTGCGTGACCGACAGCGGCGCTAATGGTCAGATGGGAATCGTGATCATTGGCATGGTGCACCAGATTGTCAAAGCTGGAATCGGCCTCAGTGGTTTCTGCAATGGCGGCCATTGCTTTCAAAGCCTCAACGGGATATTTGCCCGCGGCCGTCTCGCCGGAGAGCATGACCGCACCGGTACCGTCATAGATGGCGTTGGCAACGTCGGTGATCTCGGCACGGGTAGGTCGGGGGTTCACAATCATGGAATCCAACATCTGAGTGGCCGTAATGCAGATTTTGCCGGAGCGCATGGCACGGTCAATCAGGTGCTTCTGGATGGCGGGGATTTCTGCAAAATCAATCTCAACGCCCATATCACCGCGGGCGACCATGATGCCGTCCGCCACGGTCAGGATCTCATCAATGTTATCGATGCCTTCCTGATTCTCGATCTTGGCGATGATGCGCATGGTGCAGTTGTGCTCGTTCAGCAAATGCCGAATTTCCATGATATCCTGCGCGTTGCGAGTAAAGCTAGCGGAGATCAAATCAAAGCCTTGCTCAATACCAAACAGAATATCATTGCGATCCCGCTGGCTCATATAGGGCATCGACAGATGCACGCCAGGAACATTCACACCCTTTTTGGTTTTAATGACGCCGTCGTTCTTGACGGTGCAGTGAATATCAGTATCCGTTACATCGTCGATAGAAAGTTCGATCAAACCGTCATCCAACATGATGCGACCACCGGGCTGTACATCACGGGGAAGATCTTTATACGTAACAGAGCAAATTTCGTTCGTGCCTTCCACTTCCCGGGTGGTCAGGGTGAACTTCTGTCCGCTGGTCAAGTTCTCGGTGCCGTTTGTGAACACGCCCAGACGAATTTCAGGTCCTTTGGTGTCCAACATGGCAGCGACCGGCAGATCCATCTCTGCGGTCAGGGCGCGCAGCGCATCCAAGCGGCCTTTATGCTCCTCATAATCACCGTGGGAAAAATTGAAACGGGCAACGTCCATGCCGTTTTCCAGCAACTGACGCAGGATACCGGGCTTATCGGTAGACGGACCCATTGTACAAACGATCTTTGTTTTACGCATATACATATGCCTCCATGGATTCTCAAATCTTAAACACTATACAGCGTTATTATACTACAATCGCGCATAGGCAGACAAGTCTTTTTCGGTGTCTTTTACTCATATTTTGCGCATCTTTCACGACAAGCTTATGGGCTTAAGAGAAAACAAATTTATCGTTTTACATTTTCTATGGTTTCGGTTATAATGTATAACAAAGTGGTATATTATACCCTTTCCATTTACACAAATATAGGAGAGTATCACGATATGGCAAAGCGAGTATTTCTCATCGTGTTGGATAGTTTTGGCATTGGAGCGGAACCGGACGCAGCGCAGTTTGGTGACGTGGGGGCCAATACGTTGTCTGCCATCGCGGCGCATCCCAATTTTAAGGGAGAACATCTGGCAGAGATGGGGCTGTTTCATCTGGACGGCGTCACCTGCGGAAAGCCAGCCGACCATCCCATCGGCAGTTTTGCCCGTCTGCGGGAAGCCAGTGCAGGTAAAGATACAACAATCGGTCATTGGGAGATTGCCGGTCTTTTGAGCGCTGAACCGTTGCCCACTTTCCCGGACGGATTCCCGCAGGATTTGTTGGATGCCTTTACTGCGAAGACTGGCTACAAAGTGATTTGCAATAAGCCCTACTCGGGTACGGAAGTTATTCGGGATTACGGAGAAGAGCACGCTAAAACGGGTGCCTTGATTGTTTACACTTCGGCGGATAGCGTATTTCAGATTGCCGCAAACGAAGCCATCGTACCGGTAGAAAAGCTGTACGAGATTTGTGCGCAGGCCCGAGAACTGCTTGTAGGCAAGTACGGGGTAGGCCGTGTCATTGCGCGCCCATTTGTCGGGGATTGTGCTGCCAACTTTACGCGTACGGCTCGTCGTCATGACTATAGCCTTGTACCGCCGCAGGATACCATGCTGGACGCACTACAGGCTGCTGGAAAGGCGACCATTGGCGTAGGCAAAATCCATGATATTTTTGCAGGAAAAGGGATCAGCGAGACAATTCGAACCAGTGGAAATACGGAGGGGCTGCAGGTTACACTGGAATTGGCGGATCGCGATTTTGAAGGTCTGGCCTTTGTCAACCTTGTGGACTTTGATATGCTGTATGGCCATCGCCGGGATGTGGCGGGGTATGCGGCTGCGGCGGCGGAGTTCAATGATTGGCTGCCGTCGTTCTGGGCTAAGATGCGCCCCGGTGACTTGCTGATGGTGACGGCGGATCATGGATGCGATCCGAGCTATACTAAAACGACCGACCATACACGAGAGTATGTACCGTTCTTGCTGTACGGCGATGAGATTCGCCCCGGTGTGAACCTGCATACACGGTACAGCTTTGCCACTATTGCCGATACGGTTTGCAAGAGCCTGAACGTTCCGTATTGCCCGGCTGGCTGCGGAGTGTATGATGAAATTCGTAAGTAAAATGCCGCTTTTTCTCTTATATGCTTTAGCCGCGGCGCTGGTTGCCTATTCGGTCGGTCTCGCCCTTACTAGCAACTTTAATATGGGCAACCTGATGGTTTGGCTGCTGGCTGCTGCGGTTACGGCTTATGCGATCTGGCATAAACCGCTCCATGCTTGGTTCCACGGTTCCATAATAGGCAAAGTGGTCTGGTGGATTTTGCTGATCGGTACGATTGTTTATGCGCTGCTGATTGGCTTTGTGGCGGTAAGCGGTTATTCGCATCCTCCCTCAGGGCAAGAAAAGGTTATGATCGTTTTGGGGGCCGGACTTCGTCGTGACCAACCGAGCACCTTGCTGCGTTATCGCTTGGACAAGGCCTATGCCTATGCGATAGAGCACCCGGATATACTGGTTGTGACCAGCGGCGGGCAGGGACGTGATGAATGGGTGCCGGAAGGGCAGGCTATGCGCGATTATCTGGTGGCCAAAGGGTTGGATCCGGAACGGGTGGTAGCCGAAAATGCTTCCACTTCTACAGAAGAAAACTTTGCCTTTTCGCTGGAAATTTTGCGAGAGCTTGGCTATGATGAAACGACACCGATTGTGTATGTTTCTAATGCATTTCATTGCTATCGGGCAGGGCGCTACGCTGAGCGAGCTGGTTTTACACAAACGACGGCGCTGGCGGCTTCTACACCGTGGCGGAGTGTGTTGCCATGCTATTTGCGAGAGGCTTTGGCGCTTGCTTACTATTGGGTGTTTAAAACGTCTTCCAGCGGGCCTATGCATGCGCTGGTAGGCTTTTTGGATTTGAATAAGCAATTTTTTTATAAGTAGGAGGGGACTGCTATGCAGATCCGCTATTATAAGGAATACAGTCGTTATCTGAACCGGGAAATGGAGTTTAAAGCCTATGGACATGCGGGCCGGCCTATTATCATCTTCCCGTGTCAGAGTGGTCGCTTCTATGATTGGGAGGACCGGAATATGTGCCAGATTGCGGCACCTTGGATTGATAACGGCAAACTGCAAATTTTTACGGCAGACAGTATCGACCCGGAAAGCTGGGATAACCATGGACCGGAGCGCCCGCGTATCGAGATGCAGGAGCGTTGGTATAATTACATTTGTGAGGAACTGACCCCCCGAATTCTGGAAATTAACCGTGAGCAAGGGGAGGATCATACCGGTCGTGTACTGGTGGGCGGTGCCAGTATGGGCGGTGGTCATGCAGTGAACTTTTATCTGCGGCGTCCCGATCTGTATAATGGCACGATTGCATTGAGCGGTTTGTACTCTTCCCGGATGTTCTTTGGAGAGTATATGGATGATCTCGTATATCGCAATTCCCCTTGCGACTATATGCGGAACTTCCCTATGAATCACCCCTATAAAAAGCTCTATGCACAGGCGGATAAGTTTATTATGTGCTGTGGGCAGGGAGCTTGGGAAGGGGAGCTGCTGGCCTCTACCAAAGAGCTTCAAGCCATTCTTGAAAGCAAAGACATCCACCCCATTGTAGATATCTGGGGCACAGATGTTTCTCATGATTGGCCCTGGTGGGAAAAGCAGTGGACGTATTTCCTGCAGATGACGCTGGGCAATCCGTAAGCCTTTTGCTGTGTACGAAGGAAACTTTCTATGGATTTTTGGCATGATGCAGCACTGCAAAAACGATGGCTGCGCCGTTTTTTGCTGCTGACCGTTGTGTTGTTGCTTCCGGTGGTTGTGCTAGCCGCGTATGCGCGACCTTCAGCGGATGATTATGTATATGCGGCGCGCACGCATGCGGTGGTGCAACAGTATGGGTTTGACTTGCCGCGTTTGTTGGCTGCTGCATGGGAGACGACTGTCTACTTTTTCCAGAATTGGCAAGGACTGTATGTGTCCGGCTTTTTGTTGGCTTTGCAGCCGGCAATTTTTGGAAACCAATGGTATGGCCTGACGTTGATTTGTGTGTTGCTTCCGCTCTTTCTGTGTTTGTATGGGGCGGCGCGGCTGGTTATTTTGCGGTTGGAACCGGCTCAAAAGCGATTGCCATTGGCATTGGCGGTTCTGTTTTTGTTTGCCTTTGTAGAAGGAATGCCGTCGCCGGTAGAGGGGCTATATTGGTTTAATGGAGCCATGAACTATCTGCCGTATTTTTCCCTTGCGGTTCTCAATGCCGGGATGGCATTTGCGCTGAGTCTGCGCGTACGGATTTCCCGGAAAAGACGGATTTTCTTTGCTGCGGCAGGAGTTGTGTTGGGCTTTATAATTGGCGGCGGACATCAAGTGGTAGGGGAATTGAATATCCTGCTGCTACTGCTGATTACGGTGCTGACAGTTAAACGGAAAAATTTCTGGACTTGCCCGGCATTGCTGGCGGCAGGGATTGGCTTGCTGATCAACGTCGCAGCTCCCGGAACCCATGTACGTACGGAAGGGTTTGCGCAAGCGGGCTTTTTGGAGGCCGTGGTTAAAAGCTTTGTGTTGGCCATCATGCAAGGGATTCGTTGGCTGGATGTGCCGTTGGTATGCCTTTTGATTTTGTTAGCATTCCCGTTGCGTAGGTTGGCGCAAAGTCAAGTGCTTTCGGACCGAGCGTTCCGTCATCCGTGGGGCGGGCTTGCCGTTACTTTTGTGTTAGTTTGGGCAATGATCTTTTTGCCGTCCTATACGATGGGGGGCATTGGTGCCGGACGTTTGCTGAACGTGGTTTGGATGACTTTCATTCTGGGGCTGTCTGTATCTGAGTTTTTGGTGTTCGGATGGCTGGAACGGGTGCAGGGATTCTCTTTGACTCCCGCGGAGCACTTTTTGACGCGCCATGCGGGGATGTTGCCTAAACTGGCCGTGGCCATGATGGTGTGTATGGCTTGCATCGGCAGCCATACAGTTAAGGAAGGGCAAGACAACTATTTTGCCACCAGTTTGGAAGCCGCGTATGAATTGGCGAATGGTCAGGCGTTTCGTTTCGCGAAAGCATTGGATGAAAGAGAAGCATTGCTAGAGGATGAAAACCAGCGGGAGGTTGCAATCACACCGCTTGCAGCAGAAGACCGACCTTGGTTGCTATATTATACAGATATTTCCGTCGGACCAGATCTGTGGGGATTGACCCCTTATTACGGAAAAGACTCTGTTGTAGTGGTAGCCAATACAAAAGAATAAAAAAAC
The DNA here is from genome assembly GCA_963557315.1 of uncultured Gemmiger sp. Taxonomy (GTDB): domain Bacteria; phylum Bacillota; class Clostridia; order Oscillospirales; family Ruminococcaceae; genus Gemmiger. Next base: position 50,496 of record CAUWAX010000005.1, on the reverse strand, counting down.
GGCACAGCTTTTGGCTGTGCCGTTTTTTTGTAAGTGAGTCATAGAAGGGCAGGAAACAACAATTATGCCCGTTCTTGTACATACCGAATAAAAGCGTCTCGTTCGTTACGGGTACGCAGGTTGGCGGTATACATTCGATCTCCCATATCCAGACGTAAAGCTAAAGGCAATTCGTCGCACATTTTCATGCGACTGCCATAGCGAGCCATGATCTGTTCGTGAGAATGTTTGTAGGTGTGGCAGTCCCGCCGAGACGCATAGGCGCAATAATATTTGGGACCGTTGAGATCTAAATTACGGACTTCGTCATAGCAAACCATGTCGGCCCAAATTTGGTAGCAATCCACCGAGTTGGCGTAGTTGATCATATCAGGGGTGTAACCACCGGCGGGACGCATGTTGACTTCCAACGCGACATAGTCGCCCTTTTTGCCAAGGCCCGGTTTGTCCTCGTTGAGCTGGAAAAATTCGCAGTGAAAGAAGCGGCTCTTAGCACCGAACGCCTTAATGGTGCGAAATCCGACGTCCTTCAGTGCGGCCGGGACGGTCTTTTGCGTCCAATAGGCAAGGTCGCCTTTTTGGCTGACAATGTCGAGAAGCGGTGTGGGAAAAACGTTGGAAGTGTAGAAAAGAGGGACACAATGAGAGTCGGTTACGCCGTCAAAACTGACAATGGTGCCGTTAATGTACTCCTCCATAATATAGGAAACACTGGGAAGCTTGGCAAAAAAGGCTTTTAAGTCTTTTTCGTTTTTGAGTTTGTAGGTGGCTTCCGCGCCACAGCCGTTGTCTGGTTTTACGATAACGGGGTATCCCACCGTGCCGATAAAGTTCCGGGCGGCATCGATGGTGGTGACCATGTGATGCCGCGCGACGGGAACACCGGCGGCGCGATAACTGTCCTTCATCTTGCTTTTAAACTTGATGCGTTGAATGAAATCGTTTTGTGCACCCGTCGTAATATTAAAATCGGTGCGCAACTGGGCGTCCATCTCCAGCCAATACTCATTGTTGGATTCTAACCAATCAATTTTTCCGTAGTGGAAGGTGAAATAGCCCACCGCACGGACCATTTCATCGTAATTGCCCAGATTATCTACGCGATAATACTCTGTTAGGCAATCCTTCAATTCATAGGGGATTTCATCAAAGGGGGCGTCGCCAATCCCCAGCACGTTGACACCGTTGCGGCGAAGACGATCACAAAAATTCCAATAGGTTTTCGGAAAATGCGGGCTGACAAAAATAAAATTCATCTATGCGATGACTTCCTCTCTCACAAAGGGATTTACACAAATTGGTTCTGCGCAGGATCATATTCGTATCCTACCTCTGCAAGAGCCGCACGCAGAGCTGCTTCATCGGCGCTCTCCTCTTCGCAGAGAAGTGCCAAACTGGCGTAAGAATCACGCAGCTTGGTGTTGACATAACTTAATAAAATAATCGGATCGCTGGGTAGCATGGAACGGCTCCTTATAAGTAAAAATGCCAGAAAAGAGAAAAAGCCGGTCACGCGACGTGACCGGCAATTTTTCTTTCCAATCAGACCGCGCGGGTAACTTTACCAGAGCGCAGGCAGCGGGTGCAGGCGTAGATATACTTCGGGGAACCGTCCACGATCGCCTTCACGCGCTTGACATTGGGGTTCCAAGTACGGTTGCTCCGACGATGAGAGTGGGAAACCTTAATACCGAACGTGACACCCTTGCCACAGCAAGAACATTTGGCCATAATTGCTTGCACCTCCTTTTCAATAGCTGTACTATTATAGCGAATATTTCGCGGAATTGCAAGCCCTTTACATAAAAAAATTGGACTTTTTTTGCATTGCAACGCATTTGGAGAAAATGACGTCGCACACAATAGGCGAAGCGTCAGGCAGGGGCTTGTTTTGCGCCATTTTGTACGATATAATAAATTGATATTCTAAATAGGGTGGTGTTTGTCTTGAACGGCTTGCTGACACCGTACGAAATTCTACAGTATTTGATTCGCGCGGTGGTGGTGCTGATTGCCATTCCTTTTCACGAGGCTTCGCATGCTCTCGTCAGTCATTGGTTAGGGGACGACACGGCTGTCCGTGCTGGAAGACTATCCCTAAATCCCATGCGTCATTTTGATCCTTTGGGTGCACTGTGTATGCTGGTGGGTGGCGTTGGATGGGCTAAGCCGGTGGGGGTTAATCCTCGTAACTATAAAAATCCCAAGGTGGGAATGGCTATTTCCGCAGCAGCCGGTCCGGTCAGTAATTTGCTGCTGGCGTGGATTTCCATGATTTTTTATAAAGTGGTGATATATAGCGGAATCGCAGGAACTTTGCCGCCGCTGATGCTTTTTGGCTATGATATGGTGGTTATGAATCTCAGTTTGGCAGTTTTTAACCTAATCCCAATTCCACCATTTGACGGCAGTCGGATTATCCTGCTATTTTTGCCGCAGCGGCTGTATTTCAAAGCCATGCGGTATGAGCGGTATATCATGTTGGCGGTGCTGCTGTTGGTGTTTTTGGGGTGGCTGAGCGGACCGCTGTCTATGGTGGTAAACTTTTTGTGGGGCCGTATGGTGGAATTGACGGCGTTTGTAGAATGGTTCTGGGGGTAACTTTGCAGGAAACTCTAACTTTTAAACTGGAAGATTTTGAAGGGCCATTGGATCTGTTGCTGTATCTGGTGGGAAAAAATAAAATGAATCTCTATGATGTCAATATCATGGAGTTGATTGACCAATATACTGCGGCCATTCGTACTTTGCAAGCCAACCGTATGGATGTGTCCAGTGAATTTATTGATATGGCGGCCCACTTGGTGCAGATGAAAAGCGCCCTTTTGCTGCCGCGCAGCCCGGAAGCAGAACGAATGAAGGCGGAATTGACCGGGCGCTTGATTGAATACAGCGCTTGCAAAGAAGTGGCGGCTCAACTTGGAAGCCGAGCGCGGGATCTGTATACAGCGGTACGGCAGCCGATGCCTCTGGTAGGCGCCGCTGAATATACCCGTCGTCACGATCCAAACCTTTTGGTACAGGCTTGGTTCAATCTAATGGGCAGAAGTTTGCGTAAACGCAAGCCCACTCAGGACCGTTTTGAGCCCTTGGTAACCGCACCGTTTGTTTCGGTGGCCAGTCGGGTATCACATATGCTGCGCGGCATTTTACGGGGAAGCTTGCACAAGATGAGTCAGCTTTTCAGCCGGGAAGAAAGCCGCAGCACCAATGTGGCCACCTTCTTGGCATTGTTGGAGTTGATTCGTGCTGGCCGTATCCGCATTGATGACAACGGTACGTTGGATTTGGATCGAAGCCACCACAGACGAAAGGAGGGCAATGCCCGTGAATGAAGCGCAGCAGATTGGCGCGCTGGAGGCGATGCTGTTTGCCCATGCCGAACCAGTAGAAGCAGAGCGTTTGGCAGATGCGCTGCGGCTTTCGACTGTAGAGACGCAGGAACTTTTGGAGCGTTTGCAGCAACGCTATGATGAGCAGGAAAGCGGTCTGACGTTGCTTCGGTTTGAACCGGATCGCTGGCAGATGACTACGAGGCCCTATTATGGCGAAATGGTCAAACGTATTTTGGATACTCGCCGTAACGCGCCCTTGTCACCCGCAGCTTTGGAAGTGTTGGCGGTTATTGCTTATAACCAGCCGGTGTCCCGCAGCTTTATCGAGCAGGTACGTGGTGTAGATTCTTCTTCCACCGTAACGAAACTGTTGGAAAAGGGCCTTATTGAAGAGGCCGGACGGTTGGATCTGCCCGGAAAACCGGTGGCTTTTCAGGTGACGGATACATTCCTTCGGGTATTTGGTCTGGCGAGTTTGAGAGATTTGCCGCCTTTGCATGACGAAGGCGAGGCAGAAGCGTTGTCGGAAACTGCGGAACCGGCGGAAGAGGATAGCGAACAGCTGGAATGGAAGTGAGCGAACCATGCCTGTCTTGCTAGCAATCATAAAAATCGTGGCAGTCCTTCTGGCAATCTTAGTGTTGCTCATCGTAACGGCTTTGCTACTGCCATTGGGATTCTCTTTCGATTACCATTTGGGAAGATTTCGCGTGGAGGCTATCTATGGCCCGCTGCGCCGCACCGTGTGGGCGCACCGCTCGGGGCACCAGCGGCATGCCAAAGCGGAAACGCCAAAAGCGGAGGTGGCTGTGCCGAAACGTGTGGTTCCGGAAACGCCTCCTTCTGCAGAAAAACAGCCTAAAAAACCTAAGGCGGAAGCAAGTGCCAGTCAACAAGTACTTCCCACCGGAGAATTTGTGCCGCCAATTCAGGAAGGGTTACCGCCTGATGAAGAAGAGGCAGAACTTCCTTCCGGTGCCAGAAGCCGGCTGGAACGAGTGCTCGATTTGTTGGAAGAGGATCCGAAAGCGCTGGCCAACTGTGTGTTGGCACATATGCGGTGGTTGGATCGCCATTCCCTTTTTAAAATAAAAGTGCGTCATCTGCATGTGTATTGGACCGTGACCTGCGAGGATGCTTCTCGCACTGCGATTGTCTATGGTGCAGAGATGGCTGCTTTTAATACGGCGTTATCACTGGCACAGCAGGTGATTCGTTTGCAAAGTGATGTGTTGTGGCTAGAACCGGATTTTACAGGCGAACATCGTGCCAAACGCAAAGTTTCTTTTGTCGTTTCGGCCAGTGCGATTTTAATGATTCACCTGCTGTATCGCGTTTGGAAAGATCCGTTGTTACAACCGGCAGCGCAAACTGAACCACAAACAAATTAAAACCATAAGTATTTTATAACTGGGAGGCATTTTTATGGCAGAACATCCGATTCAAGGTCTGATGGGCGTTACCATTGATAAGATCCGTGAAATGGTTGATACCAGCACCATCATTGGCGATCCGATTCATGTGGATGCCATTACTACGATCATTCCGGTGTCTCGCGTCACGTTTGGCTTTGCATCGGGCGGCTCCGATGTGGCGCCTAAATCCGACAAGCAGATGTTTGGCGGCGGCACGGGGGCCGGTGTGTCGGTTACGCCGGTAGCATTTTTGGTGATTTCTGGCGGCAATGTTCGTACCGTTCAACTGATTGAAAAAGTGACGGCAGTGGATAATGCGATCGCAGCGCTGCCGGAACTGGTGGAAAAGATTACCGCGATGATCAAGAAGGAAAAGCCCGATGAGGCTGCTCCGGAAGCATAAGGAGTAACCATGGCAGAACAACGAATTCAAAAAGTGCTGGCGGATCAGGGAATTTGTTCCCGCCGAGAAGCGGAACGACTGATTGCAGCCGGAAAAGTAAAAGTCAATGGACACCCGGTAGGGTTGGGCGACAAGATGGACCCCGATTATGATAAGGTTTCTATTGATGGCAAGAATGTTCGCATTGTGCGGAAACGGCAGTACACATATATTATGCTGCATAAACCTCGGGGCTATCTGACGACCCGCTCCGACGATCGTGGACGCAAAACGGTGATGGATCTTGTGTCCGATGTGCCGGCCATGCTGCGCCCCGTGGGTCGTTTGGATAAGGACAGCGAGGGATTGCTGTTGATGACTGATGACGGAGCCTTTATCAATTTGCTGACGCACCCTTCGGGCGGCGTGGGTAAACTGTATCGTGTCACGGTGAATCCCCGTGCCACCGAGGAACAGGTAGTGCAGATGGCATCGGGTGTGGTACTGGATGACGGAGTCAAGACCCAACCTTGTGTAATCCATGTGGTGACGGATGAACCGGGCCGTACGGTGTTGGAAATTACCTTGCATGAGGGCCGCAACCGCCAGATTCGACGGATGTGCTCTGCTGTGGGCTTGCAGGTGGTGCGCTTGAAACGCAATGCGGAAGGTCCGGTCAAGTTAGGGATGCTTCAGCCGGGAGAGTACCGCGAGTTGAAAAAATCTGAAATTACTGCACTGCGTAATGCGGCACAGAAATCTTCCCGTACGTCGACGCCCCAAAAGGCGGAAAAACCTCGCCGTCCGGGACCATTGACGCGTCGTAAGGATTGAATGACAAAAAAAGCTGCGCGAAATACAAAAAAGTGGGAAAAAATCCAGAAAAATGGAAGACTTTCTACTTGTGGAATTTTACACAAAGTAGTATAATTGTGCCAAATGACATATTTTTATGAACATTTTCACAAAAAACAGTCAGTCTTATCATAGGAGGTCACTGTATGGCAGCAAAGAAACCCAGCAAGGCAGAGATCCTTGCAGCATTTTTTGATGACGGTGCGTATTCGCCGTTGTATACGGAGGGCGCCGTCAGTGCGGCGTATGGCTGTGCCAACGGGCAGAGCGTGTATGTTGTGGTAGAAAACGGGGAGCCTATCGGCGTGCAGGATATTCGTAAGAATATCCGTGTGTTAGAGATGGCAGCCGAGACTGGCGCTCCGGTAGTTACGTTCTGCGATTCTACCGGTGCCAAATTGGATGGCGGGTTGGAGCTGCTTAACGCAACGGCAGCTCTGACGGCTGAGATCGCACGGGTTTCCGGTGTTGTGCCGCAGATTGCGGTTGTTACCGGCACCTGCGCGGGCACCAGTGCCATCAACGCTGCGGCGGCGGATGTCTGCGTCATGGCTGAAGATGCTGAGTTGTTCTTGAATGCCCCGTTTACGGCAGAGGACAGCGTTGGCGGTGCCGGCACGGTTGCATTTGCTGCCAAAGCTGGCGTTGCAGCGGTAACGGCGGCGGATGCTGTGGCGGCTGCCAAGCAGGCGGCGAGCATTGTGGCGCTGTTGCCTGCCAACAATTTGGCAGGGCCTGCGCTGTTTGACTTCGCGGCTCCTACCAAGACGCTCACGCTGGCGAAATATACGGCAGCGGATGCTGTGGCGGCGCTGGCTGATGCGGATAGTGTAGTAGAACTGTATAGTGGCTATGGTAAGAATATTGTCACGGCGCTGGCCACCATCAATGGCAGTGCTGTGGGCATTGTGGCTACGGAAAAGAACGCTATCTGCCATAAGTGCACCGCAAAAGCGGCTCGTTTTGTCCGCTTGTGCGACGCTTACAGCATTCCTGTGGTTACCGTAGTCAACAGTGACGGTTTCGTGAAGAGCGAGGGTGACGATCAGGCGGGCGGTATCCGTCAGGCAGCCCGTATGGCAGGCGTTTACGCAGAGGCTACTACGGCGAAAGTCGCTGTGCTGGTGGGCGATGCCATTGGACCTGTCTACACGGTATTCGCAGCTTGTGCTGATTGGCGTGTGGCAGTCAAGGGCTGCACGATTGCCCCGCTGGCGCCTGAAACGGCGGTCAGCGTTCTGTACAAGGATGAGATCTACGCTTCTGATAATATTGCCAACGCCACCAAGGCAAAAGCTGCCGCTTATGCCAAGGAAGTTTGTGGTGCTGAGGCTGCGGTTCAAAACGGCGCGGCTGACGCGGTCTGCGACGCAGCAAGTGCTCGCAACGCGGTTGCACAGGCTCTGGATATGTTGGCAAGCAAGCGCGCGGTTCGTTTGGCCAAGAAACATGGCAATATTACTCTGTAAGCAACCGCGCATAAAATACAATCTTCAACCTTGATTTTTAAGGAGGAACTTCCTATGAAAAACCTGATCGTTACCGTCAACGGTGTCGCTTATAATGTTACGGTGGAGGAAGGCACCGGAGCTCCTGTTGCAGCAGCTCCCGCTGCACCCGCACCGGCTCCTGCCGCTGCTCCTGCTCCCGCCGCTCCTGCAGCGCCTGCCGCTCCCGCCGGAGCCGCCGGTGCAGTGGTCGTGAATGCTCCGATGCCCGGCAATATCCTTGATGTTAAGGTCAAACCCGGTGATTCTGTCAAGGCCGGTGATACGTTGCTCATTCTCGAGGCGATGAAGATGGAAAATGAAATCAGCGCCCCGCAGGATGGCACCATTGCCAGTGTGGACGTGCGCAAGGGCGATGTCGTGGATTCCGGCGCGCTGCTGTGCACCATGAACTAATCGAAAGACGAGGTGAATGACATTGGCTAAGAAACCCATTAAAATTACCGAGGTCGTTCTGCGCGATGCGCACCAGTCTTTGCTCGCCACTCGTATGACGATGGATGAAATGCGTCCTATCCTGCCTGAGATGGATAAGATTCCGTATTTCTCTGTGGAATGCTGGGGCGGCGCTACGTTTGACTCCTGCATCCGCTTCCTCGATGAAGATCCGTGGGAACGTCTGCGCATTCTGCGCAAAGAACTGCCCCACCAGAAACTGCAGATGCTGTTCCGCGGCCAGAACATGTTGGGCTACCGTCCCTACGCTGACGATGCGGTAGAGTATTTCGTACAGAAATCGGTTGCCAACGGTATCGACGTCATTCGTATCTTTGATGCGCTGAACGATCCCCGTAACTTGCAGACGGCCATTAAGGCGGCCAACAAGGAAGGCGCCCACGTACAGGCTTGCATTAGCTATACGCTGAGCCCTGTACATAACAATGAGTATTTCGCCAAGTATGCAAAGACCTTGGAGGAAATGGGCGCGAATTCTATCTGCATCAAGGATATGGCAGGTTTGCTGAAACCCTACACCTGCTATGATCTTGTGAAGGAACTGAAGTCCACGGTCAGCATTCCGGTGGATATTCATAGCCATTACACGGCCGGTTTGGCTTCTATGTCCATTCTCAAGGGTATTGAAGCGGGTGCCGATATTATTGACACCGCTATGAGCCCGCTGGCGCTGGGTACTTCCCATATGCCCACCGAGAGCTTGGTGGCCGCTTTGCAGGGGACCGATTACGACACCGGTTTGGATTTGAACCAGTTGAACGTGGTACGTGCTTACTTCGCGAAGCTGCGTGAGAAGTATATTGCCAACGGTCAGATTAGTCCCAAGTCTTTGGGTGTCGATGCCAACACGTTGCTCTATCAGGTGCCGGGCGGCATGTTCTCCAACATGCTCAAGCAGTTGAAGGATGCTGGCAAGGAAGACAAGCTGGACGAAGTACTGGCAGAGATTCCTCGTGTGCGTGAGGATGCAGGCTATCCGCCGCTGGTCACGCCGACCAGCCAGATCGTTGGTACGCAGGCCGTCTTTAATGTCATTCTGGGTGAGCGTTATAAGATGGTCACCAAGGAATTTAAAGGCTTGGTCCATGGCGACTATGGCAAGACCCCTGCGCCCATCAAGAAAGAGTTTAGCGACTTTATCTTGAAAGGCGAGGAACCCATCACTTGCCGCTTTGCCGATACGCTGGAGCCTGAGATGGACAAGCTGAAGGCTGAAGCTGCTAAGTATGCGATTCAGGAAGAGGACGTTTTGACCTATGCTATGTTCCCGCAGGTCGCGCCCAAGTTCTTCGAAAAGCGGAATGCCCGTCTGCAGGGTGTAGATGCGCTGCATGCGGATTATGAAAATAAGTCTCATCCCGTTTAAGAAATGAATAAAGCCGCTCCCGCTTTGTGCGGGGGCGGCTTTTTGTAGTCTGGGTGTAAAAAATCGGGGGAAAAGCAGGGGAAAGCAATCCTTGCGCCTTGCATCTTGGCAGTAAAAATAGTACAATATACAATATATGTGTTTCTGGGACCGGAACAAAAACAGGCATGAGGTGTAGGATATGGTTTTAAGCATGACAGGCTATGGCCGTGCCGGAGCATTGCTGCATGGTCGCGATATTAAAGTGGAACTGCGCAGTGTAAATGCACGCTTCTTTGAATATTCTTCCCGGTTGCCGCGCTCCTGCGCTTTTTTGGAAGATAAGCTGAAAAAACTTGTGGCCTCTAAAGTTAGCCGCGGCAAGGTGGAATTGAGCCTTTCCATCCAGTCGGTTACGGCAGCCGATACGGTGGTGACGGTAAACTGGCAGTTGGCGCAAGGGTACCGTGCGGCACTCAACGCCATGTCGGAACGGATGGACCTGAAAAACGATGTGACTGCCGGCATGCTGGCTCGCTTTCCCGATGTGCTGACCCAGACTGCAGCGCCTACCGATGAAGAGGAACTCTGGCAGGATGTGCAATCTGTGGCAGAGCAAGCTGTGGAGGCTTTTGTCGCCATGCGGGCAACCGAAGGCGAAAAGCTGAAGGAAGATGTGGCGAACCGCCTTACGACGATTGAAACGCTGGTCGCACAAATCGAGCAAGATAGTGCCGGTCGTGTACAAGCGTACAGCGATAAATTGTACGCTCGCTTGCAGGAATTGTTAGGGGACCGAAGCATTGATGAAGCACGTTTGGTGACCGAGGCGGCCATTTTTGCGGATAAAACAGCCATCGACGAGGAAACCGTTCGTCTTCATAGTCATGTTGCTCAGTATCGCGAGATTCTGGAACTGAACGAGCCGATTGGCCGTAAATTGGATTTCTTAACGCAGGAATTGAACCGGGAATCCAATACCATTGGCTCCAAGTGTCAGGATGTGGCGATTACGCGTCTGGTAGTGGAACTGAAGTCCGAGATTGAGAAAATCCGTGAACAAATTCAAAATATTGAGTAAGGAACCGTTATGAAACTGATCAATATTGGGTTTGGCAATATGGTAAATGCGGACCGCGTAATTGCGGTTGTCAGCCCAGATTCGGCCCCCATCAAGCGGCTTGTGCAAGATGCCCGGGAAAAGGGAGCATTGATTGATGCTTCTTATGGGCGGCGTACACAGGCGGTTCTGGTGATGGACTCCGATCATGTTATATTGTCCGGCATCGCATTGGACAGTGTGACGGGCCGTTTCGCGCAGGAAGAGAAGGAAGAATAAGAGGTAGGAAGTATGAAAGGCGAAAAGTATCTGTTTGTTGTGTCAGGTCCGTCTGGCACCGGCAAAGACACGGTGGTGGCTAACCTGTTGAAGAATCATCCTGAAATTCAGCACACGGTGTCTGCAACTACCCGCGCTCCGCGGGAAGGGGAAAAGGATGGCATCAACTACCATTTTATGTCCGTGGCGGATTTTGAAGATCATCTGGCCCATGACCAAATTGTGGAACACACCCAATATTGCGGGAATTATTACGGAACGCTGCGCAGCGAAATCGAGACTCGCATGGAGCGGGGCATCCCGGTAATTCTTGTCATTGAAGTGGAGGGGGCTGGGAACATCAAGCGGATGTACCCCGGTGCCACGACGATTTTTATTTTGCCCCCGGATATGGAGGAGCTGGAGCGTCGGCTGTGTAACCGTGGTACGGAAGATGAGCAGACAATCCAGCGCCGTCTGAAACGTGCCGAAACGGAAATTGCCAATTCGGTGGATTACGACGAACATGTGGTGAATGTGCAGGTTGAAACTTGCGCTGAGAGCCTATACGCTATTATTCAGTTCCGCTTGAAACACGGCAAGGACGAATGACACTTTCCATCGCACAGGTCGCAGTGGATAATGCGACCATTCATTTCGATAAATTGTATTCCTACCGAGTACCGGAAACGCTTAACGGTCGAGTTTGGGCGGGGAGTATGGTGCTGGTGCCGTTTGGGCGGGGAGATAAACCTCGTATGGCGGTCGTTCTAAGTGTAGAGGACGTGGCGGAAGAAGAAGCACCTAAACGTCTAAAAACCTTGCATGATGCAGCTCCAGAGCAGACTCGCTTGACGCCGGATTTGTTAGAGTTGGTTCGCTTTCTTAAAGAACGGACTTTCTGTACATGGTTCGAGGCGGTAAAAGCGGTAATTCCTTATGGCGCTCAGTATCGCGCGGCTCTTGTAAATGGGAAGCCTGTCATGCAAAGCCGGTTAAGTCGTTCCACAGAGCGGGTCTATACCTTGGTGGGGGAATTGCCTCAAAAGCCAAAGCCGGGACCGCGTCAGGCAGCGGCGGTAGAGGCTTTGCGGGCAGGGCCTATGACCGCTCATCAACTGGATGAGGTCGGAATCTCCAAGCCTACGTTAGATTCCCTTTGCGAAAAAGGCGTTTTGGCGGTTGCTCAACAGGATAAAGCACTGGATCTTTTTGCGGGCATTCCGTTTGATCCTCAGCCCATTCAGTTGGCCGAAGAACAGCAGCAAGCGTTTGACGCCCTCCTGCCGGATCTGGAAGATGCCAAACCCCATGCCGCGTTGCTGCATGGGGTGACAGGCAGCGGAAAGACCATGGTGTTTCTCAAACTGATTGAGCGCACGCTGGCGCTGGGGCGAAAGGCGTTGGTCCTTGTGCCGGAAATCAGCCTGACCCCGCAGATGATTCGCCGTCTAAAGTCCACGTTTGGAAGTCGACTGGCAGTGCAACATTCGGCACTGAACAATACCGAACGCCTGCTGCAATGGCGGATGATTCAACAAGGCAATGCTGATATTGTGGTGGGGACCCGAAGTGCTGTTTTCGCGCCGTTGCAAAATATTGGTCTTATCATTATCGACGAGGAGCAAGAACACACCTATCAAAGTGAATCGGCTCCGCGGTATGATGCCCATGACCTTGCTAAAAAGCGCGCGGCGATGGAAAACGCTTTGTTGGTATTTGCGTCGGCTACGCCGTTGACGGAAACGTATCACGCCGCAGAGTGCGGCAAGTACAAATTGCTTACCCTTACCCAGCGCTACGGCGGGCGTCCGCTGCCGCGGGTGGATTTTATTGATATGCGGGCTGAACTGGCGGCTGGAAATCCCCGTGAAGTCAGCAGCCGCATGGCTCAGGAGTTGCAAAAGAATCTGGAGGCAGGGGAACAGAGCATTCTGCTGCTGAACCGCCGCGGGTATCACACGGTGGGGATGTGCGGTACCTGTGGACATGTTCTCAAATGTCCCAACTGTAGCGTGCCGTTGGTTTACCATAAGCCGCAGCAAGCGCTCATGTGCCACCATTGCGGCCATACGGTCCGGCCATTGCCGCAACTCTGCCCGGAATGTGGAGGAAAGCTCCTTTATAGTGGGTTTGGCACACAGCGGGTGGAGGAAGAACTGACGGAATTGCTGCCTACAGCCCGTATTTTACGGATGGATCAGGATTCCACCAGTCAAAAGAATGCCCACGAAACCATGTTGGCGCAATTTGGCCGACAAGAATACGACATTTTGCTGGGAACCCAAATGGTGGCCAAGGGTCTTGACTTCGAAAAGGTGACGCTGGTTGGTGTTTTAGGGATTGACTCGCTTTTGTTTGGTCAAGGATTCCGGGCCTATGAAAGCGTGTTCAGTCTGGTCACGCAGGTCATAGGCCGTGGAGGACGGGCTGCACTGCCGGGGCGGGCGTTGATTCAAACCACCGTTCCGAATCATCCCGTTTTACAGTTGGCAGCGGCACAAGATTACGAGGCGTTTTACCGGGAAGAAATTACTTTCCGAAAATTTGGACTTTACCCACCGTTTTGTGCCTTTTGCGTTGTTGGGTTTGTTGGCGGGCAGGAAGGCGCTGTGGCTATGGCCGCACATCGCTTTGGGGTGTTGCTGGCGGAACGCGCTGCACAGCATCCGAAGATGCCCTTGCGCCTACTAGGACCGGCACCGATGGGCATTACAATGCTTAATGGCAAGTATCGATATAAGTTGACGCTCAAATGCCGAAATGACGCGGCATTTCGCGCTCTTCTGCGGGAGACGCTCGATGCCTATGCGGAAGAGAAATTGCCGCAGAAGGCGTCTGTGGTTTTGGATTTCAACTCTGACGGAGATTTATAAGTTTAGTATTGGAGGTAGTTCTCTTATGGCACTTCGCACGATTGTACAGGACGGAGATCCCATCCTGAAAAAAGTATGCCGCCCTGTTACCAAATTCGATGATCGTCTGGGAATTTTGCTGGATGATATGAAGGAAACTTTGCTGGAGGCGAATGGTCTAGGATTGGCCGGACCTCAGGTCGGTATGATGCGCCGTTTGTTTATCTGCTTGGATGACCGCGACATGCCGGAGGAAGTTCCCGAAAATTACGAATACAAATTTATTGAGTTCATCAATCCCGAGATTTTGGAACTCAGTGAGGACAAGGTGGAACTCTATGAGGGTTGCTTGTCTTTCCCGGGACATAATGGTGCGATTGCTCGTTCCAAACATGTCAAGGTGAAGGCACAGGACCGACACGGCGAATGGTTTGAGATGGAGGCAGACGATATGTTGGCTCGCTGCATCCAGCATGAAAATAACCATTTGGACGGTATTACCATCATGGACTTGGCCACCCATTTTTATGAGGATGACTATCCCGAGGAAGACGAGGACTAACGCATGAAGATCCTGTTCATGGGAACCCCCGACATTGCAGCAGAAAGTCTGGAGGCTTTACTGCAGGCGGGGCATGAAATCTGTGCGGTTTTTACCCGGCGCGATAAACCGGTGGGGCGCAAACAGATTTTAACAGCACCACCAGTTAAGCAACTGGCGGAACAACATGGGATTCCGGTTTACCAGCCGCGTACATTACGGGATGGCTCTTCCGATGATCTGATTCGTGATTTGGCACCGGAGATTATCGTGGTGGTGGCCTATGGATGCATTATCCCGCCGCAACTGCTGCATGTGGCCAAATATGGATGCATCAACCTGCATGTTTCTTTGCTGCCTCAGTACCGGGGGTCTGCACCCATTCAGTGGGCGGTGCTTCACGGGGATGCTCAGACGGGCGTATCGATTATGCAGTTGGATGAAGGTCTGGATACGGGCGATGTATTGATGGTGGAACCGGTGGACATTGAACCGGAGGAAACCAGTGGTCAGTTATTTGACCGGGTTAGTGCCATCGGTGCCAAGACTTTGGTCAAGGCACTGGAAAAATTGCAGGCAGGAGAGCTTCACCCCCAACCGCAGGATCATGCAAAGGCAACGCTGGCTCCGCCGCTTAACAAAGAAATGGCGCAATTTACTTTCACACAGGAGGCTGCGCAGATCCACAACTGGGTACGGGGGATGAACCCTTGGCCGGTTGCGTGGTTTGAGCAGAACGGCAAGCGCATCAAGGTGTTGGAGTGCCGTGTGGCCGAAAACGAAAGTGGTGCATTGCCCGGCACGGTAGTATCCTTAAAGCCGCTGACGATTGCCGCAGGTAGTGGAGCGGTAGCATTGCTGACTGTAACACCGGAAGGTGGTAAACCTATGGCAGGTACTGCTTGGGCGGCAGGACGTCGCCTAAAAGTGGGGGATTCGCTGTGACGCCCCGCCGATTGGCCGTTAAGGCACTGATGCATCAAGAGCAGGCAGGATATGCCAATCTGGTCTTGGATGCGGAGCTGAGAAAGTGTGTGCCGCCGCTGGAGGCGCGAGATGCTGCGTTTGCAGCAAGAATTTTTTATACAGTTCTTGAATATCAGCCATTATTGGATTCCCTGTTGAACCGATTTTGTAAAAAGCCGGTAGAAAAAATGGACGCCCCGGTGCGTGCCATTTTGCGGGCGGGGTTGGCACAAGCGCGCTACATGGAGGTGCCGTTGCCGGCGGCGGTGAATGAATCGGTCAAATTGACCAAGGCTATGGGAAAAACCAGTGCGGCTGGAATGGTCAATGCAGTTTTACGCCGTGCCGCAGTGGTGTCGGTGCAGCCGGAAGACTTTGCCGATCCGTTGGAACGGTTACAGGTATACGAGTGCTTATCGCCGTCTGTAGCAAAGCTGTTGTATGAACAGTATGGACAAGAGGCGTTTGCGTTGGCGGAGGCGTTCCGCGCAAGTTCTGTTTCTGCAATCCGAGTGAATACTCTGCAGACCAGCGACGAGGCACTGACCGAAGAACTGCGAGCTGCGGGACATACGGTCCAAGAAGGGCCATGGCCACACGCCTTACTGGTTGCGTTTCAAGGGTCGCCGGCCACAGGAGCCGCATTTACAAGAGGCGATTACCATGTACAAGGTTTAGCCAGTCAATTTGCAGCTTTATGTGTACAAGCAAAACCCGGACAGAAAGTGTTGGACCTTTGTGCAGCACCAGGCGGCAAAAGCTTGACCCTTGCCCAGCAGATGGAAAACACTGGGGCGTTGATCAGCGGAGAAGCTGTTCCGGCTCGGGTAACGCTCATTGAAAAAGCGTTTGCACGATGTGGTGTGACCTGCGGGAAAGCAGTTCATAACGATGCGACGATTCGGCGCGATGACTGGGGCCGCTTTGACCGGGTACTCTGTGATGTGCCTTGTTCCGGCTTGGGCGTCATTGCGAAAAAGCCGGACATCCGTTATAAAGATTTAGCGGGTATGGAGAATTTGTGCGCCATTCAGCAAAAAATCTTGCAAAATGGGGCGGATTCTCTTGCCGAAAACGGCCGTTTGGTGTATTCTACCTGTACGGTCAATTCTCAGGAGAACCAAGCGCAAATCGAATGTTTCCTGCGCAAGAATCCGGATTTTCGGGTGGTCGCGCCGGAAATTTCCTTGCCCGGCATGCAGGCGGGCCCTTTGGGAACCCTGTTTTTGCCGCATAAAACCGGTACAGATGGCTTTTTTGTAGCCATTTTGGAAAAACTTTCGACATAATTTTGGTTTATACTATAATGATGGAAGTTTCGGGAAAGGAGGGGAAATCTATGGGTGAGACAGAAAAAATTTGTTTATCGGATCTGACGCTGGACCATCAGACCGCATATTTGGTGGGGCTGGGACAGCCGAAATTTCGTGCAAAACAGATTTTTAAATGGCTGCATCAAAAATTGGTGACGGATTTTTCCCAAATGACCGATCAGCCCAAGACGTTATTGACGCTGTTGGAAGAGCAATGTACCATCGCGGCACCGAGTATTCGCCGCAGGCAGCAATCAAAAGATGGTACGGTTAAGTATCTCTTGCAACTGGCAGATGGCAACTGTATTGAAACGGTACTCATGCGGTACAAGTACGGTAACACCGTTTGCGTGTCTACACAAGTAGGGTGCGCGATGGGATGCCGATTTTGCGCGTCTACGCAAGCGGGCCGTGTGCGGGATTTGACGCCCGGAGAGATCGCCTCGGAAGTGTATACGGCGCAGAAAGATACCGGCGAACGTGTCTCGCACATCGTGTTAATGGGAATCGGAGAACCGCTGCATAACTTCGACAATGTGATGGACTTTCTGGAAATCATTTCCTGTCCAGAAGGTGTTAACATTGGCATGCGTAACATCAGCCTTTCCACCTGTGGTCTGGTTCCGAAGATTGATGAATTGGCTAAGCGGCATTTACAGTTGACGCTTTCCGTTTCGCTGCATGCGCCGGATAACAAGGTTCGGTCCTCCATGATGCCGGTGAACGATGCATACCCGCTGGAGGAACTGATTCCTGCTTGCAGGCGCTATCAGAAAGAAACCGGTCGCCGTATCAGTTTTGAATATTCCATGGTCCGCGGCGTCAACGACAGCGCGGAGATGGCGCAAAAGCTGGCGCATTTGATTCAGGGGATGGGAGCCCACGTAAATTTGATTCCCATCAACCCGGTGGATGGCAGCCCATATTCCGCCACGGATGAAGCCAACGTGCGCCGGTTCCAACAGGAGTTGGAACATTTGGGGGTCAATGCAACGGTAAGGCGGCGGTTGGGCACTGATATTAGCGCGGCCTGCGGTCAGCTACGGCGGGAAGATGCCCAACAAGCAGCCACCCAATGAACTGGAAAGACTATATTCTGTGAGTGAGTAAACCAAGGAAAGGAACGTCCTGAATGAAGATCGCCGCGATCACCGATATCGGCAGTTGTCGCCAGGAAAATCAAGATAATTACTGTGCGCAGCAGCTGGCGGGCGGTACGGTCTGGGGCATTGTATGTGATGGCATGGGGGGCGTGAACGGCGGGCGAATTGCAGCCCGCATAGCAACGGATACCATGCAGCAATATTTTGCCAGACAGATGCGTGCATTACAGCCGGGGGGAGAAAAAAGTTTTATCATGCGGGGGTTCGATGTGACGAACCGCGCTGTGTATGATAAAGCAACTTCGGACCCCGAAATGTTAGGCATGGGAACAACCGGCGTGTGCGCGTATGCAGGCAATGGCTATGCACATATTGTTCATGCCGGGGATTCCCGAGCGTATCTGTATCATGAAGGTGACTTGCGGCAGATTACGCGGGATCACTCTATGGTACAGCAGCTGGTAGATAGCGGCCAGATCACGCGGGAACAAGCGTCTCTTCATCCGCAGAAAAACCTGATCACCCGTGCATTGGGGGTCGCGGCCAATATCGTGCCGGAATACAACCGCTGTGAGATAGAGGCCGGAGATATTTTGCTTTTGTGTACTGACGGACTGACCAACATGGTTCCGGATAGTGAGATTGCCCGGATCTTGAAAGAAGTTCCGTTTTTTGATGCCACCAACATTTTGGTGGACCGTGCGCTGCAGGCGGGCGGACAGGATAACATCACGGTTTTGCTAATGGGCGTGGAAACAACGGAGGTCAACAATGGATAATCTGATTGGGAAACGACTGGATGGCCGGTATTTGATTCAAAGTCTGGTCGGTGTCGGCGGCATGGCCAACGTGTACCGCGGTGTCGATGAAAAGACTGGAAATGCCATCGCGGTGAAAGTACTGAAAGAAGAGTTTTTGGATAACGAGGAACTGGTTCGCCGCTTCAAAAATGAGTCTAAGGCGATTTCTATTCTGGATCATCCCAACATCGTCAAAGTATATGATGTGTCAGTCACCGATCGTCTGCAATATATTGTGATGGAATACGTGGATGGCATCACGCTGAAGGAATATCTCAAACAGCGCGGTGGAGCCCTTACTTGGAAAGAAACCGTACACTTTGCTACGCAGGTGTTGGGGGCTTTGCAGCATGCACATTCCAAGGGAATTATTCACCGGGACGTTAAGCCGCAGAACATCATGCTGTTGGCAGATGGCTCCATCAAAATGATGGACTTTGGCATTGCTCGCTTCTCTCGCGCACAAAGCCAGACGGTCAGCGATAAAGCCATTGGCTCGGTGCATTACATCAGCCCTGAACAGGCAAAAGGCGACAAGACCGATGCTCGTACCGATATCTATTCGGTGGGCGTGATGCTGTATGAGATGCTCTCTGGCCGGTTGCCCTTTGATGGGGACGGTGCGGTGTCCATTGCAATCATGCAGATTTCCGATAAGGCAAAGCCGTTGGCGCAGGTTGCGCCCAACGTGCCGGAAGGCCTTCGTCAGATCACGGAAAAGGCCATGGAAAAAGATCCTGCCAAACGCTATCAAAGTGCGCAGGAAATGTTGAACGCTATTGAGGAATTTAAGCGTAACCCGTCGGTGCGCTTCGAATACGAGTACAGAAATATGCAGGATAATCCCGAAAAGAGCATTAACCGTGTTGTCAACAACGCAAAAGCCGGCAGCAAGGGCAGCAATATCCGCACCAGCGAGGCGCGCCGTGTGGGAACCTCCAATCCCGGTCGGAGCAAATCCAGCAAGAAAAAGAATAAAGAGAAAAAGCCGTTTTCTCTTTTGCCGATCTTCTTCGGCATGGCGGTGGCCTTTGTAATCGGCGCGGCCATTTTGGTCTATTTGATTTTCACGAACTCCAGCAACCTGTTGTTCTCTAACCGGCAGGATGTTACGATAGTGAATTTTGTAGGCCAGACGTTGGATGAATACCGTGCGTCGGAGTACAATACGTTGCTCAAATTGCAGGAAGCGGAGGAATACAATTCGACATATCCTGCCGGTACCATCATTCGTCAAAACCCTAAAGCGGGCCGTACGGTGAAGGAAGGCCAAAAAATCACCTTAACGGTTAGTCTGGGAACCCAGTATGTGACCATACCCGAAACCAAAAACATGGTGGCTGCCGATGCAGAGCAAACTCTGAAAGATTTAGGGTTGAACGTGATGCAAAAGCCCATGCAGGATAACACGGTGGCCAACGGTGCGGTAATTTACACCAGCCCTGCGGCGGGAGAAACCGTGGAAGGTGATTCTACGGTGATCATGTATGTGAGCCGTGCGGTGATTGACTCCACAGTGACGATCCCCAGCCTCACGGGTAAGTTGGTCGATGATGCGCGTAGCGACGTGAAGGATTTGAATGTTTCGATCCGCGTGGTGGAGCAGGCTAGCGACCAACCGGCAGGTACGGTTTTGAACCAGAGCCCTGCGGCTGGCACGAAAGCGCGTGTAAGTACAGTAATTACGTTGATTGTTTCTAATGGCATCCCGGAAACGCCAGTGGAAACGCCGGCACCGGAAAATTCGGACGGAACCATTGCCGAAAGCTGGTGGCAGAGCAATGACGGCAGCCATACGATCCACCAGCTGCCGGACGGCACCATGTGGAATGAAGACGGCGTGCTGTGCGACTCGCAAGGCAATCCTAAATAATGATGCAGGGAACGATGGCGTATATTACAAAAGGCATCGGCGGGTTTTACTATGTCCGTACAGAGGACGGCATTGTAGAATGCAAAGCACGCGGTATATTCCGTAAGAGCGGTATTAAGCCGGTGGCAGGCGACAATGTAGTGTTGTCCCCCGACGGCTCGATGATCGATGCGATTTTGCCGCGAAAGAATGTATTTATCCGTCCCCCGGTGGCGAATTTGGATGTCCTCTTTATTGTGGCTAGTACAACCCAGCCGGTTCCCAGTACTTTGGTGCTGGATGAGCTGGCAGCGGCTGCGGTTTATAAAGAGGTGCAGCCGGTCTTGGTTGTGACCAAAGCCGATTTGGCTGCAGCTGACATGCTTAAACAGGCTTATGCTACAAGCAAAATTCCGTTGATTCAACTGCATTATGAGACTGGTGAAGGTCTTGAAGAAATCCGTGGGTATATTCGAGGCCATCTATGTGCATTTTGCGGGAACTCTGGTGTGGGAAAGTCTACGCTTCTAAACGCATTGGCGCCGGAACTGAACCGAGAAACCGGCCAGATTAGCCAAAAGTTGGGACGTGGACGGCATACGACCCGCGAGGTGGAAATTTTCGAAATCTGCGGCGGACGTTTGGCGGATACACCGGGGTTTGCGAGTCTGGAAGCCCAGAAGTTGTGCCGAATCCCCAAAGAGGATTTGCAACACACTTTTCCAGAGTTTGAACCATACTTTGGGCAATGCCGCTTTACGGGGTGCTCGCATCGCAGCGAGACGGGCTGTGCTGTACGTGCCGCGGTAGAGGAAGGCAATATCAGTAAGACGCGCTACGCCAGTTATCTGGCTATGTATGAGGAAGCCAGCGTCCGGAAAGAGTGGGAACGATGAAAAAACGAGCCGTTGTGTTTTCAGCGGTACCGATTGGAACGGAGATGGCCTCCTATCTACAGCCGCAGGATTTTATCGTTGCATGCGATGCGGGGTACCGCAACGCCGCCAAACTGGGGGTGCGGCCGGATCTCATTGTAGGGGATTTCGACTCGGCTCCGCAGCCTGTTACAGATTGGGAAACGATTGTCCTGCCTCACGTGAAAGACGATACCGACACTCAGTTCGCTGCCCGATGGTTGGTTGAACATGGATATGAGGAAGCGGTCCTGTTGGGGGCATTAGGCGGCGCACGTGTAGAGCATATGTTTGCGAATATCTCTACCGGTTTATATTTGAGCCTTCATGGGGTGCATACTGTTTTGGCAGATTCGAAAAGCGAGATGCATTTCCTTTTGCCGGAATGTCCCTTAGCGTTGGCACGCAAGGACTGGATGTATCTGTCGGTTTTTGCACTGGGGGAACCGATGACAGGCGTTACCTTAGAAGGTGTTTACTATCCATTACAAGATGCAACCCTTTCGGAATTGGACTATCCGCTGGGAACCAGCAATGAATTTACCGAACCCATCGCACACTTGCAGTGCCGCACAGGCCATGGTCTTGTGGTACTGACGCGGGCAGATGGGTAACACAGCACAGCAATCGTTGCATAGTATGGCATACATCGCAAGCTGAAAGTGAGGTGTATGCCATGCATGTGGTTGTGGTTCGCTGCCCGCGCGCGTTGCGCTGGCTGCTTCGCGCAGCATTCAAGGTCTAACAACTTCTCAAAAATCCCTGCCGCAAGGCAGGGATTATTTTTTTGCCCCACCGCATATACATGCACCAGACAGTCAACCAAGCAATCAACGGAAAGGGGCAATCAAAGATGGAACTTAAGGTGTTTAAGGACACCATAGCAGCGTATGGCGGGCGATGGGAAACTCGGTTGGAGCTTCCGGTAGAAACGGAGATCCTCATTCCGGACTACCTTCCGGCGGTGTTCAAAATCGTCAAGTGTTTGCTGGAACCGGTAGTGCTGCAAAACCGTGTGACAGGGAACCGGTGGCAAAGCGAAGGCTACCTGCGCTGTACGGTATACTATCAAAGCGATGAGCCGGGATGTAAACTTTACCGTACCGAACAGAAGTTCGCGTTCGAAAAGTCGGTCGAGCTTCCCGCCGGTAATTATGCAGAAGGTCCGGCTCAAGTATGGGGAGAGCCGGAGTACTGCAACTGCCGAGCAGTCAGCGAACACCGCATCGATCTGCGAGGCGCATACATTTTGTGTGGGGCTGTGTTGGTTACCAAAGAATGTGAGCTTCTTACTGCCTTGGCGGACTGCGGTATTGAACAGCGAACGCGCTCGCTGTGTGGATTGAACCGCATTGCTGCGGAAGAAAAGACGTTTACCGCCGAGACAACCCTGCCGATGCCGGATGCAGGCAACGCCATTCTGGATATTGACGGCAGTTTTGTGCTGGGCGGAATATCGCTGCAAACTGGTCAGGCTAGTGTGCAGGGAACGCTGCAAGTACAGGTGTGTTACCAGCCGGAAGGATCGGAAGAATTGATGGTCCGCCAGAAAGAAATTCCGGTGCAACAGTCGGTAGAAGTGCCGGGAATTACCGAAGAGGATACCTGCGTAGTGTGGGGAGAGGTCATGGCGTGTACCCTTACGGCTGCGGAAGGAAGCGGGGAAGCGGAGCTGAATATTACATGGAAGCTGTATCTGACGGCTTGGCATGAATCGACTCGTACAGTGGTGGCAGATGCCTATTCTACAATCTGTCAAACCCAGACGGTGCAGACCAGTTGTAAACTTTTGCGTCAAACAGCGGAAGTGACTGGTCGAGTGCCGGTGGTATTGGAAGATGATCTGCCGAACCCCAATGTGACGGTGAAAGGCTGTTTTGTGACGTTGGGGGCGGCGGTGCCTACAACGGCGGAGAGTGCAGAAGACAAAGAAACTTTCCGCTTATGTGGGAAGGGAGTGGCCCATGTTCTGTGTGCAGACGAACGAGGGGAAGTGACCTGCTACGACAAGACGTTCGTATGGCAGCCAGAAGGAGTCTGGAACGGCAATACGGCAGACGCTTATGCTTGTGCGGGGGCTTCTGTGGTGCGGGTTAACAGCGGTAAGAACGGGGCACAACTGCGGGTGGAATTGGAAATTCAACTGACAGGTGTGTTGTTGCAAGCAGAAGGCCGTGAGGCACTGTGTAACGTAGAACTGGGAGAGGAATACGCAGCAGGAAACGATGGACCGGCTTTGTTCCTGTACTATGCCCGACAGGGAGAGCGCGTGTTTGATATTGCCAAACGTTATCACGCAAGGGCAAGAGATTTGGCAACGGCGAATCATCTGGAAAACGAAGGGGTGCCGCCACAGGACCTTACTACGGAAACGGCATGCCTGCTGATTCCGGCGGCATTGTAAAGGAGGCGCGACTGTGACTCAGGAACAGATCTATCAGAATATTGCACAGCGCACGGGTGGCGACATCTATCTGGGCGTGGTTGGCCCTGTACGCAGCGGTAAGAGTACTTTCATCAAGCGGTTTTCTGAATTGATGTTATTGCCGCATATCCAGAACGAAGCCAGACGGGCCCGTGCGAATGACGAGTTGCCGCAGTCGGCTGCTGGGCGTACGATTATGACCACCGAGCCGAAGTTTATCCCAGAAAAAGCGGTAACCATCGAACTTTCTGGGGGCGGGAGTTTTCGGGCGCGGCTTATCGACTGTGTGGGGTATATGGTCGAGGGGGCGCTGGGACATGAAGAAAACGATGCGCCGCGGCTTGTCAAAAGTCCATGGTTTGATCATGAAGTTCCGTTTGACTTGGCGGCGGAAACCGGGACACGTCGTGTGATTCGTGAGCATGCCACCGTTGGGGTGGTGGTAACCACCGACGGCTCGGTGGCAGATTTGCCGCGGGAGGGGTACTGCGAGGCGGAACAGCGCATTGTGGAGGAATTGGAAGCCATTGGCAAGCCTTATATCATTCTGCTCAACTGTGCCGAGCCGGAATCCGATGAGGCCCAGCAGTTGGCTGCGCAGATGGCAGAGCTTTACCATCATGCAGTGTTTCCCATCAACTGTGTGACGATGACGGCGGATACGATTGACCGGCTTTTGCAAACTCTTTTATACGAATTCCCCGTGCAGGAAATCGCGGTGTATATGCCCAGTTGGGTGACCATGTTGGAAGCGGGGCACTGGCTGCAGAGTACCGTTTACTCTTCAATGTTGGCCTATGCTGGCGGTATTCGAAAGATGGCTGATGTGGCAGGTCATCGACCTCAGCTGGACTGTGAGTATATCGTAGGGACTTCGCTGACCGGCATGGACTTAGCCACGGGAACGGTGCGCATCGCGGCAACCATTGCGCCGGACATCTTTTATAAGATTCTGGGCGAACAAACTGGATTGGAAATTGTGGACGAAGCTAGCCTTTTGCCCTGTGTGGTTAGCTTGGCGCGGGCCAAGCGCGCCTATGACAAGATCAAGTCGGCCTTGGAACAGGTGGAGGCCACCGGCTATGGAATTGTAATGCCGAGCATTGATGAACTGACATTGGAAGAACCGGAGATTGTACGCCAAGGTGGTCAGTATGGTGTTCGGCTTTCAGCCAGTGCACCTAGCCTTCATATCATGCGTGCCAACATTCATACCGAATTGTCCCCGACGGTAGGCAGTGAACAGCAAGGGGAGGAACTAATCAAGAGCTTACTGGCGGATTTTGAAACGGACCCCGGGAAATTGTGGAGTACGAACATTTTTGGGAAAAGCTTAAATGAGCTGGTCAGCGAAGGCGTGCAGGCCAAACTGCTGCATATGCCGCAGGAGGCACGCAACCGGCTTCAGCAGACGTTGGAACGCATAATCAACGAAGGGTGCGATGGCTTGATCTGTATTTTGCTGTGAGATGGGGGAGAAGCCTGTGTTTAAGCGAATGACCCGACAGGAAAAAGAACGTCGTGCCATGCAGGCAGAACTCAAAAGGGCGATGCAGGCATTGCGAGCCAATGAGGTGGCCTTTGAAGAGGCGCAGGACCCATTTTATATCGAACAGCTTACCTATCAGCATGCGGCATTGATGTGCCGGTGTCGAGCGCTGCTTCGGATGTTGCGGGTAGGAGGAGAAGATCCATGACCAAGTATTGGCTATGGGGCTGCGCAGGTGTGTGCCTATGGATTGTGGGGCGATGCGCAGCCCGAGAGCGACATCCTTTACGGACCTTATTGGCTGGAGCTTTGTGTGGGGTAGGAACGTTAGCGACTCTGGCACTATTGGCACCAGTTACAGGGGTCGATTTGCCGCTTAATCGCTTTACCGGCTTTGTGGCAGTGGTGTTGGGACTACCGGGGGTAACAGCGCTACTGCTTGTGCAACTGCTTTTGTAACACTTGCCAAACCGATGCTTTTATGCTATACTAAGCCGAAAACGAGTGGAACATACGACGGCGGGACGGTTCGTAAGAACCGCCTGAGGAAAGTCCGGGCTTCACAGAGGCATGGCAACTGCTAACGGCAGCCGGGGGTGACCCCAGGGATAGTGCAACAGAAAGAAACCGCCGCGCTTCGGCGCGGTAAGGATGGAAAGGCGAGGTAAGAGCTCACCAGCGCACTGGCGACTTTGCGGCTATGTAAACCCTGCTTGAAGCAACATCCGTATGGGACAGAATGCGGAGCCTCGCGCGTCCCGGTGATGGCGTGAGCCTTGCGGCGACGCAAGGCCAAGATAGATCGTCGTTTGATACAGAACCCGGCTTACGGTCCAGTCGTTTTTCTGAAAAGTCTCAGCACACCTACGCTTTTTGGCGTGGATGTGCTGTTTTTTGTTCCAAACATTGGGTTTGCATCTCGGGCAGCTTTGTGTTATAATACCCCCATATGGGTGCAGAAGGGAGAAGTAGGACGATGGAACTGCGCTATATCGTCCCACCCGAAGCAGAAGGTCAACGGCTTGGCATGTTTCTGCGCACCCGCGGTGTGACAGCGGGATTGATTAAATCAGTCAAACACAGAGGCGAAGGCTTTAGGGCAGATGGCACTCCGCTGCACACAGATCAGCCTGTTCATACCGGACAGCAGATTACCTTTACACTGCCTCCTGAGCAGGAAACCAGTGTATCGGCACAGCCGATCCCGTTGGAGATTGCGTATGAGGATGACTTTGCCGCCGTGTTGGATAAGCCTGCTGGATTGGCGGTTCATCCCACCCTCAATTATCCGGATCATACGCTGGCAAATGGATGGATCTATCACCTGAAATGTCAGGGAAAAACAGGTGTGTTCCGTCCAGTGAACCGGATTGATAAAAACACCAGCGGCCTTGTGCTATGCGCGCAAAATGCATTTGCGGCCCCTCTATTGGCAAATGGTGTACAAAAATGTTATCTGGCGATTGTACAGGGGAAAATGCCGTTAGGGATTGGCGCCGTAGAGGCGCCAATCGGCAGACGCGGTGATTCCATTATCGGACGTTGCGTCACAGCAGAAGGAAAGTATAGTCTGACAGAGTATACGGTTTTGGCGTCCGATGCACAGTTTAGCCTATTGGCTTGCATACCGCGCACGGGGCGTACCCATCAAATCCGTGTGCATATGGCGTATATTGGCCATCCCTTGGCTGGGGATACCCTTTACGGCGGCGATACGAAGGAAATCGCACGCCATGCTTTGCATTGTGCAGTACTGCGCTTTGCGCATCCCTTAACACGAAATTCCATCAAAGTAACCAGTGCGCTTCCGCAGGATATGCTACAGTTGGCGCAAAACCATCAGCTGTTGGACGGCTGGAATTGGGAAGAACTTTGAGGAAAAGGAACCCTAAGCATCGTCTTGTCTTTGCCACGTTGCTGCGCGGAAAGGAGACCCTACACTTTGAATCCTACTGAGACTGATAAAAAACCAAAAAAGAAGAAAAACAGCAGCCTTTCTCAGCGTCTGGACGATTGGCGCTGTAAGCGGACGGTTCGTGCCTGGCATCGCAAAAAGAAGCGGGCTAAACGTCGCGGCCGCGTCCTAAATATCTTTGATAAGATTCCTTATGCCTACATTATCGGCGATTTTTTGTACTTAGTCGGCTTTTGGGTCGAGTATGCGGGCGTCTGTACTTGGCGTAGAGTGGGCGTGGCGGTGCGCGCTATTGCGGCAACTCTGGGCAACCTGTTGCTGTTGGTAATGCGGCCGTTTGTGCTGGGCATAATGACGCTGGTAGAGGATCTTACCAGCCCGTTTACCCGGATGGCTTCCGGTCTGCGGCATATTCGCCAACTATCAGAAGAGCTGGAAGAAGAAGATGCTGGCCAAATCCGCGCTGCGAAGCTGCGATATTTTCGCAGTGGCGTGAAAAAGTACTATCCCATTGTATGGAATGCCATTACCTATTTTCTTCCTGCGTTGGCGGCGGCTGCCCTGATTGTGGTGGTTCGCAATGGCCTGAATTTGCAGTTCGTTCTGAATGTTCAAGTGAATGGCGAAACCGTAGGGTATGTGGCCAACGAGCAGGTGTTTGAAAACGCTCGGGATGACGTGCAGTCACGTATCAACACGGCTAAAAGTATGCTGGTGGAAAGCGGTACAGCTGTGCCGGATACACAGTGGAACGTTTCGCCGACCTATACGCTGGCTATTTCCGGGCAGACAATGACGGAAAGTGAAATCGCCAATGCGATTTTGCGTACTGCCAGTGATGAGATCGTTGATGCTACGGCTGTATACATTGATGGTGAGCTGCGCTTTGTTACGACAGAAGGCGATCACCTTCGCACGTATTTGGAGAGCATCAAGGAACCCTACGAAGATACCTTGGATCCTTCGGTTTATACTGCGTTTGCTCATGAAATTCGACTGATGGATGGCGTGTATCTAAATGAGTCTATCAGTTCTTATAGTGACATCATCAATGAGCTGAATGCGGGATCTGGCATTCAGACCTATACTGCGGAAGAGGGCGATACGGTCCAAAGCATTGTAGAGGCCACCGGCGTTAGCTTTGACTCGTTGGCGCAGATGAATCCGGAGTTGTTGACGCTGAATCAAAAAGTTGATGAAGGCACAGAATTGATTACCGGTGTTGCCTCGGCAGAATTGCTGAAGGTAAAAGTGGTGCGCCGTGAAACCGAGACGGTTGCGATTCCCTACGATACGCAAAATTCGGAATCTGATGAATACGATTTCGGTAAAGTGGTAACGGTACAGGAGGGTCAAGACGGCTCGGAAGACGTGACGTATGAAGTTACGATGATCGACGGTGTGGTAACGGATCGCCAAGCGATTGCCTATAACGTCACGAAGGAAGCCGTTCCGGAAATTACGGTAACAGGTACCCGTTTGAAGAGCGGTATGGTTGCCCAGATCGGTTCTGGCAGCTTCATTTGGCCGGTGCCTAATTATAAGTATGTCAGCCGCTGGATGAGCAGCGGACACCGTGGCGCTGATATTTGTGCTGCATATGGCACGACGATCATTGCTTCCGATTCCGGAACGGTCATTGCGGCCGGCTGGCATTACTCGTACGGCAACTATGTAGAGATTGATCATGGCAATGGGTATAAGACACTGTATGCCCATATGTCGTCTATCTCGGTGGCACAGGGACAAGCTGTTGCGCAGGGCGAAAAGATCGGTGAAGTGGGTTCTACGGGTAACTCTACCGGTAACCATTGTCACTTCGAAATGTACTACAATGGATCTCTGTTCAGTGCCCAGACTTTGTTCCCCAACATGTAAGCCCGCTTAAAAAAGTGGCTGTACACCGTTATACTCTAGTGCTTTTTCACAAAGATTTTGCAATTCTATGGAAGAGCACTTTTCAAAAACAGCGAAATGGTGTATAATTAGGCAAAGTGCGTAAAGGCGGGCTGCCGCAATGAATTTGTGAGTAGGCCCGCTGCACAAAGGAGAGCTACATTTGGAAAAATTTGTGATCCGCGGGGGAACCCCGCTGCATGGCGACGTGAACATCGGCGGTGCCAAGAACGCTGCGGTGGCCATTTTGCCTGCCACGATTTTAGCAGCAGATAAATGTTTGATTGAAAACCTTCCCTGCATTAGCGACGTGATGGCATCGCTCCAAATTTTGAGCGAACTCGGCGCCAACATTCGTATGGTTAGCCGCAGTACCTATGAGATTGACACCACGCATCTCGACTGTACAGAAGTCTCGAATGAGCTTTCTCGACAGATGCGCGCCAGTTATTATTTCTTGGGTGCATTGCTGGGACGTTTTGGTTCAGGTCAAGTGGCGATGCCGGGTGGTTGCAATTTGGGACCGCGCCCGATCGATCAGCATCTGAAAGCCTTTACGGCGTTTGGTGCGGATGATTCGGTGGAGTATGGTCAGATTCATGTGAAGGCCGATAAATTGGTCGGTGCGCATGTTTTCTTTGATACCGTTTCGGTAGGCGCTACCATGAATGCCATGCTGGCTGCCGTTTTGGCAGAAGGAACTACCATTCTGGAAAATGTGGCCCGCGAACCGCATATTGTGGATTTGGCCAATTTTTTGAATATGATGGGTGCGGATGTACATGGTGCCGGCACCGATGTGATTAAAATTCATGGCGTAAAATCGCTGCATGGCTGTAATTATGCTATCATTCCGGATCAGATTGAGGCAGGCAGCTATATGGTAGGTGCTGCCATCACCAAGGGTGATGTGACGCTGCACAACGTCATACCGAAACATCTGGAACCGATCACCGCAAAACTCCGTGCGGCTGGCTGCGAGATTCAGGAATATGATGATGCCATTCGCATTACCCGCACAGGGGCGTTGAAGCCGTTAAAAGTTAAAACGATGCCTCATCCGGGATTCCCTACCGATATGCAGCCACTTATGACAGCTCTGCTGACCTTGGCGCAAGGAACTTCCATCGTGACAGAAGGTATTTGGGAAAACCGTTTCCGCTATGTGGATGAACTTATTCACATGGGGGCAAACATTCAGGTGGATGGGCAGGTCGCTGTTATCGAAGGCGTCAAAGAGCTGCGTCCTGCGCCTTTGCGCGCAACGGATTTGCGGGCAGGCGCTGCGATGGTCATGGCGGCATTGTCGGCTAACGGTGTCAGCGAAATCGATGAGACGATCCACATCGAGCGTGGTTATGAGAATATTGTTGAGAAATTGCAGTTGTTGGGGGCGGATATCCGCCGCGTAGAGGTCCCGGCAAATGCCATAACCCGCGCAATATAAATGAAAGGCCAGTGGGCCGCCCGATGGCGGCCCACTTTTTATGGCACGATATAAAGAGGAACCTTATATGGCGTTATTTACGACCTTGTATTCTGGGTCATCGGGCAACTGTGGTTTGATTTTGCAGGACCAGCAGTACCTGTTGGTGGATATGGGCAAAAGCTGCCGCACAACGGTGACGGCACTGCGCAAACTGGGGCTTGCTATCAGTGACTGTGCGGGAATTTTAGTTACACATGAACACTCTGACCACGTGGCGGGGTTGGATACCTTTTTAAAAAAGTACCCGATGCCGGTATACGCTCGAGCGGATACTTTGGAAGTCTTGGAATCCCGTGGAACGCTGCCGCCCGCAGTAGATGGCGTGGCTGTGGATGGGGGACAGATGCTGGACATCGGAAACTTCCGCGTAACAGCCTTCCCCACAAGTCATGACGTGCCGTGCTGTGGTTATCGTATCGTAACGCCGGACCAACATCGCATGGCTATTGCAACTGACTTGGGAACACTGACGCCTGTTGTAGAGGATAATCTGATGGGCTGTGATCTGGTGGCGCTAGAGGCAAACTACGATTCCTTCAGCCTTCATGGTGGACCGTATCCCTACTATTTAAAAAAGCGTATTGCCAGTGATCGCGGTCATCTGGATAATAAAGCATGTGCGGCGGCAATCTTGGACTTGATTCAGGAAGGGTGCAAAAAGTTTGCGCTGTGTCATTTGAGCCAGACCAACAATTCGCCGGAACTGGCGCTGACGACGGTGTACAATGTGCTACTTGCTGCAGGAATCCAACCCGGTCGAGATGTAATTGTGCAGGCACAAACACGAAACGATATCAGCCCGTATCTGGAATTCTGAGGCAGAGACAACGATGCAAAATATAGATTTGATTTGCGTTGGAAAATTGAATGCCAGCTACTTTGCCGCTGGTGTAGCAGAATATCAGAAGCGATTGAGTGGTTTTTGTAACTTCCGTATTTTGGAGTTGCCGGAATTTGCGATTGCAGATAAAAACGCCAGCGACAAACAGATTCAAAAGGCGTTGCAAAAAGAAGGGGAAGCAATCCTCCATTCGGTGCGAAAGGGCGCCTATTTGGTGGCTTTGTGTGTGGAAGGTAAACAAATTTCCAGTGAAGAATTGGCTTCCTTGTTGGCCCAACGGGCTGGAAGCGGAGCTGGAGATGTCGCTTTTGTGATTGGGTCTTCCCATGGTTTGGATGAAAGCGTAAAACGTGCAGCGCAGGCCAAAATTAGTTTGGGACGCATTACCTTACCCCATCAGTTGGCACGACTTGTGCTGACAGAACAGTTGTACCGTGCCTGTACAATCAATGTTGGAATGAAATACCACAAATAAAAAACTCCCTGCACAAAATTTGTGCAGGGAGTTTTTGGTTAAAGATTAGTACTTGAGCAAGCCGATGGAATCTTTGTAGGGTGTTTCGGTGGAATTCTTCATCTTGGCTTCGTTCTTATACTTGTTCAGCATAATGGCGCTCTTGGCGGGATCTGCCAACGTGCCGGCACCAGCAATGCAGCCACCGGGGCAGGCCATGCCTTCCAGCAGGTAACCGTTGTACTTGCCGGCCTTGGCCATTGTCATCATCTTGCGGCAATCTGCCAAGCCTTGGGCGCTGGCAACTTTGACTTCCCGATCAGGATCGATCTTCTTGATGGCGTTGACAACTGCCTGAGCAACACCACCGGAAGCGGCGAAGCCGCGGGCATCGGCACTGGCACTATCAAAAGCGTCATCCGGGCTGTCGGGCAGAGAAGCAAAATCGACCTCTTTGGCCTCAAACAAGCCCATCAATTCCTCGAAGGTCAACACGAAGTCAACTTCGCTGCGGACCGAACGACGGCTGGCTTCCAGCTTCTTAGCAGAGCAGGGACCCACAAAGCAGATGCGTGCATCGGGATGATCCTTTTTGATCAAACGAGCGGTCAGCACCATGGGGGTCATGGTCATGCTGATGCAGTCTGCATATTCCGGGAAGAGCTTTTTCGCCATGACGCTCCAGGCGGGGCAGCAAGAGGTACCCATGAAGGGATGCTTAGAGGGAACTTCCTCCATAAAGTCCTTTGCCTCATCGATGGTGCAAAGGTCGGCGCCGATGGCAACTTCTTCCACGTCACTGAAGCCCAGCATCCGCATGCCTTCTTTCAATTTCGAAGGCGTCATGCCGGGGAACTGGTTGATGAAAGCGGGGGCCACAATAGCAATGACCTTGTCGCCACGCTTGATGGACTGAACTAACTGGAAGATCTGGCCTTTATCGACAATGGCGCCGAACGGGCAGTTCACAAGGCACATGCCGCAGGAAACGCACTTGTCGTAATCGATGTCGGCGCGGCCGTACTGGTCAGAGTGAATAGCACCCATGCCGCAAGCGGCAGCGCAAGGACGCTCGGTCTTGACGATCGCGCTGTACGGGCAGCTGTTGACACAGCGGCCACACTTGACGCAGAGACTCTGGTCGATATGGCTCTTACCGTTGCGGAAACTGATCGCATGCTTGGGGCAGACCTCTTGGCAGGGGTGCGCCAAGCAGCCTTGGCACATTGCGGTGACCTTAATGATCTTTTCCGGGCAGCGATTGCAAGCGAACTTGATGACGTTAATCAGCGGCGGTTCATAGTACTTGTCCGCGATAACGCTGTGCTCCAACCCCTCGCTAGCGGGAACGCTCTCGTCCAAAGGACGCAGAGAAAGACCCATGGCCAGACGGATGCGCTCCGAGATGATGGCTCTCTCCAGGAAGATGCTGCTGCGCAAAGAACCTTCCTCGCCGGGAATGATCTTGTAGGGCAGCTCACGCATCAGGTTGGCATAGTCAGACATCTCGTTGACTTCGTACGCCATACGCGCAACTTCGGTGAACACCTTGCGACGGATATCCGTAACGGGGGTGTAAATACCTCTCATTGTGATTGCTCCTTCTTTTTGCTCCGATTTCTCCAAAACTGTTAGGTGGAGGGGGATAACCACTCCTGTTAAAATTTTACCAAAAAGACCCATGTTTGGCAAGAGGGCAGGCAACAAAAAAACAGGGAAAATCATAAGAATTTCCCTGTTTTCTGGGTTGTGGATCTTTTGTATCCGAAAAATGGGACTCAGCGTGCTAACGATGCCCGGCAACGTTTGCCATCCCAACTGCCCAAAACCACTTTGACGATGTCGCCGGTCTTGTGCTGCGGGGCCGTAACCAATACCGGAAGATATTGCTTTGTATATCCGGTGAAGAGCGTAGCCGAAAGGGGCGTTTCCAGCAGAACTTCTTCGGTACGGCCCTGCATGAGGGCGGCTTCTTGAGCGCGGACGGTTTCCACAGCTTCGGTCATGCGACGGCTGCGCGCCTCTTTCTCGTGTTCGGGGATCTGGTCAGGAAAATCATAAGCCGAGGTTCCTTCACGCCGAGAATAAGGGAAAACATGCACCTTCAAAAAGCGCTGCTGCGTTACAAACGCCATGCTGGTTTCAAAATCCTCCTCGGTTTCACCGGGAAAACCTACGATAACATCCGTGGTGAAGCTTACGTTCTCGGGACCGAAAGCCCGGCGCAGTTTATCCGCAATTTCCGCAAATTGAGCGGTGGTATAGGGGCGGCGCATGGCGCGCAATGTTTTGTCGCAACCACTTTGCAGACTCAGATGGAATTGTGGACAGAGCTTCGTGACACGGGAAAGGCGTAGAATGTCCTCATCATGTAACATATCCGGGTCCAAACTGCCCAGACGCAGGCGCTCTACGCCGGGCACGGCGGCGGCCTTTTCTACCAATTCTACAAGGCTGGTTCCGCTGTCGGTGCCGTAGCTGGGCAAACTGATGGCAGTGAGTACGATCTCTTTGTATCCGGACTCAGTGAGACGGTGCAGTTCTTGCAAAATACTGGTTTCTTCCCGGCTGCGCACCGGTCCGCGGGCGCGCGGAATTACACAGTAAGCGCAGCGGCGGTTGCAGCCGTCCTCTACCTTGACGAATGCACGGGTATGCTCGGCAAACTTATCCATGGGCAGTTCTTCAAAGCGTTCGCCCTTCTCATGGGGACGGATATCCACAACTCTGTCGGATTCGCCGTTTAATACCTTTTGCACATCCTGTAAGATGGCGCGCCGGTTGCCTGAACCGGTCACCACGTCAGCCTCGGTAATGGCAGCGGCTTCTTCGGGAAAAGCCTGCGGGTAGCAGCCGGTGAGCACCGTTACGGAACCCGGATTTTCCCGTTTGGCACGGCGGAGCCATTTGCGGCTTTTCTGATCGCCAAAATTGGTGACGGTGCAGCTATTGACTACATAAACGTCGGCATCTTCCTCGTTGGAAACAACGGTATATCCACTTTCCTCAAACAGCTGCGCCAAGGCGCCGGTTTCGTTTTGGTTTACCTTGCAACCCAAAGTATAGAATGTTACCCGCATGTTTTGATTCCTTTTCTATAATTACAACGTATACAGTGCACTTTATTATAATGGAAACGACGACAAAGCGCAATACTAAAACGAAACGGTGTCGCATAGGCTTAAACAAAGTCAATTTGCAGCGGGGGTGTTGTTGCGATGAAAAAGCGTGCCGTGACGATTTTGCTATGTCTGGCGCTGGCATTGTTTTCGATGGTAAGAGCTTACGCGGAACCAGAGGCGGTTGCCGGTAATCCGGCAGAGGCCCCGTCCCCTGTGCAAGGAATTCTTCCTGCAGGTGTTGCAGACTTTGATGTGCCCTGTATGGCAGCGATACTGATTGATGAAGACTCCGGGACTGTGCTTTACGAGAAAAACGCAGATGAGCAGCGTCCTATTGCGTCTATCACCAAGGTGATGACGCTGCTTTTGACTTTTGAGGCGTTAGAAGCTGGGAAAATTTCGCTGGAGGATATTGTCCCGGTAAGTGAACATGCGTACAGTATGGGAGGCAGTCAAATTTGGTTGGAGCCGGGAGAGCAGATGACACTCAACGATATGCTGAAAGCGATCTGTGTTTCCAGTGCCAACGATGCAGCCGTTGCAGTGGCAGAGTTTGTTGGGGGAAGTGAGACAGCCTTTGTGCAGATGATGAATGAGAAGGCCACGCAGCTGGGAATGACATCCACACATTTTGAAAATGCTTGTGGTCTCGACCAAGAAGCACATCTTTCCACTGCCCGCGATGTGGCGGTCATGAGTCGTGAGATGCTGCTTCATCACACTGAGGTGCGGGATTACTGCTCCATCTGGACCGACACACTGCGAGACGGCGCCACCCAACTGGTCAACACCAACAAACTTCTTAAAAGTTACAATGGGATCACGGGCCTCAAGACGGGAACTACTAGTAAGGCGGGTGTTTGCATTTCAGCCGGTGCGGAACGAGATGGACTGCGTTTAATTGCTGTGGTTTTGGGGGCCGCTTCTGGAAAAGAGCGTTTTGAGGCCGCTACCGCCCTGTTGGACTATGGCTTTGCCAACTATGAAAATGTTACGGCGGCGCTTCCGGAAGATGCACCACAAACCATTGCGGTTACCCGCGGCACAGCAGATGCGGTAACGCTGCAATATGATGCGCCCCAAAAGTGCTTGATGCCGAAAGGGCAGGGAGCATCCTTGCGCATTGCGGTAGAGCTGCCGCAAACGCTGGAAGCTCCGGTAACGGCAGGAACGCAGGTTGGGACGCTTCGATTGCTGAACGGAGAGCAAGAATTGCAAACATTTTCCATCACTGCTGCACAGAACGTAGACGCGTTGAGTTTTGGTTATTGCTTCGGACTTTTGGCGCAGAGTCTCGTATTCTGCGACGGATAATTTGTGCAATGTTCATGAAAAAGTCGAAAAAAATACCAAGCATTTGCTTGACAATACCGACACAAAACGGTATCATGAAGACAATCAAAACATAAAGGAGGGGCAAAAGATGGCTGTTAAATTTAACGGCAAGCATCTTGCAAAATTCATCCGTCCTGAAGAATATGAGGCAATCTACCCGCAGGTCGAGTTGGCCCACAAACAGTTGGAAACCAAAACTGGTTTCGGCAACGATTTTCTGGGTTGGCTTGACCTGCCTGTTACTTATGACAAGGAAGAGTTTGCCCGCATCAAAGAAGCTGCCCAAAAAATCCGTTCGGACTCCG
The DNA here is from genome assembly GCA_963557315.1 of uncultured Gemmiger sp. Classification (GTDB taxonomy): domain Bacteria; phylum Bacillota; class Clostridia; order Oscillospirales; family Ruminococcaceae; genus Gemmiger. Next base: position 14,267 of record CAUWAX010000005.1, on the reverse strand, counting down.
ACGTGCTGCTGGTAGCTGGTATCGGCGGTTCGTATCTGGGGGCTCGTGCGGTGGTGGAGGCAATTCGTGGCCTGTACCACAATGAGCTGGACGATGGTTTGAAAATCTATTTCTGTGGCAATACCATTTCGCCCACGGCGCTCAACGATATCATCAAGTTGACCAAGGGCAAGCGGTTCTCTATCAACGTGATTTCCAAGTCTGGTACCACTACGGAAACGGCATTGGCGTTCCGGGTGCTGCGCAAACTTCTGGAAGATTCTGTTGGCCCCGAAGAGGCGAACAAGCGCATTTATGCCACTACGGACCGTGCAAAGGGCACCCTTAAGCAACTGGCAAATGAGCAGGGCTGGCCGACGTTTGTGGTCCCCGATGATGTGGGCGGCCGTTATTCGGTGCTGACCGCTGTGGGACTTCTGCCCATTGCCTGTGCCGGTATCGATATCGATGCATTGATGCAAGGCGCTGCGGATGGCCGTGAAAAATTCGGCAAGTGCAGCATGGATAACGATGCCTATCGTTACGCTATGACCCGCAATATTTTGTATCGCAAAGGCAAGAGCGTAGAGACGCTGGCTTGCTTTGAGCCTGACTTTACCATGATGAACGAATGGTATAAGCAGCTCTTTGGTGAGAGTGAAGGCAAGGACCAGAAAGGCCTGATGCCGACTTCTTGCATCTTCTCCACCGATTTGCATTCCATGGGCCAGTTCCTGCAGGATGGCAGCCGTGTGATGTTTGAAACCTATGTGGATGTCAAAAATACCCGCAATGACTTCTTTATCGAGCCGCTGGAAGGAAACTTTGACGGTTTGAACTTCTTGGCTGAGCAGAACATGAGCGTGGTAAACCGCAAGGCGATGGAAGGTACCATCTTGGCCCACACCGACGGTGGGGTGCCGTTGGGAATCATCGAAGTGGATGCGCTGGATGCCCATGATATCGGTGAGCTGATCTACTTCTTCTGGAAAGCCTGTGCGGTATCCGGCTATCTGCTGTCCGTCAACCCGTTTGATCAGCCCGGTGTCGAGAGCTACAAGAAGAATATGTTTGCGCTGCTTGGCAAACCCGGCTATGAAGATCGTAAGGCGGAGCTGGAAGCAAAGCTGCAGGATTGATGGAAACTTGCGCCGTGAGCGCCTACGAATAAAGGAGGTACCCCCTTATGCTGAAACTGATTGTTGGAACCAAAGGCTCTGGCAAGACCAAGACCATGATCGAGATGATCGACAAGGCGACCAAAACGACTTCTGGTAACATCGTTGTTATCGAGAAGTGCATGAAGTTGACCACCGAAATCAATCACGCAGCTCGTCTGGTGGATGTGGACGAGTACGGCGTTGTTGGTGCGGACATGCTGTACGGCTTTGTTGCTGGCGTGCTGGCCGGTAACTATGATATTACCGAGCTGTTCATTGACGGCATTCTGCGGATCATTGATCATGATCTGGAGGCTGCGGACAAGGTTCTGAAGGCCATCGACAAGATCACCAAAAACATCGAAGTCGTGGTCACGGTTTCTGCGAATGTGGAAGAACTGCCCGAAGATCTGAAGAAATACGTGATCTGAGCATCCAACACCATTCAGCGAACATGACAGGGCGGGAAAGCGGCTTTCCTGCCCTGTTTTTTTCGAAAAAACCGAAAAAAATCGCAACTTTTTGCGGTTTTCTGGTTGACAAGCCACCGTCACTTGTGTATACTATTTAAGCAACCTTTTGAGGTGTACTATGCAATTTGATCTGCGTTCCTTTTTAGAAAATGCAAGAGTGCCGTATCAGGCACACTTTCTGGCAGATCTTTCACAAGCAGATTTCGGCAGTTTTGCCTTGTCTGCCCCGGCAGAATGTGACTTTTCGGCAACGCCCACCGCTGAAGGCGCGGCGTTGCTCTTGTGTGTAAAGGCACAAATTGAAGCCGAATGTGCGCGATGCCTTGAACCAATTCATCGTCAGTATGACTTTCAGCGTGAATACTTGGTTCGGATGCGAGATGTGGAAGATCCGGATTTTGAATTGCCCTGTCAAGAAAAAGGCTGTTTGGATCTCAATGAGTTGGTCTTTCAAGAACTGGTTTTTGAGGTCCCCGCGGTACTGCTTTGCAGCGCCGATTGCCAAGGTCTATGCCCCATCTGCGGCAAAAAGAAGGTGGCGGGATGCACCTGCCATTCTGCAGACGATGCTGCCCCTGTGGATGCTCGGCTTAGCATATTAAAACAACTACTCAGTTGAATTTCACCAAGGAGGTGTCCGATTATGGCTATCGTACCCAAGAGAAAGCATTCTCAAGCCCGCCGCGACAAACGTCGCTCTAATGTCTGGAAACTGGAGGCGCCGACGCTGGTGAAGTGCCCGCAGTGTGGCGAACTGAAGGTTCCCCATAAGGTTTGCGGCAAGTGTGGCTACTACAAAGGCCAGGAAGTCATCAAGAAGGAAGCGTAAGTTTCTTGCTAGGGGAGGGCAATGCCTTCCCCCTTTTTGTTATTACCTATTTTTAAAAGGAGGGCCGGAATCTTGGCCTTGTTTGTGACCTCGGTCGACGATCAGTCTCCGGCCCAAAAACTCGGTATTGAGAAAGGCTGGACACTGTTGTCTGTCGATGGACATCCTTTGGGGGATGCCTTAGACTACCAATTTTATACCACGCCGAAGAAGTTCTCGTTGGAGGTCTGCTGCAACGGAACACAGAAAACGGTTCAAGTCGAAAAAGAAGAGTATGAGCCGTTGGGGTGCAACTTTAAAACCTATTTGGGGGACGATAAACATAGTTGTGCCAACCACTGTATGTTCTGCTTTATCGATCAGCTTCCTCCCGGCATGCGGGAACCGCTCTATTTTAAAGATGACGATGAACGTCTTTCTTTCTTGTTCGGTAATTATATTACCTTGACCAATCTTAGTGACCGGGAAATCGACCGTATCATTGAGATGCATATCAGTCCTATTTTTGTTTCGGTGCACACTACCAACCCTCAGTTGCGTATCCGCATGTTGGCGAATAAGCGGGGCGGGGAAGTATTGCAATATCTACCTAAGTTGGCGGCAGGCGGTATTGATTTGAACTGCCAGTTGGTGCTCTGCCGTGGAATCAACGACGGAGAGGAGCTGCGCCGGACCTTGGACGACCTGCTGGCGCTGCAGCCGCAGGTGGGAAGCATTGCTGTGGTGCCGGCGGGGGTAACAGACTATCGCAAGGGCTTGTATAAGCTGCAAGCCTATGATCAGGCGTCGGCGGCAGAAACGTTGGACATTCTGGAAGAGTACAGTTATCGCTGCCGCAAAGAATATGGCCGCAGCATTGTGTATCCTAGTGATGAATGGTATTTGACCTCGGGCCGTCCGTTGCCGGCCGCTGAGTTTTATGATGAATTTGCGCAGTTGGAAGACGGCGTGGGGATGTGGCGCCTGTACCACGACACCTTTTTAGAAGAGTTGGATCACTACTGCGGTCTGGTACTGCCTCACAGTATGGATGTGGTTACCGGAACTTTGGCTGGGCCGCTTATCGAACAATCGGCACAGGCCTTGATAGATAAATACCCCCAAGTTAAAATCACGGTGCATCAGATCCGTAATGACTATTTCGGTGGTAACGTCAGTGTGGCCGGCTTGGTGACAGGCACTGATATTATTAAGCAGTGCAAAGGCAAGCTGCAAAGCAAGTTGTTGGCGGTGCCGGAAGTGATGCTGCGGGACGAAAAGGACCGCTTCTTGGATGACATTACGTTGCCTCAGCTTTCTGAAGCATTGGGATGCCGTGCAATAGCGATTCCTACCGATGGAGGGGGCTGCTGTAAAGCCTATCTGAGTGCCCATAAGCGCATACGAAGAATAAAGAGAGGACCCAAATAAGGAGGGGTGGACATGGCAAAACCGATCGTCGCCATCGTGGGACGACCCAATGTGGGGAAGTCTACGATTTTTAATAAATTGACCGGCCAGCGCCTTGCCATCGTGGAGGACACACCGGGTGTGACCCGCGATCGCATTTTTTGTGATTGTGAATGGTGCGGCAACAAGTTCTTGCTGGTGGATACCGGTGGTATTGAACCGCGCATCGACGATGGATTGTTGGCGCATATGCGCGAGCAAGCCCAAATTGCTATTGATTCTGCGGACTGCATTATTATGGTCACAGAACTAACCAATGGCGTAACACCACAGGATCAGGATATTGCAGGGATGTTGATGCGCAGCGGGAAACCGGTCGTACTAGCGGTGAACAAATGCGATAAAATCGGCGAACCGCCGATGGAACTGTATGATTTTTACTCGCTGGGGCTGGGAGAAATCATCCCGGTTTCTGGTGTGCATGGCCATGGAACCGGCGATTTGCTGGATGCGGTTTGCGCACACCTTGACTTTACGCAGGAAGAAGAAGACAGTGATGATCGCATTACAGTGGCGGTCATCGGTCGTCCGAATGTGGGAAAATCCAGCCTGATCAATCATATCTTGGGAGAAAATCGTCTGATTGTAGCCAATGAGGCAGGTACAACCCGTGATGCCATCGATACTTTGGTAGAAAATCGATATGGAAAATTTGTCTTTACCGATACGGCAGGGTTGCGCAAAAAGGGCAAAGTAGAGAGCGGCGTTGAGCGTTACAGCGTTTTGCGCAGTCTTGCCGCGGTGGAACGTAGCCGGGTTTGTGTTATCATGATTGATGCCACGGTAGGCTTTACGGAACAGGATTCCAAAGTGGCTGGGTACGCGCATGAGCAGGGAAAAGCCTGTATTATCGCGGTGAACAAGTGGGACGCGGTAGAAAAGGACAGCTATACCATGGATACCATGCGTAAGCAACTGGAAGAAGATTTCAGCTTTATGTCTTATGCGCCCATTGTCTTTATTAGTGCCAAAACTGGACAGCGGGTCGACAAATTGTTTGAAACCATCCATTTTGTGGACATCCAGAACGGAACACGGATTCCTACCGGTGCGCTCAATGAAATGTTGGCCAGAGCCACCGCTAAAGTACAGCCGCCATCCGACAAGGGGAAACGGCTCAAGGTGTTTTATGTTACCCAGACTTCTACCAGACCGCCGACGTTTGTTTGCTTCGTGAATCAGAAAGCGCTGTTCCATTTTTCGTATCAGCGATATTTGGAAAATCAAATTCGAGAAACGTTCGGATTGACAGGAACGCCGATCCGCATGATCACGCGGGAACATGGCGATGGATCGGTAAAAGCAGGAAAGGTGTGAGGCATCATGCTACTTCATGTAATTGCGGCTTGCGTACTGACGGCTTTAGAAGGGTATCTGCTGGGCAGCATCCTGTTCGGGGTACTGGTTTCCAAAACGATGTTCAATGAAGATGTGCGTGCGCACGGAAGCGGCAACGCGGGTATGACCAATGTTTTGCGGACGTATGGAAAGTTGCCGGCGGCGTTCACTGTTCTGGGAGATGTGGGCAAAAGCGTAGCGGCGGCCAATTTGGGGCGGATGCTGTTTGCTGCTTTGATCGGGACAGACACATTGCTGGCACCGGTTTGTGGTGCTTATTTGGCTGCGATTTTCTGTATGATCGGCCATAGCCGGCCACTTTATTTTGGATTTAAAGGTGGCAAATGCGTACTGGTGGGTGCTGGCGCGGCGTTGTCCATCAGCCCCATTGTCTGTGGCATTTTGCTGTTGGTTTTCCTGATTCAGTTCGCATTTTCTCGGATTGTGTCTTTAGGGAGCATCATTGTGGCTGCACTGTTTCCAATCGTCACCTTGATTTATTGGATTCTTCTGGGCGCCAATACCCTCACGGTTCTGTTCAATACTCTGTGTTGTGTGATTATGGCATCCATGGTTATCTGGCTTCACCGCGCAAATATTGATCGCTTGAAAAATGGAACGGAATATCGGTTTGGTTCCAAAAACAAGAAATAAGAATAAATTCTGCGAGAGCAGCGTGATTTGAGGATCGCGCTGCTCTTTTTCTTTTGGAAGAACGCAGTAGGAAAATGCTGGAAAACAAAATTTTGGCTACAGAACAAGGGAAAACTTACTTTTGGTAGTTGTATAGAGCTGCGCGGTAACGCCAAACTTTTTAAAAACGCGTTGGGAAAAGAAAAGGGCTTTTGAAGGGAGGAAGGTTCGTGCAGAAACATGAGGGGGTCAGAGGAAAAATGAACAAAAATTATAATACATTATGAAAAGAAGCTGTTGAAAAATAAATGCTGCTGGTGTATACTATAGCCATTAAGCGTTTATGCGATTGAGGAACGCCATGAAAGATTTGTATGATATTACCCGACATTTGGTGTGGCTGACCCAATTTGGGCTGTCAATCTGCGTACCGCCTATTCTTTTTGTGGCCGCGGCAGTATGGCTGCAAAAAATGTTCGATCTCGGCAGTTGGACGGTGGCGGTAGGTGTTATTCTCGGGATATTGGGGGCGGTCAGCAGTTTGCGATATTCCCTGAAAGCTATTGAACGTCAGGGCCGCGACAAATCACAAAAGAAACCGCCGGTATCCTTTAATCGCCATGGATAAGGAAAGGAGCACCCACTGCATGCAAAAACATAAAGACGTGCTGCACCAAACGGGCCGTCTGGCCTTGGCGCTGGTTGTTTGTGTGGGGGCTATGTTGGGCGTCTATGCGCTGCTGGGAAAATTCACGACTTCCGTTTTTCTGGGAGCGGTGATTGGCAGTGTATTGGCGATTGGGAATTTCCTCTCATTGAGTATCACAGTATCCAACGCGTTGGATCGTGCTGCACGGGATCAGGATCCACAGCGGGCCCAACTTTCCATCCAAGCTTCCAGTGTGGTACGGTTGTTGGTATTGGCGGCAATTTATATTTTGTTGTTTCGTGCCGAAGTTTGTGATCCGGTGGCAGCGTTAATCCCGTTGCTGCTGGCGCAGGCGGCACTCAAACTTGTGGAATTTTTCCGCAAAGATGACAAAGGCGGTGATACAGCCGTATGAATGGCCCGAAAATCTATTTTACAATACCGTTGTTTGGCGGAATTCCCATTACCCAGACGATTGTATCTTCCTTTGTGGTGATGGTATGCCTGTGTGTGGCGGGAATTCTATTAGGGCGCAACCTTCAAAAGCGACCCTCCCGCCGACAGGTCTTAGTGGAAAAAGGGGTTTCCATGCTGTATGGCATGGTGGAAGATACCATGGGCAAACACAATGCCTATTGGACACCGTATATTGGCGCGTTGTTCCTTTCTTCCATATGCGGTTCTTATATTGGAATGACAGGTATTTTCCGTTCCGCCACCGCAGACCTTTCTACCACAGTTACTTGGGCCTTGATGACCAGTTTTTTGTGTTGGGGCTGTTCCATTCGCGCAAATGGTTTTGTGGGCTGGCTTAAAGGGTTTACAGAACCGATTGTGGTCATGACCCCCATGAACTTGGTTTCGGAGGTGGCGCAGCCGATTTCAATGGCGTTCCGTCATTTCGGTAATATTGCGGGCGGTAGTGTGTTGACCAGTCTGGTATATTCCGCTTTGGCAACGGTTTCTGCTGTATTGCTGGGGCTGGTCGGCAAAAGCGTAATTATATCGGCTGCCGTACTCCTGATCGGTATCGCCCTGTTAGTTACGGGAATTCGCGCCAAAAAGATGGCTCGGAAAATATTTGGCATTGTATTCGTGGCCACTGGTGCGCTGGCGATTTTGGGGCTCAGTGGCGTGCCGTATCTGGAAGTTGGTATTCCAGGCATTTTGAGTTTGTATTTTGATGTTTTTTCTGGCGGGGTACAAGCCCTTGTCTTTAGTTTGCTGACGATGGTTTATGTGGGCAATGCTTGCCCGCCGCCGGAAGAAGCCTGATTTCGTATTTTATAATAGGAGGAACCCCTATGGAAGCTGCAATCGTAAAAGCCGCCTGCGCGATCGGCGCCGGCATCGCAATCGGATTCGGAGCTATCGGCCCGGCAATCGGTGAAGGTAACGCCGTCGGCAAAGCGCTGGAAGGTATGTCCCGCCAGCCCGAGATGACCAACGTATTGCGTACCAACATGATCCTTGGCTGTGCCATTACCGAATCTACCGGTATTTATTCTCTGGTCATCTCTTTGCTCCTTCTCTTCGTTTTCTGATGGACAAGGAAGAAAACGAAAGGAGGGATGACAGATGACGGGATTTGAAAGTTTTGTCGGTGTCAACCCGTGGACTGCGCTTTTCACCTTCTGTAACATGCTCATCACCTTTGCGGTGCTGCGTCATTTCTTGTTCAAACCGGTCAAAAAGATGATTGATGATCGTCAACAGGAAATCGATCAGATGTATGCCGATGCCGCTGCTGCCAAACAAAAGGCTGCAGATTTGGAGGAAGAGTACCAGCAGCATCTCAAGAGTATCAAGGCTGAACAGGATGCCATGCTTCGGGAAGCGACGGCTCGTGCCCAAAAACGGGAAGAAGAGATTGTCAACACAGCCCGGAATGAAGCGCAGGCTTTGCGCACTGCGGCGGAAGCCGAGGTGGCACAGGAACGCAAGAAGGCAGTCAATGACCTGAAGAACGAGATCGGCGGCATGGCGGTGGAAATTGCCAGCAAGGTGGTTGAGCGTGAGATTAACCAGAACGATCATCAGGCTTTGATTGATGAATTTATCCGGAATGTGGGGGATGCCTCATGACCGAATTGGCCAAGCGCTACGGTGGCAGTTTGTATGAACTGGCGGCCGAGGAAGCACTGACGGATACCATCTTACAGGACCTTGCACTGGCAGAGTCCTGTTGCAAACAGGAACCGGACTATCTGCGTTTGCTGCAGACTCCCAGTATCCCTAAAAAGGAGCGCTGCGGATTGTTGGAGCAAGCGTTTACGGGTATGCATCCTTATGTGGTCAACTTCCTCAGAATTTTGTGTGAAGAAGATCTACTGGGGGAGCTTTCCGGCTGTTTGGATGCCTATCGGGCGCGTTACAACGCTGACCATGGTATTTTGGAGGCAACGGTGACTTCGGCAGTTCCGCTGTCTGACGAGGCGCGTTCCAAATTGCTTGCCAGCTTGCAGACCAAAACCGGCAAAACCATTCATTTGACGGAAAAGACCGATCCTACGATATTGGGTGGATTGCGTCTTGATTTGGCTGGAGAGCGACTGGATGGCACCGTACAGCGCCGTTTGGAAATGCTGCGTGACGACATTGCCAACGTAGTCCTATAACGAAAGAACACCTCATTTTATAGATTGAGTGGTGAACCATACTGTGCAACTGAAACCCGAACAAATCTCCCGCATCATTCGTTCGCAGATTAAGTATTACCAGAACGCTATCGAACAGTCCGAAACCGGTACAGTTACGATGGTGGGTGATGGTATTGCCCGTGCTTCGGGGCTGGATAACTGCATGGCCGGTGAGCTGGTGCAGTTTGAGAGCGGCACCTACGGCATGGCCCAGAACTTGGAAGAAAACAGTGTTTCCATCGTTCTGTTGGGTGATGATAGCGGGATCAAAGAAGGCGGCAATATTCGTCGTACCGGCAAGGTTGTCTCTGTTCCGGTAGGTGAAGGAATGATTGGCCGTGTAGTCAATGCTTTGGGCCAGCCTATTGACGGCAAGGGTCCTATCGAGGCGGCGGACTACCGTGCCATTGAATCGCCGGCACCCGGTATCATTGATCGGCAGCCGGTTAAGCAACCGTTGCAGACGGGAATCAAGGCAATCGACTCGATGATTCCTATTGGCCGCGGTCAGCGTGAATTGATTATCGGAGACCGCCAGACAGGCAAAACTGTTATTGCTACCGATACCATCATCAACCAAAAAGGGCAGGATGTGCTCTGTATCTATGTGGCTATCGGTCAGAAGCGATCCACGGTTGCCTCTTTGGTAGAAAATTTGGAGAAGAATGGCGCAATGGCCTATACGACTGTGGTTTGCGCCACAGCATCGGAATTGTCTCCTCTGCAATATATCGCACCGTATGCCGGCTGCGCGATGGGCGAATATTTTATGCAGCAAGGTAAGCATGTGTTGATCATCTATGACGATCTATCGAAGCATGCAGTGGCCTATCGTGCGCTTTCTTTGCTGATTCGTCGTCCTCCTGGACGTGAGGCATATCCCGGCGACGTTTTCTATCTGCATAGTCGGTTGCTGGAACGTGCGGCAAAACTCAGTGATGAAAAAGGCGGCGGCTCTTTGACCGCGTTGCCTATCATTGAAACGCAGGCAGGTGACGTGGCGGCTTATATCCCTACCAACGTTATCTCCATCACCGATGGGCAGATCTTCCTAGAAACAGAGCTGTTCCATGCGGGTATCCGTCCTGCCGTAAACCCCGGTATTTCGGTGTCGCGTGTAGGCGGTAATGCTCAAATTAAGGCGATGAAGAAAGTCGCTGGTACCTTAAAGCTGATTTACTCCCAGTACCGCGAGTTGCAGGGGTTTGCCCAGTTTGGCTCTGATTTGGATGCGGATACCAAGGCGCGTCTGGCGCAGGGTGAACGGATTGTGGAAGTCCTAAAGCAGGATCGCAACAGCCCGGTTCCGGTAGAAAAGCAGGTTGCCATTCTATATGCAACAGTACACGGGTATCTCAAAGAAATTGAAGTATCTGCCATTGCATCTTATGAGCGGGAACTGTATCAATATTTGGATGAAAACGCAGAGGCCGTAGACGCTATGGACCAAATTCGTACGACCGGAGATCTGAAGCCGGAGACGGAAGAAAAGCTGAAGACTGTGTTGGAAGCTTTTACCGCAAAGTTCCAAAAAGAAAACTAAGCCGTAAAGGGGGTGCCGTTGGTGGCTGGCTCGATGAAAGAAATCAAGCTACGCATTAAAAGCGTAGAGAGCACCATGCAGATCACCAAGGCCATGGAATTGGTGGCGTCTAGCAAATTGCGGCGCGCCAAGGAACGGGTGGAACACAGCCGTCCTTATTTTGAAACGCTCTATGCGACTTTGTTTGATATTGCAGCGGCAGAAGACCATTTTGACAGCCCCTATCTTGCAAAGCGGGATACACATCGGCGTCTGTATATTGTCATTGCCGGTGACCGTGGGTTGGCAGGTGGTTACAACGCCAATATTTTGAAGGCGGTACAAGCGGATGCCGAAGGGCAAACATATACGGTGCTGCCGATCGGAAAAAAGGCTGTGGAGTATTTTACACGCCATCAGGTATCGATCCTTACCCAAGCTTTTGCTGAGGCAGGGGACTTGTCTGTTAGCGATAGCTTTGAGATTTCCAGAATCGTTTGCCAAAAGTTTCTGGAAGGGGAATTTGACGAGATTCGGTTGTGCTTTACACAGTTTGTGTCTATGCTAACACAGACCGCGACGGTATTGCCGATTTTGCCCTTTGAAACACCAAAGAAATCGAGCAAGCGGCAAAGCTTGATGCTTTACGAGCCGGATGCCACGACAGTTTTTGACGAGATCATTCCGGAGTATTTGGCAGGTGTAGTATATGGTGCTTTGTGCGAGAGTGTCGCCAGTGAACAGGGGGCACGCCGCACAGCAATGGATGCTGCAACTAAAAATGCAGGCGAGATGATCGAGCATTTGAATCTGTATTATAACCGCGCCCGTCAGGCGGCGATCACGCAGGAAATTACCGAGATCGTAGCCGGCGCCGACGCAGAATCTTAAAAGCTCACAAAGGAGTGTGTGCTATGCCAGAAAAACACATCGGTAAGGTGGTGCAAGTTACAGGCCCTGTACTGGATATTCGCTTTGCCGACGGGGAACTGCCTGCCTTGCTGAATGCGGTGGAACTGCAGAACCACGGCAAAACGTTGGTTGTGGAAGTTGCCCAGCATATTGGCGATAATGTGGCCCGCTGCATTGCAATGGCCGCCACCGATGGATTGGTGCGCGGTACAGAAGCTGTGGATACGGGTGGTCCTATTACAGTACCTGTGGGAGATCAGTGCTTGGGACGTGTTTTTAATCTGCTGGGAGAGCCGGTGGATGAGCAACCTGCACCAGAAAATATGGAGCGCTGGCCGATTCATCGCCCGGCACCTACCTTTGATGAACAGGAATCCTCCACGGAAATTTTGGAAACCGGCATTAAGGTCGTTGATTTGATTTGTCCTTATGCCAAGGGCGGCAAAATCGGTTTGTTCGGCGGTGCCGGTGTTGGCAAGACGGTTTTGATTCAAGAGCTGATTTACAATATTGCGACCGCGCACAATGGTTATTCGGTATTTACCGGAGTTGGAGAGCGTACCCGTGAGGGCAACGACCTCTATGGCGAAATGCGGGAAAGCGGCGTTTTGAACAAAACGGCATTGGTCTATGGTCAGATGAATGAGCCGCCGGGAGCTCGTATGCGTGTGGCCCTGTCTGGTTTGACGATGGCGGAGTATTTCCGTGACGTAAAGCATCAGGACGTGTTGCTTTTCATCGACAATATTTTCCGCTTTACCCAAGCCGGTTCTGAAGTTTCGGCACTGTTAGGGCGGATGCCTTCTGCTGTTGGTTACCAGCCTACACTGGCCACAGAAATGGGCGCATTACAGGAACGTATTACTTCTACGCGGAAAGGTTCCATCACATCGGTACAGGCAGTTTATGTCCCCGCGGACGATTTGACGGACCCGGCACCGGCGACGACCTTTACGCATTTGGATGCGACAACTGTTTTGAGCCGCGATATTGCTTCGCAGGGGATTTATCCGGCCGTGGATCCCTTGGATTCTACTTCTCGGATCCTTTCTCCGGAAGTGGTTGGACAGGAGCATTATCAAATCGCTCGCGCGGTGCAGCAGGTTTTGCAGCGCTATAAGGACTTGCAGGACATTATTGCCATTATGGGTATGGATGAATTGTCCGAAGAGGATAAGGTTACGGTGAACCGTGCCCGCAAAGTGCAGCGTTTCTTGTCACAATCTTTCCATGTGGCAGAACAGTTTACTGGTATGCCGGGACAGTATGTGCCGCTAAAAGAAACGTTGCGCGGCTTTAAAATGATCCTAAACGGGGAATGCGATTCTATTCCCGAGAGTGCTTTCCTCTTTGCAGGTACGATTGATGACGTGCTGGCAAAAGCAGGGAAGCAGTAAGGAGGCGAGCCTATGGCAAGTTTCCCGCTGAAGATTGTGACCCCGGATGGCGTTGCCTTTGACGGTGAAGTTAAGTCCCTTTCTTGCCGTACGATTTGTGGGCAGGTGGAACTGATGGCGCGCCATATCGATTACTGCACGGCAGTTGGCATGGGGGAAGCTCACATCACAACCGAGGATGGAGCAGTTCGACGTGCTGCTTGTATGGGCGGTATGCTCAGCATGCTGGGCGGGCAGTGTCGTTTGTTGGCTACTACCTTTGAATGGGCAGATACCATTGATACGGAACGGGTAGCCCGCAGCAAAGCCCGTGCGGAGGCCATTTTGTCCAGAAAAGATGTGGATGCCCACGAGATTGAATTGGCGGAAGCTAGGCTGAAACGTGCCTTGGTTCGTGGCAGCGTGGCGGGCAATAGGAATGCTTAATAAAGGCTTTTGAAAAAAGTTTAAAAAAAGCGAAAAAAAGTGTTGACATTTTTTGCAAAAGGGCTTATAATGAACAAGCTGATTCGAGGCGGCTCGGTTCTGACCGGGTGTAGCGCAGTTTGGTAGCGCGCTTGAATGGGGTTCAAGAGGCCGTGAGTTCGACTCTCGCCACTCGGACCAAATAAGGGCCGTCTGAATCGGTAAGGCATCAACCTTCTGGTTGATGCCTTTTTTGTATGTTAGAAACATTGTGTGTTTGCTTGCGGCTTGTTGATGAATCGGCTTATGGATAAAATGTTTCAGCAAAAGTGCCATCTGAAAAAAGAGAAGGCCAACCGGATGGATGCGCAACGCAGTGACAATATGTAAACTGATAGGCGGAATACACTGTTCGCTGTTGTTTGAAAGGAGTACAAGCCTATGTCTTTGTTCGCCTTGAAACTTGTTGCCGTATTGGCCATGACGATCGACCATATTGGCTTGGTGTTTGGGCAGCAAGGTTGGAATCTTTTGCCTTTTTCATCCTCGGTTTTGCGAACTGTCGGCCGAATCTCCTTTCCATTGTTTGCCTATTGCTTGGCACGAGGATGGCATACGACGGGAAATCGTCAAAAGTACTTCCAAAATTTGCTATGCGGGGCGGTTGCTTCTCAGATTCCTTTCAGCATGGCATTTTGCAGTGATAATTTGGCTGCTGGGGAGACCAATGCGTATTTTTTCCATTTTGATGGAATATATTGCTTGTTCGCTATTGTGGCAGTGAGTAGTTATTGGATTTTTATTCTCAATAATAAATGGAAGAACAGTGTTAGCGTTCAGCTGAAATAACCATTTCGAGCTTAACAGAAATCACCAAATGTA
>CAUWAX010000004.1:0-200057 GCA_963557315.1 uncultured Gemmiger sp. | reverse complement strand
CTGTACAAGTCTGCGGCATAATGTGTTCAATCTCAACTGCTGTTTCCGTATAGGTGGTTAAGTCCTCCACCGTGGTTTTTCCTAATTTCAATGCATCTACATATGCTTCGACTATTTCAACATGTTTGTAATCGCAGAGCATTCTAAGTATTTTTCCTATATCTTTCCTTAGTTTCCCATATATTGCTTTCCTGCGGTACTTTGGCACAAGTACTATATGGTATTTGCAATTCCAGCAGGTGTGTGATAAGCTTTTTTCGTCCATTTGGATGAACCTCCTTTTGCTGTAGTGCGGTTGGCGTTACCCGCTTCTATTTTAGCAAAAGGAGGTTCTTTTTTCCGTATCAACGCTCGTGCTATATTCGCCCACAAGCATAGCTTGTGGTTCTTATATGAAAAGAAAAACAGCGATGAATCTTTCGATTCATCGCTGCTTTGTTTGGTTGCGGGGACAGGACTTGAACCTGCGACCTCCGGGTTATGAGCCCGACGAGCTACCATCTGCTCTACCCCGCGATATGAAGGCACCCCGCGTTGGGGTGCTAGATTATAATAGCACAACGCGGGGTACCTGTCAAGCATTTCAGGCAAAAAACTTTGGGCTTTTTCCGATGGCGCCTTGGTTAGGACAGTTCGAACATGCCGTTGTACAACTGGTAGTACTCGCCTTTCTGGGCCAGCAGTTCCTCGTGGGTGCCGCGCTCCACAATGCGGCCGTGCTCCAGTACGATGATGGCATCGGCGTTGCGCACCGTGGACAGCCGGTGGGCAATGACAAACACCGTGCGGCCTTCCATCAGGCGGTCCATGCCCTTTTCGATCAAAGCCTCGGTGCGGGTGTCGATGCTGGAGGTTGCCTCGTCGAGAATCAGAACCGGCGGGTCGGCCACAGCGGCCCGGGCGATGGCCAACAACTGGCGCTGGCCTTGGCTCAAATTAGCGCCGTCGGCGGTCACCATCGTATCATAACCCTGCGGCAGGCGCCGAATGAAGGAGTCCGCGTTGGCGATTTTCGCAGCCTCCTCAATTTCCTGCTGGGTGGCGTCCAATTTGCCGAAGCGGATGTTGTCCGCCACGGTGCCGGTGAACAGGTGGGTATCCTGCAGTACAATGCCCAGACTGCGGCGCAGCGCGTCCTTGCGGATAAGGCGCACATCGATGCCGTCATAGGTGATGGAACCGGCTGTCACATCGTAAAACCGGTTGATCAGGTTGGTGATGGTGGTCTTGCCCGCACCGGTGGAACCTACAAAGGCGATTTTCTGGCCGGGCTTGGCATACAGCGACAGCCCCTGCAAAATCAGATGGCCCTTGACGTAGCCAAAATCCACGTTGTGGAACCGCACATCCCCTTCCAGCGGCTGGAACGGCACCCCCGGACGGCTGCGGTCACACCACGCCCAACGGCCGGTGGTCTCGCCGTCGGCGCACTCCGTCAGGGTGCCGTCGGCAGCCTGCTGCACCGTGACCAGATCTACCGTACCCTGATCCACCTCAGGGTCTTCCTCCATGGCGGTGAAGATTCGCTCGGCGCCCGCCAAAGCAGCCAGCAGAAAGTTGCCCTGCTGGGTAAACTGGTTGATGGGCATGGTGGTCTGCCGCACAAAAACCAGATAACTGGCCAAGCTGCCCAGATCGGTCCAGCCCTTCATGACCATCAGGCCGCCCAGCACTGCGATGACCGCGTAGTTGATATACCCGATACTGACCACCGCCGGGATCATGGTGGCGGCGTAACTTTGGGCACCGGTGCCGGCCTTGCGCAGCTTTTCGTTGCGGGCGGCAAACCCGGCCAGGTCTTCCTGCTGGTGGTTGAACACCTTAATGACCTTTTGCCCGGCGATCATCTCTTCAATATAGGCATCCAGTTCGCCCAGACAGCCCTGTTGTTTGGCGTAGTAGACCCGGCTGTGCTGGGTACTGAAATTGATATACCAGAACATGGCGGCGTAGCCCACCACCACCAGCAGCGACAACCGCCAGTTCAGCACAAAAAGCATGACCAAGGTGCCCGCCACCTGAATGAAGGTCTGGATGACCAGCGCAAAGCTATTGTTCAGCGCATCCGACACGGTATCCACGTCGTTGGTGAAAAGGCTCATCAGGTCGCCCTTGCGGTGGGTGTCGAAGAATTGCAGCGGCAGGGTTTGCAGGTGGGCGAACAGATCGCGGCGGATCTCCCGCAGGATCTTTTGGGCGGCCCGGACCATGATCTGGCTATACCCCAGCGTGCACAGCGCGCCTACCAGATAGATCCCTGCTGTCAGGCCCACCCCTTGCGCCAGATAGGTCAGGCTGCCGTTTTCCAGCAGGCCGTTGACCACCGGGCGGATCATGTAGGTGCCCAGCAAAGCGGCCAACGCGCTGAGGGAGGCCAGCACGGCCACCAGCGCCAACATGACGCAGTGATGTTTGAGATAGACCCCCAGACGGCTGAGGGTATGCCCCAAATTTTGCTGGCGGCGCCCGCCGGTGACTTTCATCATTGTGCGTCGCCCCCTTTCATCTGGGACTGATAGATTTCCTGATAGATGGTGTCGTGAGCCAGCAGCTCTTCATGGGTGCCCACCGCGTGCAGACGGCCATCCTCCAGAATCACGATGAGGTCGGCGCTCTGTACCGAGCTGATGCGCTGGGCGATGATGAGTTTGGTCACATCGGTGAGTTGGGCCAGCGCATGGCGGATGCCCGACTCGGTGGCGGTGTCCACCGCGCTGGTGGAATCGTCAAAGATCAACACCTTGGGATGTTTGAGCAGCGTGCGGGCAATGCAGAGGCGCTGCTTTTGGCCGCCCGACACATTGACGCCCCCCTGCCCCAGATCGGTGTCCAGCCCATCCGGCATGCGGGAGAGAAATTCGTCGGCATGGGCGGCCCGGCACGCCGCCCACAGTTCCTCGTCGGTGGCGTCGGGGTTGCCCCATTGCAGGTTTTCCCGGATGGTGCCCGAGAACAGCAGGTTCTTTTGCAGTACGATGCCCACAGCGTCCCGCAGGGCAGCCAAATCGTAGTCCCGCACGTTGTGGCCGCCCACCTTGACGGTGCCGGTGGTGGCGTCGTAGAGGCGGGGGATCAGTTGGACCAGCGTGGTCTTGGCCGAGCCGGTGCCGCCGATGATGCCCACCGTAGCCCCCGCAGGGATATGCAGGGTGATGTCCGATAGGGCGTTCTTTTTGGCTTTGAGGTTGTACTTGAAGCTGACGTTTTCAAAGTCGATGGCGCCGTTGGGGATGGTGGTGACCGGCTGGGCAGCGTTGTCCAGCGCCGGATGTTCGGTAAGGACTTCCCGGATCCGGCGGGCGCTGGCCAGCGAACGGGTCATCTGCAAAAAGACGCCGGAGAACATCATGACCGAGTTGAGCACCTGCAGCACATAGCTGAGGAAGCCGGTCAACTGGCCCACCTTCATGGTACCTTGCAGGATGAACCCACCGCCGAACCACATAATGCAGAGGATGGCGGTGTACATGACGAACTGGAAAGAGGGGGTGTTCAGCACGGCAAAACGGAAGGTTTCGGTACTGGCGTCGCTGAGTTCCCCGTTGACCTCCTCAAACTGTTGGTTTTCCCAATCGCCCCGGACGAAGGCTTTGATGACCCGGATGGCGGTGAGGGATTCCTGAATGCGGCTGTTGAGGTGGTCCACCGCGCTTTGCTGGCGGCCGTAAAGGGGGGCCACCTTACTGACGATCCACGCCAGCATGATCGCCAGAACGGGGGCCGTCACCAAAAAGACGATGGTGAGTTTGGGACTCAAAACAAAGGCCATGCCCAACCCCATAAAGAGCATGATGGGGCTGCGCACCAAGGGCCGCAGGCCGGTGTTGACGGCGTTGAGCAGCACGGTGGCGTCGGTGGTCATTCGGGTGACCAGCGACGCGGTGGAAAAATGGTCCAGATTGGCGAAGTCGAACTTTTGGACGGCGGCGTACTCGGCCAAACGCAGTTCCGCCGCAAAGCCGTTGGCATACCGGGCGGCAAACCGGGCATAGAGCAGCCCGGTAATCAGCGCCAATACCGCGCAGAGTACCATCAGCCCACCCTGCCGCAGAATGATGGACAGATCGTGGGCGGGCACGCCCTCGTCGATGAGGGTGGACATGAGCACCGGAATGACCATCTCGCACCCACATTCCACAAAGAGCAGCGCCACCGCCACCACCAGATCCCGCCGGTAGGGTTTGCTGTAACCAAAGATCAACCGAAGATCCTGCATGGACATCGCCTCCTAAAATTCCTATACCAAATCATCGGGGTCAGCGCCGCCGGTCGGGCAGTTGGCTGGCCACAATGGCACCAAACATCAACACGCAGCCCGCCAGCTCGGCGTCCGAGAGGGTCTGCCCCAAAAGGAGCCATCCGGCCAGCGCACTGAAGACGCTTTCCAAACACATGGCCAGACTGGCAATGGTGGGGTCCAGCTCCCGCTGGCCTATGATCTGCAACGTGTAGGCCACACCGCTGGACATGATGCCGCAGTACAGCACCGATACCGCCGCCCCGGCAAACTGTTGGGGGGTGGGCTGTTCAAAGACAAACATACAGACGGTGGAAAGCATCGACACGATAAAAAACTGGGCAAAGCTGAGCTGGACACCGTCCAGCCGGGGGCTGAAATGGTTGACCAGCAAAATTTGCAGCGTAAACAAAACGGCGCAGAGGAGCAACTGCCATTCCCCACCGGTCAGACCCAGCGTGTCCCGTCCGGCCAAGCAGAGCAGGTAAAGCCCCACCACGCTGACCGCCACACAGACCCACAGTTTGACCCCCGGCCGCTTACCGAGAAAGATGCCGCAGACCGGCACCAGCACCACATAGAGGGCGGTCATAAACCCGGCCTTGGCGGTGCTGGTGGTGCCAATGCCCATCTGCTGGGCCGCCGACGCGGCAAACAGCACCACGCCGCAAAGCGTCCCGCCCAGCGCCAGCGTTTTGCGGTGCAGCCAGAAGGGCAGCCGCACCCCTTTGCGGTGCTGCCCCACCCGGCGCACCGCCATCAGCCCCAGCAAAAAGGCACAGGCCAGCCAACTGCGGCTGGCCAGAAAGGTGTAGGGCCCCATATAGCTGCTGCCCACGCTTTGGGCCACAAAAGCCGTGCCCCAGAGCAGCGCCGCAAAAACCAACAACAGGGTGTTGCGCAGTTGTTTGGCGTTTTCCATCGTCTTTTCGGGCCCTCCCTTTGCCGTTTTCCCCTTGTAGCCACAAAACCGCCCGCACCGTCAACGGGGACGGCACGGGCGGTATGCTCGTAACACAGACAGGCGGATTATTCTTCGCCTTCGATGGTGGTCAGTTCCTCGCTGCCGAGGCCCTGAATCTTCAGGCCGCCCGTGACATAGTAGATGCTGGAATCGTAGCTGATGTTGACCTTATACTGCTTGCCGGGGGTCAGACCGGTGATGGTATAGGTGTAGCAGCTACCGTCGGTGGTGTAGTAAACGGTGGAACCCTGCACATAGCTGGTAGTAGTCTTATCGTCGGACAGTTCCCACACCGCCGCCTTGAAGGTCTGGTAGTTTTCGTTGGTGGACTCGGTGGTGGCGTAACCGGTAATGGTCAGGCTGTCCCCCGCCGCCACAAAGTATTCGGTGTTGCGGTTGGCAATACCGTTGAAGGCAACGTACAGCGTGTCGCCCACAGCCTGCGTGACCAGCTTGCCCGAAGTGGTGTCCATTCCTTCAGGGAAGGTGACATCACCGCCGGCGGTGGCCACATTCTTGGTGGACGTTTCCTCTTCGCCGGAGCTTTCATCAATAAAGCCCATGACCGTGCAGGCTTTGACGATCACATTTTTCATCACATCCTTGGGGGAGCAGGCGGACAGCGAAAGAGCCATACACAACGCCAGCGCCAGAGTGAGCCAAGTGCGGGTACGTTTCATATCGATAAACCTCCATGGGGTGAAATCTCAGTCTTGTGACATATAAAGGTATTATACCGCATTTGCCGCCCGGGCACAAGGTTTTTACAAAAAAAGCACAAAAGCCCCGCCGGGGCTGCCGGCGGGGCCGCACCAAGGCGTTTACCGCTTGATGTCGTAGTTCATATTCATCAGGTTGCGGATGCTGTCCACGTCGTCGGTAATGTTGGCGTCGCCGTGGATGGTATGCTTGATGGCACTGGACGCAACCGCAAAGTTGATCATATCCATGGGGCGGTAGTCATGCATCATGGCGTAGATCAGGCCGCTGGCAAAGGCGTCGCCGCCGCCCACACGGTCCAAAATATTAAAGGTATAGAGGCGGCTCTCGAAGGTATGTCCCTCATACCACATGAAGGCTTTGAGGCTGTTCTCGCTGCCGGAATGTACATACCGCACATGGCGGCCGATGCATTTGATGTTGGGGTAACGCTCGATGAAACGGTGGAAGATCTCGTCCTGCTGCTCGTAGCTGGGCTGCAGCGGCACGCCGTCCTTCCAGTCGCCCTTGCTGTGGTCCGTGTCGTCCTTCCACAGGTGGTAGGGTTCAATGCCGAAGAGCACATCCACATAGGGCAGGCAGAGGGTGCAGTAATCCCGGGCTTGCTCCCAAGTCCACAACTGGCTGCGGAAGTTGCCGTCAAAGCTGACGGTCAGGCCCTTTTCCTTGGCGACCTGCAGGCAGCGCAGAATGAAGTCGCCGCAGTTTTTGTTCAGCGCCGGCGTGATGCCCGACAGATGCAGCCAGTCAAAGCCGTCGAACAAAGCTTCCAGATCCACCTTGCTCAGGTCATACTCGGTCATAGCGCTATGCTTGCGGTCATAGATGACCTTGCTGGGCCGGATGCCGTAGCCGGTCTCGAGATAATAGGTGCCCAGACGATGGGTGGGGGTCTCCTCCTTGGTAGAGAGGATCATCGGGGTGCAGTGTACGTCGTTGGAGCGCAGCCACCGGATGGCGCTTTTGCCCAGCGAGTTGTTGGGCACCACGCTGAAGAAGGTGGAATCCACCCCCAAGTTGGCCAGCGCCAAGGCGATGTTCGCCTCGCTGCCGCCATAGCTTGCCTCAAAACTGGACGCCATGCGGATCTTCTCATAGTTGGGCGGAGTCAGACGCAGCATGACTTCGCCGATGGTGATAAACTTCTGCGGGCTTTGCTGCCCCGCTAAAATCGGATTACCGTGTTCCATAGTCCAAGGGCACCTCCTGTTGTTTTGATGATTCTTTCCGCGGGAAATGCTGTACGAGCGTTATCTTTATTGTACGGCATTCCCGCCGGGATTGCAAATTCAAGCAGCGCAAAATCGGTGCGTTTTTTGGGTTAATCCTGTAATTCTTTCTCGAAACGGTCAATTTTGTCAATTTTCCCGATCACCGCCACCGTATCCCCCTGCGAGAATCGGTAGGAGGCCGGAAATTCCACATCGGTGCGGCCGTCCCGCTCCACGGCGACGATGTTGATGCCGAACACCTTGCGCACATCCAGTTCCTGAATGCTGCGGCCCACCGCATGGCCGCCCACCGTGATGCGCCGCACTTCCACGCCGCCGGCCAGCGCCACGTAGTCCAGCAGGTTGCCGTAGATCAGCCGGCGCCCGATGCGCACCGCCATGTCGGCTTCGGGATAGACCACCGTGGCCCCCATCCGCTTGAGCACCTCGCCATGGACCTCGTTGGTAGCTTTGGCGATAACGTTGGGCACCCCCAGCTTGATGACCAGCATGGTGGTCAGGATGCTCATGTCGATCTGCTCACCAATGCAGACCGTCACGGTGCCGCAGTTCTGCATACCGGTTTCCTTCAGCGCCGTTTCGCTCAGGTTATCCACCACAAAGGCGTAGTCGGTGTAGGCCCGCACTTCCCGGACTCTTTCCTCGTTTTTGTCGATGGCAATGACTTCCTTGCCGGCCTCGGCCAGCGTTTTGACCAGCGCCGCGCCGAACCGGCCCAGCCCGATCACGCCGTATAAATTGGAAGGATCTATTTTTTTCATATTGTGCACCTCTGTGTGTAAAATCAGCCGATGGTAATGGCTTCCTCGGTGTAGTGGGCCACGGGGGCGGGCCGCTCCACCCAGATGGAAAGCAGCGTAAAGGCGCCGACGCGCCCGGTATACATGGTCAAAATCAGCACGAACTTGCTCAGGTCCCGCAGCCCCGGCGTGATGCCGGTGGAAAGACCTACCGTGCCGAAGGCCGACACATCCTCGAAGAGAAGCTGCAGGAAGGAGGTTTCCGGCTCCAGCACGCAGAGCAGGAAGGTCCCGGTGCAGACTACGATGACGCCCAGCAGCGCGATGGAGGCCGCCTTGTTCATCGAACCGGCGGGCAGGCGGCGGCGGAAGGCCCCGGGCCGCCGTTTGGAGAAGATGCACCGTACCTCCTGCATCAGGACAAAGAAGGTGGTGGTCTTGATACCGCCGCCGGTAGATCCCGGCGAAGCACCGATGAACATCAATATAATAAGAACGAACAAGCCTGCATTGCTCAGGTCCCCGATCGAAACGGTGGAGAAACCTGCCGTACGGGCGGACACACTGTGGAAGAAGGCCGCCAGCCAGCCGATATGGTCGGTGATTTGCAGCAGCACGGTGCCCGCCACCAGCAGCACAGCGGTGGTGCTGAGCACCACCTTGGTGTGCAGGGTATATTTGCGGAAGCGGAACCGGCATTTGACCATATCCATCATGACCAAAAAGCCGATGCCGCCGAAGATGATGAGGGCACAGGTCACCAGATTGAGCCAGACATTGTCATGGTAGGGGATCAGGTTGCGCAGCCCGCCCAGAATGTCGAAGCCGGAGTTGTTGAAGGCCGCCACCGAATGGAAAATGCTGACCCACAGGGCGTGCAGCGGCGGAAAATCCTGCACAAACACCGGGAAGCTGAGCACCACGCCCCCCAGCTCAAAGCAGAGGGTGAGGAAGAGTACCGCCCTGACCAGCCGGATCATACCTTCCAGACTGTCCACGTTGAGGGCCTCCCGCACCAGCGAGCGGCCCCGCAGGCTGATGCGCCGGCCGGCGGCCAGTGCCAGCCCCATGCCGATGGAGGTGACGCCCAAGCCGCCCACTTGAATCAGGGTCAGCAGCACCGCCTGCCCGAAGGGGGTGAACGATTTGGCACTGTCCACGGCGATAAGGCCGGTGACGCAGATCGCGCTGGTGGAGGTGAACAGGGCATCGGTCCAGGTGACGGTGGCGGTATCCCGCACTGAGATGGGCAGTTTGAGCAGCGCCGCCCCCAACAGGATGGCCAGTGCAAAGCCCAGCGCAATGATGCGGGCGGGGGGTTGTTTGGTAATGGTTTTTACAATGGTTTTCATACAAAATCCTCTGCGGTAGACAAAAGGTGGGACTTCCCGCCCTAAGGGGGGAAGTCCCGCCGGACCGGTGGGCACCTTCGCCCCCGGCCGCTCCCGGATAAATAGGACGCGCCGCGCCCTATGACAGACTCCACCACTTATCCCGGTCGTAATTGTTTCTACCATAGCATGAAACCACCGCCTCGTCAAGGGGGAAAATTTTCCGGAGTAGGGTGGCCGGTTTGCGGCAGGCGCCGGCGGGCCGGAAGGCTGCGCAGGCCCCCTGCCCTCTGGTCCGGACGTTTACCCTTTGCCCTTGCAAAAATGCAGCACGCCGTTAAGGACCAGCAGGCCATAGGTCACCCACGCCGAATTCCGGAAGGCGAAAAAGAACCGGTCATAGGACCACCGGCTGTCTCCAAAAATACGGAAGACCGTGTGGAGCACGCTGTACACCCCATAGCTGCCATCGTGGACCCGTGTCTCGGCGTTGAAGAGGAGATTCAGCCCCAGATCCACTGTGCAGAACAGCGAGATCATAAAGAGAATGCCCGCAAGAATCCTGACGATCCGTATCGTTTTCATGTCGCACCTCCGCAGTGTTTTCGGTTTTGATCGGTATACCGTGAGAATATCAGAGCCCCCGAAAGAAGTCAAGACTGCCTCGACCCGGTCAGCCGCACCACCCGCCCCCTTTCCCCGTTTTGCCGGTGCCGAATGGCGTCTGGCCGTACCGCCGCCCCGGCCGCTCTCTTGCGTGGTATCGCAAAATCGTGTATAATGAATTGTTACTTCTATATAAAGTCAGGAGGTGCGCCGTTGAGCCTGCAAAGTTTTGGCTTTTTCGGCTTTTTGCTGGTGGTGGCCGCCCTATATCTGCACCTGCCCCAGCGCTGGCAGAGCCCCTTTTTGCTGGCGGCTAGCTGGGTGTTCTATGCCATGGCCATGCCGTCCATGCTGCCGGTGACCCTTGCCATTGCGGTGTTCACCTATCTGTGCGGCCGGGCGCTGGCAGGCTCCCACAAGACCGCCGTCCTGCGCATCGGGGTGGTGGGGCTGCTGGGTATCCTTGCCTTTTTTAAATACAACGGCGCCTTTGCCGGGCTGGCGGGCTGGCAGGCCGTGGCTATGCCGCTGGGCATCAGCTTTTACAGCTTTGCGGCCATCGCCTACCTGATCGACGCCGCCCGGGGCGACTGTGAGGTTGAGACCAACTTTATCGACTGCGCGCTGTTTTTGAACTTTTTCGCCACCGTCACCCAAGGCCCCATCTGCCGGGCCGGGGCGCTGATCCCCCAATTCAAACAAGAACACCGCTTCGACGCCGCCCGCACGGTGCGGGGCCTGCGGCTGATGGCCTTGGGGCTTTTCAAGCTGGTGGCGGTCAGCGATGTGCTGGGTGTCTTTGTGGATGAGGTCTTCCCCCACTACCAGAGTTACAGCGGCCCCGTGCTGCTGCTGGGGGCGGTGGCCTACACCTTGCAGCTCTACTTCAACTTTTCGGGCTATTCCGAAGTAGCCCGGGCCGTGG
Source organism: uncultured Gemmiger sp. (assembly GCA_963557315.1). Lineage (GTDB taxonomy): Bacteria > Bacillota > Clostridia > Oscillospirales > Ruminococcaceae > Gemmiger. The sequence continues at coordinate 189,302 of CAUWAX010000004.1, read as the reverse complement.
GCTTGTTCCTTGGTCTGGACCTGCCGGAAAACTTCAAGACCCCCTTCTTTGCCACCAACTTTTCGGGCTTCTGGAGCCGGTGGCACATCAGCTTTTCCTCTTGGCTGCAGGATTACCTGTTTATGCCGTTGGCTTGGGCGGACCTGTCCGGCGTGAGCCGGGGCAAATTGCAGCGGCTGCCCGCCGAGGTCTGCGTCTTTACGGTCTTTTTCGTGTCGGGGTTCTGGCACGGCAACACCCTGCCCTTTGTGGTGTGGGGCCTACTGCAAGCCTGCTACCGGCTGGGGGAGGAACTGCTCCACCGCCGGTTCGGCAAGCCCAAGAAAAAGGCTCCCGCCCGTATTCTGCGGGCCAAGCGTGCCGTGGTGTTCGCCCTATGGACGGTGAGCATGGTCTTCTTCCGGGTGGGGTCCGCCCCCGCCGGCACCCTGACGGTGGGCGACGCTTTCGGCTATCTGGCCGGTTGGTTCCGGGGTTGGGCGCCCAGCCGGGTGGCCGGGGAACTGTACAGCGTGGTGTACACCGCCTTTTACGCCAACACCATCATGGTGGCGGCATACTACGCCTTTGTGGCCGTGGTGCTGGTGCTGGCCTTCTGGCTGGATACCCGCCGGGCCTTCCAGCATAAAAACAAACCGTCCGAGATCGCCCTTGCCGGGGAACGCCACCGCTGGGTACTGTACTATCTGCTGGTGGTCTGCCTGCTGGCGGGCTACATCCTGCAAAGCGGCGGCTTTGGCAACGCGGGCTTCGGCATGTACGCGGGATTTTGACGCCGCAGCTTTGCTGCTCCAAAGGGGGCAACAGCCGCGCACGGCGACCGCCCCTTAGCCCCTGCCGCCCCCTTGCCGCAACGACAGAAAGGATTGGCCTGTGAAAAATATTCTAAAAAAGCTGGCGCTGCTGGCCATCCCCGTGGTGGTATGGCTGGCGGTGTTTGTGGTCTTTGAGCCGAACAACTATTTCGGCTTAAAAGCCTCGGCCGGGTCCAGCCAGCCGGTGGCCCGGGTGCGGGCCTACCAGCAAAACCCCGGCACCCACCTAATCTTGGGGGACAGCCGTCTGGCCCACTTTGATATGGATTTGGTGGCCGAAGTCAGCGGCGAAAGCTGGCAGAACCTTTCCTTCGGCGGGGCTTCCCTGAAAGAAACGCTGGATCTGGCCGACTATGTGCTGGACAGCGGCCACCCGGTGGACACCCTGTTGGTGGGGCTGTCCTTTTACACCCTCAACGAGGGATACAACACCGACCGGTTTGCCCAGTTGGAAGAAACGCTGAACAATCCGCTGGCCTACTGCCTGAATCTGGAATACAACGTCAACGCCCTGACCGTCCTGATGGACACGGTGCGGGGCACCCCGGATACCATTGAGTCGGGGGATTGGGTGGCCAGCGACTATCTGGCCGACGACGGCACCGTGCTGCCGCTCCACCGCAAACTGTACGACTACCCCGCCACCATCACCCCCAAATGCCGCAACTGGTCGCTGAACACCGAACAGTTGGACCGGCTGCATGCACTGGGCGAGACCTGTGCGGCCCGGGGGGTACGCCTGGTGGTGGTACTGCCCCCCATGGCCGACAATGTGCGCACCGAGGTGTGCGACGTTTACGGTATTACCGAGGCCATGGAAAACGACGTGCTGCCCACCCTGCGGGCGTGGAGCGAGGCAGGGGCCTTTACCCTGCTGGACTATGAGTGGGCGGGGAGCTGCATCACCGACGACGACACGCAATTTTATGACGGGTTCCATCTGGACGAGCGGTACGGCTTGCCGGATTGGACCGTCCAACTGTTCGGCGACCTGAACGCCTAAGGGCAAGGAGAAGTTCTGTGGCACTGGATTTTTTGATTTTGTACGAGCACACCGTCCGGGAATATGAAAGCGACCTGCTGCTCAAATTAGAACTGGAGCGCCGGGGCTACAAGGTGGAGATCCGCCAACTGCTGGACCCCAAGCATCTGCGGCTTTTCGGCAAGGACAAGCCGGAAGTGCTGGTGGCTAGCTGCATGTACGACAACGAGGCCATCAACAGCCATGTGTACAACAACATCGGCCGCTGCAACAAGATCGTCAACCTCCACTGGGAGCAGATGCTCTCCGACACGCAGGAGGAGGGCGACTGGTTCAACATGAACGGCAACGCCAAACGCTGTGTGCAGACCTGCTGGGGCCAGCGCACCGCCGCCCGGCTGCAGGCCCACGGCATGGAGGCCAAAAACACCCCCGTGACCGGCGCTGTCATGATGGATTTTCTGCGCCCCGAATTTGCGGGGTACTTTTTGGAGAAGCAAGCCCTCTGCGAAAAGTTCGGGCTGGACCCCCACAAAAAGCTGCACCTCTACATTTCCAGCTTTGGCTATGCCAGCATGTCGGAGGACGAGGTAGCCGAGCTTTCCAAGATGGCGGGCACCGACTTTTCCGGTTTTGCCCGGACCAACCGGGTCTCCATGGCCGAAACGCTGGCTTGGTTTGACCGGTATCTGGCCGACCATCCCGAGGTGGAGCTGGTCTACCGCCGCCACCCCAGTGAGTGGAACAGCGCCGCGCTGGAAGAACTGGCCCAAAAGCGGCCCAACTTCCATGTGATCTTTGCGGATTCGGTCAAGCAGTGGATCGTGGCGGCGGATTCCATCTCGATCTGGATGAGCACCGCCATCGCCGAGGTGTACATGGCCGGCAAGAGCTGCCACATCCTGCGCCCCGTGCCCATCGAGCACGAGTATGACCCGGTCATCTACAAGGGCGCCCACTATGTGACGACCTACGAGGAATTTGCCGCCGCCATGGCGGAGAACGACCCGCCCTTCCCCATTGCCCGGGAGGTCATCGAGGGGTACTTTGACCCCAGCCCCATCCCGGCTTACCGCCGGATGGCCGACCTGCTGGAGGAAGTCTACCAAAACCCGCCCCGGGACGAACCGATGGGCGAGGGGTTCACCCCCCACTTCAACCTGCTGAAATTCTGCGCGCTGGCCGGCGTGCATTTTCTCTACCGTCGGGGGTGGGAACCCCGCCGGGTCTTTGGCTTCTGCCCGCCGCTGGCCAACTTTGCCCAGCGCATCTACGGCTATGTGGACAAGGCCCACGTCACCCCCGAACAGGTCGCCGCTATGACCGACCGCATCCGGCCTTACGTCCGGTAAAGGAGACTGTATGCCAGATACCGAAAAGAAATCCGCCGCCCAGAGCTTTGCCGGCAATGTGATGAAATACTCGGTGGCCACCTATCTGGGCTTTGTCATCACCGGGGTAGCCCTTATCGTGAAGGGCCTTTTGCCCAGTGACGTGCTGGGCGCCCCCGTCACCTTTATGACCTACACCGCCACCTTTATGAACATCGGCATTCTGGGGCTGGACCAAGCGCTGCTCCGCTTCTACCACGAGCCGCCCGCCGGGGCCAAGCCCCGCCAGCTCTTTGCCGCGTGTACCCGCCTTTCGGTGGTGTTTATGCTGGCGCTGGGCGTGGTGTGCAGCCTCTTCTTCGCCCAGCCGCTGGCCGCCGCGCTGGGTCTTTCGGTGGCAGGCCCCGGCATCGTGCCGCTGCTCTTCGTCAACGCCGGGCTCTACATGCTGGTGCGCTACCTCAACGTGCTGCTCCGGCTGGAAAACGACCTGCGGGCCTACACCGCCGAGACGCTCTGGATGCAGACCTGCTACAACCTCGTCTATCTGCTGCCCGGCTTTTTCACCTCCAACGTGACGGTGCTGGCGCTGGCCGCCATCCTCAGCTTCGGCGTGGTGGTCATCGCTTTCGGGTTCAAGTATCGGGCCGCCGCCTTCTGTGCCCTGCCTGCCCCCATGGCTGCGGGCGTTGCCCGCACCGTGGTGCCCTACGGCATCGCTCTGGCCCCCGCCCAGATCCTCTTCAGCCTGTCCAGCGGCGTCTGCCTCTCCTTTGTGAGCAACTACCGCGGCGACACCGCTCAAGGCCTCTTCGCCTTCGGGTACAGTCTGGCCCAGCTAGTCACCGCCATTCAGGCCGGGTTCTCCACCTACTGGGGCCCCTACGTCTATGCCCATTACCGGGACCAGCAGGAGCGCATCGCCCGGGTGCATGACGTACTCAACCTTTTGATTTTCGGCTTTTTCTGCGTGTTGGTCATGTTCGAGGACGTGGTCTTCTGGATCTTTGCCAACAAGCGGGAATGCCTTGCCATCTTCCCCCTGCTGATGCTGGCGGTGGTCTTTAACATCCTGTGCGAGGGCACGGTCTACGGCAACTCCATCGCCCGCAAGCCCTGGCACGACACCATCGGCATCGCCATCGGCGCGGGGTCCAACTTCCTGCTCTGTTCCCTGCTGGTGCCCGTCTGGGGGCTGTACGGCGCGGCGCTGGCTCTGGCCGCCAGCAACGGACTGGCCTTTTTGTACCGCACCATCACAGGGCAGATCTACTATCGCACCATCCCCAGCTTCGCCAAGACGGTCTCGGGCTTTTTGCTGGCCTTTGCGGTGACCGCCATCGGCACTGTGCTGTGGCGGCACTTTGTGCTGAAATTCCTGCTGGTGGGGGCGATCTTGTTCGTCTATTGCACGCTGTATCGTGCCCAGCTCCTCAAATTGTGGCAGATGGGACTGGGCATCCTGCGCGGGTATCTGAAGAAAAAGTGAGGGATCACCATGAAACATTGCGGCACACAGGAACTGGAAACCGGCCGTCTTCGGCTGCGGCGGCTCTCCATCGATGACTGTGAAATGATGTACAACAACTGGGCCAGCGACCCGGAAGTGACCAAATTTCTGCGGTGGAACGCCCACCGTACTTGGGGCGAAACGGCCGAGCTGCTCAACGAATGGGAGAAGCACTACGCCGACCCCAGCTACTACCAGTGGGGTATCACCGACAAGCACAGCGAAGTGCTGTTCGGCACCATCAGCCTGTTTGCGGCGCAGGACATGAAGACCGGCTGGCATCTGAACACCGAACGGCTGGGCCCCACTTGGGAGGTGGGCTTTGCCCTCGGCCGCAAATGGTGGGACAAAGGCTATGCCACCGAGGCCCTCTGCGCCGTGCGGGATTACTGGTTCGACACGGTGGGGGCGCTGTGGCTGGCGGCTTGCCATGCCAACCACAACATTGCCAGCAGCGCCGTGTTGCAAAAGGCAGGGTTTGTCTATGACCACGACGTTACCGACCACAAATTTGACGGCACGCCGGTGCCTTGCCGGGCGTACCATCTGATCAAAGAGGATTTATGAGCGAGATTACCTTAGATTTCGGCACGACGGCCCAAAAGCGCACCGAGGGGGAAGCCATCCCCGTGGTGCTGCTGGCGCTTGACCAAGGCCGGTACGATATGGCCCGCAGCTTGGACGAACTGCGGGCGCTGGCCGACGCCAACGGCATGGAGGCGGTGGCCGAAGTGGTGCAGAAGCGCGCCGTGCCGGAGGCCGCCACCCTGTTGGGGGAAGGCAAGGTGGCGGAAGCGCGCTTGGTCTGCCAGAACCTGAATGCGCAGGCCGCCATCTTTGACGGCGAGCTGACAGGCAGCCAGATCCGTAACCTGTCGGCGGCGCTGCAGGTGGAGGTACTGGACCGCACCATGCTGATTTTGGAGATTTTCCGGGCGCGGGCCACCACCAACGAGGGCAAATTGCAGACCGAGCTGGCCACCCTGCGCTACCAACTGCCCCGGCTGCAGGGCTTGGGCGAAAGCCTGAGCCGGCAGGGCGGCGGTGGCGGCGGCGGGGCCGGTGCCCGCCGCGGCGCCGGTGAGACCAAGCTGGAACTGGACCGGCGGCACCTGCACCAGCGCATCGAGCATCTGGAGGGCAAACTCCGGGAGATGGAAAAGCGCCGGGGCGAGACCCGCCGGGCCCGCCGGAAGAATAACGTGCCGGTCATCGCGCTGGTGGGCTACACCAACGTGGGCAAATCCAGTCTGCTGAACGCGCTGTGCGGCGAGCAGATCTTTGAAGCCGACATGTTGTTTGCCACGCTGGACCCCACAGCCCGCAAGCTGACGCTGCCCAGCGGGCTGCAGGTCATCTTGGTGGACACCGTCGGCTTTGTGAGCCGCCTGCCCCACCATCTGGTGGAGGCCTTCAAGAGCACCTTGGAGGAGGCCGCCTTTGCCGATGTGATCGTCAAGGTGGCCGATGCCTCCGATCCGCAGGCCGCCGAGCAGCTCGCCGTCACCGACGAGGTATTGGGCACGCTGGACTGCGGCGAGATCCCCCAGTTGGTGGTCTACAACAAGTGCGATGCCGCCAACCTGACGGCCTTTGACTCGGCCATGCTGCTGACCAGCGCCAAGACCGGGCGGGGCCTGCCGGAACTGCTGGCCCGCTTGGACGAGGAACTGGCCCATCGGGTGCGCACCATCGAGGTGGTGCTGCCCTACGACAAGCTGGCTTTGGCGGATATTCTGCGCAGCCGGGGCAGCGTGGCCGAGGAGGAATACCGAGAGGCCGGGGTGTATTACCGGGCCACCGTGAAGATCGACGATCTGCACCGCTTCGAGCCGTATCTGGTATAAGTTGACAGCGCCCGCCGGGGCCGCTATACTTTCGATAGAAACAAACAATAAAAGGGGTTTTGTTTATGGCATCCAATGTACGCACCCGCTTTGCGCCGTCGCCCACCGGCTACATGCATGTGGGCAACCTGCGCACCGCGCTGTACACCTACCTGCAGGCCCGCCACAACGGCGGCACTTTCATTCTGCGCATCGAGGACACCGATCAGGGCCGTTTGGTGGAAGGCGCCACCGACATCATCTACGGCACCCTGCGGGCCACCGGCCTGACTTGGGACGAAGGCCCCGACATCGGCGGCCCGGTGGGTCCCTATGTCCAGAGCGAACGGATGGGCATGTTTAAGCAGTATGCCGAGCAGCTCGTCAAGGCGGGCAAGGCTTACTACTGCTTCTGCTCCGAAGAGCGGCTCAATGAGCTTCACGAAGCCCAGCGGGCAGCGGGCGAGATGACCCACTACGACGGGCACTGCCGCAATCTTTCCGAGGAGGAAGTAGCCGCCAAGCTGGCCGCCGGTGAGCCCTATGTCATCCGCCAGAAGATCCCCGAGAGCGGTGTGGCGGGCTTTGACGATGTGGTGTACGGCCACATCGAGGTGAACGTCAGCGAACTGGACGACCAGATCCTCATCAAGACGGACGGCATGCCCACCTACAACTTTGCCAACGTGGTGGACGACCACCTGATGGGCATTACCCACGTCATCCGGGGCAGCGAGTATCTTTCCTCCACCCCGAAATACAACCTGCTGTACGACGCCTTCGGCTGGGAGAAGCCGGTCTACGTCCACTGCCCGCCGGTCATGAAGGACGCCCAGAACAAGTTGTCCAAGCGCAACGGCGACGCCAGCTATCAGGACTTGGTGGCCAAGGGCTATCTGCCCCAAGCCGTGCTGAACTACCTGCTGCTGCTGGGCTGGGCGCCGGAAGGCGAGCAGGAGATCTTCACCCTTGACGAGATGATCAAGATTTGGGACCCGTCCCGTATCTCCAAGTCCCCGGCCATCTTCGACCCGCTGAAGCTGCGGGCCATCAACGCGGCCTACATCCGGGCGCTGCCCGCCGAGGAGTTCCGCCGTCTGGCCGACCCCTTCATCGACAGCGCCGTGCACCGTGCCATTGACCGGGACCTGCTCTGCGCCAACCTGCAGCCCCGCTGCGAGGTGCTGGAGGATATCCCCCCGCAGTTGGACTTCTTCGACGCCGTGCTGCCCTACGATGCGGAACTGTACCGCAACAAGAAGCAGAAGACCACGCCGGAATCGGCCAAGGAGGCCCTGACCGCCCTGCTGCCCCTGCTGGAAGGGGTGGCGGACTGGAACCGGGACGCCATCTTTGACGCTTGCAAGGCGCAGGCCGAGGCGATGGAGAAAAAGAACGGCTGGCTGCTCTATCCCTTGGGCATCGCCCTGTCGGGCAAGAGCCGCACCCCGGGCGGCGGCACCGATCTGGCCGCCATGCTGGGCAAGGAGGAAACTCTCGCCCGGCTGCGCACCGCGCTGGCGGCGCTGTGAGCGTTCTTTCTTTGCAAAGAAAGAACCAAAGAAACTCCAAACAAAAAGCAGAGGCCCGTGGCAAATGCCACGGGCCTCTGCTTTTTCATTGAAAGTTCTTTTGGTCCTTTTCTTACAAGAAAAGGATAGGACAGCTCTCAGGGCCACAGGTCGAGGGTCCGGCCCCAGAGGTTGGCCACACCCTCCCACCAGTCGATCCAAGTTTCCCGGTCGGGCGCCTCGGGAAAGACGGCGATCGTGCCGGACTGGCCCGCCAGCCGCATCTCCAGCCGGAAATCCCGGGCCCCGCTGCACTGCAGCAGGTAATACTGCGTTGTACCGGCATCGCCGGGCTGCCAAACCAGCTCGATGCGGCCGCGGCCCGGCAGAATCCGCTCCTCGGGGTCCGGCGCCACCCCCTGCGCCGCCAACATATACCGCCGGGTCACCCGCTCCCCGCCCATCGGCTGCTCGTAGCACAGCACCCGGGGTCCCTCCGGGTCCCCCTGCTCCAGCACAGAGCGCATCAGTTCGGGGCTGCGGAGCACCTCTTCCTCGGTGACCGGGTAGAGCAGGTCCACCCGGTACTCCGCCCCCACCAGCCACCATCCCACCGCCAGCAGGACCGCCGCTGCCAGTGCCGCTGCCGCCCACCGGAACCAGTGACGGCGGACCGGGGGCGTCGCAGCCGTGCCTGCCGGGGCGACGGGCGGCAGGGGTTCTGCCGCCGCATGCCTGTCGGCCGGGTCGGGCAGGTCCGGCCCCAACAGGGTACGCAGTGCCAGCAGGTTGGCTGCGCCGGGCATCGCCGCGCCCCGCTCCCATTTGGCCACCACCTGCCGGGATACCCCCAGCTGCTCGGCCAGTCCTTCCTGCGTCCAGCCCCGGGCCCGCCGGGCTGCCGCCAGAGCCTGTCCCCATGGCCGGTTCTCCATGCCGCACCGCCCCTTTCCTGCAAGTCGTTCTACGGCTAGCGTACCACCTTTTGGCCCCGCTGACAAGGAACCACCCGCTACTTTGCGCTACCGCCGCCCGTTTTGCCCCGCCCGGGGCAGAACTGCCCAATTTTGCCGCCCCACCTTTGGGCAATCTGCCCCTTGCACCCCGCCATATGGACCGGTACACTGAAAGTAGACCCATACAAAGGAGGCGGGAGCGATGGGTGCATCGTTTGGAAAAACGAGGTGGCGCCGGCGGCTGGCACTGCTGCTGACGGCCTGCTGCGCCCTGTTGCTGCTGACCGGCTGCGACCCCCTTTACAGCAAAAAGCCCTTCAGCTTTCCCTATACGGTCTGGGTCTGTAAGGAGCGGCCCGCCTGCATTGCGGTATCCACCCAAGGATCCTTCGCCTATGGGGAATTTCTCGTGGATGGCACGGTGCTCCCGGTGACCCTCTGCAACCAGAATGGTCCCGCCGGGTCCCTGCGGGATTTCACCAAGGCCTACTCCTCCGATACGATCTATACGCCCTTGTATGACCCGGATCCGTACTACTGGTCCGGGGACATTGACTACACCCCCAAGAAATTCACCTTAACAGCCACCGATACCTACCGGGATTTTCCCCTTCTTTCCGACGAGGATCTGCCGCTGACCTTTCTGCGGGTGGATGTTGCAGCGTCGGATCTGCTGCCGCTGATGCCCTGGGAATATATGGGCGGGGATCTGTATCTGGACCCGCCCCCCGGCAAACTGGCACGGTTGTTCGGCGCCCAGCCCGACGCCCCGGGCACCGAGTACTGCCGGGTGAAGGAGGATTTTGTGCCCGGGGCGCTGCTGGTCTGGGCGGAACCGCTGACCCAACCCGCCGTGGAACGGGACCGCTGCAACCAGAGCCTGCTGATGCTTGTACAGAAAATGTTGGGCATCCCGTTCGGGCAATGGCAAGCCATAATAGAGAACGGCGTGTGACGGGGTGAATGGTACTTTCTTTGCAAAGACGAATCAAAGAAACTCTAATCAAAAAGCCGTTGGATGTGGCATCTGCCACATCCAACGGCTTTTTAAGTAAAAGTTCTTTGGGTCCTTTTCTTACAAGAAAAGGACAGGATCATTCGTCGTCGGCGAAGTTGCCCAGTGCCTTGGCCTGTTCAATGACCTTAGCTTCCAGCATCTGGGGCAGCGTCTCGTACCGGACGAAGTCGAAGGTATACCAGCCGCGGCCCTGCGTGAGCTGCCGCAGGAAGGTGGTGAAGTCCTGCATCTCTGCCATGGGAACTTCCGCTTCCACCACCTGCATGCCGTCCTCGTCAGGGTTCATGCCCAGCACCCGGCCGCGCCGCTTGGTGACCTCACCCATAATATCGCCGGTGTTGTCCGCCGGCACATGCGCTTGCAGCGCGCCGATGGGTTCCAACAGCACGGGGCCTGCTTCGGGCACAGCCGCCTTATAGGCCAGCTTGGCGGCCATGATGAAGGCCATTTCGCTGGAGTCTACCGGGTGGTAGCTGCCGTCCAACAGGGTGGCTTTCATGCCCACCATGGGGTAGCCGGCCAGCACGCCGTGCTCGGCGGCCTGCCGCACACCCTTTTCTACTGCCGGGAAGAAGTTCTTCGGCACGCTGCCGCCGAACACATTCTCGGCAAATTCAATGCTTTCGCCCTCAATGGGCTCGAACTGGATCCACACATCGCCGAACTGGCCGTGACCGCCGGTCTGCTTCTTGTGGCGGCCCTGCGCCTTGCAGCTCTTGCGAATGGATTCGCGGTACGGTACCCGCGGGTTTTCCAGCGTGATCTCGACGCCGAACTTATTCTTCAGCTTGGCCAGCGCCACTTCGAGATGCTGGGTGCCCAGACCGCTGATGATCTGCTGCTTGGTTTCGGGATCGACCATAAAGGTGATGGCGGGATCTTCTTCCATCAGGCGGGCCAACGCGCCGGATACCTTGCCCTCGTCGCCCTTCTTGGCCACCTTCACTGCCATGCGATAGCTGGCAATGGGATAGGTGGGCATGGGCAATGCCACCACACGGGCGGGGTCACACAGGGTATCGCCGGTCTTGGCCGTAGCCAGCTTGGCCACCGCGCCGATGTCGCCGGTGACGATGGCCGGGGTATCGGTCTGCTTTTTGCCGCAGACCGTCAGGGTCTTGCCCAGACGCTCGGGCTGACCGGTGCGGGCGTTGACCACGTTGCTGGTCGCCGTCAGCTTGCCGGACAACACTTTGATAAAGCTCAGCTTGCCCACAAAGGGGTCCGCCACCGTCTTGAACACATAGGCGCAAAGCGGGGCGTCGGGGTCGGCGGTGACTTCCACCGGCTCGCCATCCTTCGTTTCGCCCACGGCTGCGGCGGTATCGGCGCCGGGCAGCAAAACGTTCATGTTGTAGAGCAGCATATCCAACGCCTGATTGTTCACGGCGCTGCCGCAGAACACCGGCGTGATCTGGCCGGTACGCACGCCGGCCGCCATGCCCTGCACGATCTCCTCGGTGGTGAAGGGTTCGCCCTCAAAGAATTTTTCCATCAGGGCCTCGTCGGTCTCGGCGATGGCCTCGCTCATGGCTTGGATCAAACCTTCAAACCGGTGACCGATGTCGGGCAGGTCGATTTGGATCTGCTTGCCGCCTTCATACTTGAAAGCCTTCTGGCTGAACAGGTTGATGTACGCTACGGTGCCGTCGTCCAAACGCACCGGCACGACGCAGGGGCAGACGCTGGGACCAAATTCGATCTTCATCTGCTCGAGGATCTTGAAATAATCGGCGTTTTCGAGGTCGGTCTTGGTCACAAAGATCATCCGCGCCTTGTTCTGCTTGCAGGCCAGCCGATAGGCTTTCTCGGCGCCTACGCTGACGCCCGAACGGCCCGACACGCAGATCAGCACACTCTCGGCAGCCATAACGCCTTCGGCGGCGCCCGTCTCAAAGTCAAAAAGACCCGGGGTGTCGATCAGATTGTACTTGATGCCCTGATACTCTACCGGGATCACGCTGGAATTCAGCGAGGCTTTACGGCGCGCTTCCTCGGGGTCAAAGTCACTGGCGGTGGTGCCGTCCTCCACACGGCCCATGCGCTCGGTGGCGCCGCTCAGATACAGCAGCGCTTCGGTCAGCGTCGTCTTGCCGCATCCGGCATGGCCGGCCACCAGAATGTTGCGGATGTCTTTGCTTGCATAGTCCATGAATCGTCAAACCTCTTTTCGCGCCGGGGCTTTACGCTAGCGCCCTGCGGCGTAGAATTATGGTGAATTTGAACATTTCTCACCGATTGATACTACTTTACCACATATTTGTGGAATTTTAAACAGTTTTTTCGGAATTTCTTGAAATATTTTTATACAGTTGGCAAATCTACCCCTCCAAGGGAAATTTCGAAGCCTGACAGGGTAGCCAGAAGCCGCAGCCCGATGGGGGCGCTGCCCCACCGGTAAGCGGGTCTGTCAGGCACTGCCGTGCAGGCATGTTCCCCCTTTTGAACTGCGGTCAAGGCTGGGCCAGCCGCACCACCGCCACCGTGATGTCGTCCTGTTTTTCCCCCGCCCGGCGCGCGGCGGCGTCCGCCACCGCTTGTGCCGCCTGCTGGGGGGTATGCCCCAGCTTGACGCAGAGCTGTAACTGCTGCATCAGCCATTCGCTGCCGTCGGTCAGCGCCCCGTCGCTGACCAGCACCACCCAGTCCCCCGCATCCAGCGCAAAGGTGGTGGAACGGCCTACCAGACTGTCCAGCACGCCCATGGGCAGGCTGGCGCCTTCCAGCATGCGGGGCACCCCGCCCCGCACAAGGAAACTGGGCGCCGCACCGGCTTTGAACAGCCCGGCCCGGCCGGTATATAAATCGATGGTCAGCAGGTCCAGCGTGGCGCCGGATTCCTGCTCGGCGCTTTTCAGGCCCAGCGCCACATTCACCAGCCGGGCTGCACTCTCGGCGGCAAAACCGGCCCGCAGTAATTGGCTGGTCAGCCGGGCCGCCATCTGGCCGTCCACCGCCGCCGGACGTCCGGTGCCCATCCCATCACAGAGGAGCATCTGCGCCCGGCCGCTGGCATCGCAAAATTGTTCCAACGCATCGCCGCTCACCGTCTGGCCGTGGGCCGGATGCCCCGCGGCGCCAAACTCCGCCCGAAACACCGGACGCTCCCCAAAACTGAGCATCGTCACGGTGCGGCAATGGGTGATCTCCGGCACGTCCAGATCCCGACGGCAGATGCGGCTTACCTCCCCGGTCAGCTCGGTGACCTCCTCCTCGGTGAACCGGGTGCGGGCAATGGTCACGGCCACCGTCAGACGGCCCGCCAAGTCCGACGTGACGCTGCATTCCAGCGCATCCAGTCCCAGCCCTGCAAAGAGCTGGGTCACCTTGCCCTCCCGCCGGGGGTCGGGCAGACCCGCCTGCCCCAGCCGCCCCGCTAGCTGCGCCAAGGCCCCCGCCAAGGCACTGTACTGCTCGGTCAGGGCGGTGCGCAGCGTGGTGGCCCGGGCCCGGGTCTGCCGACGGCTGCGCCACAGCCGGTAGCCATGGTTGGCCGCCGTACACAGATCCCCCGGATGAATACACACCGAAAGCTGGCCCGGCAGATCCTCCACCTCCACATGGCCGCTGCTTTCCAGCGTGGGTTTTAGTTGGTACAGCCCGTCCATCGCCGTGGCATAGCCCCGCACCCAACAACGGTTGCGCCGGGTACAGGTCTGGCAGGTGGTGCGAGCGATGTGCTCTACCACAAAGTCGAAGTTTTCCCCTTTGGGGGGCATCTGCCGGGTACAGACGGCGTTGACGGTGTCGGCAATATCGCTGAGGGTATCGGCCACATTGGCTAGGCGGCGGGCGGCCCCGGTGAGGCCCTGACTCTGGGCCGGGGGTGCAGGCGGCGGAAAGACGGTACGCAGCCATTCCCCCGGCAGGGCCACCGCCATGCAGAGACCCAATCCCCCGCCGGTGGCCAGCGGCAGTACCCCGGCTGCCGTGGGGGCGGCCAGCGCCCCCGCCGTACAGCCCGCCACAAAAACCCCTGCGCAGCGCCAGCGCTCCCCCGGGAAGAGGCAGGCGGAGGCCAGACTGCCCAGTGCTACTGCCAGCGCCGCATAGCAGAGGGACGGGCTGGCCGCCGTGATGGCCGCTGCCAAGGCGATGCTGAGTACGGCGGTCTGTTCCAGCGTACCGGCGATGGCGGCACACAGCCCCGCCGCTGCCGCCAGTGCCAGGCCCGGAGCCAGCGGTCCTAGGGTACAGCGCTGGAGGCAGGCCACCCCCACCGCCAACCACAGGCAGACACCCCGTGGTTCCTGTACCGGAAAATGGAGGAACGCCCAACCCAACGCCGCCGCCAGCACCGCCGTGCATCCCGTGGCGACGACCTGCCCGGGGTCCAGGATGCCCCCCGTGAAAAAAATGCCCAAAGCTTGGGTGACCAGCAGAGCGATGCCCCCGGCCCAAGCACCCATGCGGGATTTGCCGCCGCTGAGCCACCGCCCCGCCACGGCAGCCGCCAGCGCCCCCGCCAGTTTGAGCCCCATGGCGATGGGTTGAAAGACCAGACTGCCGGCCAGCGCCCCCACGCTGGAAGCCAGCAGATAGGCGGGCGGACAGCCGATGACCAGCGCCAGCCCGAAGGGTGCGGCCCCACCGTAGACCTGCCCGGCGCCCAGCACCGCCCCGGTAAGGGCCGCAGCCCCCTGCCACGCCAGCGCCGACCACCGCGCCCCCGCCGGCAGCAGCGCCCCGGCGTGCAGGGTTGGAATATGTACCTTTTCCTTTGTATTGGTAAAGACAGCCATAAGTTCGGTTCCCCCTTTATGTTGTATGCCGTACGGTAGCTGCACTATACCACGGGGGAAACGGTGCTTTTTGCCACAGGCCGGGGAAACCCAAAAACTAGTGGGAAACTGTGCCAATCCACCCCGGGGGGACAAACCCTGCCGAAAATCCCGGCAAAAGTCCGGCGTACTGGGCAGGGAGCCGCAAAACAACAAAAAAGACGGTCCCTGCGCACAAAGTTCGCGCAGGGGCCGCCTTTAGGTCAGCCCGAAATAGGTACAGATACAATCATAGTAGGTTTGGGCCGCCGCGGCACAGCCGTCGCTGCCGGCCAACAGCGCCATATCGCCGCTGTTGCTGATGAACCCTTCCTCGCAGAGGACCGCCGGACACTGGCAGGCTTCCAGCACCGTGAAGGTGGGCAGCCAGCGGGGGGTGGTGTCGGTGGATTCGTAGATCTGCTTGTTGTCGTTGTCATCATAATATAAGTACCGCACGCCGTTGGTGCCCCGCAACCGCAGGCCCATCTGCCCAAAGGCATCGGCCAGCAGTTGGCCGAACCGCAGGCTGTCGGCGTTGGTGGAAAGATGGGGCGGCGCGGCATAGCACTCAAACCCGCTGGAAGCGCTGCTGCCGTCGTAGTTCAGGTGGATGGATACAAAGAGCTGCGCCCCCGCTGCGGCCGCCACGGCGCCCCGCTCGCTGGGTTTGAGGTAGGTGGTGCCGTCGGCGGTAAGCAGCGGGGCAAACCGGTCGTCGGCGGCCAGCAGGTCATAGAGGGCCTGCGCCGTGGCCAGCGTGATCTCGCTCTCCCGCAGGCCGTTTGCCTCGCTGCCGTAGTCCTCGGCCCCAATGCTGGGGTTCACGCCCCCATGGCCCGGGTCCACCGCCACCACGATGCGGCCATCCCCTGCCGGGACCGCCGCGGCAGCCGAAGCACTGCCGTCTCCGCCGCCTTCCGCTTCTGCCTCCCGCGGGAGTTCTGCTTCGGGCAAAAGGCTGGTGGATTCGCCCTGCGTGTACCATACCACATACCCCACCGAAGCCGCCAGCACCAGTGCCGCCAAGGCAAAGAGCAGCTTGGCCAGACGGTGATGCCGTTTGCGGCGCCGCCGGGCATGGCTGGTGTAGACCGTCCGAGGGGGGGCAGTCTGCCGCGGGGCATCCTCATAAAAAACCACACGTCCTTTTGCCATGGCACACTCCTTTGCCAGATGGGCGTTTTACTTCCGTAAATTCATCCTACCGCAGAGTTGTGTCAAAGTTGTTTCAGACTTGTAACGGTTGTGTGCTTTTTCCTCTTCTGGAAAAGGAAGATTCTTCCCAAGCCGCCAAAAGCGACCGGCGCGCAGCAAAAAGTATCGTTTTACCGTCTATTGTCGCTTTTTGTCGAGCGGTTTTGAACTTCCAAATATTGACAATATTACCAAACTCTCGTATAATAGCTACAAGAAGTTGCGTTAGGGGACAAAAATCCCCACCATATTTTGCAGTTTTTGCCGCTTGCTTGCGGTAGAAACAGGAGGTTTATCTGTTATGATTTCGACTGGGATCGTTCGCAACATCGACGCGCTGGGCCGCGTGGTGCTGCCGAAAGAATTGCGCCGCACCTTTGCCATTACCACCGAAACCCCGCTGGAGATTTTTACCGAAGGGGATGCTATCCTGCTGCGCAAGTACCGTCCCGCCGATGCCTGCGCCCTCTGCGGTGAGGTGGTACAAGGCTCTGTACAGATCCATGGCAAATTCGTCTGCCCCAACTGCCGGAGAGCGTTGATCGGGAAATAAACGGCAAGACCGCCGCCCCCAACCGGGAGCGGCGGTCTTGCCATGGCAGCCGAAGGTTCGGCACATCTTTCGGTTTTGGTGGGTCGCGGCGTGACCCCTTATTCGGGCCATTGCAGGCCCCGCATGGATTCCTCGGCATTTTTGACCAGATTCAGCAAACTGGTGGCATGGCGGGGATAGTCGTGGGTCAGCCGTTCGGTGGTCAGCGCCATGGTGGCCGGGTCCTCGCTGCTGCGGGCGCCGTCCTCCCCTTGCAGGGTGGCAGCCAGATCCGCCTCGGTCAGCCGCATGGCGGCATCGGCACTGGCCTGCCACCGGGCCGCCCCTACCCGGAACATCCCCGTCACGTTGCGGGGGGATGCGTCGTGCAGTTGGCGGAACACCTTGTAGACCGCCAACATCAAATAACGGCTGATGTCGGTGACCAACTGTTTGTCGCCGCTCTCCTGCAATTTATCGTACAGGATGTCCAGCGAATTTTCGATGAGTTTTTTGTACATGGTGGGCAGCACACTGCCGCGATACACGCTGCCGCTGGTGGCGGAACCGGTCTCGGGCAGGTCCTCCACCTTGATGGTCTGGCCGCTGCGCTCGGCACTGCGGCCCAACAGGTAATCACAGCTGACGCCATAGTAGTCCGCCACCTGCACCACAAAGGCCAATCCGCATTCCCGGATGCCTTTCTCGTAATGGGAAAGCTGCGCCTGACTGATGCCCAGATCCTGCGCCGCCTGTTTTTGTGTGATGCCCCGTTCTTTACGCAGCAGCGTAAGAATCCGGCTGAATTCCATGGCCATAGTGATCCTCTTTCGCAGCAGGTCCCACCGGTGTTGTTGCCACCGGGCCGCCGGGACCGCCCGCCCAAATTTTCTACGTGTTGTATATTATATCTGTCAAAAAACATTTTGTAAACCCGGATTTCGACCTCTTTCGAGCCGTTTTTCGGCCCCCAAAAGGGCACGGCCGCCCCCGTGTCTACATTTTGGGGATGCCGCCCCGCAGCCGGGTATAAATATTGTGGGCAAATTTTGGAAAAGGGGGTCGGCCCTTTGTTTTTGCAACCAAATTGTAACCATTTTTCGTTGCAGAACCGCCGATTTTGGGGTATGCTTGTAACGATATGCTATAAGGAAAGTGAGAACACACCGTGAAATATTATAAGCTGCATCTGATTCGCCACGGCCTGACCGCGGGCAACCTGCAAGGGCTGTACATAGGCAGCGGCACCGACCTGCCGCTGTGTGATGAAGGGCGGGCCCAGTTGGAGGAGCTGAAAGCCCAGTTCCGGTACCCCGAGGTACCGCTGGTCTTTACCAGCCCGATGCTGCGGGCCACCCAGACGGCGGAGCTGCTGTTCCCCGGGGTGCGGCAGATCGAGCTGCAGGACCTGCGGGAGATGGCCTTTGGCAAGTTTGAAGGCCAGCCCTTGCAGCAGTTGGTAAAGGACCCGGAGTTTGCCCAGTGGATGGATCCCACCAGCCGCACGGTACCGGAAGGCGCCGAGGACCGGCAGATGTTTTTCAACCGTACGTCGGGCATGCTGATGAAGATGTTTGAGTACATGCTGCGCACCCACACCGAGGAAGCCGCCTGTGTGACCCACGGCGGGGTCATCATGAACATGCTGGCCCAGCACGCCCTGCCCTTCCGCAAGCCGGAGGAATGGATGACCGACCCCGGCGCCGGGTACAGCGTGCGGCTGGATGCCGAAATGTGGATGCGGGATCATCTGGCCGAAGCCTACGACGTGGTACCGGTGGGCTATCTGGACGGGATGGAAGAACCGGAAGCCTAAAACAAGCACAACAAAACCCCCGGCAGGGAATCCTGCCGGGGGTTTGTTTTTGGGTTTACTCGCCGCTCTCGGCGCCGGAATCGGCTTCGGGGGCGGGGGTGGCGGTGACGCCGGCCGCATCCAGAATGGCCTGATTGTCGGCGATGGTCTGGTTCAGGCTGTCCACCAGCGCCTGCGCCTCATCCCGCTTGGCGATAAGCTCCTCGTTGGAACTGTCGGCATCCAAGGCGGTCTGGGCTTCCTCCAGCGCGGTCTGCGCCTCGGAGAGCTGGGCGGTGGCCTGCTCCACGGCGGCCTGTGCGTCAATGATCTTCTGGCGGGCGTCAAACTCGGCCTGTGCTGCGGCGGCATCCTCGTCGCTGATGCCGCTTTCCAGCAGAGCAGGTTTTTCGGGCAGCGTCTGCTCGGTGCCGTCGGCGCCGGTCAGCGTCAGGCCCTGCCCATAGTAGCCGCCCCAGATGGCAATAAAGCTCTTGCCGGGGCTGACCACCAGCGTCTGGCCGTTGGCATCGGTGAGCTGCAAGGGGCCGGTGGCATCCTCTTTGGACCACTGGATCTGCTCCCAACCGCCGCCGGTCAGGTAGATGCCGGTGCCGCCGGTCATATCGTAATCCCGGGTGTATCCGTCGTCCTTGATGCCGCTGGACGCATAGAGCACCAACACGTTGGTAAAGCCCACCGTCTGGCCGTTGTCGGTGTCGGTGGTGGGGGAACCGTCGGCATTGGTCTTGGTGTACAGACCGGTGTCGGCGGCGTAGACCAACTGTTCGCTGTCATCCGCCGAGAAGGTGATGGTCAGCGTGGTGGCGTTGCGGGCATCCTCGGCCACGGCAGGACGCTCCCCAAAGACGAAAAGGGGCGTGTTGGCCCCCTCCAAGGAGGTACCGTAGGTGCTCAGCCCGTTCTGGATCATCTCGCCGGTGGTGTACCAGCAGTTTTCCTCCCGGTAGCCGGCGTTCTGCCGGTCCTGATCGAAGGCGAAAGCCGCCTTGCCGATGTGGTAGCCGTCCAGATCCTGATAGCTCAGTGTGTTGAGCAGGTTGGAGGCATAGACGTTCTTATCGATGTGTACCGGCAGGGCGTTAAGGGGCAGCGCCAACTGGAGCAGCAGGTCCCGGCCGGGGCCTACCGGCCCCACCTTGCTGATGCTGTCCGCGTTGGCGTACAGCGCCATCAGGCTGGCGGTGGTGCCTTCGGTGACACCCTCCACCAGCACGTCGGCGGTGGACAACCCCCACTGGGGCTGGGCGCCCTCCAGCGTGCGCAGCGTAACGGCCACCGGGCGCCGGTTGGTGTAATCCCCGTCGGCTACACCGGTGAGGGGATTGGGGATGGGTTCCGCCGCCGGGGTGGGCTCTGCCGTTTCGGCGGTGGCGTTCTCTCCGTCCGGGCGCTGGCCGGTGCAGCCGCCCAGCAGCAGCGCCGCCAGCAGCGCCGCCGTCAAGCCCAGCGCTTGCAGGTTTCGTTTCATAAGGGTTCCTTTCCCAAGAAAGAGCGCAGCCCGCGCCGGGCGGACTGCGCTGTGGTTTCTATCGGTTTTTCGGTTGGATCAACCCACCGCTTCGGGATCTTCCGCAGCCGGATCCACCGCGCTGTCGGCGGCAGCCGGGTCCTCGGTGTCGGCGGTGCTCTCCGCCGGAGCCTCGGCAGTATCGTCACCGGAACCGGTGGCGTTGGTGGTCAGATCGTCGGTGCTCATGCCCAGCGTCTGGCCGGCCTCGGCGTTATCTTCCACATAGTTGCTCTCGTAGGTGCTGGTGGTGGCGCTGCTCAGGTTCTGCCCGTCCAGCGTGGTGTGGACAAAGTTCTCGGCGTAGTCCACGTCGGTCACAGCCACATAGCTCTTACCGATGTTCACATCCAGCAGGGTGTCGCTGCACTGGCCGTCCTCGGTCAGGTAGTAGAGCCGCAGGGTCTCCAGCGGGGTGCCCTTCTGCCAGTAGATCTTCTCGCACTTGCCGCCGTAGCAGTAGTAGCCAATGCCGCCCCAGGCGTACTCGGCATACTGCAGGTCTTTTTCCTCATGGCCGGGGTAGGTGTGGATGTCGGTGTAGAGGACGATGACGTTGGGGAAGGTCAGCACAGTGTTGTCGGCGGCTTCGTCCACGGTATCCCGCCACTGGCCGTCCGAGTAGTTCTGCTGCATCTTGTAGGTGTTGGAGGCAGCGTCGTAGATAAAGCGGGTCTTATAGGAGGGGCTGTGCTCGATCTCGACGTACTCGCCGTCGCTGACCACCGGGCCGTACTTATCGCTATACGCGCTGTCCAAGCTGTTGGACAGGTCCCGGGTCTCGCCGGTGCGGTAGTCCACGAAGTTGAAGAAGGTGGAGTTGTAGGTGCGCTCCATATCCACGCTGTTGTTCTCGATATAAGCCGCGATGTTGTCCGAGTTGGTGTACATCGTGTGTTCCTTACTCAGCGTGCCGTTGTTGTAGCTGGCGCCCGCCCAGTTCACACGGTTGTAGTCCCGGTAGCCGCTGGCGCCGTCGTTGTTGTTCAGGTTGCCGTAGCTGTAATCGATGGCATACTGCTGCATGACCACCGACTGGCCCTCGTGGATATACAGGGCCTGCCAGGGCAGGATCAGACGGAAGAACTGGTCACGGCCAGAGCGGACGGGACCCACTTCGCCGATCTCCTCGTAGTCGGTGTAAAGGGGCATAAAGCGGGTGATGCCGCCTTCTACCTTGATCTCAAACAGCATGTCAGCCTTGGACAGACCACGCTGAGGACGGGCTGCCACAATGTTGTTGACCATGACCGCGGTGATGCGCTGGTTCTTATAGCCGTCGCCCTGCGGCTCGCCGGTGAGCACGTTGGCCGCGTAGGGTTCCAGCGACGGTTCAGGGGTGGCGGTGACTTCCGGCGCAGCGGTGCTTTGGGGCTCTTCCCCCTTCTTTTTGCAGGCCGCCAGCACAACGCAGAGTGACAGGATGGCCATAACGAGCAGTAGCTTACGTTTCATTCGCAGTTCCTCTTTTCTTGGTGGAATCTGTCCGAGGGGCGAAGCGCCTGCGGACGGGTTGCCGATGACTAGTTACTTCTATTCTATCCGCTTTACCAACGTTTGTAAAGCAGAGCGGCACAATTTTACAATTTATACTAGGGCGGAATCCGTCCGGGTCTGGACCCAGTATTCCCCCATGCTGGCCCCGGGCTTGCCGGTACACTCGTCGGCCAGATAATCCCCCAGCCCGACGGAGGACGGCTGCCAAGCCAAGGCCTCGGCCTCGGTAGCAAACTCCACCTCGGCGTACCAGAAGGCGGTGGGCAGGTCGGGGTCCACACAGTTGACCTCCAGCGTCAGCCCGCCGGGCAGTCGATAGCCCCGCCGCTCCTTGTGGATAAGCGGCTTGCCGATGAGGTGTTCCAGCTTGGCAAACAGGTCGGCGTCGATCTCGGTTTCGATCTCCTCCCGGCTGAGGGTGCCCGCCCCTTTGAAGCAGAGCACCAGCGCCGTAGCCCCGCCTTGCAGGGCCTCCCGCCGGATGCGCACCGTGGGCCGCACGCTGATATAGCCCTGATCCATTTGGTAAGTTTCGGTCAGGGGCAGCCCTGCGGGCCAGCCGGTGACCATCCATTTGCGTTCAATTTCCATTTTGTTCCCCTCTCGCGGCTGGTAAATCTAGGGTAAAGGCCGCCTTACCAGTATACCACACCCGGCCTTGGGGGGCGATGGACAATTTTGCCAGTTTTTTGTTGGGAATTATAGGGGATTTGAGCAGTTCGCCAGTTGCTTTTTACCCGCGCAGCCCGTATAATGGGAGCATAACAGCAAGGGCGCTGCGAATGTGTTTTCGCAGCGCCCTTTCCTGTAATCTAGCGTTTGATGTAAGGAGTAAGTAGTTATGGCAGCAACCGTCATGGAACTTTACGGCAGCAAAGTCTTTAACGAGCACGAGATGCGCGAGCGTCTGCCCAGCTCTACCTACAAGAGCTTGAAGGCAACCATCGAAAAGGGCCAGCCGCTGGATCTGGAAGTCGCCAACGTAGTCGCCAGCGTGATGAAGCGCTGGGCCATCGAGCAAGGCGCTACCCACTACACCCATTGGTTCCAGCCCCTGACCGGCATTACCAGTGAGAAGCACGACGGCTTCGTCAGCCCCCAGCCCGACGGTACCGCCATCATGGAATTTTCCGGCAAGGAGCTCATCAAGGGCGAGCCGGATGCTTCCTCCTTCCCTTCCGGCGGCCTGCGCGCCACCGCCGAAGCCCGCGGCTACACCGCTTGGGACCCCACCAGCTACGCCTTTGTGAAGGATGACGTGCTGTGCATCCCCACGGCGTTCTGCTCCTACACCGGCGAGGCACTGGACAAAAAGACCCCGCTGCTGCGCTCCATGCAGGCCATCAGCGATCAGGCCTGCAAGGTGCTGCACCTCTTTGGCAAAGACGTACCCCGGGTAGCCACCACCGTTGGCCCCGAGCAGGAATATTTCCTCATCCGCAAGGAAGACTACGAGAAGCGGCTGGACCTTGTGCTGACCGGCCGCACCCTCTTCGGCTCCGCCCCCTCCAAGGGTCAGGAACTGGAAGAGCACTACTTCGGCACGCTGCGTCCCGTGGTATCCGAGTTCATGAAGGAACTGGACGAAGAGCTGTGGAAGCTGGGCATCCCCGCCAAGACCAAGCACAACGAGGTGGCCCCCGCCCAGCATGAGCTGGCCCCCATCTACGACACCACCAACGTGGCCATCGACCACAACCTGCTGACCATGGAGATGATGAAGAAGATCGCCTCCAAGCATGGGTTGGTCTGCCTGCAGCACGAGAAACCCTTCGAGGGCGTCAACGGCAGCGGCAAGCACAACAACTGGTCTTTGTCCACCACCGAAGAAAACCTGCTGGATCCCGGCGATACCCCCATGGAAAACCTGCAGTTCATGGTCTTCCTGTCTGCGGTCATCAAGGCCGTTGACGAGTACGCCGACCTGCTGCGCACCTCGGTGGCTACCCCGGGCAACGACCATCGTCTGGGCGCCAACGAGGCCCCGCCGGCCATCATCTCCATCTTCGTGGGCGAAGAGCTGGAAGCGGTCATCGATGCAGTCTGCACCGATTCCCCCTATGCCGGCCCCGTCAAGATGAAGATGGATCTGGGCGTGGATGTTCTGCCCAAGTTCAGCAAGGACACCACCGACCGCAACCGTACTTCTCCCTTTGCCTTCACCGGCAATAAGTTTGAGTTCCGTATGCCCGGCTCGGCCGAAAACCTGTCCGATGCCAACACCATCCTGAACACCGCCGTGGCCAAGGAACTGAAAGAATTTACCGAGGAAACCTCCGGCGCCGCCGACTTTGAGTGCGCTGCCGCCGCTTGGGTCAAGAAAACGCTGAACGACCACCGCCGGGTGATCTTCAACGGCAACGGCTACACCGACGCCTGGGAGCAGGAGGCGGAACGCCGCGGCCTGCCCAACCGCAAGTGCACCCCCGACGCCATGATCGCCCTGAAGGAGCCCAAGAACATCGCGTTGATGGAGGACTTCGGCGTACTGACCAAGACCGAGATGCTCAGCCGGTACGAGGTGGAGATGGAGCACTACTCCAAGATCATCAACATCGAAGCCCGCACCATGCTCAAGATCGCCAACAAGCAGTTGATCCCCGCCGCCACCTCTTACATGGGCGAGGTGGCCAACACCGCCGCTGCCAAGGCAGCCGCCGTGGAGGGCATCTCCATCAAGGCGGAGAGCAAGGTTCTGAAAGCGCTGTCCCAGTACACCGACGAGATGTCCGACGCCGCCGACGAACTGAAGGAAGTCACCGACAAGGTTTGCGCGCTGGAAGATGAAAGCGCCAAGGCTCACGCCTTCCACGATGAGGTCCTGCCTGTCATGGCCCGGCTGCGCGCCGCCGCCGATGTGGCCGAGGAGCTTGTGGATGAGGAATACTGGCCCCTGCCCTGTTACAGCCGGATGCTGTTCTACACCGAGTAAAGGCCTGTCCTCCTTCTGATTTTTCGCCATTCTCCTTTTCCTATTTCTTACACCGCTCGAAAGGCCCGCCCGCTAAACGCGAGAGCCCCCGCCCCAACAAACCCGCTTTGCTTGGGCAGGGAGTTCCGCTTACCGGTGGGCCTTTCGGGTATCTGCGGCTGTCCTTGCGCTAAGACGCAAACCCAATCCCGGAGGCTTTTATGAAACGTACCGCACAGGATATTCTGAATTTTGTCGAGGATAACGATGTCAAGTTTGCCAAACTGACCTTCTGCGACATCTTCGGCAACCAGAAAAACATCTCGCTGTTCGCCAGCGAACTGCCGCGCGCCTTCGCGCAGGGCATCAGCTTTGACGGGTCTTCCATCGCCGGCTTCATGAACGTGGAGGAGAGTGATCTGGTGCTGTGGCCCGACCCCGACACCGCCACCGTACTGCCTTGGCGTCCCACCGAGGGCCGCGTCATCCGGATGTACTGCGACATCACCCTGCCCAACGGCAAACCCTTCGAGGGCAACTGCCGGGGGTATCTGCAATCGGTGGTGGGGCGCGCCAAGGCCATGGGCCTGACCTGCAACGTGGGCTGCGAATGTGAGTTCTATCTGTTTGAAACCGATGAGGCCGGCAACCCCACCCGCATCCCCTTGGACCACGGCGGCTATTTTGACATTCCGCCGCTGGACAAAGGGGAAAACATCCGCCGGGAGATCTGCTTTGCCATCGAGGAGATGGGCCTGCACCCCGAGCACAGCCACCACGAGAGCGGCCCGGGCCAGAACGAGGTCTGCTTCCTGTATACGGCAGCACTGCGGTCCGCCGACAACCTGAACACCTTCAAGAGCACCGTCAAGGCCATTGCGGCCCGCAACGGGCTGTTTGCCAGCTTTATGCCCAAACCGTTGGCCGACAAGCCGGGCAGCGGCCTGCATGTGAACATCTCGCTGCTGCGGGACGGCAAGAACCTCTTTGAGGGGGAACTGGCCCCCGACAGCGAGGCCGGACACTTTGTGGCGGGCATTTTGGCCCATGCCCGGGAGCTGACCGCCTTCTGCAATCCGGTGCCCAACTCCTACGCCCGGCTGGGCGCCAACGAGGCCCCTCTCTATGTGAGCTGGAGCCGCCAAAACCGCAGCCAGTTGGTGCGGCTGCCCAGCGCCAGCGGCGAGTTGTGCCGTGTGGAGCTGCGGGGGCCCGACCCCGCGGGCAACCCCTATCTGGTCATAGGGCTGATTTTGGCCGCCGGGTTGGACGGCATCCAGCGCAAGCTGCCCTTGCCCGAAGCCGTCAACCGCAACCTTTTCCATCCCAGCGCAGCCGCCGGGCTGGAAAGCCTGCCCCGTTCTCTGCGGGAAGCCATTACGGTGGCCGCCCAGAGCGAGTTCATCAGCAAGGAACTGCCCATTGCACTGCAAAACAAGTACTTCCAGTATCAGACCCGGCTGTGCCACGACTATGAGGCAGCCACCGACGTGGACGCGTGGGAGCGCGCCAACGGGTTCCTGATCATCTGATCTTCCCATCCATCCCACAGAAAGGAGGGGCGGCCTGTGGCCAAGGCATTGATCGTATCGGCAGGTACCAACGCCAACGAATATCTGGCCCGGCATATTGCCGAGCTGGGCTACACCCGCCCTGTCATTGTGCCCAGCGGCGGCGAGGCCCGCCGTCAGATGGACGGCAAGGACTTTGAGGTAGTGATCATCAACACGCCGCTGCCCGACGAATTTGGCCATGAGCTGGGCACCGACGCCGTGCAAAAAACCGACGCCGGGGTGATTTTGCTGGCCAAGAACGGCACGGCGGAACAGATCGCCGACAAGTTGCAGGATTTTGGTGTGCTGGTATTGGGCAAGCCCTTCAGCGCCCCCCATTTCCGGCAGGCCGTCCAGATGGCCGCCAGCAACTACAAGCGGCTGGCCCTGCTGCGGGCCGAAAACCAGAAACTGCTGGACAAAATTGCCCAACTGCGGTTGGTGGACCGGGCCAAGTGCTTCCTCATCGAAAAGCGAGGCATGACCGAGACCGAAGCCCACCGCCTGATCGAAAAGACCGCCATGGACACCCGCCGCAGCCGCGGCGAGGTGGCGCAGGAGATCTTGGAAGCGGATGAATAACAACAAAAAGGACGCACGAAAATTTCGTGCGTCCTTTTTGCTATGAGAAAATCCGTTGGGGAGGAATCAGTGCAGTTCCGGCCAATAGTCCTTGTTGGCCACGATCAAGTCGTCCAAAATCGCCTTGGCCACCGTGGCGCTGGGCACCGTCTTGGACAAGGTCAGGGCCTGCCACAGTTTCTGGTAGCTGTGCTCCACGTAGGCTTCCACCACCAGACGCTCTACCGCCAACTGCTCTTCCATCATGCCCTTCTCGAAGGTGGGGATCTCCCCTTGGCAGAGCGCCTCGGCACCGCGGCTGCCCACCATGCAGGGCACTTCCACCATGGCCGTGGGGTCAAAGTTGCAGATGGCGCCCTTGTTTTCCACAATACAGAGCATGATCTCGTGGGTGTTGAAGGCGATGGCGCAGGCCAGATCCACAATGAAGGAGGCATGTACGTCGATCTCAAACCCGCCGTTCACCGCCGTGCCTGCTTCCACAATGGCTTTGGCCGCCCCGAAGATCCGCTTCTCGCGACCGTTCATCACCTCGTTGGCCCGGGTGTAGTCGGGGTTGGAATGCTCCACCACATAGTCGGGGTAGAGATAATATTTCAGGTAGGTGTTGGGCAGGAACCGGGGTTCCACCTTCAGCAGGTCCCGGGCTTTGCGGTGGGTCTCCTGCCAGCTTGGCTCCATGTGCTGCTTTTCGATGGCTTTCTGGGTCAGGTACCCGTTTTCCGCCACATAGTCCATGATCTGGGGCATCAGGTCGTTGCCCAGCTCATCGGTGACGCTGGTCCACCAACCAAAGTGGTTCAGCCCGAAATACCGCACATCCAGATCCTTGGGGTCCTTCTTCACAATGTAGGACATCCGGGTTTTGGTGGCGATGGGCATATCGCAGATGTTGATGATCTTGGCCTTGGGCCGCAGCACCCGGCAGGCTTCCGCTACAATGGAGGCCGGGTTGGAATAGTTCAGCGTCCAGCCGTTGGGGGAATACTGGGCCATATAGTCCATGATCTCCAGCATACCGGTGATGCTGCGCATACCGTAGGCAATGCCGCCGGGGCCGCAGGTTTCCTGCCCGACCACGCCGTGGCGCAGGGGGATCTTTTCGTCCTGTTCCCGCATGGCAAACTTGCCCACCCGAATATGGGCCATGCAGAAGTCCTTGTCGGTAAAGGCTTCTTTGGGGTCGGTGGTGTAGCTGAACCGGATGCCCGGCGCCTGTTCTTTCATCAGGATGGCAATGGCATCCCCCAGCGCCTTCTGGCGTTCGGCATCGTTGTCGTACAGGGTCAGGGATTCCAGCGGGAACCGGTCCTGACTGGCCACCAGCATCATCACAATGCCCGGCGTATAGGTACTGCCGCCGCCCGCAATTACAATGTTGAATTTTCTGTCTTTGCTATTCATGAAAAGGGTCCTTTCTGCCGCAATTTACTTTTGCAGTTCAGCGTCCACGGCTTTGCGCACCGCGTTGATCTTCAGGCCGTAAATTACCTGTACCACTTCGCCGCTCTTCATCACACCGGCCGCACCGGTGTCTTTCTTCAGCCGCTCGTCGTCCACAAGAGAGATGTCCTTGACCTTGAGGCGCAGACGGGTAAAGCAGTTGTCCACTTCCAACAGATTGTCCTTGCCGCCCAGCGCCGCCACGATGGTGGCCGCGTCGATGGTATCGCCCTGTTTGGCGGCCTTATCGGCCTGCTGCTTCTCTTTGTATTCCTTCTTGCTGTACAGCTTCATCTCGCCGCCTTCGGCTTCCCGACCGAGGGTGTGCAGATTGAGCTTTTTGATCAGGAACAAAAAGACCACATAGTACACGGCGAACATGATCACGCCGGCCAGCAGGAACATGGGCCAATGGGTCTTTTGAATGCCCACCGGAATGTTGTACAGGATGAAGTCAATGATGCCGTTGTAGGCGATGGTACGAGCGCCCAGCAGGTTGGCCAGCACCAGACCCGCGCCGCTGAGGATGGCGTGGACCACATAGAGGACGGGCGCCA
Organism: uncultured Gemmiger sp.; assembly: GCA_963557315.1. Classification (GTDB taxonomy): domain Bacteria; phylum Bacillota; class Clostridia; order Oscillospirales; family Ruminococcaceae; genus Gemmiger. The sequence goes on along the minus strand of CAUWAX010000004.1, from coordinate 160,995 downwards.
CAAAGAGGAAGGAAAATTCGATGGGTTCGGTGATGCCGGCGATGCAGGAAGTGAGGACCACCGGAACCAGAATGGATTTGACCCGCTGCTTGTTTTCGGGCCGGGCCGCGTGGTACATGGCCAGCGCCGCGCCGGACAGACCGAAGATCTTGGTAACGCCGCGGCACTCAAAGATGGCCGCACCGGACAGGGTCACCACATCGGGGCTGGCGATCTCGGCCAGCGTGATGTTGCGGGCGCCCTCGATGAGCTGGCCGCCGATGACCTCGCTGCCGCCCAACGAGGTGTAGAGGATCATGGGATTGAGCACGTTGTGCAGACCCACGGGGATGAGCAGACGTTCCGCCGCGCCGAACAGGAAGTACCCCAAGTTGCCGGAATTGCCGATGACATGACCGAAGGCGGAAATCACGCTCTGGATCGGGGGCCAGACGTAGGTGCAAACCACCGCCAGAATGATGGTGACGGGGATCATCACGATAAAGACGAATCGCTGTCCGCCGTAGATCTGGAAGGCGCCCTTAAACTCGGTGTTGATGAACCGGTTGTGGACCTGCGATACCACGATACCCAGCAGGATGCCCAAGAACGCGCCCATTTCCAGTACCTGCACGCCCAGTGTGATGGACTGGCCGGTGCCGCTGAGGGCGTCGGCAGGCGCCAACAGACCCTGCAGGTTCATGAACTTGTTCATGGCGTTCAAAAAGACCACAAAGGTCACCACGCTGATGAAGGCGGCGTCCTGCTTTTTTTCTTTGGCAAGACCCACCGAAACGCCGACGCAGAAGATCAAGCCCAGATTGCTGAGGATGGGCTGCATACAGCCCGAAAGAATCGTGCCGAACCCGATGGTCACCGGGTTGTCCAAAAACGGGAACTGCTGGATGAGGCTGGCGTTGGTAAACAGGTTGGCCACCGCTACCAGCAAGCCGACGATGGGCAAAATCAGCACCGGCATGAACATTGCCCGCGCAAAGTTCTGCATCGATGAGAGCGCCTTGTCTTTAAACTTCATTTGCATTATCCTCCTGACAAGATTGTTCGGGATCCACAAACGTATTTTGCACATGTGTTTTGTTACTTTGCATTATAATGCAGGGATTTGCGTTTGTATATATTTTACAGATAAACAAAAAAATGTTACCGAAAACGGTAACATTTTCACAAAATCTTGTTACATGGCAGTTTTTACGGGGCGTCCGGCGGGGTTTCGTTCTGCAATTCCCGAATGACCAGCTCCATCTGCAGCAGGATCCCTGCAAAAAAATAACAGGGGTTGATGTTTCGATCATCCAGTTGTTCATTGTCCCCCATGACCAGCACAATATCGCTGAGGTGGGCCAGCGTGCTGTCCGGCTGGGCGGTGAAGGCCGCAATGGGGATCTGCTGCTGCCGAGCCAGCCGGACCCGCTCCAGTACCTTGGCGGTCTCCCCCGAACGGGAAACGGCGATGAACAGCCCGATGTCCTCCAGGTTGCTCTCGAAGATCGCCACCGTCTCCTCAGCACCGGAGAAGATGCACTTGATGCCCTGCACCATCAGCTTTTTGCTGAAATAGTCCGCCGGGAAACTGGAAAATCCCATGCCGCAGATATACACCATCATCCGCTTTTGGCTGTGCAGCGTCTGGGCCAGCCGGCGGATGGGCTCATATTGGCTGCGGATGCCCTGCACCTGCGTGCAAAACCCATCCAGAAAGGGCACTTCTTCCGCCACGGCGTCGTCGCTACCATGGCCCAGTTGGCGCTGCAGCCCGTAGTACAGGTCAGTAAAGCCCCGATACCCCAGTTTTTTGGCCAGCCGGATGATGGTGGTGGTGGAGGTGTAGTTCCGGGTAGCCAGCTCCCGGATACCCAGTTTCTGCCCGCTTTCGATCAGCGCGATGAGGTCTTGCAGGATCACCGTCTCCAGTGAAGAGAGCGGTACGTTTTTCGTCAGTTTTTCCAGTCCCATGATCTTCCTATCCCTTCGGGTGGGGCCTGCTTTTCCGGCCCGTGGTTCATCGTTTTTTCTCCTTGTCCCGCTCCTTGGCGGCAGACAGGGCCGCCGGGGCGCGGGTCTCGGGGGTAAGGAGCTTGGCCCGGGTCACCGCCCCGCCGCCGAATTTGCGGCGCAGGGCGTCCGCCGTGCGGTCCAGCTTCTCCTGCTTTTGGCGGCGGGTGGTGTCGGTAAAAAGGTCCAGTTGTTCAAAGTTGTCAGTGCCGGTCTTTTCGGCGCTGACCCCCACCAGCCGCACCGGCCGGACGGGCCACATCTGCCGCAGCAACTGCAGGGCCACCTCGTACAGGCGGTCGGTGGAATTGGTGGGGTCGGGCAGGGTGCGCTGGTGGCTGGTGCGGCGGAAGGCGTTGTCTACCAACTGGACCGTCACCACCCGGGCAGTTTTGCCGTCGTTCCGCAGCCGCCGCCCCACCGAATCACAGAGGGCCAGCAGGGTGGCGTCGGCCTGCTCGGGGCGGGTCAGGTCTTGGGGCAGCGTGACGCTGTTGCCGTAGCTGTTGTCCCGGGTGGCCTGTTTGGTAACGGGGTCGGCCTCCCGGCCATTGGCGTAGTTCCACAGGGTATCTCCCCGGGTGCCGAACAGCCCCACCGCCACCCGGCGCTCCACCTGCGCCAGGTCCCCGATGGAGTAGATGCCGCATTGGCGCAGCCGTTTGACGGCGCTGGGCCCCACCCCGAACAGCGCCCCCACCGGCAGGGGCCACATCTTGGCGGGCACCTCGTCAGGGTAGAGGGTGTGGACCTTGTCGGGCTTTTCAAAGTCGGAGGCCATCTTGGCCAGCAGCCGGTTGGGCGCCACCCCGATGTTCACCGTGAAGCCTAGTTCCTCCCGCACCCGGTTGCGGATGGTATGGGCCACCGTCAGCGGCGGGCCGAAGAGGGCCTCGGTGCCGGTCATGTCCAGAAAGGCTTCGTCGATACTATATTGTTCCACATCAGGGGTATATTCTTGCAGAATGGCGATCAGCGCCTTACTGTTTTGTACGTAGTAATCAAAGTCCGGCGGGGTGACGATGAGTTCCGGGCATTTGAGCCGGGCCGAGAAAAGGCTTTCCCCTGTGCGGACGCCGAATTTTTTGGCGGGGCCGCTTTTGGCCAGCACCACGCCGTGGCGCTTTTCCTCGTCGCCGCCCACCGCCGCAGGCACGGTGCGCAGGTCCAGCGTTTCCCCCTGCCGCAGCCGTTTCAGCGCCGACCAAGACAAAAACGCCGAGTTCACATCCACATGAAAGTACACCTTTTCCACGGGCTCACCCCCTTTGGTGATATTATACCATAAAAAGTCGGGGGTTGCACAATGGGCCGAAACGCGCTATAATGAATGTATAAATTTACATTTTTGTGCATATTATAGGGGGTTGTTGTTATGAATTTGCAGGGGCGTGACTTTTTGACGCTGCTGGACTATACACCGGAAGAGATCAGCTATCTGCTGGATCTGGCCGCCGACCTGAAGGCCAAGAAGAAAGCCGGCATCGCCCACGATGTGCTGCGGGGCAAAAACGTGGCGCTGATCTTTGAAAAGACCTCCACCCGTACCCGCTGTGCCTTTGAGGTAGCGGCCCATGATCTGGGCATGGGGTCCACCTATCTGGACCCCACCGGCAGCCAGATCGGCAAAAAGGAATCCATTGCCGACACGGCGCAGGTGCTTTCCGGCATGTTTGAGGGCATCGAGTACCGGGGCTACGGCCAAGCCATCGTGAAGGAACTGGCCCAGTACGCCGACGTGCCGGTGTGGAACGGCCTGACCAACGAGTTCCACCCCACCCAGATCTTGGCGGATTTCCTGACGTTGCGGGAGCAGTTCGGCACTTTGAAAGGGCTGAAGTTCGTCTACATGGGGGACGCCCGGTACAACATGGGCAACAGCCTGATGATCGGCTGCGCCAAGATGGGCCTGCACTTTGTGGCCTGCGCCCCCAAGGCCTACTGGCCCGACAAGGCGCTGGTAGCCCAGTGTCAGGCGCTGGCAGCCCAGAGCGGCGGCAGCATCACTTTGAGCGAGAACACCGACGCGGCAGCGGAGGCCGATGTCATCTACACCGATGTGTGGGTGAGCATGGGCGAACCGGTGGAAGTGTGGGCGGAACGCATTGAGGCGTTGGCCCCCTATCAGGTGAACGCTGCCCTGATGGCCAAGGCCAAGCCCACCGCCGTGTTCATGCACTGTCTGCCCGCCTACCACGACCACAAGACCGCCGTGGGCAAAGAGATGGGCGAAAAGTTTGGCCGCGCCGAGATGGAGGTCACCGACGAGGTGTTCAACGGTCCCCAGTCCATCGTTTTCCGGGAGGCGGAGAACCGGATGCACACCATCAAGGCGGTGATGGCTGCCACGCTGGGGGCGAAGTTCCAGTAAAAAGGCGGCTGTTCCCTCTTTGCCAAGAGGGAAACGAAGAAATGCCAAAGAAAAAGGACCGGTTCTTCTGAACCGGTCCTTTTTTGCAGGCCGCAAACAAAAACATCCCCGCTGCGGAGGATTCCGCAGCGGGGATGTTGGCTTATAGGTTCGGTGGCGAACTACCGAAGAGGCAAATTAGCCCTCCACGTAGCCGTACTGCAGGTACCAGTAGCCGTAGGGGCTATGCCAGGTGCCCTTCAGAGAGGGGCTCTGCAGCCAGAAGTCGTTGTAGTAAGCAACGGGGATGCAGCCCATGTCTTCCATCAGGATGTCCTCGGCCTTGTGCAGCTGCTCGAAGTGAACAGTCTTGTCAGCGACCTCGGAAGCCTCGATGGCGGCATCGTACTCGGGGTTGCTGTACTTACCATCGTTGTTGCCGTTGGTGGTGGTGAACAGCTCGAGCATGTTGGAAGCATCGTTGTAGTCCATGACCCAACCATTACGGCTGATGTCGAAGTCGCCGGCACGGCGCTGAGAGGTGAAGCTGTTCCACTCGACCTTCTCAATGCTCATGTTGATGCCCAGCTCGGCCCAAGCCTGCTGCAGGTACTCTGCAACGGGGATGTGGTAGCTAGCGTCGTTGGCGCTGTAAGTGATGGTGGGGAAGCCTTCGCCGTTGGGGTAGCCAGCCTCGGCCAGCAGGGACTTAGCCTCCTCGAGGTTGGCCTCGTAGTCCTCGCTGATGTAGGGCTCGCCGCCGTTGGCGTTGTCGATGAACATGCTGCCGTCCTCAGCATCGACGATGCCGGGGCCAACCAGGTTGTAAGCGGGGCTGTAGGTGCCCTGCATGACAACGTTGGCAACGTAGTCACGGTCGATGGCCAGGCTCAGAGCCTTACGGACCAGAGGATCGGTGAACGGCTCGCGCTGGTCGTTCAGGCTGATGTAGTAGGTGCCCAGCAGGCTGTCGGTGTAGAAGTCGCCGCCGTCCTCGGCCTTGGTCAGGCTGGGGATCTCGTCGGTGGGAACGTCCTTGATCAGCTGAGCCTCGCCGCTGTTGTAGGCAGCGTAGGAAGCGCTGGAGTCCTCGAGCAGGAGGAGGGTGATGGTGTCAGACACGATGCGAGAGCTGTCCCAGCCGCCCACGTAGTTGGGGTTCTTGGAGAGCACGATGCGTTCGCTGGGGGTCCACTCGGTGATCATGTAAGGACCATTGGAGACAAAGGTCTCGGGGCTGGTGCACCAAGAGTCGCCGTTGGCCTCAACGGTGGCCTGCTGCACGGGAGACAGGGAGACGAAAGCCGCCAGCTTGTCAAAGTAAGAGCAGGGATAGCTCAGCACGATGGTCAGAGTCTTGCCGTCCTCGCTGGCAGTGACCTGCAGCGCGTCGGGGTTGGGCTCGGTGGTGGGGTTGCCGTCGGCGTCGGGGTTGCCCTGCGCCTCGTCAAAACCGGCGATCATGCCGACAGCGGTCTCCGCGTAGGGAGCGGCGGTGTCGGGGTTGGCCATACGCTTCATGCTGTACTCGAAGTCCTTGGCGGTCAGTTCGGAACCGTCGCTCCACTTCAAGCCGTCACGCATGGTGAAGGTCCAGGTCAGGCCGTCCTCGCTAACGGTGTAGCTCTCAGCCTGGCCGGGGATGACCTTGTTGTTCTCATCGATCAGCAGCAGCGGCTCAAAGATGGTCAGGATGGTGTTCGCACCATCGACCGCGCTGTTCAACGCGGGGTCCAGAGACTCCGGGTTGGGGCCGAGCTGAACGGTGAAGCCGGAACCAGTCGCGGTGGCATCGGTCGCAGCTTCTGCAGTTGCAGTACCAGCAGCACTGCTGGTGCTTGCGGAAGAACCGCAAGCCGCCAGAGAAGCTGCCATGCAGCCGGCAACCGCCACAGCGACAAATTTCTTCATCTTCATGTGGTTTATCCTCCAATATAAAAATTACTATACCCAATCCCGCACGGCCTCCCAACCGGGACACCCTGCGGAATGAATACCATAACTATACCCCCGGTGGACCACCCTTGCAAGAGCTGTGAAGCTTTTGTAATTGTTTTGTGATGGTCCCGTGAACCGCACACCGGGGCAACCAAACCGAGGCGCACACTCTCGGTTTGTCGATCAGTCCGCTACTTTGTCCAGATGGTGGCAAGCCGCCCAATGGCCGGGGCCAACCTCTTTAAACTGCGGTACTTCGGCTGCGCAACGCTCGTCGGCGTAGGGGCAGCGGGTACGGAAGCGGCAGCCGCTGGGCGGGTTCAGCGGGCTGGGCACGTCACCCTGCAGCACGATGCGCTTGGAAGTGCGCGCCGTCTTGGGGTCCGCCACCGGAATGGCGGAGATCAGGCTGCGGGTGTAGGGGTGGACGCTGTGGGCGATCAGCTCAAAGCTGTCGGCCAGCTCCACCAACTTGCCCAGATACATAACGCCGATGCGGCTGGAAATGTGCTTGACCACGCTCAGGTCATGGGCGATAAACAGATAGGTCAGGCCCATCTCCTGCTGCAGGTCCTCGAACATATTGACGACCTGCGCCTGAATGGAAACGTCCAGTGCGGAAACCGGCTCGTCACAGACGATGAACTCGGGGTTCACGGCCAAGGCACGGGCAATGCCCACGCGCTGCCGCTGACCGCCGGAGAACTCGTGGGGGTAGCGGTTGGCGTGCTCGCTGTTCAGGCCGACCCGCTCCAACAACGCGATGATGCGGTCGTGGCGGTCTTTGTCGTTGGCAGCCAGCTTGTGGATGTCGATGCCCTCGCCCACGATGTCACCGATGGTCATGCGGGGGTCCAAACTGGCGTAAGGATCCTGAAACACGATCTGCATACGGCGGCGGTAGGGCAGCATGTCCACGGCGATTTTCTTCTTTTTGTCGAAGAGGACCTTGCCGTCATAGATGATGGTGCCGTCGGTAGGCTCGTACAAGCGCAGCAGGGTACGGCCGGTGGTCGTCTTGCCGCAGCCGGATTCACCTACAAGGCCCAGCGTTTCGCCTTTGCGGATAGCAAAGCTGACATCGTCCACGGCCTGCACATAGCGCTTGTTCTTGCCCACGCCGCCGGCCGGGAAATATTGCTGCAGATGCTGGACTTCGACCAGATTCTTCTGCTCACTCATTCGGCTTTGCCTCCTTTCTTAAATTCCTCTTTCTGGCGCAGCCAGCAGTAGGTGTAGTGGGTATCGCTCAGCTCGGTGCGGGGCGGCATCTCCCGCAGGCAGACCTTCATGCAGCTCTTGCAGCGGGGCGCAAACGGGCAGCCGGCCGGGGGATTCAACAGGTCCACAGGCGTGCCTTCGATGGGAACCAGACGCTCCTTCTCGGTGGCATTGAGCTTGGGGATGGAGTTGATCAAGCCCTTGGTGTATTCATGCTTCGGGTTGTAGAAGATCTCGTCGGTGGTGCCGTACTCCACAATGTGGCCGGCGTACATAACGGCGATCTTTTCGCACATCGAGGCCACCACGCCCAAGTCGTGGGTGATCATGATGATGCTCATGCCCAGCTTTTTGCGCAGTTCCTGCATCAGTTCCAGAATCTGGGCCTGAATGGTCACGTCCAACGCGGTGGTGGGTTCGTCGGCGATCAGCAGCTTGGGCTCGCAGGCCAGCGCAATGGCGATCATCACGCGCTGACGCATACCGCCGGAAAGCTCGTGGGGGTACTGCTTCAGCCGGCGCTCCGGTTCGTTGATACCTACCAGTTCCAGCAGCTCTTTGGCGCGGTCCCACGCCTCTTTTTTGCTCTTGTTGGTATGCAGCAGGATGACTTCCACGATCTGGTTGCCGATGGTGTACACCGGGTTCAGGCTGGTCATGGGGTCCTGGAAGATGATGGAAACTTCGTTGCCGCGGATCTTGCGGAACTCTTTCTCGGTCATCTGGTCGATCTGGTGACCGTTAAACCAGATCTTACCGCCGACCAGCCGGCCGGGATACGCGGTCAGGCCCATGATGGAGTAGGCGGTGACCGATTTGCCGGAGCCGGACTCACCGACGATGCCCAAGACATCGCCCTGATTCATCGTGAAAGAAACACCGTTCAGTGCTTTGACCTCACCCGCGGGGGTGAAGAAAGACAGGCGTTCATCCTGAATCTCAAGAATTTTCTCGCTCATTCTGTCTTGTACACTCCCCTCTTAGTTTTTCAGCTTCGGGTCAAAGGCGTCGCGCAGACCGTCGCCGAAGAGGTTGAACACCAGAATCATGACGCTGATCATCAGCGCCGGAGCCAGCAGCAGGTGCGGGTAGGTGTTCATGCCCTTGACGGCGTCGGTGGCCAAAGAACCCAAGGACGGCATGGGCGCTGCCACGCCGAGGCCGAGGAAGCTCAGGTAGCTCTCGGTAAAGATGGAGGAGGGGATCTGCAGGGTGGTGGTGACGATCAAGGTGCCGATGCAGTTGGTCAGCAGGTGGTGCTTGATGATGCGGCCGCTGGAAGCGCCCAGCGCACGGGCCGCCGTGACATACTCGCTCTCCTTGAGGGTCAGCACCTGACTGCGCACGATACGGGCCATGCTGACCCAGTAGAGCAGCGCAAAGATGATGAAGATGGAGATCATGTTGGGGCCGAGTTTTTGCATCCAGCCGAAGCCGGGCTTCATCGCCAGCACTTCCAACGGATCCTTGAGGGCCATGCCCAGCAAGATGATCAGCAAAATATCCGGGATGGTATACAAAATATCGGTGATACGCATCATGATGATGTCCACCCAGCCGCCGGCAAAGGCGGAGATGGCACCATAGGTGGCGCCGATGACCAGCACCAGCACCGAGGCCAGCAGGCCGACGGACAAGCTGACGCGGGTACCCATCATCAGACGAACGGCAAAGTCACGGCCGGAACGGTCGGTGCCCAGAATGTGGGGGAAGACGCTCTCGCCGGCGGCGATGCGCTCCAGTTCCTTCTTACCGTACTCAAACGGGGCAAGGTTTTCGCTGTACTTGATCTGCTCGTCGTAGCCGTAGGGCCAAACCGCGGGCAGCACATAGGCAAAAATGGCAATCAGAATGATGACCACAAGGCTCACCATAGCGATCTTGTTCTTGCGCAGACGGCGCAGACCGTCCTTCCAGAAGTTGACGCTGTCACGCATAACGACGAGGCTTTCCTTCTCATCGTTAGAGGCGGGCATAAAATCATCTACGCTGAGGTGCAGGCTCAACGGATTCTTTTTCAGATTTTCCACTGCTTGCTCCCTCCTTATTTCAGCTTGATCCGCGGGTCGATAATCTTGTACAGAATATCAACGATCACGTTGGCGATGATGACCATGGTGGCCAGCAGAATGGTGGTGCCCATGATCATGGTGTAGTCACGGTTGGTGATGGCCGAAACAAAGTCGCGGCCAAGGCCGGGGATGGTGAAGATCTTTTCCACCACGAAGGAACCGGTCATCAAGGCAGCCAGCATGGGGCCGACGTAGGTGATGACAGGCAGAATGGCGTTGCGCAGCGCATGCTTGAAGAGGATCTTCACGCTGGACACGCCCTTCGCACGGGCGGTACGCATGTAATCCTGCCCCATAACGTCCAGCAGGCTGGAACGCATCAGACGGGTGATATAGGCGGTGGGGTAGATGGCCAAAGCGGTGACCGGCATGATATAGGCGGCCGGCTCGTTCAGACCGATGGTTGGTAGAATTTGTAGATTCATACCGAAGGTATATAGTAACAATACACTGGATATGAAACTGGGAATGGCAATACCGCAGGTTGCCAACACAATAATCAAGTTATCGGCCCATTTGCCGCGGTTATACGCGGAAATACAGCCCAGCGGAATGCCCAGACAGAGCGCCACCGCCACGGCGATGCCGGCAGTCTTGCAGGAGACGGGCAGTTTTTCGGCAATGATCTGGTTGACGGTACGGCCGCGCTGTTTAATGCTCAGGCCCATATCGCCATGCAGCAGGCTATTCATATAGTTGACATACTGCACGCCCAGCGGTTTGTCCAAACCGTACTTTTCGTTCAGTGCTTGCTGGGCAGCCGCACTGATGGATTTTTCTGCTACGAACGGGCCGCCGGGGACCAAGTTCATGATGAAGAAGGTAAGCGTCGCCACAATAAACACACTGAAAATGCCCATTGCTACGCGCTTGATGACGTACTTCGCCATTGTGTAGTGCCACTCCGTTTCATTATGGAATACAAATTTGCCTTTGCCCACTGTCCGCCGCAGGTAAAACACGGTTGTGCGCTAACCGCGGACAAGGCAGAGAATAAAAAAAGCGGTGGCGGTTGCGGTTGCACAAACACCATCGTTCATACCCGGAATCTTTACTATTATAATAAACCTGTCACCTTTTGTCAATTCCATGATCTTGCTTAATTTTTACAAAAAAGGCAAATTGCAAGCCTGAAATTGTGAAATTTTCCCAAAACTCTTTTTGCAGGCCGGCGAGGCGAGGGGCTGCCGAATTTGGGCAATAAAAAAACGGTTTCACGTTTCCGTGAAACCGTGGTGCGCCGGAAGAGACTCGAACTCCCGACCTTCTGATTCGTAGTCAGACACTCTATCCAGCTGAGCTACCGGCGCAAGTGCAGTTAGTATAATACCACCGGTCCCCACAAATGTCAAGCACTTTTTTCAAAAAAAGTTGAACTTTTTGCAGCGGCGGACGGGCACCGCCTTCCCTTGCTTTTTATGCCGCCGTGTGGTAGAGTAGCAGCAGCATCCCCTGCTTGCCCGGGACTGCGGCGCAGTCCCTTCTTTATAAAAGGAAAGGAGCGTTTTTCCTATGCAATCTTCGGAACTGTATGCCCTGTGGCGCGCCCGCGCCGTGGAGGATCCCGACCTTGCCGCCGAGCTTGCGGCCATTGCCGATGACGCCGACGCCATCAACGACCGGTTCTACCGGGATCTGGCCTTCGGCACCGGCGGACTGCGGGGCGTCTTTGGCGCCGGCACCAACCGCATGAACCTTTACACCATCCGCCGGGCCACCCAAGGTCTGGCCGATACCCTGAACGCCTCGGGCCTGCCCAAAAAAGTGGCACTGGCCCACGACAGCCGCCACAAGGGCGAGCTTTTCTGCCGGGAGGCCGCCCGGGTGCTGGCCGCCAACGGCATCACCGCCTACCTGTATCCCCGGCTGGAACCCACTCCAGCCCTTTCCTGGGCGGTACGGTATCTGGGCTGCGGGGCCGGCATCTGCGTCACCGCCAGCCACAACCCCGCCAAGTACAACGGCTACAAGGTCTATGGCGCCGACGGCTGCCAGATCACGCTGGAGATGGCCGACAAGGTGTTGACCGCCATTGGCAAACACGACTACTTCGACAGCCCCAAGCTGGTGGACTATGACGCCGCCGTGGCGGACGGGCGGATCGTGACCATCGACGAGCAGTGCCTGTCCGACTTTGTGGACGCCGTGCTGGCACTGCGCCCCGGCAACGATGTGTCCCACCTGAAACTGGTCTACACCCCGCTGAACGGCACCGGTCTGGAGCCGGTACGCATACTGCTGCACCGCATGGGGGTGACCCACCTGACGGTGGTGCCCGAGCAGGAGCATCCCGACGGGGATTTTCCCACCTGTCCCTACCCCAACCCCGAGATCCGGCAGGCCATGGAAACCGGCCTGAAGCTCTGCGACACGGTCCACCCCGATTTGATGATCGGCACCGACCCGGACTGCGACCGGATGGGCGCGGCCGTGCCGGACGGACAGGGCGGCTACCGGCTGATCAACGGCAACGAGATGGGCGTGCTGCTCTTTGACTATATCTGCCGCACCCGGCAGGCCAACGGCACCATGCCCCAAGACCCGGTGGCGGTGACCACCATCGTCTCCACCGATATGGCCGACCCCATCGCCGCCCACTACGGCGTAGAGCTGCGCCGCACCCTGACAGGCTTTAAGTTTATCGGGGAGCAGATCGGCCTGCTGGAAGCGGAAGGCCATGAAGAGCGGTATATCTTCGGCTTTGAGGAGAGCTACGGGTATCTGTCCGGCGGGCATGTGCGGGACAAGGACGGCGTCAACGCCGTGATGCTGGCCTGTGAGGCAGCGGCCTACTACGCCGCGCAGGGCATGAGCCTGCTGGATGCCATCAACGCCCTGTATGCCCAGTACGGCTGGTACCGCAACGACTTGCAGAGCTTTACCTTTGAGGGCGAAAGCGGCATGCACACCATGCAGGGCATCATGGCCCGGCTGCGGTCCAGCGCCCCCGCCGAGATCGCCGGGTACAAGGTCACCGGCGTTACCGACTATGCCGCCGACGGCACCGGTCTGCCCCGGGCCGACGTGCTGGAGTACCGGCTGGAAAACGGCGCCAAACTGATGGTGCGGCCTTCCGGCACCGAGCCCAAGGTCAAGGTCTATCTGTCCGCCGTGGCGGACAGCGCCGCAGCCGCCGACGCCATCAACGCCCAGTTGGCACAGGCCGCCGCCCAGTGGATGCACTGAGTTTTCCCTTATCATAACGCAAAAAACCGCCGGAACGGCTGCTGAGCCGTTCCGGCGGTTTTGGTTTGTCAGAGCTTGGGAGAATAGATGTTATAGTTCAAGAGATAGCGTCCCTGCGCCGGCAGGGCGTAGAACGCCTCCTTGATGCGCTCCAGCACCGGGATATCCTCCCCCGGGGTGCCGCAGAGCAGCAGCGCGTACTGGGTGTCGGTGTAGCGGGCGGCCACATCGCAGCCCCGGAAGTTGGTCCGCAGCAGCCCTTCCAACTGCCGCATCATCTCTTCCCGCTCGACTTCATCTTCGGTTTTGACCGGCACCACGCTGAGCAGCACCAGAAAAATCGGCAGGTTGTATCGGCGCTGGACCCCGCGCTGCAGCCGGTAGACCCGGCCCAGATCCTCGAACGAGCAGATCTGCAGTTCATCCACGGCATCGCCGGGCAGCGCCGCCAACAGCCGGGACATCTCCACCTCCTGCTTGCGGTCCGCCTGCCGGGCCTGCCGCCACAAGGGCGCCGCCCGGCCCGGTTCCACCGTCTGATGCAGGCATCCGGCATTGCGCCCCCGCTGGGCGGCCTGCCGGGCTTCACTATGACGGCCCAGCGATTCCAACGCCACGATCAGCTCCAGATAGAGCCGCTCGGCCCGGGGGTTCTTTTCCAGCGCCCCCTCGCACAGGGCGATCAGCCGTTCGCTGTCCCCCTGCTTTTTATAGTGCTCCAACAGATGGATCATCGCCGCGCGGTAGAGGGTATGTACCTGCACCGCAAAGCTTTCCACCCAAGGTTTCCCCGCCGCGGCGGGCAGCAGACGCCCCACATACAGCGCCACGATCTGTTCTTCCAACGCCAAACGGCGCTGGGGATCGGTCTCCCGCTGGGATTCGGCGGCCAGATCCTGCAAGGTGAACACATCCACCTCACAGGGCAGGGCGGGGTTCCACTGATAACAGCCCCGGCTGGTGACAATGCAGTTTTCCAGCTCCGGGATCTGCTCCTGCGCGACCATGCCCCGGAACCGGTGCAGGATCGCCCGCAGCGCCATGTCGGGGTTGGCACATCGCTCGCCGCCCCACAGCGCGTCGGTCAGCGTCTTGTGGGACACCCGGGCGCCCCGCTGCAGCACCAGATACTGTACCAGTGCGGTGGCTTTGCGGGATTGGCTCAGCGCCGCCAGTACCGGACGGCCGTCCACACAAATCTCAAAGTTCCCCAGCATTTTGATTTCGACTTTTGCCATAGGCTTGTCGCACACTCCCCAGAACGTGTAGAAAGCAAACCAATTTGCCTGTTACTTTTTGTTAGTATAGCAAGCAGTCTACAAATTGTCCAGTCTATGCCCCAAACACCGCAAATTTCATTGGATTTTGCCCATGCCGGGCAAGCCCTGTTCCCTTTTACTCCCCTGCCGCCTGCTGTCCCGCCGCCAACAGTTTGGTCAGCCAGCCGGGTACCGGCGCCCCCATGGCGGTGGCGTTCTCGGCAATAGAACCCAGCTCGGTAAAGATATACCACACCAAAATCATCGGCAAAACCAGCGTGGTGTAGTCCAGTTCCAGCCCCGGCAGGTGGGTCACCGCAAGGCCCAGCACCCGGTCGGCCACGGCAGCCACCGCCACCACCAAGATCATACCGCCTTTATGCCAGATGCCCGCCCGGGCCACGGCGCTGGACCAGTTGCCCTTGGCGGCGGCTGCGGCGCTGCCGCTGATCCAATCCAGCGCCATGCAGACCCCCCACGCCAGAACCAGCCATCCCAACCAGCCAAAGGCCGCACTGAAAGCACCGGCCGCCGCCGCGACGGCCGCTTTGCCCCACAGGAAAATGTTGTCGTTCTCCAAAAAAGTCACCTCCTCAAACGTACTCGCTATGGTAAAGCCCCCGTTCGGTCAACGCCAGCTCGGCACAGCGGCGCATCAGATACCATGCGTCGCCGCTGGACACCGGCCCGATGGTCAGCGTCTGGGTCTGGTTGTTTTCATCGGCCCAGTCGCTGTGGTACAGGCCCGCCGCCGTCAGCCCCAGCGCCGCACAGCGCTGCTGCAAGTCGTAGGCATCACCGCTGGACACCGGCCCAATGGTGAGTCTCTGTTTGCGGGTGCTCAGGTCCGGGGCCGGGTCGGGGTCCGGGGCGGTAAACCCATTAAGGCCCGCCGTCTGCATCACTGCCGGGTAGTCCTTATAGACACAGTTGCAGTCCAGCGAGCTGCCGAACCCGGGAATACCCAGCGGGTTTTTGCTGCTGTACTGCCAGATACCGTAGGGCAGCGGGCTGGTACAGGTACTGCCGTACTGGGCGGCCCAGACATCGTAGCAGGTCAGCGCCCGCCAGTTCAGCCGGTTGCGCAGGAAATCCGTACTGACATAAAGGATGCCGTAGTAACCGGCAGCCTCCACCTCCCCCAAGAAGGCGTGGACCAGCGCCGTGCGGGCGGCGTTGTCCAGCGCCAAGATCCCCGGCTCATACTCGATGTCATAGGCCACCGGCATACCGGGTTTCAGACCTTGGAGAACGGACAGACAGCAGCGGGCCTCCTGCCGGGCGGCGGCGGGGGTGGTGGCGTAGCTGTACCAGTAGGCGCCCCACTGTACGCCGTGGCGTTCGCACGCCGCCGCGTTGCGCTGGAACTGGGGGTCCGTCTGGCCGGGGCTGCTGCCGTAGCCTGCCCGCAGCATGGCGTGGCCGACCCCGACGTTTTTGACGGCAGCCCAGTCGACAGTTCCCTGCCATTTGCTCACATCAATCGCATCAAACATCCGCACGCTCCCCCTTTCCGCGCTCAAAACGGCACATCGGTGACGCGGTAATAGATCTCGTTCACATCGGTCACATTGATCTGCAATACCACCGTCTGCCCTTGCCGGCTATACATCGAAAAGGGGCTGAAGTTGCCATAAAACACTTCCTTGGTCAGCGCCAGCACCGCGTAGTTGAGAAAACCGCCCCAAAACTGGGAAATCTCGATGGCGGTCCGTCCCTCGGGCACCTCCACAGAGAGATACCCGTAGTTGGCTGCCGGCGGCGCATAGACAGCCGCGCCCTCCACGGTGGGCGGGGTCTTGGGCAGTGAAACGGCTTGTACCACCTGCCACGGGTCTCCGCCGGCGGTGATCTGCGCCACCAGTGCGCCGTAGCCATCCAGCGTGGTGGCGTCCGGCACCGCCACCCCCTTGTCCTGAAGGGCGGTTTTCAGATCGGCCTTAGCGGTTTGCAGCCGGTCCAGTTCCGTCTGAATACTCATCGTTCCGCCTCCTCTCAGATGGCGGCCAGCGCCGCTTCAATGTCACCGCTCAGGCTGACGGTGCCGCCGCTGGTATAGCCCGCCGGGATGACTTTGCTGGTGACGGTCAGGCCGTCCAGCGAAGCATCCATAGCGCCGTTGTTGGCCATGGTGCCGGTGAGCTTGCTTCCCGCCACATAGGCGGTCTTGCCGGCCAGCAGGTCGGCGGCGGTGGCGTCGGCATCAGTGGTGGGGATGTACTCCGCCGGGATGGCGTCCACCGTGACGGTGGTAAGTACCTTCCCTGCGGTGGGCTGCACGGTCTGGGGGGCGGTGGTGGGGGTGACGGATTTGCTTTCCGGCACGATGGACACCGTACCGCTGCCGCTGTGGCAGCCTTGGGGGATGGTGTAGCTGGGGGCGGAAGCATCCAGCACCTTGGTGACGGCGCCGTTGTTGGGCATGGTACCGGTCTTGACGGCGCCGGTGCTGTCCACAAAGACCTTACCGGCCAACAGGTCGGGTTCGGTGGCGGTGACCGAAGTCACGTCCTGATAGGCGTCGGGGATGGCCTGCACCGTCACGTCGGACAAGCCGTAGTACCCCTCGTCGGGGGTGGTCTGCTGGGGCTTTTTGGTGGGGGTGACGGTCTTGCTTTGCAAGGTGTAGCTGCCGCCGCCCGCCACGCCGGACACCGTGCCGGTGCCGTCGTGGTAGCCCTTGGGGATGGTGTAGGTCTCGCCCTCCTTGACCTGCGCGGTCACCGAACCTTGGTTCACAATGCCGTCAAAGTCGGCGGCCAGTTCGTCCAGCTTCTCGGTGCCGGCGGACAGGTTCAATTCCACTGCCTTGGCCCGCAGGGTGTTGCGGGCGGACTGGATGCGGGTGATTTCGGTTTGAATGCTCATCAAAAAACCTCCTTAGATCGTGGCCAGCAGGGCATCGATATTGCCCACCGTGGTAAACACCGCCGCCGAAGTCACCGGGCGGGTATTGTCCTGTTCCACGGCGTCGGCGGTATCCACCGAGAGGATGTTGCTCTCGGGGTCCAGTTTGAGCCCGGCGCCGATGGTGTAGCTTCCGCCGCCACCGCCGCCGGAAGGATAGGTCCAGACGTTGCCGTCCTCGGTCTTGGTCAAGACCTGCCCGGGGCTGCCCGCAGGGGGCACGGCGGCATCCACCACCGCCGTAAGCTGGGTGACATACTGTTCCCAGACGCTGGGGGTGGGGGCGGGGTCCTGCCCCTCCACCGCCCCGTGGCCCGACACCAGATAGGGCAGGTCGGTGGTGATGCGCTGCACCCCTTGGGCCGTCCCGGCAAAGACGATCTTGCCGGGAGCCGCGGGGGTCAGGGCAGCGGCGGTGGCTTGGGGCGGTACGTCCAGCAGGCCGGTGGCGGGCACCGCCATGCGGGTGGCGCCTTGGGGCGTCACAAAGGTGGCGGTGATCTGCAAGTCCTGCCAGCCTTCGCCGGGCAAGATTTGCAGTTGCTCGGTACCGTAGCTGCCTTGGGTGCCCAGCCGCAGATACCCGTCCCGGGCTACGGCTTGATAGCCATTGAGTTCTACTGTTTTCATGCCAGCTCCTTTACTCTTGAGGATGCGCATCGGCGTCCTGCCGGGGCGGCTGCATCGCCGCTGCGATCTTGAGCCAGGCGTTTTCCAGCACCAGTGCCTTGACGCCCAAGGGCAGGTTGGATGCGTTCACCGCCTGCACCACAGAGGTTTGCAGCGCCTGAATGCGTTCATCATCGGTCATGGGTGTTCCTCCTTTGTTTATTTGGCGCAGAGCACATAGCGGCCCAGACTGCTTATATACACCCACTGGGCGGTGTAGGTGGTGCCGTCCGCTTTGAGCTTTTCCAGCTCCACGATGGGGGTGGTCAGGTGGCCGCGACCGTCGGTGTCCATCCGCCAACTGCCCACCGCGGCGCCGCTCTTGTTGTTCAGCGACAGGTAGGGGGCGCCGGTGTCCACATCGGGGGTGACCTGAAACATAAACCCGCCGTTGCTGTTGTACAGGTAGAATTCCCCGCCGCCGAAGCTGCTGCTCAGGTTGGCCATAGGCACCTGATTGCCCGCAGCCGCCGGGCCGTAGATGTACAGGTGGCCGATGGCCGCGTTGGAGCCGTCGCTGAACCCGTAGAGGGTGGGCCGCCAGATGCCGTCGTTGGTCTGCCGTTCAAGATGCAACTGTCCCGAACCGATGTAGGCCCGGTCGGTGCCGGTGTCCGAGGTAAAGGTCCCGGTGATCTGCACGGTGCCGTCCTGCCGGAGCTGGAAGTTTTCGCTGTCCACCACCAGCGTGTTGGACGCAAAGGTGATGGTGCCGCTCTCGATCGTCACGCTGGTATCGTCGGCGGCAAACCGGCTGCGGACCTCCCCCTCTTTCACAACGGTCAGGGAGAGTTCGTTTTGTTCCAGCCGCAGGGCGGTGTAGTCGGCGGCGGTGGCGTAATCCCCCAGCCGGGCGGTGCTGATCTGCACGCCGTCCTTGCTCAGGGACACCGAACTTTGCACCCCGTCGGCCACCTCGAAGGTCAGATTGCGGAACCGCACCACGCCGTGGCCGCCTGCGCCCAGCGTGGCGGTCATCTGCAGTTTGGTGACGATGTCCTCCTTGAGGGTGGTCTGCCAACTGACCTTCTTCCACTCGTCGGAGGCTTCCACCTCGGCGCCGGTGGTGATGGTGTTCACATAGTACCCGCCGCCCGACGCGGTCTTGTAGACATACCACAGCACATTGCGGCAGACTGCGCCGCCCACCGCCTGCTGGACTTGGTATTCCAGCGTGACGCGCACCTGTTTGCCCGCCAATCCTTGCAGGTTTTCCTCCGGCACATACAGCGAGGCCCATGCCTCGTCGGTGCCGCCGGTCAGGGTCAGTTCGGTGCCGTCGGGCACCGCGTCCCCGTGGGGTTCGGTCCAAGGGGTGTTCCCGATCAGGTCCCGGTACTGTTCCACCGCCGTGACGCCCAGCGTCAGGCTGTCCACCGACTGCTGCAATTCGCTGTAATTGCCCGCCAGATCGCTGGCCTTGACGGTCAGCCCGTCGATGGTGGCTTTCATCTCCAGCAGTTTACCGGTCAGGTTCAGCCGTCCGCTGTTCACCGCAGCCACACTGTCCCGCCGGGCATTGCCGGTGGATTCCAGCCGGGTCTCCCCCGCCGTGCAGACGGCGTTCATCAGGTAGGTTTGCAGCCGCCGCCCGCCGGGGGTCATGACATAGAGCAGCTCCCCCGCCGTCGCCCCGCTGCCCGCAAAGGCGCTTACCGTACAGGGGGTGTAGACCGGCCAGGCAGCCGCCGCTTCGTAGAGGGCTTGGGCCACCGGGCGCAGGGCTTCGTCGGTCAGGGCGGTGAGCAGCAGGTTGCCCTGCACCACCAGCGTGTTGGTGCCGGTCTCGTCGGCGGGGTAGATCACCCCCACGTCGGCGTCGCTCTGGCGGATCTGCACCTTGTCGATGGGGGCGGTCTCGTAGTCCTCGTAGGCCAGCCCATCCTGCCGGTAGGCTTCCACGGCGCCCAGCGCTTCGTCCTGCCCGGCGCCGGGTCCCAGACTATACTGCCCCCGCCGGTCGGTGTACCAACCAAAGGCCAGCGCGCCGTCGGCGTTGCAGTGTACAAAACACCCCGCCGCCTGCGCCGCCCATTGCAGTAGCTGCCGCCCGGTCAGGCTGTCGGCGTAGAAGGCCTGCACCGGATAGTCTCCGTTGCGGGGCAGCGACCCCGCCAGCGGCACGCCGCAGGCCGCCGCCACCCGCTGGACCAGCGTTGCCAGCGTCATGGGGAAATCCCCCTGCCAGTCCCGCAGTTGGGGCGACAGGTCCTGCTCGGTACAGATCATCCGGTCGTAGGCCGTCAGTTGGTAGAGGTTGCGTTTGCCCCGCACCGGGGTTTCAGCCACAAAGACACCCAGTTGTTCCGGTTCTCCGCCGTCCACCACCCGGAACAGGGTCACCTCCTGCCCTGCGGTGATGCCGGGGCTGTTCCCCGGTTCCACCCAGAGTTCCGCTTCCAAGGAATCGGCGCAGGCCGAACCGGGGGTCAGGTCGGTCCCGGCGTTGACGGTGTGGGTCCATTGCAGGCTGCGCAGGGCGTTTTGTCCCGGCGTGCCCGCCGAAAGTTCGGTGCCGTCGGGCAGCACAAGCTGATATTGGGTCATAGCTGCCTCCTTTTCAGCACTCAATGATGTTAAATTTCAGGTTGCGCCAGATGCCGTCCCGGGCGCTGCGCCACGCGATGCTGTAATTGCTGCAATAGCAGGTGGTAGTCACCGTCTCCCGGGAGGAACCGGCCTTGGGGTGAGTAAAGGCGAAGGTCGCCTTGCCCGCGAAGAGCCCCACCAGATAGGCGTACTCGGCATCGGTCAAGGCGGTGTAGGCAAAGGGCCAGGTGGCCACCTTTTCCCGAACCACCTCCCGGTGCATGACGCCGCAGGCATCCCGGCCGGAATCGCTGGAGTCCAGATCGGCGTAGCTGGGTTCCACCCCGGCGTCCGGCGCGTAGAGGGGCTGTCCGTCGATCTGAAACAAGGAGGTCAAGGTCATACCAGTTCACCTCCCAACCGCAGGTTGCTGCGCCGTGTCCACCGCTGGGCGGCCCGGCCCACCATCTCGTCGGTAAGTTCGATGCCGTAGACGGCCTGCACCAGTTCCCGCAGCAGGGCGGCCAGTGTTTCAAAGCCCGCCATCTGCCCGGCCTGCAGGTCGGCCATGACCCCGGCCACCGCCTGCTCGATGGTGGCCAGCGGGGCCTCGATGTTGGTGCCGCTGTGCTGGTCGCCCAACAGGGCCAAAAAGGCACGGTTGGGCGGGATGACCGCCCCCGAAGCCAGCGCCGGGACCGGCAGGTTCTGGGCGTAGATCATCTGGGGTGCGGCGCTGCGCCCCGTCAGCCACTGGCCGGCGGCGGAGAAAACCCCCGATGCCACACTGCCCACCCCCGAGAGAGCGGACAGGATGCCGGACAAGGCCGAGCCCACCGCCCCGGCCAGATTGGTGACGGTTTGCAGCAGGGCGTCGGCGGCGTTTTTGATGGTGCGGGTGATGGTATCCCAGACGGTCTGGACGGTCTGGGACATGGCGTTCCACGCGGCGTCCCAGTCTCCCCGCAGGGTCGCATTGACAAAGTCGGCCAGGCCCCGCAGCACGGCCAGCGCGGTGGTGATGGCGCCGCCGATGACGGTGACGGCCAGCGTGACCGCCGAGGAGATGCCCGCAAAGGCCTGCGTAAACACCGGGGCGAAGGTGGCGGCCAGCCAAGCGGCCAGCGGAGCCAGCACGGTGTTCCAGAGGGTGAGCACCAGATTCATCACCGCCCCCAGCGCCAGCGTGAGCTGCTGCCACAGGGGGTTGAGGGTGCCCGACCAGAGGGCACCCAACTGGTCAATGAGCTGGGTGAGCACCGGCTGCACCGTGCCGCCCCAGAGGGTTTGCAGCAGGTCGGTAAAGTTCTGGAAGGCCAGCACCACTCCATCCAAGAAGGGTTGGCCGTAGCTGGCCCAAGCGGTCTGGATGCCGGTCATCAGGTCCTGCCAAAGGGTGAGCAGCAGCGCCAGCGCGGGCTGCACCACGGTGGTCACCGCTTCGCTGACCAGCCCGCAGAGCCACGTAAAGGTATTGCCCAGCACCGTGATGGCGGTGGCCACCGCCCCGCCCACGATGGGGGCAAAGGCTTGGGAAAAGCTGTTGACCACGCCGGGCAGAAACTCGGTGGCCAGATACAGCCCCAACGGCACCAGCGTTCCCTGCCACAGTTGCAGCAGGGCAGTGCGCAGCGGTTCCCAGACGGCGGCAGCCGCCCCCTGCATGGCGGCCCAAGCAGCCTGCCACGCGGCGATGGCCGGGGCGTAGTAGCTTTGCAGGTAGGCCCAGAACTGGGCCCACAGCCCTTGCAGGGTTTGCAGCAGCTGCTGCCAAGGGGTCAGTGCCTCGGTGTCCGGCGTTTCGGCAGCGGTTTTCTTGCTGCCGCTGCCCGACGATTTGGCGGTGGTTTTCTCGGTCTCCGGCGCGGCCAGCCGGTTGATCTCGTCAAATTTGGCAAGGCTGCGGGCGCTCTTGACGCTTTGGGCGGCGGTGGATTGCAGGCTTTTGCGCAGGCTGTCCAGCACGCTGCGGGCTTCGGCGCCCGCGTCGCCCAGATTTTGCAGGGCGGCGGCCATGGACTGCAAGGCCCGTTCCACGCTGCCCCCCGACGACGCCAGCTCGGAAACCTCGTCAAAGGTAATGGTTTGTGCCAATGGTGTTCCTCCTTTCGGGGTTTAAGCGCCCAGCCGCGCCAGCAGCCGCTGTTTTTCGGCGTCGGCCTCCGGGTCGGGGGCGGGACGCAGATCCACCACGGCGCGGTGGGTGCGGTAGAAATCCAGTTCCCACGGCTCCAGCTTTTTGCCCCGGCGCAGCTTGTCCCGCAAAGCCACCACCGTAGCAAAGGTGCCTTCCCCGATGGCGTCGAACCAGCTTATAAAGCTCCACCAGTGCAGGTAGGGCAGCGCCCGCACATCCTGCCCGGCGGCCTTGCTGATGCCCGCGGCAATCAGCGGCGCATCCTGCTGCCAGTCCATCAGGCGGGGGCCGGGCGCCGGGGGTTCGGTGCGGCCCGCGGCCAGAAACTCGGTCAAGAACCGGGTGGCGGCGGACCAGTCCGACCGGGGCATGGCGGCAAAATCGGGGTAGAAGAGCCGCATGGCCACATACCACCGCTCGCCCCGGTCCAGTTCCGGCGCGGCGGTGCCGTCCAGCCAGCGCAGCAGTTCCAGAATGTCCCGGTAGTCGGTGTGGATCTCATAGACCCGGTCCTCGATGACCGCCTGCATGGGCAGGCCCCATGCCCCCGTCATACCCGGCCCCGGGCAGCCCGGGCCGCGTCGGCGGCGGCTACGGCAGCGTCGGCCTTGGCGTCCAGATGCCGCTGGGCGCCCTCCTGCAAGATGGGGGTCAGGGCTTCCAGCAGGTTTTGCACCACCCGCTGACCGTTGGTGGCCACCCCGGCCAGATTCACCCCGCCCAGCACCGCGTCGAAGTCATTTTCCGGCCCGAAAATATCGGTCAGCAGCGCCTTGATGCGGGCGTCGTAGTCAGCCAGCAGCGCAAAGCCCGCTTGGGCGGCGTCGGGGCCGTCGGCGGGCAGGGCGGCGGATTTTTCTTCCAGTTCCTTGTCCAGCGCCGCCAAGGCGGGACCGGCGGCGAAAAACCGGTGGTAGAGGTTGGGGTCGGCGGGGTTGAAGCGCAGCACGCCGTGCCCATTGACGGAAAATTCCTCCACACCGGTGTCAATGGTCAGTTGTTTCATGGGCCATCCTTTCTATAACAAGAAGCGGGGACGGCCGCAGCCGTCCCCGCACAGAGATGAATTGAAGTCCGGGCCGGCGGACATGCGCCGACGGCCCGGACACCTTCAGGGAAATGTCAGCCCGCCGGGGTGAAGGTGTTGCTGGACGGGTCGAAGGTCCCGGTGGTCTTGACGCCGGTGTAGTGTACATTGAAGGGGATCTGGTAGCCGGTGGTGTCGCCGCCGTAGCTGACGATCTCGATGTAGCACTCCTCCTTGACGGCGGGGTAGGCGCCGTCCTCGTCGCCCCAGAGCTTGACCTCCACCATGTCGGTCTTCAGGTCGTCCAGCACCAGATCGCCGTCCAAGATGGCCTGCAGTTTTTCAAACAGCGGGTCGCCGTCCTCGGCGTAGTAGGGGGTCACTTCGCCCTGCTTCTGGTAGCTGTCGATGACTACGGTGGTCTGGCCCAGAATGTTGGCCTTCTTCTCCACGTTGGCGCTCAGTTCGGGGGCGTATTCTTCCAAATCGCGGCCCAGCCGGACGTAGTGGGCCTCGGGTTCGCTGAACGCCGCGTTCAGGTAGTGGGCCATGTATTTGCGTTGGATCTTCATGGGGTCTCCTCCTTATAGATTTCGGTGTACTCCGCCAGCAGGCGGAGGGTATAGCGGGCGGTGCCGCCGCTGTCGGTCTTTTCCAGACGGCCATCCACCGCCCGCAAGGTCTCGCCCTCGGGCAGGCCGGTGCCGAAGTAGGGCAGGCTGTGGGCAGCGCTTTGGGCCGCCACCCAGCTTTGCAAAGCCAGCAGCCGCCCGGCGTTGCGCAGGGCTTGGGCATCGTCGCCGGGGGGCAGCGGCAGGCAGAGCCGCAGCAAAAATTCCCCCTGACAGCGCAGCGTCACCCCGCCCAGCAGGTCCTCCTTGCGGGCGGTGACCGTCACGCCCCGGGGCCACAGCCCGCCGGTGCCGGGGGCGGGACCGGCGTCCTCCACCCGCAGGGGGAGGTCCGCCAGCGCCGGGGCCTTGGCCAAAAAGGCCAGCAGGTCGGGCAAAAGGGTTTCCTTCATGGGGGTATCCTCCTTAATTGGTCAGGCTGTGGGCGCCGGTGCCGCTGCCGGTCCACCAAGCGCCCGCTTCCAGATGGTGCAGCGCGCCGCCCCGGTACATGGGCAGCACATACTGGATCACCGCCACCTCCGCCCGGGCACCCGGCACAAAGGCAGGCCAGTCGGCCCACGGGATGTCCGGGCCTTCCCCGGGGCAGAGGCGGTCGCCGGGTTCCAGCGTATAGTCGGCACCGTAGTGGGCGGTAGTTTCGGGCACCACCAACAGCAGGACCTCCCCCGCCGTGGTGCCGTCGGCGCCGGGGGTGCGGCGGCGGCCATGCTGCCAGAACACCCCGCGCAGCACGGTGCGCACCACCTGCCCGGCAGCGGCATCACCGTGGTAGACCGTGACGGTCTGGGCATACAGAGAGCGGTTACGCATGGGGCAGCCACCGCCCGATCTGGAGATAGTAACCGGCCTCGTGCCGGTAGTGGGCCGCCCGCAGGCTGAGAGTAGTGGCGCAAAGTTCCGGCGGGGCGGTGTAGGTCTCGCTGACGCTGCCCACCGTCATGCCAGACAGGCCCCGGGCCTCGTCCTCTTGGGCGAACTCATACATGGCATCCGCCACGGCGCACAGGGCCATTGCCTCGGCGTTGTCGGGGTCCAGCCCCGGCCGGGGCGCCACGGCGTAGACCTCCCGCATTCGGGCCAGCTCTGCCTGCGCCCGCCGGACAAACCGGGGAAAGTCCGTTTCCGGGATGTCCTCTCCCAGATAGATTTCCCGGTAAAAGGTGTAATCGGGCATGGGCAGGCCCCCTTACGCTTCCTTGAACTTGGCCAGCACCACCTTGGCTTCGTTGGAAAGCACCGCCACATAGAATTCGTCGGCGGTGATCTCGGTGGTGCGGGTCTTGGGTTTGCGCTCCGTCTCGATGTTGACGTCCCGCTTGCGGTAGATGGTCAAAGCCGGGATCTCGTCGTCCACCTCGGGGTCGGCTTCCAGCTTGACGATGGGGCAGGTGTAGACGCCGTCGCTGAGAGGCACCTTTTTGCTGGGCACCAGACGGCAGCCGGCGATCATGCCGATCTCACCGGTGAGGGTGACCCCGGGCTGGTATTTGTCGGCGCTGATGAAGTCGGCGTTCTTGCGCAGCTGGGTGACCTGCTTAGGGTGGATGAACATGACCTTGTCGGAGCAGCCCATCTCCTCCTCGAAGAGGTCCACCGCATCCACGATGCCGTTGTAGTTGATGGTGCCGGAGGAACCGTCGTAGGTCAGGCTGGCGGTGAGCAGGGCATCCATGCAGTCATTGTCGATCTTGGCGGCGATGGCCAAGGCCAACTGGGTGTTGGCTTCGCCCACGGGGTTGCCGTAGCCGGAGAGCACCGCTTCATCGGTGAGGCCGATGCCCTTCATGGCCTTTTTGATGGTGGCCTTGCGGGTGGAGGTGGTCATCTTTTCGATGGCGACCTCGCCGCCTTCGGCCACGTCGTCGGCGTCGCCGATGTAGGTGTAGGCGGGCACCGTGATGGTATCGCCGGGGACGCCGGCGAGGGTATCGTCGATCTTGGCGAAGGGGGCGACCCGCAGCTTTTTGGGGATGCGGGCCGAGACCATGTCGCCCATAACTTCGGGATCGATGAGGTCGGACAGTTTGGTATTCAGATCAGCCATAGCGTTTCCTTTCTGTGATCAGTGGGTGTCAGTGCTCGGCGGACGGTTCGGCCCGCAGGGCGGCGTACTGGGCGGGGTCCTCCCGCTTGAGGGCCAGCCGTTCCCGGTAGCCCATACGGTCAAAAGCGGCCCGGTCAGGGGTCACCGGCACGCTGCCGGTACCCGCGGCGTAGGGCGCGGGGGTGGTTGCAGGTTCCTGCATCAGGTGTTGCCTCCTTTCGGCATCATTCGTTCTCGGATGCGGCGCAGATCGGCCTCGGTCTCGTGGGGCAGGCCGTAGTACCACGCCAGCGCCAGTTCGGGGCGCAGCAGCCCGTCGGCCACCAGTTCCCGCTGTTCGGCCCAGACCCGGGACCGGTCATACAATACCCCGTCCCCCCAGTCGATGCTCAAAGCGGCGGGGGCGGTGTCGGCGGCCCGCAGGCCGTAGAGGCTCCCCAGCGCCTCGCAGAGGGTCAGAGCCTCGGCGGCGCCGGTCTGCCACATGGCTTGCAGGTCCCGGATGGTCAGGTCGTAGTCCACGGCGGTGGCGTTGACCTCGGTGGCGGTGCGGGGCTGGGCTTCCGCCTCGGTCTCGCTCAGAATCCCCCGGCGCAGCCCCAGCAGGCTTTCGCAGCCCCGCAGCAGGTCCTGTTTGCGGGCCAGATAGCTCTGTTCCCGCAGCGCCGGGCTGTACACCGTGACCCCCACGTTGGCGGGGTCGTCGGGCAACCCCACAAAGAGGTCGTCCCGCAGGGTGCGGCGGCCTTGGGCGTCGGGGCGCAGCAGGTCCTCCGACGCGAAGACCCGGGACGCCCCGTTGGTGAACTCGGTGTTGAGCTGTTCCTCGCACCGGGCCAAGGCATGGAGCAGCCCCACGGCGGGGGCGTAGATGCTCACCGCGTCGGTGCTGCCGTCCACGCAGTTGGCCAGCGGGGTGCGCAGCACCGCCAGCCCCACCCCCGGCACCCCGGGCAGGAAGAGCTGGGGCACCAAGTCGGCGCAGGCGTCCAGCGTGGACAGCGGCACGCAGCGGCCCAGCGCCTGCCCGTTGAGCTCAAAGAGCCGGGTCTCGATGGTCAGGCCCTCCGGCCCGGCCACCCGGCGTTCCAGCAGGGCGTACCGGGTCGCGCCCCGGCTGTGACATTCCATGGTGCCCACCGCCAGCAACCGGCCGTGGGCGTCCCGGGCCAAGGGCACATAGCAGTCCCGCCGGATGGGCACAAAATCCAGCGCGTCGCCGGTCAGCACCGGCTTGAGCAGGCACTCGCCGCCGATGAGGGCATACTGCACCGCCGTTTTGCTCACGGCGTTGAGGGCTGCCAGACTGCGCTGCAAGAGTTCGTCGGCCCCATCGTCCAGCCGGGCGTCGTACTCGGCAAAGACGGTGCGGCAGAGCTTGGCCACGATGAGGGCGGCCAGCCGCGGGGCGGGGTCCTCGCCGAGGCGTGGCGCGCCGTAGTACAGGTCCAGCCATTCCCGCAGGGCCCCCCGCATCTTGGCCGATGTGACATCGTGTTTGCCAAAGGCTTGTTCCAGATAGCTTTGCAAAAGAATCTCCTTTCCCGCAATGTGGTGGCTTGCTCCCCCGGCGCCGCGCCGCGGTCCGCAGCGCCCGGGGGTGTTACCCGTGCATGATCCATCCCCCCTTTGTGGTGTGGGCAAACAAAAAACCCGCGGCGGGGCGGATGCCCTGTCGCGAGTTTCGACGGTATCATGTTACTACATTAGGTTGTGAAATGCAAGGAAATTTCGAGAAAACCTTGGGAAAGATCAGGAAGCATTTTCTTGGGTTTTTTCCATCAGTTCTTCCATCGGCATTTCCAGCACGCCGGCGCGGTGGATCTGGTAGACCCGGCGCAGCACCACCCCCATGGCGTCGGCAATGTCGGCGTAACTTTGGCCCAAAATGTAGCGGCGGCGCAGCACCTCCTGCACGTCGGGGGCCTTTACCCCCGCAATGACGTGGGTCACCGCAAAGCGGCACTCCACACAATCCTCAATTTGTTCTTCCAGCTTTTTCTGCGTTTCTTCGATTCTTTCCACCGCCCGGGGCAAGCGGTCCGGGTCAGGTCCCGCCCCCGGCATACCGGTCAGGCAGGCGGTCACCCGCTCGGCAGCGCTGCGCAGCATTTCCAGCTCGCCCTCCAGCAGCCGCTCCCGGCTGACCGCCGCCCGGTATTGCCGCAGCCATTCCACTTTTTCTTTGTAGGTCATCGGTATCCTCCCTTATTGCTATGGTTCGTTTGCATTCTATCACGACTTTGTTGGTTGTTTTCATCTTAGTTCAACAACCGTTAGTTGTCAATAGATTTTGGATACAAATTCCCCCGCTCCCCTTTGGAAGCACAAAAAAAGGGACTGCAAACACTGCAAAAGGGGGAACAGGTCTGCACGGCGGTGCCTGACAGACCTATATACCGGGTTGCGGTGCCCGCATCTTGCGGCGCGGCTTTGCAGCCCTCTTGAAATCCCCCTCGACAAAATAGGACGGCAAATCGCGCACTAGCGTACACAATTTGCCGTCCTATTTCCCTGTATGTGTCTGCGCCGGTCGGCACATGTCCGCCGGCGCAGACGGTTTTCAACTTTTTTCCCGGTATAATTTTTTCAGCACAGCGGCGCCAGCAACCGCAGGAAGGCGCTGCGCATCGTGCCCAAAAAGCCGGCGCGGCACTCTTCCAACGCAATGGCATCGCTTTCCGCCTCGATGGCCGCCATATCGGCCCGAATATCCGCCAGCACCTTGCCGCCGTAGAGCAGGGCGCTGCATTCAAAGTGCAGGTAGAGGCTGCGGTAGTCCAGATTGACGGTGCCCACCGCCGCCACCCGGTCGTCGCACAGCCACGTTTTGGCGTGGAGGAACCCCGGCACGTACCGGTAGATCTTGACCCCCGCCCGCAGCAGCGACGGGAAGTAGCTCTTGGTCAGCAGATAGATGGTGGGCTTGTCGGGGATGCCGGGGGTGTAGATCCGCACATCCACGCCCCGCTTGGCAGCCAGCCGCAGGGCGGTCAGCAGGTCGTTGTCCAAAATCAGGTAAGGCGTGCAGATGTAGAGGTTTTTCTGGGCTTGGGTGATCAGTTCCAGATAGACGTTTTTGGCCACCGATTCCCGGTCCACCGGGCTGTCGGCAAAGGGCTGCACCAAGCAGTCGGTGGGCTGGGGCGGCACTCCGGGCAGGGCGGCAGCCAGATCGATGGTTTCGTTGGGATAGTGGGCCTGCCAGAAAGTCAGGAAGATATTGGCAAAGCTGCGGGCGGCGGGGCCTTCCAGCCGAACGCCGCTGTCCTTCCAGTAGCCGAACCGCACCAGTTTGTTGATGTACTCGTCGGCCAGATTGACACCGCCGGTAAACGCGATCCGCCCGTCAATGACCATGATCTTGCGGTGGTCCCGGTTGTTCATGACCAAGTTGAGCAGCGGCACAAAGCGATTGAAAGAGAATGCCCGGATGCCCTCGGCCCGCAGGGTGTCGTCGTAGCTGCGGGGCAGCAGGCTCAGACAGCCGGCGTCGTCGTAGATGACCCGCACATCCAGCCCATCGGCGGCTTTTTGGCGCAAAATTTCGTGGATCTGCCCCCACATTTCTCCCATGCCGACGATAAAGCTCTCGATGTAGATGCTATGCTGGGCGCTTTGCAGTGCAGGCAGCATATCGGCGAACATGGCCTCGCCGCTGGGGTAGTACCGCACGGCGGTGCCGTCAAAGACCGGCGCCGGGGCATAGTCCCGCACATAGCGGGCGGTTTCGGCGGCGCGGGGGTCCTGCCGGGCCAGTTTTTCCTGGGCGGTGGGGTCAGCGGTGCGCAGCGGGGCAAACCGGGCCTCGGCCCGTTCCAGACGGCGGCGCAGCCGGATGGCGGGGCGCTTGTCGCCCCACAGCAGATAGAGCAGCCCGCCCTGCACCGGCATAACGGTGAAAAGGATCATCCAACTGATCTTAAATTCCGGCACGGTGGAATCCTGCCGGATGAGGGCCAGACACATCACCACGCTGAGGCCCAGCCCCACCGCGTTGATCCAGGTGGCGTAGTCGCTCAACCGGTAGAACAGCACAAACAGCCAGATGATCTGCACCAGCAGCAGCACGCCGGTCACCACCAGCCGGCTGAACACCAGTGAAAGCACTCTGCGCAGGATATGGCGCCAAGTCAATTTTTGTTTAGGCATAGAAACCTCGATCCCGTTGAATAAAAACGAACACACCCCGTCCGCATGCTGCGGGCGGGGTGCTTGTTGTAGCTTGGGTTTTAGGCACGACGGTCGATCGCCGCCATGCAGTCATCCATCGTCATAAAGGTCACCGCGCAATCCGAGCCGATAAACCAGCGCTCCTCACCGTTGCACACGATCTTGCGGATCAATTTGCCGTGATACTCTGTCTGGATGTAGATGCCGTTGGGCATTGTATTTCCTCCCCAAAATATAGTGCAACCGCCGGTTGGCTGCCCTATATAAGGGTTGGCCGCGACATGCTTTACCCAAATTATGCCACAGATCGCGCCGGTGTGCAAGTGCCAATTCGCTGTTCTTTGGCCCGGATTGTCCCCATTTTTTGGCACAACGCACAAAATCCCCGGCAGCGGTGCACCTTTTCCCCATCGCAGCGCACGAAACCGGGCGAAAACCGCGGGAATTTGTAAAAAAATCTTGCCAGCCGCGTCGGTTTGTGTATAATATAAGGTAGTGAATTGCGTGACGGTGTGATCCCGTCTGATTTTTGTATACGGACCGGAGGAACTTGACTATGACAAAACTGGAAACGCTGCAGTTAAAGCTGACTGCGACCCGCGTACGGATGGGCGTGATCGAAGCGACCCATGGGGCGGGATGCGGCCATCCGGGCGGCAGCCTGTCTTCTGCGGATGTCCTGACATATCTGTACTTCCGTGAAATGCGCATCGACCCCGAGCAGCCGCAGGACCCCAACCGGGACCGCTTTGTGCTGAGCAAAGGTCATTGCGCCCCCGCCCTGTACGCCACGCTGGCGGAGCGTGGCTTCTTCCCGGTGGCGGACCTGCCCACCCTGCGGCATTCCAACAGCTACCTGCAGGGGCACCCCAACATGAACACCGTGCCCGGCGTGGATATGTCCACCGGCAGTCTGGGTCAGGGTGTTTCCACGGCCTGCGGCATGGCCTTGGCAGCCAAACAGTTGGAGAGCGATATCAACGTCTACACCCTGCTGGGTGACGGTGAGATCGACGAAGGCCAGTGCTGGGAAGCCTTTATGTTTGCCAACCACTACAAGCTGGACAACCTGTGCATCATGATCGACGTCAACGGCCTGCAGATCGACGGCCCCACCCGCCAGATCATGAACTCCGAGCCGCTGGACCGCAAGATGGACGCCTTCGGGTTCAACACCATCGTCTGCAACGGCAACTCCTTTGCCGAGCTGGAGCAGGCGTTCAAGATGTTCGATCTGTCCCATGGCAGCGGCAAGCCCACCTGCTTCCTGCTGCGCACCACCAAGGGCTTGGGCGTAAGTTACATGCAGAACGCCGTGGAATGGCACGGCAAGGCTCCCAACGATGAGGAGTACGAGACCGCGATGGAAGAACTGCGCGCCGCCCACGAATCACTGGAAAAGGAGATCGAGCTCAACAATGGCTGAGATGAAGAAAATTGCTACCCGCGTGAGCTACGGCAACACGCTGGTGGAACTGGCCCGTCAGGGCGCCGATAATCTGGTCGTGTTTGACGCCGACCTGGCCGCTGCCACCAAGACGGAGATCTTCCGCAACGAATATCCCGACCGTCACTTTGACTGCGGCATTGCCGAGCAGAACATGATCGGCGTAGCCGCCGGCATGAGCACCATGGGCTATGTGCCGTTTGTGTCCAGCTTTGCGATGTTTGCCGCGGGCCGTGCCTTTGAGCAGATCCGCAACACCGTGGGCTACCCCCACCTGAACGTGAAGATCGCCGCCACCCACGCCGGTTTGTCGGTGGGTGAGGATGGTGCTTCCCACCAGTGCTGTGAGGACATTGCCCTGATGCGCTCCATCCCCGGTATGGTGATCCTGAGCCCCGCCGACGATGTGGAAGCCCGGGCTGCGGTGATCGCCGCTTACAACTACAATGGTCCGGTCTACCTGCGTCTGTCCCGTTTGGCCACGCCGGTCTTCCATGACCCCGAAACCTACGAGTTCCAGATCGGCAAGGGCGAGAAGCTCACCGATGGGTACGACATTGCGGTGATCTCCACCGGCCTGATGACCAGCGAAGCCCTGCGGGCTGCGGTGCTGGCCAAGCGTCAGGGCATCAGCGTGCGGGTCATCAACATGCCCACCATCAAGCCGCTGGACGAGGAGATCATCCTCACCGCCGCGCGGGAGTGCCGCCGCATCATCACGGTGGAAGAGCACAACGTCATCGGCGGCTTGGGCGAAGCGGTCTGCGGCGTCCTGAGCGAGAAGCTGCCCTGCTATGTCCGCCGTTTGGGCGTGCAGGACCAGTTCGGTCACTCCGGCCCCGCCAACGAGGTGCTGCGTGACTACGGCCTGTCGGCCGAGGCCATCGCCGCCGCCGTGCACGAGATCGTCCGTCCCGAACATAACAACGAAGCCAACCAGTAATTTTTTCCAAAATAACCCATTCCGCCCCCGGCGCCTTGCGGCGCCGGGGGCGGTTTTTCGTTACATCTCTTTTTCCAGCTTGACGCGGCAGTAGACTGCATAGCCCTGCACCAGCAGGTAGGCCGCCACCAGCAGCAGAAGGGCCGTCATCTCCACCCCCATCAGGGCAAAGACCAGCAGCAGCGCACTGAAGACAAAGACCATCAGGTCAAAGGCCTTGGCTTTGGCCCGCTGGGCCAGTTGGATGTTCCGCTCGTCCCCGGCCTCAATTTCCTGCTGACGGGCCAGTTCCGGGTCACTCTGCAAGGCTTTGCGCTGCACCATCCGCCCGATGCCCTGCCCCAGCAGCCCGGCGCCCACGCCCAGACAGACATAGGGCAGCGCCCGCCAGAATCCGCTGTTTCCGGGGTTCTGCCGGAGCAGCAGCACCGCGATCCCCCACAACACCACACCGACGACGATCCACACAATCTCCTTCCGATCCTGTTTCATTGCGCTTCCTCCTCATAGATAAAGATGTCCTCGATCTGCATACCGAAATACCGGGCAATCTTGAAGGCCAGCAGGATGGACGGATTGTACCGCCCGTTTTCCAGCGAGCCGATGGTCTGCCGGGAGACCGCAAGTGCCGCTGCCAGTTCTTCCTGACGGATGCCGCGGCTCTTGCGGATCTCCTCCAACCGGTTTTTCATGGCCTACGCCTCCTTCTGCCTTCCGACTCTCATGGAAAGTTCACTTTCCATTTATAAGCTACCACATTCCCCGCAAAATGTCAAGCACACTTTCCATTTTTTTTTGCAAACAAAAGACCCCTGCGCGCACACGCAGGGGTCCTCATCCTGTACGTTATTCGGCCAGCGCCGCACCCAAGGCCCGGCAGGCGGCCAAGGCTTCCCCATCGGGGCTGCCGTTGCAGATCACGCCGTCGGCTACCAGTACCCCGCCGTCCTCCCGGCAGGTCTGTTCCCAACTGCGCATCCATTCCCCGTCGCCCCAGCCGTAGGAACCAAACAGCCCCAGCCGTAGGAACCAAACAGCCCCAGCCGTTTGCCGTTCAGCTTGCTTTCGCAGGCAGTAAAGACCGGTTCAAACTCGCTCTCCTCCAACTGTTCACAGCCCATCGACGGGCAGCCGAAAGCCACCCCGTCCACCTCGTCCATCTGGGCCGCATCCCACGCATCGACGGTCACCAGCCGGACCTCTGCCCCGGCGTCTCGGGCTCCCTCCGCCACGGCGGCGGCCATGGCCTCGGTGTTGCCGGTGCCGCTCCAATATACTACGGCGATCTTGCTCATCGGATACCTTCCTTTCCTGTCAGCCGGCCACAGCCAGCCGTTCCAACGTGGTTCCCTGCGCGTACCGCGCGCAGTAGATTTCGGTACAGCGGCGGTACCGCCCAAAGGTCTGCCGGGCCGCCTGCGCGTCCCCGTAGACCTTCCAGCATCCCACACACTTGAAGCCACACACCGGGCTTTGGATGAACCCCTGCACGTCCTCCGGCGGGTAGCTCAAAAACAGCCCGATCTCGTGGGGGAAGTCGGTCCGCTCCCGCAGCCGCTGCATCAGCCGTCCCAGACAGCGGGCCGGTGCTTCGCAGCAGTAGCCCCGGGGTGCCAGCAAGGCCCGGGCTTCGGGGCGCTGCAGATCCTTGGCCAGCCGGGCAGGCCGGTACAGGTAGATCAGCGCCCGGCCGTTCTGCCAGCGCAGCGGCATGACACGCAGCCCCTTGGGGGCCAGCGCATGGTTCCAGCAGCGCACGCAGTCCTGCATGACCTGTTCTTCCCCAAAGGGGCAGGTAAACAGGCTGCCGGTTTTCAGCCCCGCCAGCGTGGGGGAGCCATGACGGACCATCAGTTCCTCGCACATCGTATGGCATCCTTTCGGTGGAAAGTTTTAGTTAGTTGTCACTAACCTTTGTCGGGAGAGAACCGCCGGAGGGTGCTCCGGCGGGCGGCTTTGGTTAGCCATCTCTAACTCTCTGTCAGTATACCACGCCCCAGCCCTCGTGTCAAGGGGACCGGGGCGTGTTTTTTACAAAAAGAGCAGCAGGCTGACGGCCATGACCGCCATCCCCGCGATCAGCCCGTACAGGGAGAGGTGGTTTTCCCCGTATTCCCGGGCAGCGGGCAGCAGTTCGTCAAAGGAGATAAAGACCATGATACCGGCCACCCCAGCAAAAAGCACTCCAAAAACGGTGTCGTTCATGACGGGGCGCAGCAGCAGCCAGCCCACCAGCGCCCCCACCGGTTCCGCCAGCCCCGACAGGAAGGAGTACCCGAAGGCCCGCCCCCGGGAGCCGGTGGCCTGATAGATGGGCACCGACACGGCGATGCCCTCGGGGATGTTGTGGATGGCAATGGCCGCCACGATGGGCACTGCCAATCCGGGCTCCTGCAAAGCCGACACAAAGGTGGCCAGCCCTTCTGGGAAATTGTGGATGGCGATAGCCAGCGCGGTAAAAACGCCCATCCGCATCAGTCGGGCGGGAGCGGGGTCCTCCATGGCTTCGGCCAATTTGACCTCGTGGGGGTTTTCCCCCTCGGGGATCAGTTTGTCGATGAGAGCAATGACCAACATGCCGCCGAAGAAGGCCGCCACCGTCGCCCAGTTGCCGGTCCGGTCGCCCAGTTCTCCGGCCAGCGCGGTGCGGGCTTTGTCAAGAATTTCCACCAACGACACATAGATCATCACACCGGCAGAAAACCCCAGCGCTACCGAGAGGAATTTCCGGTTGGTATGGCGCCACAACAGGGCGATCAGGCTGCCGATGCCAGTGCTCAGTCCAGCCAGCAGCGTCATGCCGAAGGCGGGCAGAAAGGATGAATCCACAGGTACACCTCCCTAGATGCAGTTCAAGTTAGTTATAGCTAATTCAAGGTGGTATTGTACCATGCCGTCCCCTAGGCTGTCAAGGGTTCTTTTGTACATAGAAAAGCCCCTGTACCGGTTGATACAAGGGCTTTGGTTATTTCGACTGCTTTTCCTGCGGCAGGGTGCGGAAAAACTTTGCCATGGGCAGACAACCGGCGATGTCCGCGATGACCCATCCGATGGGGATGGACACCCAGATGCCGGCAGCTCCCAGCGCCGGAATGGCGGACAGAGCATAGGCCAGCACCACCCGCAGGCCCAGCGAAATGACGGTGAGCACCACCGACATGCCAGGACGCTCGATGGCCCGGTAAAAGCCGTAGAGCAGGAACAACAGGGCGATCAAGCAGTAGAAAGCGCCCTCGGTACGCAGGTACTGCACCCCCACCGCGAGGATCTCGGTTTCCTCGGGCTGCACAAAGAGGAGCATCAGCGACCGTGCCAGCACAAAGACCACGGCGGACACAGCCACACCAAAGAGCATACTGACGGCCACCGCGGTACGGGTGCCCCTTCGGATGCGGTCATACCGTCCGGCGCCGAAGTTCTGGGCGATGAAGGTGGAGAACGCGTTGCCGAAATCCTGCACCGGCATGTAGGCGAAGGAGTCGATTTTGACAGCAGCGGCAAAGGCGGCCATCACGGCAGGGCCAAAACTGTTGACCCGGCCCTGCACCATGAGAATGCCGAAGTTCATAATGGATTGTTGGGCACCGGTGATAAAGGAGAGCCGGAAGACATGTCCGGCACAGGCCTTATCCCACCGCAGGTCGGCCCGGTGGAGCCGCAGATCCCGCCGGGTGGCCAGTGCATAGACGCAGAGGCCCGCCCCTGACAGCCACTGGGCGATGACGGTAGCCCAAGCAGCACCGGCCACCCCAGCGCCCAGACCCAGCACAAAGGCCACATCCAGCACGATGTTCAGCACCGCCGACACGCCCAAAAAGACCAGCGGCCGCACCGAATCCCCCACCGCCCGCAGCAGACAGGCGTAGTAGTTGTAAAGGAAAGTCCCACCGATGCCCACAAAGATCACCAGCAGATAGGTGCGCATCAACCCCCACACCTCGGCAGGGACCTGCAGCAGCCAAAGGATAGGATCGATGAGCAGAAAGACCGCCACATTCAGCAACACCGCGGTGCCGCCGATCATCCCCAGAGAGAGGAAAATTTCCCGCCGCATTCGGTCGGCATCCCCTCGTCCAAACGAGATGGACACCGCCACGCCGCTGCCCATCGAAAGGCCCAGCAAAATGGAGGTCAAAAAGGTCATCAACGTATAGGCCGAGCCCACCGCCGCCAGCGCATCAGCGCCCACATACCGCCCCACAATCAGGGTATCGGCAATGTTGTAGAGCTGCTGCAGCAGATTGCCCACCATCATGGGCAGCGCAAAGCGCAGCAGCGTAGGCGCAATAGGGCCTTCGGTCAACGCCCGAGCACGGGTTTGCATAAACAATCGGCACCTCCCTATATTGCGGCCAGCGCCGCCTTCTTATCATAGGGCAAAACGCCGGGAAATGCAAGAAGGGTTTTCACATTGAAATCCCCCCTTGCCTGTGCTACAATAGGGAGTAGTTTTCCGCCCCTGTACGGGCGGGTCAAGGATTTGAAACTTTCCAGAACAGGGAGGCCATCATGGGTCAGCTTTCCAGCCAACTCACGCTTGTCGTGTCGGCATACCACGCCTACTCCGATTTTTTAGCTTGCAACATTGCACTCCTCCAGAAGTACTGGCCCGATTGTGAAGTCGAAAAAATCTGTGCGCTGGATGTGGAAACCGATGCCATGAAAGCACTACTGCCTTTTTTTGACAAGGTTGTGGTGGATGAAACCAGTGTAGGCGGCAAAAATATGCTCCGGGTACAAAAGGCATTGGAATTGGTCAAAACCCCCTATGTCCTGTTGATTCTGGACGACTTTCTCTTGTATGACCGCATCCACAACGAAGATTTGTCTGCCATGGTCGCCTTTGCCGAAGCACACAATGCCGGTAGTATCTCCCTAATCTACAAAAACAGCGAGCGGCAGAATTTCAATGCTCCTTCTCGAGAAGCGCCAGTACTAAAAGAATCCCCCGCGGATGATCCCTATCGGATTTCGCTGCGCAGCGTCTTCTGGAAGACCGAATACGTGAAAAAATTTGCCGACCGCTATCCTTCCCCTTCGGACTTCGAGCGACTTGGTTCCACCTATAGCCTCTCTTTGCCGGAAAGCATCTATACTGTTGTCCGCGGTCGAGAAATCTACCCCAATTTGGACATCATCCAACGAGGAAAATT
This sequence comes from uncultured Gemmiger sp., assembly GCA_963557315.1. Taxonomy (GTDB): domain Bacteria; phylum Bacillota; class Clostridia; order Oscillospirales; family Ruminococcaceae; genus Gemmiger. The sequence continues at coordinate 123,313 of CAUWAX010000004.1, read as the reverse complement.
CCGTTTAAACTCCACTGCCTTTTTGCGTAAAGAGGGCCTTTCCTACGACACCGACCGCTGGCCGGACCTGACATGGAAAGACAAAGCTGTCATCACACTGCGCAATCGAATCTACCTGCTTTCCCCTAAGTTGGTGACCAAATTGGTTGCCAAAGCTCCTTGGCGGAAAAAATATTGAGTTCTTTTCATCGGCTCTTATGGAAAATAAAACCACGCCGGACAAGGCTTTACCCTTGTCCGGCGCATTTTTATTTCCCGTAGGACTTCTCTCGAATCTTTTTGCCCAGCTTGGCAGCCACAAGGCAGTACGCGATGTATAAGCAGACATAGTACACATACACGATGTGCAGCAGCATACTGGGATCTTTGTCCCGCACTGCCATACGGACACCGTCTACCAGCGGCCCCACCACGGTGGCCGCGTAGAGAACGAACCAGTATTTGCGCCGGGCAAAGCGGACGTTGACGGCGTCCGCTGCCCGGGCCGAGAAACCGCTTTCTTCCTGATGGAAGAGATTGTTCTGCACCCGGAACCGCAACTTGCTCAGATAGGTACAAAATCCCGCTTTCACATGATGGCGAATATCATCGCCTTGGATACAGCCGCAGCAACCAGTAGAACAAATCACCCGATTGCTCATAGCACAAACAAACTGGATGTCATCCCATTCTTGCGGGAAAGTCTGTTTGATCCAGCTCAGATCAAACATGGTAGTCCCGCCGTCACCGATAGGTGTCGGCTCCCCCGGCTGAAACCGGAGTACCGGATCAGACTGGGCGGTTCTTCGGCCAAAGGTATAGCGCACACCGTTGTTCCGCCGGTAGATAAACTGGGTAAACGGATCGCCGCACGCACAGATATACTGGGCTGCCAACCCTCCATGGGGACCGGGGTGCTGGGTATCGCAGACCACACACTTCACTTCAGGATGCTGGGCAAACAGCCGCAGCCGTTCTTCCACCTGCGTAGGTCGGATCCATTCTTCGTCGGTATCCTGCTCGATCACATAGCGGCCTGCCGCCTGTTCCATCCCGATGACCTTGGCCGGTTCGGGCAGCCGGTGGGGGTTTTCCAGTACGACAGCACCGTACCGCCGGGCGATCTCCCGGGTAGCATCGGTGCTGCCGCCGTCGATGACCAGAATCTCAATTTGGTCCGCCACGGTCTGCATCCGAATGCTTTGCAGCACCGTTTCGATGGTGGCGGCGGCATTGTAGGACGGCATAATGATCGAAACCAAAGGTTGCTTGTTCATTTACTCCTCCACGCAGGCCTGCAATTCCTGCGCAATCCGCGCCGCCGGGGACTGGGCCGGCGTGACCGGATCCCGCCGGTAGCGGGCATACGCTTTTACAAAGTCATCTACCGCCTGCAAGTCCCCACCATAGAGCCGGGCATTTTCTCCCAATCCGTCGGTGCGTTCGGTGCGGTCCCGCATGATCAGGCAAGGCTTGCCCATGTAGGCCAATTCCTCCTGATTGCTGCCGCCGTCGGTAATGACAAACTCCGCACCTTGCAGCAGTTTCATAAAGTCAAAGTATTCCACCCGGGGCAGCAGTACAATGCGCGGATTGGCCCGCAGCGCTTCCAGCAGCCCCATCTGGGTCAAGGTCACCTCGGTGGGTTTGTGCAGGATCATGACGCAGCGCATCGTCTTGGTCTGATCCACAATGCGCTGGACCATCGCTTCCACCAGTTTTTTGTTGGCCAGATTTTCCTGCCGGTGCATCACAAAGACAAAGTAGGCGGGGCCATCGCACTGGGCCTGCACAGCCGGATTCTCGCAGGGCATCCGGCGGGAATAGGCCAGACTGTCGATGATGGTATTATAGACGGTGTCCACCACCCGGCCCTTTACACCGTGCAGATTGGCCACAGCCTCCTGTCCGGGCGCAAAATGCAGTGTTGCTTTGCGGCTGGTCAGCACACGGTCGATTTCCTCCGGAAAAGGATTGAACCAGTTGTGGCTGCGCAGCCCCGCTTCCACATGGGCCACCTGCATGCCCAGCTTGCGGCCCAGATAGGCTCCCATCATGGTAGAGACGGTATCCCCATGCACCACCATAACGCTGCCGTGCAGCGTTTCGGCGCCGAAGGTCCTCACCAACTGGGCACGAGCTTTGCGCCAAGTGGCAGCGTACCATCCCAGCAATCCGGCGGCGGTTTTGCGGATACTTTTTTCATCGCTGAGTTCTAAGTCTACCTTTCCGCCGTTGAGTGCCCGCAGCACCGCGCTCTTTTTCAGGTCATTCTGCCCTGATGCGATGATCCGATAGGGCACCTTCCGATCGCCCAGTTCCTGCATAACGGGGAACAGTTTGATCAGCTCCGCCTCGGTGCCGATGAAGAAGAACAGTCCTCTTTGTTGCATGGTGACTCCCCTTTTGGCGGCATCCGCCGCCGATTCAGTCGCTGAGTTTGATGATGAGTACATCGTCCTGCAGGTAAATGCAGTTCTGGGACGGGAATGCTTCCAGCCCATTGATAATTTCCTCGCTCTCATCGGCCCAAGAAACACCGGCCTCAGCCAGCAGTTCCGGGGCGGTATCGGCATAGGCCGGATCGGTGGGATTGAGGAACTGCATCTGAATGCCTAGCTGCTGCTCAATGTAGGTGGACAGCACCAGATTGTAGGTCAGCGAGGTATCCCAACTGTACCGTCCGATGCCAGTGACCGAATCGGTCATGGCAAAGCCGTAGCGGTAGGGCGCGTAGTTGTTTTTGATATCCCCCACAAACAGCACCCGAGTCTGGCCCGCCACATAATCGGGAGTCGCCTCAATGCGGTCCACAATCCGGTTGGTCAGCGCCAAACCGGACTCATAGAGGGCATATGCCTTCATATAGGACACATTGGCCAGATAGATACCGTTGACGATGGTGACCACCGACACCGCAGCCACCACCACGGCATATCCCACAAACACCTTAGCTCGGGCAGCGCCGGCCTGTACCCACGCCACCAGATCGGGCTGGGTGCAGAAGCGTTGAGCCAGCAGTACAAAGAGCAGCCAAGGTACCACAAAGGCGATCTGCATCAGGGTATGTGCCTGATAGAACATACCGATCAGGTTCATGGCCAGCGGCAGGCAGAGGATATCCACCACCAAGACCAACAACCGCAAGGGCTGCTGCCAGATGCGGTTTTTGATGAACAACAGCACCAGCAGCACCAGACTGCATACCGCCGCCACGGAAAAGACACCATAGACCAGCGGGTTTTCCTGAAAATAGCTCAGGTCATTAAACGGAGAGAAATACTCCACCACCACGTCAACCGCATGGAGCAAATTCTCCAGATATTGAGTGCCTGTGCCATGGATGGCATCATCCACCCGCCCCTGTGCAGTGGTGCCGAAGATTCGGATAATGACCGAAACGATCCCCGACGTTGCCACCATCGCCGCGCCAAAGGTGAGCAGGAAGCGCAGATGGTCCCAGAAGACGCGCACAGGGTTTTCCCGCTGGGTGGTCAGTATCTTCACGATGTGCAGCATCAGGAAGAGGGTTACCGACAGATTGACATAAGCACCGTAGGTTCCCGCCGAGACCAGAAGGCAGCCGAAAGCCCAGAACCAACCGTGCTTCCACTTTTCAAAAGCATACAAGGCCAAGCAGGCAAACAGCAGCGCTCCCGCATACTGGTGGGCACTGCTCAGGTACATATTGGACGAGATGGCAGTGGGACTGGTAACCAGAATCCCGCTGACCAATACAATCAAGGCCGGGTAGGTGATTTCCAGCGTTTCACAGATCAGCCATACGCTAAGGCTGTAGAAAAAGAGGGTAAAAATTCCTTCCAACCAGGGAATCTGCACACAGGCCACCATGGTCTGCCACAAAGGGGTCAACCAGCGTGTACCGGTGGCCGCATCCCCCAAACTGATGCGATACCAGTACATACTGGCATCGTCGTGATTGAAGAAGACGTTGGTGTAGCAGAAGAAGTGGGCCACCACCCCGATGACAAAGGTGGAAACCAGCGCCACCCGCAGGTTGTAGGGGATGCGCTTCCACGAAAACGAAGGGTTGAGGATTTTCTGCCCCGAAAGGGAAAAGGCTGCCATAGAGAATCCTTTCTCGGCGCTTTAAACGCGCCTGCGATGGTATAGAGAGTTTATCCGCCACGCGGATCCGGTCAGAACAACGTGATCAGCGCACAGAAGGCTGTGGGCAATCCACAGACCAGATACCGCAGCACATCAGGCCAGCGCTTATTGCGCAGCAGGCAGAATCCGCCCCAGAGGGCCAGTTCCAGCGGCACCACAAAGAAGAGGGACGCCGATACAAAGCAGCAAGACCAACAAACGAACAACAGCGCACGCCACAAGGTGCGCCGCTGGGCCGGGTTGGCGGCCTCCTCCAGACGGATCAACAACCAGAGAATCAGCGGTGTCATAATGGAGGCCGTCAAAGCTTTTCCGGTCCAGCAGTTGACCACCAGCCACCATTCGCCGCTGGTGCCGTTCATGCTTTCGGCGGCCATCAGCACAAAAATCGTGTAGTACAGGGTGCCCAACAGCGCCTTTTTGCGGCTATTCGGGAAGAAGAGCCGCAGCAGTTGGTAGGCGATCCAGTAAGCAAACGGGATCTCCAGCAGCGGCAAAATGGTCCGGAACAGAATCGCCGGATGCACTCCGGTAAGGATCGCCAGCATGGAGCTGAAGACCGGCCAACTGGCGATCACGTATTTGTCGTTGTAGAAGGGCCGCTGCAGCGCACCGGTACTGGGGGCGTAGCGGTTGACCGTATCGGTGTACCAGGAGGTAACAGCGGTACCACAGTAGGTCTCGTCGTCCCAGTTGCCGTAATAGGTGTTCAGCACGGTGTTCAGCGTTTGCAGCACCACCATCGCGATGACTGCCGCCAGCAGCAGTTTTTCCACCCGGTCCCAGCGCACCGCGGCAGTCACCGGACGGGGTATGGCGCGGCGCTTGGCCCGCAGATACCCCCACATCGCCAACGCGATGCAAGCCACAGACCACAGGCCCGTCATAAACCGCAGGCTGCCCATCGTGAGATGGAAAATTATCGCCAGCACTTCAAAGAGACAAAATTCCGCGAAGAGGCCGCCCAACAGGGCCAGCTTTGTCTCCTGCCCGCCGACAAGGAGCTTGCCCAACCCCAACGGCAGCACGGCAAAGACAAGAACCAGCACAAGGACGGTCAAAAGCGCTTGCAAGACGATCATTGGTACGCTCCTTCCGCCAGACGATAGAGGACGTACTCCTTATCGTACGAGTTGGTGTCTTTCACCGGATCCACATCGATGCGATAGATCTCCTCAAAACCGTGGGCGGTCACACTGCCGGTGTAGTCGCCATCGACGGCCAGCACCAGATAGTGGTATCCGCCTTCCGCCGCCCAGTAAGCCAACTGATCCAGATCCACAGCATCTTCGGCCTTTTCCACGGTGTCATAGATCTGTTGAGCGGGCTCAAAATCACCGTTGACCTTGGTCCACGCATAGGGCATCTCGATTTCGGGGCGGTATTGCCGCACCCAGAGGTTCAGCGGAGTGGGGAAAAATGCCTTTTTCTCCACCCCGGCGTCGTCCTCCACAATGGCGTCGGACAGTTCGATGACCACATCGGGGATCTTATACCAGTTGGTGGTGTGGTTTTGCCAGGTATTGCGCAGGCTTTGGAACTGGTTAACGGTAGCCAGCACCCCCAAGGGCAGCACGATGGCTGCCGCAATTTTCAAAGCCCGCGGGCGGAACCAATCCACAAGGAGCACACTGGCTGCGGCCATGAGCAGACTGACAGGAACCAGCCAGAAGAACCGCAGCGACCGGGTCTCCTCATACTTGGTCACCAGAAAGTGGGCCACCACCGGGTTGAGCAGCAGCACCAACAGCACGGCGGACGGCAGTACAATGTAGCGGCGCAGCCGCACCGACACCGCATCCCGGCGTTTCCACGCCAGCAGCAGTACCAGACAGCAGCACAGCACAAAATAGATCACCCGCGGCCGATCCACCCAGAAATAGGCCAGCAAGCTTCGCATTGAAACCATAGAGAACCAACTTTCCTTGCAAAATCAATCGCGGCGGAACAGGTCCCGCGTGTAGACCTTGGCCTGCACGTCGTCCAGACAACTGTCATACCGATTGGCAATGATAGCCTGACTGCGGCGTTTGAACTCCGCCAAGTCGTTGACCACCCGGCTGCCGAAGAAGGTGGTACCGTCCTCCAGCGTAGGCTCGTAGATGATGACCTCGGCGCCCTTGGCCTTAACCCGCTTCATGACCCCCTGAATGGAGGACTGGCGGAAGTTGTCGGAGTGGGATTTCATGGTCAGGCGGTAGACGCCCACCACCACCGCGTGTTCCCGGGCGGGATCGTAATCGCTGTTGGCCTCGTAGGCGCCGGCCAGTTCCAGCACCCGGTCGGCGATGAAGTCCTTGCGGGTGCGGTTAGATTCCACGATGGCCTCGATGAGATTTTCCGGCACATCGGCGTAGTTGGCCAGCAGTTGTTTGGTGTCTTTGGGCAGGCAGTAGCCGCCGTAGCCAAAGCTGGGGTTGTTGTAGTGGTCGCCGATGCGGGGATCCAGACAGACACCCTGAATGATGTCCTTGGTGCTCAGGCCCTTGGTCTCGGCGTAGGTGTCCAGCTCGTTGAAATAGCTGACCCGCAGTGCCAGATAGGTGTTGGCGAAGAGCTTGACAGCCTCGGCCTCGGTAAAGCCCATGAAGAGGGTGGGAATGTTCTCCTTGATGGCCCCCTCCTGCAGCAGACCGGCAAAGGTGTGAGCCTTTTCCACCAGAGCGGGGTCCTGCAGGTCGGTGCCCACAATGATCCGGCTGGGATAGAGGTTGTCGTAGAGGGCCTTGCTCTCCCGCAGAAATTCCGGGCTGAACAGGATGTTCTTGCTGCCGGTCTTTTCGCGGATCTCGGCGGTATAGCCCACCGGGATGGTGGACTTGATGACCATGGTGGCTTGGGGGTTGACCTTCAGCACCAGATCGATGACCGCCTCCACGGCGGAGGTATCGAAGAAGTTCTTCTTGCTGTCATAGTTGGTGGGCGCGGCGATAACCACGAACTCCGCTTCCCGGTAGGCAGCTTCTCCATCCAACGTCGCGGTAAGATCCAGCGGCTTTTCCGCCAGATATTTTTCAATGTATTCGTCTTGGATCGGGGACTCCCGGCGGTTGATTTTTTCCACCTTTTCGGGCAGAATGTCCACCGCCGTCACGTGGTGGTGCTGTGCCAGCAGGGTGGCGATGGACAAACCCACATAGCCGGTTCCGGCAACGGCGATCTTCATTGTGTATCCTCCTCCATATAAAACGCTTTGTACCACTCGGCGAACCGGCGCAGCCCGGTGCGCAGCGGCGTACTGGGCTTAAAGCCGAAATCCCGCTCCAGCGGGGCGGTGTCGGCGTAGGTCACCGGCACATCGCCGGGCTGCATAGGCACCAGTTCCTTGTGGGCCTCAAAGTCATAGTCGGGGGGCAATACCCCGGCGCGGACCAGTTCTTCCTGCAAAATGGTAACGAAATCCAGCAGGTTTTCGGGCTGGTTGTTGCCGATGTTGTACAGCTTGTAGGGCGGCACCGGCAGGCCGTCGGCGCCGGTACGCTTCTCAGGCGGGCGGGCCATGACCCGGACCACGCCCTCCACGATGTCGTCGATGTAGGTGAAGTCCCGCTGGCAATGGCCATAGTTGAAGATCTGGATGGTCTTGCCGGCGCGGAGCTTGTCGGTAAAGCCGAAGTAGGCCATATCCGGGCGGCCCGCCGGGCCGTACACCGTAAAGAACCGCAGCCCCGTGCAGGGGATGTTGTACAGCTTGGCGTAGGCGTGGGCCATCAGCTCATCGGACTTTTTGGTGGCGGCATACAGGCTCACCGGGTTGTCCACCTTGTCGTCGGTGGAGTAGGGCACTTTGGTGTTGGCGCCATATACGCTGGAAGAACTGGCATAGACCAGATGCTCCACCGGATAGTGGCGGCAGGCTTCCAGAATGTTGTAAAAGCCGATGAGGTTGGCCTCCACGTAGGAGTCGGGGTTGATGATGGAATACCGCACCCCGGCTTGGGCGGCCAAGTTGACCACCACCTGCGGGCGGTACTGGGCAAACAGCCCTTCCACCAGCGCTTTATCGGCCAGATTCCCCTTCACAAAGACGAAGTTGGGGAACTGGGCCAGCTCGGCCAGCCGAGCTTCCTTGATGCGCACATCGTAGTAGTCGTTGACCAGATCCAGCCCCACGACCCGCACCTGCGGGTCATCCTGCAGCAGCCGCTTGGCCAGATTGGCGCCGATGAATCCCGCCGCGCCGGTAATCAAGATTTCTTTCATAACAGATCGTTCCTTTTCTGTAAAGCAGTCGGGGCGTTCAGGCCTCATCTCGGGTTGCTGGCGGATACCAGTCATCTGCCAGACAAGGCGCCGGACTGCAAGGGCCGTCGGGATACACGGGCGGCGGATCCCCCGCCAGCAGTGCCTTCGCCAGCGCCACAAAGCGCCGGGCCGCCAATTCGGCGTTCCACGTATCGGTGATGGTGTGGTAAGCCGCCGCCCCCATCCGGGCAGTCATGGCCGGATCCTCCAACAGCGTTTTCACCGCGCCATACAAAGCGTCGGTGTTTTTGCTCTGGTACAGCAGCCCGTTGACACCATCTTGAATCAAATAAGGGGTGGCTCCCGCGCCGTGGCTGGCCGCCACGGCGCAGCCACTGTTCATTGCTTCGTTCAGGACCGCGCCCCATCCCTCCTGTTTGTCAGAGGTAAACAAAAAGATCGCAGCCTTTTCCATGCGGGCGCGCACCTCAGCAGCGGGCAATGCTCCCAGCAGCCGGACACAGTCCTGCAGACCTGCCTCTGTCACCTGCCGGTGCAGGGCGTCCTCCTCGGGGCCGTTGCCCACCACGTCCAGCCGAAAGGGAATCCCTGCCTCGCGGAGGCGGCGGGCCACTTCCACCGCCTGATCAGGGTGTTTCCAGTCCAGCAGGCGGCCCGCCCACAGCAGGGTGGCCGGTTCCTTGGCCGCCAACAGGGCCTCGGTGCTGGGCCAGTGTACCGCTTGGGGAAAATACCCCCAGCGGAAGACTTTGCCGGTATAGTCGGCATAGTGGGCAATGTCAGCGGCGGTGTAGGCGCTGCTGCACAAAAAGTAGAGCGGCTTGCCTTGAAACCGTACAAAATGTTTCCAAGCCCGGTACCGGTCTTTCAGGTACCGCTTCAGGCCGCCGTCCTCCCGCTTGAAGAACCGTTCGCTGTACTGGAAGGTCAGCTTGCCCTGACGCAGCCGCCGGGCCAGAATGGCGGTGGGCGCAGAGCCCACGATCACCACATCGCTTTCCTCCAGACAGGTTTCTGCCCGGCGGGCGGTATCCGGCCCATCGTAAGGGCAAAGGACAAAGGGATACCGATGATCCAGATCCTCATACCCCAAAGCCAGCCGACTGGCGGGGATGCCTTCCCGGCTGATGAAGGTGTAGTCCACGCCGGGGGTGCCCGCCAATTCTTGGGAAAAAGGCAGTTGGTGATGGTTCATGAAGTTGGAAACAAAGGTAACTTTCACGATATTGCCTCTTGCGTCGGGGTCATCCCCGGGCCGTTTGCAGCACCTGCCGGTAGATCTCCACCAACTGTTCCCCGGCATCCTCCCGGACATACATCCGGCGGATGGTCTGCCGAGCCGCGGCGGAGAAGGCGGCAGCCTTGTCGGGCTCCGCAAAGAGCTGCATCACGTACTGGGCCAGCAGCTCGTATTCCTCGTAACGGTAGAGATAGCCGTTCTCGCCGTGGTGCAGGTATTCCGGCACGCAGCCCACGCTGGCGGAAACAGCGGGCGTGCCCACCAGCATGGCTTCCCGCAGGGTGGTGGAAAGGTTTTCAATGGCCGACGGCATTACAAAAACATGGGCGCGGCGCATTTCTTCGGCCATCTGGGCGGAGGTAAGCACCCCGGGAAATTCCAGACAGTCCCTTACGCCCAGCTCCTCTGCCAGACGGGCCAGATACCGGAAATAGGGCGGCGTCCGCCAGTGGTCCAGCCGGTCAAAGCTGATCGCGCCGGGGATACGCAGCTTTACATCGGGGTAGCGGGGGCGGATGCGGGCCAGCGCCCGCACCGCCATATGGATGCCCTTGTAGGGGGTACGCCCGGCGTTGCAGAAAATCGTATGGGGCACACAGCCTTCCGGCGTCCACGGGGCGCCCTGAAAAGCTTCGTTCATGGGCAGCATATGGTAGGCCACCGCCGTTTCGGGGGCCATCGCCCGGAAAAACCCGGCGCACCATTCGTTGTCGGTGATGATGCACCCCACACGCCGGGCCAGTTCCTGCTCAAAAGGCACCTGCGCCGCCATCCGGGCAGCGTCCCGACGGTATTTCAGGGTGATGGGCTGAAAGGGCAGCGGCTGGGCGGCGCGGAGTTCCCCCAGCGGCAGGCCGCCGTTGGGATATTTGGCGATGGCCGTGATGACCCCTTGGGTGTACAGTACCGCGGGTACGCCGGGGGCAGCGTCCAGCAGGTCCAGCCCGTCGGTAAACTCGCTGCCCCAGATCTGGATCAGGTCAGGGTGAAAGCCCTCCACCACCTGCCGCCATAGCGCCACATTCTGCCCGGGCGCCCGGGCGCCCCGGTGGGCATGCCCGCCCGGGATGCAGTAGTAGGTCACGCCGTCCTTTTCCGCTTTGCGCAGGGTGTCCCCCGGCGCCAGCGTGGCCACCGCCAGCCGGGGCGGCTGGGCGGTGGCGGCCAAAGCCCGGGCGGTGGCATCCACCCAGCTACCGCTCTGGGCCCGGGCGGTGCCCAGCGCTTCACAGGCCGCGCCAAAGGGCGCATTGGTCATCCATAGTACGTTCATCTAGGTCTTTGCCCTCTCGTTGCGGTCAAGGATACAATTCCTCGCCGGTTCACAATTCCCATGTACGGATCGCATCCTGCCAGTTTCGGTAATCAAAGATCGTTTGGGGGTGTTTTTGTCCAGTTCTTCCGGTGTGCTCTGCCGCATATTGCAGGACCGTCTGGGTCACATCCCGTTCCACGATCATTAACCCCGGCACGCGATCTCGATATTCTCGCAAATCGCTGATGTCGCTGGCAATCACATCGGTTCCCACCGTGACCGCTTCCACGAACTTTGTGGGGAATCCAGCGTTGTTGGTGCGGGTATTGTCCCGGATAATAAAGGAGCAGTCGGCGCTCTTCAGGTAGGCCAGACTTTCCACGTGAGGCAGCCGTCCCAAAAAGGCAACACAGTCCGGGATAGATGCCCCATTGTACTGGGGATTCAGGCGCAGAAACTCCTCCCGCGTGGCACCGATGACCCACAGCCGACAAGGGCACTGCCGAGCCGCCGCGGTAACAGCGGCCACGATCTCATCCAACTTATCTTTGCGACCGGGGCTGCCGGCATAGACGAAGGCCACTTCCGGTCCCCGGGGCTTGGGTTCACAGCGCCATTTGGCATCGGTGGTGTCCACCAACGGCGGCAGATAGACCACATGGGGGCACGCCCCATAGTATCGCTGCAAATACCGGCTGATGACGATCAGTCCATCCAACCGCTTTTGCAGTACCCGCATTCGCAGGCAAATATCCGGACCTTTGACAAGTTTGAACAGCGGAGAAACAGCCCGGACATTGTACCATTCCGTGCAGTCCGCCAGAATCCGGCGGCCCTGCCGGTGACACTCCCGGCGCAATCGAGCCATAGCCGCCGCCGGGTGGTTGTAGCAAAGGACGGCGTCCACTCCGCCCTCCGCCTCGATGACTTGTCGCACCGGGCGAATGTCTGCCAGATACTCCGGCCACTGCGCCAAGGTTTTGGGATACGGTACCGCATAACAGACAAACCCATCCACCTCAGTACGGGTCTCCAGAACAGGGCGGGTGTCGGTATGGCTGATGCCAAGAAAGACAACGCGGCAGCCCTGATCTCGCAGCAGCTTGCCCACAGCCAACACCCGGTGGGCGGCGGCGTTTTTGTCGGGCAGTTCAAATCCGCCCACATACAGGACGGTCTTTTGCTGTTGTTTCATACCGCTTTCCCCTTCACCGCGTCGGTGATCTCCTGCAGATAGGCCTCCACCACGATCTGCCGGTCAAATTCCCGCTCCACCTTGCGGCGGGCAGCCAGCCCCATCTCCCGGCGCTTTTCCCAAGGCAGGGCCAAGAATTTCTCCAGCTGGGCGATCAGATCGGCGCTGTCCTTCTGGCGGCAGACAAAACCGTTGACGCCATCCTCCACGATCTCCCGGCAGCCGCTGCGGTCGGTGGTGATGATGGGCCGTCCGCAGGCGGCGCTTTCCAGCAGTACGTTGCTCATCCCCTCGGGGTAGTAGGTGGGATGGACGGTGCAGGCGCTGATCTGCTGAAAAGGCAGCACGCTGTTCTGCTGGCCATGGTACCGGATGGCGCCGGTACTCTCCATCCGTTTCAGTGTCTGAAGATAGGTCTCGTCGTCGCAGCCCCCCAAGATGTGGAAGACCGTTTCGGGGTGGCGAGCATGGACAGCCTGTGCCGCCTCGAGGTACTGGTCAATTCCCTTTTCCTTCATCACCCGGGAAATGAACAGAAAATCCACCGTTTCTCCCTGGGGATAGGGCAGCAGCGCAAAGCGCGCGGTGTTGACACCGGACCCCGGCAGCAGATGGTGGTGGCCCGGCGCCATACGACGCGCGTTGAAAAAGTCTTCGTTTTCCTGATTCTGAAAAAAGACGCAGGCGGCCTTTTTGACCCCCAGTTTGTACAGCGTCACGGTAAGCAGCTGCATGGGACCGGGATTTTCCACCGGTGTTCCCAGACCACAGACGTTGACAAGATAGGGAATGCCTCGCTTAGCGCAGGCCATTCCGCCATAGACGTTGGGCTTGATGTTGTAGGTCAGCACTACGTCGGGGTTTTCGGCATCCAGCAAGCGGCCGTAGGCCCGCAATAGGCTTACGTCCTGTAAGGGGTTCTTGCCGTGCCGGGCCACCCCCAGCGGCAGCATCCGGCAGCCCAGTTCGGTCAAATCTTCCCAGTGCTGTTTGCGCTCACAGACCACCGTGACCTGCCAGCCCTGAGCCAGCATGGCTTCGATGACCTCCCGCCGCAGGTTGTACACATAGGTGGAATCGTTGGCCAGCAGTAGAATTTTCATTGGTTGGCGGCCTCCGTTTCCTCGGGTTCGTTCTGGGCCGTGGTCTGGCCCTCTGCCACGCCCTCGGTGCTCTCCGGCACAAAGAGGATCTTGATGGTGGCAAACATGATGCGCAGATCTTCCATCAGGCTGGGATTGGCGATATACATCAGGTCCATCTGCAATTTGTCATAGGGGGTGGTGTTGTATTTGCCGTAGACCTGCGCGTAACCGGTCAGGCCGGCCTTGGCTTGCAGCCGCAGGGCAAATTCCGGCAGGTCCTTCTCGTACTGGGCGGCGATCTCAGGCCGCTCGGGGCGGGGCCCTACCAGCGACATGTCCCCTTTGAGAATATCCAGCAGTTGGGGCAACTCGTCGATGCGCACCTTGCGGATCAACCGCCCCACCGGGGTGATGCGGTCATCCTTGTCACCGGTGGACAGACGGGCCACGCCGTCCTTTTCGGCATCCACCCGCATGCTGCGGAACTTGTGCACCATAAAGGTTTTGCCGTCCTTGGTCAGGCGGCATTGTTTATAGAACACCGGGCCGCCGTCGTAGGCCTTGATGGCGATGGCAAACCCCAGCATCACCGGCGAAAGCACCAGCAGCGCCACGCCGGAGATCACAATGTCCAGCAGCCGTTTGAGGAAGAGATATTCCGGCGCCGGTTCATATCGGGTGACCTGCAGCATGGGCAGATGGAAGAGGTGCAGCGGCACAGCGCTGCTGATGAGCACATCCCCGATACGGGGCAGCATATACACCTGAATATCCTGCGCCACGCAGCGTTTCAAAATCAGGTTGCGCTCATGGCTGTGGATACCACACAAAAACACCGCCTCGATGCCATCCAGCAGCTTCATGTCGTCTGCCAGACAGTCTTCCACCCGGGCGGTAGTCACCACATGGAATTTTTTCTCCAGCCCGTATTCCCGAATAAGCTGTTCCATCCCACCGCGGCGGTCATAGATGACGGCCGTACGCCGGGGCGGGAAGGTTTTGAAATACCATTTGTGACCAAAGTAAGACCAACCGACGGCGGCCAAAATCTGCAAAACAGCGCAGACCAACAGCGGCCACACCGGCGGAATATCCTTGTTGAGCAGCCAGATGACCACATACATGATGGCATCCGACAAAAGCAGGGACAGCGTCTGGGAGTACACCATTTCCGAAATGCGGTACAGCGACACTTTAAAAGCATCATAGACCCGGCCATACACCAGATACAGCACCGCAAAGATGGCGATGACCACCCAGTTGCCTCGGTTATAATAAGGCGAGCGGATGTTATCCGCATAGGCCCAATACCAGCACACGCCAAAAAGGGCCGTCATGACCGCCACATTGATGAGTTTTACCCCCCGCAGCGCGGTGCGATATTTCACTCCATCCATAGACATCCTCAATTCCCGGCAGCGCCGCGCCCCTTTGCCAATCGGGTTTCAGCGCACCGTTTCTCTGGCGGACCGGCATGGGCGGCCCCGCTTCGATAAATACAAATATTCAGTTTATTGTACCACAGCAGGGCCTGTATTTCAACCAATGTAAAATTGTACCGCGGGGCAGCGATTTATCTCGCTTTCTTTTTATCGACCAATTTTTTCATCCTTTGACAAACTCTGGCAAACGTGGGTGTCCGAGCAAATACTAACAACAAAATAGCATTACACAGACAAAAGGTCACTAGTCCCTTGATCAATAACGCCAAAATCCCAGTTCCCGGCACACCTTGCACAATCTTTCCGCAGATCAAAGTGCAGCCTGCTAGCAAGAGCAGAGAAAGAAGGTAGCGCATAACATATCGCCAAAAAGGTTTTTCCAGAATCTTATGGTAGACGATATACCCCTCCACCGTTTCGCTGATCAGCAGCCTAGTGATGACGGTGGCGATATAAACACCAAACAGCCCCATTTTCAGTGCCAAGACCACTGAGAGTGCCACATTTGCGATGCCGGACCAGAAATACGGATATTTCATTTCATCAAACAATCCACAGGTCACCCGAAAGGTATACACCGGAAAATTCATACCACTCACGTAAGCAATCAGCACAAGAGCCACTACAATAGGCAAATCCGTTTGGTAGGATGTTCCAACCCAGATTTCCACAAAAGGATTAAGCAGCACGATCAGACAGGTACAGCACAAACAGAAGATCCAATAGACAATCAGGTACAGTTCCTCAAAAATCGCGCGTCGTTTTTCCACACTGGCATTTACATTAAAGTTTCCCATACTGCCAGTAATGCCGGACAGCGTCCCCCACAAAATGCTGGAAAAGGAATTGATAACCAACGTATAATTGGATACCACACCCACTGATGTCAGCCCAAGGATTTTGGCGATCACAATATTATCCGAACCATTGCTGACAATTCCCGCCACCTTAGAAATTGCCAGAGCCTTGACATCTTTAACGATTTTATGTTGTTCCTCTTGTGGCAGGGGTGCCTGTACCGACCGGTCATTAAGCCACGGATAGGCTTTTTTTACATACAGACTAATAAACACATTAGTCAGCAAGGTACAAATAACCTGAACCAGCAAAAAGCCATAGTAAGAATGTGCAAAGAACAAGATTGCCATCTGCAGCAGAAGTTGCGCCACCTTGGTTCCTTGCTGGATGTACAAAACAATATACTTTTTCTGTTCCACCAAAAGGATGGACTGCTTATAAGCCAACAGATAGGAGCAGACGTTGTTAAAAAGGAACAGCCAAAAAATCAGTTGAAAATTTTCTGGGATGTTGGGTTTCTCCGCCACCAAATAATCTAAAAAGAAAGAGGCTATCACACCCACCACCGTTACAAACAGCGCGATCCCCCGATAGGCCGTTTTATACAGGCGCATCAGCTGGCAAAGCTTTTCCCGATTTCCCTCCTTGGCGGGTTGATACATCGCATAGGAAAGTGCCTCCCCAATGCCCAGTTCCGCAAAAGAAAGCACCGTCAAGATGTTACTGAACAAGCCATTGATACCCAGATATTCGCTGCTCAGTACCATCACAAAAACGCTGCGGGAGACAAAGCTCAACAGCAACGCAGCTCCTTGGCAGGCAAACCCCGCCGCCACATTTTTGGCACTATTTTTCGTTCTCGAATCGCTCATGGTGTTTCCTTATACGCTTCTTTTTTCTTTATAGTGTGCTATGCTGTTGTATATCGGTCTTAGCCAGAAATACAGAAAAAGCCTTACCTTTCTTTGCAAAGGTATACTCTTTACGTTCCAAAAGTTCTTTTTGTTCTCATCCAATATATTTTGTGCGCACGCAAGGCGCTCGTCATCAATTTTCTCCGGATGGAACAGGGCACTGTCATACATCAGCAAAGCTGCTCCTAAGCATTTTGCCAAACACATATCTACCGCCTCGGGCATGTGTTCGCATGCATATACATAATGGCAATACCTTCCCCAAAAGATATCTCCATTTTTCTTAGGATTAACGCCTAGCGAGCTCCCCTTTGGATTCATTCGGTAATGATACAAGGGTTCCTCCAAAAAACCCACACTTCCTGTGGTATAGGTAAAAGGCAGCCATGAAACTGCCAGATCCTCATACTTCATACCTGCAGGAAAGCGAACCTTTTCCCAGCATTTTCTTTTATAAATCGCTTTCCATGGTTGACCACCAATTTCGTCTTCCAACACCCTGCGCAAAATTTCTCGTGCCGGTTTTACCGTACGATCTGGATATTCTCGAAATCGAATTTCTTGATCCTCGCCCTCTCGAACAACCCTTGCGGCACAGTACACACAATCCAGATCCTTCTCCGCCGCAAAAGCAAGCATCGTCATATACGTGTCTGGATCAATCCAGTCATCGCTATCTACAAAGGCAATCCATGCCCCTGTGCAACGGTCCAGCGCCGCATTTCGTGCCACACCTTGCCCCTGATTTTCCTGATGAATCACATGGATGCGGGGATCCTGCGCCGCATACCGGTCGCACATTTCCGGACACCGGTCCGGCGAACCATCATCAATCAGCCATATTTCCAGATTCGTATAGGTCTGGCTGCGGACAGACTGTATACATTGATCAAGATAGGCTTCCACCTTATAGACCGGAATAATAACCGACACAAGCGGATCCTGCGGGCACGGATTATGGTTATCCAAATTCATTTTATTCATCTTCGTAGGCACGTCCTTTCTTGCAGTTTTCCTTGTCAAAAATTATACCATCCCCCCGGTGCAAAAACAACTCACACTTCGCCCGCAGCGCACAACGGAAAAAGCCCCGCACCGCCAAGGATGCAGGGCTTGGGCTTGTATCATGATGGTTGTTCTTCCTCCGGGCTGGGGACGGCCTGCGGCGGATGGAGCAGGATGTGGGCGGTGTTGGCAAGGAACGCCGCAAAGAGCGCCGCTCCCATCACATAGAGCATCTGGTCCACCTCGCGGCACCAAAGACCAATGACCACAAAGATGACAAGGTAGGCTGCCGTCATGGTGAAGGTGAAGAACCGCACCCGGCCCAGCGGCATCAGGTAGTTGATGAGGATGGTCAGCAGGGCCACCGGCACCACATAGACGGCGATGGGCAGCAACAGTTCGGTAGCCTGCCGGTATTGCTCGCCAAAGAGGATATTGATGAGCGGTTTGCCCACCGTGACGATGCCTGCCGAGCAGACGAACACGGTACAGCCGCCCAGCAGCAGGGATTTTTTGAAGAGGGGGGTCGTATCGCCGCCCTTGCTGCTGCGTTCCGCCACCAGCGGCAGCAGCACCACCACCACCGAGTTGGAGAGGTAGAGGGCGATCTTGCCGATCACACTGCCCGAGGAATAGATCCCGGCGTCGGCCGGGTCGGCAGCGAAGGCCTTGATAAGCAGCACATCGCCGTTGGCCATAAGCAGCAGGAAGGCCTGAAAGAAGAAGGACCGCAAAAAATAATTGCGGATCACATGGTAATCCAGCCGGACGCCGGCCTCGGCGGGAGCGCGCAGCACATCCCGCAGCGCAAAGGCGCCGTAAAGGGTCGCGCCCACAGCAGCCAGCGTCAAGGCGCCCAGTGCGCCGCCGATGCGCCACCCCGCAAGGGCAAAGGCAATCCCCAGCAGCAGGCGCAGCGCGGTAGAGGTAATGTTGACGGCACTGTACGCGGCGAAGCGCTGCATTCCTTGAAGCACGCCGCTGAGCGCGGTGGTAATGCAGCCGATGGCGGAGATCAGCACCACCACCTGAATATACCGGGTATTGTCCACCTGCAGCACAGCGGCCGCCAGCGGGCTGGCCAGCGCCCCCACCGCCAGCACCAACAGCGCGAAGAGCGCCGCAAAGCGGATGAGTTGACGGGTAAAAGCTGCCAGCGCAGCATCCTGCTGTTGGGCCCGGTACCGGGCCGACAGGTTGGCGGCCAGCGCGGTGATCATTCCGGAAGGGATGCTGATGAGGGTGGACAGGGACAGCATGGTGTTGATGGTCCCATAGTCCGCCGGGCTCATCAGGTTGCCCATGGCGATCTGGTACGCGTAGGTCAGCACATTGGTGATCATCGAAAGGGCGAACACGAATAAGCTGCTGCGCGCCAGTTTGTCCATCTGGAATTTCTTCATACAAACCTCAGCGGCGGCCGCGGTCGGGGCGGCCGCCGGATTATTTATACCGACAGAGTTTCTTTCTGCCCTTGGGGCAGTTTGTCGTAGTAGTGCAGGATCTTCAAACGGTAAAAGACCGCCGTGGTATCCCAGAGCATTCGGAAGATGTCGTTCCAGTTGATGCGTCCGTTGGCGATGCGCTGGAAAACCAGATCGATGGGGGCCGACGCGATCTTTCCGCCTCGGCTGTGGATCAAAGCCAGCACCTCAATATCGAAAGCATAGCGCTTGACCAGCACCATTCGCATTACCGGGCGGATGGTCTCGGCTTTGAAGAGCTTCAAACCGGTCTGGGTGTCCCGGGTATTCAGCCGGAAAAGCACCCGCAGCAGTATGTAGTAGCCCCAACTGTAAATGCGGCGCACCAGCGGGTAATCCACATGGGAATCGGGGTGCATCTTGCTGCCGATGACTGCGTCGGCGTTTTCTCGCTGAAGGATCTCGATGAACCGGTCCAGTTGCGCGGGGGCCAGATCCAGATCGGAATCGCAGAAGGCGATGTATGCCCCCCGGGCCTTGGCGGTCCCCACCCGTAGGGCGTTGCCCTTGCCCTCGTTCTGGGGGCAGTTTACCGGCACGATGCGTTCTTCCTCGGCGGCAGCCCGGCAGATCTCCTGCCAGGTATTGTCCCGGCTGCCGTCGTTGACCACGATGAGTTCCACCTGCTCCGCCAGCGGTTCCACCTGTGCCAAGGCCGTATACAGATTGTTATAGATGCGCTCCCCCTCGTTGTAGGCGGGCATAATCAAGGACAAAGTCCCCTGCAAACGTGCCATGGTCGATCCTTCGCTTTCGGCTTGGTCCCCGTCACCGGCAAACCCGCAAGGTGGGTTCCGGCGCGGATGGTTTCGGTGTTTCCGGTCCGGGTGGGCAGGGCGTTTTCCCCCGCTGCCACGCAGACTTTTACAGTTCAGTATACCACACCGCCCTTTCTTTGTAAACCCGGACGGAAACATTTGGCTGCCGTCCCAACGCCCGCAAAAAGGCGGCTGTTCCCGAAGGAACAGCCGCCGCTTTGGAGGGATGTTTATGAGGAATGTTATGGGGAATGCTTACAGGTCGGCGCCGTTGCTGGCGATAACTTTTTTGTACCAGTAGAAAGACTTTTTGCGGGTACGCTTGTAGGTGCCCTTGCCGTAGTCGTCACAGTCCACATAGACCATGCCGTAGCGTTTGGACATCTGGTTGGAGGAGTTGGACACCAGATCGATGCAGCCCCAGCAGGTATAGCCCATCAGGTCCACGCCGTCCAGTTCCACCGCGTCGTGCATGGCCTTGATATGCTCGGCCATATAGTGGATGCGGTAGTCGTCCTGAATGCTGCCGTCGGGCTGGACCTCGTCGTAGGTACCCAGACCGTTTTCCACGATGAAGAGGGGCAGCCGGTAGCGGTCATAGAGGTCCACCATCGAGATGCGCAGACCGGTGGGGTCGATCTGCCAGCCCCAGGGGCTTGCTTTGAGGTAGGGGTTCTTGATGGCAGCGCAGGTGTTGCCGGGGGCCACATCCAGACCGGTGGTGTCCACCGCCGAGCAGGAGGAGGAATAGTAGGAGAAGGAGATGAAATCCACCGGATAGCTCTTTAGGATCTCATCGTCGCCCCGTTCCTTCTGGATATGGATGCCTTTGCGGGCATACAGCGCCTTGAGGTAGGCGGGATATTCGCCGAAGACCTGCACATCCGAGAAGGCCAACGTCGCCCGCATATCCTGCTGGGCTTTGAGGACATCCTCGGGCTTGCAGGTATAGGGGTAGTAGGTCAGCTTGGTGAGCATGCAGCCCACCTTGGCGCCGGGGATGATCTCGTGGCAGAGCTTGGTGGCCAAGGCGCTGGCCACGAACTGGTGGTGCATGGCCTGATAGATGGCCTGCTCAAAGGCTTCGGGGGTGGGGAAATGGTCGGGGATCAGGCCGCCGGTCATGAAGGGATGGCGGATGACACTGTCGACCTCATTGAAGGTGAGCCAGTATTTGACCTTATCCTTGTAACGGGTCAGGATGGTCTTGACATACCGCAGGAAAAACTCCACCGATTTCCGGTTGTACCAGCCGTCGTATTCGGTGACGAAGGCCAGCGGCGGCTCGTAGTGGGACATGGTGACCAGCGGTTCGATGCCGTACTTTTTCAGTTCGTCAAAGACGGCGTCGTAGAAGCGCAAGCCCTCCTCGTTGGGTTCCAGCTCATCGCCCCGGGGGAAGATGCGGGACCAGGCGATGGACATCCGGTAGACCTTGAAGCCCATCTCGGCCATCAGGGCGATATCTTCCTTATAATGGTGGTAGAAATCGGCGCCGTGGCGTTTGGGGTAGTAGGTGGTATCGGTGGTGCGGGCAGCCTCCTCGATGTCTTGGGAGGTGATCTCCCACTGTTTTTGCATATCCTGCACATCCACATCGGGCTTAAAGCGGGCCACATCCGCAACGGACAAGCCCTTGCCGCCCTCGTTCCAGCCGCCTTCGAACTGGTTGGCAGCGGTGGCGCCGCCCCAGAGGAAATCTTTCTTAAACGGTTGCATGACAAACCTTCCTTTCGTGGCCGATGGCCGAGATCAAACTTCTTCGGTCAGGGACTGCTCCTCGGTATGGGGTTTTTCCAGCACCATCGCGATGACAAAGGCCGAGACAATGCTGATGGCCATGGCGATAAGGACGTTGGGCACGTTGGACTGGAAGTAGAGGGGCAGGCTGACGATGCTGGAGCTGGCAAAGCTGAGCAGATGGAAGTGGGTCATCGAGATGTAGCCGCCGCCCAGCGCGCCGCCGATGCAGGCTGCCGCGAAGGCTTTCTTGTAGCGGATGAGCACGCCGTAGAGGGCGGGTTCGGTGATGCCCATGATGGCCGAGAAGCTGGCCGACACAACCAGAGTCTTTTCTTCCTTCTTGCGGGTCTTGAAGTACATAGCGGCGGTAGCGCCGAACTGGGCCATGGTGGACATGAACATGGTGGGCAGCAGCATATCATAGCCAAGCTCCGCCAAGTTCTGGAAGACCACAGGGGTAAAGGCCTGATGCATACCGGTCATAACGGTGATGGGCCGGATGAGGGACATGACGAAACCGGCGGCAAAGGCGTTGATGGAGAACAGCCAGGTCATGAAGCTGGTGAGCAGAGAACCGGCGTAGCTGCCCAAGGGGCCCAGCACGACGAGTTCCAGCGGGATCATGATGAGCAGGACCACAGTGGGGGTGAAGATGACCTTCATCACGTCGGGCATGTAGCGGTCCACCACGCGGTAGACATAGCTGAGCACCCAGACGCCCAGCACGATGGGAATGACCGAGTAGGTGTAGTTGACCACACGCACCGGCAGGCCGAAGAAGCTGATGCTGGTGACTTCACCGGCGGTAGCCAGATTCAGCAGGGTGGGATGGACCAGCGCCGCGGCCAGTGCCACCGCCAAGCAGGAGTTGGTCTTGAAGATCTTGGCGCTGGAAACCGCCAAGAAGAAGGGCAGGAAGTAGAAGATACAGTCTGCCATCATGTTAAAGAGCTGGAAGGTATAGCTGTCTTCCGCCACCAGACCCAGCGCCTTGAGCAAGGCGATGATGGCCTTGAGCATACCGGCGCCGGCGATGCCGGGGATGACCGGCAGGAAGATGCCACTGAGCACGTCCAGCAGGCGGGCAGCAAGGCCCTTCTTCTGGGCGGCGCCCTCCTCAGGGGCGCCCTCGGTGGGTCCGATGATCTCCTGCACTTCGCGGTATACCGAGCCTATCTGCGGGCCGATGACGACCTGCAGTTGGTCGTTGACCCACTGGGTCTTGATGCAGCCCGGCAGTTTCTGGAGCTGCTCCAGCTCCACCAGACCCTTATCTTTCAGGTTGATGCGCAGCCGAGTCATGCAGTTGGTGCAGGCGCGAATGTTGTCCTTGCCGCCCACGAGTTCCACGATCTGACTGGCCATCACTTGGTATTTGCTTGTTTTGGTTGCCATGATTCGTTCCTCCTAAAAATCGATGCAGGGTTTGTATTTTCCAGTCGGTGCAGCGCGCTTCCGCACCGACGGTTTGCATGAAAAAACCCCAGAAGCGCTCCCGCCGGGCCTGCCCCCAAAAGGGCAGGCCATCTTGGTCTGGGAAGCACTCTGGGGTAAAGCCCGCCAAAAAGCCGCTGGGGCCTTTTATTGGTCACAATCCTCACGAGCACAAAGCCGGTTGATATGCAGCATCAGATAGAGCATTTCCTCATCGGTCAGTTTCTGATGCAAGGTTTTTTCCATATCGGCGCCGATCTTGCAGGCGCATCGGTAAATGTCGGGAAATTCCTGACACAGGGATTCAAAAATATCCTGATTTTGGGACACGATCATCTGATCGTTCTGGGTGCGCTTCATCATGTAGTGCATGTGGGTGACGAAGCGGTAGTAGTTGAAGCCATCCTTGTCGATGGAAACATGGAGTTCTTCCTCCACGGTGCGGGTGGTCTCGTCGATGATGGCGCCGTAGTCCACGGTGTCGCCCTGAACCTCCTGCGCCTGATAGTTGACGAAATGCAGGGCGATGGCGGCGCCTTCCTCCCGGGGGAGTTCCACGCCCAGCCGCTGCCGGATGATCTGCAGCGCCTTTTGCCCGATCTTGGACTCCTCGGGGTAAAGCTGACGCACCTCGTAGAAAAGGGGCAGCTTGAAGTGGATGTGTTCCTTTTGGCGCTGGATGCAGAAGTCGATGTGATCCGCCAAGGTAAAGACCACATTTTCCCGGAACTGGTGTCCCGACGTTTCGTTGGCCAGATCCACGATGGCGGCGGCGGTTTCCAGCACTTCCTCGGGAATGCGGTTAAGCAGCCCGATCTGTTCCTCGCTCACATCGTAGAAGGTGCGGTCGATCTTGCTCAGCGGCACATCGTAGGGCGGCTTCATAAACCCGATGCCCTTGCCGAAGGCGACGACCTCGTTGTTGTGGCTGTCCAGACACAGGGAGATATTGTTGTTGATGTTTTTGACCACCCGCATCTTTTTCCCCCACAACAAAAAAATCCAGAGAATTCCCCCACTACCAGATGGTAAGGGAAAGCCTCCGGAGAGTAACAAACCTTACGTAATCAACGGCCTTAGTATACCGGATTCATTCCGTCCCTGTCAATTCACACTCCGCACAAAAAAACAGTCCGGTTTTTGGGCAGGTTGCGCCCTGTTTGGGCGGCCGGCCGGGCCATAAGGGCAAAGGATTTGCTTGTTTTCCGATGCGGTGCATGGTATGATGAAAGAGTAAATTTTTGCTTTGTTCCGTGCCGACGGGC
Organism: uncultured Gemmiger sp.; assembly: GCA_963557315.1. Classification (GTDB taxonomy): domain Bacteria; phylum Bacillota; class Clostridia; order Oscillospirales; family Ruminococcaceae; genus Gemmiger. Next base: position 99,379 of record CAUWAX010000004.1, on the reverse strand, counting down.
CGCGGGGGTCCAGCCGGATAGGTTGAGGCAAACCTTTGGGCTGCTCCATCGCGTCGGCATGACCCACATTCTTTTGGGAAAGGAGAGGGTCCCTGTATGTCCGCCGCCTTGGGCGCCACCGTCAACCTGCCCGCCGTCTTGATCGCCAACGGGCTGGGGGTCTGGCTCACCGCCATCCTGCTGCGGGACACCCGCCCCCACCTGCGCCGCATCCGGCGAGAGATCCGCACCTTCCGCACCATGTGCCGCCTTTGCCTGACGCTCTGCCTGCTGGAAACACTGGGTTTCTGTCTGGACGGGCCGCGGTTTGCGGCGCTGCGTTCCTTCTGCCTGCTGCTCAACGCCGTGGTGTTTGGGCTGAACGCGGTGTTCGCCTATCTCTGGCTTTACTACATTGGCCACAAATTGTTTGAGCCCCACCCCCACCTGCGGTATGTGGACACGGTGGCCGCCATCCCCGCCGGTCTGGTGGTGGTGCTTTGTGCGGCCAACCTGTTTACCGAAGTCTTTTTCGGCATCACCGCCGACAACGTCTACTATCGCGGCGTCGCCTCGCCGCTGGTCTACGCCGTCACCTATCTGTACCTTTTGGCTGGGGGCGGGCTAGCCCTTTACCATCGGCTGCGGGTGGACCGCAGCCGGTCCATCCCGGTATTCACCTTTCTTTTGCCGGTCTTTATTGGCACCATAATACAGTATCTGTGGTATGGCTTGGCCGCCATCTGGGTATCGGTGGCGGTGGGTCTGACCGCGCTGCATACCACCTTGCAGCGGGAAGAATCCTCTTTGGACGCGCTGACCGGCGCCCACAACCGCAACTATTTGATTTATTACAGAAATTATGCTATCACCTTATTCCAGCAAGGGCGGCGGCTCAGCGGCCTGATGCTGGACGTCAACGGCTTTAAGCAGATCAACGACACCTACGGTCACCGGGCCGGGGACCGGGTGCTGTACGCCGTGGCCCGCATCCTAAAGCAGGCTGCCAGCCCCCGGGCCATCGTGACCCGGTATGGCGGCGATGAGTTCGTCATCTTGGTGGAGGATGCCGCCCTTGCCGACCTGCAGGCGGTCCAGCACCGCATTCAAGCGGCTTTGGACGCCTACAACGCCGCCGGGGAAGGCCCCTGCCCGGTGACGGTTTCCATGGGTGCCGCCGAGCTGGGCCCCAACGGGCTCAGTGAACTGTTTGACAAAATGGACCGCGCCATGTATCAGGACAAGCAGGCCTTCTACCGCCGTCAGGGCATAGACCGGCGGCACCACGACCTGCCCCCCTCCCGGTCCGGAAAAGAGCAAACCGACAGATGAAAAAGAAGAAGAAAAAATCCAATCTGCTTGCACAGCGTTCCGAGCTGACCCGCACCCTGCTGAACATTCTGTTGTTGGCGGTGGTGGCGGGGCTGCTGGTGCTCAGCATTGTGCTGGTGCGCATCAAGCTGCTGCAAAACACCCACCAGTTGGGCATGGCGTTGGCCCAAAGCTACGCCGTGGAGGAAACGCTGACCCGGGACACCTTGCAGGACACCGCCCTGATCGCCGGGCAGTATATCGACGAGATCTCCTCCGGGGGCGGCACGCCGGAGCAGATCCAGCACTGGATGCAGAGCTACTTCAACAAGTTGACGGCCATCATCGGCACCGCGCTGGTGGACCCCTATGTGGTCATCGACGGGCAGCTCATCGGCGCCACTCCCTGGGAGGGGGATGCCGACTACGACTATGGCGCCACCCAATGGTACCAACTGGCCCTGCAAGAGCACGGCATGCCGGTATTCAGCGATGTCTACACCGACGCCGTCACCGGGCAGTTGGTCATCACCCTGTCCATGGAGCTGGCCCAGCCCGGGGATGTGCTGGCCATGGACATCTATATCCAGAACAACGAGCTGCACAACACCCTGCAAACCCTGCCGGAGGGGTACTCCTATTACCTGTGTGACGACAACGGGGCGCTGCTCTACGCCGTAAGCTCCTGGTCCACCGACGGGCAGTCGCTGCAAAATGTTGCCAGCTATCTGGTCCGCTGCATTCAGGACGGCTCGCTGGAATCCTACGACGCCTTTTTCCGGGACCCGTCCAACACGCTGCGGGGGGCCTACTACGCGGTGATGGACAACGGCTGGATGGTCATTGTGACCATTCCCATCCAGTCGGTGCTCATGGGGGACGAGAACATCGCCCTCTATGTCATGGCCGGGGTGGCGCTGCTGCTCTTTACGCTGCTGGCGGCGCTGACCGTGCGGGACGCCATGCGTTGGCGGCGGATCAAGCGGGCCGACGACACCGCCCATATGCTGGGCGATTCCTTCTATGCCATCTTCCGGATAAATTTCCGCCGGGGCAGCTACGAGGCCATCAAGTGCGCCCCCGATCTGGTGGAGCGGCTCCCCCCGCGGGAGGATTATCCCGCGCTGCTGCAGCTTCTGTGTGAGCACGTCAAGCCCGAGACCCGGCAGACCTTTGCGGAAAGTTTCTCGCTGGAGAGCATCCGCAGCCGGGTGGACGCCAAGCTGGCGGACTACGGCGGCGACTTCCAGCGCCAATTCGGGGAGGTCTACCACTGGGTCAATGTACGCACCCTCTACGCCCCCACGCTGGTCCCCGACGAGGTGATCCTCTGCTTCCGGGATGTGGACGCCGAGAAGAACCAGCAGCTCCAGCACATGCAGGTATTGCAGGATGCGCTGGACATCGCCCGGCGCAGCACCCGGGCCCAGTCCCAGTTTTTCAGCAATATGTCCCACGATATGCGCACCCCGCTGAATGCCATTTTGGGTTATTGCCCGCTGGTGCGCAAGAGCATTGCCGACGGCAACCGGGACAAGGCCGCCGACGAGTTGGGCAAGATCGAGTTTGCGGGGCGGCAGCTCCTGACCCTCATCAACGACATTTTGGAGTTTTCCCGTCTGGAGGCCGGCAAGGTCAGCATGGACCGCAAGGAGTTTGATCTGGCCCAGTTGGTCCAAAGTATCGCGGACCTCTTCCGGGTCCACGCGCAGGAGGCCGACAAGACCTTGGAGGTCACCCTCGACCTGCGGGATTCGCTGGTGGTGGGGGATGCCAACCTGCTGACCCAGATCTTGAACAATCTGCTTTCCAACGCCTTCAAGTACAGCGACGCCGGCGCATCGGTCCACCTGACGGTCACCCAGTTGGATTTCCAGCAGCACAGCCAATACCGCTTTGTCATCGAGGATACCGGCATCGGCATGTCGCAGGATTTCCTGTCCCACCTGTTCGAGCCCTATTCCCGCGAAACCAGCTTCACCGCCCACTCCACGGTGGGCACCGGGCTGGGCATGACCATCGTGCAGGGGTTGGTGCGGCAGATGAGCGGCGATATTCAGGTGGAAAGCACCCTGGGCCAAGGCACCCGGTTCACCATTACGCTGCCCCTGCAACGGAGCGACCAAAAGGCGCCGCCCGCCCCGGTGATCGCCCCCGACGAGCCCTTCTCGTGGCAGGGGGTGCGGGTCTTGGTGGCGGAGGACAACGCCATGAACCGGGAACTGCTCACCGAACTTTTGCAGATGTCCGGAGCGCAGGTGCTGCAAGCCATCAACGGGGCGGACGCGGTGCATACCTTCCTGCACGAGCCGCCCGGTTCCATCGATGTGATCCTGATGGATATGCGGATGCCGGTGATGGACGGCTGTCAGGCCACCCGGATCCTGCGGGGGCTGCTGCGTGACGACGCCCGTCAGGTGCCCATTGTGGCGGTAACGGCCAACGCCTTTGCCGAAGATATGGAGCGGACCGTACAAGCGGGCATGAACGACCATGTGGCAAAGCCCATCGACTTTGCCCAGTTGACGCAGGTTGTACAAAGACTGCTGGCGGGGCGCAGCGCCCCCAGCGGCGGAAAGGGAAATGGTAGTGATGAAAGATCCTGAATCCCTGCTCATCGTGGATGATGAGGAGATCAACCGCGCAATTCTGGCCAACCTGTTTCAGGCAGAGTACCAGATCTTAGAAGCCGCCAACGGCCGGGAAGCCTTGGCGGTACTGCACCAGCATCAGGACACGGTCAGCGCCGTGCTGCTGGATGTGATCATGCCCGAGATGAACGGCATCGAGGTACTGCGCCGCCTGCATGACGACGGTCTGACCCAGCGGTTCCCGGTCTTTTTGATCACGGCGGACAGTGCCGACGCCACCATGCGGGAAGCCTACCGGCTGGGGGTCATGGACATCATCTTCAAACCGGTGGTGCCCTACATCGTCCAGCGGCGGGTGAACTCCATCGTGGAGCTTTACCGGGCCCGTCGGCAGTTGGGCGCCACGGTGGAGCAGCAGCGGGACCAACTGCTGGTACAGACCCAGCAGTTGGCGGCCATGGGCATGGGCATGGTGGAAGCGCTGGCCACCGCCATCGAATTTCGCAGCGATGAGTCGGGCCAGCATGTCCGGCGCATCCGGGACATCACCTGTCACCTGCTGCGCCACACCGCGCTGGGGGCCGGTTTCACGGACAGCGAGATCCAACTCATCGGCGTGGGAGCCATCACCCACGATGTGGGCAAGATCTCCATTCCCGACGCCATCCTGCACAAGCCGGGCCGGTTGACGCCGGAGGAGTTTTCCATCATCCAGTCCCACACCGTCAACGGGGCCAAGCTGCTCTCTCACATTCCCCAGATGCGCCAGCACGAAGCCTACCGCTACGCCTACGACATCGCCCTGCATCACCACGAACGGTGGGACGGCCGGGGCTATCCCGACGGGTTGGTGGGCAACGCCACCCCCATCTGGACCCAGATCGTAGCGCTGGCCGATGTCTACGACGCGCTGGTCAGCCCCCGCTGTTACAAGGCCCCCCTGCCTGCCGACCAGGCGGTACAGCTCATTCTGGAGGGAGCCTGCGGCGCCTTCAATCCGGCGCTGCTGGACGCCTTCACCCAGTGTGAGCCCGACCTGCGGCTCTTGTATCAATCCGTTTGTTCTGTCACCCCATGACCCAAGGAGGATCCCCATGGACGCCCTACAAAAACAACGCTTGCTGGACGCCGACATCGCGGTAGAGGACGCGCTGGCTCGCTTTATGAACAACGAAGCTCTGCTGCTGCGGTTTCTGGCCCGGTTCGGGCAGGACCCCAGCTTTGCGGCGCTGGAACAGGCGCTGGCCGATGGCCGCACCGAGGACGCCTTTACCGCCGCCCACACCCTCAAGGGGGTGACGGGCAATCTGTCCATGCAGGCACTGTACCGCCAGACCTGCGCCATGGTGGAGGATCTGCGCGCCGGCGCTTTGGAGGATGCCCGCCCTGCAAGCCCAGTACCGCCTGACCCTCACCGCGCTGGAAGGCCTTTGACGCCCCCGCGCCGTTTTTTCACCCGGTTTTGCCCCCGCCGTCCCACGCAATCTCTTGTGATCCTCCCCAAAATCTTGTAGGATCAAAGCCGCAAATCGCCGCCAAAAAGGCGGCCGCCCGATGCTGTATCAGGAATGCCCCGTTCCGGGCATGGCAGCGGCCGGCGGCATCGGGTCTGTCATCTCCAACGGCCTGCAAGGCAATGACTACGGCACCGCCGGGGTCGCCACCCTGCTGGGGTTTGCCGTCGCCTACACCATCGGGCGGATCTTCGTCCGCATCCCAACGCAGTTTACCGCCTAACGGTCCTTCGCCGGGCCAAAAAGAAAGCAGCACCTTTCGGTGCTGCTTTCTTTGGTATCGTCCGCTCAGTTATCCCCCCGGTGATACCGGATCTTCATATGCTCAGAGGCATTTTTAAGGATCTGGGCAAGGGCTTTGTCCGACTCTTCCTTCACCATGTCGGCAATCTTGCGGTTGGCTTCCTGCAAAATCTCAACGGGCGCCCCCTGCCGGATCTTCTCGTCGTACTCATAGAGGAACTGCTGTCCGCGGTTCATCACGGCGTTCAGATACCGCTCGTCAAAGATCAGGGCATCCCCAAAATGGGCGTCGGTCAGCGCGGCAATGAGCCGGCTGTGCCAGTACATGCTGTCGGTGGAGACCGTTTCCGTCGTGCCGCTGAGATACTTGGGGAACTGGGCCACATTGGCATAAACCGGGAAGCAGGCCGTGAAGCCGCTGCCGCCCATGGACAGCCACTCCACCCCCTGAATGGCCTCGGGCAGATCGCCGCGGACCTGCAGAATGCCGCAGACATCGCTGTTGGGCACGCCGATGGTGCGGTACTTGCCCTTGCAGGCAGCGGTCTTGTCGTAGGGGTTGTAGGGCGTTCCCTGATAGTAGGACCCCAACAGATACCGCACGTCCTCCACCGTCACCTTGCGCTCCGGCACAAAGGACCACGGGATGTCGTTGCTCTCCGGGGTAAAGTCGGCGTTCTCTCCGTCCCAGCGGTAGGTCCGGGGCAGGAAATACCGGGCCATGAACCAAGCCCGGGGGGTGTTGTAGATATGGTCCGCATCGGAATGGGAACCGAAGGCCAGCCGCGGGTTAAAATCCGCGCCCGTATCCAGCGCCAGATGGTAGGTTTCCACGAACTCCCGCAGGTCCTTGGAGCAAAGGTTCTCCTGCTGCGCCCCGTAGGCATCCCCAAAATCAAAATGGTCCAGACCAAACTGGTTGGGCATGACCACCACCCGGTCGTCGGGCACCCGCCGGGCGATCCAGTGGTGGCCGCCGATGGTTTCCAGCCACCAGACTTCGTCGGCGTCCGCAAAGGCCATGCCGTTTGGCTCGTAAGTACCGTACTGCTCCAGCAGCGCGCCGGTGCGCAGCACCCCTTCCCGGGCTGAACGGATGTAGGGCAGCACCAGCGTCACCAAGTCCTCCTCCCCGATGCCGCCGGGGACCTCTTTGGTGTTGCGGCCCTTCTTTTCCTGATACCGCACATAGGGGTCCGCGCCGATGACCCGGGCGTTGCTGGTAATGGTCTCGGTGGCGGTCATGGCCACGTTGGCCTCGTTGATGCCGCAGGCGGGCCAGACGCCGTTGGTCTTGGTCACGTTGGGGCAGTCGGTATAGCGCATGGCCTGTTCCGGCAATGCAACGGTCAGATGGGAAATGACCGTTTTGTAGGCAGCCGCCTTCTCTCTGGCCGGGTGGACCAAAAGGCGCTTGGCTTCAAAGGCGCCGTCATCATTGCGGGCAATGATCGTCGAGCCGTCATGGCTGGCTTTCTTGCCCACCAAAATCGTGGTACAGGGCATAGGGTTCTCCTTTGTATATACATCCTTTTCAAATCGTGTGCCGTGCTTTTCACCGCACAGCATACTTCCTGCAAGCGGGAACCGGCAGCCAGACAGGGTGCCGGTTTCTGCTTCCGCAAAAAACAGAAGGCAAGGATGTTTCCATCCTTGCCCTTGTCTGGCGGAGCATCAGAGATTTGAACTCTGGCGGCGCTGTTAACGCCCTATCGCATTTCGAGTGCGACCTCTTCGACCTCTTGAGTAATGCTCCATCTTCGTTGCCCGATGCAGCGTACAGTTTATTATAGCAAACCTGCGGCCCGCTGTCAACGCAAAAGCTCAGAAGAGGTGTTGTTTCTGGGTGGGCTGGGGGTCGAAAGGGGTATCCTCGTGGTGGCGGCGGATAAAGACCTGCTTGGTCTTTTCGGTAACGGTGCGGCCGTTGTGCTTGGGCACCGAGTAGAAGGTGCGGCTGATGTTGTAATACCCCCGCAGCCGCTGGACCAGATACTGGGCCACAGCGGGCAGGCAATCGGTATCCTCGATGTTTTCGTAGTTGTAGTCGGCGTAGAGGAAGGGAATCTCGTCGTTGCCGGCATACAGGGTGATGCCCGCCTCATCCAGCACCACTTCCCGAATGACGCTTTGGTGCAGACCGGCGGTGCCGCATTCGGCAGCCAGTTTGGCGGCACGGGGGCGCTGGGCCAGCGGCACGCTTTGGGGGTCCAGCTTTTCGGTGCCGCGCTGGCCGATCTCCAGCAAAATATCCCGCATCATCCGGCTTTCCAGCAGCGGGCGAATGCGTTCCCGGGCACGGGCTTGTTCGGTTTTGTTTTGAATCGCAGAAATCAGCCCCATAGGGTCCCCCTCCTTCCGATGGTAACAATTTGTTTACAGTATACCATATTCACCGCGCAAATAACAAGCGCGGCCCCCACAAAAAACGCCGCGCTTCCTGCGCGGCTTGTTGTGAAAAATGATAATGGGGTGTGTGTCAGCTTTCGGCGCGCTGGAATTTTACCACGCCGGTGCGGTCCAAGGCGACCATCACGGCGGGGATCAGCACCAACTGCAGCAGAATGCCGGGCACCGCGGTGAGCAGCGCGCCGGACAGGAACGCCTGAAAGGTAAAGGCGTTTCCGGCCAGACCCAGCAGCAGGATCTCGGCCACGCCCCAAACCAGACGTCCGCCGATCATAGCCGTGAGCAGGCTGATGTACAGCGCAGCCAGACCGCGCTTGTGTACGGCGGCATAGACCAACCCGATGATCAGGCCGTAGGCGGCCAGCTCAAAGGCCATGGCCAGCGCCACGGGGTACATGGGGGGCATACCGAAGAGCACCGACCGCAGCAGCGGGGCCACAAAGCCGATGACCAAACCGTACTGCCAGCCGCAGATCAGGCCGCAGAGCAGCACAGGGATGTGCATGGGCAGCAGCATATTGCCGATGGTCGGGATGCCGCCGGTGATGATGGGCAGCACCAAGCAAAGCGCCAAAAACAGCGCGGACAGTACCAGTTTGTAGGTTTTTTCGCGGGTTTGCATAGGAATGATCTCTCCTCATCAAAAAGTGTTCCGGCGCAGCCCTTCTGGGCTGCCGTTGCCTTCCTGGCTTTTCTCAAAGGAACCGGTTTCTATTTTACACCGTCCAGAGGGTGGTGTCCAGCACAAAATCGCAGTGCCGTTCGGGGTGTTGGGCGGCCAGATACCCCTCTTCCAAGGGGATCCACCGCCGGGCAAAGTCCGCAAAGCGGTCCCCTTCCCGGGCTTGCAGCCGCTGCCGCTGGCAGTCCGGCGTGCAGGTCAAAAACACCTTGCAGGCAAAGGGCACATCCAGTTGGGGGTGTAGGGCGTAGCTGCCCTCCACCACCACCAAAGACCGGGGCGGCAGCGCCACTGGGTCCCGCAGGGCGCCCAGACGGCAGACATAGGCCCGGTACTGGGCGGGTTGACCGGCCAGCAGCGGGGTCAGCACCTCGGTGCGCAGCCGGGCAAAGTCCATGTTGGCGCCGGGGTGCTGCGCCAAATCGGGGCGGCGGCGGTTCACCGGCAGGTAAAAGTCGTCCATATGAACGAGGTGACAGGGCAGTTGTTCGGCCAACCACGCCCCCAGTGTGGATTTACCGCTGCCGCACCGGCCATCGATGGCCAGCAGCGCCGGGTTCTGCCCTGCCGCCAACCGCCGGGCGGCGACCAGCACCGGGGCAGCGGCCTCATACAGGGCGGCGCTCATTGGCCCAGCGCCCGCAGCGCCAGCGCCACCGCGCTTTGCAGGTATTCTTCCAGCCGGCAGTCCTGCGTGCCGGCCACCTGCACACCGCAGTGGGAGGACGGGATCAAGATCTTTTCCGCCGCCGCGCCGGAGACCGCCGACGCCATCTTGGGGGATACCTCCCCCAGAATGCCGTTGGCCAAGATCATGCCGATGGGGCCCAGAATCAGGTCGGCGCGGGAGGCATTGTAGACCACGGCGTTTTCGCCGGTAGCGCCGTGGGATGCCCCCGCCTTGAGCATGGCGTTGGTGGCAAGGACGTTGGTACCCACGGCCAGTAGGTCGCAGTCGGCGGGCAGCGCAGGGGCCAGCATCTTGATGAGCTGGGTGCCCATGCCGCCCCCTTGGCCGTCCAGCACCAAGATCAAACGACGAGATTGCATAAACAGGTTTCCTCCCCTATGGCAAAAAATAAGCGGCTGCCGGTCATCCCGCGGGACAGCCGGAAAACGCCGCGTAGCATACAACAAAAAGCGCGGCCATTGCAGGCCGCGCAGAGTGTGCAATTTTGCTTATTCAGCCTGGATTGCGCCGGTGGGGCAAACGCCCTCGCAGGCACCGCAATCGATGCAGGAACCGGCATCGACCACAGCCTTATCCTCCATGCTGATCGCACCGACGGGGCAGGTGTCAACACATGCACCGCAAGCAACGCACTCGCTGGTAACGGTATGAGCCATCGTGAACTCCTTATCTCCGTGCTGATTGATGTCCCCTACCGGCCCTGCACGGCTGCTTCCCGGTATGGTGCCACAGCGGGTTTTTGGTGCCTACTGCGTTACAGATAGTGTAACACATTGCATAAAAATTCGCAAGTGCCATATCTTGAAAAATTTTCCCCCGCAGGCCCAACTGCCTGTGGGACGGGGCTTAGTCCTGTTCGGGGTCGGGGGCCTTGGGCACCCGCTTGCCGCCCCGCAGATAGACGCATTCCTCCCGCTTGTAGATGCGGGGGGCCAAGATCTCCACATTGGAGCGGACCTTTAAAGTTCCGGCCACCACATTGACCTCCAGCACGGTGCCTTCGCCGTCCGGCGTGCGGACGATGCTGCCCGGGGTAGGGGTGATGGAGTTGAGGTACTCGTAGCTCTTTTGCTCGTAGGCCAAGCAGCACATCAGGCGGCCGCAGGCGCCGCTGATCTTGGCGGGGTTCAGGCTCAGGCCCTGTTCCTTGGCCATCTTGATGGATACCGGCTGGAAGTTCTTCAAGAACCGGCTGCAGCAGAAGGGCTGCCCGCACAGGCCCAGCCCGCCCAGCATCTTGCTTTCATCCCGCACGCCGATCTGGCGCAGTTCGATGCGGGTGTGGAACTGGGCGGCCAGATCCTTGACCAACTCCCGGAAATCCACCCGGTTATCGGCAGTAAAGTAAAAGACCAGCTTGCTGCGGTCCAAGGTATACTCGGCGTCCACCAGCTTCATCTTCAGGTCGTGGGCGGCGATGCGCTGCTCGCAGATCGTAAAGGCCTGCTGTACGTCGGCCCGGTTCTGGCGCATCCGGCGCACATCCACGGCGTCGGCCACCCGGATCACCGGCTTCACTTCCCGGGAAAAACCCGGTACTTCGTGGGCGCCGCGGACCACCTCGCCGCATTCGGTGCCCCGGGCGGTGGTCACGATGACGAAATCCCCTTCCTTGACGGAAAAGTCGCCGGGATCAAAATAGTAGGCCCGGCCATTCTCTTTAAATTTTACAGAAATTACTTTCATGGGCATCTTCCTTATCTCGTTAGGCGATCCGGGCCGCCAGCACCGCCACGGCCAAACGCAGGTTGCCGTTGGCGGTCACATGGCGGCGTGCCTCGGCCCCGGCGCGCAGGATCGCTGCCGCCGTCGCAGGGCGCAGTCCGCCGCACTGCTGCCCGTAGTCGGGGCGGCGCAGCACGGCGCTGCATAGCTGGTCGAGCTGCCACTGCAGGGCCAGAAAACCTTCCCGGTCCCGCTCGTACTTGGTCAGCAGGGCCAGCGCACGGTAGGTGTCGTTTTGGGCGGCATAGCCGCAGAGTTCTTTGGCTTGGGCCAGCGCGGTGCGCACCGCGGCGTCCTGAAAGGCCCGCAGGGCGGTGCCGATATGCCCTTCGTAGAGAAAGGCCAGTTCGTCGGCCAAGGGGGCGGGCAGTCCGCGCTGGCGCAGCAGGGCGGCGCACTCGGCGGCGGGCACCGGGGTGATGGTGTAGGCCGCGCAGCGGCTGCGGATGGTGGGCAGCACGGTGGCGGTGCTGGTGGCGGTCAGGAGGAAGAGCACCCCTTCGGGAGGTTCCTCGATGATCTTCAGCATGGCGTTGGCCGACGACCCGTTGAGGTTCTGGGCGCCGTAGATGAAGAGCACCCGACCCGCCGCGTCGGTAGAAAGGGCGGAATGCTGGATCGCCTCCCGCATTTCCCGGACCCGCTTGACGGGGATCTGGCCGCTGGCGCCCTCGCCCTGCAGGACGAGGCATTCGGTGTCGGCCTTTTTCAGCACGGCCTCGGCGTGAGGACCGCCTTGGGGGTAGAGGTAGTCGGCGGCCAGACACCGGGCGGCAAAGCCCGCGCCGCAGCCTGCCTCGCCTACCAGCAGGACCGCATGCGGCAGCCGGCCGGTGCGCAGCGCGGCGCCCAGCTCAGCTTTCAGCGCGTCATTGCCGGCCAGACGGTCCAGCATCACAGTTTTTCAAAGCGTTCCACGTTGGTGACCATGATCGTGGCGCCGCCCACGGTCACTTCCATGGGCATGGCGCTCTCGATGCCGAAGCCCAAGGTGGCGGTGCCGGGCACGATCTCGGTGCGCTGCTTGCAGAACTGGGAGATGATGGCGATGCAGTCATCCACCTTTTCGTCCTCGGTGCAGATGAGCAAGGTCATGTTGCCCGCCATCAGGAAGCCGCCGGTGGTAGCCAGACGGGTGACGTAGAATTTGTGTTTGACCAGTTCGTTACAAACGACCCGGGAATCCTCTTTATTGACGATGGCAGTGATGAGTTTCATGGAAAAAACCTCCTTATAGCGTAGGATGGATTACCAACGATTGTTGCGGTTCTGCCAGTCGCGGCGGCGCTTGTAGCCAAGGATGGTATCCTTGCACCAGAAAAACACTTCGCGGCCGAAGAACGCCAAGAACCCGGCCATACCAAGGATCAGGCTGATCCGGGTAGCCAAACCGCCCCGCAGGAATTGGAGCACCCAGAGGGCCAGTTCATACCAGCCCAGATACTTCATCTTGAAGGGGATGATGCCCCAGAGCAGCGCGCCCTGATTGGGCCACATCCAAGTATAGGCGAAGAGCATGCTGAGGTAGACGGCGCTGGGGGAGCCGTACCCGGTGAAGAAGGCGCCGATCCAGGTACCCACCACACCAAGGGCGATGTACAGCGTCATGCGGAAGTCGCCCCACACCCGGGTCAGCGAGTTGCCGATCCAGAAATAGAACACAAGGTTCAAGAAGCCCAGCACGCTGCCCAGCCAGATAGGCTGGAACAAGAAGGTGATGAGCCGCCAGATTTGGCCGTGGAGCACCGCGTCCCGGCTGAGATAGAGCAGCAAATCGAAGTTGCGGTTGATGAGCAGGATGAACAGCCCGACAGCGAGCTGCCCAAGAATGAGGCCGTTGACCAGATAGGGGATGCCATACCGGCCAAAGCGGCGTTCCAGTTTGTCGATCCAGTTCATGGGAGAAGTTCCTCCATAGACAGCGGGTGAACAAAAGAAATAGTTCTGTTTATTGTAGCATTTTTGGGCGGGAAGTGCAACCGTTCCTTATCGAAAGGCGGGGGCGGTTCACCCCAGCACGGCCAGCTTCCCGTCCGCCCCGGCCCCGGTATGGTGCAGGGCGGTGCCGGCGGCGGTCAGGGCGGTCACCGCCTCGGAAAAGGCGGGGGTAACTTCCTCGCCGGGGGCCAGCAGGGGCACGCCGGGGGGGTAGGCCCAGACGTACTCGGCGGCCACGGCACCCACGGCCTCGGCCAAGGGGCGCAGACAGGCCGGACGGCGCAAAGCGTCGGCGATGGTACACCGGGCGGGGCCGGGGGGCGGCAGCAACGCTTCCGCCGCCGGGGCGGCAGAGGCCCCGGCATCCCAGCGGGTCAGCACTTCGGCCAGCCGGTCCAGTGCATCCTCGTCGTCGCAGGGGCTGGTCATGGCCAGCACGTTGGGGCCGCAGACCATCTCCGGCTCAAAGCCCGCCGCCCGTAAAAAGGCAGCGCCTTCCCGGCCGATGCGCAGCAGGATCTTGCCATTGTCAAAATCGTAGAAGCCCTGCCCTTCGGCCCCCAACCCCAGCACGGGGGTATGGCGCCAGCCCCGGGCCGCGGCAGCAAACCGGTCCAGCCGCTGCCGCCAAGCGGCAAAGGCGGTGTCGCCGTGGGTTTGCAGCCATGTCGTGCAGCCGTCCAGACTGGCCAGCAGCGGATAGCTGGGGGAGCTGGTCTCAAAGACATCCAGTTCCCGCTCCACGGCGGCAGCATCGATGCGGCTGCCCTGCAGATGGAGCCACGCGGTCTGGGTCAGGCTGGGCAGCGTCTTGTGGGCGCTTTGCACCACCAAGTCGGCCCCGGCTTCCACCGCGCCGCCCCGCCAGCCGTAGGGCCGGGCCAAGGGCAGGTAGTGGGCGCCATGGGCCTCGTCCACCAGCAGCGGCACGCCCCGGGCATGGCAGAGGTCGGCGATGGCCGAAAGGTCGCTCTGTACCCCCTCGTAGGTGGGGCTGGTCAGGATGACGCAGGCCACGGCGGGGTGGGCGTCCAGCGCGGCGGCCACGGCGGCGGGGGGCATACTGCCGTAAACGCCGAAATCCGGCACCACCGGCGGCACCAGATAGTGGGCGGTGAGGTGCCCCAGTTCGATAGCATGGTAGACGGCCTTGTGGCAGTTGCGGGCGACCAGCACCTCGCTGCCGAAGGGAGCCGCCGCCCGGATGCCCGCCAGCAGCCCCACGGTGGAGCCGCCCACGAGGTACCAGCACCGGTCCGAACCATAGAGGGCGGCGGTGCGGGCCATGGCGTCGGCGAGGATGCCGTCGGCGTCGTGGAGGTCATCGGCCCCCTCGATCTCGGTCAGGTCGAAGGCATAGCAGGAAAGCCCCGGGGCGGGCGGCACCCGGCGCTTGTGGCCCGGCATGTGCAGCGGATACCGCCGCCCAGCCAGTTCTTCACATTGTTGTTGTAAGATAGATTGCATAGACTTTGTTCCTACTTTCTTTACAAAGAAAGTAGGCAAAGAAATTCCAAATGTATAATCCGGGAATCCCGCGCTCCCAAGCGGTAGGAAAACCACCCACACCCGGCCATGGCCCGCCCGCGACGGCGGGCGGGGTTTCAGATCGGGAGCCCGGATGGGCTCACACGATAGGCACGGACGGGAAACGGGGTCACGTAGGGCCGTTTCGGGTCCACGATGTTGGAGTCTCGGGCGACCTCCTCGAAGCCCCGGGGATTGCCAAGGGGCCCGCAGGCCCCTTGACCCGTGCCCCGCGCGTCGGAAGTAGCGGCGCGTTTTTCAGCCGCTTTTTGCGCGGTCAAAAAGCGGCACCGTCTGGGAGCGCACCTGTTTTGTGCTGCTCGCCGCAGTCCCTCGGCTGCCCTCTTCCCAAGCAAAAAGGAACATTCCCCGGCAGCGCGAACCTCCCGGTTCGCCACCCACCTTCTCCTACTTTCTTTACAAAGAAAGTAGGCAAAGAAATTCCAACGTTATTCCAGCACGATCTCAGCCTTGCTGCCCGCCCGGGTCTTGGTGACCCGGATCTGCCGGGTCAGCCGGGCTTGCAGCGCCTCCACATGGGAGATGACCCCGATGAGCTTATCGCCCCCGGCCAGACCGGCCAAGGTATCCACGGCTTTTTCCAGACTGTCGGCGTCCAGCGAGCCGAAGCCCTCGTCGATGAAGAGCGTCTCGATGGTTACGCCCCCGGCGTTTTGCTGGATGGTATCGCTGATGCCCAGCGCCAGACAGAGGGCGGCCATAAAGCTCTCGCCGCCGGAAAGACTGCCCACCGGGCGGGTCTTGCCGGTGTAGGCGTCAAAAACATCCAGATCCAGCGCGGTCTTGCCGGCCAGCGCCTCGCTCTTGCGGCGGAGCAGCCGGTACTGGCCGTCGGTCATCCGGGTGAAGCGCAGGTTCGCGGCCTCCACCACACCGTCAAAGTAGAAAGCCTGTACGTACTGTTCAAAGGGCAGTTTGACCTTGCCCGCCAGATTGCCGTTGATGGTCTTGGAAAGGTTGTCCCACATGGCCCGTTTGTCCCGGGCGGCAGCCAGCGCCCGCAGCGTCTTTTCGATGCCCTCCAGTGCGGCCCGGTTGGTGTGCAGCCGGTGTACGGCGGCATCCCGGGCGTTGGTGGCGGCGGCGCGGTCGGCCCGCAGCCGGGCCAGCGCCTGCTGCAATTTGGCCAGCGTGGCAGCTTCCTCCCGGTCGGGGACGGTCTCCTGCATCTGCTGGACCCGGGCCGCCGCGGCGGCATGGCCTGCCTTGGCGTTGGCAGCTTTGCGGGACGCCGCAAAGGCCTGCTTTTCCAGCCCCTTGAGCTGGTTGTTCAGGTTGTCCAGTTGGTCGGTCAGCGCCCGGGCCTTGTCGCTCTGCCGCTTGAACTCGGCGTGCTGGGCCCGCAGCCCCGCCAGTCCTTCGGCCAAGCTGGCCTTCTGTTCTTCCAGCGCGGCGCGCAGTTCCTCGGGGGTCAGTTCTTCGGCGGGTTTGCCGGTGTACCGCCCGGCGCGGCGGGCAAAAAAGGCCGCCGCGTCCCGGGTCAGGGTGGCCCGCAGTTCGGCGGACCGGGCCGCCGCATCCCCCGCTGTGCGGGACTGGGCGGCGGTGTCCCGCCGCTGGGCCGTCAGGGCCTGCTCCCGCTCCTCCAGCACCTGTTCGGTCACATGGTCTTGGGGCAGTTGGGCCGGGCAGGGATGTTCGGTGGAGCCGCAGACCGGGCAGGGCTGCCCCGGCTGAAGCTGCTGGGCCAGCAGTCCCGCCCGGTTGGCGTTGAGCTGCCGCTGCAAGGCCGCGTACTGGGCCTCGGCTTCGTCCAGCGCGGTCTGGGCCTGCAAGTAGGCTTGCTGGCGCTGGGCCGCCGTGGCCGCGGCCTCGTCCGCTGCCGTCAGGCTGCGCAAAAGGTTCTCACAACTGGTGGTCAGGTTCTCGGCCAGTTCGATGTGGTGTTCCAGCCGCACCTGCTCGGTGTCGGTCTTGCCCAAGGCGGCCCGGGCGGCTTCGGTTTCGGCGATGGTCTGTTTCAGCGCGTCGCTGCGGGTCTGCAGTTCGGTTTGCAGTGCCTCGGTCTGGCGCTGCACCTCGGCGGTGCGGGCCTCCTCGTCCACCAGCCCCGCCAACTGACGGCGCCGGGCGGCCCGCTCCTCGGCCAATTTTACCGCCGCATCTCCCCGGGCGATCTTCTCGTCCAGTTCGGTGAGCAGTTCGTTCTGTTTGGCCTCGATGGCCTCGTCAAATTCCAGCAGCCGCTTGGCCAATTCTGCCGCCCCCGACGCCGCAAAGGGGTCGTGGGCGTCCTGCAATTCCCGCAGTTGGGCGGCGGTCTCCTCGTCGGCACCGGCCCCCAACAGGCTGCCCAGATGCATGAGCAGCACCTCGTCCAACCGGCGGCAGGCTTCGTCGGCCTGCCGGGCGTGCTGCACGGCGGCTTGGCCCAGCCGCTGGTGGTCGGCGGTATCAAAGATCTGGCGCAGAATGGCCGCCCGGTCGGCGGAGGGCGCATTCAGCAGCCGGGTAAAGTCGTTTTGGGCCAGCATGGACACTTGGGCAAACTGTTTGGCGTCGATGCCCAGCAGTTTGACCACCGCCGCCGTCACCGCCACCGCGCCCGAGACCGGTTCCTCCGGTTCCCGGATCAGTTCCGCCCGGGGCGGGCTTTTGACGATACCGCTGCCCCGTTTGGCGGCCCGCTGCTGTTCGGGCCAACGGCGGACCAGATAGGTGCGGCCCCGATGCAGAAAGGTCAATTCCACAAAGGTTTCGGCTTCCGGGGCGGCAAAGTCGCTGCGCAGCATGGTGGTTTTGCGGTTTTCGCCGGTGGTTTCGCCGTACAGCGCAAAGGTGATGGCGTCAAACAGGGCGGTCTTGC
Organism: uncultured Gemmiger sp.; assembly: GCA_963557315.1. Taxonomy (GTDB): domain Bacteria; phylum Bacillota; class Clostridia; order Oscillospirales; family Ruminococcaceae; genus Gemmiger. The sequence continues at coordinate 81,942 of CAUWAX010000004.1, read as the reverse complement.
CCGCGCCGGTGTCGCCGCCGATCAAAAACAGACCGCTGCCCCCAAACCGGGAAAAATCCAGCTCGGTGCGCCCCGCATAGGGGCCGAAGGCGTTCAGCGTCAGGTATAAGGGTTTCATGCTTTGGCGGCCTCCTCTCGCAGCTGTTTGACGGCCCGGGCCTCATCAATGGTCAGCGGGCGGCCGTTCATCTGGGTGAAAAAGTCTTGGAACAGCTCGGCAAAAGGTTTGCCCCGCACGGCCAAGGCGGCGTCAGCGGGACCGGCGGCGTTGCCCCGGGGCTGGTAGTCCAGCCGCATGGCGTTGGGGTAGGCGGCCCGCAGGGCGGCCATGGCGTCGGGCAGCGGCGTGGGGTCGGTGAGGGTGGCCCAGATATAATCCCCCGTGTCGGTGGGATGCTCGATGAGTTTGGCCAGCGGTCCGGTCAGATGGCGCATGGCGCGGCGGGGGATCAGCGGCAGAACGTCGATTTCCTCCACCCCGCGGCGGCCCAGTTCCACCAGCGTGACGGATTTTTCCGCCCCGCATTCGTCCAGATGGTAGCACAGCGGCGCCCCGGCGTACCGGACGGTGTCGCTGCCCACCCGCTGGGCCCGGTGGATATGTCCCAGTGCCGTGTAGGCAAAGCCCTCGAACCGGCTGGCATCGATGGAATCTACGGTGCCCACAGTCAGGGGGGCGGTTTCGCTGCCGGCCATCTGGGGCGGGCAGACCCCCGCCACCACCATCTGGTGGGCCAGCAGGACCCGCCGGGGGGCGGCAGGCTGGCAGGCCGCCAGGGCGGCGGCCACAGCGCTGTCATAGTCGGGCAGGTTCTGGTCAGGCAGAAAATGCCGCACGGTAGCCGCCCGCACAAAGGGCAGCAAGGTAAATTCCACCGGCCCGAACCGGTCGTTGAGGACGATTTGGCGGGGGGCACCGTGGAACTGACCAGCCAGATAGACCCCCTGCCCGGCCAGCAGACCGGCGGCGAAGTCCAACCGTTCGGCGCTGTCGTGGTTGCCCGAAATGGCCAGCACCGGGATGCGCCGGGCGGCCAGTTGGGTCAAAAACCAGTCCAGCAGGGTGCAGGCCGCGGCGGGGGGCACGGGGGCGTCGTAGATGTCCCCGGCCAGCAGCACGGCCTCGGCGTCGTGTTCGTCACATAGGGCCAGCACCTGCTCCAAGATGTAGCGCTGGTCCTCCAGCAGATCGAACCCGTTGACCCGTTTGCCTAGGTGCAGGTCCGCCAGATGCAAAAATTTCATGCAGTCATCTCCAAAGTTTTTCCCAGGTGGTGATGTCCAGCACCACACCGGGCAGCACCTCCATAGGCACCGTTTCCGCTTTGCGGAACCGGCATTTCTTGCAGAACATTTCGGCTTTCAGGTCCCGGGCCCAGACTTTCAGGTACAGGCGGCTGCGGCCGTCCCCTTCGGCCAGTTTTTGGGCATAGGCCACCACGCTGCGGCCAATGCCCTGTCCCCGGGCCTTTTCTTTCAAAAACAGGCGGCTCAGGCAAAGCGCCCCGGCCGGCCCCAAGTCCATGGCAAAATAGCCCACCGGCTCGCTGCCCAGATAGATCAAAAAGTAGTTGATGACCCCGCTGTGGATCTCGTCGTCGGTGAGCACGTCGCTCTGGTATTTTTCGGCCAGCGCGGCGGCCACTTTGGGGGTCAGCTTGGTGTAGTGCTGCACAAAAATTTCCTGTGCCAGCGCACTGACCTGCTCCACATAGCGGGTCTTGGTCACTTGCTTGAAGGTCGGTTTCATGGCATACTCCTTTGGTTCAGGGGCCTTCTTCGATGGTCAAACTGGCTTTGGCGGGCAGGCAGGCGGCCCAGTCCCCCACCTCCCGCAAGGTGCCGAAGCCCTCGCAGGTGTGGTCGGGACAGGGGCTGTCCACAAAGGCGATGCCGCCGTCCGCCACCTCCAGATGGATGGTATACAGACCGGTATCGATGTCGTACCGGGCGTCTTGGTGCAGGTCGATGCGCTGTTCGGTCTGGGGGTCGCCGTAGCGCAGCACCGCCACCGCCCCGGCGCCGCCGGGATGGGTCAGCCGGAACAGTACCCCGGCCACCACCAGCAGCACCACGGTAAAAAGCAGATCTTTGCGGTGTTTTTGCAAAAATGTCACGGTTTATCGTTCCTCTTTGTCGAACTCCAGTTCCAGCCGCAGGCCGTCGGTACCGGCCACCGCGGCGGGATAGGCACTTTGGGCGGCAGCCAGCCCCGGTCCAAGGTCGGTGACGGCGGCGGAGTAGTGGGTCAGCCAGAGCCGCCGCACCCCGGCTTGGGCAGCCAGCGTGCCGGTCTCCCGGCAGGTGGCGTGGCCGTAGAGCTTGGCCTTGTCCCCGTCGGCGTCGTCGGCGTAGGTAGCGTCCATGCAGAGCAGGTCCGCCCCTTGGGCCGCCGCCAGTAGGGACGGGCAGGGACGGGTGTCGGTGGCATAGACCACCGTCAGGCCCCGCCGGGGCGGCCCCAGCACTGTTTCGGGGGCAAAGCCGTCCACGGTCTCCCCCGCCTGTAACCGCCGCCACAGCGCCACCGGAATGCCCGCCGCCTTGGCTCGGGCGGGGTCAAACCGGCCGGCCCGGGGCAGATGCAGCGCATAGCCGCAGCAGGGCACCCGGTGTTCCAGCGGGAAGGGGGTCACGGCCAGCGGCCCCGCCCCGAACGGTTCGGCCCCGGCCTCGCGCCACTGGACGGCAAAAGGCAGCGGCCCCACCAGCGCGGCGATGGGCGCGGCCACGGCTTCCAGCCCCACGGGGCCGACCACGGTCAGGGGTTCGGTGCGGCCCAGACTGGACAGGGTTTGCAGCAGCCCCGGCAGACCGAGGATATGGTCCCCGTGGTAGTGGGTCAGCAGCACATGGCTGAGCCGGTAGGCGCTGACGCCCCAACGGCGCAGGGCGGTCTGGGTACCCTCGCCGCAGTCCAGCAGCAGGGTGCGGCCCTGTACGGTGACAGCCAGCGCAGCCAGTGCCCGTTCGGGCAGCGGCTGGGTGCCGCCGGTGCCCAGCAGGGTGACGGTCAGCATGGCAAACTCCCCCTTTCCCAACAGTACCCCAATATACAGGGTACATTATAGCACATTTTGTAAGGGATGAAAAATCCGCCACAGGAATTTTACATTTTGCCGGGTGTTCCTTCTTTGCAAAGAAGGAACCGAAGAAATTCCAGATAAAAATACCCCACAGGGTAAATCCCTGCGGGGTATTTTTGTCGAGAGTTCTTTTGGTTCTTTTCGTCAAGAAAAGAACATCCCATCGCCATCGGCGGACATGCGCCGACGATGGCGATTCCGCTAGAGCGTCAAAGCCCGTTCGAGTCGCCGCTTCCGGCATGAGAACGGGTTTTGGCGCGACGGTGGGTGCCCAAGAGAGCTGCGGAGCCGCGCGCCGCCTGCGGCGGATACAGCAAGGCGGAGCAGGGGCAGCGGTCGCCTCAAAAAAGTCCCCGCCCAATGCTGGGTGCCCATAAAACAGGAAGCAACAAATTTTCTATGACTATGGCATCTGGCAGTTGAGGTTAGTAAAAAATAGAATGAGCGATACTTGGTTTTATGGCTGGGTATCGCTCATTTGCATATGCGAAAAACTTCTCTTTTTTATGAAAAGACAGTTCTTGACTTGTTGAAAGCACAATTCTGGAGTTGTCAAAAGCACAATGTAATAATACTGATATAAATAATACTGAGTTTAATAATACTGATCCTTTCCTGTCCGTTCCAGAATGGAGTTAACGTGATATTAATATTTATCCCAAAGTCACGATTAAGGTATTTTCTTGATAAAAGTACACTTGCACTTGATTTTATCATTGATTAGGTGATAACTGATTATATTTGAGTGAAATAATACAAAATTTCAGACCTATTTCGAATCAAGGCTGATCCGAAATTGCGATGGATATATTCACAATTTGTTTACCACTAAATTCCCAGTCAGACAGTAGAAAAATGATGACAAGAGAATGTGTGGATGCTATAATATTTGCAGGTAAATGTTGCAATTCTATTCTGTCCTTTAAAATATGGAAATTAACTATGCATAGGAATATGAAACCATAATCAAAGCTGCATAGTTCATTATAAATAGATACGATACACTAACATTGATAGGAGGCGTGCCATGAAAATTAAAAGATGGTTAGCGTCTTTTCTTGCGGTTAGCATCTTGTTAGGAGCAACCCCGGGAACAGTCGCTATGGCAGAGGGCTTGGATACAGAGTCTGTCATTACACATCAACACACCGATTCGTGCTACCGGCTCGAAGAAAACTGTATCCACAATCATACTGATGAATGTTATCCAATAATAGAGAGCATTCCAGAAGAAGCATCACCCTCAGACGCTCAGTATTCAGAACCAACTGAATGTACTCATGTATGTAGTGAAGAAAACGGGTGCATTGTAAAGGTATTGGATTGTCCCTATACCACAGAAGCATCCCCAGAAGACTTTACTTCTGATACTACGGAGGAATCTATACCGGAAACAATCCCAGAAGCGACACCGGGTAATGCAGTCCCCCCCCCGCAGGAATGTACTTGTACGGAAAAATGCACTGTAGATCATACCAATTCTGATTGCCCCATCTGCAAAGATGACATTACTTCATGTGCTGCGGAAAAAGCAGAATCTATTGTTATTAATGCATTTGAGGAATTATCTGAGGAAATTACCGAACAATGGGTGACGAAAGATACCGCAGCGGAAAATCTGGTTCTGCCAAAAGAACTGAATGCTACCGATGAAAACGGTCAGACAATTCTCGTTGAGAAAATTGTTTGGGAACACAAAAAAATAAATAGCGAAAACCAAGATCAGGAACGATACCTGTTTACTGCAAAACTACCGGAAGGCTATGTACTGGCTGAAGGCGTAACCACACCAACTATTACGGTGATTGTGGAAGGTGCAAAAGGAACCCAAATTCTTTTTGAAAATGGTATCCATTACATTATCGACCCAGATTATCCGGATCATAAGATCACTCTATTCTGCATGAACAATAAGTTGCATTGGCCGCACCATACAGAAGATATGGGGGAGATTCAGGTTCCCGGATACACTGACGGATATCTGACCCCGGATGATTTCAAGTCGCAGAAAGAGTATGAAGAGTGTATGCGTCGCCTTTCTAAACTGCTTTATGCGGGATACCCCTATAACGGAGAACGGCTGTACCAGATTGTAACGAATTCTTCTGAATATACGCCAACAGAAGCTGAGTTTAATCAGATGCTTATTGTCCCGCCTGTGTTGCAGACAGCATATCCTTATTTAGGTCATCATGACTTTACTTATGCAGACTGGGCAAACGACAATAAGGAACACATAGACTATCTTCGCAAGTTCATTGGAGATGCGATCAAACTTGGAAATAGCCAAGGTACGACCACAAACGGACTGACAGCTACTGATATTTATGCCATGCCATTTTATAAGGCTGCATTTAGCATCATAAACTGCAACAATGATACACCTTTGGAAGCTTTTCAGTTCTATTATGGTGCTTCGTATTTTGTCACGGAGGAAGAGGCATATAATGCGACGCAGAATGCAGTCTGGCATTTATTGCATGAATACAATATTCCAGACAATAATATTAATGCATTAAATTCTGAGTTAGCAAATATTCTGTATACCTATTCTGAACGTGGCGGTCTGCTGGATTACAAACCAAGTCTTTCTGAGATTAAGTTGTCCGGGAACCTTACCTTTACCTATAATCCTAAAGACGGTATGTGGCACAGCAGCCCTCTCCGCTTAATAGAGCCAGAAGAATATCGTGGTTTATATCATCTGATTTTACCGGAAGGTATGACTGCTCTCTACGATAATCTGACCTATGTATATGGAAATGAGGAATATGAATTAGTTAGTGACCATCAGCCGACCGAGGGAGAAGCTTTTGGAATTGAGGCTGAATTCGTATGGCTGGAGGAATTTAAACAGTATTCCCCGTCTCCGGATATTGAATTTGAGGGCAAGAAATTTCAACACATGATTGGTGCGGTTATTCATAATGAAACTCTCACAGCTAATATTCCAATCGCTTCTGCTCGAATTGGCAATGTATCGATCACAAAAACTGTCGTTGGAGAACAAAACTGTCCAACGGAGTTCCAGTTTGAAATGAAGCTGCCGTACCATCAAGGTGTAAGCGGTTTGTATGGTGATATGGAATTTAACAGGGGTGTAGCTACATTCAGCCTAAAAGCTGGTGAAACAAAAATTGCTCGTAATCTTCCTGGTGGAGCACATTATGTTATCAGGGAATTGGATTCTCAAGGTTACCATGTAGGCAGCATTGATTCTGAGGGTGATGTGCCGATCAGCGATATTCAGGCAGTTACTTTTACAAATACACGCTTACCGGATTTGACTATTGCAAAGGTCGTTACCGGTTCTGCTGGAGATCAGACAAAAAAGTTCAATTTTGCCATTGAACTGAAAGATCAGAATGGAAACCCGGTGAGTGGCGAATATGCGTATACCGGCTCTATTTATCCAGGTCATGAGAACGAAGCAGCCAAACCGGAAGATGGTGTATTGCAATTTGTTGATGGCAAAGCACAGATTCAGCTTTCTCATGGGCAGCAGATTACCATTAAGGATTTGCCCTATCAGAGCAGATATACTGTAACAGAAACAGATCAGGACGGTTACGATACCACCTATAACAAGGGAGCGAAACCGGAAAATGATTTACTGGACGAAGATAAATCCGTTTTTGTAGAAAACTATAAGGGTACGACGCCTCCACAACCGACAGGCACACTCAGCGTGTCAAAAACTGTTTCCGGTACGGATGGAGATATGCAGAAGGAGTTTATTTTTACCGTAAAGCTGAGCGATACGAAAATCAATGGTATTTACGGCAATATGGAATTTAAAGATGGTATTGCTTCCTTTACCTTGAAGCATGGAGAAACTAAAACTTCTTATGGTTTGCCCGTTGGTGTTGATTATAGTGTAACTGAGAGTGACAATGCCGGATATACGGTAACAAGTACCGGAAGCACTGGAACTGTTCAAAGCAACCAGACAGCACAAGTTCATTTCATCAATCATCGAGATAAACAAAAACAAGAAGGTGGTATTTGCGTATCCAAGACAGTTTCTGGCTCTGGTGGCAGTACCTCAAGGAATTTTACATTCACTGTTGAGTTGAGCGATAAAGGTATCAATGGTGTCTATGGAGAAATGACATTCAAGGATGGTGTAGCTTCCTTTACATTAAAGCATGGGGAAAGTAAAATTGCTTCTGGACTGCCTGTTGGGATTGCCTATACTGTGACCGAGAGTGATAATGCTGGATATACGGTAACAAGTACCGGCGATACTGGAATAGTTAAAGCTGGCGAAATACTTCAGGTTATGTTTGAAAACTATAAAGGCAGTAGCGGTGGTGGAGGTGGAGGTAGTCATCATGACAACACTCAACTCACTGTGAAAAAGGTCTGGAAGTTGGATAATGGCGGTAATCCCACCGATTTTATAACCGTTGTTCTTATGCGTGATGGAAAAGAATATCAGACAGTTGAACTGAATGCGGAAAATGGATGGGAATACTCATGGAGGAATTTGAGCGACCGTTATGATTGGAGTGCAAAGGAAATCAATGTACCTGACGGCTTTACAGTCACAACTGAGCAAAATGGTATGGTTGTCACCATCACTAATGATGATATACCAACACAATCTGTTGATCCAGATAAGCCAATAACCCCAACCGATCCAGATAAGCCGACGAACCCCACTCATCCGAGCAAGCCGATTGAACCGACCACTCCGGATAAACCAGACAAGCCAGGCAATCCTGCACAGCCGGAAACTCCAAATCCCCCGGACCAGCCAGAGGAACCACATCTTCCGCAGACAGGGCAACTATGGTGGCCGGTAATTGCACTGCTTGGTGCTGGAGTTCTACTTGTGCTCCTCGGTATCTTTGGAAAGAAGCGTTATCATGGGAAATACTCTGCGTAAAATATGTATGGTATCAGGGCTGCTGCTAATTGCAGCGGCCCTTTGCCTTTTCGTTTATAATAAGCGAGAGGCAGAATCAGCGGCGCAAACAGCAGAACAAGCATTACAGGAAATCTCTGATGTTCCCCATGTGCTGGAACAACCTCAGGAAAGCGAAATACACTCCATCATTCCAGATTATATTTCTGATCCTACAATGGAAATGCCAACTGTGGAAGTGGATGGGAACTTTTATATAGGCATATTGGAAATCCATGCCCTGGAGTTGTCCCTTCCTGTCATCAGTGAGTGGAATGATACCCGTCTAAAACAAGCTCCTTGCCGCTACAAGGGTTCGGTCTATTTGGACAATTTGATTATTGCAGGGCATAACTACAAAAAACATTTCGGCGGCTTGAAAAACCTTCAAATCGGAGATACGATTACATTTACCGATATGGATGAGCATTGTTTTTCCTATACAGTAACTGCCTTGGAGGAATTGGATGGAACAGCGATTGAAGCAATGGAGTCCGGTGATTGGGATTTAACGTTGTTTACCTGCACGATAGGTGGAAAGAAAAGAGTCACTGTTCGTTGTAAGAAAAATGTATAAAATAAAAAAGCAAGTATCATGAAATGCAAATTTCTTTTATACTACTTACCTTTGTACTAAAAAATTGTCGATTATTTATAGCTTGCAAAATCGGCAAGCAGTGTAAACCTGTACAGGTTCACTCATTTTCTCGATTTTCCCTCTGGGTCAATCTTCGCAAATTGCTTGTTGGGGAAGCATCCCCAATCCCCTTTGAACGGTATCTGCGATACCGGCTACTCGTTCATTCTGAACGCTTTTGTAGATACTACTTCTGGACAAATCGCCCATAAGTAAAAACTGTTTTTAGAAAAAACTCTGATGCAATTTGTACCGAAGTGAAAAATATTTCTTTGACGCAGTTCTGCATACTTGTTTTTTCTACAATTATCCGGTAGAATAGACATAGAAAACAGAATATCTGTTCGAACTCGATTTTATAGCTTTGTGGGATTGCCCGATTTAAAGTCTGACATATTTTTGTGAGGATAAATTCTTCTTCACGTTGGCTGTTACATAGAACCATCAGAAAAGTGCATGTGTTATTGTACTTGTTTCTTGATGCTCTGTGTGACAGCTTTTTTATTTTTCTTCCACCCAACTTGGGTGGAAGTTAGCAGACAACACACGAAGGAGGAAATAAATGACTCACGAATTTGATTTTGATGTAAAACACGATGATTACAAGGAGTGGTTCAGCCAGATTAGTCACGCATCGGAAAATATTTATCTAAAATTTTCTGAGCCAGACCCTTATGCAAAATGCGTTCGTTCTCAGGAAAGCTCAAATAGAATATCTGCCAAAACAGATGCAGACGGAAATATCCATGCAGATAATCTCTCTGCTTACTGGATACCACAACTTACACTTCAAAAAGAAATTGGAGGTACAGTTTATACAGTTACCGGATACTATGAGGGCAAAACAGATTTTATTCGCAAGTTAGAGCGAATGACTGTTGATAGAATGCGCAGAGCCATGGAGGGTGACACCGATGACAAATAACAATTTTTTTGATACAATAACCTTGACTAATCAAGAACTGCCAGTTGCCCCTATGAAGGAGGAAACAGAAGTGTTAAGGGCAACAGATAAAATAACCGCTTTATATTGCAGACTCTCCCAGGAGGCTGCGCTGGCTGGCGATAGCAATTCCATTGTGAATCAAAAAAATATCCTGCTTCAATATGCAAAGGATAATCGCTTTCCGAATCCCACTTTTTTCGTAGACGATGGCTACAGTGGTACTACTTTTGACCGTCCTGGTTTTCAGAAAATGCTGGATGAAATCGAATCCGGTAATGTGGCAGTATGTATCACAAAAGATCTATCCAGACTTGGCAGAAACTCTGCCATGACGGGCTTGTACACCAACATTACATTCCCGAAATACGGTGTTCGCTATATTGCCATCAATGACAATTTTGATACCAGCGACCAAAACGGCATGGGGATTGATATGGCAGGTATCAAAAACTGGATCAACGAATTTTACGCTCGTGATACCAGCCGCAAAATCAGAGCCGTCAATAAGTCTAAAGGTTCTCGTGGTATCCCACTGACTACTAATGTCCCTTACGGGTACATAAAGAACCCGGATAATCCGGCTCAGTGGCTTGTAGATGAAGAAGCTGCCATTGTGGTGAAGTATATCTTCAAGATGGCAATGGAAGGACGTGGACCAAGCCAGATTGCATCGCAGCTGACCAAGGAAAAAGTACTTACACCGACAGCCTACAAGCAGAAACAGGGATTAAATACCCCACAGGCAACACCTGAGAATCCAAGCAAATGGCACCAGACAACAGTCCGAAATATTCTGGAGCGCAGAGAGTATACCGGCTGTACCGTCAACTTCAAGACTTTCACCAATTCTATCTGGGACAAGAAAAAGCGAGATAATCCTGTAGAAAATCAATCCATCTTTTACGATACTCACGAAGCAATCATCCCGGAAGATATCTTTGAAAAGGTTCAGGTGCTGCGACAGAATCGTCACCGCAGAAGCAAGACCGGAAAAACAAGCTTGTTCTCCGGTTTGGTCTATTGTGCTGATTGTGGCGAAAAGCTGTACTACTGCACAGCCAGCAATTTCGAGAAGAGACAGGATTTCTTCGAGTGTTCCACACATCGTAAAAACGATGAAAAATGCAAATCCCACTATATCCGAGCAGTCGTTTTGGAAGATATGGTGTGGATGCACATGGAAACAGTCATCAGCTATATCCTCCGCTATGAAGCTCACTTCCGTGCAGTTGTTCAGGAAAGTATGAGCATGGAGAGCAAGGAAAAGATTCAGGCATGGAAAAAACAGCTTACACAGGCTGAAAAGAGAATTTCAGAGTTGGACAGGCTGTTCGTGAAGATTTATGAGGATAATACAAAAGGAAAGCTGTCTGATGAACGTTTCTCTATGATGAGTGCAAATTATGAGGAGGAACAGAAAAAACTCAGAATGGACGCTGTAGAGCTTCAGAAGAGCATTGAAGATCAAGAGCACCAGAGTGAACGGCTGGAAAAGTTTATCCGAAAAGCAACACACTATCAGGATTTAGATTCGCTGACACCGGATGCTCTGCGAGATATGGTCAGTGCTATTTATGTAAGCGCACCGGATAAATCTTCGGGTAAACGTCAGCAGAAAATCGAAATCTATTATGATGGTGCAGGTTTTATTCCGCTGAGTTTATTGACGCAAAGAGAAACGGCGTAACCGAAGTCACGCCGTTTTCTCCCCGAAAATCGGGATTTTTTAATTTTACTGTTTTATGAGCACCGTTGTAAGGGGCGCCTTTTGAGGCGGGCACCGCAACCCGGCCATGCAGGAGACGCGGCGCAGCCGCTGAATCCGAACCTCCCTTTTGACGGTTCTCACCGCACGGCGATGCACTCGATCTCCACGAGACCGCCCTTGGGCAGCGCGGCGATCTGTACGCAGCTGCGGGCGGGGTAGATGTCGCCGAACAGTTCGGCATAGACCTCATTGACGGTACCAAAGTCCGCCAGATCCTGCACAAAGACGGTGGTTTTGACCACATGGGAGAGATCCAACCCGGCTTCCGCCAGCACCGCCTGCAGGTTTTGCAGGGATTGGCGGGTCTGGGCAGCCACGCCGTCGGCCAGCGTGTTGGTGGCGGGGTCCAGACCCAGTTGGCCGCTGCAATAGACGACGGTGCCGGTATCCACAGCCTGCACGTAGGGGCCAAGGGCGGCGGGGGCCTTGTCGGTGACGATACGTTTCATTACAAACCACTCCTTTTGGGGAATTTCTGTCTGTATTGTACCGCATCCCGTGGCAAAAGAAAAGCCCCGTCAGGCCTTGACTTCGTTCACAAGGGGTTCGCCCCGGTCAAAGGCCCGGGCGTTTTCCATCGTGGTGATGGCAATGCTTTGCAGCGCTGTGCGGGTGAAGAAGGCCTGATGGCTGGTGATGACCACATTGGGGAAGCTCAGCAGCACCGGCACCACCTCGTTGTGGAGCACATCGTCCGAGAAATCCTCAAACACCTGCCCATCTTCATCCTCGTAGACGTCCAGACCCACCCCGGCAAATTTGCGGTGGCGCAGCGCGTCGATGAGGGCATCGGTGTCGATCAGGCCGCCCCGGCTGGTGTTGACAAGAATGGCGTTATCCCGCATCAGGGCGATGGTGGCGCTGTTGATCAGGTGATGGGTGTCGGCGTTCAGGGGGCAATGCAGGCTAACCAAATCGGCCGCCCGCAGCAGTTCGCCCAGCTCCACATAGCGGACGATGCCCTCCAGTTCGGGGTTCTGGTACTGGTCATAGGCCAGCACGGTCATGCCGTAGCCGTGGCAGATGCGGGCCATGGCCGCGCCGATGCGTCCCGTGCCGATGATGCCCGCGCAGGAACCGTACAGCGTGTGGCCCAGCAGACCGTCCAGCGCAAAGTTGTTGTTGCGTACCTTGATATAGGCCTTGCAGATGCGTCGGTTGGCCGCTTGGGCCAGCGCCATGGCGTGTTCGGCCACGGCCTCGGGGCTGTACCCCAGCACCCGCAGCACCGTGATGCCCAGCCGGGCGGCGGCTTCCAGATCCACGTTATTGAACCCGGCGCAGCGCAGCAGCAACAGCCGGATGCCCACCTTGGCCAGCGCTTCCAGCACGGGGGCGGAGCAATCGCTGTTCACAAAAGCACAGACGGCGTCGCCGCCCTCGGCCAGCGGAGCGGTGTCCACGTCCAGATTGGCGGCCAAAAATTTCATGGTGCAGCCATATTCCGGGTCGGCTGCCAACAGTTCAAAGTACAGGCGGTCATAGTCCCGCGTACCGTAAAAAATGATCTTCATAACAGGGCGGTGCCTCCTTTTGGGGTAGTATGTGCGTTCAGCCTCCCCACTATACCCCATCGAGGCCGTCCTGTACGTTGTTTTGACAACATTTGGCAGGCAGAAACCAAAAAAGAGCCGGAGCCCTTACGGGGCTCCGGCTCAGAATGCCTTGGAAAATGTGCTGCGGAACAATCAGCCGTTCTGCTTGCGCTTACGGATCACAAACAGTGCTGCAAAGCCAGCAGCGGCAGCCGCTGCCAAACCGCCCAGCAGACCCACCGGCATAGCGTCGCCGGTCTGGGGGATTGCCGCCGTGGTAGCCTGCGGCTGCGCAACAGCGGTGCTGGTCACATTGACCGTGGTGGTATTGTTGTTGGTGTTGTTGTTATTGTTGGTGGTACCGCCGTCACCGCCGCCATGGCTGCCGCCACCGCCGGAAGTCGTAGTGGTATCCCATACCAGCACGTAGGGCGAGAAGCTGCTGGTGGTGAAGTAGACGCCGTACTGGTCGGTCTTGACATTCATCAAGGTTGCGGTGGCATCGTTCACTTCGGTGGTCATACCTGCCACATCTTTGTCGCGGTCCAGACCGTCAAAGTGCGCCACATAGAAGGTGGTGCTGGCGTCGGTTCCTTCGGGGAAGGGCCAGTAGATAGTGACCTGCTTGTTCCCGGTGGTTACCCAGACGTTGCCGTTGGTGGCATCCACCAAGTCAAGGTATTTTGCCTCGGTCTTGAGCTTGCTGGTGTCTACGTCGGAATCCTCCTGCTTGACAGCTTCGATGGCCTTCTTGTTCAGCGTATCGGCATAATGGGTATCCGTGGTCTCGGCGATATCGTCAAAGAGCAGCGAGACATGCTGGCCATCGACCTGTACGTCGCTGTTGTTGACCATGAAGTGGTCCGCATTGCCGCGGATCATGTAAGCCGACTTAGTCAACTGGGACTGGTTGTTGCCATCCTCCGCCTTGGAGGCCTCCGCCACAGTATTATAGGACTGCGTGACCGTTGCGTCCTCGTTGGTGTAACGAACCGTCAACGTCGCGGGGTCTTCCGCACCTTGTACGCTGGCCGTCTCGGTTTTACCGTTGTCGTAGGTGATGGTGGCATACAGCGTAGAAGCATCGACACGATCGCCATAGATCATCATGGTGTAAGTTTCGGCCAACGTGCCATGATCCTGAATGTCAAAGTCATCGGTGCCGACATAGTTGCCTTCTTTGTCGCGGAAAGAAACGTTCAGTTTCGCACCATCAGAGTCGTCCGTGGGTACGATCTTGTAGATGTAGTACCCGGTCTCAGCGTTGGTGGCACTGGTGCCTTCTCCATAGGGAGTCAGATCCCAGATCAGGGTCTGGCCGCTAGTGGTTTTCGCGGTCAGGGTAATGTAGTCGGAAAGATCCAGCACTGTATCGGACTCCACGCCCAGATTATTACGCAGCCGATTATTCAGCTCCGTGGACAACTGCAGCGAGAAGCCGATTTCCGGCAGAGAGCCGTCATTTTCCAGCTCCTTGCCTTCTCCATTCACAATATTCACATTGCTGCCGGTTTCCTCTGTCTTTTCACCGCCGCGGTAGATGGTCAGATTTTCGGGGGTGACAATGATATCGGCCTTCACTGCATCTTTGCAGGTAACAGTAATAATGACCGGGACCGGAGTCTTGCTGTCAACTTCCCACGTTTTGGACTCGGCCACATAGCGCAGCGTAATAACCGGGTCGTTCTGCGTTACGGGATCCAACGTATGCTTGATGCCCGTATCGTCATTGAAAGCTGCCAGATAAACGCTCTTCAAAACGGTAACATCCACGGTGTAACCGCCAGTGGCATTCCCTTTTACATCACTGACTTCATAGCAGTCTTCCAATACGTCGTAGATTTTTTCCGTTTCGTCGTGAGTGGCTTCACTATTGGTGCACTGAACCGTGACGGCGTCTTTCAGCAATGCCTCCACCGTCGGGTCGTCCGGCTTCTGCGGCGGAGTCTCCGGCTCACCGATCTTCTTCCACTGTGCATACAGGGTCAGGTCGCCGCAACTTGTTTTATTTCCATACAAATCGTTCGGCATATAAATGTCGCCGCTGCCGTCTTTATTGGTTGTCCAGTAAAGTAGTTCGTAGCCTTCAGGCTGGAACATATCGTCCAAAATACGCACACCGCGGGCAATGACGCCATCATTGTAATAATACTGGCTGTACGTTTCGTCCGTCAGTTCCGCTTCTTCCGGATAATTCGAATTATACAGGATTTCTTTATCGTTATTCTCTTTACCCTGTGTCATGCACAGGTAGATGGACATATTGGGGTAATCATTTTCGTGGAAATCCAGTCCCAACGTCTTAGTCAGAGACAGCAGGCCATAGAAGGCGGTTCCATCTCCCTCCAGTTGCCAGGTGCCATCCTCCAAAATACTGTACATGGAGTTATGCGGTGCTGCCGCGTCAAAGCAATTCCAGTACTGAAAATAGTAGCCTTCCGCAATATTCGGGCTAATGGTAATTTGGGTATTCCGCGGCAATGCTACAAAGTCCCAATCTTCATACAAGAAAGAATAGGTTTTCCCCTTGCTTTCAAAGGAAATCACCATGTTTTCGCAAGCCTTGGGGTGGTTGAACTTCGACACATCCACCGTATCGACACGACGGTTAAAGTCTACCTTGGTTGCATCGCTGTAATCAAAGAAATATAGCTTGACGACGTTATTTCCCTGAACAATGCTCGACGGCACAACATTAAATGTCAGTCGCGTGTACGGCGCCGCATAGCTAAAGCTCTGTCCATCGATGTCGGAACTATACTTAATATTTTGCAGCCCAACTGTGTCAAAATAGTACCCATCGTTTACATCCAGAATAAAGTTCCGGCCCGTATTGGCAATGGGCAAATCTTCGGCTCGATAAACAAGCTCATAGTTCAAATACGCTTCTACGGTCGTGCGCTGGTAGGCATTTCCATCCTCTTTCCAGAGAATGGTACCAAGGTCGATGTCCTTGTCCGCGTTTTGCAGATTCAGCACATGGCTAGCCGCTTTCATATGCACATAGATGGTACCAGTGCCGTATTTGATTCCTTCCAGCGTATCCGCCCAACCAAAGGTTACGCTCTGACCATCCTTGAAGTCTTCGTTCCAATCAAGAATGTATACGCCGTCGCCGCCGCTTACATCAGTGATTTCATACACGGCTTTACTCTCGTCGGTCAGTGCAACCGTCATTGTTGCAGTCGAAGCATATACATCGCCGAGATGCAGTGTATCGATAACTTCATTCTCTTCATCGACCGCAATAACCGTAAGATCAGTCGAAGAGATTGTCCCTCTAAAAAACTCAACCGAAAAAACACCGTCTTCACTAGTGCCCGTTTCAAAACCACCTTTCGGTGCCGCAGCGGGCTGTGCGGCATCATTCGCACTGTATGCTTCGCTATCTTCTGCGGTAATTTCGGTCTCATTTTCACCATCGACCACATCCGTGCCGTCGGTATCCTCAGAGCCATCTACCTTTTCGGACTCTTCGGTGTCGTTGGTGGGTTCGGTGGTATCGCCATCAATGGTATCGCCATCGGTGGTATCGCCATCGGTGGTGACGGTATCCACTTCCGAGTCATCGGTCTGGGTGGCACCGGTGCTGTCCCCGAGATCAGTTCCGTCCGTCTGCGACACAGCCGTAGTAGGCTTTGTTGCCTCGTCGACGTCGGGGTTTCCTTCCGCGAATACAGCGGTGGGCATCATGCTGGCACACAGAGCATCGCTGTAATGCGGCGGAAACCATTTTTGCCTGTTCGCATTTACAAAGTTCCTCCTTTTGCCTTGGTGTTTGCGGGTATATCGGTTCGTCCGGAGGCCGGACGTTCCTACCAAAAATGGGTGTGGGGCATCAGGCCCCGGCGCGCCAACCGGCGGTCTCCTGTTCAGCCTGCAGCATCATGTCGTAGACCTGTTGGAGCTGCTGTTCCAGATTGGCGTACAAGTTATCTTGTGTCGTGCGGCAGAGATTGCGCAGGCAGCGGGGATTGCCCTTTTCTTCGGGGACCCCTGCTTCGCGGCAGAGCTCCTGCATTTTACGGCACAGGTTAGAGCGATTGATGGGACGACCGCTGCGGGTCACAAAAATGGGCCCCACCGCCAGACCTTTTTCTTCGATATAATCCAGCAGTTCGCGGCGCAGCGTTTCGGGCAGGCGGAACGCAAAGCGGCTGTTGTGGCAGTCCAACGAGGCATTGCCGTCGCGCACCACCTGTACGGTGACCTGATCCAGACATTGCAGCGGCAGCCCTGTCACGGCAAAGACCTTGACCAGCAGATAAAGCTGGTGCAGGCCGCGGCTTCGGGCGGCGCGCAGCATCCGCAGATACTCTGCCCGGGTCAGTTCCGGTGCCGGAGCGGAAGCCGCCCGGTGATGATGCATCAATAGGTCATACCGACCGCACCAGCGGAAATAGTTGTTTGCCGCCGAAATGCGGATATTGACGCTATGTTGGCGGTAGCCCTTTTGCTGCAGATCCTGCTGCCATTGGCGCAGCGTTTTTTCTGTGGGCGGGCCTTGATTTTCCAGATATGCCTGCAATTCATACAAAATGCGGCGATAGCTGGCGCGGGTATCGTTGTTCCAATCGGCACTGTCAGGACCTTGGATGTACTCCTCAATGGGATAACCCGGCAAGATTTCCCGCTTTTCTTCCACGGGCCTCCCCTCCTTTTCCGGTGCTTCTAACAAAAGTACGGTTCTGTTGCAAAGGGCTTCTTTGCCGGCAGCCGCAAAGGCGCAGACTACCCCCTTTACTTAAAAAACCACGTACTTATGGTAGCACAAGGGGTGCTGAAAAGCAAGCACTCTACTGCTATTTTGTCGGTTTCAGCAAAAAATGACGCACGAAATCTGTCGGACAGACTTTTGTCTGCCCAACGTATTTCGTGCGCCTTTGCTGGAATGACCAAGCAGGTCTGCCAGTTTCGAGAGATTTTTTTCGATTCCATAGAAGGTTCTGGCAAACAGGTGCCGCAGGTTGTGGGGAAAGACTTTCTTTTCCGACACACCCGCCCGTTTGCACAGGGCCTTCATTTCTTTCCAGATGGTGACCCGGTCCAGCGGGCGGCCATTGCGGGTCAGGAACACCGGCCCGGAATGAATATGCTGCCGGGTACACCACCGTTCCAGCCGCTTACAAAGCTGGCTGGGCAGCAGGATCTCGCGGCATTTGCCCTTGCAGCGGATGGCGGCCCGACGGCGGCGAACGGCCTCCGCCGTGATATAGGCCAGTTCCGACACCCGGATGCCGGTGGCGCAAAGGGTTTGCAGCACCAGCAGGGTGCGCTTGGCGCCGCTTTGGCGGGCGGCTTCCAGCAGACGGAAATATTCCTTGCGGGTCAGCTCCCGGTTGGCATCGCAAAAGACCCGGTGCTGGCACTTGAGGGGTTTGGCTTTGCCCTGCGGGTTGCCGCAAAATTCCTGATAGCCGTTTACCGCCGCCAACATGGCGTTGACGCTGGCTACCGAGTAACCCCGGGCCACCAAACTGTCCCGCCAATCGGCCACCGCCTGTTTGGGGGGCACCGATGGGGCGCCGGTCTCCCGGAAAAACCGTTCCACGTCCCGGCTGTATTTTTCCATGGTGCCGGCACTGTATTCCCGGGCCTGCATCCATGCACGATAGGCTTCCAGTGTCATACATCATCACTCCCTTTTCCGCTTCTTCCCTCTAGTGTACCCTCTTTCCGGCAAAAAATGAACACCGTGTCAGAAGTTTCCGACCCAAAAGAATCGCCCGCGCCAAACAGCGCGGGCGATTTTGTCGTATTTGTCAGGGAGCGGGGCGCTGGGTCACCGTGATGCAGACCACCTCGGTGCGTCCTTGGGTACGCAGCCGGTAGCCCCACGTACCGGTGCCGCCGCTGACGATGGCCGTGCAGGAGGGCGTCACCCCTTTGCGGCCATAGTTGCGCTCGTTGCGGGCGGCCATGCCCACCGCCCCCGCAGGCCAGACCTGCCCGCCATGGGTATGGCCGCTCAAAATCAGGTCGGCCCCCGCCGCCGCGGCATTCTGGAAATCCCGGGGTTCGTGGTCCAGCCAGACCGTATAGCAGTCATCCGGGCCGCCGGGCAGAAGTTCCGCCGCCGAAAACCGCCGTCCCCCGGTGTAGAGGTAGTCCTTGCGGCCCACAATGCGAATGCCGCCGGTGACTACGGCGGTGTCCTCCAAGAGGCGCACCCCCGCCTTGGCCATGGCCTGTTCCAGCGCAGCCCGGTCAAAGCTGGGTTCCTGCCAATGGTGGAACAGGTCGTGGTTGCCCAGCACATAGTATTTGCCCAAGGGGGCCTGCAGCGCGGCGAAAAAGTCACAGAAAGCCGCAAACTCTTCCGGCTGGGTAAACTCATCGAAGATGTCCCCCGTGAGAACCAGCAGGTCGGGGCGGCAGGCCTCCACGGCGCGGCGCAGTTCGGGGATGCGCCCCCGGTGCATGGCAGCTTGGGGGTTGGGGTGCAGGTCGCTGAGCTGCACAATGCGCAGCTCTCCGCCGGGCAGGGGTTTGGCGGTGGTCAAGGCATACCGGGTGGTGGCCAGCCGCACCGCCCGCCGTCGGCCCCACCACCACACAATGGCGGTAAGCAGCCACGGGGTCATGCCCTCCAGCCAAAGCATCCGCCAAAGGGTCTGTACCGGCCCGCCCGCCAGCCGGGCGGCCAGCCCCAGTGCGTTGCCCACGCAGTAGAGGGCGGTCAGGTAGCCCACCAGCACGATGCCCAGCCCCAGCGGGTCACGGCTGACCCACGCCAGCACTGCCACCAGCACCAGCGGCAGGCCATAGTAGAGCAGCGGCCAAGGACTGAGCCATGCCAGCGGCGGCAGTTGCAAAAAGTTCCAATAGAGCAGTCCGGCCAGCGCCACCTGCCCCACCCGGGGCAGAAAGAACTGAAAAAACGGATGATACATGCAAGCCCCCTCCCGCGGGGCCAAATTCTAAACACCGTCTGCGTCGGCGGACATGCGCCGACGACGCAGACACATACAGGGAAATGGGGTGGCAAATTGTGTGCAAGGAGAGAATCGACGAGTGCGCGATTTGGCACCCCATTTTGTCGAGGGGGAGTCCAAGCGTGGGGAATAGGCCCGGCAGACACCGCCGTGCGGGACTGTTCCCCCTTTTGCAAGCGTAGCGCCAAAAAATCCCGCGCCGGGCAGGCGCGGGATATAAAAAGCAGCTTTTACTGTTCCTTTTCTTTGATGGCCTTGTCGATGGCCTTGGCCGCTTCCTTACCAGCGCCCATGGCCAGAATGACGGTGGCCGCACCGGTGACGGCGTCGCCGCCGGCGTAGACGAAGGGACGGCTGGTCAGGCCGTCGGGGCCGTTGGTGATCAGGCAGCCGTGGCGGTCCGCATCCAGACCCGGGGTGGTGGAGCGGATCAGCGGGTTGGGGCTGGTGCCCAGCGCCATGATCATGGTATCCACGTCCAGCGTGAACTCGCTGCCCTCCTTGACGATGGGACGGCGGCGGCCGGATTCATCGGGCTCGCCCAGTTCCATCTCCACGCAGGTCATGCCCTTGACCCAGCCGTTCTCGTCGCCCAGCACTTCCACGGGGTTGGTCAGCGTCTTGAAGATGATGCCTTCCTCCTCGGCGTGCTCCACTTCCTCCTTACGGGCGGGCAGTTCGGCCATGCCGCGGCGGTAGACGATATAGACGGTTTCGGCGCCCAGGCGCTTGGCGCAGCGGGCGGCGTCCATGGCCACGTTGCCGCCGCCCACGACGGCCACAGCCTTGGATTTCTTGATGGGGGTGTGGGAATCAGGCAGATACGCCTTCATCAGGTTGACGCGGGTCAGGTACTCGTTGGCGGAGTAGACGCCCTTCAGGCTTTCGCCCGGGATGCCCATGAACCGGGGCAGACCGGCGCCGGAAGCAATGTACACGGCCTCAAAGCCGTAATCGTTCATCAGTTCATCGATGGTCAGCACCTTGCCGATGACCATATTGCACTCGATGTCCACGCCCAGTTCCTTCAGGCCGTCCACTTCTTTCTGGACGATGTCCTTGGGCAGACGGAACTCGGGGATGCCGTACATCAGCACGCCGCCGGCCACATGCAGGGCCTCATAGACGGTGACCTTGTAGCCCATCTTAGCCAGGTCGCCGGCAGTGGTCAGGCCGGAAGGACCGGCGCCGATGACCGCCACCTTGTGGCCGTTGGGTTCGGGCTTGACGGCGGGGGTGTGCACGTTTTCCCGGTGCCAGTCGGCCACGAAGCGCTCCAGACGGCCGATGCCCACCGGCTCGCCCTTGATGCCGCGGACGCACTTGCCCTCGCACTGGTTTTCCTGGGGGCAGACACGGCCGCACACGGCGGGCAGGGCGCTGGACTGGGCAATGACCTGGTAGGCGGCTTCAAAATCGCCCTTGGCCACCTCGGCAATAAAGCCGGGGATGTCGATATCCACAGGGCAGCCGGAACGGCAGGGATGGTTCTTGCACTGCAGGCAGCGCTTGGCCTCATTCACGGCCATATCGGCGGTATAGCCCAGAGCCACTTCCTTGAAGTTCTTGTTGCGGACGTTGGGGTCCTGGCTGGGCATGGGGCACTTTTTGGGGTCCATGTTGGGCATCTTACTCGACCTCCTTCTTGAACAGGTTGCAGGCCTCTTCACGGGCATGGGCTTCGAAGTCCTTGTACATGGTGCCGCGGTGCATGGCCTCGTCAAAATCCACCTCAAAGCCGTCAAAGTCGGGGCCGTCCACGCAGGCGAACTTGGTCTGGCCGCCCACGGTCAGGCGGCAGCCGCCGCACATGCCGGTGCCGTCCACCATGATGGGGTTCATCGACACCACGGTCTTGACGTTGTGGGGCTTGGTGGTCTTGACCACGAATTTCATCATGATCAGCGGGCCGATGGCGATAACTTCGTCGAAGTTGGCGCCCTCGACGATCTTCTGCTCCAGCGGGGCGGTGACGACGCCCTTCTCGCCGTAGGAGCCGTCGTCGGTCATGATGATGAACTCATCGCAGCAGGCGCGGAACTCCTCTTCCAGAATGACCAGATCCTTGTTGCGGAAGCCCACAATGCCGGTGACCTTGGTGCCCTGTGCATGGAGTGCCTGCGCAACGGGCAGGGCGATGGCGCAGCCCACGCCGCCGCCGACCACGCAGACATTCTTCAGGCCTTCGATCTCGGTGGCCTTGCCCAGCGGGCCTACAAAGTCATGGACCGCTTCGCCTTCCTTAAGGCTGTTCAGCTCCATGGTACCGGCGCCCACCACCTGGAAGATGATGGAAACCGTGCCCGCCTCGCGGTCGTAGCTGGCGATGGTCAGGGGGATGCGTTCCGAATCCTCCTTGGCGCGGACGATGATGAACTGCCCCGCCTGCGCTTTTTTGGCGACGAGCGGCGCATGGATCCACAGTTCGGTGACGGTGGGGTTCAGTTCCCGCCGTTTCATGATAGTGAACAAAGCGATCTCTCCTTCTCTTTGTTAATTAGCGTTTTTATTGTACCGTATTTGTCGGGCCTTGTAAAGCGCGAAGCCGCGGCAAAACTTTGCAAATCCTGTGATTTTTTCCGCCAATAGTTTGCATTTCTTCACCTTGTAAACCACAGGCGGACAGGGTCGGGGTTGTGCCACAGGGTATACCCTGCCGGGCAGGCAATGCCGGAGGGTTCCAGCCCGGTGGTGTCCAAGGGCACCGTGTCGGTGACCAAGATCCAGTCGGCGCCGGTCAGGTCGGTGTAGGGGCAGCCGGGGTACTCGGGGCCGGGGGCCTCGGTGGTCAGGTCCAGCACCCCGTCGTCCAAAAATCCGCCGGCCTGCAAGGTCTCATATTCGCAGAGGTAAAAATCCCGGTCCAGATAGGTCTCGATGAGCTGGCTGTCCCGCTGGCGCACCCCGTCGGCCACAAACAGCACGGTGCCGTCCAGCGTTTTCAGGGTATCGTTCAGGGTGCTGGCGGCCTGTGCGGCTTCGGCGTCCACGCCGTAGGTCCAGCGGTTGATCCGCCATTCCCCGGCGTAGCAGAGCACGCAGAGGACCAGCGCCGCCGCGGCCAAGGGCCGCCGGGCCTTGCGGCGCACCAACAGCACCCCCAGCAGGGCGGCGCCCACCGCGATGGCGCACCGCCAAACCAGCAGCCAGCCGTCAAAGGACAACCCCGGCAGCCGGTCCAGCCGGTCGGCCACAAAATCAAACCATTGCAGGAAGGTGTTGTCCCCCGCGCCGGGGCCGATGTCCCGGCAGAGCACCACAAACCCCACCGCCCACAGGGCGGTCAGCCCCGCCAGCAGGCGGCGGCGCAGGGGGGTCAGGGCGCCGTCCAGCGCGTCCAGCGTGACAAGGAGCAGCGGGATGAGCAGCGGTTCCAGATACCGCATATGCTGCCGGGGGGAAGCCGAGCCCAGATTCTCCCGCACGGTGATGCTCCACGCCACCACGCCCACCCCCAGACCCAGCGCCAGCAGAAGCAGCAGGGGCAGTTGGGTGCGGCGGGGGTCGGTGCCGGGGCGGGGGCGACGCAGCGCGCAGAGGGGCACCAGCACGGGGAACACCCCGAAGGCCAGCACCGTGAAGAGGGTGTCGCAGGTCAGGGCAAAGGGCAGGAAGGCCCACTGTTCGGGGGTGATCCAGCCGGTCTGGTTGTAGGAGTTGCCCAACCCCGCAAAAAGGGTGGCCTTGAACAGCAAAAAGCAGAGGACGAAGCCCCCCAGCAGGGCGGCGGTGGAAACCAGTTCCCGCTGCCAGCGGCGGGGGTCGTGGACGACGACCCAGAGCCGCAGCGCCACCCACGCCAGCAGATAATAGAGGGCGACTTCCTTATTAAGATAGAGCAGGTAGCACCACACCCCCGCCACGGCGCACCAGCCGGTCTGGGCCTTGGGGGACGGGGCGGCCATAGCCCGCCACAAAAAGTAGACCTGCCACAGCGAGAGGGGCAAAAACACCGTCTCGCTCATAAAGGTCACGCAGGCGGACAGGGTGGGCAGCACCGCCGTGATGCCCACCAGAAAGGCGGTGCGGCGGCGGGACTGGCCGGTAGCCCGGCAGAGGGCGTAGGCGGGAAACACCGCGCTGGACGCCCACAGGGCGTTGAGCCAACCGATGGCGGTGATCTGGGCGGCGGTGGTTTTTAGGGCCAGCGCCGGCAGGATGCACAGGGGGTACAGGATCTTTTGGTAATCGCTGGGCATGTTGCGCACCCGCAGTCCCCGGCCCTGCCACAGGCTGCGGGCGATGTCCAGATACCGCACCTCGTCGCTGTAAACGGCCAGTTGGCGGGGGTAGCTGCTCAGCATACCGTAGACCACGGCGCACACCGCGAAGAGCAAAACCACCCACAGCCAGCCGTGGGCCTTTTTCCGGGTCGTCATAGGGATTCATCCTCCGTTTGGTTATTAGGCCCATTATACGGCAAAGGGGACCGTGAAGTAAAGGGGCTGCCGGGGGTCGAGATTTCACAAAAAATTCGTGACAAACTACGTTCGGCTGTGGTATACTATAAAAGTTACAAATTAGAAACATCCCACTTGGAGGTGCTTGATCACGAATTCCATCACGACCCGTCTGCCCCGGCTGCTGTTGCTGCTGGGGCTTGTGTCGGCCATTTTTTTCTGGGCCGCACCGCGTGCCGCGGCAGAGGAATATGACGAAACGCTGGACCGGTTGGACCGGCTGCAGCAGTTGGCCACCGACTACGCAGCGGACAGCGAGGACGACCCCATTTTGCTGACGCTGTCCTACACCCGCACCGGGGACTACAACACGGCGATGTGGCAGTTGACCGCCGGCGCCCGGGACACCGAGTTTGACAGCTATGTGGAAGAGCATGACGCCGACCTGTCGGCGCTGCAGGGTATGAACACCGTAACGCTGCCCAACGGCCAACAAATCGACTTCGGCCATCTGTTGGCGTCGATGAATCTGGTCTACAACGGGCTGCCCATCACGGGCAGTTGGGGCGGCGACTGCATGCAGTTGGCGCAGGCCTATGCCGGGCAGGCGTCCGACGCGGCGGGCTACGCCGACCTGATGCGGGACACCTTTGCCATCGACGACGACGGGTCCACCAGCAAGTTCGGGGATCAGGACCTGCGGGCGGATCTGGATTCGGTGGTGGTGGGGTCCCAGCTGACCAAGGACTCCAACATTGCCGACGCGCTGCGCAGCTACTACACCGACCTGACCGACTATGACCGGGCCTACCAGTTTATTTCGCTGAGTTTTGGCACGGTGGATACCAAATCCGACGCTTTTGGGGATACGGTCTACGAGTCCATGCTGGCGGATTCCGGCATGCAGTTGCTGTTGTACATGAACGGTATGTGGACGGGCAGCATCTGGACGGTGGACGAAAGCTACGCCCCGGCGCTGCGGGGTGCCACCGACCTGCTGACCGAGTATCTGTCCAACGCAGTGGACGGCGAGAAGGTCAAGAGCGAAACCAACGACCGGTTGGTGGCCATGGGCAGTCAGGCACTGGCCGACGCCCTGAACGCCTTGGGGGACAGCGAAGCTGCCTCGGCGGCATTGGCGGCCGGCGATCAGACGGTGAGCGGCACCACCAGCAGCACCAGCGCGGTGCTCTCCGACGCCACCGAAACCTTGCAGAACCATTTCAATGTGAAAATCTTTGAGCTGGTCCTGCTCATCGTGGCGGCCGTCGCCATCTTCTTCCTGATCATGAGCTGTGCCCTCTTTGTTTCCCACCGGCGCGGACGGTAATCTCCATGGTAAAGTAACCAATACCAAAACCGGCACAGCCAAGGCTGTGCCGGTTTTTTGTATATCCTTTTACTGGGACAAGCCGGTTCCGACGCGGCTTACCCCTTTTACATAGCCGACCAGCAGCCGCCAGCAGGCGTACCCGGCCAGAAAAAGCACCGCCCCGAACACGATGCAAAGGGCAAAGACGAGCACCGGGTTGCCAACCCCCGCGATGCCGATGTACTGCACGCCGGGAATGCCGAGATGCAGCAGGGTGTCCACCATTTTAACGGCCCCCAGCACCGGCGCAGCGATGCCGCAGAGCATAAAGGAGGGGGCGCAGACGAGCAGGACCGGGATCACAAACAGACCGGACAGGCCGGCCACACTGTAATAGGCGCACAGAGCCAGCACTCTTTTCCAACTGAAAGAAGGATTTTTCGTGATCAGATCGCTCAGGTAGGCTTTGGCCAGTTCGTCGGGCTTGCCCAGCCGTGCCGTCACATCTTCGGCGGTTTTTCCCTCCGCCAGCAGTTCCTCCATCTCGCTTTGGATCTCCTTGACGATGTCCGCCCGCTCCGGTGCAGACAACGGTCTGAGGTGTTTTTCCACCTTTCCGAGATAGGCTTCCAATGCTTTTTCCATACGTTTATTCTCCTTTCACCTGATTGATGGCGTCCAGCAGATGCTCCCATTCGGTCGACATGGCCGCCAGATAGTCCTGCCCTTTGTCGGTGATGGAATAGTACTTCCGCGGCGGCAGTCCTTCCGCGCTTTCTTGCCAATAGGAGGAGATGTATTCTTCTTTCAACAAGCGGCGCAGCAGCGGATAGATGGTGTTTTCCTTCGCCGCCAGAATCGGGTAATGCTCCAGCGTCTGGATGATTTCATACCCGTAGACCGGTTTCTGCCGAATCATGAGCAGAATGCAGAACTCCAGTGTTCCACGCTTGATTTGTGATTTCCAATCGTCCAGATTCATGTACTGTGCCTCCTTTAGATACATCGTACCACACAGTACATCCAATGTCAACAGTGCACGAACCGTTTTTTGCGACTTTTTGCCGGCTGCCCGCCGCAAACGCGCAGCCGCCTTGTAACCCCGGGGCAGTTGCCTTGCGGTTGCTGCCCATTCCCGGGGTATAAGGTTGGAGTTTCTTCGGTTCCTTCTTTGCAAAGCGCCCCCCCGCAGCCGCCTTGTAACCCCGGGGCAGTTGCCTTGTGGTTGTCGCCCATTCCCGGGGTATCAGGTTGGCGTTTCTTCGGTTCCTTCTTTGCAAAGCGGCCCCCCGCAGCCGCCTTGTAACCGTGGGGCAGTCGCCTTGCGGCTGCTGCCCATTCCCGGGGTATCAGGTTGGCGTTTCTTCGGTTCCTTCTTTGCAAAGCGGTCCCCCGCAGCCGCCTTGTAACCCCGGGGCAATTGCCTTGCGGTTGTCGCTTATTCCCGGGGTATATAGGCTGGAGTTTCTTCGGTTCCTTCTTTGCAAAGTGCCCTCCCGCAGCCGCCTTGTAACCCCGGGGCAGTTGCCTTGCGGTTGCTGCCCATTCCCGGGGTATAAGGTTGGAGTTTCTTCGGTTCCTTCTTTGCAAAGAAGGAACAAGGAACAAACATTCCGTATATTTCCAGCCAGTTATCCACTGTGTAAAGGGGTTATCCACGTTGAAATTGTGGAAAACTCTGTGGAAACCGTGGAAAACCCACCCCCTTTTCCGGTGGAAACGGTGGAAAACTTTGCTTTTTGGCCGTTGGGGAGCGGTTTTGGGGGCAAGGTTTTCCACAGTCGGGTGCGCTGCTTGACAAGGCTGCCGGATGCGTGTACAATAAGAATAATCCAAAATTGTGCAAAGGAGTGACTGTTGTATGAAGCACATTCAGACTCTCGAGACCCGCGATATGGTCAAGAGCCTCCAGAACGGCGGCTGCGGCGAATGCCAGACCTCCTGCCAGAGCGCCTGCAAGACGAGCTGCGGCATCGCGAACCAGCCCTGCGAGAAGGCTGAGGACTAATTTTTACCCATCTGGCAATCGTGCCGGGCAGCCCGTGCGGCGCCCGGCATTTTCTATGGTTGTTTTACAAGGAGTTTTTCCATGATCCATCAATACAAACTGGGCGGCTACAACATTGTGCTGGACGTGTTCAGCGGCAGCGTACACGCCGTGGACGATGTGGCCTACGACGCCATCGCCCTGATCGACGAAGGCAAGACCCGGGCCGAAGCCGCCGCCGCGCTGGCCAAGAAGTATGCTGACCGGCAGGATGTGACCGCCGCCGACATCGAGGATTGCCTCGACGACATCGACGAGCTGACCAAGGAGGGCAAGCTCTTTGCCCCTGACGCCTACGCCGACTACGCCTTTGATTTCAAGAACCGTTCCAACGTGGTCAAGGCGCTCTGCCTGCATGTAGCCCACACCTGCAACCTGAATTGCAGCTACTGCTTTGCGGCGCAGGGCAAGTTCCACGGCGAAGCGGGCCTGATGAGCTTCGAGACCGGCAAACAGGCGTTGGATTTCCTCGTAGCCCATTCCGGCACCCGGCGCAATCTGGAAGTGGACTTTTTCGGCGGCGAACCGCTGATGAACTTTGAGGTCTGCAAGCAGTTGGTGGCCTATGCCCGCAGCATCGAGAAGGAAGCGGGCAAGAATTTCCGGTTCACCCTGACCACCAACGGCATCGGCATCACCGATGAAGTCATCGAGTGGGCCAACAAGGAATGCTACAACGTGGTACTTTCGCTGGACGGCCGCAAGGAAGTCAACGACCGGTTCCGGGTGGATCTGGCGGGCAACGGCAGCTATGACCGCATCGTGCCCAAGTTCCAGAAGCTGGTCCAGTCCCGGGGCGGCAAGGGCTACTATATGCGGGGCACCTTCACCCACCACAACGTGGATTTCACCAACGATCTGTTCCATATGGCGGACGATCTGGGCTTTACGGAGCTGTCCATGGAGCCGGTGGTGGCCCCTGCCGATTCTCCCGAAGCCCTGACCGAGGCGGACCTGCCCAAGCTGTTTGACCAGTACGAGCTGCTGGCCAACGATATGCTGCGCCGCCAGAAAGCTGGCAAGCCCATCACCTTCTACCATTATATTCTGGACCTGAAACACGGCCCCTGCATCTATAAGCGGATCTCGGGCTGCGGTTCCGGCACCGAGTACATGGCCGTGACCCCGTGGGGCGATCTGTACCCCTGTCACCAGTTCGTGGGCGACCCGGACTACAAGCTGGGCAACGTGTGGGACGGCGTGACCAACACCGCCCTGCGGGATGAGTTCAAGCTCTGCAACGTCTATGCCCGCCCCGACTGTAAGGATTGCTGGGCGCGGCTGTACTGCGCGGGCGGCTGCGCGGCCAACGCCCTGCACGCCACCGGCGACATCCACGGCACCTACGAGTACGGCTGCAAGGTGTTCCGCAAACGGATGGAATGCGCCCTGATGATTCAGGTGGCCCAGCGCCTTGACCCCGAACTGGCCCGCCACGCCGTCCAGTACGAGAGCGACTGCGACGGCTGCGGCGAAACCAAAGACGGCTGCGAATAACCTTTTGTTCCTTCTTTGCAAAGAAAGAACCGAAGAAACTCCAAAGAAAAAGGCACGATCCGATGGATCGTGCCTTTTTTGTATAGATAAGACAAATTCAAACTGGTCCGCATCGGCGGACATGCGCCGACGATGCGGACACCGCTAGAGCAAAAAAGCGGAGCCGAGTCGCCGTCAGGCATGAGGATCTGCTTTTTTGCGACGGTGGGAATCCAAAGGGGAGGTGCAGGAGACGCGGCGCAGCCGCTGAATCCGAACCTCCTCTTTGAGGAAGCAGCGCCTCACCGCCCGATGGGCGCGCACTTCTTTTGCAGCCACGCCTTTTCCTCGTCGTTCAGGCGGGGGGCCAGCGTTTCGTAGACATGCTGGTGGAAGGCGTTCAGCCAGTCGATCTGTACCCGGGACAGCTCATCCACAAGCACCGGCGTGGTGTCGATGGGCACCACCGTCAGCGGCGCAAAGCCCAGCCAATGTCCGTACTGGTTGTCGCCCAGATCGATGCACTCCAGCTCGTTCTCGATGCGGATGCCTACCTCGTCGGTCTCATAGATGCCCGGCTCGTCGGTGATGGTCATGCCCGGCTTAAAGACCACCGGGTTGTTGGGCCGCAGGCTCTGGGGGCCTTCGTGTACGCCCGAGATAAAGCCCACGCCATGGCCGGTGCCGCAGCGATAGTTCACCTTGTGGGCCCACACCGGTCCCCGGGCAAAGGTATCCAGCGCAAAACCGGTGCAGTAATCCAAGAAGACCGCCCGGGCCATGTCGATGTGGCTCTGCAATACCCAGGTATAGTACCGGCGCTCGTCGTCGGTCAAGGGTCCCACCGGATA
Organism: uncultured Gemmiger sp.; assembly: GCA_963557315.1. GTDB lineage: Bacteria > Bacillota > Clostridia > Oscillospirales > Ruminococcaceae > Gemmiger. Next base: position 52,040 of record CAUWAX010000004.1, on the reverse strand, counting down.
GGTCCGGGTGATGTCGGTGGTGCCGCAGTCATACTGCCCGCCGTTGTCCACCAGCAAAAAGCCTTTGCGCTCGATCTTGCTGTTGACTTCGCCCTCGGCATGGTAGTGCATCATGGCGGCGTTGGGGCCCCAGGCTGCAATGGCGGGGAAACTTTCCTCCAGATACCCCGGCTGCTCGGAACGACGCCGGATCAGCATCTTTTCAATATCGGTCTCGTAGAGCTCCTGCCCTTCGGCCAGCGCCTTCTCCAAGTCCATCTCGAACCGGACCACCGCCACGCCGTCCCGGATATGGCATTCCCGGATGTTCTTCAGCTCCACCTCGTTCTTGACGCCCTTCAGCGCAAAGATCGGGTCGGTGCCCGGCACCGTCTTGTAGGCGCACAGTGCCGTGTACAGGTCGTAGTTGGTGGCCTTCTCGTCCACCAAGAACACCTCGTCGGCATCCACCTTGCTCACGCCGTCCAGCAGCTCGGTGTAGCCCCGCATCGTCACGCCGCTCTCGGCCAGCGTGGCGGCGTCGGCCTCGCTGATGCGGCCCGGTGCCACAAACAGCGTGCAGTCCTTGGAGGTCACCAGCGCATAGGCTACCGCCAACGGCGTGCAGGGCAGGTCCCGCGCCCGCAGGTTGAGCAGCCAGCCCACGCAGTCCAGTCCCGTCACGGCCAACGCCGTGGCGCCCGCCTTGGCCAGCTCGTCCCGCACCATCTGGATGCGCTGGGCCGCCGTGGCGCCGGTCTGGGCCGGGGTCAGCAGTTCACAGGGAGTGTCGGGCAGGGCCGGACGCTCGCCGGAAGCATCCCAAATGGGGCTGGCCACGTCTTGGCTCTTCAGCGCCGCGCCCTTCTTGGCCAGCACTTCGGTGTATTCCCGGGCCAGATTGGCGGGCACGCAGCTTCCGTCCAGCAGCAGGGTCTGGCCGGCGGTCATGTGCGCCGCCAGATACTCCTCCACCGTGGGCACACCCGCCGAACCGGCGTGCATGCACTCGATCTCGGTCCCGGCCAACTGCTTGTCGGCCTGCACATAAAAACGGCCGTCGCACCACAGCGCCGAACCTTCCTGCGTGACTACCAAGGTGGAATTTTCCCCCGTAAAGCCGGAGAACCACGGCAAGGCATTGTAATAATCGGGCAGATACTCGCTGCAATGCGGGTCACTGGTCATCAACAGCACGGCGTCTGCGCCCGCGGCTTTGGCAGCGGCACGCAGCGCGGCGATCTTTTCGTTGGTCGTCAACGTTGAACACTCCCTTTATGCGTATCATATGGTTTCATCATACCACGTTTTATAAAAAGGTCAAGCGGGCACAATATTTGCAAAAAGTTCAAAAAAACGGTCCCGCAAAAGGGGCAAAACCCCTTGACGCGTTTGTTATAATGGTATTAGCAGTTAGTGTTTGCGACTGCCAGAACCAACCAATTCACGGAAATAGAGGTGCCATCATGGCAGAGAATAAGACCAAAATTGATATTTTTTCCGGCTTTTTGGGCGCAGGCAAGACCACGCTCATCAAAAAACTGATTCAGGAGTGCTTCGCCGGGGAGCGCATCGTCCTGATCGAAAACGAATTTGGCGAGATCGGCATTGACGGCGGTTTCATGCGGGAAGCGGGCATTCAGGTCAACGAGCTGAACTCGGGCTGCATCTGCTGCTCGCTGGTGGGCGACTTCCGGGAAGCCCTCAAGCAGGTGGTGGAAACCTACCATCCCGACCGCATCCTCATCGAGCCCTCCGGCGTGGGCAAGCTGTCCGACGTGACCCGCGCCGTGGAAGGCGTAGCCGAGGCCCTGCCCGTCCAGTTGAACAGCTTTGTCACGGTGGCCGACGTGAACAAGGTCAAAATGTATATGAAGAACTTCGGTGAGTTCTACGACGATCAGGTCAGCCATGCGTCCTGCATCATCCTGAGCCGCACCGGCAACGCCAGCGAGAAGAAGGTAGCCGACGCCGTGGCCCTGCTGGCCGAAAAGAACCCCACCGCCACCATCGTGACCACCGACTGGACCGCCCTGTCCGGCGCGCAGATCGTCTCGGTGATGGACGGCAAACGGGATCTGGTGGCGGAACTGCTCAGCGAAGCCCGCGCCGCCAACGAAGCCCATGCCGGTGAGGAGGAGCATCACCACCATCACCATCATCATGAGGATGGCGAGGAAGAGCACGAGTGCTGCCACCATCATCACGACCATGACGAGGAAGAGCACGAGTGCTGCCACCACCATCACGACCATGACGAGGAGGAAGAGCACGAATGCTGCCACCACCATCACGACCATGACGAGGAAGAGCACGAGTGCTGCCACCACCATCATGACCATGACGAGGAGGAGCACGAGTGCTGCCACCATGACCATCATCATGAGCACCACTACGACGAGCACGGCGTTTGCAGTTGTGGGCATCACCACCACGACCACGATGCCGACGAAGTGTTCACCAGTTGGGGCCGGGAGACGGCCCACAAGTTCAGCCGCGCGGTGCTGGATGAGGCCCTCACCAAGCTGGACGGCGGCGAATACGGCATGATCCTGCGTGCCAAGGGCATTGTGGACGGCGGCGACGAAGGCTGGCTGGAGTTCGACATGGTCCCCGGCGAGCACGAGATCCGTCCCAGCACCCCCGACGTCACCGGCAAGCTCTGCGTGATCGGCTCCAAACTGAACGAAGCAGCCATCGCCGCGCTGTTCGGCCTGTAAGCAAGAAAGGAACACAGCTATGGCAAGACAGATTCCGGTCTACCTGTTTGTCGGTCAGTTGGAGAGCGGCAAGACCAAGTTTATTCAGGAGACGATGGAGGACCCCCAGTTTGATTCGGGGGACAAGACGCTGCTGTTGGTCTGCGAAGAGGGCGAGGAGGAGTACGATCCCGACCGCTTTGCGTTTGGCGGGGTGCATGTGGCCCAGTTGGAGGACAAGAGCGAGCTGACCAAGGAGAACCTCACCGCGCTGGAGAAGAAGTCCGGCTGCGGGCGGGTCATTATTGAATACAACGGTATGTGGCTGGTACAGGACCTGTACGACGCCCTGCCCGACAACTGGCTGGTCTACCAGTGCCTGACCACCGCCGACGGCACGACCATCAAGACCTATGCGGGGGACAACGCCATGCGGTCCCTGCTGCTGGACAAGCTGCGGGGCAGCGAGCTGCTGGTGGTCAACCGTGCCGAGCATGTGAACGATGAGGAGAGCCGTCAGTTGGTCCACAAGCTGGTGCGGCAGGCCAGCCGCCGGTGCGACATCGCCTATGAGTTTGCCGACGGCAGCGTAGCCTACGACGACATCCCCGACCCGCTGCCCTTTGACGTGAACGCCCCGGTCATCGAGATCCCGGAGGAATTTTTCGGCATCTGGTATATGGACTGCATGGACGACGCCAAGAAATACGACGGCAAGACGGTAAAATTCTTGGCGCAGGTCTGTCAGACCAACCGGGCGGGCAAGAACAGCTTTGTGCCCGGCCGGTTCGCCATGACCTGCTGCGTGCAGGATATCCAGTTTGTGGGATTCCCCTGCAAGTACGACGATTACAAAAATCTGGAACAGCGTAGCTGGATCACCCTGACCGCCAAGGTCAACCTCAAATATCACCCCATCTACAAGGGCCAGACCCCTGACTCCACCGGGCCGGTGCTTACTGCACTGGCGGTGGAACCCGGCGAGAAACCCGCGGACGACGTGGTGATGTTCAGCTAAGCGCAGAGGTGTTCTTTCTTTACAAAGAAAGAACCAAAGAAATTCCAACGAAAAAGATCCCGCAGGGAAATTCCCTGCGGGATCTTTTTTATCAGAGTTCTTTTGGTTCTTTTCTTGCAAGAAAAGAACGACCATATTTACGCCCGCTTATAGAGGATGGGTTCATCGTAGCCGAAGGTCCGTTTGCCGTTGACCTCCATGCTCTCCGACACTTCCAGCACATCCTTGCTGAACCGCTCAAAGAGGGTGAACTTCAGCACCGGGCTGAACATCGAGGTGCTGCCCCCTTCCCAGACGCCGTCCTTCTCGGTATACAGGGCCGGGGTGAACTTGGCCGAAGGCTTCAGGTCCGCGTAAGCCACCGGCTTCAGGTTCGCATAGGTAAAACTGTCCTTGTCGTACCCGGCCGGCATGTCGTAGCTGGTCAGCAGCACGCCGCCGTCCTGCTCGGTGAACAGGAACAGATGGGGCGCCGCATGGGTGGCGCCGTTGGCCGTGAAGTAGCTTTCCTCCACCATAAAGACCCCCGCAAAATCGGCGGGCAATCCCTCGATCTTGTCGTTGCAGGCCGTGTTCCGGTGCTCCGCATAGGGGAAGTTCTCCCCTTTCTTGGCCTCATACTGCTCGGCATTGTTGAAATGCCCGGTCAAAATCTGCATAAAATCCTTCAGCTTGCTCATCGTTATACCCCTTTCTGAGGTGGGCCCGCCGGGCGGGCGAAGTTTTGTTGGGTTCGTCTTGCGTTCTCTTGCTTGACAATGTCAAGTATGCTCCCATAGGTTGACTAAGTCAAGTATATAAACCAAAAACTTTTTGTGAACAAAACAAGCGGGGCCAAGGCCCCGCTTGTTATAGGCATAACGAGATGATGACCGGCACAAACAGCGAACAAATCATGCCGTTGAGCACCGACAGCACCACCGTCTCCTCGTTGGTATATTTCAGCATCATGGGCAAGGTGGTATCCTCGCTGGTGGCCCCTGCGGGGGCGATGCTGGTGTAGTAGTTCAGCCGCAGGGCGATGTAGGGAATGATGAGATAGGAGAAAATCTCCCGCATCAAGTTGCTCAAAAAGGCAATGCTGCCCATCTCGGCGCCCACCAGCCGGCCGATGGTCGCCCCGGCCAGACTGTACCAGCCCATACCGCCCGCGATGGCCGCGCCGTAGTTCCAAGGCATTTGCAGCAGCCACGCGCAGAGCACGCCGCCGGCCAGCGACCCCAACATGACCCCCGCCGGGATCAAAAAGATGCGCAGGTGGTATTCCCGGATCTTGGCAGCCAGCCCCCGGTACATTCCCACGCTGATGCCCACCGAGAACATCAGCAGATACAGCACGGCGTCGGTGTGCCCCGTCAAAAAGGACACCACCTGCACCTGCCATCCCGACAGGCCATAGACCAGCCCCAGCAGCAGGGCGGCCACGGTAAGCAGTACCATCATGACGGATCCTCCTTTTTGCGGCGGCGCTTTACCAAGAACCGCTCACTGAGCAGGTACACCACCACGATGGACCCCAGCGTGGGCAGCAAAAACAGCAAAAAGCTGGCGATCCCCAACGAGAACAGCTCCTGCAAAAAGTTTTCCTTTTGGCCCAGCATGACCCCCATGGCAAAAATCAAGGTCAGCGTACACGCCAGCGCCACCCGCTCATTCACACGTTTGGCCCGCGCCGGGAACAACCAACGTCCCACAGCCATGCCTGCCAACATCACCAGCAGTATATCCACCGCTGTTCTTCCCCCTTTTTTCACAGATAGAATGATTGTACCAGAAACAGCGCCAAAAGTCATCTGCTTTTCTTGTGAAAACCACACCGCAATTTCTGTAAAGCCGTCACAAAAAAGCGGCCCCGGCCAAAGCCGGGGCCGCTGGGCAACTTTCCTTACGGATTGATGCGCAGGGTTCCGTTGTTGTACTCTTCTTCGGTGCAGGGGATCACCCGGTCTACCAGCCACATGCCGTCTTTCCAGATAGCCTGCATGGTCATGTAGTCGGTGCCGGTCTCCTCGGCGCCGGTCTTGCGGTTGGTGCCCACCCACTGGCCGGCCACGTTCAGGGTAACGGCCTTGTCGCCGTAGGTCAGGCCCTGATCGCTGTACACCATGTCGGACCGTACCAGATCATAGACCAAGGCATCGTAGGCGCCCATCGTGATGGCACCCGACCAGCCCTCGCTGTTGTTCTGGGTGGAGAACCGCAGGTCCGCCACCTGCCGGGAGTTGTAGGCCTTAAGCGTCGACCGGTAGTAGACGGACAGCATGGCGTCCAGATAGTCGGCGTCGGGCTCGTTGTAGCCCTCGGCGTCACAGGGGGTCAGCGACCCGAAGGAGGCCGTGGGGTTGGTGGGCTTGGACACCAGCGCCAGCGTGGTCTGGTAGCTGCTGCCGCTGGGCAGGATGGCCCGCAGCAGCACGTCCTCCTGGGTGAGCAGCGCCCGCTCGATGTAGGGGCGTTCCTCCTCATCCAGTTGGTAGGCGATCTCTACCCCGTCGGCGGTAAGCTTCATGCCGTCCACCACCAGCAGGTTTTCCAGATACAGGCGTTCGGGATTGGCCACCTCGGGGGTCGGTTCCGCCGACTGGGCGGTTTCCACCGTATCCCCTACCGGTGCGCCGGTGGGCTGGGTATCGCCCCGGCCCAGCAGGGTGACAAGGCCGGCGATGGCCAACAGGACCACCACCACGACCCCTACCGCCACCGCGATCAGCCGTTTACGCTGCACCACGGCTTCAGGGGGCCAGGAAGCAGCTTGCGGCGGCGTTTGCGAGAGGGGCGCACCGCATTGGGAACAGAATTTTTGACCGGGCCGCGAACAGGCGGCCCCACACTTGGGACAGCGTTTCATCGTAGATGCTCCTTTCTTTGCCTCGCGGTTCACGTTTCGGCAATAGCCACGAGGTATTTATAAATTTGCTTTTTATATTCGTCGTACAAGCCCAGATGCTCGTATAGTTCCTTGTAATAGTTGAAGAGGGCCGCCCGGGTGGTGACCACATTCACAGGGTTGAGCACGGTGTGTACGGCGCTGCCGGGGGTGTTGTAATAGTTGTAGATGGGGGTGGACAGGGCGTAGAACTTCTCGGCGTAGCGAATGTAGCTAAGGTTGAAGTAGAGATCCTCCGACCAGTCCAGTTCCTCGGCGCATTGGATGTCCGAATGGGCATGGACGAGCTCCGCCCGGTAGAGCTTGTTCCACATGACGCCGTAATAGAAGCTGGCAGGCTCCTGCATCAGTCCGGCGGCGAATTGCTCTTTGTCCATCGGCCCTTCCAGCAAAAAGCCGTAGGTCTGCACCTTGTCGGGCCGGGTGGGACGGGGCCGCCGGGCCTCGGCTTCCTCGCTGCGTGGGCAGGGCGGCGTGATGCGGTTGTAGTGGGCAATGACCAGATCGGCGTCAAACCGCACCGCCCGGTCCACCAGCAGTTCGGTGGCGTTGGGCAGAATGGTGTCGTCGGCATCCACAAATTGCAGGTAGTCGCCCTTGGCGAACTGTAGCCCCAAATTCCGGGTGGCTGCCACGCCGCTGTTGGCCTTGTCGATGAGGGTGATGCGTTTGTCCACCCCAGCGTACATCTGACAGACCTGCAAACTTACATCCTGACTGCCGTCGTTGAGCAGTAAGATCTCGATATTTTCATAGGTTTGGCGTCGAATACTCTCGACACAACGTGCAATATGCTTTTGGGCGTTATAGATCGGCACAATAATGCTGACCAATGGTTTTGGCTGCGGCATAGCGACATCCCCCTCCCCCTTGGTTTCCTTACTTACATAATACCATAAATTTGCGCCGCTGACAATAGAAAATGCTGCCGCGCTGTGGTAAAATAACAGGCAGAACAATCCTTTTTTCAAAACACGAGGTATTTGCTATGAAAGAATCCATCAAGCGTTTGCGGGCGCTGGAAAAACAGCTCTATGCCTACCGGTACGCCCTGAACGCCATCGACTTTGACGCCGAGACGGTGGCCCCCGAGGGGGGTGCCGACGGCCGGGCGGAAGCCTGCGAAGTGCTGAGCCGGGCCAGCTTTGATTTGTTGGTGAACGACGATACCGCCGCGCTGTTACAGCAGGCGGCCGCCGACGCCGAGGACGAGCAGCAGGCCGCCGAGGTGCGGGAATTGCAGCGGCAGTACGACGAGATCGCCAAGATCCCCGCCGACGAGTATGCCGCTTTTACCAAGCTGGTGCAGCAGAGCATTCCCGTCTGGACCAAGGCGAAGCGCACCGACAATTTTGCGCTGTTTGCCCCCTATCTGGAGCAGATCGTGGCAGCCCGCCGGGCGCAGGCCCGGTACTTTGCCCCCGACCGGGACCCCTACGAGGTCTGGCTGGACCGGTACGAGCGGGGATTGACCATCGCCCAGTGCGACGCCTTCTTTGCCACGCTGCGGCAGACCATTCTGCCCCTGCTGGCGGCCATCCGGGACCACGGCGCGCCGATCCGCACCGATTTTCTGGACCAAGACTGGCCGCTGGACGCCCAGAAGCAGGTGTCCCAAAAAATCATGGGACTGTGGGGCCTGAAGCCGGAGCACTGCCTGCTGGCCGAGAGCGAGCATCCCTTTACCACCGAGTTCTGGCGGGGGGATGTGCGGATCACCACCCACTATATGCCCCGGGATATGTTCTCCAACCTGTACAGCGTCGCTCACGAGGGCGGCCATGCCCTGTATGAGCGGCACATTGCGCCGGAGCTGGACTACACGGCGGTAACGGGCGGGGCCACCATGGGCCTGCACGAGAGCCAGAGCCGCCTGTTCGAGAACTATGTGGGCCGGAGCCGGGCCTTTATCCACTGCCTCTACCCCACGCTGCGGGATCTCTTCCCCACCCAGTTGGCCGACGTGACCGAGGAGGAGATCTGGCGGGCGGTGAACCGGGCGGAGCCCGGGCTGATCCGCACCGAAGCCGACGAGCTGACCTACGCGCTGCACATCATGGTGCGGTACGAGCTGGAGAAAGCGCTGCTGCAAGGCACGCTGGCGGTGCGGGACCTGCCGGCGGCTTGGAACGCCAAGTATAAGGAGTATCTGGGTCTGGACGTGCCGGACGATGCCCACGGCTGTTTGCAGGACATCCACTGGGCCATGGGCGATATGGGGTACTTCCCCAGCTACGCCTTGGGCAGCGCCTACGGCGCGCAGGCCATTGCCGACCTGCGCAAGACGATGGATCTGGACGCCCAGTGGGCGGCAGGCGACCTGCAGCCCTTGAAAAACGCCCTGCGGGACCGGCTGTGGCAATACGGCAACCTGAAGGAACCCGCTTGGCTGGTGCAGAGCCTCTGCGGCGGCGCCTTCGACCCCCACTACTTCACCGACTATCTGCAAAAGAAATACACCGACCTCTACCGGCTGTAAGGCATAAATTTACACTTTATTCATAGCCGCAGCCTTGTATTTGGGGCAAAGTATAGTATACTGGTATTGTAGGAATTGGAAAATTCCGGAATTTGGCACCGAAAGGAGCGTTCCCTATGGAGCGTGTAGAGATCGCCGTCATTGGCAGCGGCCCCGCGGGGGTATCGGCGGCCATCACGGCCAAGCTGCGGGGCAAGAATGTTTTGCTCTTCGGCAGTAAGGAGCTGAGCGAGAAGATCGGCAAAGCCCACCGGATCCAGAATTATCCGGGGCTGCCCGATGTTACGGGGGAAGACCTGCGGGCCGCGTTTCAGCGGCATCTGGACAGTATGGGTCTGACCGTCACCGAAGCGCGGGTCAACGCCGTCTATGCCATGGGGGACTATTTCGCGGTACAGACCGCGCAGGAGACCTACGAAGCCACCACGGTGATTTTGGCCACCGGGGTGGTGCAGGGCAAGGCGCTGCCCGGCGAGGAGGAATATCTGGGCCGGGGCGTAAGTTACTGTGCCACCTGTGATGCGCCCCTTTACCGGGGCAAGGCGGTAGCGGTGGTGGGCAGCAGTCCCGCCGCCGAACCGGAAGCCGCCTATATGGCGGAGGTCGCGGGGTCGGTGCTTTACCTGCCCCTTTACGAAGGAACGCCCGACCTGCCCGCCGCGGTGCAGGTGGTGCGGGAGAAGCCCACCGCCGTGGTGGGGGAAACCAACGTAACGGCGCTGCGCACCGATGCAGGCGAGTACCCGGTGGACGGGGTGTTCCTGCTGCGGGATGCCATGGCGCCCACCCAGTTGGTGCCGGGGCTGGAAGGCAACGGCGGGCATGTGGCGGTGAATGCCAAGATGCAGACCAATCTGCCGGGCTGTTTTGCCTGCGGCGACGCCGTGGGGCTGCCCTACCAGTATGTAAAAGCGGCGGGGGAAGGCAACGTGGCGGCGCTGTCCGCCGTGGAGTATCTGGCCGCCCTGAAACGGAACACAAAGGAGTAATGCGATATGGTACACGAAGTACACCACAATGATTTGATGCAGGCCCAGGCCGCCGACGTGGCGGTGCTGGATTTCAACGCCACTTGGTGCAATCCCTGCCGGATGCTGGCCCCCGTGCTGGAGTCTGCCAGTCAGGATCTGGAAGGCAAGGCGCTGTTCTATGGCATCGACGTGGACGAGAACCCGGCCTTGGCGGCCCAGTTCGGCATCCAGAGCATCCCGGCGCTGATCGTCCTGAAGAAGGGCCAGCCGGTAGCCCGGCAGGTAGGCTTTATGCCCAAACCCGCCCTGATGCAGTGGCTGAACGGCGTGCTGTAAGTTCCTTGTCCTTGTCCTTTCTTTACAAAGAAAGGACCAAAGAAATTCCAAAGAAAAACGCATGGTCGAATGACCATGCGTTTTTGTATTTTTTATAGAGAAGAAAATCTTGTGGGAAATCCCGCTGCCGGGTTTGCGGCCAATCAAAGCCCGCACCTAGGCCCGCCCGCGACGGCGGGCGGGGTTTCAGAACGGGAGCCCGGGTGAGCTTTTCCGGCAGAAAACCGCAGACCAGATCGTAGCATCGGGCACCACCGCGAAAAACGGAAACCGTCTCGGGCGACCTCCTCGAAGCCTCAGGGGTTCTTAGGGGGCCCGCAGGCCCCATGAGCCGTGCCCCGCGCGTCGGAATGCGGGGCTTTTTGCCTGCGGGGCTATGCCCCGCAACCGCGCCCCAAAAATAAAGCGCGGTGCAAAAACCAACGCAGAGCGTTGGTTCCTCTGTTCACGGCCCCGGAACCGGGGCCATAAGGCGGGCTGCCTAACTTGCCGTGGCCTTTGGTCGGTCAAAAAGGAACATCCCCAGAAAGCGCCAACCTCCCGGTTCGTCTCTTACTTGCCGTAATTGGCCAAGAACTGGCGGGTGCGTTCCTCCTTGGGGTGGTCAATGAGCTCCTTGGCGGGGCCCTGTTCCACCACCACGCCGCCGTCCATAAACAGGATGCGGTCCGCCACATCCCGGGCGAACTTCATCTCGTGGGTGACGATGATCATCGTGGTCTTGTTGGCGGCCAGATCCCGCAGCACGCGGAGCACTTCGCCGGTGAGTTCCGGGTCCAGCGCCGAGGTCGGCTCGTCGAAACAGAGAATATCCGGTTTCAGGGCCAGCGCCCGGGCGATAGCCACCCGCTGCTGCTGTCCGCCCGAAAGCTGGTGGGGGTAATGCCCCGCCCGGTCGGACAGCCCCATGTCGGCCAACAGTTCCCGGGCATGGCGTTCCAGCTCGGCGTGGATCTCCCGCTTATGCTGTTTGTAGTCGGGGCGTTCCTTGGCCAGCAATTCCCCTGCCAGCATGACGTTTTGCAGCGCCGTGTACTGGGGGAAGAGGTTGAAGTTCTGGAACACCAACCCGAAATGCAGCCGCTTTTTGCGGATGGCGGCTTCGCTCTGGGTGCGGGCGTCGTCGGCGCTCCAAAGGGTTTCCCCCGCCACCGTGATGGAGCCGGCATCCGCCGTTTCCAGAAAATTCAGGCAGCGCAGAAGCGTCGTCTTGCCGGAGCCCGACGACCCGATGATGGCGATGGCCTCGCCCTCGTTGAGGGTAAACGAAATATCCCGCAGCACGGCGGTGCTGCCGAAACTTTTGCCGATGCCGGCTACTTCCAATAATGCCATAGCCGCACCCCCTCAGCGGAAATAGGCCAGCCGCTTTTCCAGCCAGCCGAAGAGCAGCGTCAGCGCCCCCACAAAGACGAGGAAGAAGATGGCGGTGGAGAAGAGCGGCCAAATCAGACCTTTGGCGCTGTACTCTTTGGCCATCATGATGATGTCCTTGTTGGCGATGACGTTGGCCAAGGAGGTATCCTTGACCAGCGTAATGATCTCGTTGCCCATGGGGGGCAAGATCCGCTTGACGACCTGCAGCAAGGTGACCTTGAAGAAGATCTGGCTGCGGGTCATGCCCAGCACCTGCCCGGCCTCGGTCTGGCCCTTGGGCACCGCCTCGATGCCGCCGCGGTAAATCTCGGAAAAATAGCAGGCGTAGTTGATGGCAAAGGCCACCACCGCCGCCACCAGACGGCCACTGGAACCCGAGGGCCAGGGGCTTTCAAAGCCCAGCAGGCCGGGGCCCAGATAAATGACCAGAATTTGCAGCATCAGCGGCGTACCGCGGATGATCCACACAAAGGTTTTCACAGCGCCCCGCAGCGGCGCAAAGCGGTTCATCGAACCAAAGGCCACCACCAGTCCCAGCGGTACCGCAAACAGCAAGGTCAGCCCGAACAACTGGCAGTTGAGCCAGAATGCTTCGGTCAGGCGGCCCCAGATAACACCCGCCTCGCCCATCAGTCGGCCAAGGTCAGGCCGTACTTGTCGGCCAGCGTCTGCATGGTGCTGTCCTCTTTCAGGGCGGCGAAAGCCTCATTGACGGCGGCAGCGGCATCGCTGCCCTTGCGGAAGGCCACGCCGTACTCTTCGGCGTTGAGCTCATCCACGATCTCCAAGTCGGCGTAGTCGGTGCCCTCACCGATCATAGCGGAAGCCAAGGTCAGGTCCAGCACGGCGGCGTCGGCGGTGCCGGCGGCCACTTCCATCAGGCAGTCGGTCTGGACGCTCTTGCTGATGTAGTCAGACTGGGACAGGTTCTCGTCCTCCTGCACGGTGGTCTCACCGGCGGAACCGGCCTCGGCCACCACAGTCTTGCCCACCAGATCGGCGGTGGAGGTATAGCCGCTGTCCTTCTTCATCACGACGACCTGCGCATTCTTGGCATAGGCCTCGGTGCAGGCGGTGTTGGCCATGATGTCATCGGTCAGGGTCATGCCGTTCCAGATGCAGTCGATGCTCTTGGCGTCCAGCTCGACGATCTTGGTATCCCAGTTGATCTCCACAAATTCCGGCTCCACGCCCAGCTTCTCGCAGACGGCGGTGGCCAGCTCGGTGTCAAAGCCCACAAACTCGCCGTTTTCGTCGGTGTAGTTCATGGGGGCGTAGACGGTGTAGCCGATGGTCATTTTGCCCTTGCCCTGAATGTAGGCCAGATCGCTCTCGTCCGCGGCAGCTTCGGCCGTGGAAGCGGCTTCGCTGGTGGAATCCGCCGTGGAGGCGGCATCCGACGAGGCGGCCGTAGAGCCGCAGGCGGCCAAGCTGGCGGCCAGCAGCAAGCTGATGAGTTTTTTCATGATGATTCCCTCCTGTAATGTTCCCGATGGTTCCCTCACGCACAATCTTTACCACCTTAAAGCGGTAAACCGACGGTGTTTTTTAATAGTACCGCAAAAACCGCGTTTGTGCAAGGGAAAACCGCAAAAAAAGCGGCAGGAACGGGGATTTTTCCCCCTCCTGCCGGATTTTTTACAGAACTTTGCTCAAAAAGTCGATGGTCCGGGGCTGTTTGGGGTGGTTGATGACCTCGTCGGGGGTACCTTCCTCCACGATGTAGCCGCCTTCCATAAAGATGACCCGGCTGGCCACCTCGCGGGCAAAGCCGATCTCGTGGGTAACGACCACCATCGTCATGCCTTCGGCCGCCAACTGCTTCATAACTTGCAGCACCTCGCCCACCATTTCGGGGTCCAGAGCGGAGGTCGGTTCGTCAAAGAGCATGATGTCGGGGTTCATGGCCAGCGCCCGGGCGATGGCCACACGCTGCTTCTGGCCGCCGGACAACTGGGCGGGGTAGGCCTCGGCCTTGTCGGCCAGACCCACCCGGCTGAGCAGCCGCAGGGCGTTCTCCTTGGCCTGAGCCTTGGAGGCCTTTTTCAGTTCGGTGGGGGCCAGCGTCATGTTGCCCATGACGTTCAGGTTGTTGAAGAGGTTAAAGTGCTGGAACACCATACCCACGTTTTCCCGCACCTTATTGATGTCGGTTTTCTTGTCGGTCAGGTCGTGGCCGTCCACCACCACCTCGCCGCCGGTGATCTCTTCCAGCCGGTTGAGGCACCGCAGGAAGGTGGATTTGCCGGAACCGGAGGGGCCCAGAATAACGACGACTTCGCCCTCGCAGATATCGGTGGAAACATCCTTGAGCACTTCCAGATTGCCGAAGCTCTTTTGCAGATGGGAGACATGGATCTTGACGTTTTCCTTATTCACGGCCACGGTTAAGTCTCCTTTCCACTTTCTTGGCCAGCACCGACAGGGCGGTGATGACGACGAGGTACATAATGGCTACGATGGTCCAGACCTCAAAGACCTTGAAGGAGTTGGCCACCACGTTTTTGGCGGTGTTGACCAGCTCGGGGAAGCCGATGACCGACAGGATGGAGGTATCCTTCAGGGTGATGATGAACTGGTTGATGATGCTGGGGATCATGGTGCGGATGGCCTGGGGCAGCACGACGCGGACCATGGCCCGCCAGTAGGGCAGGCCCAAGCTGCGGGCGGCTTCCATCTGGCCTTTGTCCACGCTCTCGATACCGGCGCGGATGATCTCGGCCATATAGGCGCCGCAGTTCAGGGCCAGACAGATGGTGCCGGCCTGCAGGGCGGTCAGGGTCACGCCGTTAAAGCCCAGAATGCTGTTGAAGAGGGCGGGCATGCCCAGATAGATGTAGAAGGCCAGCACGATCATGGGCACGCCGCGGATGGCGTCCACAAAGATGATGGACACGATGTTGCAGGCGCGGTTTTTGACCACGCTGAGCAGACCGAAGATCAGGCCCAGAATGCAGGCGAAGAACAACCCGCAGAGCGCCAGCAGCAGCGTCTGGCCCATAGCGGCCAGCAGCAGGTTGCCGTAGGTGGATACGATGCCGATCAAAGGCAGGTCTCTCCTTTCCAAACTTAAAAGGGGGTACACACGAAAAACAGGGACGCCCAACTGACCAGGCGTCCCCGTGGGCTTTTAAATTGGTCGACGGCGACGGACATGCGCCGGCGGCGGCGACACAACCCGGGAAATTTGACCCGAAATTGTGTGCGAGGCCCCGTGCCGAGTGCGCGGTTTCGGGTCAAATTTTGTCGAAGGGGATTTCAAAGAGGGGAAACAGACGCGTTAGGCACCGCCGTGCGCGGCTGTTGCCCCTTTTGACCCCAATTAGCCGAGGTACTTGGCCAGAATCTCATCGTACTTGCCGTTGGCCTTGATGTTGGCCAGACCGGCGTTGAACATATCGATAAGTTCCTGATTGTCGGCGTTGAAGATGGCGAAGCCGTAGTCGCCGCCCTCATTGGCGGTATCCTCCAGCACCTTCAGGGCCAGATTGCCGTCCTTGATGGAAGCCTGCATGATGGGGGTATCCTCGAAGCAGGCAACGCACTGGCCGCCCAAAACGGCCTGATACATCGTGGGGGAATCCTCGAAGGAGGTGATGGTGAAGCCATACTGGTCCTTCAGGCTCTCGGCATAGGCAGCGCCCTGGGTGCCGATCTTGACGGCGACGTTCTTGCCGGCCAGATCCTCAAAGCCGGTGATGTCGGAGTCCGCAGCCACGGTCATGGTCTGGGTGGCGGTGTAGTACCCGTCCGAGAAGATCCAGCCGGATTCCTTGCGCTCATCGGTGATGGACGCACCGGCGATCATGCCGTCAGCCTGACCGGCCTGGCAAGCGGCAATGGCGCTGTCCCAGCCCAGGCTCTTCATTTCATACTGAAACCCCTGATCCTCGGCAATGGCGGCAACGATGTCCACATCGATGCCCACGAAGTTGCCGGAAGCGTCGGTGTACTCAAAGGGCTTGAAGACGGTATCGGTGGCGATGACCCAAGTCTTGTCGGAACCGGCGTTCTCGGCGGTAGCACCCTCCGAGGTAGCACCCTCCGCAGCGGAAGAAGCAGCCGCGCTGCTGCTGGCGGAAGAACCGCAGGCAGCCAAAGACAGCGCCATCATAGCAGCCATACCCAAAGCGAACAATTTTTTCATGGTGTATCCTTTCCTCTCTCTCTAAATTCACGGCCCACGGCCGCAGCAATGCGGGCAATATACAGAAAAAGGGCCACAGCAATCCATACGGATGCTATCGCCCTTGATAGTGCCCATACATCGTACTTTTGTATTATATCATTTTTCTATCAAAAGTCAAGCTGTGGGGCGGTTTTCGGTTTCTTTTTTTAAGTTTCGGCCAATTTTTACTTATAGTTGCTTTGCTGCGCAAAGCAAAATCTCCAATGCCTTATCCAACCCCAGCTTGCTGGTGCACAGCGTCAGGTCGTAGTTGCGGCTGTCGCCGTAGACTTGGCCGGTGTGTTTGGCGCAGTAGTTGCGGCGGGCCCGGTCGGCGGAATCCATATCCGTTTCCAGTTTATCGAAGGGGGTGTCGGGCATCATGTCCCGCATCCGCAAAAGCCGCCAGTTGCGGTCGGCATGGACGAACACCCGCAGGCAGTGGTCGAACTCCCGCAGGATATAGTCGGCGTTGCGACCCACGATGACGCAGCTTTCCTTGTCGGCCAGCTCCCGGATCGCCCGGACCTGCGCGTTCCAAAGTTCCTCGCTCAGCGGTTTGTCGTAGAAGTTGAACAGGCTCTGGGTAAAGCCGAACTCATGGGGCACCCGCTCGTCCCAGCGGCGCACCTGCTCGGGGCTTAGGTGGGCGCTGGCCTTGGCGGTGCGCAGGATGATGTCCCGGTCATAGTAGGCGATGCCCAGTTCCCGGGCCAGACGGCGGCCCAGTTCGCCGCCGCCGGCGCCGAACTCTCGGCCGATGGTGATGATTCGTTTCATAGGCAGAAAACCTCCTTGGTTCGTGGGCAGGGCGGCGCCCCGCCCGCGGCGAAAACCGGGCTGCGGCCCGGATTTAGCGGGTTGTGTGCAGTTTTTCGGCGGGCATGTGGGCCTGCAGCAGCGTCCACAGGGCGTCGGCGCCGCCGGGGATCTGTTCCACCGGCAGCAGATAGGCCTGGGTGGCACTGTTATAAAGGTAGATGGTCGTGGGGGTGCGCCACGCCCCGTACAGGTCCGCCCACGTGTGGGTGACGGCCTCCTCCGCCTTGTCCTGCTTGCCGGCGGGCCACATCCGCACACCGGCATCGTCCAGATCCACCCGGTAGGCGATGCGGGGCCGGTCCAGCCCCATGCTCCGGGCCTGCTGCTTCACCGAGCGGAAAAACATACCGAAATAGACCGCCGGCAGCCCGATGCCCAGCACCACCAGCACCACGCCGGGGATCACATCCCCCCGCAAAAAGGGAAAGACCGCGGCGAAGAGCAGCAGCACCGCGAAGATCAGCGGGCGGACCCACCGCTTGCGGCGGCGGATCACATCAAAGACGGCAAATTCACGAAAAATCTCGGTGTTGATCTGCACCGGGACGGAGAGTACGGTATGGGTACCGGCCATGGCGAGCCACCTCCGGGAATGTTTTTTCTTATGATACCATGCCGCCGGGTCCATCGCAAGCAAAAGCAGGCAACTTTTTGCAGGGCTTGCCCGCCGGGGCGGCGGGTGGTATCCTGTAAAGCTGCCGGGGCGCGGCGGGTCCCCGGTTTATTTGCGGCGGGTGGCGGTGTCCTGAAAGCAGAAATAGTCGGGCTGATGCCGGGACTGGGTGTATTCAAAAAGCAGGCCGTCGGCGTTGAAGGTCTGGTTGGTCACCACCGCCACACAGTCGTAGCCGTCCAGATCCAGCAGCCGCTCGTCCCGGCTGGTGGCGTGTTCCACCGTCATTTTGCGCTTGCTGGTGATGATCTGCATGCCCAGCACATTCTCGATGTATTCGTAGATGGAGCGCTCGGCGATGTCGGCGGTCAGGGCGGGCACCAAGTCCTGCAAAAAGTAGTTCACGTCAAGGATCAGCGCCTTGCCGTCCAGATACCGCACCCGCTGTACCGCCCACAGGGCGTCCCCGGGGGCAAACCCGCTGAGGGCGGCCAACCGTTCGTCGGCGGTGATCAGGTCAAAGGCCACCACCCGGGTGACGGCGTGCAGGTGATTGCGGCGGGCGGTTTCTTGAAAGGTCTCGATGCCGCCGATGAGGAAGGTGGTCTTGCCCACCGGGCGGTAGATGACCCGCGCCCCCTTGCCGTGGATGGGCTGCACATAGCCGTCGGCCATCAGTTCGGACAGCGCCCGGCGCACCGTGTTGCGGGAACAGTCGTACTCCATGATCAGGGTATTTTCCGAGGGCAGCAGGGAGGGATAGGCGTATTCCTGCGCTTCGATCTTTTTCTTGATGCTGCGGTAGATCCCCTCAAACTTTGCTTTTGGCACGGTGACGACCCCCAACTTGTTCAAACATTGGTTTCAGTATACCGTGAAACTGCCCAACACGCAAGCCCCCCGTTTGTGCTTTGCGCCGAAAATAGGCCGAGGACCGCGGAATTTTGTGCCATCCGCTTGACTTGTTTAAACAAGTAGGCTATACTCATAACTGCAAACGGAACTTGTTTAAACAAGTTATCTTGAAGGAGGAAAAACCATATGGGCAAATACCAACAGGACGCTGCCGAGCTGCTGGAATACGTAGGCGGCAAGGCGAACATTGCAGCGGTCTCCCACTGTGTGACCCGGATGCGGTTCGTACTCAACGACCCGGCCAAGGCGGACATCGCCAAGATCGAAGCCATGAAGGTGGTCAAGGGCACCTTTACCCAAGCGGGCCAGTTTCAGGTCATCATCGGCAACACGGTATCGGACTTTTACAACGACTTCCTTGCGGTGTCGGGCATCGAGGGGGTCTCCAAGGACGCGGTGAAGAGCGCCGCCAAGCAGAACCAGAACCCCTTGCAGCGCATCATGACGGCGCTGGCCGAGATCTTTGCCCCGCTGATCCCCGCCATCATCACCGGCGGTCTGATCCTTGGTTTCCGCAACTGCATCGACAGCCTCTACCTGTTCGAGAACGGCACCAAGACGCTGTGTGACATCAGCCAGTTCTGGTCGGGCATGGACAGCTTCCTCTGGCTCATCGGCGAGGCAGTCTTCCACATGCTGCCGGTGGGCATCTGCTGGTCGGTGACCAAAAAGATGGGCACCACCCAGATGCTGGGCATCGTGCTGGGCCTGACGCTGGTATCGGGCCAGCTTCTCAACGCCTACTCGGTGGCCTCCACCCCGGCCGCAGACATCCCCAAGTGGGACTTCGGCTTCATTCAGGTGAACATGATCGGCTATCAGGCGCAGGTCATCCCCGCCATTCTGGCCGCCTTCACGCTGGTCTACTTAGAAAAGTTCTTCCGCAAGATCTGCCCCGCCGTGGTTTCGATGATCGTGGTGCCCTTCTGCAGCTTGGTGCTGGCTGTCATGGCCGCCCACTTCGTGCTGGGCCCCATCGGCTGGAAGATCGGTTCCGCCATCTCGGCGGTGGTCTACGCGGGCATCTCCGGTTCTTTCCGGGTCGTGTTCGGCGCCATCTTCGGCTTCTTCTATGCCCCGCTGGTCATCACCGGCCTGCACCATATGTCCAACGCCATTGATATGCAGCTGATTGCCGACTTCGGCGGCACCATGCTCTGGCCGATGATCGCCCTGTCCAACATCGCGCAGGGTTCCGCGGTTCTGGGGGTCATCTTCCTGCAGCGCAAAAACGCCCCCGCGCAGGAGGTCAACATCCCCGCCTGCATCTCCTGCTATCTGGGCGTCACCGAGCCCGCCATGTTCGGCGTGAACATGAAGCTCCAGTTCCCCTTCCTCTGCGGCATGATCGGTTCCGCCTTGGCTGCGGTGGTCTGCGTGGCCACCTCTACCACGGCCAACGCCATCGGCGTGGGCGGCCTGCCGGGCATCCTGTCCATCCAACCCGCCTATATGCTCAGCTTTGCCCTCTGCATGGGCATTGCCATCGTGGTGCCCTTTGTGCTGACGGTAGCCGTGGGCAAAAAGAAAGGCATCCAGTAAGGAGGAGTTTCCATGACCAATTTCCACGACAAGGTGGTTTACCAGATCTACCCCAAATCCTTCTATGACGCCGACGGCGACGGGGTGGGGGATCTGCGGGGGGTCACCGCCAAGCTGGACTATCTGGCCGAATTAGGGGTGGATTACCTCTGGCTGACCCCCTTCTTCCCCTCACCCCAGCGGGACAACGGCTACGATGTGGCCGACTATTGCGCGGTGGACCCCCGGTTCGGCACGATGGCCGATCTGGAGCAGCTCATTGCCGAGGCCGGCAAGCGGGGCATGGGCCTGATGCTGGATATGGTGTTCAACCACACCTCCACCCAGCACGAGTGGTTCCAGAAAGCCTTGGCCGGGGACGAAACCTACCAGAACTACTATATCTTTAAAGAGGGCGACCCCGACACGCCCCCCACCAACTGGGTATCCAAGTTTGGGGGCAATGCGTGGCAGTACGTGCCGGAATTGGGCAAGTGGTATCTGCACCTCTTTGATGTGACCCAGGCCGACCTGAACTGGGAGAATCCCGCCGTCCGGGCGGAGCTGGCCAAGGTGCTGCGGTTCTGGAAGGACAAGGGCGTGAAAGGATTCCGCTTCGACGTGGTGAACCTGATCTCCAAGCCGGAAGTATTCGAGAACGACTACGAAGGCGACGGCCGCCGGTTCTACACCGACGGGCGCAACGTCCACCGCTACTTACAGGAATTGGTAGCGGCGGGGGGCATTGACGGCATGGTGACGGTGGGCGAGATGTCCAGCACCACGCTGGAGAACTGCATCGGCTACACCGCCCCCGACCGGCACGAATTGGCGATGTGCTTTAACTTCCATCACCTGAAGGTGGATTACAAGAACGGGGACAAATGGGCGCTGATGCCCCCCGACCGGCAGGCGCTGAAGGACCTCTTTGCCCATTGGCAGGAGGGCATGCAGGCCCACGACGGCTGGAACGCCCTGTTCTGGTGCAACCATGACCAGCCCCGGGCGGTAAGCCGGTTCGGGGACGACGGCCGCTACTGGAAAGAGAGCGCCCAGATGCTGGGCATGGCCACCCATTGCATGCGGGGCACGCCCTACATCTACCAAGGCGAGGAGCTGGGCATGACCAACGCCCACTTCACCGCCATCGACCAGTACCGGGACGTGGAAAGCCTGAACTACTACCAAATCTTGCAGCAGCAAGGCCACACGGCGGCCGAGGCGCTGGAGATCTTGGCGGCCCGCAGCCGGGACAACGGCCGCACCCCCATGCAGTGGGATGACACAGCCCACGCGGGCTTTACCGCCGGCACGCCGTGGATCGGCGTGGTGGATAATTACAAGACCATCAACGCCGCCGCGCAGGTGGAGGACCCGGATTCCCTCTTCCAGTGGTACCGCACCCTCATTGCGCTGCGCAAAGAGTATGAGGTCATCAGCGAGGGCCGCATCGAGATGCTCTTCCGGGACAACGCCGACCTGCTGGCCTACCGCCGCTTTACCGGCCGCGAGGAACTGCTGGTGGTCTGCAACCTCACCGGCCACGACACGGCGCTGACCCTGCCCGAAGGATGGCAGGACGCCCGCCGTCTGCTGGGCAACTACCCCGACGGTCCCCGCACCGCCCTGCAACCCTTCGAGTGCATGGCGCTGTACCGCACCCGATAAAAGATACGGGGGTTTGTGTTCCTTCTTTACAAAGAAGGAACCGAAGAAATTCCAAACAAAAAAACAAGAATGGGCGGCAGCGGAACACCGGAGCCCGCCCGGACCACACCTTACAGGAGGAGCCTTAAACGGCTCCTCCTGTTTTGTTTTTGCCGCGGGGGCCTGTTCCCCCTCTTTTGAGACCCCCGCTATACTTGTAAAAACTGTACCGCCGCCTTGTGTGGGCCGCCGAAACATGGTATAGTGAAGATAACTAGCCGAAAAAGCGCAGATTTTGTCGCTTTTGCCGTAAGGAGGTCCCCCTGATGAAACGTTTGTCTGCTCTGTTTACCCTGCTGGCCTTCTGTCTGATGGTATGTCCCGCGGTCTGGGCGGCCCCCACCACGGCGGCTGCCGCCCCATCCACCACCACGGTGACTACCCCCGCTGCGGCGGCGGTGTCCTATCTGGACGAAAACGGCAAGACCCAAACCTGCCAACAATACACCACCCTGACCGCGGATACCACCCAATGGTCCGACGGCTGGTTCGTGGCTTCCGGGACAGTGACCCTCTCCGGCCGGGTCACCGTGACCGGAGATGTAAAACTCATCCTGACGGACGGCGCCCAACTGGATGTGACGGGCATCACCCTTGCCCCCACCGCCGCCCTGACCCTCTATGCCCAGTCCACCGGCGCCCAGCAGGGCGTCCTGAAAGCCGTCACCGCAGACCCCTCTGCCGCGGCCATCGGCGGCGATAACAGCACCGCCCAAGGCACCCTGACCATCAACGGCGGCGCCATCACCGCCACCAGCGACACCGGCACCGCCCTGACCGGCCAAACCATCACCATCCAAGGCGGCACTGTGACCGCAACGGGCGGCACCGCCGGCGGGGCCATCTACGGCCAGACCGTCACCGTACAGGGCGGCACCGTGACGGCCCACAGCACGGTGGGCGACGACATCCGGGGCACCTTCTCCACCGGCAAGGAGGGCAACGCCCTGCTCTATGTAGATACCATCGAGGATAATCTCGACACCTCCCAGTGGAGCGGCCTCTTTATCGGCACCAGCGTGGCCACCGCCTACGGCAAGGTCACCCTTGCGCAGGACCTGACCCTCACGCAGGCCCTCTGGGTGGACCCGACCGCCGCCCTGACCGTCAACGGCACCCTCACCGCCAAGGGCGCGGTGACCAACAACGGCACCTTGACGGTCAACGGCACGCTGAACGCCCCCGCAGACCTCACCAGCAACGCCGGCACCGTCCTGACGGTAGCCAAGGGCGGCAGCCTGCAGGCGGGCGGCAGCTTCACCAGCGGCGCTTCCTCTACCTTACAGAATAACGGTACCCTCACCGTCAGCGGCACCGCCATGACGGTCTACGGTACCCTGACCAACAACGGCACCCTGACGGTGGACGGCACGCTGGCCAACAGCGCCACCCTGCAAAACAACAACGCGCTGACCGTGACCGGCACCCTGACCAACGCCGCCGCCGCGGCGTTGCAGAACAACGGCACCCTAACGGTGACCGGCACCCTGACCAACAACGCCAACGCCGTGGTGAAAAATGCCGGCACGCTGACCGTAACGGACGGCAAAGTGGAAAACGCCGGCACTCTGGTGGTGAGCGAGGATGGCTCGGCCCTTTTGACGGGCAGCCAGAATGCCGCCGACTGCACCCTGAAAAATACCGGTACCCTGACGGTGGACGGCGCCTTGGAGCTGGACAACGCCACGCTGGACAACGAAAAAGGCACCGCCAACGGCAAGGGCCTTTACATCTTGGCCCACCGCGGGGTCGTCACCCCCAAGGAGCCGCAGGATGTGACGGTAGAGTACCGCATCTTCTTTGAGGCAGGCAAAGGCACGGTGAATCCCACCTCGCTGGTGACCACCGGCAAAAAGATCGCCACCCTGCCGGTGCCCACCCGGAAAGGCTACACCTTTGACGGTTGGTTCACCTCCTCCGACGCCCAAGTGCAGAGCGGCGCCGCCTTCCAAGGTTCGATGACGCTGACGGCCCGGTGGCACAAGACCTCCTCTTCCTCCTCGTCGTCGACGCCCTCCGCCACCGCCACACCGGCCCCCACGGCCACGCCCAGTCCCACCCCGCTGGAGATGCACACCATCCATTTCAACACCAACGGCGGCTATCCGCTGGACGATGTGACCTTTGGGCTGGGCGCCCCGGTAGAGCTGTGGCCCTACGCCCCGGCGCGGCCGGGTTACCTCTTCGCCGGTTGGTACACCGATGAAGCCCTGACCCAGCCGGTAAGCACCCTTGTGCTGGTAAAGGATACCACCCTCTACGCCAAGTGGAACGTGGACCCGACCGCCGCAGCAGCCTCCGCGGCCCAAACGAACAAAGGCGGTTCGGGCAGCGGGACCAAAGCCACGCCCACACCGAGCCCCACAGCCACCCCCACCCCGACGCCCACCGTGACCCCCACCCCGGAACCCACGGCCACGCCGGAGCCTACCGCCCAGCCGGAAGAGCCCGAGGAGGAAAGCTCCTTCCCGGTGGTGCCGGTGGCAGCAGGCGGTGTGCTGCTGGTCATTTTGATCATCGTTCTTGTGGTGGTGATCCGCAAGAAGAGCCAGAGCGACAGCCATTATCATCGCCGTTAAAGCTCCCCCAGGCTAAGAGCAGGGACGCCCCGCCCGGGGCGTCCCTGTTTGCTTTTTGCCCCCCTGCGGTAGGGGATTTTTGAGCGAGTAAGAGGTGTTTTCATGTCCAATCCCCGCTTTCTGTTCCACCTGTCGGTGATCAACGACCCCGATGTGATTGCCGCCGGGGCCGAAAAGCTGCTGGCCCACGGCTGTCAGGTGGAAGCGCTGGGCAGTCATCTGTGGCGTTGCGGCCCCAACCCCGAAGGCTATTGCCGGGCGGCCGTGCTCTACATGCCGCCGGGGCATCCCCTGCCGCCGGGCTGGGTGGCCGGTCCCCGGTGGGATGTACTGCAGCTTTGTTACAGCGCCGACCCCGACGCCCCCCGCCCCACACTGGACCCCGATTTGCAGAACGACTGCCTGCTGCGGTCGCTGCGCTATTCGCTGGTTTGGGTGATCACCGGGGCGGTGCTGGTGGCGCTGCTGCTGGCCAACCGGCTGGTGCTGATGTTGGATGACCTGCTCTACGGTCTGTCCAACGGGTACGAGCTGGCCTTTACCCTGCTGCTGGCCGAAGCCCTTTGCCTTTGCCTGTTTTTGGCGGTGCGGATGCTCCGTCGTATGGCCCATCTGCGGCGAGCCAAAGCCCAAGGGGCGCCGCCGCCCCCGCCGCCCCGGGTCAGCCCGGTGCCGGAGGGGATTTTTCTGGTCCTGTTTGTCCTGACCACAGCGGCGGTGGTCTGGCACCAGCCGCTGCTGGCGGTCCTGCTGCTGACCTTGCTGGCCGCTACCTTGTTGACGCTGCCGCTGCGGCGGCATTTGGTGGCCCGGGGCCGCAGCCAGACCTTTGCCCAAGTGGCGGGCAACCTGTTGGTAACGGCGGCGGTGGTGGCGGTGCTGGCCGGATGGTCGGCGGCCACCCTGCAAGGGTGGGTGGCGCTGCCGGGGTCCACCCTGCCGGTGGGGCAGTACACCCGGAACGGCTACATGGTGTCGGTCTACGACGACCCGCTGCCCCTGACGGTGGAAGCCATGACCGGGGAGCAAGCCCATTGGACCAAACAGCGGACCTACCGCCATTCGGTGTTGGTGCAGTTGGACGAGTACGAACAGCGGGCACTGAACCGCCGGGGGCTGATGCTCCACTACCGGGTGGTGGACACCCCGCTGCCGCCCCTTTATGACCGCTTGAAGCAGTCCCTGCTGGACGCCCACCGGGACCAGACCCAGCCGGACGGCGCGGTGTTTTTGGACTCCTACCATCCCACCGACCCCACCCCGTGGGGGGCCGACGCGGTGTATCGTCTGTCGTGGGGCAGCGGCCCGCTGGACAACTATCTGGTCTGCTGGCCGGGCCGTATGGTAGAGATCGCCTTCTCTTGGTCCCCCACCACCGCCCAGATCCGCACGACCGCCCAAGCGCTGCGGCCCCAATAAACGCCAACAGGCGTCCCCCTACGGGGACGCCTGCTTTTTTATGTAACTTGTCTGTTGCTGTACCGCCGCCCCGCCAGCGGCAGCAGCACCACCAGATAGAGGGTCTGCACGGCCAGCCGGTAGAACGGGGCAAGCACCGCCCGGTCCCCGGGCAGCACCAGCAGGGTGTTTTCGGAAAATTCTCCGGCGCTGGTCAAAAAGGGCAGCGTCTGGAACAGCGGGTCCCACACAGGCCCCACCACCCCGGAAGAAAGCAGCACCCGCAGGGCCACCAGAAAGGCCAGCACCCCCACCAACGCAGGGAACTCGCTGCGAAATGCCGCCGACAGCGCCGCCGTAAGGGCGGTGGCCGCCCAGCAGGAGATCAACCCGCCCAACAGCAGCAAGGCCTCAGTCTGGCCCAGCGTCAGGGGCACCGCGCAGAACAGGTTTTCGATCTGCAGGCTGGCCCCCAGCCCCCGCACGCCAAAGGCCCCCAGTTGGATGCCCACAAAAAGGGCCATCGCCCCGGCAAAGGCCGCCCCGGTAAAGAGCAGTGCTGCCGCCACCTTGGCGGCGGCCAGCTTGGCCCGGCCATAGCGGGCGCAGTGGCTCAACGCATACACGCCGGTGCGCACCTCCCCGGCAAAAAGGGGCACCACCGCCGCGCAGAGCAGCAGCCCCACCAGCAGCATGACGCTGTTCAGTAATAGCAGCATCTGGTAATGCCCCGGCACCCAGTCGTAGATAAAGGGCTTTTCCACCTTGGCTTCCAGCGCGGTCAGGGCGGCGCGCTGGGCTTCGGGCAGGTCGGCCCAGCGGTCGGCTAGCTGTTCGGCGCGCCGGTCATAGAACCCCGCCAGCGTTTCGGCAGACAGGGCGGTCATCCGGGCGGGCCAGTCCTGCCCCGTGTACACCCCAGCCTCCCGAAAGAGGGGTTCCGCTATCCGCAAAATATCCCCCTGCACCAGCGTGTCCATACTCTGGTCCCCGCCTTGGGCCAGCGCCTCCCGGCAATCGGTCTGGGCGGCCAGCAGAGTCTCGGGGGTCAGGGGTCCGCTCCACGCCCCGGCGTCCCGGGTCATCTGGCGGATCAGCCCCGCCGCCTCCAGCGTGGGGGCTTCCACCTGCGTGCCAAAGCCGTAGTTGGCAAAGGCCATGGGCAGCGCCAGCAGCAGTACTCCCCCCCACCGCAGCCGCCAGTACCCACCGGGTCAGCCGCCGCTTGATGATCTTTTTCAGTTCCCAGCCAATCAGTGTCATGGCCGTCGCCTCCTTTCAGCGCATCTGCCGCCGCAGATAGGCCCACCCGGCCAGCGGCAGCCCCACCAATAGATAGAAGGGCTGGGCGGTCAGTTGCAGGACCGGGGACCAGACCCGCAGCCCCGCCAGATGGTAAAGGTTCTGGCGGAACAGCTCATAGTAATCCCCGCCGGTGGGCAGCAGGGCCACCCATTGCTGGATCGTCCAAGGCAGCAAGCCGCCAAACATCGGCAGCCCCACCAACAGGGCGGCCACCCCCACCATGGCGGCAAAATTGGTGCGGAACACCGCCGACAGCGCCGCCGTAATGGCCACGGTGCCAAAGCAGCAGGCCAGCCCAAAGAGCAGGCCGTAGCCTTCGCAGTCCCGCAGGGTCAGGGGGGCGGTAGCTAGGGGCCGGATGAGCTGGATGGGACAGTCCAGCCCCCGGGTACCGAAGAACCACCGCTGCAAGACCAGCACCACCCCGCTGCTGACCGCCCACACGGCGGCAGCCACCGTCAGGGCGGCGGCCAGCTTGGCCCCCACCAGCTTGCCCCGGCCATGGCGGGCACAGTGGCTCAAGCCGAACACCCCGCTCTGGACTTCGCCGCTGAACAGGGGCGTCAAGGCGATGGCCAAGAGCAGGCAGACCCCCAGTTGGATGTCCTTGAGCACCTCCAGCACCGAGAACTGCCCCCATACCAGTCATAGACAAAGGGCGTTTCCACCGCCGCCTCCTGGGCTTCAAAGAGGGCCCGGTCGGCGGGGTCGGGGTACTGGTCTTCCAGCCAGCGGCCCACAGCGGCATGGCGGTCGGCGTAGTAGCTTTCCAGCCGCCGGGGGTCCAGTTCCTCCAGCGTATCTTCGCCATAGACCGAACCGGCGATGCTGTCCAGCGTGCTGCTCACCCAAAGCAGCGGCCGCATGACCCGGACCCATGCCTCGAAGTTCAGCTCTCCGTCGGCGTTGCGGTTGGCGGGGTCTTGGTAAAAGGCGCAGATCTGCTGTTGGGCCATGACCAGCTTTTCTTCGGTCAGGGGGCCTTGCCACGACTGGGCCCATGCCAGTTGGTTGGCGATCTCCTCAGGGCCGGCGATCAGCGGCATCGTTTCGCTGACCTTGTAGCGCTGGTTCACAAAAACGTTGACGAGCATTCCCGCCGCCGACCAGACCACCACCAGCAGCAGCGCCAGCCGGGCGGACCGCCGCTTGAGGATCTTTTGCAGTTCCCAGCCAAATAGCGTCATGGTTTCCCCTCCTCGTCGGCAAAGTGCCAGAGATAGACATCCTCCAGCGTGGGGACGGCGGGCCGGGCCCCTGCCGGCGGGGCGGCGGTGACGAGCCGCAGCTCCACCTCTTCGCCGCCGATGTGGTGGAGGTTCGCCACCGTGTAGACCGATTCCAGCTTGGCGGCGGTGGCGGTATCGGTGCGCAGCGTCCAGACCTTGCCCGCGGCGGTGTCGGCCAGTTGGGCCACCGTGCCTGCCTCCTCGATGCGGCCCGCCTTCATCAGCAAAATGGTATCGGCGATGGCCTCCACGTCGGAGACAATATGGGTGGAGAGCAGCACCGTGCGGCCCTTGGCATAGTCGGCGATAAGGTTGCGGAACCGCACCCGTTCCCGGGGGTCCAGCCCCGCGGTGGGTTCGTCCAAAATCAGGATCTGGGGGTCGTTGAGCATCGCTTGGGCAATGCCCAGCCGCTGGCGCATGCCGCCGGAATAGGCCCGCAACTTTTTGCGGCCGGCGTCCTCCAGCCCCACCTGCCGCAGCAATGCCTCGGTGCGGCGGGCGGTCTCGGCCCGGGAAAGGCCTTTCAGCGCCGCGATGTAGCGCAGAAATTCCGGTCCCGTAAAGTCGGGGTAGCAGCCGAAATCTTGGGGCAGATACCCCAGCAGCGCCCGGTAGCTTTCCCCCAGCCGGGTGATGTCGGTGCCGCCCCACCGGACGGTACCTTCGGTGGGGGCCAAGATACCGCAGAGCATCCGCATCAGGGTGGTTTTGCCCGCCCCGTTGGCCCCCAGCAGGCCATAGACGCCGCTGCCCAAGGTCAGCGTCACGTCCCGGACGGCGGCAAACTCGTGGTAGCGCTTGGTCAGATGTTCGATCTGTAAGGTCTGCATGGCAGTTCCTCCCTTTTTATAGACAAGTACGGGGTCCGGTGCGGGTCAGCCGATGGGTCTGCCGCACCAGCGCCGCCAGCGACACCGCCAGCGCCCCGGCCCAAAGGGGCTGATGCTGGGGCGCATAGAGGCTGTGCTGGAAAGGCGACAGGGGCAGCAGCAGGACCAGCCACGCGCCCCCTACCACCCCCAGCGCCGCCCGGCTGAAGGCCGCCGGGCGCAGATACCGCAGCAGCGCCACGCAGAGGGCGCTGACCCCGCAGAAGGGCGTCAGGCAGTAGAGCAGCACCACCCACAGTTGGGTGCGGGTAGCGGCGGCGCCCACCGCCGCCACCACCGCCAGCAGCACCCCGTCGCACAGGCCAAAGACCAGCAGCCGGGCGGCGGTGATGCGGGGCAGGCTGTACCGGGTGGCCAGTTCCAGTTCCACCATCCCCTGATGGTAGACCCGGCTTAGGTCCTGCACGTTGGCCACCAGCAGCAGCGGCGCTGCGGCGGCACACAGGGCGTACCGACGCAGCAGCGGCAGGGCCTCGCTGTGGCCCACCAGCGCCAGCACCCCGGCCAGCAGCGCAAATTGCAGCACCCACATCCGCTTGCGGATGAACCCCGCCTGCCGCCACACAAAGGTCCAGCCGCCGGGGGCGGCAGGGGGCAGGGTGCGCAGCAGCGTCACGGTGCGCTGGGCGGCCCCGGGGTCGGGCGGGGGCGGCGGGTCTTGGCGCAGCAGCGCCGACCAAGATTCCTTCCCGGTGTTGGGTGTCATGGCAACTCCTCCTTCAGCAATTCCTGCAGCCGGCGCTTGGCGCGGTACAGGCGGTACCGCACGGTGGGCACCGTGGTGTGGGTGATGGCGGCAATTTCGGCGGCGGTAAAGCCCTGCTCGTAGTAGAGCAGCACGGTGTTGCGCTGGGCAAAGGGCAGCGCCGCCAGCGCAGCCCGTACCGTCAGGGCGGTGTCCCGGTCGGGGGGCGGCGCGCCGGGGTCCCGCTGGGCGGGGGGCAGTTCCTCCAGCGCCACCGGCTTTTTGCGGCGGCACCAGTCCTTGCAAAGGTTGCCGGCGATGGTGTACAGGTAGTTCAGCTCCCGTCCGTCGTGGATATACCGGTCCCGGTGCTGCCAAAACCGCAAAAAGGTGGTCTGGGTCAGGTCCTGCGCCAGTTCCCGCTGGCCCACATGCCGCCAGCAATAGCCATAGATCTCGTCATAGTGCGCCAATACCAGCGCTTCCAGTTGTTCCTGCCCCATCGTTTCACCACCGTTCTCTCTGTATAACGGATGACCCGTCCCAAACGGAGCATCCGCCGCCAAAATTGTACC
This sequence comes from uncultured Gemmiger sp., assembly GCA_963557315.1. Lineage (GTDB taxonomy): Bacteria > Bacillota > Clostridia > Oscillospirales > Ruminococcaceae > Gemmiger. Next base: position 21,884 of record CAUWAX010000004.1, on the reverse strand, counting down.
ACAAAAAAGCCCCCGCCGGGGCGGGGGCAGAAAACCCATATAAAAGCGTCTGCGCCGGCGGACATGTGCCGACCGGCGCAGATACATACAGGGAAATTGGACGGCAAATTGTCTGCGGAACGGTTTCCCTTTTGGCAGCCTGCTTAGATCAGCCCAGCCAACTGGGGCAGGCCCAAGCTGATGACCGGCACATAGGTGACGAGCAGCAAGCCCGCCAGAATGGCCACGTAGTACATCAGCATATAGGGCATGACCTTGGACAGGCTGGTGCGGCCCACCTTGATGGCCACGAAGAGGGTGTTGCCCACCGGCGGGGTGATGTTGCCGATGCAGAGGTTGTACACCAGAATCAGACCGAACTGGACGGGGTCCATACCGAAGGTCTTGACGATGGGCAGGAACAGCGGGGTAAAGATGAGGATGGCGGGGGTCACGTCCATGAAGGTACCCGCGATGAGCAGGATGATGTTCATGATGAGCAGGATGATAACGGGGTTCTGGGTAACGCCCAGCAGCACCTCCGAGATCGCCTGCGGGATCTGGGTAAAGGCCATGACCCAGCCCAGAATGTTGGACACGCCGATCAGGAAGACCACCATGCCGCTCATCTTGGCGCTTTCCACCACGATGTTCCAGAAGGATTTGAGGGTGATGTTGCGGTAGCAGATGCCGAGGATGAGGGCATAGACCACCGCGATGGCGGAGCCTTCGGTGGCGGTAAAGACGCCGCCCACGATGCCGCCAATGACCACCACGATCAAGGACAGGGCGGGCAGGGCCGCCAGCGTGGCGCGGCCGAGGTTTTTCCAGTCAAACTTGCCGGGGGTGCCTTTGTAGCCCTTCTTTTTGGCGATGATGACCGCCACTACCATACAGGCGACGGCCCAGATGATGCCGGGCACATAGCCGGCCAGAAAGAGGGCGGCCACCGAGGTACCGCCTGCGGCCAGCGAGTAGGTGATGAGGGCGTTGGACGGGGGGATCAGCAGACCGGAAGGGGCCGACGCGCCGTTGGTAGCGGCGCAGAGGGCCTCGTCATAGCCCTGTTCCTTTTCGCCTTCCTCCACCATGCTGCCCACGGCAGCGGCAGCGGCGGACGCGGAACCGGAGATGGCGCCGAAGAGGGCGTTGGCGCCCACGTTGGTGACCAGCAGGGCGCCGGGCATCTTGCCCAGAATGGCCATGACGAAGTCCACCAGACGTTTGGCGATGCCGCCCTGATTCATCAGGTTACCGGCCAGAATAAAGAAGGGAATGGCGGTCAGGCTGAACTTGCTCATGCCCACGAAGATGCGCTGGGCGCCGGTGACCACCGACACATCCAGCGGCACGGTCTGCAGAATGGCGATCAGCGACGAAATGCCGATGGAATAGGAGATGGGTACCCCGGCGATGAGCAGCACCGCCAGCACCACCACGATGATGAGTAACGATTGGATGGCCATGGATTACGCCGCCTCCTTTCCGTCTTGGGTGCCGCCCTTGCAGATATCCACAATGTTCAGCACGGTGTAGACCATGTTCAGCACGCCGCACAGCGGCATGACGATGTAGAAGATGCCCACCTGTACGCCCAGCGAGGAGGTCATCTGGCCCATGGCCAGTTGGGTGATCTCGACGCCGCCGTAGACCAGAATAATAGCCGAGAAGGCGAAGGCCACCAGTTCCCCAAAGATGTTCAGCACCTTTTGCAGGGCGGGGCTGCATTTTTCCACCAAGATGGGGATATTCATATGGCCCCGTTCCCCGGTGACCAGCGAAGCACCCAGCAGGCTGGCCCAGGCAAAGAGGTAGGAAACGAGTTCCTCCGACCAGGAGGAGGGGTTTTGCAGCACATAGCGGGTAAAGACCTGCCAGCAGGTCAGCACCACCATGGCGATAAAGCTGACGCCCGCCAAAACATTCAGGGCGTGGGTCAGCGCGTTGCGAACGGCTTTCATCTGCGGCACCTCCCTTTAGGATTCCGTGGACGGATACTGGGCGTTGTACGCCTGAATGGCCTCATAGATGGGGGCCAAGTCGGGGTACTTTTGCAGCATCTCGTCGTGCATGGGGGCGCAGGCCTCTTGGAACGGCTTGGTGTCGGGGTAGAGGAACTGCACGCCCTGCTCGTTGGCGGCGCGGTCTTTGGCTGCCTCCACAGCGGTCTCCCACTCGGAGCGCTGCACCTCGTTGACCAGTTGGAAGCCCTCCTCAAAGATGGCCCGTTCCTCGTCGCTCAGCCCGTCCAGGAAGGCCACGTTGCCGATCAGGATGTCGGGGATCATCTGGTGCATGTCGTAGGAGTAGTACTTGCAGACATCACCGTGGCCGTTGTCGGTCAGGGCCAGCTCGTTGTTCTCGGCGCCGTCGATGATCTTGGACTGCAGCGCCGTGTAGACATCACCAAAGCCCATGGGGGTGGCGGAACCGCCCAGCAGGTTCATCATCTCCACGTTGGTGGGGGACTGCTGGACGCGGATCTTCAAGCCTTTCAGGTCCGCCGGGGTGTTGATGGGGGTGTTGACCGTATAGAAGTTGCGGGTGCCGGCATCCAGCCAAGTGACGGCCTCGAAGCCGGCCTGCTTGGTGGAGCTGAAAATCGGTCCCGTGATGTTCTCGTCGTCCATGGCGGCATGGTACGCCTCGCTGGACGCAAAGAGGTACGGCAGGTTGAACAGGGTATAGTTGTCGCTGAAAGTTTCCAGCAGCGAGTTGGACGCCACACAGAAGTTGATGGCGCCGGTCTGGGTCAGTTGGACCATCTCGTTCTGGGAGCCCAACAGCTCGCTGGGGAAGACCTCCACGTCATACTTGTCGCCCAGTTTGCTCTCGATAAATTCTTCAAACGCCACCAGCGCAATGTGGGTGGGATGGTTGGTGGACTGGTTGTGGCCAATGCGGATGATCTGCCGTCCGTCGGACGCAGCGCTGCCGCATCCGCCCAACGTGCCCAGCATCAGGACCGATGCCAGAGCCAGCGCCATCCTGCGGAATGTACGTTTCATAGGTTTGCCCTTCTTTCTCCAAAGCGTGTTACAGCGGGGGTGCTACAACCTCCTTCGTTTTCCGGGGTGCTCGCCGCGGCGCATCCCGGTCTGGACCCGGGCATCGCCCGGGAAATCCCGTTAGGACATAACAACACCTTAACACAAAATTCATATAATTGTAAAGCCGTAGAATGGCCAAAAAAGGCGGCCATTCTACGGCGCTTTTTGGCGCTTTTTCAAGAAAAAATCGTCTGGCTCCCTCTTTTTTTGCCGGTTCCCCAACCCGGTCTGGGGGCCAAAGTCCCCCGTTTTGGGGCAACACGCCCCCGTTTCCTTTTCCCCAAAACGGGGATGGTTCGGTGCGCTGTTCACCGAACGCTGCCTCCTCTTTTCTTGCGCGCCGCTGCGGCAAAGCCGCCGAAAAGTATACGATAGGAAGCGTCCGATTGTCAACCTTTGGCGCCCCGTCCGCCCCCACCGCCGCCCAGGGCTTGGGGGCAGACGGCCTTGCGGGCGGGGCGGGGGCATGGTATAGTAGAAGGCAAACAGAAACAAGGAGCGAGGAACGATGCGCAGAAAGGACCGGGAGATCACCGATTTTGCCGCCATGTTGGCGATTGTAAAGGAATGCGGGTGTTGCCGGCTGGGGATGGTGCTGGACGGCGGGGCCTACATTGTGCCGATGAATTTCGGCTATGAACTGGAGGACGGCGCCTTGGTGCTCTATTTCCACGGCGCGCAGGAAGAGCAGAAAGTGTCGTTGCTGCGCGAGCAGCCCGCCGCCAGCTTTGAGATGGATACCGGGCATCGGCTGGTGCCGGGGGCCAAGGCGGACGACTACACCTACGCCTACCGCAGCGTGATGGGCCGTGGCACGGTGGAGTTTTTGCAGGACGACGCGGCCAAGCTCCATGGCTTGAACCGGATCATGGACCACTATACCCGCCGGGACGACTGGACGGTGGAACCACCCATGCTCCATGCCACGGCGGTCTATCGCCTCCGGGTCCACACCTGGACCGCCAAGGAACATATCGTCCCCTAACCTTTGTTCCTTCTTTGCAAAGAAGGAACCGAAGAAATTCCAATCCTATCCCCCTTAAAAGGGCGGCGACGGAAAAATCCACACCGCCCGAAGCACACTACTCTACGGCAAAACTTCTTTGCAAAGAAGGAACCGAAGAAATTCCAATCTTATCCCCCTTAAAAGGGCGGCGGCGGGAAAACCCACACCGCCCGAAGCACGCTACCCTGCGGCGAATCTTCTTTGCAAAGAAGGAACCGAAGAAGTTCCCATCTTATCCCCCTTAAAAGGGCGACAGCGGGAAAATCTACGCCACGCAGGATGGCTCCCTGCCGGGTCTCTCTCTTTTAAAAAGGAAGGCTGTCCTCCAAACGATTTGCGTCTCGCGCTGACACCCGAGGCGCTTTTTTCGGGTTTCTTCCTGCAAAAGCCAATATTTATGCATAGGATTGTATTTTCTTTCAAACCGGAGTGTGGTATAATGGGCCCTCTCTCCGGCAGCACGGCGCCGGGGTGAGAGGGAAAGTTCAAAAAAGGAGTGTATATTCATGACGACTGCCCAAGTGTTGATCCTGCTGGCCATCGTAGTGTATCTGCTGTTCATGTTGTGGATCGGCTGGATCTGTTCCAAGAAGAATGAGTCTGTGGACGATTTCTATCTGGGAGGGCGCAAGCTGGGGCCCTTTGTCACCGCCATGAGTGCCGAGGCCAGCGACATGTCCTCTTGGCTGCTGATGGGCCTGCCCGGCGTGGCCTACCTGACCGGTTTGGCCGAAGCCAGTTGGACTGCCATCGGTCTGGTGGTGGGGACCTACTTAAACTGGCTCATTGTGGCCAAGCGCATTCGCCGCTACTCCCACCGGTTGGACGCCATCACAGTCCCGCAGTTTTTCTCCAAGCGTTGGGGGGATGACCGCCGCCTGCTGTCCGCCATTGCGGCACTGGTCATCATCATCTTCTTTATCCCCTACACAGCCTCCGGCTTTTCGGCCTGCGGCAAGCTGTTCTCCACCTTGTTCGGCGTGGATTACCTCACAGCCATGCTGCTTTCAGCGGCGGTCATCGTGCTCTATACCGTTATGGGCGGCTTTCTGGCGGCATCCTTCACCGACCTGATCCAGTCCATCATCATGACGGTGGCGCTGGTGGTGGTGCTGGCCTTCGGCGTGACACAGGCCGGCGGCGTGGCGGCTGTGGCGGAAAACGCCCGCTCCCTCACCGACTATCTCTCGGTGTTCCGCATCCACGACCCCGCCACCGGCGGCTCCCATCCGTACAGCCTGCTGACCATCTGTTCCCTGCTGGCCTGAGGGCTGGGCTATTTCGGCATGCCCCACATTTTGGTCCGCTTTATGGCCATTGAGGAGGAAAAGAAGCTGAAGCTCTCCCGCCGGGTGGCCTCCTCGTGGGTAGTTATCTCGATGGGGGTCGCCATCACCATTGGGTTGGTGGGCAACGCCATGACCAGCGCCGGGGCGCTGGAACAGCTTGCCGACTCCGAGACCATCATCGTGCGGATCGCCAGCCTGATCAGCCAATTCGGCGTGCTGCCGGCCCTGCTGGCCGGTGTGATTCTGGCGGGTATTCTGGCCGCCACCATGTCCACCGCCGACAGCCAGCTTCTGGCCGCCTCTTCCTCGATCTCGCAGGATCTGGGCAATGATTTTCTGCGGTGCGATTTCAGCGGCAAACGGGGCATGCTCGTAGCCCGCACCGTCATGCTCGGCATTTCCCTGATCGCGGCCTTCCCCTCGCCCGTGACCCCGACAGCTCGGTGTTCCGGGTAGTATCCTTTGCGTGGGCAGGCTTCGGCGCCGCTTTGCAGCAGCAGTTCCCCCGCGTCCAGCGCCATCCCCAACCGCCGGCCCCAGACCGGGTCTTGTGGGTCATATTCCGCCCCTTCTTGGGGCGATGCATAGCATTCCGCCATTTGGCATCCGACCTTTTTGTTTGGGTTAAGTCTAACATACCCGCGCCAGTTACTCGTGTCAATAGCTTTTTTCTATTTTGTTTCGCAATTCTTTCTCCGTTTTGTCCGCCGGTTTTTCCTTGCGGGAAACCATCGCTTCCTTTCCGATTTTCTCGCCCCTTTTCCCCCGGACCGTTTGGCGGGCAGAAATTTTGTTTGCTCCACCCGGCAAAACCCGCTATACTGGAACCAAAACCCGGGCAAGAGCCAACCGGAGGGGGATTCATGAAGATTTTGCTGTTGGAGGATGACGCCGCCATTGCTGCGGCGCTGGCGTCCTTTTTGACCGAAAAGGGGTGCGAGGTCACCTGCTGCCCCACCCTTTCTCAGGCGCGGGACCGGTTGGAAGCCGCCCTGCCCGATGTGGCCGTGCTGGACTGGAACCTGCCCGACGGGGACGGGGTCGCCCTCTGCCAGACGCTGCGGCAGCGCTGGCCCCGGCTGCCCCTTTTGCTGCTGACGGTGCGCAGCGACACCCGGGACATTTTGACCGGCTTTGCCTGCGGCGCCGACGATTATGTGACCAAACCCTTTGACCGGGAGGTACTGTATTCCCGCTTGCTGGCCCTGTGGCGGCGCAGCCGCCCCGACGCGGGGACGGTGTTGTCCTGCGGCGGCATCCGGCTGGACCCAGCCCGGCAGGCCGTCACCTATCAGGGCACGCCGGTGGCGCTGGCGCCGCTGGAATACCACCTGCTCTGCCTGCTTTTGCAAAACAAGGGCCGCACGGTGACCCGGCAGCAGTTGCTGGCCTCCCTCTGGGACCAAAACGGCCACTTTGTCAATGACAACACCCTCACCGTGACGATGAAGCGGCTGCGGGAAAAACTGGGCCGCCCCGCCTGCCTGAAAACGGTGCGCAGCTTTGGCTACCGATTGGAGGAACCCCAACCATGAATCGCTCTTTTTTGCGCCGGATGGCCGTTCCGGCGGTTTGCCTGCTGGCGGTTTCCGCCGCCGCTGCGCTGCTGGCGTTCTGGTCCGCGTCCCGGCAGCTAGCCCTGCTGGACAGTTTTTGCACAGCCCTCATCGCCCGCGCCCCCGACAGTGCCGACACGGTCTGCGCGCTGGTCAAGGAAGGCGCCTTTGCCGCCCAACCGGCGCCGGGGATTTTGACGGAACTGGGCTACCGCCCCCGGGATTTTGCCGCCGGGACCGGCTGGCTGTACGGGGCAGCCGGGGTCGGTCTGGCGGTGGGAGCCGCCCTGTTGGCGGGGGGCGTTGTGCTGTCCCGCCGGGCTGCTGCCCGGCAGCAGCGGGAACTGATCCGCCTGCTGGAAGCCGCCCGCACCGGCCAGCCCCTGCCGCTGCTTGCCCCCAACGGCCTAGCCGAGGGCAGCTACGCCCGTCTGGCCGACGAGATCCAGAAGACCGTCACCGAGCTGGCCCTGACCCGGGAGGCCGCGGTCGATGCCCGGGACCGGTTTGCCCAAAACCTTGCCAACATTGCCCACCAGCTAAAAACGCCCCTCACCGCCCTATCGCTGGCGGCCCAAAACACCGGGGAAGAGGCCAGCCGTTCCATGGCCGCCCCGCTGGCCCGGCTCACCGGGTTGGAGGAATCGCTGCTGTTGCTGGCCCGGCTGGACACCGGCGCCCTGCCCCTGTGCCCCCAGCCCTCCGACCTGTACACCCTGCTGATGCTGGCGGCGGACAACCTGCAGCCCCTGACCGACGCCGCCGGGGTGACGCTGGACATCCCGGAGCTGGCGCCCATCCCGCTGCGCTGCGACCCCGACTGGACGATGGAAGCGCTGATGAACCTGCTGAAAAACTGTGTGGAGCACACCCCCGCGGGCAGCGCGGTGCGGTGTGTATGCCGGCGCAACGCCCTTTACACCGAGGTCCTTTTTCAGGACGCGGGGTGCGGGTTTTCCCCAAACGATTTGGACCATCTGTTTGAGCGGTTTTACCGCGGGGACCACGCCGGGCCGGACAGCACCGGGCTGGGGCTGGCCATTGCCAAAGAATTGCTGGTCCGGCAAAACGCGGTGGTCCATGCCGAAAACGCCCCCGGTGGCGGCGGGCAGTTTGTGGTGCGGTTTTACGGGTGACTGTCACCGGGATGTCACCTTGGGATGGTAAAATAGCTGCCAAAGGAGGAGATCCCATGGAACTGCTGCACTGTACCGCCCTAAAAAAAGTCTACGGCAAGGGGGAAGCCGCCGTCTGTGCCTTGGACGGCATCGACCTGACGGTGCCCCGGGGGGAGTTTTTGGCCGTGGTGGGGGCTTCCGGCTCTGGCAAATCCACCCTGCTGCACCTGTTGGCCGGGGTGGACAAGCCCACCGCCGGGCAGGTGTGTATTGACGGGGTGGACGTGGGGACGCTGAACCCCACCCAAGCCGCCCTGTTTCGCCGCCGCAAAGTAGGGTTGGTTTACCAGTTTTTCAACCTCATCCCCACTCTGTCGGTGGAGAAAAACATCGCCCTGCCCCTGCTGTTGGACAAGCGGACCCCCGACCCCGCCTTTTTGGAGGAGCTTCTCCGCACGCTGGGCCTGACGGAAAAACGCCGCGCCCTGCCGGGGCAGCTTTCCGGCGGGCAGCAGCAGCGGGTGGCCATTGCCCGGGCCCTGTGCGCCCGGCCCGCCCTGCTGCTGGCGGACGAACCCACCGGCAATCTGGACCGAAAAAACAGCGCCGAGATCCTCGACCTGCTGACGCTCTGCCACCGGAATTGGGGGCAGACCATCCTGTTGGTGACCCACGACGACACGCTGGCGGCCCAAGCGGACCGGGTCATCACCCTGAGCGACGGGCGGATCGTCAGCGACCGCCCACGGGGGTAAGGACGATGTGGAAAGATTTTTCCCGCAGTGACTTGGCCCATACCCCTGCCGCCGTGCGCACCATGAGGCTGGCGGCACTGGCCGCCGCCTTTTTTCTGGCGCTGCTCTGCGGTTTGTTCTACAATGCCTGGACCTACGAGGTCGACCGCATCCTGCGGGAGGAAGGCAGTTGGCAGGCCCGGCTGACCCTGTCCGGCGAGGAACAGGCCGCCGCGTTGGAAACGCTGGAACAGTTTGCCCAAGTGGACACCATCACCTGCAACGAGGCCCTGTCCGGGCCGGAAACAAAGGTGGTGGAGCTGACCTTCCGGGACAAAGGAACGGTCTACGACACGGTGGCGCGCATCCGGGACCGGCTGGGGCTGGCCGAAGACCAGATCCAGACCCACGACACTCTGCTGTCCCGTTACCTTGTCACCGACCCCCGCGACCCCGACCCGCCTTTGCTGCTGCCCTTCCTGCTGGGGGTGTGGGCGGTCATGGCGCTGGCGCTGGTCCTGCTGCTGCGCAACGCCTTTGAGATCACCATGCAGGCCCGGCTGCACCGGCTGGGCATTCTGGCCAGTGTGGGGGCCACGCCCCGCCAACTGCGGCTCTGCCTTTTGCAGGAGGCTGCCGCCGTGGCGCTGCTTCCGTTGGCGGCAGGCACCCTGTTGGGCTTTGCCGCCTGCGCCGGGGTCTCGGCGGCGGTCAACCGGGCCGCGGCGGGCCTGCCCGGCCGCCAGCCGGCGGTGTTCACCCTTCATCCGGCGGTGGTTCTGGCCGCCCTGCTCTCCGCCTTGGTCACCGTTCTGCTTTCCGCTTGGCTGCCCGCCCGACGGCTCTGCCGCATCCCGCCGCTGGAAGCCCTGCGGGGCACCCTCCGGCAGGAGGCCCCCCACCGTGCCAAGCCATCCCTGACCACTTGGCTGCTGGGGCGGTGCTTCGGCATCCGGGGCGAACTGGCGGGCAACGCCCTCTCTGCCCAGAAAAAGGCTTTGCGCATCGCCCACAGTTCCCTGCTGCTCTCCTTTATGGGGTTCACCGCCATGCTCTGCTTTTTCACCCTCTCGGGCATCAGCACCCAGATGACCTACTTTGCGCGGTATCAGGATGCTTGGGACGTGATGGCCACCCTGCCGGACACCCAGCTTTCGGAGTTTTCCCACACCGAGGAGTTGGCCGCCCTGCCCGGGGTGGAGAACTGCGTGGTCTATGAAAAGCGGCAGGCCGCCGTGCTGCTGCCCGCCGACGCCCAAAGTTCGGCCCTGCAAGGGCTGTGCGGGCTGGGGGCCTTGGCCGGGGAGGACGCCACCGCCGCCGAGGGCGGCTGGCTGGTGGACGCCCCTCTGGTGATTCTGGATGACGCCAGTTTTCTCCGCTTCTGTGAGGAGGCGGGCCTTTCCCCCTCGCTGGACGGCGGTGTGCTGCTCAACCGGGTGTGGGACAGCCTGCACAGCAATTTCCGCAGCCGGCAGTATCTGCCCTTTGTGCAGCCCGACACCGCCGCCCTGACCCTGATCGATGGGGAGGGCGCCGTTCTGGGGGAGCTGCCGCTGGTGGGGCTGACCGACACCCCGCCCGCTCTGCGGGAGGGATATGACGCCTACACGCTGGTTTTGTTCTGGCCCCAAAGTCTGTGGGAGCGCTGGCCGCAGGCAAGCCGTCTGGCCGCGCCCGCCCAAGGCCCGGAAGTGCTGGTCCGCCTGCTGGGGCGGGAAGGCATCTCGCAGGCGGAGTGCGAAGCCTTGCAGGGGGAAGTTTCCGCCCTGCTGGAACAAGCCGACTATGCCTGCACGGTGGAGAACCGGCTGACCGAGCGGGCCGTCAACGACCAGATGATCCAAGGGGCCGAGGCCATTTTGGGGGCGTTCTGTCTGTTGCTGGCCGCCATCGGGCTGGCCAACGTCTTTTTGAACACGCTGGGCTTTGTGACCCAGCGCCGCCGGGAGTTTGCCCGGTATCTTTCCTTGGGCATGACCCCCCGGGAGCTACGCAGCCTCTTTTGGATGGAGGGGGCGGTGCTGGCCCTGCGGCCGCTGGTCATCACCCTGCCCCTCACCGCCGGGATGGTCGCCCTGATGCTGCGGGCCAGTTATCTGGACCCGGCGCTCTTTCTGGCCCAAGCGCCGGTGGTGCCCGTCGGGCTGTTTGCACTGGGCATCCTGCTCTTTGTGGCGCTGGCGTACGCGCTGGGGGCCCGCAAGGTGCTTTCCACCGACTTGGCCGAGATCTTAAAGGATGACAGCTTGCTGTAACGTCCCTGTTTGCCCAAAAGGCCCGCCTTTCGGCGGGCCTTTTGTCTGTTTCTTTATGGGCGGAACACCTCTCGCCGGTCCACCAGTTCCTGCAGCTCGTTCACAAAGCGGCTCAGGTGGAAGCCATCGCACACCCCGTGGTGTACCTGTACGGCCAGCGGCATCCGATAGCGTTGGTTTTCCTCGTAGTATTTGCCCATGGTAAAGATGGGGAGCAGGTAGTCATATCCCTTTTGCAGGTTCAGGTTGAACCCCTCGAAGGAGACCCACGGCACCATGGACACCGGGAAGGTGTTGGCCGGGGTGCCCGGTTTGCCTTCCATCTTCTGGATATGGCCGTACTGCTCCAGATCTTGCCGGTACGCCTGCCGGAAGGCGGCAAAGTCGGGGTGGTACTCGGTCCACAGGTTGGAGAAGGTCTGGCTTTCGGGATGGAACACCGTATAGCTGGGCATCATCTCAGAGAATACCCCCAGTTTTCCCTCGGGGTCGAAGGCGGTGCGGAACTCGCTGTGCCGGTTCACCAGCGTGGTCAGGGCGTACAGCATGGCGGGGTAGAGCTGGATGTGTTCCTCCACCAAGGGGGTGATGTCCAGCTTGACGCTCATGCTGTATGTGCAGGGCACCGCGAAACAATAGTGGTCAAAGTATTCTTTTCGGGGCCAGTTCTGCCGGTCGATGATCTGAAATTCCATAGAAACACCTGCTTTTTGTTGTGGTTGCAGGGCTATTATAGCATGCCCCCGCGTCCCTGAAAAGCCGCCGCCGGGGCGGCAGACGATTTCTTTTGGTTGCGTTGTACAGGCAACGGTTTTCTGCCGGGAATTGGTTTATACTAGGCAATAAGGAAATCTTCCTCCCCTCCCTCTTACGAAAGGATGTACACAATGGATCTGGAAAATCGAGCCTTTTTAAAACTTCGTCCCGTACAGGACACCAAGCTCACCCAACTGGTGCAGCCCCTGCTGCAGCCGCAAGAGCAGATCTTGCAGCAGTACCAAGGCATCCGGGACGGGGTGGTCTTTACCGACCGGCGTCTGCTTGCGGTGAACACCCAGGGCGTCACCGGCAAGAAAAAGATGTACGCGGTGCTGCCTTACAGCCGCATTCAGGCCTATGCGCTGGAATCGGCGGGGGTGCTGGACTTTGACAGCGAGATGAAGCTGTGGTTTTCGGGTCTGGGCTGCGTCACGCTGGAGTTTTTGGCCGGGTCGGACCTGTTCGCCCTCAGTCATTTGATGGATCAAGCAATTTTACGGTGAGCCGCACAACGCGGCAGAAAAGGAGAAGTTTCATGGTTATGTATTTTTGGGAGCGCAGCGCCTCGGTTTGGATCGCGCTGCTGTATATGGTAATGGGCGGGCTGCTGCTGGCATTCCCCGCCGCCACCAGCACGGTGTTTGTCTGGGCGCTGGCCGGGGGTGCCGCCGCCTACGGTCTTAGCCACCTGCTGCGGTATCTGCAAACACGCAAAAACGGCGCCGCATCCCCTGCGGACCTCTTCCTGACGGTGCTGCCGCTGGCCTTCGCAGTCTTTGCTCTGGTCTGGCCCCAGACGCTGTTGTCCTTCCTGCCGCTGGTGCTGGGTTCGCTGCTGCTGATGGACGGCGTGGGCAAACTGCCCCTGACCGTTGCGGCTTTGCGCAGCCACACCCCCGACACCACCGCGCTGCTCCTCTCCAGCCTGATTCCGCTGGTGCTGGGCATCCTCATCGTGGTAAACCCCTTCCAGACCGTTCAGTTGGTGGTCCGCATCTTTGGGCTGGGCCTCATCGCAGACGGCGTGGCAGACTTTGCCACCGTACTCACCGCCCGCCGGACCCGGTAACCCCGGCGTCAAGACCCGCTGCTCCTCCGGGAGCGGCGGGTCTTTTTTTGTGCCGCGGGGCGTCCGTTGGCTGGACAACCGCTTTCCAAGGCCATACAGCGTATACTGTGTACACAGGGCGAGGAAAGACCCGCCCTCCACAGAAAGGAATTCTCCTATGAACAAAACCATTACAGGCACCCAAATCCCCGCCGCCAACGAAGCGATCTTAGCGGCGCTGCGCAAAGTACACAGCATCGCCTCCCCCGCCTCCACCGCACCGGAGGACCTAAAACGGCAGCGGCTGGGGCAGGAGGCACTGGGCCGACTGCTGACGCCGCCCATCGGCTTCAGCTGGGAGCCTTTCACCGTCGAAGGCATTCCGGCGGCTTGGGTCCGGCCGGAAGGCGGCCATGACCGCAGCAAAATGATCCTGTACTGCCATGGCGGCGGCTACACCAGCGGCACCCTTGGGTACGCCCGGCTGTTGGCCTCCCGCATGGCGCTGGCCACCGGGTATGAGGTACTGGCATTCCAGTACCGGTTGGCGCCGGAGCACCCCTACCCCGAAGCGTTGGAAGACGCACGCCTGATCTGGGAGCACCTGATGTTCCTGGGCTGGGGCGCCAGAGAGATCATCCTGGCCGGCGATTCCGCCGGCGGCAATCTGGCATTGGAACTGGCACTGGACCTGCGGGATGCAGGCCGGATGGTACCCAACCGGCTGGTCCTGTTTTCGCCCTGGACCGACATGACGGCCTCGGGGGAAAGCTACGAAACCTGCCGGGACCAGGACCCGCTGCTGACCCGGGAATACATCGAAGCCGTGCGGGACGCCTACGCGCCCGGTGCGGACTGGGCACAGGCAGCTTACTCCCCCTTGTTTGCGGACCTGCGTGGACTGCCGCCCACGCTGATACAGGTCGGCGGACGAGAGATCCTGCGGGACGATTCTACCCGTTTGTACGAAGCTTTGCAGGCCGCGGGGGTTCCCGCCCTGCTGCAAATCTGGCCGGACATGTGGCATGTATTCCAGATGTTCCCGCTGAAAGCCGCAGAGGAAGCCATGGACCAAATGGCCCGCTATCTGGAACTGCTGCGCTGACCATCCGGTGTTCCCCGTCCCGGCCGGGATAAACGGCCCTTGGGCGGGGGATGCCGCCCGTAAGAAACACACAAAACAGAACAAGGAACACGCCCGCTGTTGTTGACGGCACATCTGGTGATGCATCGGTTCTTACAAGCACGACACAGTGGGGTGTATCCATGACGATTCTGGTAGTGGCGGCGCTGGCCGCCGTTCTCTTCTGGAGCTGGCGGACCGGTTCGGACGGTGTCCGGGCCGGCCTTGGCTGGTACGAACTGTTCTTCCTCTTTGTCAGCAGCGCCTTTTTGGGCGACCTTTTTGAAACCGTCTTTGTCTTTCTGCGCACCGGGGTGCTGATGAGCCGCAGCAGCCTGCTGTATGGTCCCTTAAGTCTGGTCTGGGGGCTGGGCGCCGTGCTGATGACGCTGGTGCTCACCCCGCTGGCCCGCCGGGGCACCCCAGCCCTCTTTGCCGGGGGCGTGGTATTGGGCGGCGGGTTCGAGTATATGGCCAGTTGGGTGCTGGAAAAAACCACCGGACGGCTGTTCTGGGACTACTCCCAAATGCCCTTCAATCTGGACGGACGCACCAACCTGCTCTTCGCGCTGTTCTGGGGGGCGGCGGGGGTGTTCTGGGTCCGGCTGGCCGCCCCGGTCTTGCTGGGGTGGCTGGGGCGGGTGCCCCGCCGCACCGGGCAGGCGCTGGCCATGACGGCCGCGCTGCTGCTGACCGCCGATATGAGCCTTTCCGCCGCGGCGCTGCTGCGGATGGAAGAGCGCACCCGGGGGCTGACGGCCTCCAACCGGGTGGAACAGGTGCTGGACACCTGATACACCGACGACCTGCTGGCCCACCGCTACCGCAACATGCAGTTGCCGGGCCAGACCCTAGTCTTTTAAACCGCCACATTGCCGGCGCCCTGCGCCCCCAAAACCGGGAGGGTATCCCATGAAAAAACTTGGCTTCGTTCTTTTCCCCGCCATCTCGTTGAGCGTGGGCCTGTTGGCAGGGTATCTCACCCGGACTTCGCTGGCCACCGTCTACCCCTTGCTGGAAAAATCCTTCCTTACACCCCCGGGGTGGGTGTTCCCGCTGGTCTGGACCGTTCTCTACCTGCTCATGGGGTTGGGCATGGCGCTGGTCGCCGCCAAAAGCGGCGCGGAACTGCCCCAGTCCCTCCTTCTCTGGGCCATCCAGCTAGCGCTGAACTTCTGCTGGAGCCTGCTGTTCTTCAACAGCGGCGCCTACCTTTCGGCGCTGCTCTGTCTGGTGGTGCTGTGGGTCCTGATTCTGGCCATGGCCGGGTCCTTCGCCTCGGTCAGCCGGTTGGCGGGCCGGCTGCAGATCCCCTACCTGCTGTGGGTCGCCTTTGCCGGCTACCTGAACGCGGCGGTCTGGGTGCTGAACTGGTAAAATCTGCAACTTCGTTGTCCAGCCCACCGAAATCTCCCCCCAAACCCTGTATACTGACAACACGCTGAAGACAGCTTTGGCTGTCCGGGGCGATTTTCCTACACACAACATCCGGCGGTTTTCGCCGGCACAGGAGGTACACTATGTACTACACCAATGGCAACTATGAAGCATTCGCCCGCCCCCGCAAACCCGCCGGGGTGGAAAACAAACAGGCTTGGCTGGTAGGCAGCGGGCTGGCCAGTCTGGCCGCCGCGGCCTTCCTGATCCGAGACGGTCAGATGGAAGGCAGCCGCATCCATATTTTGGAGGAAGCCGAGCTGCCTGGCGGCGCCTGCGACGGTATCCTGCGGCCCGACGTAGGCTTCGTGATCCGGGGCGGCCGGGAGATGGAGAACCACTACGAATGCCTGTGGGACCTCTACCGGTCCATCCCCTCGCTGGAAAAAGAGGGGGAGAGCGTGCTGGACGAGTTCTATCGCCTGAACCACGACGACCCCAATGTGTCCCACAACCGGGCCACGCTGGAACGGGGCCGCAGCGCCAACACCGGCAACCGGTTCGAGCTGGAGGACGAGGCCGCGCTGGATTTGATGGCCCTCTTCTTCACCCCTGACGAGCAGCTCTACAACAAGACCATCTCCGAGGTGCTGGGGGAATCCTTCTTCCGCTCCAACTTCTGGCTCTACTGGCAGACCATGTTCGCCTTCGAGACCTGGCACTCCGCGCTGGAGATGAAGCGGTACCTGCAGCGGTTCCTGCACCACATCGGCGGCCTGCCCGACCTTTCGGCCCTGAAGTTCACCAAGTACAACCAGTACGAGTCCCTGATCCTTCCGTTGGTGGCCTACCTGCGGGAAAACGGCGTACAGTTTGAATACGGCGTCCGGGTCCGCAACGTGCTGTTCCACTTCCTGCCCGGCAAAAAGGTCGCCCACCAACTGGTGCTGGAGCGCCACGGCCGTCCCGAAACGGTGGAACTGACCGAGAATGATCTGGTCTTTGTGACCAACGGTTCCTGCACCGAGGGCAGCGCTCTGGGCGACAACGACCACGCCCCCGAACTGGATCTGGAATCCGGGCAGGGGTCCAGTTGGGAACTGTGGAAAACATCGCCGTACAGAACCCGGCCTTTGGCCGGCCGGAGGTGTTCTGCTCCAACATCGAGGCCACCAAGTGGGAATCCGCCACCGTCACCCTGCTGGATGACCGCATCGCCCCCTATGTGCAGCAGGTCTGCGGCCGGGACCCCTACGCGGGCAAGGTCGTCACCGGCGGCATCGTAACCGTCAAAGACTCAGCTTGGATGATGAGCTGGACCTTCAACCGGCAGCCCCACTTCAAGGCCCAGCCCGAGGGGCAGTTGGTCGGCTGGATCTACGGCCTTTACCCCGAGCGCCCCGGCGACTACGTGGGCAAGCCCATGGAGGAATGCACCGGCGCCGAGATCTGCATGGAATGGCTCTACCATCTGGGTGTGCCGGAAAACGAGATCGAAACGCTGGCCCGGGAATCCGCCAACACCGTCCCCTGCATGATGCCCTACATCACCGCCTTCTTTATGCCCCGTCAGGCGGGGGACCGCCCCGACGTAGTGCCTGAAGGCTGCGTAAACTTCGCCTTCTTGGGCCAGTTCACCGAGACCCCGCGGGACACCGTCTTCACGGTGGAATACTCGGTCCGCACCGCCATGGAGGCCGTCTACACCCTGCTGGATGTGGAACGGGGCGTGCCGGAAGTGTTCGGCTCGGTCTATGACCTGCGGTGCCTGCTCAACGCCACCCACTACCTCTTGGACGGCCGCAAACTTACCGATATGAAGCTGCCCTTGCCCTACAAGCTGGCCCTGCATGCCGGGCTGGAAAAAGTTCACGGCACCACGCTGGAAGAACTGCTCACCACCTATCAACTGATCTGACCGGCCCTGCCGGAGGAGGAACCATGAAACATACCGCCATTCTCTCGTTAGAACAAGCCGCCCGGGCCTCGCGCAAGCGGGTCCTCACCGGCGGCGTGGCTGCCGGGGCTCTGCTGACCGGGCTGGGCGCGGCTGCCCTCTTCGCCCCCATGCTGTTGGGCTGGTCGTTGGCCGTGCTGCTGGTGATCGGGTTTACCCTGTACGGCGGGGTGCAGCTCTGGACCTGGGCCGAAACGCCCCGGGACCGGCGCAGCAGTTGGACGCTGCTGGGGGGTCTGGCCCTGCTGGGGTTTGGGGCCTTCGCCACCCCCTACGGCGGCGCGGCACTGATCGCCACCTTAGCCAACGGCGTTGCGTTTTTCACCGTCCTGCAAGGCATCGCCCAATTCATCACCTTCTCGGAGATGCGCCGGCAGGGCACCCCGGGCGCCGGCTGGCTGCTGGCCGCCGGCATCCTGAACACCGTAGCCGGCAACCTGATCGTGATGCAGCCCCTTGTGGGGTGGCTGGCCGTCAGTACCATCTGGGGCATCTACCTGATGTTCTCTGGGCTGGCATTGGCGGTGGAGTCCCTCTCCAACCATCGCGGCTGCTGCGCCGACGCCCCTAATACCATAACAAACCAAGAGCCTTCCGCCCAAAAGCGGAAGGCTCTTGCCTGTATGTAGGGGTTCATTCGTCGTTGGGGTCCGGCTCGTTTTCGGTAATGGGCATCTGTACCAGCAGTTCAAACCGGCTGCGGTCAAAGCGCAGCAGCCCTTCGTCCCGCATCTTGCACAGCTCGTTGGACAGGGCGCTGCGGTCCACAAACAGAAAATCCGCCAGATCCTGCCGGTTCAGGGGGATGACAAAGGTGCGGCTGCCCGCCTTGTGATACTGGGCCGACAGATAGTCCTGCAGCCGCTCCCGCATGCTGCGGCGGATGCTGTCCTCCAGTTTGCGGGTCAGGTACTGGCCTTTCTGGGCCACGGCCAAGGTCAGGTTCTGCAAAAAGCGGATCTGGGTGGGGCCGTCAGCACATTGTTGCGCAGTAGCTGGTCCACGCTCAGATACAAAATTTCGGTGGGTTCCTCGGTGGCAATGGAAAGATGCAGCCGGTATCGGCCTACCGCATTCACTTCCCCCACGGTGTCCCCGGTTTGCAGCACATACAGCAGGTTGTTGTTGCCGTTGCTGTCAACGTGGGCCAGATGCAGGCTGCCCACCAAAATAATGCCGATCTCCGGGAACAGGTCGCCGTCTTGGGCCACCACCGTCCGCCGGGGATACCGCACCCGCCGGGGCGACATAGCCTCCACCGCCTGCAAAATTTCCTCATCGGTCATATTGCGGAACAGCATGCCTTTTTTCAGCAATGCCAGATCCAATTTTTGTTCCATCCGGGACGCTTCCCTTCTCTTCGGATTGTCTGTATTATAAATTATAATGCGCCCAGACGCCCCCTGCAAGAGCCGGCGGCGTCATCCACTCAAAAAAGAGCTTGCCGCAGCAAGCCCTTTTGGATGGATTTTTGTTTATCCGTTTTGCCCCGGCAGGGCGGACCCGTTCTTGGCCTTGCAGATCAGTTGGGTCATCGTGCCCATGGGGCAGTAGACGCACCAGCTACGGGGCTTGAACAGCACCATGGTGAGCAGTCCCAGCACCGTGGAGGTCAGCATCACGCTGTAAAAGCCAAAGGCGAACTGGGCCACGCCGGGGTGGAACAGGGTGCCGTGGTAAGCCCCGTGCCAAGGCAGCTTGAAGGTCCACAGCAAGGTGACCACCTGTTTTAGGTCCTGTGCCCCGGCAAAGACCAGTGCGGTGTTCCACAGCATGACGAAAAACATGGCAAAGAAAAAGGCCAAAAATCCGTAGCGGAAGGCCTTGCTCTTCATCCAGCGGGGAACGTCCCGCCGGCGGGATAAACCAAACCGCCCGCCCAGCAGGGCAAACAGTTGGCCGCGCCCGCAGTAGCGGTTGCAGTACCCTTTGTTGCCGCCCACCACCGCAAAGAGCAGCGGGATGCAGAAGCACAGAAGCCCCAGCCAGGCAAACAGGATGTTGAAGAAGCCCAGCACCAGATAGAGCAGCGAAGCGATCCACAGATAGTCGTACCAACGTTTTTTCATCTTGCGGCCTCCTCTACGGTGATCACACTGGCAGGGCATTCTGCGGCGCATTTTCCGCAGCCAACGCACCTGCTCAGGTCCACGCGGGCCACGATGCCCCGCACGATCTCGATGGCATGCAGCGGGCAGACTTTAACGCAGCACCCGCAGGCCACACAGGCATCGCCATCCACCCGGGCCTTTCGCCGTTTCACTTCTACTCCCATGGTATACCTCCCAAAATTCAATGGGACCAGTATACAAAAAAAGTCCCGCTCCTTTCTGTGACGAGGTCACGCAACACCCCACAAGAAAAGAGCCTCACTCGCGGTGTAAGGCTCTTCTTGTGGGTATATCCGGGGAGGCGCGCCCCCGGTGCGCGCCCTGTTTGCAAGGCATGGGGGTTACCCCTGCCGGCGCAGGGGTGCGGTAACGGGGGTGCAAGGGGGCCAAAGTGCCGGGGCCGGCAGGGACGCACGCCGGGGCCACCCCTGCAGCACAGCGGAAAGGGCCACATCGCAGGCGATGCCGTCAGTCCGCCCACTCGGCTTTGTGGGCCTCCCACCACGCGGGGAAGTTGGGGTCTTTCGGGGAGAAGGTGGGTTTAAGCTTCATGGTAGAGGCTTTCTGCCCATCTGCGATAAACGGCCCCATGATGTGAGCCCCTGCGGCGAGATGCAGGAACTCCATCAGAAAACCCTTGTTTTCCGTCCATTTTTTGCCGTCATACCGGGTGGCGGCTTTTTCTTCCGTGATTGAAAATTCGTTGCGGTGAACGATTTGCACCTGACCGAATAAGTATATGATGGCCTGTTTATTCGCTTTTATCTTCTCTTGGTCAAAATGGACGGGGCTTTGGTTTCTTCATATCCAAACTCTTTTTTGAACAAGTAACTGTACTCGATCTCTTTTGTCTCGTCAGTTTTCAAACACCTGTTGAAGAGGGCCTGAACATTGTCCTCGTTCAGTTCTAACGGCCGAAACCCTTCGGATTTGATAATCGGTTTTTTATTGAGAAACCCCATTCCACAAGCCTCCTGTCGCACCCAAACAGTGCAGAAATTTGGTTGCCTTCATTATCCTAACTATAATCGGCAAGGGCAGTTCCTTTTCCCTTTGCCGATTGGCCACGGGCCTTACGTTTCGACATACACCAAAGTTTTCCGCCAGCATTCTGTTGGTCTTTTTCCCTCCGCCGACAACATTCTTTCGTTTAGGTAGATGGGCATTTTCAAAGCCTTCTCCAGCATTTGGGCCATACCCTCGCCATCCGAGCAGGCCAGCGCCGCAGCCACCCCCTCCTGCAGAAAGGGAGCCTCCAGAATGCGGCAGAGCTCACCGGCATCTACCGGCTGGATGTCATGTTCGTTGAAATAATAGTCTCCACGGCAGGTAACTGCTTCGGGACAGCCCGCATTGCGCACCCCACAGAGCTGCAAATCGCAGATGTCAAACCGGCAAACGCCTAAAACGGGCACACGACACCGACGGCCAAAATTCCACGCCTGTTCTTCCAAATTTTCGCTTCGGATATGGTCGTACCAATAAAGACTTACAAAGTGGGGCTGTACCACTACAATGGCAGGGTCTTCCCTTTGCTCCCAATCATCCAGTCCTGTCCGCAGGTTGTCCAGCAACGCTTTGCCTGCACGCTGTTTTGTCTCATCCAGTTGGGGCACCTGCTGCTCGAAGACTTGGCCCAGCAGTCCCAGTAAATCTTCCGTTTCTTCCCTCCAAAAGGACGGATCATCCAACAAGGTCTTCAGTTTGGGCAGCAGCGTACCACGATCCTCACACCGCAGATGGAGGCTTGCCTCTCTCGATCCCATGAGCAACGCTCCTTCTTGATTGCAATCCAAACTTTCTTTTTACTATACTTTCAGTTTATCGGCTTCCGCCCTTCTCTACAATCAGCAAGCCTCACAAAACCATACAAAAAGATTTGACGCCTTTTACAATTCCGCTGCAGGCGGCGGTCGCCTTCGCAGCCATTCTCGTCCTCCGATGGTGCACCAGCTCAACATTCCGGGTTATGGCAACAAAAAAAGAGCCCTACGTTTTCCGTAAGGCCGTGTAATAACAAAATCGCAACCCCCGTCACGCTCTGCCTACCTCTGCACTCCCCGGGGACTCTCCCGCACTCTAAAAAGGGTCCACTGGACCCTTTTTGCCCGCCGGAGCAGACGGCGGACCCTTACGGGTTGCGGTGCCCGCATCGGCCAGCGTCCCTTGGAGCGGGCCGCCGCCTCTGCGACCGCGGCCCCTGCTCCGGCTCCCTGTTTCCGCCGCAGGCGGCGGTCGCCTTTGCAGCTGTTCTCGTCCTCCGATGGTGCACCAGCGCAACATTCCGGATTATGGCAACAAAAAAAGAGCCCTACGTTTTCCGTAAGGCTCTTTCTGGTGCACCATCGGGGACTCGAACCCAGGACCCACTGATTAAGAGTCAGTTGCTCTACCAGCTGAGCTAATGGTGCATATAAAGCAAACTCCGGACCGGGCCCAAGGCTCGGCCCGGAGGCTGCTTTGTAGAGAAGCCGGCATCTACCTATTTTCACAGGCCGTCTCCAGCCAACTATCTTCGG
>CAUWAX010000003.1:0-204296 GCA_963557315.1 uncultured Gemmiger sp. | reverse complement strand
AGCACAGCCCTTGGAGAGGGGCTCTAATAACTACTACTCTATAATACAAGGAGGTCCCGCCATGCACGTTCTATGGCTTGTCAGTATGACCCTGCCGCAGGCGGCTGCCGCTTGCGGGCTGCCCGGAGCCAGCGATGTGAGCGGTGGTTGGCTGACCAAGAACGAGTGCCATCTGCGGGACTACATTTTGCGCTACCCCGAAAAGGTGGCCCAGATGAACACCCGGGAACTGGCCCAAGCCAGCTTTACCAGCCCGTCGGCGGTCATCCGCTTCTGCCAAAAATTCGGCTGCAAGGGGCTGAAGGACTTCAAAGCCGAGCTGTTCGCCCAGACGAGCGCCCTAGCCGAGGAAGAGCCGCCGGACGGCAACTATCCCTTTGGGCCGGATACCCCGGCGGCGCAGGTCACGGCGTCGGTGCTGCGGCTGGAGCAGGAGGCTCTGCGCCGTCTGTGGCTGACCCTGCAGCCCGAGCAGGTGGCCCGGGCGGTGGAACTGCTGGCCAAGGCTCAGTCCATCGACCTCTGCGCCATCGGCACCAGCGGCCATATGAGCGCGGACTTCGCCTTCCGGCTGCGCAAGTTCGGGCGGCGGGTCAATGTGGTTTCCGACCGGGTGGACCTGAGTTACAGCATCCAGCAGATGGATGCCACCCACTGCCTGTTGGTGGCGTCCTACTCCGGCGCCAACGAACAACTGCGCATCTCGCTGCAAGCCGCCCGGGAACATCAGGTGCCGGTGGTGACCATCACCGCCCGGCCGGACAGCATGGCCGGTATGCAGGCCGATGCCCTGTTGTTGCTGCCACCGCTGGAATCCAACGACGATAAAATCTCCACCTTTGCCTCCTCCATTGCCGAAAAAGCGGTGCTGGATGTGCTGTTTGCCCACCTGTACCAGATGGACTACGCCCGCAACACCGCCTTTGTACGCTCTGACGCCGCCCGTCTGGCCGATGTGCGGATCAAACAACCGTAAACCAAAAGACACCCGCGCAGCCGCGCGGGTGTCTTTTTTTCTCGGTATGCCGGTCAGGCTGGGTCGGTCTGGGCTGCCCAAGTCAGCAGGGTGTCCAGACGGCCCGAAAGATTGTCGCTGAACCGTTCGCCCACTTCCACCACGACCACAGGGGGCAGGGTGGGCTGCTGGGCCGTCAGGTTTTCCACCGACAGCAGGTTGCCGTGGAGCACCAAGGTCTTATCAAAGCCTTGGGCCAGACGGCTGCCCAAGGCGGCGCCAAAGCTGTCCCGCACCAGCAGCAGGTTTTGGGTGCCGCTGCCCTGATAGCGGGTCAGCTCGGTTTCGGAGGTGCCCTCGGTACACTGGGCGGCGGGGGCGTCCACCTCATAGTAGAGATCGTCGGTGCAAAAGGCCCAGCTCCCGCACATGTTGGCCAAATCGGTGGGGGCGGTCTTTTCCTCGTTCACCTGTACGGCGGGCAGGGTGTCGGCATAGGGCAGGTCCAGCGCTTGCAGCAACTGTTGGGCGGCCAGCCAAGCGCCCACGTCGTTCCAGTGGGTGTCGTATTTGTAGTAAACCTGCGTGGTCTGTCCGGCGGTTTGCAGTGCTTCCAGCGGGAAAAGCACCGGCACCTCGGTATTTTGGCGCAGGTAGTCCGTCAGGCTCTGCACCCGGGTGGGGCGGGCTACCACCGGGATGCTGTCCGGCATGTACTGGCTGTACACGCCCTCCTTGGCAGGGGCAAACAGAATCGCCAGACGGCTGCCCTTTTGGGCCAGAACGTCTGCCAACTGCTGTACCTTGTCGGCCAAGGCCGCCATCTCCTCCTGCGAGTAGGCGGTAAGGCCCTGATAGTCCGAGATACTGCTGGAATCCCCCACATCCTGTAAGAAGAGCCAGCCGTTTTTGCCCAGCAGCACGTTGGAGGAATCCAGACTGCCCACCAGCCGGTCCGCCCCGGCTTTCAGGGTAAGGAACCCGTTGCGGAAGGGGGCGTGGTCCTCCAGCCAATCCTCAAACTGGGCCGGCCACTGTTCCAAAGAGGTCTCGGCGGAGGGAAAGGCGGTCAGGGTACGGTTTTCGTAGTTGGTGGTATCGCACAGGGGTTTTAGGCCCAGCCAGAGCAGCCCGGGCCCCACCAGCAGGGCGGCAAACCCGGCGACGAGTCCCAACTGTATTTTGCGGTTTTTGTCCATATCCGGCGCTCCTTAAAAGCGGAAATAAATAAAGGGGTTGTAGGTGCCGCTGACCAGCAGGACCGTGCAGGCAAAGCCGATGACCAGCAGAGTCACGGTTTGCAGCGGGCCGGTGACCTCCTTATTATAAAGGGCAGCCTTGAACCGGGGGAAAAGGGCCTGTACCGGTCCGCAGAGGGCCAGCCCCGCCGCCACCAGCAGCAGGGTGCGGGGGTCGAGGTAGCGGGTCACGGGGTAGGCGGCGAACCCGGCGGCGGGCAGCAGCATCGCTTTCAGCCAAAGCAGCCCGGCCCGCAGACCCGGCGCCCGGAAGATGACCCAGCCGCACAGGATAAAGAAGAGGGCATACACCCGGGACAGCCAAGCGGGCAGCCGGGGCAGAAGGGGCTTCAGCACCGTCCGTTCCAGAATCAGCAGCACCCCGTACCAAACACCCCAAGCCACAAACTGCCAGTTGGCGCCATGCCAAAGGCCGGTGGCCAGAAATACAAGGAAAAGGTTGATGAGGGTGCGCGCCAGACCTTTGCGGTTGCCGCCTAAGGGGATGTACAGGTAGTCCCGGAACCACCCGGACAAGGTCATATGCCACCGCCGCCAGAACTCGCTGACCGTCTTGGACAGATAGGGGTAGTTGAAGTTTTCCGGGAAGTCGAAGCCGAACATCTGGCCCAGCCCGATGGCCATATCGGAATAGCCGGAAAAGTCGTAGTAGATCTGCAAGGTGTAGTACAATGTACCCAGCCAAGCCAGCGGGGTGCTGACCAGTCCCGGTTCCAGCGCAAAGACCTGATCGGCCCGGGCGGCGAACCCGTTGGCCAAAATCACCTTTTTGCCCAGCCCGTACAAAAACCGCTTGACGCCGTAGGAAAACCGGGTCAGGGAAACCGACCGGCAGGACAGTTGGTTTTCCACTTGGGTGTACAGCACGATGGGACCGGCCACCAACTGGGGGAAAAAGCTCACATACAAAGCCACCCGGAACCAGCTTTTCTGCACGGCGGTCTTGCCCCGGTAAAGGTCGATGACATAGCTCATGGCCTGAAAGGTGTAGAAGCTGATGCCCAGCGGCAGGGCAATGTCCCGCACCGGCAGCAGTTGCCGGCCCGCCAGTGCAGCCAGCGTATTGGCGGCGAAGGTGTAATATTTAAAGTAGCCCAACAGCCCCAAGTTGGCGGCCACCGTGCAGACGAGGGCCGCTTTGCGGGCGGGGGCGGCGCCAAACCGGCCCAGACACAGCCCGCCCAGATAATTTAGGGTGATGGAAACCAGCATCAGCAGGATGTACTTGGGTTCCCCCCAGCCGTAGAAAAAAAGGCTGGCGAAGAGCAGCAGGGCATTCTTGGACCGGATGCCGGGCAGCAGTTGGTAGACCAGCAAAACCACGGGAAGGAACAGCCAAAGAAAGACAAGGCTGGAAAAGAGCATGGGCGAAGTTCTCCTTTGCAGGCCCGCAAGGGGGGCTAGAATCCTTGTCAGTATAACATTTTTCTACTCAAGCCGCAATGGAGCGGTACACAAAAAAAGCCCCCCTTCCGCGCAGGAAAGGGGGAAAAGGCAGGGGACGAGGGCGCTCAGCCCTGTACCAGTCCCACCGCCACGTCATTGACGTTGGTGCCGGTCGGCCCGGTGATGACCAGCCCGCCCACCGCCTGCAAGGCGTGGTAGGCGTCGTTTTGGGCCAGCACGGTGGGCACCTCCAGCCCGGCGGCCCGCAGGGCCTGCATGGTTTCGCCGTCCACATAGCCGCCGGCGGCGTCGGTGGGGCCGTCAGTGCCGTCCGACCCCACGCTGAAAAGGGCCACCCCCGGCAGGCCGTCCAGTTCCGGGGCGGCGGCCAGCGCCAGTTCTTGGTTGCGGCCCCCCAACCCGGTGCCGGTCAGCCGCACCACCGTTTCGCCCCCGGCCACAAAGGCCAGCTTGCGGCCCTGCCCGGCGTGGCTGTGCAGAATGCTGGCCAGAAAGCTGCCGGCCTCTCGGGCTTGGCAGCACAGCCGGTCGGTAAGCAGGACCGGCTCGTAGCCCAGCGCTTGGCACTGGCTGGCCGCAGCGGCGCAAAGAGTCCGCACGCTGCCGGTGATCTGCAAGGTCACGTTGTCCAGCGCCTTGGGGGTCTCTTGGTCCAGCAGCGCCCGGGCCGTGGGGGAAAGCCGCAGGCCATATTGGGCGGCGATGGCCCGGGCCTCGGTGCAGGTGGACGGGTCGGGGCTTACCGGTCCCGAGGCGATCATCGCCGGCGGGTCCCCCAAAATGTCGGAGAGCACCACCGCAAAGACCTTGGCAGGGGCACAGGCCAGCCCAAACCGGCCCCCTTTGACCGCCGACAGCCGCTTGCGCACCGTGTTCATCTGGACGATGTCGGCGCCGCAGGCCAGCAGTTGGCGGGTAATGTCCTGCAATTCCTCGGCGGGCAGCAAGGGCTTTTCCAACAGGGCGCTGCCCCCGCCGGAGAGCAAAAACACCACGGTGTCCTGCTCGGTCAGGCCCCGCACCAGCGTCAGGGCTTCCTCGGTGGCGGCAAAGCTCTGGGCATCGGGCACGGGGTGGCCTGCCTCCCGGCAGCGCAGACCGGGCAATTCCCCCCGCAGATGGCCGTATTTGGTAATGACGATGCCATCGTCCACCCGGCCCAGCACGGCCAGCGCCGCGTGGGCCATCTGCCAAGCCGCCTTGCCCACCGCCACCAACAGGGTGCGGCCGGACCCCGGCACAAAGGTTTGCAGCGCCCGGGCCACCGCCTGATCGGGCAGCACGGCCTGAATACTGGCGGTCAAAATCGCGTCGGCGTCGGCGCGCAGTTGGGTGTTCATGGGGGATTCTCCTTTACAAACCGGTCAGCCCATGTTGCTGCTGGCCAAGGTGATTTCGTTGTGGGTGAACTGGGACAAAAAGCCGGTCTTTTTATAAAAGTGGGGCATTCGGGTCTGGACGCCCGTTCGGGTGTAGAAGGGGTCGTCGGGGGTGATGGGCAGCGTCACCGGGGCGTTTTCCGACGCCGACTTGTAGATGGCCATGATCAGCTCCATCGTGTTGCGGCCCGCCTGTCCATCGCTGATCAGCGGCGCGCCCTCGTCCACCGCCCGCAGCAGGTTGTCCGCCAACCCGGCGTGACCCTCGTAGGCAAGGGGCGGCATCGCCGCGTAGGCGGCCTCCAGCTCGGTCAGCAGGGCGGTGTTTTCCCGGGGAAACCCGTTCTCCTGCGGGGTGTCGGCGCTCAGCGCGTGGGGGATCTCCAGCACGGCGTTCTCACAGGCAAAGCTCAGGGCCTGCTTCTGGCCGTGGCTTACCAGATTGGCGGTGAGCTGGGCAAAGCTGCCGTCGTCAAACCGCAGCATCGCCATGGACAGGTCCTCTTCCTCGCTGTTGGTGTGGGCCACGTTGCCGATCATCGCCGTCACCTGCCGGGGCATGCCCGCCATCCAAGCCAGCAGGTCGATGTGGTGTACGGCATGGACCAGCGTGCAGCCGCCGCCCTCGGTGGCCCAACTGCCCCGCCAAGCCAAGTCGTAGTAGCTGCGGCCCCGGTACCACAGGGAATTTACCTGCGTGTAGAGCAGCTTGCCGGGCAGACCGCTGTCCAGCAACTGCTTGGTCCGCCAGATGGGGGTCAGGCAGCGGCTTTGGGCCACCACCGCCAGTTGGTTCCCGGTGCGGCGGGCGGCGTCCAGCATGGTGTCGCACTCCGCCAGCGAGGGCGCCATGGGTTTTTCCACCAGCACATGGCAGCCGTGTTCCAGCGCCCAGACGGTGATCTCGCAATGGCTGTCGGGGGGCGTCATCACCGAGACGATGTCACACCCCGATTCCTCGATGGCCTGCCGGTAGTCGGTGTAGGCCACGGCGTCCAGCCCGGCGGCTTCGATGGCTTGGCGGGCCGATTCGGTGTGGCGGGCCACGATGCCTACCACCTTGGCCCGGTCCCCCAGGGCGCCGAACGCCTGAATGTGGGCGGGACAGATGGACCCCGCCCCGATGAGCAATACCTTGTGCTGCATACAGAACCCTCCCTGCGGCGAATGGTTTTTCTTGCTTCGATGATACCACAGCCCGCGGGGGATTGCAACGCGGCCCGACCGCGCAAAAAGCCCCCGGCCGCAGGGCGCGGCCGGGGGCGGAAACGGCGAGCGTCAACGGTCGCCGAATACCTGTTTGCAAAGGCGGCAGGCGGTGGGGGTGGCGGCCAGACCGCCCTCGGCGGTCTCCTTTAGGGTGGGGGACATGGCGTTGCCCACCCGGCGCATGGCCACAATGACCTCGTCGGCGGGAATGCGGCTGCCGATGCCCGCCAAGGCCAGCTCGGCGGCCATAAAGGCGATGGCTGCCCCCGAGGCATTGCGCTTGATGCAGGGGATCTCCACCAGCCCCGCCACCGGATCACAGACCAGACCCAACTGGCATTTCAGGGCGATGGCCACCGCGTCGTCCAGCATCTGGGGCGTGCCGCCGCTCAGTTCCACCAAGGCGGCGGCCGCCATGGCCGCGGCGCTGCCGCACTCCGCTTGGCAGCCGCCCTGCGCCCCGGCCAGACAGGCGTTTTCGGCAATGACCAGCCCCACGGCGCTGGCCGTGAAAAGACTCATCACGCAGTCCTGTTCGGTGGCGCCCTGTTCCTGCATGGTCAGCAGCACGGCGGGCAGAATGCCGCAGCTGCCGGCGGTGGGGGCCGCCACCACCCGGCCCATGGCGGCGTTCAGTTCGCTGACTGCCAGCGCCCGGTAGAGCGCCCCGCCCAGCACCGGGCCGGTCAGGTTTTGGCCGCTTTCTACCCGGCGGCGCATCTTGTAGGCGTCGCCCCCCGTCAGCCCGCTGGTGGACCGCAGGTCGGGCTGGCACCCCGGCTCGATGCAGGCTGCCATTACCTTGAAATTCTCCTGCATACGGCGGTAGACTTCCGCCTCGCTCTGTTCCAACTGGGCGGCCTGCTGGCGCAGCACCAGCGCCGACAGCGGTTCGCCCGCCCGGGCGGCGGCTTCCACCAGCCCGGCCAAGGAATGATAGTTCAGTTCTTCCGACATCGCACGTCCTCCTTCCGGGTCAGGGCAGCAGCGTGACGCAGAGCATCACGTCGGGCAGCGCCCGGACCTGTGCGGCCAAGGCTTCATCCAAGCCGCCGTCCATCTCGATGGTCATGACCGCCACGCCGCCTTTTTGACGGCGGGACAGGGAAAAGTTGCAGATATTCACGCCCCGGTCGGCCAGCAGGTCGGTGACCTCGGCAATGACGCCGGGCCGGTCCCGATGCTGTACGATCAGGCTGGGATGCTGGCCGCTGATCCGCACCGGCATGCCGTTGATGGCGTCGATAACGATGTTGCCCCCGCCGATGCTGGACCCCCGCACCGTGATGGTGCCGCCCCGGCGTCCCGTCAGGGTCAGCACGGCGGTGTTGGGGTGGCCTTCGGGCAATTCCCCGGTGGAAAGCGTTACCTCCAGCCCCGTTTCCCGGGCGATCTGGGGGGAAAACCGCAGCCGGGCATCGTCGGGGGTCATCCCCAAAATCCCGGCGATCAGCGCCTTGTCGGTGCCGTGGCCCTTGTAGGTCTTGGCAAAGCTGCCGTACAGTACGATCTGGGCGGCCACCGGCTCATCCTGCAAAAGCTGCCGGGCGATCTGCCCGATACGGGCCGCCCCCGCCGTATGGCTGCTGGAAGGACCGATCATCACCGGTCCAATGATGTCAAATACGTTCATGGTTGCCCCATCCCCCATGGCATAGCGTTTTGGCTAAATTGTACCATAGCCCCCGGGCAAAAACAACCGCTCCGCCGCTTAACGGTGCGCAAAAAATGTGCTATAATGGTTCTGGTTTTTAGGGTATAGGAAAAACGGAAAAAAGGAGTTCCCCATGGCAGTTTCAACCTCCCATCGCGGCGGACGGCAGGTGGATTTTTCCACCGGCGACGTGCGCCGCAACATTTTGGATGTGGCCGCCCCCATGCTGGTGGCGCAGGTGCTCAACCTGCTGTACAACATTGTGGACCGCATCTACATCGGTAAGATCCCCGGCGAGGGCACGCTGGCCTTGGCCGGGTTGGGGCTGTGTTTCCCCATCGTCACCTTGGTCACCGCGTTTGCCAACCTGTTCGGGGTGGGCGGCGCACCGCTCTGCTCCATCGCCCGGGGCCAAAAGGACGACAAAACCGCCGGCAA
The DNA here is from genome assembly GCA_963557315.1 of uncultured Gemmiger sp. Classification (GTDB taxonomy): domain Bacteria; phylum Bacillota; class Clostridia; order Oscillospirales; family Ruminococcaceae; genus Gemmiger. The sequence continues at coordinate 195,995 of CAUWAX010000003.1, read as the reverse complement.
GATCATGGCCAACGCTTATTTTATGCTGGTGGTCTGCGGGTTGGTGCTCACCGTGGTGGGGCTGGTGTTCCACAAACCGGTGCTCTATCTCTTCGGCGCTAGCGACGAGACCTACCGCTATGCCGCCGACTATATGACCATCTACCTGCTGGGCACCGTCTTTGTCATGACTTCGCTGGGGCTGAACCCCTACATCAACAGTCAGGGCTTTGCCCGCATCGGCATGCTCACCGTGCTGCTGGGCGCGGCCGCCAACATCGTGCTGGACCCCCTTCTCATCTATGGCTTGGGCATGGGGGGGCGGGGGGCGGCCATCGCTACGGTGGTGTCCCAAGGGTTGTCGGCGGTGTGGGTGCTGCGGTTCCTCACGGGGCCCCAGACCGAACTGCGCCTCCAATTCCACGGCTTCCGCCCCGACTGGGCCTGCATCCGGCGCATCGCGGCGCTGGGCACCTCCAGCTTTGTCATGTCCTTCACCGACAGTCTGGTGCAGGTGGCCTGCAATGCCACGCTGCGCACCTTCGGCGGGGATCTGTACATCAGCGTCATGACGGTCATCAACTCGGTGCGGCAGATCGCCCAGACCCCCGTCATGGCCCTTACCGACGGCGCTTCCCCCGTCATCAGCTACAACTACGGCGCCCGCAATGTGCCCCGGGTGCGGGGGGCCATCCGGTTCATGACCCAACTGGGCTTCGGCTATACGCTGCTCATCTGGGGGCTGATCTCGCTGTTCCCTGCGGGTTTTATCATGATCTTCAACCACGACCCCGACCTGCTGGCTGCCGCCGTGCCCTCGCTGCACATCTATTTCTTCGGTTTTGTGATGATGGCCTTCCAGTTCAGCGGGCAAAGCGTCTTTAAGTCGCTGAACAAGGCCAAAATGGCCATCTTCTTCTCGCTGCTGCGCAAGGCCATCATCGTGGTGCCCCTTACGCTGCTGCTGCCCCATCTGGCCGGGCTGGGGGTCAACGGCGTCTTTCTGGCCGAACCCATCTCGAACTGCATCGGCGGTCTGGCCTGCTACATCACGATGCGCCGCACCGTCATGCCGGAACTGAAAGAGATGGAATCCCCCCACAAGGAGGCCGCCCCATGTGCCCGCTGACCATCCGCCCCGCCACCGCCGCCGACCTGCCCGCCTTGGCCACAATCTACCGCTGCGCCCGGGCTTTTATGGCGGCTGCGGGCAACCCCACCCAGTGGGGCACTACCAATCCGCCGATGGCCACGTTGGAGCGGGACATCCGGCGGGGGCAGCTCTTCGTCGTCTGTGACGGGGATACCCCCTGCGGCGCCTTTGCCTTGGTGCCGGGGGATGACCCCACCTATGGGGTCATCGACGGGGCGTGGCGCAGCGATGCCCCCTACGCCACCATCCACCGCTTGGCCGGGGACGGCAGCCGCCACGGGGTGTTTGACGCGGCGGTGTCCTTTGCGGCAAGCCGGTACCCCCATCTGCGCATCGACACCCACCAAGACAACCATCCCATGCGCACCCTCATTCCCCGGGCGGGGTTTGTTTACTGCGGCGTCATCCATGTGGAGGACGACACCCCCCGCCTAGCCTACGAACGCCTGCCCGACCCAGTCTGAACCGGAAAGGGGACCCGTTATGCTCCATACCCTGTTGACCCCTGCGGGGGAACATCTGCCCACCCTGCCGTGGCCGGACTATCCCCGGCCCCAATTCCGGCGGCAGAGCTTTCTCAATCTGAATGGCGCGTGGGATTTTGCCGTCACCGACGGCGACGACCCGCCCGCCGTTTTTGACCGGGAGATCGTTGTGCCCTTCTGCCCCGAGAGCGTCCTCTCCGGCATCGGCACCCATTTTGCCGAGGGCAGCGCCCTGTGGTATCGCCGCCGGTTCACCCTGCCGGAAGGCTTTGTGCAGGACCGGGTGGTGCTTCATGTGGGAGCCGCCGACCAGATCTTGGATGGCTGGGTCAACGACATCCCGGTGGGACGGCATGTGGGTGGGTACGAGGCCATGGCCTTTGACATCACCGAGGCGCTGGGCCCCGGCGAAAACGAGATACGGCTGCGGGTGCGGGACGACCTGCGCAGCCTGGTGCTGCCCTACGGCAAGCAGGTGACGGCCCGGGGCGGCATGTGGTATACGCCGGTATCGGGCATCTGGCAGACCGTCTGGCTGGAAAGCCTGCCCACGCAGGCCATTCCGGGGCTGGTGATCCGGGCGGATGACCGGGTCGCCCTGTTGGACACCGGGGACTCCACGCAGGAGGGCATCGTCACGGTGGACACGCCCCAAGGGCCCCTGACGGCCCCGCTGCACAGCGGCCGGGCGGCCATCCGGCCCGAAGCGCCCCGGCTGTGGAGCCCTGCGGACCCCTATCTCTACACCTTTGCCATCGACACCGCCACCGACCATGTGGAAAGCTACTTTGCCCTGCGCAAACTGACCATACAGGAAGCGGGAGGCTACCGGCGGCTCTGTCTGAACGGGCAGCCGATGTTTTTCCACGGGGTGCTGGACCAAGGCTATTACAGCGACGGACTGTTCACCCCGGCAGGCCCCGAGGGGTACGAAGCGGACATCCGCGCCATGCGGGAGCTGGGGTTCAACACGCTGCGCAAGCACATCAAGGTGGAACCGGAAATTTACTACTATCTCTGCGACAAGCTGGGCATGGTGATCTTTCAGGATATGGTCAACAACGGCGACTACGCCTACTGGCGGGACACCGTCTGGCCCACGCTGGGGCACCAGCGCTGCCGGGATGACCGCCGCCTGCACCGGGATCCGGCGGCCCGGCAGGCCTTTCTCACCGGGATGGAAGCCACGGTGCGTCAACTGCGCAACCACCCCTGCATCCTGTACTGGACCATCTTCAACGAGGGATGGGGGCAGTTTGACGGGTCCGGCGCCTATGAAAAGCTGCGGGCACTGGACGATTCCCGCTGGATCGACACCACCTCGGGGTGGTTCCGGGGCAGCGAGACCGACGTGGACAGCCGCCATATCTATTATGGCCCGTGGCGGCTGCACGCCAAGGAAAAACCGCTGGTCCTCAGCGAGTTCGGCGGGGCCTGCTTGGCGGTGGAAGGCCACCGCTTCAACCCCGACGCCAGCTACGGGTACAGCACCAGCACCACCCCGGCGGCGCTGCAGCAGGCCATCACAGCGCTGTATACCCGCAAGGTGCTGCCTGCCGTCCGGCGGGGGCTGTGTGCCGCCATCTACACCCAACTGTCCGACGTGGAGGACGAGATCAACGGTCTGCTGACCTACGACCGGCGGGTCTGCAAACCCGACCCCGCCGCCATGCAGGCGGTGGCCGACGCCTTGCAGACCGCCTTTGGGGAATCCTGCGGCGGGCCTGCCGGCTGAATCGGCCGCGATATAAAACCAACGGGCCGCCCCGAAAGGGGCGGCCCGCTTTTGGCGTTATCGCAGCAGTTCGTCGTAGCTGGTGTCCAGCGCATCCCGGATGCCCCGCAGTTGTACGGCTTGGATGTGCTGGGTGCCCCGCTCGATCTTGACCAAGGTCTCCCGGGTGATGGCAATGCCCTGCAGTTGCAGCCGCCGCACCAGTTCGGTCTGGCCGATGCCTTTGGCCAGCCGTACCCGGCGGATGTTCTGGCCGATCTGGATCTCGTCCTGTTTGATTTTCTGTGCTGCCATGGCCGGTTCCTCCCGTGTGAACCAAAACTGGTCCAATCTGCCTTGATTGTAGAGGGTTTCGGTGGTAGAATGGGACCAGAACGGGTCCAGATGCGCGGCGCGGGAATTGCCTTTTCCCGCGGGGTGCGCTACAATACAGGTAAATCTACCACACAAAAGGATGACAGGATGAACCGCACCACCGATGAATTGATGAATGCCCTGCTCACCAAACAGGATGTGCAGGCCTACTGGCAGGAAAACGCCGGCGAACTGCTGCACGGCACGCTGGCGGAGCAGTTGAACACCCTTTTGCAGCGTCATGGGCTGAAAAAAGGCCCGGTCATCGAGGCCGCTCAGATCGAGCGCAGTTACGGGTACCAGCTCTTTTCGGGGCGGCGGGACACACCTTCCCGGGATGTACTGCTGTCCTTGGCGCTGGCCATGCATCTTTCCCTGACCGAGACCCAGTCCCTGCTGCGGATGGCCGGGCAGGCCATGCTCTATCCCCGGGTACGGCGGGACAGCATCCTTCTCCATGCGTTGGGGCAGGGGCTGTCGGTCATGGCCTGCAACGCCCAACTGGAGCGGTACGGCGAACCGGTACTGGGGGAGTGACGATGGAGGAATTGCAGTTTCTTGAAACGCTGAACGAGCGGGGCACGCTGTATCTGATCCGCCAGACCTCCACCGGGCGGATCTTGACCGGACGGCGGGTCCCGGCGCCCCAGCAAAAAATCTACCAGACCTTGGCGCAGAACCCGGTGGACCATGTGCCCCGGGTGCGGGCGGTACAGCCCGAGCCGGACGGCCAGTTTTTGGTTTTGCAGGACTATGTGCCGGGCATCACGCTGGAAGCGCTGCTGGCCCGGGGGCAGTTGCTGCCCCAACAGGCCGCGCAGGTCGGTATGCAGCTTTGCCGGGCACTGGATGGGCTGCACCGGCAGGGCATCATCCACCGGGACATCAAGCCCGCCAACGTGCTGCGCACCGCGGAAGGGCAGATCTGGCTCATCGATTTTGACATTGCCCGTACCCATAAACAGGCCCCGGTGCGGGATACCGTACTGCTGGGCACCCCGGGCTATGCCGCCCCGGAGCAGTTCGGCTTCCGGCAGACCGATGCCCGGGCGGACTTGTACGCCGTGGGGGTGCTGCTCAACCAGCTGGTGACGGGGGCTTTCCCGCAGGAGCAGTTGGCCCCGGCGCCGCTGGGGGAGATCGTGCGCCGCTGTACGGCTTTGGAACCGGCCCAGCGCTATGCCGATGCTGCCGCTTTGCATCTGGCGCTGGCCCAAAGTTTCCCCGAGCAAACGGCCCAGCCGGAACCCCAGCCCGGCGGCCCGGTGGGGGCGCGCTGGGGCGGTGTGCCGGGCTTTCGGCGGGGGGACCCGGCCCATATGCTGATGGCCATTGGCCTGTACGGTTTGGCGCTGCTGTTTGGGGCGGCGCTGGTGGTGGTCTCGCTGGAATCGCTGAGCAACTTTATGGTGGGCATGCCGCTGCTGGCCATGGCGGTGGGGTGCTATCTCTTCCGGTTCGATGTGGCGGGGCTGCGCAGCCGCTGGGCCCCGTTGGAACGGTACCGGGGCACCCGGTGGTACAAACCCTACTGTGTCTGCCTGATGGCCCTTTGGTTGGCGGTGTGGATCTTGGTGATGTTCTTCGGCGTTTTGGTGGCCGAAAAACTCACAGCCCTGTGGGCAGCTTTGTAAAGAACGAGTCCCCGACGGTTGAAAAGACCGTCGGGGGATTTTTTATGCCGGTGTGGGCTGGCAGCCCACCAAAAGGCGACGGGCTTCGACTATACTTTGGGGTATACGACGAAAGGGGATAGCAGGATGAAACAACAAATTGCGGCGGGGCTGGCCGCCCTCTGTCTGGTGGGGCTGGCGGGCTGTTCGGCCCCCGAAAGTACCGTGTCCGACACCGCGGAAGCGGCTTCTCCGGCGGCGGAGTCGGCGGCGGAATCCACCGCGGCGGCGGAAACGCCGGAACCGCAGGCGGCGGAGGTGACGCTGGACGAAACGGTGATCTACGATGCAGACGGCGTGCGGATCACCGCCACCGGTCTGGACACCGATGGGCTGATGGGCCCGGAGCTGACGCTGCGCATCGAGAACGGCACCGCCCAAAATCTGGTGGTGCAGCCCGCGTGGTGTACTGTCAACGGGTATATGATGAGCGACCTCTTCTCTGCCGATGTGGCAGCGGGCAAGACCGCCAACGAGAGTTTTTATTTCCCCAGCACGGCGCTGGCGCGGTGCGGGGTGGACACGGTGGCGGAGATCGGCCTGCAGCTCAAGATCATTGACGGCGGTACCTATCAGATTCTGACCACCACCGAGGGCGTCACCCTGCAAACCTCGGCGGCGGGCAGCTACACCCAGACCTATGATGACAGCGGCGAGGAGATCTACAACGCCAACGGGGTGCGGGTGGTAGCCCAGCAGATGACCGAGGACCTGTTTGGCCAGAACCTCTGCTTCTATGTGGAAAATACCTCGGACCGGGCCGTGGTGGTGGAAAGCGAGGATCTTTCGGTCAATGGGTACATGGTCAGCAACTTCTTCTATGCCGATGTGGTGCCCGGCGCCCGGGCAGTGGAACCGCTGACCCTGCTGAACAGCGAGCTGGAGGACAACGGCATCGAAACGGTGGACACGGTGGAGTTTTCCCTCAAGCTGGTGGACCCCGACAGTTTTTCGACCATCGACCAGACGGACCCCATCACCTTGCAGCCGGGGGCCTGACGGCATCATAAGGAGGAACAAGGAATGAAAACGGCAAAATTGGTCATTGGGATTCTCAGCATCGTGCTGTTTGTGCTGGTGGGCATGCAGTCCTGCGTGGCGGGGCTGGGCAACACGATGAGCAACAACGGCGAGATGGGCGGCACCGCCGGTCTGTTGGTGGCGATCTGCCTGCTGGTGGCGGGCATCGTGGCCATCTGCACCCGCAACGGGGGCAAAGGCGGGCTGGTCAGCGCCGGGTTTTATCTGGTAGGCGGCGTGGTCGGCCTGCTGGGGGCCGGCAGCTACGGCGATTTGTACGTCTGGTCGGTGCTCAGCCTTGTGTTCGGCGTGGTCTGTCTGGCAGGCTCGCGGAAATCCTCTTAAAAGCGGCATACAAAACCAACGGGCCGCCCCTTTTGGGGCGGCCCGCTTTGCTCGTATAGGGGTCAGTCGTCTTTTTCCTGCCCAAATTGCAGGTAGTGCTGGGGGTCCCAGCCGCAGGCGGAGGCCATGCGGGTCAACAGCGTTTCCCCGTTTTCGTGCAGGTCGTCGGTCAGCACATCGTCCACGATGCGCCCCTTGTGCAAGATCAGCGCCCGGTCCAAAAAGTGCTCTACATCGTCCAGATAGTGGGTGGACAGCAGGATGGTCTCCTCCCCGTGGAGGGTGCCGCTCATCAGCTTGATAAAGTCCTTGCGGGTGAAGGGGTCCTTGCCCAAAAAGGGTTCGTCCATCAGGTAGTAGGCGGCCCGCTTGGCAAAGCCCGCAGCCAGCTCTAGCCGGGCTTTCTGCCCGGTGGAAAGCCGCCCGATCACGTCCCGGCCCGAAAGGCTGAAAAAGTCCAAAAATTCCCGGTACCGCACCTCGTCAAAGGCGGGGCTCAGGTCGGCCAGCAGGGCGCCGTACTCGGCGGTGGTCAGGGCAGGGTAGTAGCTGCCCTCGGCGGTGATATAGCTCAGCCGCTGGTACTGGGCCGCGGCGGGCTTGCCGTCAAACAGGGCGCGGCCCTTGGCGGGCAGCAGCCCGGCCATCGCCCGCAGCAGGGTGGTCTTGCCGGCGCCGTTCTCGCCCAAAATGCCCACGATCTGCCCGTCGGGCACCGTGAAATCCACCCCCAGCAGCCCCACGGTGGCCCCGTGTTGCCGGTAGGTCTTTTGCAGGTTGGTTACTTCGATCATTTCCAGTTCCCTCCGTCCTTTTGCAGGCTGTCAAAGTGGAGCTCCCGCCGCAGCAGTTTTCCGTTCCAAAGATAGTCGGCGTACCAGTCCCGCTCGGCGCCGGTGGTCATCGTGCCCCAGTATTGCAGCCGTCCGCCTTCCAGATCATAGACCCGCAGGTCCATGCCCCGGCCGTTTTCCCCCGCTACGGTGGGCACGCCGTCCTGAAAGACGGTGTTTTCGTAGGCAAACAGCACCTTGTCCCCGGCTTCGTTCAGCAGGACGGTGTCGGGGTTCAGATGATCCTTGTCCTCCATGGTGCCGGCCACCGTGAACTTGCCGTTCTCGGCGCGCAGCAAAGCGATCACCGGCTGGGTGCTGCTGTACAGGTACTCGTCGATCTGCTGGTCGTAGCCCTCCACCCACAGGACGGCGTCCCGGTCGGTGGTGCGGGGCAGCAGCTTGGCATGGATGTGGGCTGCCTCCTCCAGCGTGGTCAGTTCCCGGTGGTCGGTGCGGGTCCCCGCCGCGTTGACAAGGTCGGCACAGAGGACGTTCTCCCCGTTCAGATAGAGCAGCAGGGTGGACCCGTCCGCCATCGACGCCCCCGCCAGTGCCTGCTTAGCATCGGCCGGGCAGTAGAAGGGGGTCAGGCTGCCGTACTCGGTGGAGTTGCAGACCACCGGATAGCCCTGTACCATGCCGTCGGTGGGCAGTTGCCTGATCTGATACCGGGTCAGCCCCTGCACCTTGTACAGTCCCGGCGCCCGGCCCGCCAGATTCTGGGTCCAGCAGAGTCCCTTTTCGGCCCCCAGAACAAAGCTCTGGGTGTTGACCGGAAGGTCGGGCCAACTGGTGTCGGCGTCCCCGGACAGGACTTGCAGCGTATAGTCATTGTAGGAAAAATCGTCCCGGGGGTTTTCCTCCGTGGCGGTGAGGGTAACGTCCTCGGACAGGGAAACGTCACCGGCGTCCAGCCGCAGTTCGGTGCCGTCGGGCAGCCAGATGGTGTACATCCGGCGCACGGTGTTCACCGTGGTGTTGGCCTGCCGGTTGCCCTCGATGCCAGGACGGTTCACCACCGCGTTGGCGTCGGCTTGGTCGCGGGTCTCGGGGGGCAGGGCATAGCTGCGGGTGGGCACCACGCCTGAGGTGTCGTGGACGGCGTCGGGGTCGTCCAGCCGCAGCTCGGTGTGGAGCACCCCGTCCTGCAAGGTAAAGTGGATGCGGTTCTGGGTGACCGTCCAGCCCAGCGACCCCGACAGGGTAAACCCTTCCAGCGGGGTGCCGTTGCAAAGCTGGGACCGCAGCGTAAGGCCGATGCCGGTCCAGCCGGTGTGCAGCCAGATGCCGGCGGCGGCCAGCACCGCCACCGAGGCCACCGTCAGTACCGCCAGCGCCAGCCCCGGGCGGCGGGTGCGGCCCGGGCCAGGGATGCGTAAGGCTTTGCTCATAGTCCGATCCCTCCATCCTTGGGCAACGGGTCAAAGGTCAAGTAGCGGGCGCTGCGGTGCAGATTGATGCTGTTGAGGCCGTAGCTGGCAAACCAGTCCCGGTCGGCCCCGGTGGTCAACAGCCCCCGGTAGGAGGGGCCCGCCCCGTCCAGCGGATAGACTTCCAGCCGCACGCCGTCCTCCGGCTGGGAGCCGTCGTTGGTGGCGGGCAGCGAAGCGTAGTGCCGGCGACCGATCAGCAGGGCGTTGCCCTCGGCGTTCAGCACTGCGGCGTTCAGCATCCCCGCGTCGTCCCCACCGCCAAAGCGGCTTTCGGGCAGCAGGGTGCTCAGCGTAAAGTGTCCGTCCTCGGCCCGCAAAGCGGCCAAATAAAGGGTCGCCTGCGGGTCTGATTCATCCCGGTAGTCGTACAGGGTCAGCACCGCATCCCGGTCATTGGTGCGGTTGTTCAGCGCAGCGCTCAGGCTGCCTGCCGCGGCTATGGTGCCCAGTTCCCGGTGGTCGGTGCGGGTCCCTGCCTCGTTCACCAGGTCGGCCCAGAGGGTATCCTCACTGTCCAGATAGACCAGCAGGGAAGACCCGTCCGCCATGGCCGCCCCCAGCAGCGCTTTGCTGGCATCCGCGGGGCAGTAGAAGGCTTCCAGCGAGCCGAAAGGCGTGCTGCCGCAGATCACCGACTGGCCGCTTATCGTTCCGTCGTGGGGCAGGGCGTCCAGCTCGTCCCGGGTCAGGCCGTTCATCCGGTACAGTCCCGGAGCCATGCCCAAAAAGTCCTCCTGCCAGCACAGACCCACCCCGCCGTCCAGCGCAAAGGGCAGGGGCGCTACCATCGAGTCAGGCCAGTCCGCAAAGGTGTCTTCCTCGTAGGTTTCCTGCTCAAAGTCGGACATGGCGTTGGTGGGGGAGTAGCCGTCCTCGATCAGCATGGCCGATACCGTTGCGGGGGCATCCAGTTCTATGGTATCCACCGCCATTCGTACAAAACGCTCCGTGCCGTCCGGCAGGGAAAGGCTCAGCGTTACGGTGCGCAGCAGGGTGTTGGTGCGGCTCTCTACCACAAAGGGGGTGCCGTCGCTGTTGCGCTGCCGCACGGTGGCGTTGCGCTCGACCTCGGCCCGGGCCTGCTGCGGCACCACACAGTTGTAATTGGTATACACCGAAGCCCGCTGCACAAAGGGGGCGCGCTGGTCGTCAAAGACCAGTTCGGTGTCCAGATACCCGTCATGGAGGGAAAAATGCAGGCTGTCATACAGGCCGTCCCAGTTGATCCGCCCATTGAGGGTGAACCCCCGCAGGGCGGCGGCGTCCCCGCTCTGGTCGATGAGTTGGCAGTCCATGGCCCGCCAGCCCCGGTGGAACCAGACCGTGGCAGCCAGCCAGACGGCCAGCGCCAGAATCGCCAAAAGGGCAAATCCGCGGCGAAATCCTTTGGTCATACACCCCCCTCCTTTCAGGCCGGTTCGGCGCGGCGGATGGCCCGCAGCGCCCACACAAGGCTGACCAGCACCAGCACCACCAGCACAGGCACCACCCGGACGAAATCCTCTACCAGAGCCTCGTTGATGCCGTAGAGGGCAAGGTACTGTTCGTCGTGGAAGAGCACCCCGCAGCAGACGGCACAGATCACCCCAATGACCACCGCCACGCCCCGGCGCCAGCCCCGGTGGAGCCGCACACAGATCAGCAGCAGGGCAGAGGCCAGCCAGGTGACCACCAGCAGCACCAGCTGCAGGGGACGGCGGGGCAGCAGCCAGTAGAGATCCCCGTTGAGGAGGAGCTGCTCGTAGAGATTCTGGGCGGGCATGGACATGCCGAACCGCTCCAGCGCCCGGGCGCTTTCCATGGCCTGCACCGGGAAAAAGTAGAGAATGTACAGCACGAACTGCAAGGCTACCACCCCCAACTGCAACACGGCGGCGGTCAGCACCTGGGCAGCCAAGCGCAGGGCAGGAGAAATAGGCAGCGTCAGCCAAGTATAGCTGCATTTGGCCCGCTTATGGTCCGACACGGCGGGCCCGGCCAAAAAGCCGGCCAGCAAAAAGACCACGCCAAAGACCTGAAACTGCAGCCCGCTTTGGTAATAGGTGGCCAGTCCCATGCCCAGTTGGTCGGGGCGGCTGGCCTCAAAGAGCAGCACTGCCAGTTGCTCCACGGCAAACACCGCGCAGAGGATCCCGTAGGACCGGCGGGCCAGCCGCCAGTTCCATCCGGCCAAAGATAACATCGCTTTCATACGCACACTCCTTTGTTTTGCAGTTGGTGTATTACTGTATTGGTACACCTGCCGCGAAAAAAAATTCACTCGTCGCCCCACAGTTCGCTGACCAAGGCGATGACCTTTTTGTAGCTGAGCTGGTTTTGCTTGGCTTCTTCCACAAAGCGTTCCACCAAGCCCCGGGTCAGCTCTTCCTCAATGGCGTCCCGCAGCCCGGGCGTCAGCCGCACCACGCTGCCGTTGTTGCCGTCGGTGTAGATGTAGCCTTCCTCGGTCATCAAGCGGTAGGCTTTCTGGGCGGTGTTGGGGTTGATGCCGGTTTGGGCTGCCAACTCCCGCCGGCTGGGTATGGCGTCGCCATCCTGTACGGTCCCCAGCAAAATCTGCCGCTTTAGGTGCTCTGCAATCTGTTGGTAGACGGGCGCGCGGTCATGAAACTGCAGCCCGCTGAAACTGACCATCCAATCCCCTGCCTTTCCTTGGATTTTGCTGTATTATACCCGTAATACACATAGGCTGTCAAGAGGGTTTCCACAAAATCAACACAGGATTTTCAGCTTCTTTTCAGTTTTGCGGCGTACACTATTGTATACAAGACAAAATTCCCGGAGGTGTGTAAGGTGCGGGTATTGATCGTGGAAGACGAGACCCTGTTGGCCCAATCGCTGCAAACCTTGTTGCAGCGCAAAGGGTTTGAGGTGGAGGTTGCCTATGACGGCAACACCGGGGCCGACTACGCCGACACCGGCATCTACGATCTGTTGATTCTGGATGTGATGATGCCGGGGCTGAACGGCTACGAGCTGGCGCGCCATGTGCGGCAGCGGCACAGCGCGGTGCCCATCCTGATGCTGACGGCCAAATCCGACCTGCCGGACCGCATCGAGGGGCTGAACGCCGGGGCGGACTACTACCTGACCAAGCCCTTTGATATTGTGGAGCTGCTGGCCTGCATCCGGGCGCTGCTGCGGCGGCAGGGCGGGCAGGTGGACTTGCTGCGTTTCGGGGATGCCTCGCTGGATCTGGCGGGGGGCAAGCTCTGCTGCGGGGACAAAAGCGTGCGCCTTTCGGCCAAGGAGTTTGACGTCATGCGGCTGCTGATGCAGGCGGGGGGCGGCAACATCCCCAAGGAGGTCATCCTGACCCACGTGTGGGGCTTTGACTCCGACGCGGTGGAAAACAATGTGGAGGTGTATGTAGGATTTTTGCGCAAAAAGCTGAAAAGTTTAGGGCCCCGGGTGCAAATCGCGGCGGTGCGGCGGATGGGCTACCATCTGGAGGCGGCAGCGCCATGATCCGGCGGCTGCGCATCAAATTTGTCTGCATTACCATGAGCATCGTCACGGTGATCTTGCTGGGGGTGCTGGTGGCGGTGCTGGGGCTGACCCGGGCCAGTTTGGAGCGGGAAAGTCTGGACGCCATGCACCGCATTGCCATGAACCCGCTGCCGCTGCAATCCCCCAACGAGGAAATCGACGGGATGCGGCTGCCCTACTTTGTGCTGGAAGTGGCCGAGGACGGCACGGTGCAGACCGTAGCCGGGGGCTACTATGACCTGTCGGACACTGCCTTTTTGCAGCAGGCCGCCGACGAGGCCCGGCAAAGCAGCGAACTCAGCGGCGTGCTGCCCCACTACAACCTGCAATTTTTGCGGGTAGAGACCCCGCGCCACAGCTACATCGTGTTTGCCGACCTTTCCAACGAGAAGCAGACCCTCAACGGGCTGCTGCGCAGTTGCCTGCTCATCTGCGGGGCGGCGTTCGGGGTGTTTTTGGTGCTCAGCACCCTGTTGGCCCGGTGGGCGGTGCGCCCCGTCGAGCGGGCATGGATCCAGCAAAAGCAGTTTGTGGCCGATGCCAGCCATGAGCTGAAAACCCCGCTGACCGTGATCTTGACCGACGCGGAACTGCTTTGTGCGCCGGACGGCACCCCGGCCGAAAAGGCCCAACTGTCCCAGAATATGCTCACGGTGTCCCGGCAGATGCGGGACTTGGTCGAGCGGCTGCTGGAACTGGCGCGGGTGGACCAAGGCCTGCCCCAGACCGCCCACACCCGCATCGATTGGAGCGATGCCGTCACCGAGGCCACGCTGCCCTTTGAACCCCTCTATTACGAAAAAGGGCTGGGGCTGGACACCAACATCGAACCGGGGCTGATGGTGCGGGGGGATGCCGCCCAACTGCAGCAGTTGACCGGCATTTTGCTGGACAATGCCCAAAAATATGCCGACCCCGGCGGCACCATCCACTTGGCGCTCTGCCGCAGCGGGCAGCGGCGGGCGGTACTGGCGGTGACCAACTGCGGCGCCCCCATTGCCCCGCAGGACCTGCACAACATCTTTAAGCGGTTTTACCGGGCGGACCCCGCCCACCGGCGGGACGGCAGCTGCGGGCTGGGGCTGGCCATTGCCCAGGGCATCGTCACCCAGCACGGCGGCCGTATCTGGGCCACCAGCGAAAACGGCGTCAACACCTTTTATGTGGCCCTTAAAACGCTGTAAAACGGCGGGGAATGCTGACGAATCCGGCCATCCCCGAGGGAAACGGGAAGAAAAAGGAGCGGCTTTGCCGCTCCTTTTTTCGGAATTTTCACAAATGGGCCGGGCTTTTTCAGCTTCGTTTCAGCATGGGGTGGTAGAGTATTCCCCATGAAACAGGGAGGTATCTGCAATGATCACAGTTGAACACCTGACCAAGCGGTATGGTGACGTCACGGCGGTGGAGGACATCTCCTTCACCATCGAGGACGGCCATATCTACGGCTTTCTCGGGCCAAACGGCGCGGGCAAGTCCACCACAATGAACATCATGACCGGGTGTCTGGCCGCCACCAGCGGCGAAGTGAAGATCGACGGGTACGATATCTTTGAGCAGGCGCGCCAAGCCAAGCAGCTCATCGGCTACCTGCCCGAGATCCCGCCGCTCTACACCGACGAAACACCGGAGGAATACCTGCGTTTTGTGGCCGAGGCCAAAGGCCTGCCCAAGCGGTCCATTGCCGCCGAGGTTGCCCGGGTCATGGAGGAAACCCGTCTGACCGAGATGGGGGACCGGTTGATCCGCAACCTGTCCAAAGGCTACCGCCAGCGGGTGGGGATCGCGCAGGCTCTGCTGGGCAATCCCCGGTACATCATCCTCGACGAACCCACGGTGGGCCTTGACCCCTTGCAGATCATCGAGATTCGAGATCTGATCCGGGAGCTGGGGGAAAAACACACCGTCATCCTCAGTTCCCACATCCTCAGCGAGGTACAGGCCATCTGCGAAAGTGTGCTCATCATCGCCCACGGCAAGCTGGTGGCCTTTGACACGCCCCAGAATCTGGAGCGGACGCTGGCGGCCAACAACCGGCTGCTGCTGACGGCGGAAACCGACGAAGCCGGCCTGCGGGCCATTCTGGACGGACAGCCGGTGGTGGACAGCTACACGGTGGACGGGGTGGAGTACCCCCAGCCGGCCCAACCGGCGCAGGCCCCCGAAGCCCCCGCCATCCCGGAGGAAGCCGAAGCCCCCGACGAGCCCGAAGCCGCCGCACCGGACGCCGAGGATGCCGAGGTACTCTCGGCCCCCGAATCGCTGCCTGACGCGGCGCAGCTTGTCCCGTCGGCGCCGGAGGCCCTCTGCAAAGCCACGGTAACGCTGGCAGGGGACCCCGCCGTTGCCTGCCGCACCCTCTTCTTCGCCTTTGCGCAGGCGGGGTGCGCCTTGGTGCAGATGACCCCCATCAAGGCGGATCTGGAGAATATCTTTATCGAATTGACCGAGGACGAACCGTCCGGAAAGGAGGCGCCGGACCATGAAAGCGGTGTTTAAACACGAGATCGGCCTATACTACCACAGCATGCTGGCCTATGTGTTCGGGGCGTTTTTGTTGGACTTTATCGGCATCGGCGCCATGATGTACAACATCAACAGCGCCGTGGCCAACTTTGAGTATGCCTTGGGGACCTTCTGCATCGGGTTTGTGGCGCTGGTGCCCATCCTGACCATGCGGGTCATGGCCGAGGAGAAAAAGCAGAAAACCGACCAGCTTCTCTCGCTGCTGCCCATCACCGGGGTGGACATCGTGCTGGGCAAATACTTTGCCATGGCGGTGGTCTTTGTGACCCCCATGCTGGTGGCCTGCGTCTATCCCTTCATCTTCTCCTTCTACGGTGATGTCTACCTGCCCACCTCCTACGGGGCGCTCTTCGCCTTCATCTGTCTGGGGCTGGCCCTCACCGCCATCGGCATGTTCATCTCCTCCTTGACCGAATCTCAGGGCATGGCGGCAGGCCTCTGCGTGGTGGTCATGCTCTTCTGCTATTACAGCGCCTCGCTGGCGGATTATATCTCCTCCACGGCCTTCAACGTGGCCGCGCTGCTGGTGCTTTCGGCGCTGATGGCCATGCTGGTCCGCCGCCTGACCCGTTCCGATGTGGCAGGCCTCATCATTCTGGCGCTCTGTGTGGCGGCGGTGGTCATCACCTGGCTGGTCAGCCCCACCTCGCTGGAAACGCTGATCCCCGACCTGATGAACCAGCTATCGCTGTTTGAGCGGTTCTACACCTTCGTCAACGGGGTGTTCGATGTGACCGCCATCATCTACTACATCAGCGTAGCGGTCTTCTTTCTGTTCCTCTGCGTGCAATCTTGGGAGAAAAAGAGGTATAACGGATGAAAAACAGCTTACAAAACAAATGGCAGGGTGCCATGGCCCGCAACCGGCAGGCCCTGAACACCCGCACTGCCAAGGTGGGCGGTTACAGCTTTGTGCTGAGCTTGGTGGTGTTGGCCATTCTCATCGCCGTCAACGTGCTGGCCTCCAAGCTGCCCACTAGCTGGACCCAGTTTGATATTTCCGCCGCCCAGCTCTACTCGCTGACCTCCGACACCAAGGTGGTGGTCACCAACCTGCAGCAGGATGTGACCATCTACTGGATCAGTCAGGCCGGTAAAGAGGACACCGTCATCCAGAAACTGCTGGACCGTTACGCCGAACTGTCCGACCACATTACGGTGGTCAAAAAGGACCCCGACGTCTACCCCACCTTTGCCCAGCAGTACACCGAGGAAACGGTGACCAACAACTCGCTGGTGGTGGAATCCGGCGACAAGAGCCGCTACATCGGCTACGACAACATCTATCAGGTGGACACCGGCAGCTACTACACCACCGGTTCGGTGTCCCAGTCCTTTGACGGCGAGGGGCAGATTACCTCGGCCATCGACTATGTAGTCAGCACCGACCTGCCCCAGATCTACCTGCTCAGCGGCCACGGCGAAGCCGAGCCGTCCCAGACCCTCTCTGACGAGCTGCAGCGCAGCAACTACGAGACGGTGTCGGATTTCTCGCTGCTCAACGTGGACGCCATCCCTGAGGACTGCGACGTGCTGCTCATCAACGCACCCACCAGCGACATCTCGGACGAAGAGCTGACCATGCTGCAGGACTACATCACAAACGGCGGCAAGGTGGTGGTGCTCTCCGGCCCGCAGGAGGATGCCGACCTGCCCAACCTGCAAACCTTGCTGACCAACTACGGCGTCACCTTCACCGACGGCGTGGTGGTGGACACCAACCGGGATTACTACGCCTTCACCGCCCCCTATGTGCTGATGCCAGAGATCCAGTCCTCTGACATCACCGACCCCCTGAAGGACGGCGACTACCATGTGATCGTGCCCATCGCGCAGGGCCTGACGGTGGGCGAAACCACCAACGGCGCCACCGTTACCTCGCTGCTGCAAACCTCCACGGACTCCTTCTCCAAGGCGGCAGGCTACGCCATGACCACCTATGACAAGGAAGAGGGCGACGTGGACGGTCCCTTCACGCTGGCGGTCTCGGTGGAAGATTCCGCCGCCGGCGGACGGCTGCTCTGGGTGGCCAGCGACTACCTGCTGGACGATATGTACAACTCCTATTCGTCGGGGGCCAACTTAGACTTCCTGATGAACGGGCTGACTTGGATGATCGGTGACACCGACGCGGTGTCCATCCGCAGCAAGTCCTTGAATTACAACTATCTGACCATCAGCTCCTCGTCGGCCGCATGGCTCAAGATCTGCATGATCGGCATCATCCCCGTAGGCTTCCTGCTGCTGGGCGTGGATGAAGTATTGCGCAGGAGGAAAAAGGTATGAATCGACAGAAAAAACTGGCCGTCCTGATCGGGGTGCTGGTAGCGCTCTGCGCCATCATCGCCATCGTTTCCGGCGTGCAGAAACACATCGACACCATCTCCACCGTGGATGAAGAGATCTTCGCCACCAGCGAAAGCGCCCTGACCGCCGTTTCTTGGACCAAGGACGGCAGCTCCCTCAGCTTTACCAAGACCGACGACACTTGGCACGACGCGTCGGATGAGGCGTTCCCCATCGATCAGGAGAAGATGAGCGACTTCCTTGCCCATTTCGAGAGCGTCCATGCCAGCTTCATCATCGAGGATGTGGAGGACTTCGGCCAGTATGGGCTGGATAGTCCCAGCTGCACCATCACGCTGTCCAGCGACGACGGGGACACCGTCATCCAGTTGGGCGACTACTCCACCATGGACGAAAAGCGCTATCTGACGCTGGGGGATGGCACGGTCTACCTTATCGACGACGATCTGGCCGAGTATGTGGCCACCGACCGGGATGAGCTGATGCGGCAGGATACGGTGCCGGAGTACGACACCCTCGACACCATCGTGGCCACCGGCGAGAGCGCCTTCACGGTGGAGCATCACCCCGACGAGGACCTGACCTACACCGATGCCTACGAGTATTACCTCAACGACAACGGCAGCTATCAGGCGCTTTCCACCGATAAGGTGGAAGGGCTGCTCACCACGCTGGGGGATCTGGACCGCACCGACTATGTGACCTACACCGCCGACGATTCGGTGCTGGCAAACTACGGTCTGGACGCGCCCACCGTGACCTTTACGGTGACCTATACCGCCGATGACGAGCAGAACACCTTCGCGCTGGCCTTCGGGCAGGAAGGGGACAACCGCTATATGCGGATGGACGATTCCCCCATCATCTATAAAGTGGACAGCGACACCTACGACGAGGAGATCGCCGACGTAGGGTACGACACGCTGCGCCCCGACGAGATTCTGGCGCTGAACTGGG
Source organism: uncultured Gemmiger sp. (assembly GCA_963557315.1). Lineage (GTDB taxonomy): Bacteria > Bacillota > Clostridia > Oscillospirales > Ruminococcaceae > Gemmiger. The sequence goes on along the minus strand of CAUWAX010000003.1, from coordinate 177,706 downwards.
ATGACGTGCAGAGCATCGACTTTACCATCGACGATACCACCTACACGGTGGAAAAGAGCGGCGACACCTACAAGATTGGCGACGATGAGGTGGAATTTGAGGACACCGCCGACGCCATCGACGCCCTGAAGATCAACGAGTTCAACACCGAGAGCCCCGCCAAAAAGCAGGAGATCTCCTTCACGGTGCACCTCGACAACGACACCTACCCCACCCTGACCGTCACCCTTTACCAGTATGACGGCGACAACTGCTTGGCGCAGTTGGACGGCACCACGCTGGGCTTCATCTCCCGGTCGCTGGTGGTGGACCTGACCGAAGCGGTCAACGCCATCACGCTGGGGCTGGAATAACCGGCGCCTAAGGGATTTTCGCCGCCTTGGGGGCGGCTCCTCCCAACGCAAAACCCCGTACTGCGGTAAGCAGTACGGGGTTTTTGCGTTGTCCCCAAGGCAGCCTAACAAAACAAAAAATGTGTCAGGACAAAGTGGGGAAACTATCAGTGTTTCGACAAGCTTTGCGGTGGTATCCTATATATGATACGCTGGTATCTGCATAGTTTGGCAGCATGCCGCGTACAAAAGGACTAGCAAGGTATGGAGGTGTACCGTAATGGCACAAAATACGCCTTTGAAAGATGCCGCGCTCTCGGCCGGCATCGAGCAGGTTTTGCATTATCTGGAAAAAGATCCCGAGATCAATATCCCCAAGATCATGAAGCTCATCGACACCGTGACGCCCAAGGATTGGTACGCCAAGCAGCGGGCCGCCTTCCGCAAGGCCATCGAGGAGAAGAACAACTGGTATCAGCTGATCATGAAGGTCTATGAACTGGACCCCGGTGTGCGGCAGACCTTCTTCCGCAACTTTATCCTCAATGCCAGTTTGCAGGGCAGCGCCCGGCAGCAGGAAGTCAGCGCCAAGGAAAACTGCAACGTGCCGTGGGCCATCCTGTTGGACCCCACCTCGGCCTGCAATATGCACTGCACGGGCTGTTGGGCGGCGGAGTATGGCAACCGGCTCAACCTGACCTTGGACGAGCTGGATTCCATCGTCACCCAAGGCAAGGAACTGGGCACCTATATGTACATCTTTACCGGCGGCGAACCGCTGGTGCGCAAACAGGATGTCATCGCCCTGTGTGAAAAGCACAGCGACTGCGAATTTTTGAGCTTTACCAACGGTACCCTCATCGACGAGGCGTTCTGTCAGGAGATGCTGCGGGTCAAGAACTTTGTGCCCGCCTTCAGTCTGGAAGGCTTCGAGGCCGCCAACGACTCCCGCCGGGGGGACGGCGCTTACCAGAAAGTACAAAAAGCCATGAAGCTCCTCAAGGACCACAAGCTGCCCTTCGGCATCTCGGCCTGCTATACCAGCGCCAACTACGCCGACATCAGCAGCGAGGCGTTCTTCGACTCCCTCATCGACGCCGGGGCGCTCTTTGTCTGGTTCTTCCACTACATGCCGGTGGGCAGCGGGGCCGCGCCACAACTGCTGCCTACCCCGGAACAGCGCACCGAGGTCTACAACCGCATCCGGGCCTTCCGCAAGACCAAGCCCATCTTCTCGATGGACTTCCAGAACGACGCCGAGTATGTGGGCGGCTGCATCGCCGGCGGGCGGCGCTACCTGCACATCAACGCCCGGGGCGATGTGGAACCCTGCGTCTTTATCCACTATTCCAACGTGAACATCCGCAACTGCACGCTGCTGGAAGCCCTCAAGAGCCCCCTCTTTATGGCCTACCACGACGGTCAGCCCTTCAACGGCAATATGCTGCGGCCCTGCCCCATGCTGGAAAACCCCGAAAAACTCCGCCAGATGGTCCACGACACCGGCGCCCAGTCCACCGACTACGAATCGCCGGAAGCGGTGGACACACTCTGCGACCGCACCACCCCCTATGCCGAGGCATGGAAGCCCCAGGCCGAAAAGCTCTGGGCGGTGAGTCATCCTCACAAAGGGGAGTGACCCGGCTTAGGAATGTAAAATGTGCCCCCAGGGATTCTGGAACAACAGCCAGTAAAGCTGGTTGACCAGGGTTTCCCGCTCGGCATCGGTGCGGGGGTTCTCTTCCATCAGCAGCCCCGAGATGCCGCAGGCATAAAACAGCAAAAAGGCTTCCTCGTCGGCGGGGGACATAGCCAAGTTGGGGTGCGCCCGGTGCAGCATGTCCTGCAAGTAGGTGGTAAACACCTCCACCAACTGCCGCTCCAACTGTTCCCGCCACCGGCTGGCCAGCAGATGCTGCAAGGTCTGGCGATGGTCACGGTCACAGGCAAAGTCCACAAACATCCGCAGCGCCAGACGGGGGTCATCGGTGCGCAGGCTTTGCTCCAGCAGGTGCTGGGCCCCTTGGCGGGTCCACCAATCCACCACGTCCAGCACGTCCTGAAAGTGGTAGTAAAAGGTTTGACGGCTGATACCGCACAGCGTTACCAGCTCCTTGACGGTGATCTTCTCCAAACTTTTTTTCTCCAGCAACTGGAGCAGCGTATCGGTGATCTGACGTTTTACATCGCCCGGCATATTCGTTCCCTCCCGCCTGCAACTTCGTATTTTGTTATTGTATCATAGCAAACCAGCCGCGTCCAGCGGCAATCTACCGCGTCTTGCCGCTATTTACAAGGCGCGGCTTTTTCTTTATAATGAAGGCAAAATACAACGCCCGCACCGCGGGGAAAGGGGGCTGCCTATGCTGTCACAGGAACAGCGGCAGCAGCAGTGTCTTGGCCAGCAGCAGATGCAGGCGCTGGCGGTACTCTCGCTGGACGGCGTCGGGTTGGAGGAACTGCTCAAACAAGAAGAGGTGGACAACCCCGTCTTTGATCTGGAGAAGATCGCGGTGTCCCGCAGGACCCCGGCGCCTGACACCGCCCCCCGGGAGGAAGCGGTGGCCGACAAAACGCAGGAGGATCTGCGGCTGATGCTGGAAAGCCAACTGCCCGCCGATGCCGACGCCGAGGACCGCCGCCTTTTTGCCCGGATGACTGAATTTCTCGAGAGCGGCACCGGTCTGCTGCCCGAGAGCGTGCAGGAAATATCCGAGATCTTGGGGGCGCCCCTCTACCGGGTGGAACGGTGCCTGTCTTGGATGCACCAGATGGAACCGGCCGGGGTGGGGGCCGCCACCACCGCCGAAAGTCTGGTGCTGCAAGCCTACCACCGGCAGATGGTGGACCCCAAACTGTATGACATCCTCTTTGACCATCTGGAAGATCTGGCAGCCCGGCGGTACCGGCGGATCATGCGGGCCTGCGGGCTGACGCTGGAACAGGTGGAGGACTATGCGGCCCAGATCCGCACGCTGGAACCCTACCCCACGGCGGAGTACGGCGGGCTGGACACGGCGGCCTACATTGTGCCCGATCTGGTGTTTGCCCGGGAAAAGGACGGCTGGACCGTGCAGGTGCGGGACCGCTGGAGCGGCGGCGTGCCGTACAGCGAATTGTATACCACCCCGCTGGCCGACGCTGCGCCGGAACTGCGCAGCTATCTGCAGGCCCAGCGCCGCCATGCCGAGCAGATCGTCCGCTGTGTGGAGCGCCGGCGGCAGACCCTCTGCGCGCTGGGGCGGTGCATTGTACAGACCCAGCAGGACTTTCTCGAGCGGGGCGAGGCGCTGCACACCCTGACGGCGGACCAACTGGCCGCCGAAACCGGGCTGAACCCCTCCACCGTGAGCCGGGCGCTGAAGGGCAAATACGTCCAGACCCCCGACAAGGTCTATCCGCTGACCTTCTTTTTGTCCCGGGCGGGCAGCCGGGAGGCCGGCGGCGAGAGCCGCAGCGAGATTCTGGCCGCCCTCAGCGGGCTGCTGGCGCAGGAGGACGCCGCCCATCCTCTCTCGGACGCCCAGTTGGTGGACGCGCTGGGGCGTCAGGGCATCACGGTATCCCGCCGGACGGTGGCCAAATACCGGCTGTTTTTGGGCGTGCCCGGCGCCGCCGAACGCAAACGATGATCGACCATACCAAAAGCCCCGCGGGCCGGTAAAGCTACCGGCCCGCGGGGCTTTGCTTTGGAGAAAAACTTTGGAGGATAAGGGGAGAATTTTGGGGTTACGGCAGCCGGCTGACCAGATCCCGCACATAGGCTTCGCAGGTTTCCCAGTCGTTGGCAGCCACGGCGTCTTTGGGCATCAGGCTGCTGGCCAAGCCCACACTCAGGTAGCCTTCGTCGGCGATTAAGTGGTGCAGGTTGTCCGGCGTCACGCCGCCGATGGCCATGTAGTGGGTGTCGTCAAAAGGCCCTTTCAGGTCTTTCAAGTAGTGGTCGGGCATGCTGCCGGCGGGGAAGAGCTTCATGGTTTTGTAGCCGTACTCCAAGCAGACCGCCACATCGGTGGGGGTCATGACGCCGGGCAGCAGGGCGATGTTCTGGGCGGCACAGTAGGACAATACATCCAGCGGGGTGCCGGGGGTAAGCAAAAACTGGGCGCCGGCGGCAATGGCGGAACGGCAGCGCTCCACCGTGATGGCGGTGCCGCCGCCTACCAGACAGCGGTCCCCAAAGTGGCTGCGCAGCAGGGTGATCTGCTCCAGCGCATGGGGACTGTTCAAAGCGACTTCAAAAAAGGCCACACCGCCCCGCACCGCAGCCTCGGCGTAATCCACCGTCTTTTCCAGCGGGACGTTGCGCAGAATGCCCAGCAGGCGGTTCTGCGATACCATCGAATACATATCCATCTCCGTCACCTCTTACCATTCGGCCATGGTGCCGTCGTAGTTGCGCCACTTGGGGTTGGTCCAGTGCAGACCTTCCGCCGACACTTCCTTGACCAGATCTTCGTCGATCTCCAACCCCAGACCCGGTTTGTCGGGCACGTTCACATAGCCGTCCTTGTACTGGAAGACCTCTTTGTTCTTCACGAAGTCCAGCAGGTCAAAGCCCTTGTTGTAGTGGATGCCCAAGCTCTGTTCCTGAATAAAGACGTTGGGGGAGCAGACGTCCACCTGCAGGGTAGCCGCCAGCGCAATGGGACCGTAGGGGGCGTGGGGCGCAGCGGCCATGTCAAAGGCTTCGGCCATGGCCACGATCTTCTTGGTTTCCAGAATGCCGCCCACAAGGGCCACATCGGGCTGGATGATGTCGATGGCACCCTGCCGGAAGAGGGACTTGTACTGCCAGCGGCTGACCAGCCGCTCGCCGGTGGCCAGCGGGGTGGAAACCTGCTGGGCCACTTCCCGGAAGCCCTCCTCGTTTTCGGGCAGGACCACTTCCTCCAAGAACATCAGCTTGTAGGGTTCCAGCGCGTGGGCCAGCACCTTGGCCATCGGCTTGTGGACCCGGCCGTGGAAGTCCACCGCGATGCCGAAGCCGTCGCCGCAGACCTGCCGGATGGAGGCCACCCGGTCCACCACGGCTTGGATCTTGTCGTAGGAATCGATGTAGTGCAGTTCCTCGGTGGCGTTCATCTTGACGGCGTCAAAGCCCATGGCCCGGCGCTCCAGCGCGGCCTTGGCCACGTCGTCGGGGCGGTCGCCGCCGATCCAAGAGTAGACCTTGATGCGGTCCCGGGCCTTGCCGCCCAGAAATTCATAGACCGGCACGCCGAAGGCCTTGCCTTTGATGTCCCACAGGGCCATCTCCAGACCGGAAACGATGGTGCCGTTGATGGGCCCGCCCCGGAAGAAGGACTTGTACATCTCCTGCCAAAGGCGCTCGATCTCAAAGGGATCCCGGCCCAGCAGGTAGGCGCCCATCTCTTTGGCGCCGGCCACTACGGTCTCGGTCTTGGTGCCCGAGATCATCTCGCCCCAGCCCTCGATGCCTTCGTCGGTGCTCAGCTTGACGAAGATCCAGCGGGGTTTGACTTCATATACGGTAATACCAGAAATTTTCATGCAGAACCTCCCGGTTATGTCCCCCACACAAGGTCCGGAGGCGGTCCTTCCGGACCGCCTCCGGCAGGGGGAGATCAGAGAATCAATGGAACAGACCTGCTACCAGACTCAGCAGGTAGGAGAGCAGGTGGGTACCGGCGTCCTCGGTGGAGATGAGGGCGGCGCCCGCCAGCTCGTAGCCGCCAGCCACAGCCAGCGAGGTGTGGACCGGTGCCAGCGCCGTGGCGATGAAGAGCATGATGCAGGTGAAGATCACGCAGGAAATGTAGCTGCGCACCACGTTGCCCTTGCTGAACGCCACCGGATAGGCGGACAGCCACATGGCCTGATAGGCAATGTCAGAGATGGGCAGCAGGCGGTTGAAGGGCAGCACCATGGCCAGAATGATGGTGGTGGGCACCATCAGGATGCCGACGGCGATGCAGCTGGGGTTGGCGATGGTCAGGGCGGCGTCGATGCCGATGTGGAACTTGTTGCCCACAAAGCGCTTGTTCAACAGGTCCTTGACGGCATCGGCGAAGGGGATCAGGCCTTCCATCAGGACCTGCATCATCTTGGGGGTCAGCATCATGGTGGCGGCGGTGTACATAGCCACGCTCATAACGCCGGCAACGTCGTTGCCGCCCAGAATGCCGAACAGGGCGCCCAGAATGGTGCCGATCATCAGGGGCTCGCCCAGAATGCCGAATTTCTTCTGGATGCTTTCGGGGTCGGCCTTCAGCTTGTTCAGGCCGGGGATGTGGTCATACAGCTTGTTCAGCAGGTAGGCCAGGGGCGCCCAGCTGATGCTGTTGGAGGTGGGGAAGGAAACGCCGGGGATGCCGAAGGATTCTTCCACCACAGGCTGGGTCCAGTCGGCCAGCTTGAAGGTGACCATGGCGCAGATGGCGCCGCAGACCAGACCGATGATGGCGCTGCCCGAAGCGTAGTAGCAGATGGCGGCGCAGAAGATGAAGTGGTTGTAGCTCCAGAAGTCCACCATCACGCAGTTGGTGAGCTTGAGGGCCAGCATGATCAGGTTCAGGCCCAGTACCACAAAGACCACCACGGCGGCCAAGGGGTAGGCCCAAGTAGCGGCGGCGCGGGCAGGCCAGCCCACGTCCATAATATCGGTGTGCAGGCCAAAGCGGGTGACCATGTTCTGCACGCTGGGGCCTACCTGTGCGATGAAGGTGTTGATGACCAGGTTGACACCGCAAAAACCAACACCGGTGGTGATGCAGCACTTCAGCAGGGTGCCCAGTTTGACCCGCAGGCAGATGCCGATGATGAACATGATAATGGGCATCATGCACATGGGACCCAGACCGGCGATCCAATTCAAAGCATCAATAACGACTTGCATGTTTATTCCTCCTTACAGTGGTGCTTAGCCGCGCAGGATCTTAACGATCTCGTCGATGGCTTCTTTTTCGCCCACACCGGTGACAAAGCAGGTGCCGCGCACCACCGGGATGGAATCGGTCAGGCTGTCTTTCAGCGCGCCGGTGGGTACAATGACATCAGGGCGATCTACTTTGATCTTGCCTTGTACCTCGGCAAATTTGCACTGAATGAACTTTACATCAATGCCGGCGTTGGCCATAGCGGTCTTCAGCTTGTTGATTGCCAGAGTAGAGGTAATCATGGAAGAGCCGCAGCAAACCATAATTTTTTTCATACGGAAATCCTTCTTTCTTGTAAAATATGCAGTACGTCTTGGGGGGTGTCGGCCGTGGCCAACTGTCCCATGATGTCAGCGTCGGATACAATGCCCATGATCTGCTGCAGAATATCCAACTGTTTGCCGTTGTGGTCCAAAGCGATGTTGAAAATTACCTTGACCTCCACGGTGGCTTCATCGTCATCCATCCGCCGGAAGGTCACCGGCGTGTCCAAGATGGCAATGCCCATAGCGGAATGCTCCACATGAGCGGGGACTACATGGGGAATGGCCGCGTTCCATTGCTCCAGCTCCAGCCCGGTGGGATAGTCCCGTTCCCGTTCCAGCACGGCCTCGTAAAAGCTGGGCTTTACCTTGCCGGCGTGCAGCAGTGCTTCGTACAGCTGGTGCAGCGCCTCCTCTTTGTTGGCTGCTTGTACATGGGTCAGAATGCATTCGGGAAAAAGAATCTCATTGAGTTCCAAATTGTGCTTCACCTCCTCTGGCTGTGTTCTGTCAACTCTGTGCGCCCCTGCAAAATGCAAAAAAAGAATGGGCGCAAGGAATCTGGAATCCTTACACCCATTACTTATAGCAAGTTGCGTGCCAACATGACGGCAGGTTTTGTTTTTAGCGCAAAAGATCGTAAATTTCTTGGGCGGATTTGGCGGAAAGAAGCGCTTTCACGCGGTTTTCGTCCTTGAGCAAATCGCAAAATCTTTGTACAAAAATTTGGCAGCTTTCATCCAAAGCGAACAGAAAAACAATTTCTGCCACAAAACCGCCCGACCAGTCCACCGGACGGCAGGTTTTGGCGATGCAGATGGCAGGTTTTGTGACCAGCGCCGGGTCCCCGTGGGGAATGGCGATCTGCTGGGGCAGGCAGGTGGCGCCCAAATTCTCCCGCTTGTAGACACTGAGCAGAAAATCCGGCTTGACGCAGCCCTTTTCGGTCAGCATGGTACACAGGGTATCCAGCGCGTCGTTCTTGTCGTTGAAGTCGGCGTCGCAAAGGATCAACTGGGGGTCCAGCAGGTCGCCCAGCCCGTTGGGGCGCTGGCAATGGCTTTCCAGCAGATTGGTCAGAGCCATCGTCCCCTGTCCCGAGAAGATGTAGTTCATCGGCAAAAAGGGGATGCCGGGCAATTCGGGGTTGATGGTGCCCACGGCGGCCACAATGTCGTAGTCATGGCGCAGCTCTTCCACCCGGGCCAGCATGGCGTCCCGGTTCAGCAGGCCCACATCCACGATCTTGATGTCCCGGCATTCCACCACGGTGGCTTTCAGGAAACTTTCAATGCGGCGGGCATAGCCTTCGCCGGTGATGCAGACGGTAAGAATGGCCGAGGGTTTGCCGGTGCGCTGTTCCAAATCGGAAAAACCGGCGTGCAGACGGCCGATCTCCAGAGTGTCGGCCAGCTCGTCCAGTGTACACCGCTCCCGAAAACTGGCACGGTGGACCGCATCCAGCGCCATCAGGGTATCTACTCGGGCCACGCAGCGCACATGAACGCCGGTGCGCAGCGAAATTTCCGGCGCAAAGGAGGCCAGCGACCCCATATCCACCAGCAGCAGGCAGCCCAGTCCTTCGTCCACCTGCTGGACCAGCCGGATGGCCCGTTCCAGCACCTGCTCGCTGCTCTCCTGCCAGTCCATCGAAAAGCCGATGGCGTTGTCGTCCTGCAAAATGTGGTTGACCACCTCTGCCATGGCGGGGCCGACCTGCCCGTGGGCCATCAGGATGATGCGGATGCGCTTGCCGGTGCGCCGGGCCGAGAAGGCATACAGGCAGAGGGTGAGCATCTGGATTTGGTAGGCCGACAGGTTGCTGGGGCGCAGGGCACAGTATTTGCTGGCAAAGCGGCGGGCCAGCTCGTACTCGGCGGGGTATTTGTCGGCCAGATGGGCGGTGTCGGTGGGGTCGCCGTGGGGCCCTTGGGATGTCAGGCACAGGGCCACCGATTCCTCAAAATCCCCGCCCAGACAGAGCAGGCAGTCCTGCATGTCGGCCAGCACGGTACGCACCAGCGCCAGCGTTTCCTGATGTTTGCGGCGGCGGACTTCGGCGGCCTCGGCGGCTTCTTGCAGCACCCGGGGCCCGGGATGGATAAACTGGTTCAGCAGGCCCCGGATCCGCTCAGGGGAGGAATCGTCGCTGTCCACGGCTTCTTTTAGCCGCTTGTAGAGCTCGTCGGGTTCGGCTTCCGCCTGCGGTTTGGCATCCCCCGGCGGAAAAACCAACTGCCGGTCATACTGGCTCTCGATTTCCAGCGTGCGGGAACCGGTGACGGCGGGCAAAAGCTGCTGGACCAGCTCGGCCCGGATGTAGACGGCGTCCTCCTGACGGGAAACGCTTTCCAAAAAGGCGTTGGCGCAGCAAACCTGAATGTCGCTTTGCAGTTGGCCGATGTTGCCGGGGCAGTCGTATTGCAGCAGCAGGCGGGCGGCTTCCCGCTCCACCACCAGACGGCGGCCGATCTTGCGGTATTCCGTTTCCAGAATGCTCTGCACCACGGCAAACCGCTCCGACAAGGGCCGGTCGGCCAGCGCCGGCATCGAGATGACGATGGGGATGCGGCGGCGGAAGGTGAGCAGCAGCGCCGATTCGGGGGAGGAGGTGGTGGCGGCAATGAGCCGCACCTTTACCTGATGGGCGGGGCCGGAATCCCCCAGCCGGCGGAAGGCGCCCTTGTCCAGCAGGTAGAAGAGCATCTCCTGCCCTTCGCCGGACAGGCGGTGGATCTCGTCCAAAAACAGGATGCCGCCGTCCGCTTTGTCCACCAGACCGCTGCGGGTGGTGGTAGCGCCGCTGAAAGCGCCGCGCACATAGCCGAAAAGCTGGCTGTTCAGCAGCTGGGGGTTGTCGGCATAGTCGGCACAGTTGAAGGCCACAAAGGGGGCGTCGGGGGCCAGCAGCTTTTGCTGGATGGCGTAGCGGTACATCGTTTCGGCCAGCAGGGTCTTGCCGGACCCCGAGGGGCCGATGATCAGGGTGTGCAGCCCGTTGGGCGGGTAGGATACCGCCGCTTTGGCCTGATGGATCTGGGCTTTCAGGCCGCCGTCAAAGCCGATCATCCGGGCAAAGAGGTTTTCCTCCGCCTCCTGCGGGGCGGGCGGCTCGGCGGCAGCCGTGACCGGTCCGGGGGCTGGGGGCAGGGTCTCCCGCAGTTCCCGCACCAGATAGCGGGATACTTTGAAACCGCTTTCGTTCAGGCGGGCGGTCAGCGACCGGTCGGACAGATCCGGCTCCTGCGCCAGCAGGCGGGCGAGTTCCCGGGTCAGGATGGGCCGCAGCCGTGTGCGGGAATCGGCCACCCCGGCGGTACGGCGCAGCTCCACCACCTGTTCCCGGCGTATCCCCAACATCTGGGCCAGTTGTTCGTCGGTGTAAGGCTGGCGGGGGTCCTCCTGTTCTATCAGGCGGGTAAGGGACGAAGTCATGACCGTTCTCCTTTTTATGGTTGCCCGGCAAAGATGCGGCGGGGGTTATCCACCAGAATGGTGTGCAGTGCGGTTTCCCCAATGCGGGGCAGCAGGGCGTCGTACAGCCGGGTCAGGATATAGGCAAAGCCGGGCTTGCCGCCGTAGGCGGGCAGATAATCGGTCTTGCCCATGTCGCCGGCCAGCGTCACCCGGTCGGCGTAGCCGGCCTCCACCAAGTCGGTGATCATCTGGACCCGGAAGGCGTCGGTGTCCGCCAGTTCCCGCCCCACATGGTCGATGCAGATGGTGGCGCCGGTCTGGCAGAGGGCTTTGGCATAGTCGGTATCCCGGCGGCTGTCGATGTGGCAGAGCAGCACCTCGCAAGGGTCCACGCCGCAGTGCTCCAGCGCCTGCAGTTGTTCCAGCCCCATGGTGCCCTTGTCGCAGTGGGTGCTCAGGGGAATGCCGGTGTCCCGGTGGACCCGGGCGGCGATGGCCAGCGACCGGGCTTCCCGGGGGGTGATCTGTTCGTAGCTGGTGCCCAGCTTCAGCACACCGGGGCGCACCCCGGTGCCGTCCAATCCGTCGGTGATCTCCCCCATCAGCAGGTCGTAGAGTTCTGCGTCGCTCTTTTCATCAAACCACGGGGGCATAAACAGCTCTTTGTGAAAGCCCGTGCAGCATAGGATGTGCGCCCCGGTCTTTTCGGCGATGCGGCGGTAGGCGGCGGGGTCCCGCCCGTAGTGCAGCGGGGTCATCTCCACCAGCGTGCAGCCGCCGGCGTCCAGAAACGATTGGGTCTCCGCCGCCGAGGCTTCCTCGTCCTGCAAGGTGTAGGGAATGTAAGCGGGGTCGTCCAGTTGGGGTTTTACCATCAGGTGCTCGTGCACATAGGTCACGCCCAGTGCCTGCCCGTCCACCGGTCCCGTTACCGTCATGGCGCAATGCCAATTCATACTACCAGTCCTTTCAAAAAGGGGGGACAAAAGCGATTTTGGGCATACAAAATCAGGCCCCGCCCCTGTTTGCAAATCGAAAGGATTCCAGATTCCCGCGCGATCTGCCTGTAAAAGCTGGACTTACATGGTGTTTATCGTGACATTTTGACAAAATCATTATAAGGTTTTCCGCTTTTTTTGTAAATAGAGCGGCGTAGGACTTGACCCGTACCGGGGCGGTGAACGCCGAAGCGCCGGGGCGTTTTCCCGGTTCCGGGAAAAAATGGAAAACCCGCCCTGCCGTAGCGGCAGAGCGGGTCGGGAGAAGAGAAAACGGTTATGCAGTTTGCTGTAACAGATAGTAGACGGCGCCCACCAGACCGGCGTCGTTTTGCAGCGCCGCAGCGGTCAGGGTCAGCCCTTCGGCAAAGGCGGGCATGACCGCCGCCTTGACCTTGCGCTCCAGCGGTTGGATGAGCAGCGTGTTCTGGGCGCTGACGCCGCCGCCCACCAAGATGCGCTGGGGGTTGAAGATGTGGACCATGCCCGCCAGACCTTGGGCGATCTCGTCCATCCAGTGGTCCAGCAGGTCCAGCACATCGCAGCGGCCCGCCTGCGCGGCGGCAAAGATGGCGCGCCCGTCCACCAGAGTGGGGTCCATCGCCTTGGCGGCCCGGACCAGCGCCGTGGTGGAAGCGTACCGTTCCCAGCAGCCCTTGGCGCCGCAGGTGCAGGGCACCCCGTCCAGCGCGTGGGTGCGGTAGTGGCCCATCTCGCCGCCCAGACCCCGGGCGCCTTCCAGCAGCCGTCCCCCGGTAAGGATGCCCCCGCCGATGCCGGTGCCGATGGTGATGCCGATGACATCGGTGCAGCCTTGGGCCGCACCCACCCACACTTCGCCCAGACACATGCAGTTGGCGTCGTTGGCGACCGTTACCGGCAGGTGGTAGTCGGCTTCCAGCCGGTCCCGGATGGGGGCGCCCACCCAGCCCGGCAGGCTGCCGCAGGTGCCCGCTACGATGCCCCGGCGGCTGTCGATCTGCCCGGTGGCCGATACGCCGATGCCGCACAAGAGTTCCCGCCGTCCGGCGGTAAAGTCGGCGGCGGCTGCCTGTACGGTGTCCAAGATGGGGGTGCGGTAGTCGTCAAAGCTCACGCTCCGCTCCGTCCGGTCCAGCACGGCGCCGGTCTCGTCCACAAGGCCCAGCTTGACCGCTGTGCCGCCAATGTCGATGCCCAGATAGATCTTGCTCATGGCCGCTCCTTTACTTGCAGTCCTGAATGGCCGCGGTGAACCGGGCCGTGATCTCGGCGGGGCGGGTGATGGCGCCGCCGACCACCAGCGCATAGGCGCCGGCTTCCAGCGCTTTGCGGGCCTGCTCGGGGTAGTGGATGTGCCCCTCGGCGATCACTTTGGCGGGGCATTCCTTGGCAAGCTGGGCCACAAAGTCGAAGTCGATGTCGTTGATGCCGGTGGTCTCGGGGGTGTAGCCCCGCATGGTGGTGCCCACAAAGTCGGCCCCGGCGGCGGCACAGGCCATGGCTTCCTCCAAGGTGGCGATGTCGGCCATCACCAACTGGTCGGGATACTTGGCCTTGATTTCCCGGATAAACTCCGCCGCCGTCTTGCCGTCGGGGCGCAGGGCGCTGGTGCCCTGTACGGCCAGAATGTCCACGCCGCAGGCCACCAGCGCGTCCACCTCGGCCATCGTTACGGTGATGTACATGGGGGTGCCGGGGTAGTCTTTTTTGATAATGCCGATCACCGGCAGGTCCACCACCGCCTTGATCTGGGTGATGTCCCGCACGGTGTTGGCCCGGATGCCCACCGCTCCGCTCATGGCGGCAGCCTTGGCCATCAGCGGCATAATGCCGCCTTCGGGGGTGTACAGGGGTTCATGCTCCAGCGCTTGGCAGGACACGATCAGCCCGTGATGGATTTGCTGGAAAATTTCTTCCTTCTTCATTCCAAATACGCTCCTTTGTTGTGCAGCATCTCGATCTTGACCACGGCTTTGCGCACGGTGTCGCAGTCCGGGGTGCGGCAACTGGGTTTGTGGGGCTCGCCGGGGAAGAACAGGGCAAACCGCCCATCCCCCAAGGTGCCGGCGGCTTGCTCCGGTCCGGTCACAAAACCGGCGTCGGTCTCCCCGTCGTAGGGCTTGTCCTCGGCCCCGGCGGCGGCCCAGCCCCACTGCTCCGACCCCGTCAGGTCGATCTGCAAATCGGCATAGCGGTGGTGGTACTCAAAAGCGGCGCCTTCGGCGTCCCGCAGGGCGGCATCCATCACGTTGATGAACACCCGGTCGCCGTCGATCTCGGTGCGGCCGTTGGGCAGGGCGGCAGGGTCATGGGCCATCAGCCACCGGATGGCCACGTCCAAATTTTTGTGCAGGCCGCGGTAGCGCGGCAGATTCTGCAAGGTATCGGTGATCATAGGGGGTCCTTTCCGGGGCGGCGCCCCAAACAGGGACAGGCTCCCCTGAAATCAGGGAAGCCTGCCGCCGGATTATAGCGTCTGGACTTCGGCCAGCGCGCTTTCGATCATCGTCTGGGCGGCCACCACAACGGCGTCGTCCGCCTCGGTCAAACCGGGCAGCGGCGGGCGCACGCCGCCCAGCTCCAAACCGTACATGCGGCGCAGGATCTCTTTCTGCACAGCGTACAGGTTGCCGTGGGCCTCGCACATCTTGTAGATGATCCGGTCCGCCAGATACTGCACATGACGGGCGGTGGCGATGTCCCCCTTGCCCAGCAGCTCGTTCATCTTGAGGAACAGCTCGGGCATGACGGCATAGGTGCCGCCGATGCCGCCGTCGGCGCCCATCACCCGGCCCGACACAAACTGCTCGTCGGGACCGTTGAAGACCGCGAAGCCGTCCTTGCCCCGGGCGGCGATGCCGGCATCCTTGAACATCTGGATGTCCTGCACCGGCATGGAGGAGTTCTTCACAGCCACCACGTTGGGGTTTTTCAGCATTTCGGCCAGCAGGGGCATGGTCAGGGCGGTGCCCGCCAACTGAGGGATGTTGTAGATGACGAACTCAGTGTTGGGGGCGGCGGCGCTCATGGCGTTCCAGTAGTCCGCGATGGCGTAGTTGGGCAGGTGGAAGTAGATGGGCGGGATGGCCGCGATGGCATCCACGCCGCACTGTTCCGCATGGGCGGCCAGTTCCACACTGTCGGCGGTGTTGTTGCAGGCCACATGGGCAATAACGGTGATCTTGCCCTTGGCCTCGCTCATGACGGCTTCCAGCACGGTTTTGCGCTCCGCCACGCTTTGGTAGATGCACTCGCCGGAAGAACCGCCCACGTACAGGCCCTTGACGCCCTTGGCGATCAGATGCCGGGCCAGCGCCTTGACGCCTTCCACTGAGATCGCCCCGTTCTTGTCATAGCAGGCATAGAAGGCCGGGATCACACCGCGGTATTTGTTGATGTCTTTCATAAGAAAGTTTGCTCCTTCCCAAAATAACATACGGTGAAATGAGAACTTAGCCCTTGACGGCGCCCATCGCAATGCCCTGAGTGAAGTATTTCTGGAATGCCAGGAACACGGCAATGATGGGGATGGCGGCCAGCGCGGCGCCCGCCATGATCAGGCCGTAGTCGTTGGACATTTCTGCCTGGATCTTGGCAATGCCCAGCGAGATGGTCAGGCTCTTGGTAGAGTTCAGCATGATCAACTGCAGGAAGTAGTCGTTCCAGCTATTGATGAAGGTGAAGATGGCCAGCGCACCGATGCCGGGGGTGACCATGGGCAGCACCACGCTGACGAAGGTGCGGATCTCGCCGGCGCCGTCGATACGGGCGGCCTCGATCATCTCACCGGGGATGGTCTCGCTGAACTGCTTCATCAGGAAGATGCCGAAGGGCCAGCCTACGGTGGGCAGAATGACGGCCCACAGGCTGTCGTGCAGGCCCAAGAAGCTCATCTCTTTGAGCAGGGGGATCAGAATGACCTGCTTGGGCAGTGCCATGGCGCAGATCATGATGCTGAAGATCAGCGCCCGGCCGGGGAACCGCTTTTTGGCCAGCACGTAGCCCGCCATGGCGGCGGTGATGCAGGTCAGGGCCATGGCCGCCACGGCCATCAGCACGGTGTTGCCCAGCCACAGCAGGGCGGGGTTGTCAAACAGGCGCTGGTAGTTGTCCAGCGTGGGAGCGGTGGGGAACCAGACCGGCGGGTTGGCGTTGACCGCTACCCGGTCCTTGAAAGAACCGGTGACGATCCAGTACAGCGGGAACATGAAGAAGAGGGCCAGCAATGCCAGAATAATGTCCACGATCACCTTGCCGGGGGTGAGCTTTTTGCTTTGTACGGTAGTTTCCATAAAGTTGCGCACCTCCTCAATCGCCGGAGCCGGAACCGGCTACCTTGAACTGGATGGCCGACAGCACCGCGATGATCAAGGCCAAAATCACGCCCATGGCGTCACCGTAGCCGTAATCGTTGAGCTTGAAGGCCTGATAGTAGATGTAGTACATGATGGTATCGGTGGCGTGGTTGGGACCGCCGCTGGTCAACAACTGGATCAGCGCGTAGCACTGGAAGGTGTTGATGGTGGTGATGACCAAAATGTACAGCGTGGTGGGCATGATCTGGGGCCACTTGATGTGCCAGAACACTTGGAAGTTGTTGGCGCCGTCCACCTCGGCGGCATCGATGAGGGAGGGGTCCACGTTGCCCAGCGCGGCAATGTACAAGACGATGGGCTGGCCGATGGAGGTGGTGAAGAGGATCAGGATGATGCAGGCCAGTGCGAACCGTTCGTCACCCAACCAACTGATGTTCTGGTCGATGACGCCGGTGGCGCTGAGCACATAGTTGATCAGGCCGGTGTACTTGTTGAACATCCACTTCCAAACCACGGCTACCGCCACGGTGCCGGTGACCACCGGCAGGTAGAAGATGCAGCGGAAGAAGCTGCGCTTGAAGGCGCTGAACTTGTAGACCACCGAGCTGACCCACAGCGAGAAGGCGGTGACGCTGGGCACCGCCACGATGACCAGAATGAAGGTGTTTTTCAGGGCCTTCAGGAAGGTGGGGTCCTGGAACATCTTGATGTACTGGGCAAATCCCACAAAGGTCAGGGGCTTGCCCATGCGGTAGTCGAAGAAGCTGGTGACCAGACACATGACCATGGGCACCACGACAAAAAGAACAAAGAAGAACAGGGCGGGCAGCAAGAAGAGGTAGGCGGCCAGAGTCTGCTGGCGCACCAATGCCGAGTTGCGGAAGGTGCCCTTGTTGTAGGTCAGCACCTCGCCGCCGGCAGCGGGCTTCGCCTTGGTTTTCGAGGCCATAGAAGGCCCTCCTTTCCGATACAGGGGCAGCGAAGCGGGCCGCGGGACCCGGTTTGCTGCGGGAAGGGGTGTTTTTGCCAAAAGGAGGCCCCCGCTCCATCGTTTTGAGGGAACGGGGGCGCTCACTCCTTTCTGAAAAAGCCGTTCAGCCGATCACCGGGCGGCCGCGTGCCGCGCCGGTGGCAGTGGTGGGGGGCTGAACTTACGCGGCGGCAGCAGCCAGCGCGTCGTTGCTGGTGGTGGTGTAGGTGGCTACGGCGTCATCCACACTGGTGCCGGTGAAGATCTGCTGCAGCATGTTCCACCAAGCGGTGCGCTGCTCGGCCCAGCCGGCGGTGACGGGGTAGTAGTCGCCCAGATACTGCATGAAGCTGGAGAACTGCGCCATACGGTCGGCGTCCTCGGTGCCGGTGTAAACATCACCGAAAGAGGCACGGACGGGGAAGAAGCCGGTCAGACGGACGCTCTCGGGACCCTGCTCGGGATCGTCGCAGAGGAACTTGATGAACTCTTTGGCGGCAGCGGCCTTGTTGTCGTCGCCGTTGTCAAAGATGCCGAAGCCCCAGATGCCGCCGCACAGCTCAGGCACGCCGTCGTCAGAGGGGAAGGCAACCGCCATCGGGGTGAAGGTGACGGAGGAAGCGTACTGCGCCTGATTGGAGGCGTTCCAGCACAGCGTCATGGCCACGGTGCCGTTGGCGAAGAGCTGCAGCTCGTCAGAAGCCTGGGCAGCGGCGTCGTAGCTGATCAGGCCCTCGTTGGCCCAATCCACCAGCTGCTGCAAAGCCTTCTTGTTGGCGTCGCTGTCGGTGGTGTAAGCGGTGTGGTCAGCGTTGGTGAACTGGCCGCTGTACAGGTTGTTGACCAGCGCGCGGGTGCCCTGGTCGCCGCCCTGACCGCCGCAGTAAACGATGGCGGTGGTGTCCACGCCGTTGTCCTTCAAAGCCTGCAGGGCCTTCTCGAAGTTCTCGGTGGTCCAAGTGCCGTCTTCGTTGATGTACTGCAGCGCACCGGCCTCTTCAAACATCTCTTTGTTGATGGCCATGGTGTGGGTGGTCATGCACAGGGGGTATTCATAGTAGCTGCCGTCGGCGCCCTTGCAGGCGTTGACCACGGCCTGACTCACGGCCGAGATGTCCGCCACGGCGTCCTCAGTCCACAGGTCGCTCAGGTCCAGCATCTTGCCCTTGGCGCCCCAGTTGGAAACCAGACGCTCGGGACCTTCCATGACGATGTCGGGGGTGGTGCCGGCCTCGATGGCGGCGGTAACCTGATCGTCACCGTTGGTGTAGTCCAGATATTCCACCGTGACGTTGATGCCGGGGTGGGTCTCTTGGAACTTGGCGATCATGTTGTTCACCGTCTCGGCGTCGCCGAACTGGCCGATGGGATAGGTCCACATCGTGATGTCGGCGGAGAGGCTGTCCCCGGAGGTTTCACCGGTGGCAGCAGCCGAAGAGGTGCTCTCGGCGGATTCCGACGCGGTGGAGCTGGAAGCGCCGCCGCAGCCTGCCAGCAGGCCGGCGGTCATGCCCGCGGCCAGAAGCAAAGACAACTGCTTTTTCATGTTTTTCTCCTTTGTGTTTGACGGGTGGTGGGGGCGGATACGCTCCGTCCCGCTTGATAATTTCCATTTTAGAAAAATATTTTCCATTTGTCCAGATGTATTTTCACCAATGTTTTGCCGAGTTTCTGGTGGTAATGCACAAAAACAACGAGTTTTCCACGATGTTGCAGCAATAAATTGACAAAGAAAGCAAGAACTGTATAAGGAGAGCTTGCGAAAAAGTTTTTTGCGTGTCAAAAAAAGTGAAAAGGATTTGCATTTTGCCGGGGCTTTCCCGGCGTCTAAGCCGGGGCACACCGAAAGCGGACGGTGGCTGCCCACCCCAAGAAAGAAAACAGCAAAGTGAGGTTTTTTTCGATTTTCTGTACATTCTGTACAAAGTTCACCCGCCAAATGTAGGAAAAATCCACACTTGTCAAGCCTTGTTTTTTCTTTTATACTAGTGTTAGAAAAAAAGTTTTATTTTTGCGCCGGGCAACACCGGCGTTTGAGAAAAAAGGAGTGCCCCCCATGAATTCCTGCAATTTCTGGGAACTGCTGCGTTCACAGTATAGTGAATTGACCCGTTCGGGGCGGCGTGTGGCCGATTATCTGACCCAACACGCCGAGGAAGCCCAGTATCTGTCCATCTCGTCGCTGGCGGCAGCCTGCGGCGTGGCCGAAGCCACCATCTTCCGGTTCTGCCGCTCGCTGGGGTTTGACGGCTATAATGAAATGAAGATCTCTTTGGCTCAGGCCAACGCTCTGCCCACCGCGGCGGGGGCCAACAAGCTGGAACCCGGCACCGACACCGCTACCCTGTGTACCCATGCCAGTGCCGTGGCGCTGGAAGCCATCAACGGCACCCGCTCGGTGCTGGACCCCGACGCCATCGACGCCGCCGCCACCCTGCTGCAGCGGGCCCGGCAGGTGTTCTGCTTCGGGCAGGGGGGCAGCCAGATCTTGGCCAACGATATCTGGGCCCGGTTTGCCATTGTGTCCACCAAATTCCGCACCGCCGGTGACAGCCATATGCAGACCTTGGCCGCCAGCCTGATGGTGCCCGAGGATGTGGTGCTCTTCATCTCCTACTCCGGTTCCACCCGGGATATGATGGAAACGCTGCGCATCGTCAAGGGCAACGGGGCCAAGGTCATCCTGCTGACCCACTACGCCGACGCTCCCGGCACGGCGCTGGCCGACGTGGTGCTGCTCTGCGGTGCCAAGGAAAGTCCGCTGGACAGCGGCAGCATCGCCGCCAAGATCGCGGTGCTTTTTGTGGCCGAAGTGTTGGTGCTGCGCTACACGCTGGACAATCAGGAACTGGCCGCCATTGCTCGGGAACGCACCAGCAAGGCGCTGGCTCCCAAACTGCTGTGATACCGGTACCGTACCAAAACAAAAAACGGGCGTGCTCCTATTGGGGGCACGCCCGTTTGGCTTTGGTTCAGGCCGTTTGGGGTGTGGGGGTGGTGCGCAGCCGGCGCAGCTCGGCCCGCATCGTCAGCGCCGAGGTCACAAAGGCGATGAAATCCGCCACCGGCGTGGCGAAAAGCAGCCCGTCCAACCCCCAGAAGAGGGGCAGGATCAGCAGCAGCGGCACCAAGAAAAAGACCTGCCGGGTCAGGGCTAGCAGCAGACCCCGGATGGGTTTGCCGATGGCCGCAAAGAAGTTGGAGGAGAGGAGCTGCACGCAGTTGACCACCACCATGAATAGGTAGGTGCGCATGAATTTGACGGCAAATTCAAAATAGAGGTGGTCGCCGGTGCCGAACAGGGACACGATCTGTTTGGGAAAAAGCTGGAACGCCGCAAACCCCACGGCAGAGATGGCCAGCGCCAGCTTGACAGCCAGCAGATAGATGCCCCGGACCCGGTCATACTTGCCGGCGCCGTAGTTGAAGCTGATGATGGGCTGGGTCCCTTGGGAGATACCCACGATGATGGCCAGCAGGATGGCGTTGATCTTGATAACGATGCCGCTGGTGGCCAGCGGAATCTCGCTGCCGTAGATGGTTTGGGCGCCGTAGTAGGTCAGCGAGTTGTTCAGAACGATCTGCACAAAGGTAATGGCCAGTTGGTTCATGCTGTTGCTCAACCCCAGCGAGGCGATGCGGCGCCACAGGGCAGGCTGGGGCCGGAAATCGCTGCGCTGCAGGTGGATGTTGTGGAAGCGGGGCAGATAGGCCACCGCCATAGCGGCGGAGGCAGCCTGCCCGATGACGGTGGCCCAAGCGGCGCCGGCCACGCCCCAGTGGCAGACAAAGATAAAGACGGGGTCAAGGATGGTGTTGAGGATAGCGCCCAGCAGCATGCAGGCCATGGAATACCGGGGACTGCCGTCCGCCCGGGCCAGATTGCTGATGGCGTTGGTCAAGATCAGCAGCGGCATGCCCACGGCGGTGATGCGGGTGTACTGCAAGGCGTAGGGCATTACGCTGTCGGTGGCGCCGAAAAGCCGCAGCAGTTGGGGCAAAAACAGCTCTACCAGAACCATATAGAGAAGGCCCAGCACCACCATCATGGTTACGGCAGCGGCCACCACCCGGCGGGCCAAATCGGCCTTGCCGGCCCCCAGATTCAGGTTGAAGCCTGCGGCGCTGCCAATGCCGATGAGCAGCGCAATGGACATGCAGATGGTGGTCAGCGGGTAAGCTACGTTGGTGGCGGCGTTGCCCAGATACCCCACGCCCTGTCCGATAAAGATCTGGTCTACGATATTGTACAGCGAGCTGACCAGCATGGCCAGAATGCTGGGTACGGCAAAGGATGCCAGCAGTTGGGGCAGCGGTTTGACGCCCAGCGGGTCTTTATTCGGCATGGTCGGGGTCCTCCTCTCGGTTCGATTCCACCGCGCGCAGGGCGGCGGTGCGCAGTGCCTGTTCTACCTCCGCCCGGGTATCCGGCGCTAGGTCAGCCAGCATGCGCTCCTGCCAA
Organism: uncultured Gemmiger sp.; assembly: GCA_963557315.1. Taxonomy (GTDB): domain Bacteria; phylum Bacillota; class Clostridia; order Oscillospirales; family Ruminococcaceae; genus Gemmiger. The sequence goes on along the minus strand of CAUWAX010000003.1, from coordinate 156,067 downwards.
AGGCGGCGCAGCCGGGTGATTTTCGGGAAGATGTCCAGCGCTTTCTGGGTGGGATAGATGCAGAACGTCCGCCGGTTTTTGCTGTTGCTGCGGCGCTCCAGCAAGCCCTGCTTTTCCAGCGCTACAAGGGCCCGCGTTACATTGCTGGGATTGACGTAAAAAATCTGGAAAAACCGGTCCTGTGTCAGCCCGGGATGGGTGCAGACCTCCACCACATACATGTATTGGCTGGCGTTCAGGCCGTAAGGCGCCAACTCCCGGTCCATATGCAGCGCCGTTTGCCGCGCTGTAATGGAAACCCATTTGATAAAATCGTCCATGAAAAAAGCTCCTTTCTCTGTCTAGCAGTATACACCCAACTGTTTGCGCACGCAAGCAGAAATTTGCACGCGCAAACAGTTTTGGGTCTGGGGTGCTGGTTGTGGGCTGCCTGTCGTGGTATAATGGAACCGGCAGCCGGAAGGGTTGTACTTTTGTGGAAGGGAAGCGTTTTCCCATGTGGCTTGTCTTTGCGGTGGGGTCGTCGGTGTTTGCGGCCCTGACCTCGATTTTGGCTAAAATCGGTATCGAAGGGGTCGACTCCAATCTGGCCACGGCGGTGCGCACCACCGTGGTGCTGGCCATGGCTTGGGGCATGGTGTTTCTTACCGGTGCCCAAGGGGGGCTGGGGCAGATCAGCCGCCGCAGTTGGCTGTTCCTGATTCTGTCGGGGCTGGCCACCGGGGCGTCGTGGCTGTGCTACTACCGGGCTCTGCAGCTCGGCCCCGCCAGCAAGGTGGTACCCATCGATAAACTCAGCGTGGTCATCACGTTGGTGCTGGCGGCGCTGCTCCTCCATGAGCAGGTCACCCCCAAGTCGGCCTTGGGATGCCTGCTTCTTGGTGCGGGCACCCTGCTGATGGTACTGTAACACAGAAAAAACGGGAACGCCCTGTGGGGGTGTTCCCGTTTTTGGTTGTGGGCAAAGGGGTTCAGCACCGGATGGCGACTTTGATGACGCCGTCCCGACGGTTTTCAAATAGGTCGTAGGCCGCCGCAATGTCCTTCAGGTCGTAGGTATGGGTGATCAGCGGGGTGGTGTCCAGCTTGCACGCGGCGATCAGGTCCAGCGTTTCCCGGCAATGGCAGCCATCCACGCCGCCGGTCTTGAAGGTCAAATTCTTGCCGTACATGTCGGGCAGGGGCAAGATCTGGGGTGTGTCGTAAAGGGCCACCACCGTCACGATGGCATTGGGCCGGGCGCACTGCCAGGCCAGCCGGAACGTCTCGTCGCTGCCTGCCACTTCCAGCACGGCGTCGGCACCGCCGTGGTCGCTGTGGGCGGCCACAAAGGCGGGCAGGTCCTCGGGCGGGGCGGTGAGCACCCCGGGATGGTGAGCCTCCACAAAGGCGCGGCGGGCGGGGTCTTTGTCACAGACGATGACCCGTTTGGGACCATAGAGCAGCACGCATTGCAGGGTACACAGCCCGGTAGGGCCGGCCCCCAAAATCAGGACGGTGTCCTCGGGGGTGATCTCGCTGATTTGCGCCGCCCAGTAGCCGGTGGCCAGTACGTCCCCCACCAGAAGGGCCTGCTCGTCGGTGACGGAAGAGGGAATGGGGGTCAGCCCTTGGTCGGCGTAGGGCACCCGCACATACTCGGCCTGACCGCCGTCGATGCGGCAGCCCAGCGCCCAGCCGCCCTCGGGGTCGGTGCAGTTGTTCACCCAGCCGTGGCGGCAGAAAAAGCAGTCGCCGCAGAAGGTCTCCACGTTCACGGCCACCCGGTCGCCGGGGCGGACCGCAGTCACCGCTGCGCCCACCTGCTCCACGATGCCCACCATCTCGTGGCCCACCGTGATGCCCGGCACCGCCCGGGGCACCGAGCCGTGTTTGATGTGCAGATCACTGGTGCAGATGCTGCCCAGCGTCACCTTGACGATGGCGTCCCGGTCGTTCTGCAAAACGGGTTTGGGTTTGTCCTGCAAGGCAAAGGTGCCCTGCGCTACATAGGTATATGCCAGCATGCCAGATGCCTCCTTTTTCAGTATCCTACCACAGGGCCGCGGCAAAAGCCAGAGGCCCCGCAAAAAAATCCCCCTGCCGCAGCAGGGGGATTTGGGTCATACAGAGGTCACTTCGTGGTCTTGCCGGCGGCGGTGCACATCGGCCCGCAGCAGCCGGTAGAGGGTGGCGGTCACCGGCACGGCCAGCAGCATGCCGGCAATGCCGCCGATGCCGCCGCCCACCGTGACGGCGGTCAGCACCCAAATGCCGGGCAGGCCGATGGAGGTGCCCACCACACGGGGGTAGATCAGGTTGCCTTCCAACTGCTGCAGGATGGCGATAAACACCAAGAAGCCCAAGGCTTGCAGCGGGTTGACGGTCAAAATCATGAAAGCGCCCACCGCAGCGCCCAAGTAAGCGCCCACCACGGGCAGCAGGGCGGTAGCCCCCACCAGCGTGCCGATCATGGTGGCGTAGGGCAGCCGGAAGAGCCACATGCCCAGCGTGCAGAGCACCCCGATGACGATGGCCTCGGTGAACTGCCCCACAAAGAATTTGGTAAAGGTGTCGTGGGCGGTGGCCAGCACGTACCACAGCGTGCGGCACACGCGGGGCGGCAGGTAGGTTTCGGCCACGGCGTGGAACTGGCGGCCCAGCCGCTCCTTACCCGCCAGCAGATAGAGGGCGAAGATCACCGCAATGACCACCTGCATGACGATGCCGCCCAAACTGCTGAGCAGCCCGAAAGCCGACGTGAACATATTGCCCACCCCGGAGGTGAGATAGGTGGTGGCCTTTTGCAGCAGGTCCGGCCAATTCAAGTTGAGGGAGCGCAGCCAAGCTTCCAACTGGGGCAGGGTGACGTCCAGCGAATCCAACCAAGCGAGGAACTCGTTGACGGCAGGGGGCACATTGATGAGCATGACCCGGAAGGCATCCACCAACTGGGGAATGATGATGCCGAAGAGCAGGGTGATGACCAGCAGAATGCCCACCAGCGCACCGGTGATGCTCAACGCCCGGCGGACGGGGTACAGTTTGGACTGGGGATCGCGCAGCGGCGGCAGGCTTTCCAGCTTTGCCACCAGAATATTCAGCACATAGGCTACGCCGCAGCCCAGCAGCAGCGGCACCAGCAGCGAAAAGAGCAGCCGGATGCCGCCCAGCAGAGCATCGCTGTATTTCAGTGCCAGCAGAACCACCGCCACAGCGGCCAGATACAGCCAAGGTTTTTTGTTTTGCATGAAAGGTTCCTTTCTGTAACAGCAGGGTATACCACTACTATACTCTATGATGGGGTTCGGCGCAAGGGACAATCCGAGAGAAGTGTAGAAAAGCAGCCCCGCCGTAAAGCGGGGCTGCAAAGCACAAGGCTCAGTTGCTGGCGTGGGTGGCGGCGTAGGTCCATGGTCCGCTGGGCATGCTGCCCTTGAAGGTGATCTCCCGCGGGGCTGCGGGTTCCTGCGTAAAGATGGCGACCCAGTCGTATTCGTCAAAGAAAAATTCCACCAAGCGGGTGGCCGACGTCTGGCCGCTGTCCGCAAAGGGCATCGCCACCTCCTCCCAAGTCTGGCCGCAGTCCTCGGTGGCAAAGACGTGGGGCCAAGGGCTGCCGCTGCCGCTTTCCATCGAGGCAAGGCCGGCGGCGCCGTCGTAAAAAATCAGGCCGTTCAGGGGGCGCAGGCTGTCGTTCTGGGGCGCGGGGGTGTTCACGGCGGACCAACTGACGCCCCCATCCGCCGAGGTGTAGATGCCGACCTGAATTTCACCGCTTTCCCGGTCCTGCGTGCTCACCGCGGCAAAGCCTAGCCCCCGGCCGGTAAAGCTCAAGCAGAGGTCGGTCACTTCGGCTTGGCTGGCGCCCTCGGTCAGCGAGGCGGCCTGCCAAGTCTGGCCTTGGTCGGTGGTGGTGTAGGCCCATACCTGCCCATCCGCCCGGGTCAGGAAGGCCGCTACATCCCAGCGCAGCACCAGCGGTTCCAAGTCCGCTTCGCTCTCGATGCCGTAGTACTGGCACTGGGCGGCGGTCAGCGCCTGCTGGACGCTGATGCCGTCGTCCCATGTGAAAAAGACGCCGTTCTCGTTCACGCAGACGTCGATGGTATCGGTGAAGACGGGCGGGGCGGTGTCTGTCTCCGGGGCGGCGGGGGCGGTGCAGGCATACAGGGGAATGCACAGCCCGTTTTTGTCCAGCGTCACGGGGCAGAGCAGCAGCACCGGGCCGTCACTGTCAGTGTTGGGGAGGGGCCGAGTATCGGGGGTCAGGGTCCACTGGGGCAGGCCCCGGTCGTCACAGAGGGCCAGCCCCAGCCCGTCAAACTGCTGCCACTGGTGATAGACCGATTCCCCGTCTTGGGTGAACAGGTGGTAACACTGGCCTTCCTCGTCCCAGCGCAGCGTGATGCCCGCGTCGGACAGCTCCAGATACTGCTGCCACCGGCCGGTGGGCGGGTCGGGGTCCAGCCGGGGGGGCTGCCCGTCGGTGCCGTCCAGCAGTTCCACCCGGATGTTGCCGTCGGTGGTCTGGTAGGTCACGGCGCAGCAGGCGTCGGACTGCCACTGGAGTTTCAGGTCCCCCACGGCGGGGTAGGGGAAGGGGGCTTGCCCGGGCAGGGAGAATTGGCCGGTGTGACGGTTGTAGGCCAGCGCAATGTGGGCCCCGCTGGCTGAATCGGGAATTTGGATTAGCTGGAAACCCTGCCCCACCATCCCCAAAAACTGGCTGTTCAGGAAAAGCAGACCGGCGGCCGCCAGCAAGCAGAAGACGAAGCCCCACCGGGGGCGCAGCCGCCGATGGCTCAGGCGGCAGACGGCCCGGGGCGCGGCCTGCCGCAGCCGGTAGAAGAGCGCCTCGCCGCCCATGGGGCAGGCGGCGTCGGGTAGGGGGAGGGCTTGCAGCTTGTCCTTTTTCCAGACCAGCACGGTCCAACCCGGAAAGCGCTGCACCAACGCCAAGTCGGCCAAGGGCAGGTCCCGGACGCCGTAGGAATCCTTCCAATGCAGATGGGGGGGTCAGCACCGCCCCGCCAAAGCGACGGAGCTGCCGCCGGATCCGCCAAGCCGACCGGGTGCCTGTCAGCCCGGCCAGAACCAGCAGATACCCCACAAAACTTCCCAGACAGGCGGGCAGCAGGGCGGTGTCGGTGCCGGTCAGAAGCATCCCCATTGCCCCGGCCAGACCACCCAGCAGCAGGGAAAACCCTGCCGCCCACAGCAGACGGCGGGCGGCCCGCCGCCCCGGCAGGGCACAGATGCCCAGCAGAGCGCTTCGCAGCGCCTGCCGGAAAAAGACCCAGCGCCGGGTGTAAGCCCCCGGTGGCAGCCGGGCCCAGATCTCGGCGGGTGCGGCCCCGGGAACCGAGGCGGGTTCCGGCGCGTCGGTTGGATACCGGGCGTGGGGGCGGTTCTCCGGCTGGGGATGCACTTCCTGCATGACGATTCCTCCCTTTTTCTTTTATCCTACACCCGACAGGCGGGGAAAACAAGAGACGGCGGTGCCAAGCACCGCCGTCCCACCGGTCTGTCAGGAGACAGAACGCACTTCTTTCAGGAGCCACGGCCCGTCGAAAGAATCGGCGGCCAGCACGATCTCCTGCTGTTCGTTGGCGCTCTGGGCCAGCGTTACCTCCCAATGGTCATCCCCCAAGTCGGTGATGCCGGTGACCCGGCCCGGGGCGTACACCCCCTGCCCGATGAGGGAAGACAGCTCGTCGTCGCTCAGGTCATCCCACGGCAGGATGGGCTCCTGCCAAGAACGGCCGCCGTCCGGCGTCAGGAAAAGCCGCGGCCAGTCCGATTCGTTGGGGGAGTGGGTGGTGGCGGCCCCGGCATTTTCGCTGCAGAACACCATGCCGGTAAATCCGTCGGTGTTGCCCACCTTGCCGGGCAGCAGTTGGTCCTCCCAGGTAAGGCCGTCGTCGTGGGTGGTGTAGAACTCGGCCATCATGCCGGTACCCATCGACCAGCCGGTACTGGCGACAAACCACCCGAAAGAATCGTCGAGGAAGTGCATCTCCATATAACTGATGGGGTGCACGTCGGTGAAGTCCGCCAGAGGGATGGTCTGCCAATTCTGGCCCTTGTCATGGGTCAGATGCAGCGTGACGCTCTGGCCGTTTTTCAACTCGCTCACCGTCAAAAAGGCGGCCATCGTATCGGTCATCGTGCAGGAGTTCATGTCGGCGGCGGTCTCCACCCCTTCGCCGCCGCCCATCGCCTTGCTGTACGTGGCGCCGCCGTCCCAAGTAAAGTACACCCCGTCCTCCCGCACGGTGTAGTCCTGTTCGTCCGAGAAGGTGGGCGGCGTGGTTTCCAGCGCTTGCAGCTTTTCTTCTTCCTCCACGCTGGGCAGACCCATCGCCTCGCGGAAATCCCGCTCCTGTTCCTCCTCGCTGTAATAGTGCAGCGTCACGGCCTCGGTGGGTTCCATCGACACCGGGCAGACGATCAGCGAACCGGAAGGGTCTATCCCTTCCTCGGCGTCGTAGTCCCGGCCCAGCACCACCGTCCAGTGGGGCAGACCTTCCTCATCGCACAGGGCCACTCCCAGCGTGCCGAACTGGACGGTCTGACGGTACACTTGGCTGTAATCCGACCCGGAGAAATCCGACAAAATGTGAATGTCCGCTGAACCGGAATCCTTGCGCAGCGTCACCCCGGGGGAAAGGGCGTTCTCATACTGCCGCCATGTGCCGGTAAGCAGAGGCTCTACATAATAGTAGCTGTACCCGCTGCCCCGGTCCCCGTAGGTGGCCAGATAGACATGGGTGGAGCCATCGGTGGTCTGGTAGGTGACGGCACAGCAGTCACCGGTCATCCACTGCTTTTTCATCCGCCCTACCACCGGGTAGGGGAAGGTGTGGCCGCTGTGTACGTCAGTGACGATGCCGGTCTCAGGGTCCCGGCGGAGCATCAGCACGGTGCCGGTAGGGGAAATCGTCCCCGCTAAACCCAGCGCCGGGGCCAAGGCAAAGGCAAAAAGGGCAAGGCCCACCACGGCCAACCCGGCCACCTTGACTGGCCGGTGCATCCGCGGGGTGCGGGCGGTGCCAAACCGGCAGACCGCCGGAACCAACTGGTGCAGATAGCGCTGCAAGGCGTCGGCAGAGTCGGTACAGGCGGCGTCGGGCACCACCAAGGCCAGAGGCAGGGGGCGGCGGTTCCACACCAGTACGGTGCAGCCCCGGTACCGCCGGACCAGCGCCAGTTCCACCAGCGGCAGTTGGGTGCCGTCCTCTTGCAGGACCACGTCTTTATACAAGGTACAGGCCGGGCGGCGGCACAAATTGTTCCAAAGCCCAACGGAGAGCCGCAGCCCCAGCAGGGATTCCGCCCACAGGACCAGCCCCGCAGTCAGCAGCACAAGGGGCTGCAGGGAGGTGGTGTCGGTAAAAAAGTTGTGGAACGCGCCGTAGGTCCCCGCAAGCAGGGCTGCCGTCCCCGCCAAGGCCAACAGCAGCCGCACCAGACGCTGGCTGGGCAGTTTGCGGCAGCTCAGCACCGCGGCGGCCCATTCCTGCCGGGTGGGCTGCATCCGGGGCAGATCCGCCAGAGCTTCACCCATGTCCGACGCGGTCTCCTCGGGGGAAAGGGCCTCTTCGGGGGCGTCGGCGCCATCCATCGGCTCTTCTTCGGGGGTGGGGGACAGCGGGGCGGTTTCCCCCGCCAGCAATTCATCCACCGTGATCCCCAGCGCAGCGGCTAAGGCGGGCAGCAGGGCAATGTCCGGCAACCCTTGGCCGGTCTCCCACTTGCTCACGGCCCGGTTGGTCATCCCCAGCTCGGCGGCCAACTGCTGTTGGGTCAGCCCCCGCGCCCGCCGCGACGCAGCGATCAACGCGCCGATCTTTTTGGCATCCATCGTCGGTTCCTCCTTTGTTTGCTGCTTTTCAGTCTACACCTCGGCGGGTGGATTTGCAAGGAACGGGAGGTGGACGGTCTCCACGCAGCGTGGAACTGGTGGAAAAAACGCCGATTCTACGCGGAAGAAGCCCGGCTTCCCCATGGCTCGTTGGCGGAATTGCCCAAATACATCCGGCAAAAATACAGCAATTTGCCGAAAACACGTTCCATGGGCAAAAAGAGTTGACTTCCCCGCCGCAGTGTGCTATTCTTTTCACAGATAAGCGAGCAGCCGAAAAGGGCTCTGTTGGATTGTTACCGGTAAAGCGGGCTAGACCAACTCCGTTAAGATCTTCTTCTGTATACAGGAATGGGATTTGATGGGGCTGGTTATTTTTTTGCCCGCCCCGGCGGAAAGGGGGCAACGGAATGCGCATCAAAAAGGTCATCAACAACAACATTCTTTGCGTGATCGACGAAAAAGGCAACGAGATGATCGTCACCGGCAGAGGGTTGGGGTTTGGCCGAAAGGTGGCGCAGTTCGTGGACCCTGCCGGGGTGGAAAAGGTCTACCGCATGGAGGATAAGTCCGGTCAGCGGCGCCTGCGGGAACTGGTGGAGCAGATCCCGCTGGAACATCTGGACCTGACGGAAGAGATGATCGCCGAGATCAAGGCGGCCATCCCCCAGCCCTTGAACGAGAGCTTGCTCATCACCTTGGCGGACCACATCAGTTTTGCCATCCAGCGCAAAGCGCAGGGCGTCGAGTTCAAAAACCCCTTGGCGGGCAGCATTTTGTGTTACTACCCCACCGAATACCAGTTGGGGCAGCGCTGTGTGGCGCTGGTCAAGGAGCGGTTCGGTGTGGAGCTGAACCCCGACGAAGCGGCTTTTATTGCGCTGCACATCGTCAACGCCGAGCTCAACACCAATATGAGCGAGATGTACGACATCACCCGCCTTATCGAGGGGGTCATTCAGGTGGTGGAGTACTACTACCGGGACTTGGGCGCCTTTGACCGGGAATCCCTGACCTTTCACCGGTTTGTGGTGCATCTGCGGTACTTTGCCCAGCGGTTGTTCCAAGGCAAGATGATGACCGACTCGGACAACGAGAGCGATGTGGCATTCCGGGCGCTGATCGCCCGCAACTGCCAGCGGCATTACAAATGCGCCCAGTGTGTGGCGGAATACATCCAGAACACCTGGCACCAGACCCTTTCGCAGGAGGAATTGATTTATCTGACCATCCACCTCAAGCGGGTGGCGGGGGACCTGAAAGAGGTTGCCCCCTAACATTGCTCACAATTTATGGATAGTTACTGCACCGCTGCTGTGTAGGCTAGACCTGTATGACTTCGCCGCCATCGGTGCGGGGAGGTCGTATGGGTCTGTTTTTATATATATCCCAATTTTGTCCTATCGGAATGAGGAGGAAAATCTGTATGAAAGACAAAATCTTTGGCGTTTTGCAGCGGGTGGGCCGCTCCTTTATGCTGCCCATCGCGCTGCTGCCGGTAGCCGGCTTGCTGCTGGGCATCGGCAGTTCCTTCACCAACGAAACCATGCTGGAAGCCTACGGCCTTACCGGGCTGATCCATCCGGGCACGCCGATCTACACCGTGCTGGACATCATGAACCAGTGCGGCAGCGCCGTCTTTAACAACTTGGCGCTGCTCTTCGCCATGGGCGTGGCCATCGGTATGGCCAAAAAGGAAAAGGAAGTCGCCGCCCTGTCCGGCGCCATTGCCTACTTGGTCATGAACACCGCCATCAGCGCCATGATCAACGCTGCCGGCGGCGTGGAGGCCATGGCGGCCAACACCACCACCTCCATGCTGGGCATCACCACCCTGCAGATGGGCGTGTTCGGCGGCATCATCGTAGGTCTGGGCGTGGCGGCGCTCCACAACCGCTTCTATAAGATCCAACTGCCGCAGGTGCTCTCCTTTTTCGGCGGCACCCGCTTTGTGCCCATCGTCTGTACCGCCGTCTATCTGGTGGTAGGCATCGTCATGTTCTACGTCTGGCCGGTGGTTCAGACCGGCATCGGTATGCTGGGCAATCTGGTGCTGGGCTCCGGCTACATCGGCACCTGGCTCTACGGCCTTATCGAGCGCGCCCTCATCCCCTTCGGCCTGCACCATGTATTCTACATGCCCTTCTGGCAGACGGCTGTGGGCGGCACCGCCGTCATCGACGGCGTCACCGTACAGGGCGCCCAGAACATCTTCTTTGCCGAGCTGGCCTCCAAGGCAACCACCGAGTTCTCGGTTTCTGCCACCCGGTTTATGGCCGGTAAGTTCCCGCTCATGATCTTCGGTCTGCCCGGTGCTGCTCTTGCCATGTACCGCGCTGCCCGTCCCGAAAAACGCAAGGTCGTGGCCGGTTTGCTCCTCTCTGCCGCGCTGACCTCGATGCTCACCGGTATCACCGAGCCGCTGGAATTTACCTTCCTGTTCGTGGCCCCCGTGATGTACGCCGTCCACTGTGTCTACGCCGGCTTGGCCTACATGCTCATGCACATCTTTAACGTGGGCGTCGGCATGACCTTCTCGGGCGGTCTGATCGACCTGACCCTCTTCGGCATCCTGCAAGGCAACGCCAAGACCCACTGGATCTGGGTGGTCATCGTGGGTGTCTTCTACTTCGTGCTGTACTACTTCACCTTCTACTTCATGATCACCAAAATGAACCTCAAGACCCCCGGCCGGGAGGAAGACGGCGAGGAAGCCAAGCTCTACACCCGTGCCGACTTTAAAGAAAAGACCGGCGTAGGCCCCGACGCCGCCGGTGCCAAGAGCAGCGATGCGGTTTCGGCCCTGATCCTGCAAGGTTTGGGCGGCAAGGCCAACCTCTCCGACGTGGACTGCTGCGCCACCCGTCTGCGGGTGACCGTGGTGGATGCCGACAAGGTCAACGATGCCATGCTGCGCCAGAGCGGCGCCTCCGGTGTGGTGCATAAGGGCAACGGCATTCAGGTCATCTATGGACCGCAGGTAGCGGTCATCAAGTCCAACCTTGTGGACTATATGGAAAGCCCGGCTTCCGATGCTCCGGCAGCGGTGGAAGCTCCGGCAGCCCCGGCCCCTAAGGCCGAAACTCCCAAGGAAGCCGTCCCCGCCGAGACTTTCGGCGCCCATCTGGCGGGCACCGTGGTGGCCATGGCCGACGTGGAGGATGAAGCCTTTGCTTCCGGCGTGCTGGGGGACGGCGTGGCCGTCGAACCCACTGAGGGCAAACTCTATGCCCCGGCGGATGCTACGGTGGATAACCTCTTCGATACCCACCATGCCATCGGTCTGGTGACCGAGGGCGGCGCCGAGCTGCTGCTCCACATCGGCATCGACACCGTCAAGCTCAGCGGGCAGCATTTCACCGCCCATGTGAAGAACGGCCAGAAGGTCAAGAAGGGCGACCTGCTCATCAGCTTCGACGTCGACGCCATCAAGGCGGCGGGGTACAAAGTCACCACCCCGATGATCGTCTGCAACACCGAGCGGTATGCGGCGGTCAAGACGCTGGCCGAAGGCGAAGTCAAGCCCGGTCAGGACCTGCTGCGGGTGGAGTGATTCGGCCCGCAACGACCAGATAAAAAAGGAGCGTCCGCGTCAGCGGGCGCTCCCTTTTTTGCGGCGGGCGGCATTTCTTGATTTCTGCAGGGCAAAGTGCTACCATCATAGATGGATACGTTGGGGGCGCGTTCCCCCAGAAGAGAGGGCGAATGTATATGGAAAGTATGAAGTACAGCGAAACCGAATTTGCCGTGGCATTGGACCCCGCGCAGGTGGTGGCAGAAGTCCACGCCAACGCGGTGGATCTGCCCAAGCGGACGGTGCGGGAGCATATCGAGTATGCCTTGGACCATCCCATCGGGGCCGGTCCCATCGAGGAGGCCGTCCATCCGGGGGAAACGGTCTGCATCCTCATCTCGGACACCACCCGCCGGTGGCAGCAGCCCAGCACCTATCTGCCCGTTCTGGTGGAACGGCTCAACCGGGCCGGCATCCCCGACAAGGACATCCTCATCCTCTGCGCCACCGGCACCCATCGGGCCCAGACCGAGGAGGAGCATATCTCGCTGGTGGGGGAGGATCTCTACCGCCGTATCCGGTTCATCGACCATGATTGCGATGACAAGGAACACCTGACCTACATGGGTACCACCAGCCGGGGCACCCCGGTCTGGCTGGACAGCTATGCCATGGCCTGCGATAAGATCATCCTTACCGGCGGCGTGGTCTACCATTTCTTGGCGGGCTTCGGCGGCGGCCGCAAGTCCATCGTCCCGGGCATTGCCGGGCGGGAGACCATCAACACCAACCACAACAACGCCCTTAACCCCGGTCTGGGCAGCGGTTCCAACCCCAAGGCCTGCAACGGCAACATGACGGACAGCAACCCTTTCCACAGCGATTTGGTGGAATGTGCGGCCTTTGCCAAGCCCGCCTACCTGCTCAATGTTATTGTGGATGACAACTACCAGATCGTGGGTGCCTTTGCCGGCGACTGGCAAAAGGCCCATGCTGCGGCGGCACAGGTGGTGGAACAGTTGGACGGCGTGCCCATTCCCCGCCGCACTCCGCTGGTCATCGCCAGTGCTGGCGGCTACCCCAAGGACATCAACCTCTACCAGACCTCCAAGACCCTTTCCAACGCCTTGGCGGCGGTGGCTCCCGGCGGCACGATGATCCTGCTCTCCCAGTGCCGGGAGGGCTTCGGCGACCCCGACTGCGAGGCCCAGATCTGCAACTTTGACTCGATGGAAGCACGGGAGAAAGCCCTTCGCGCCGACTTCTCCATCGGTGGGTTTGTGGGCTTCCTCTTTGCCGAGACAGCAGAAAACTACCATCTGATCCTCGTCACCGACCTGCCTGCCGACCGGTTTGCCCACACCAAGATACAGGTGGCCAAGACGCTGGACGAGGCGCTGGCGCTGGCCGCCCAGAGCAACGGCGGCAGCCTGAACGGGGTGGAAACCACCCTCATGCCTCACGGCGGCAGCACCTTCCCGCTGCCGCAGGCGTAAATCGCAAACAGAACAAAGCCCCCGGCCGCGCATTTGCGCGGCCGGGGGCTTTTCTTCTGCCGGAGGTAAAAGGTTACAGGAACAGCTCGTTTTCCTTATGCCCGGCGCAAAGGGGCGCCAGCCGGGCGGTCAGGGCCGCCAGCGCGTCGGGGTCGATCTGGCGGGCCTGCACCGGGCAAAGGGCCACGCACCGCATACAGCCGATGCACAGGTCGGCGTCGGTGCGGCGGGGGTCGGTGGCGTCGATGGCCCCCACGGGGCAGGCGGCGGCACAGCGGCCGCAGTCAATGCACCGTTTGGCTGTGTGGGGCACCATGCTGTGCACCGCCAGCGGCTTGTAGGGGCGGTTGCCGGGCAGGGCGGGGGCGGTGTCGTCCCCGGCGCGGAGCTTGGCCTCGATCTTTTCCCAAAAAGTATGCAGTTCGGCTTTGTCCGCTGCATCGGGACGCCCCGCGGCGTAAGTCCGGGCGATGGAATGCTCGGCCAGTGCGGCTATCCCCGCCGCTGCCCGGAATCCGGCGGCCTCGGCCAGATCAGCCAGTTCCACCAGTGTATCCTCGTAGGCGCGGTTGCCGTATACACAGACCAGCACCGCCCGGGCGCCGCCACCCTGCACCTCTGCCAGCCGCGCTGCGGCGGTCTTGGGCACCCGGCCCGCGTAGGACGGTACCGCGATCACGGCCACGTCCTCGGCGGTCAGGGCCACGGCGGAAAAATCCCTGCTGCGGTCGGTCAGGTCCACGATCTGGCCGTCGGTCAAAGCGTTGGCGACGGCGGCGGTGCCGCCGGTGGGGCTGAAAAGCAGTTTGTAAACCATACCATGCTACCTTCTTTTTTGGATAAGATACCTGTATCATACAAAACTCCCGGGGTTTTGTACAGCCCCCGGAGCAAAATCGCATATTTTATGAACAAACATCGCATGAAATGTAAACATTAGCACTCTAGGCTTGACAGTGCTAATTTTCCGGTGCTATAATAAAGGCGTTCCAAGGGAACAGGGGCGAACGAAAGCGAAACCCCCGAACCCCTGAAAGGCCAAATCAAAAGTCCGACGCCGAAAAAAGAACCGGCAGCCGACAAGAATTGGAGGAATGACTTATGATGATGGTGCCTTATATGTTTCATGATGCTTTGCTGGACGATTGGTTCCAGAATGATTGGGATCGCGACTTTGACCGTATGATGCAGGCGGCGGATCCCCGCCGTATGTTTGGCAAACGGAGCGCGAATGTGATGAAGACCGATGTGCGGGAAACCGAAACCGGCTATGACGTTTTCGTGGACCTGCCGGGCTTCAAGAAGGAAGACGTGAAGCTGGATCTGCAGAACGGCTACCTGACCATTACGGCGAACCGCAGCGCCGACCATGACGAGAAGGATGGCGAAGGCCACTACATCCGTCAGGAACGGTACACCGGTTCCTGCGCCCGCAGCTTCTATGTGGGCGAAGAGATCAAGCCCGAGGATGTGAAGGCCAGCTTCAAGGATGGTATCTTGGAGTTGAGCCTGCCCAAGGCGGAGGCCAAGAAGCTGCCGGACAGACAGCCCAACCAGATCGAGATCCTGTAAGCTGCAAAGCGAGGGGACCGTCCCGTAAGGGGCGGTCCCCTTTTTGTGTGTTGATTCTCCCAGCAGAGGTTGGTCCCGACTGCGTTGGCCGCTTTTTCCACTTTACAAAAATTATCATTGACATTTTTCGGACGATATGGTACGATAACCACGATTTTGAAAGACGAATCGTGTAGGAGTTTTTCAAAGCAATTTACCTAGGACCGCCCATCAGGGGCTAAGGCCATACGGACAGCCGGGTCCACTGCCGATCGGCAACTTGGGTTGCCTTATTGATTGAGTTAAAAGCTCAAATTTTATAAGTTGGTTCCTTTATAACCAGAAATTGCGTGCCCCGCACGCAGACTTGTGAAACGGTCAATAAGAGTAGTAAAAGTAGAATTGCTATATAGACTCTGGACACGATACGCCTATATACATTGTCGCCGCCTTGCCCTTGTTATGTCGAAGGGTAGGGCGCTTTGCGGCGAAATAGGTCGAAGGCAACGCAAGTCTGCACCCGGTGGTGCGGCTTGCGTTTTTGGTTGTACAGGAACCACGGGACGGAGGAAAAGATGAACGGGAATTTCAACCGCACCCGTCTGGACCAGCGCCGCGCGCCGATCCACGAGGCGTTGGAAAACTTCCGCCGCATGCGGGTGGTGCCCTTTGACGTACCCGGCCACAAGCGCGGGCGGGGCAACCCCGAACTGACGGCCTTTTTGGGCCAGCAGTGTGTGGGCGTGGATGTGAACAGCATGAAGCCGCTGGACAATCTCTGCCATCCGGTGTCGGTCATTCGGGAAGCCGAGGAACTGGCCGCCGACGCTTTCGGTGCGGCCCATGCCTTTTTGATGGTGGGCGGCACCACCAGCTCGGTGCAGAGCATGGTGCTCACCGCCTGCAAGCGGGGGGACGAGATCATTCTGCCCCGCAACGTCCACCGCAGCGTGCTGAACGCCTTGGTGCTTTGCGGCGCCGTGCCGGTCTACGTCAACCCCGAGGTGGACCAGCGGCTGGGCATCTCGCTGGGTATGCGGCGGGAACAGGTGGCCAAGGCGATTGCCGAGCACCCCAATGCGGTGGCGGTGCTGGTCAATAACCCCACCTACTACGGCATCTGCAGCGACCTGCGGGCCATCGTGCGGATGGCCCACGACGCGGGCATGCTCTGCCTTGCCGACGAGGCTCATGGCACCCACTTCTATTTTGGCGGCGGATTGCCGGTGTCGGCCATGGCCGCCGGCGCCGATATGGCCGCCGTGTCGATGCACAAAAGCGGCGGCAGCCTGACCCAGTCCAGCCTGCTGCTCTGCGGGCCCAACGTCCATGCAGGTTATGTGCGGCAGATCATCAACCTGACCCAAACTACCTCGGGCAGCTACCTGCTCATGTCCAGTCTGGATATTTCCCGGCGCAACTTGGCGCTGCGGGGGCGGCAGGTCTTCCATCAGGTGGCCGATATGGCCGAGTATGCCCGGGAAGAGATCAACGCCATCGGCGGGTACTATGCCTTCGGCAAAGAACTGTGCAACGGCGATTCCATCTTTGACTTCGACACCACCAAGCTCAGCATTCATACCCGGGACATCGGGTTGGCGGGCATCGAGGTCTATGACATCCTGCGGGATGAGTACGATATCCAGATCGAATTCGGCGACATCGGCAACATTCTGGCCTACCTGTCTATGGGCGACCGCCCGCAGGAACTGGAGCGGCTGGTCAGCGCCTTGGCCGAGATCAAGCGCCGCTACCACACCGACGGCACCGGGCTGCTGAATCAGGAATACATCGACCCCGAGGTAGTGGCCAGCCCCCAGCAGGCCTTCTACGCCGACAAGGTCAGCCTGCCCCTGCGGGAAACCGAGGGCCGGGTCTGCAGCGAATTCGTCATGTGCTATCCCCCGGGCATTCCCATCTTGGCGCCGGGCGAGCGCATCACCGGCGAAATTCTGGATTACATCGAGTACGCCAAGTCCAAGGGCTGCAGCATGACGGGACCGGAAGACCCCGACATCTTGCGCCTCAACGTCTTGGCCTGACAAGGAGGGAACCTCTATGGAAATGTGGTTTTCGGAATTTCATACCCCCGATGTGAAGCACAGCATCCGGGTGGACCGGCAGCTCTATTCCAAGCAGAGCGACTACCAGCGCATCGACATCTTCGAAACGCCGGAGTTTGGCCGGGTCCTGACCTTGGACGGCAACGTCATGCTGACCGAGCGGGACGAGTTCATCTATGACGAGATGATCACCCATGTACCCATGTCGGTCCATCGGCAGGCCAAGGATATTCTGGTCATCGGCGCCGGGGACGGCGGCGTGGTGCGGGAACTGACCCGCTATGACCGGGTGGAGCGCATCGACTTGGTGGAGATGGACCCCATGGTGGTGGAGGCCTGCCGGGCCTACCTGCCGGGCAATGCCTGCCGTATGGACGACCGCCGGGTCCATATCTACTTTGAAAACGCCCTCAAGTTCATCCGCCGCTGCGAGGATGAGTACGACCTGATCATCGTGGACTCCTCCGACCCCTTCGGCCCGTCGGAAGGACTCTTCACCCGGGAATTTTACGGCAACTGCTTCAACGCCCTGAAAGAGGACGGCATCATGGTCAACCAGCAGGGCAGCCCCTTCTATGCCGAGGACGCCAACGCCATGCAGCGCAGCCATAAGCGGATCGCCAGCACCTTCCCCATCAGCAAGGTGTATCAGGCCCACATCCCCACCTTTGCGGCGGGCTACTGGCTGTTCGGTTTTGCCAGCAAAACCTATCATCCCATCGATGATCTGGACGCCGCGGCGTGGAACGCGCTGAATATGCGCACCCGGTACTACACCACGCGGCTGCATGTGGGGGCCTTTTATCTGCCGGCCTTCTTGGAAGAAATGCTGCGGGAAGTGGAGGATCGCTAATGCTGCCACGGAATGTTGAAACCTTTATCGGGTGCGACAGTGCCTACCGCACGGCCCAAATCGTGCTGTACGGCGCACCCTACGACTCCACCACCAGTTACCGTCCCGGCGCCCGGTTCGGTCCGGCGGCCATCCGGCACGAAAGCTACGGCATCGAAACGTACAGCCCCTACCAGAACACCGACCTGACGGATTGCGAGATCTTTGACAGCGGCGACTTGGAACTCTGCTTCGGCAGCAGCGAAAGCGCGCTGGTGGATATCGAATCCCGGGCGGCGGAAATTTTGCGGGACGGCAAGTTCCCGCTGCTGCTGGGCGGCGAGCATCTCGTCACGCTGGGGGCGGTACGGGCGGTGGCGGCCCGCTACCCGGAACTGCACATCGTCCACTTTGACGCCCACGCCGACCTGCGGGACGACTATCTGGGCGCCCAGCTCAGCCACGCTTGTGTGCTGCGCCGCTGCCACGACCTTGTGGGCGACGGGCGCATCCACCAGTTCTGCATCCGCAGCGGCGACCGGGAGGAATTTTCCTTCGCCGCCGCCCACACCGATATGCACAAGTTCGACTTTTCCGGGCTGGAAGCGCTGACCCAGTGGCTCTGCGATACCAAGGTGCCGGTCTATCTGACCATCGATCTGGACTGCCTTGACCCGTCGGCCTTCCCCGGCACCGGCACGCCGGAAGCGGGGGGCGTCAGCTTTTTGCAGTTGCTGGACGCCATCCGCACCGTGACCCGGGCCAACATCGTGGGCGCCGACCTGAACGAGCTGGCCCCCATGCTGGATACCAGCGGGGTGTCCACCGCCACCGCCTGCAAGACCCTGCGGGAGCTGCTGCTGGCGCTGGTATATAATCGTCCTAACGTATAAAAGAGTATTTGTTTGGCGTTTCTTCGGTTCCTTCCTTGCAAAGAAGGAACAACAAATCGTACAAAAAGGAGTCATCACCATGAGCAAAGTTCTTGTTATCGGCTGCGGCGGCGTTGCCAGTGTCGCCATCCACAAGTGCTGCCAAGTCAGCGATGTTTTCACCGAGCTGTGCATTGCCAGCCGCACCAAGTCCAAGTGTGACGCCTTGGCCGAAAAGCTCGCCCCCACCACCAAGACCAAAATCACCACCGCTCAGGTGGACGCCGACGATGTTGACCAGCTCATTGCGCTGATCAAGAGCTACCAGCCCGATCTGGTCATGAACATCGCCCTGCCCTATCAGGACCTGACCATCATGGACGCCTGCCTTGCCTGCGGCGTCAACTATATGGACACCGCCAACTACGAGCCGGAAAATACCGACGACCCCGAATGGCGCGCCATCTACGAGAAGCGCTGCAAGGAAGCGGGCTTCTCGGCCTACTTCGACTATTCTTGGCAATGGGCTTACAAGAAAAAGTTCGAGGAAGCCGGCCTGACCGCCCTGCTGGGCTGCGGCTTTGACCCGGGCGTGACCCAGGCCTACTGCGCCTACGCCGCCAAGCATGAGTTCGACACCATCGACACCATCGACATTCTGGACTGCAACGGCGGCGACCACGGCTATGCCTTCGCCACCAACTTCAACCCCGAGATCAACCTGCGGGAAGTCAGCGCCCCCGGCAGCTACATGGAGAACGGCCACTGGGTGGAGATCCCGGCCATGAGCATCAAGCGGGAATACGACTTCGATCAGGTGGGCAAAAAGGATATGTACCTGCTCCACCACGAGGAGATCGAGTCCTTGGGCAAAAACTTCCCCGATGTCAAGCGCATCCGGTTCTTCATGACCTTCGGTCAGAGCTACCTCGACCATATGCGCTGTCTGGAGGATGTGGGCATGCTGTCCACCACCCCCATCGAGTACAACGGCCAGCAGATTGTGCCCATCCAGTTCCTCAAGGCGCTGCTGCCCGACCCGGCCAGTCTGGGCCCCCGCACCAAGGGCAAGACCAACATCGGCTGCATCTTCACCGGCACCAAGGACGGCCAGCCCAAGACCTACTACATCTATAATGTCTGCGACCATCAGGAATGCTACCGCGAGGTAGGCAGTCAGGCCATCAGCTACACCACCGGTGTGCCGGCCATGTGCGGCGCGCTGATGATGCTCACCGGCCAGTGGACCAAGCCCGGCGTCTACACCGTGGAGGAGTTCAACCCCGACCCGTTCCTCGACGCGCTGGACAAGTACGGCCTGCCCCGCAGCGAGAACCGCGCCCCGGCGCTGGTGGACTGATGTCCGCCGTGGACGCCCGCCCGCCCTTTGCCGCCTTGGGCGGCGTGGTGCCGGCGGACTTTGAGGCGTTGCCCACCCCTTGCTACCTGTTGGACGAGGGCGCGCTGGCCCGCAATGCCGAAATCTTAGGCGATCTGGCCCGGCGGACCGGCTGCAAGGTGCTGCTGGCCCAGAAGGCCTTCAGCAACTATGACCTCTACCCGGTGCTGGCGCCCCATCTGGCAGGCACCGAGGCCAGTGGCCTGTATGAGGCTCGCCTTGGCGCCGAGAAGATGCCCGGCAAAGAGGTCCATGTCTTCTGTGCCGCCTACCGGGAGGACGAGATGGCGGAGCTCCTGCGCTGGGCCGACCACATCGTTTTCAACTCTCCGGCCCAGTTGGCCAAGTTCGGCCCGGCGGCCAAAGCCGCGGGCAAGATCGTGGGGCTGCGCATCAACCCGGAATGCTCCACGCAGGAAGGACACGCCATCTATGACCCCTGTGCCCCTGGCAGCCGGTTGGGCACCACCCGGGCCCAGTGGGACGCCGCCGTGGCCCAAAACCCGGCCCTGCCGGACCTGCTGGACGGGCTGCACTTCCACACCCTCTGCGAACAGGATTCCGACGCGCTGGCCGTGACGCTGGACGCGGTGGACGACAAGTTCGGGGACCTGCTGCCCAAGATGCAATGGCTGAACATGGGCGGCGGCCACCACATCACCCGCCCGGGGTACGATCTGGCCACGCTGGAGCGGTGTATCGCCCGGGCGCAGCACGACTGGGGAGTGACGGTCTACCTCGAACCGGGGGAGGCCTGCGCCCTCAACGCCGGGTTCCTGCTGACCCGGGTGTTGGACGTGGTGCATAACGGCGACACCACGGTGGCCATTCTGGACGCCAGCGCCGCCTGCCATATGCCCGATGTCATCGAGATGCCCTACCGCCCGCCGCTGCTTTCTGCCGCCGACCCGGGGGAAAAGCCCTGTACAGTGCGGCTGGCTGGGCCGACCTGTCTGGCGGGGGACGTGGTGGGGGACTACGGCTTTGATGCCGAACCCCGCCCCGGCGACCTGCTGGTGTTTGGGGATATGGCCATCTACACCACCTGCAAGAACAACACCTTCAACGGGATGCCGCTGCCCGCCATCTGGGTGCGGCAGACCGGCGGCGCCTGCCGGGAACTGGTGCGGTTCGGCTACCGGGACTTCCAGTACCGGTTGGGGCGGTAATTCGGTATGGTTTTGCCTTTCCCGGGGTATACTACCCCAAAACGGGAAGGAGAGATACCGATGATCCAAGAGGATACCATCCAACTGCTGCGGGAATGTGACGCCGGGGTAGCCATGGGCATTTCGGCCATCGATCAGGTGATGGACGTGGCCCGCAGCCAGTCCCTGCGGGATGCGCTGTCCCGCTGCCGCGCCGCACACCAGACCCTGCAGGACGAGATCGTGACCAAGCTCCACGACTTCCACGACGAGGGCAAGGAACCCAACCCCCTTGCCCAAGGCATGTCGTGGATCAAGACCGGGGCGATGCTGACGATGAACGAATCCGACGCCACCATCGCCGACCTGATCACCGATGGCTGCAACATGGGGGTCAAGTCGCTGAACCGCTACCTGAACCAGTACGAGGCCGCCAGCGAGGACGCCAAGGACATCACCAAGCGGCTCATTGCGCTGGAGGAAAAACTGGCCGAAGACATCCGCCGCTTTTTGTAAACAAACCAAAACCGCCCGCCAGGGAAATCCCGGACGGGCGGTTTTTCTATTGTTGAAAATTGTCTGCGCCGGCGGATATGTGCCGACTGGGGGGAACCCAAAGGGCTGCAAAGCTGCGCGCTGCCTGCGATGGCATCAGTGCAGCGGAGCAGGGAATGCGGTCACAGGATGGGGCAGCGCAACCCGTTTACAGACCCGGTAGGCGGAAACCTGCGGGACTGGCCCCCTCTTGGAGCGTTGTCACGCCGCCGGGTAGAGGATATCCGCTACCTTCTGGTAGGCTTCGCCCCAGCGGGCATTGGGCTTCAGGTGATAGAGCTCCTTCTCCATCAGGTAGAAGTGGTCGTTCTGTACCGCCGAGAGGGTGTCCCACGCGGGGTTAGAGGTCAGCGCCGCGTCCAGCGTTTTCTGGGCGGCGTCCTGATCGCTGCCTTGGAACACCACAAAGATGTAGTCGGGGTCATCGGCGATGATCCGCTCCATGCTCAGATCTTCCAGCAGGCTGGTGTCGCTGTCCGCAATGTTCACCGCGCCCAGATCGGCCAAGATCTCGCCCAGCACGGTGCCTTTGCTGTTCTTCACCTTGCAGCTCGTGCTGGCCGAGCGGAGCAGCAGCACCGTGGGGGCCGAACCGTCGTTCTGGGCCTTGGCTTTTTCCACCTGTGCCTGTACATCCAGACCGTAGGTCTGGTAATTCTCGGTGTGGCCGGTGATCTGGGTGCAGACGTCCAGCATCTCCAGATAATCGGTGAAGCTGTTGACGCCGAAATAGATCGTGGGCACGCCCAGCTCTTCCAACGAAGAGAGCAGTTCCACGTTGGAGGTGGTGTTGCTGCTGGCAATGACCAAATCGGGGGCGGCGGCGATCAATTCCTCCAAATTGGGTTCCATCAGGCTGCCCAAATTGGCGACCTCATCGCCCAAATTCAGGTCAAAATCGGTCCAAGCGTCATTGGCGGCTGCCACCAGCGAATCCTGTCCGCCGGCCAGACACCATACGTCGGCATAGCTGCCCAACAGAACCGCTACCCGCTGGGGCTGCACCGGCACCGTCACCTCCCGGTCCAGATCGTCGGTGAAGGTCAGGGTCTCGGCGGAGGCTTCGGGGGTGGCGGCGGTGGATTCCGCCGTGGCCGCGGTGACCGTGTCGGAGGCGGTGCTTTCCACGGCGGTTTGGGCGCCGCAGCCGGCCAGCAGCAGCGCTGCGCACAGGGCAGGGAAGATACGTTTCATCATAAAGTTGTGATTTCCTTTCGGTTGTGTTGTCTGCCCAGTATACCTTGCTGGGCAAAGGGTGTCAAGCAAACCAAAGCCCCGCGGGGCGAAAGGGAAATGACCTTTCACACCACGGGGTTGGGTTGTGCAAAAACTCAGCAATATTTTGCCACGATGGCCTGCAGGTCCTCCGGGTGGGCGGTGTGCCACGCCTCCCAGTCCTGTCCGGCGGCTGCGGCAGCCTGTCCCAGTTCCACCAGCAGGGCGGGCAGTTGTTCCTCGTAGACCAGACCCACCGGCTCGCCGAAACGCTCGGCGCCCAGCGCGTCGCTGCCGCCCAAGAACATACGGAAAGCGGGGGCGGGCTTGCCGCCGGGCACCGGCTTTACGCCGCCTTGGAACCCGATGGCACCGGCCTGATGGGCCGAGCAACTGGACGGGCAGCCAGAAATGCAGATCTTGGGCAGGGCACCGTCGGGAATGCCTGCTTCCCGCACAGCCTGCACACAGGCCTGCAGCGCCGCCTGACTGTCCCGCACGCCCTGCTGGCAGATCGCCGCGCCAATGCAGGCCACGCTGGTCTCAAACAGGGTCTTGGCGCCGTCGTCGGTGGCTTCCAGCACCCGGGCGGCTTCCTCTGCCGTCAGGTTGATGATATAGATGGTTTCGTGGGGGGCGACCCGGCACTCGGCGGCGGGCATATCCCGCAGCAGGGCGGCCAGCTCGGTGGGCTTGCCGGTGGGCAGAATGCCCCCGATGGGGTGGTAGGCCACGGCGTACAGCCCCGGCTGCTTCTGGGCAATGACCCGGGCGTTCTCGATCTCGCCGCTGCCGGTCTTGGTCACCGC
Source organism: uncultured Gemmiger sp. (assembly GCA_963557315.1). Classification (GTDB taxonomy): domain Bacteria; phylum Bacillota; class Clostridia; order Oscillospirales; family Ruminococcaceae; genus Gemmiger. The sequence goes on along the minus strand of CAUWAX010000003.1, from coordinate 132,767 downwards.
TTTGGGGGTCAGGTTCAGATCCAGACCACCCTTGGCCTTGCAGGCTTCCAGATTTTCCAGATATACCCGGCGCAGTTCCTCCACGCCCAGCGTCTCCTGCATGTAGCGGGTGCGGGCTTTGGCCCGGTTCTCGTAGTTGCCGTGGGCACAGAAGGTGTCGATCATCGCCTGAATGGCGTACAGCACGTCGGTGGCGGGCAGCGCCTCGGCCACCAGCACGCCCATGCGGTGGCAGTTGCCCAGACCGCCCGCAATGTACAGCCGGAAGGTGCCGTCGGGCTGGGCCACAAAGCCCATATCCCGGAAGGTGGTGTGTACGCAGTCGTCCACACCGTTGCAGAAGGCGACCTTCAGTTTGCGGGGCATATGGATGTCCCGGCAGATGGACAGCAGATAGTCGCTGGCGGCCTCGACCCAAGGCATCACGTCAAAGGCTTCCCCGGCCTGTACACCGGTCAGGGGGCTGGCCATCACGTTGCGGGGGTTGTCACCGCCGCCGCCCCGGGTGATGATGTCCGAGTACGCGGCGTGCTCCATCACCACGGGCAGCAGGTCGGGGGTCAGGTTGTGGAGCTGGACGGTCTCACAGGTGGTCAGCTTCAGCGGGGCCACGTCGTATTTGCTGGCGATGCGGGCCAAGAACTGCAGCCGCGGGGCGGTCAGGCGGCCGCCGGGCAGACGCAGGCGCAGCATATGCTTGGTGCCGTCCCGCTGGGCATAGCTGCCGAATCCGCCGGAAATGCCTTTGTAATCCTTGCGGGACAGTTCCCCGGCGGCAAATTCCCGGGTCTTTTTATAGAAGTCTTCAATTTCGATGCGATAGAGGTTGAGCCATTGTTCATTCATACGGGCTGCTCCTTTTTATACTCACTCATTATACACTTGTAAATTTTATTATACCACGAAAAATGCAGATAAAACAACGGGGGAACTGCCAAAGTTCCCCCGTATCTTCAAGAATTTTTGGGAAAAGTGACCTTAATGGTGGTGCCGGTGCCCACCTGACTTTGCAGGTCGATGTGGGCGTCGTGGAGCAAGGCGATGTGCTTGACGATGGCCAACCCCAAACCGGTGCCGCCGGTAGCTTTGGAGCGGCTCTTGTCGACCCGGTAGAACCGTTCAAACACCCGGGACTGGCTGTCCTGCGGGATGCCGATGCCGTTGTCTTCCACTTCCAAGAAGGGACATCCATCCGGTCCGGTGCCGCAGCGCAGGTCCACATGGCCGCCGGGGCGGTTGTACCGGATGGCGTTGTCGCACAGGTTGGTGGCCAATTCCACCAGTTGGTCCCGGCAGCCCTGCACGGTGGCAGGGTGTACGTCGTATTGCAGGGTGACGTAGGCCTTGCGGGCGTTCACCGTCATGGTCTGGGCGATCTCTTTGACCAGCGACGCCAGATCCACCGGCACCATATCCGGCGGGGCGCTTTGTCCCCGGGCGGCTTGGGTGCTGTCCAGCTCGCTGAGCTGCAAGATGTCGCTGACCAAGGCAATCATCCGCTGGGCTTCCTTATGGATGCGGGCCGCAAAGGTGGGCACGTCGGCGCTCTTGGCCATGCCGGTTTCGATCAGCTCCGCATATCCCGAAATGCTGGTCAGCGGGGTCTTGAGCTCGTGGCTCACGTTGGCGGTAAACTCCCGGCGCATCGTTTCGTTGTTCTCCCGCAGTTTGCGGTCGGTTTGAACGGTGCGGGCCAAGGGGATCAGTTCCTCGTAGGGGACGTCCGCCTCGATGGTGTCCAGATTTTCCGCCAGACGGTTGATGGGCTGGACCAGCAGCCGGGTCAGCCCGGCCGAGAGCAGTCCGGCTGCCAGCAGGATCAGCACCAAGGCGCAGAGCAGCAGCGGCAGGGTGTCGGCGCTCAGGCCCCAGATGTTGTCCACTTCCTCGCCTACACGGACCACCTGCACCCCGGCGGGGGTGTCCACCCGCTGGGCGTAGTAGTGGGTCTCCCGGTCCATGGTCTGGCTCTGCCGGGTGCAGCTGCCGCTGCCTTGGGTCAGCGCCGCCTGAATCTCGGGGCGGTCGGCGTGGTTGGGCAGGCTGCCGCTGTGCTCGCTGTCGTACAAAACGGTGCCGTCCTCGGCAATCAGGGTACAGCGCACGCCGCTGTCGGCGGCCAAAACCGCCAGATCGGCGGGGTCGCCGGAATCATACAGGGCATACCCGTCGGCCAAAGTGGTGCACAGTGCTTGCAGGTAACGGTCTACTCGCTCGGTGTAGCTGCGCTGAAAAAGCAGGGTGGCGGCGGTCAGAGTGGCCAGCACGCAGAGCGCCCCCACCAGAATCAGCCCCCGGCAATACCGGCGGGTCATGCTCTGGGGCCGGGTCTGGCGCCGTTCTTCGTCACTCATCGGCGCCCTCCGTGCTCAGCTTGTAGCCCACTTTGCGCACCGTGCGGATGGCTTCCCCCGCAGCGCCCAACTTTTGGCGCAGGGTGCGCACATGCATATCGATGGTGCGGGACTCCAGCAGGTCATCGGTGTCCCACACTTCCTTCATGATCCGTTCCCGGGCAAGGACCTGCTCGGGATGCTCCAAAAAGAGGTGCAGCAAAGCGTATTCTTTAAAGGTAAGTTCTACCGGGGCACCGTCCACCCGGACGGTGCGGGACATATCGTCCAGCACAATGGTGCCGAAATGCAGCGTCTGGGGTGCCGGTGCCGGGGCTGCCGCAGCCGCCCGGCGCAGCACCGCCTTCACCCGGGAGATAAACTCCATGATGCCAAAGGGCTTGCACAGATAATCGTCGGCGCCATGGTCCAGTCCCTTGACCACGTCGATCTCGCTGGTCTTGGCCGTCACCATAATGACGGGAATGGTCTGGGTGGCGGGGTCGGCCCGCAGTTTGGTCAGGATCTGGTAGCCGTCCTCGTCGGGCAGCATCACGTCCAGAATCACCAGTTCCGGTGCCGCCAAATGCAACGCCGCCCAAAAACTGGCGCCGTCCTCACAGCCCTTGGCCTCGTAACCGTTGGTCTGCAGGGCGTACTGTTCCAGCTCACGGATGCTGGCGTCGTCTTCGACGATATAGATCATGGAAAATCAAAACTCCTTTTACTGCTGCCCGGCGTCGGCAGTGGCCGTGACGGGCGCGGAATCGGCGGGCACTTCCCCGGGGAAGGTGTAGCGGCCGCGGTATTTCTCGTACCGCTGCTCAAACTTCACGCTGCCGCCGTTTTTAATGTTGTTCAGGTATTCGTGGGTGTCGAACTTGTCGTCGGCCACCTCGATCATCGCCACCGCAATGTTGGAGCAGTGGTCGGCGATCCGCTCATAGGCGGTGAGCAGGTCATCCAGCACAAAGCCGTACTCGATGGTGCAGGTGCCGGCCTGCAGACGGGCAATGTGACGGGTCTTGACCTCCCGCACCAGACCGTCCACCACTTCCTCCAGCGGTTCGATCTTGCCGGCAGCGTAGCAGTCGTGCTTCTGGAAGGCATCCACCGTCCGGTTGACGATGTCCTGCAAAGCGGCTTCCAGCACGCTCAGGTCGTCCAGCGCCTCGTCGCTGAACCGGATCTTCTTGTCCCGGATCTCCTCGGCGGCTTCCAGCAGGTTTACCGAGTGGTCGGAAATCCGTTCAAAGTCACCGATGGTGTGCAGCAGGGTGTTGATGGTGCGGTTGTCCGCCTTGCTCAGCGTCCGGCCGGACAACTGGACCAGATAGGTGCCTAAGGCGTCTTCGTAGTGGTCTACGGCGTCCTCCTTGCGGCGGACCTCGTCGGCAATGGCGTCATCCCACTTGCGGGTGGTGGACATCGCCTGCAGCAGCGCGGTACGGCAGATCTCGGCCATATCGCCGCCCACCAGCATGGCGCGGTTGATGGCCACAGCCGGGGTGGAGAGCAGACGCTCGTCCAGCAGGGTGTTCTGCTCGGGCTTTTTGTCGTCGGGCACCGTCAAAATGGCCAGACGCACCAACAGTTTGTTGAAGGGCAGCAAAATCGCCGTGGTGGTCAGGTTGAACACCGTGTGGATCACCGCGATGTTGAAGGCGTTGGCCTGTTCATAATAGAAGGAGAAGTGGAACACGGCGTTGAGGGCATAGAACCCGGTTAGGAACACCGTGGTGCCAATGACGTTGAAATACAGGTGGATCATGGCGGTACGGCGGGCGTTCTTGTTGGCGCCGGCCGAAGAGATCAGCGCCGTGACGCAGGTACCGATGTTCTGGCCCATGATGATGGGCATGGCGGCCGCGATGGACACCGCACCCGTCGAGATGGACAGCGCCTGCAAGATACCCACCGAAGCGGAGGAGGACTGGATGATGGCGGTAAGCAGCGCGCCCACCAGCACGCCCAGCACCGGGTTGGTGAAGGCCAAGAAGAGATCGCCGAACCAGGGGGCGTCGGCCAAGGGGGCGGTGGCGTTGCTCATCAGGTCCATGCCGGTCATCAGGATGGCAAAGCCCAAAAAGATCTGGCCGATGCCTTTCTGGCGTTCCTTACCGAACATGAACAGCAAGATACCGGCGAAGCCCAGCAGAGGCGCCCAAGCGTCGGGGCTCAGCATCTGGATCAGGAAGCTCTCGCCCTGCAAGCCGGTCAAGCTCAGCAGCCAGGAGGTGACGGTGGTGCCTACGTTGGCGCCCATGATCACGCCCACCGCCTGATACAGATCCATCAGACCGGAGTTGACGAAGCCTACCACCATAACGGTGGTGGCGGAGCTGGACTGGATGACGGCGGTGACCGCCAAGCCCAACAGCAGGCCGCGCAGCGGAGAGGAGGTCATCTTGCTCAGGATGACTTGCAGTTTGCCGCCGGCTGTCTGTTCCAGACTTTTGCCCATGACGTCCATGCCGTAAAGGAACATGGCCAGACCGCCCAGCAGTACAAAGATGTTGAAAATACTCATACGGGGACCATCCATTCTCTTATTTGGTTTTCAAAACCGCGCGGTATCCGGCCCAGCCCACCCCGCAGCCTGCCCTATTCATAAGGAAAAGCCTTTGGGGATCTGGGCGCGTCCCGCGCCCTATACCGCTCTCTATTATAATGTATCGCTGCGGCGCAGCACCAGCAGGGAACGGTAAAGGATTTGTAAAATCTGTGTAAAATGGGCCGTTTGCCGTCGTTTTTGCCGCCTTGGAGCGGGAAAATTTGCAGGTTTTTTACCTATTTTACAATTTCTTTGCAATGAAGTTGTGCACTTTGCATATTCTTTACGCCGATTGTACGCCACCATGGTCGATTCCCCAAGCGGTTCGCGGTACAATGGTCGTGCTCCCGGAAAAACGGGGGCAGCAAAACAACCAAAAGAACACTTGAAGATTTGGTAAAAAGGGAGAAGAAATAGTTATGAAACGTACCTCTGTTGTTGCTTCCGTTCTGGCCGCGACGATGGCGCTGAGCTTGGCTGCCTGCGGCAATACCGCTTCCAGCAGCGAAGCTTCCTCCGCCGCTTCGGAGAGCGCCACCTCCACCAGCGAGGCCGCTTCCACCGAGGCAGAAGCCACCGGTGACTTCGACACCGAGCAGGACATCACGGTTATCACCCGTGAGGATGGTTCCGGCACCCGCGGCGCTTTCATCGAGCTGACCGGCGTGGAAGAGAAGAACGACGCCGGTGAGAAAGAGGATATGACCACCGCCGCCGCTGCCACCCAGAACTCCACCAACGGTGTGATGACCGCTGTGGCCAACGACGAGACCGCCATCGGCTACATCAGCCTGGGCTCTCTGAACGACACCGTCAAGGCTGTCACCGTGGACGGCGTGGAGGCTACCTCCGAGAATGTTTCCAACGGTACTTACACCTTGGCTCGTCCCTTCAACATCGTTACCAACGGCGAGGCCACTGACCCCGTGGCTGTGGACTTCATCGGCTACTGCATGAGCGCTGACGGTCAGGCTCTGGCCACCGAGGAAGGCTACATCGGCGGCGAGGGTGCCGAGTACACCTCCACCCAGCCCAGCGGCAGCATCACGGTGGGCGGTTCTTCCTCCGTCTCTCCGCTGATGGAAAAGCTCATCGAAGCCTACGGTGAGGTCAACCCCAACGCCACCATCGAGATGCTGACCACCGACTCCACCACCGGTGTGACCGGCGCGCTGGACGGCACCTACACCATCGGTATGGCCAGCCGTGAGCTGAAGGACACCGAGACCGCCGAGGGCGCTACCGCCACCGTGCTGGCTATGGACGGCATCGCAGTCGTGGTCAACCCCGCCAACACCACCGCGAACCTGACTGTGGATCAGATCAAGAGCATCTACACCGGCGAGACCACCGTCTGGGCCGACGTGCAGTAAATCTTTCGCATCCCCCAACGGCTGTTGCAGCTCCGGCAGCGACAGCCGCTTTTTATGGTAGCGATTTCCCACGGTTTTCCCCCATCCAAGGAGCGTGTATAGGAAAATGAAAACGAAAACCGCCAAGACCCGGGAATGGGTCATGCAGGGCATCTTTACTGCCTGTGCCTGCATCTCGATTTTGGCCGTCGCGCTGATCTGCATCTTCTTGTTTGCCAACGGCCTGCCCACCATCTTTAAGATTGGCCCCCTGAACTTCCTGCTGGGCACCACCTGGAAACCCGGCAACGACATCTACGGCATCCTGCCTATGATTCTGGGGTCCATCTATGTCACCGCCGGCGCCATTGTTGTGGGCGTGCCCGTCGGGCTGCTCACCGCCATCTATATGTCCAAGTTTGCCTCCCCCGCCATCAACAAGGTCATGCTGCCTGCGGTTCAACTGCTGGCCGGCATCCCCTCGGTAGTGTACGGCTTCTTCGGCATGATCGTGCTGGTGCCCGCCGTGCAGACCATGGTCAAGAGCGATTTCTTCAAGGACGTGCTGGGCGTCAAGAGCGGCAAGGGCATGAGCCTGTTCACCGCCGCGGTGCTGCTGGGCATCATGATCCTGCCCACCATCATCACGGTGAGCAAGGCCAGTCTGGACGCTGTGCCCACCAGCTACTACGAGGGTAGTCTGGCGCTGGGCGCCACCCATGAGCGCAGCGTTTTCTTCGCTGTGCTGCCCGCCGCCAAGAGCGGTGTGCTCTCTGCGGTGATCCTGGGCATTGGCCGCGCCATCGGCGAGACCATGGCCGTGGTCATGGTGGCCGGTAACCAGACCTGGATGCCCAAGGGCTTGTTCCAAGGCCTGCGCACCATGACCTCCAACATCGTCATCGAGATGGGCTATGCCGCCGATCTCCACCGGGAGGCTCTGATCGCCACCGGCGTGGTGCTCTTCGTTTTCATTCTTCTCATCAACCTCTGCTTCAGCATCGTGAAAGGGGGCAGCCAGAATGCCTGACATTACCGTTGGCGGCCGCGACAAAGCGGCCGGTATGGGCAAAGTCAAGGCCCGTATGGTGTTCCCCTCCGGCAACCAGAACCGCACCTCCGCCCGGGTACAGGCGGGTATCCTGCGGTGGCTGGTCCGCATTGCTGCGCTGCTCACCGCTGCGGTGCTGATCTTCCTCATCGGCTACATTTTGGTCATGGGCATTCCCAACCTCAAACCCTCCCTGTTTGAGTGGGAATACAACTCCGACAACGTTTCGCTGATGCCCGCCCTCATCAACACCGTCATCATGACCGCCTTCTCGCTGGTCAGCGCCACGCCGCTGGGCATCTTTGCCGCCATCTGGCTGGTGGAGTACGCCAAGCGGGGCAACAAGCTGGTGCGGATCGTCCGTGTCACCACCGAGACCCTGCAGGGCATCCCCTCCATCGTCTACGGCCTGTTCGGCATGCTCTTCTTCGTCACCCAGTTGCACTGGGGGTACAGCCTCATCGCCGGCGCCTTCACGCTGGCCATCATGGTGCTGCCCGTCATCATGCGCACCACCGAGGAAGCCCTCATCGCGGTGCCGGATTCCTACCGGGAAGGCTCCTTCGGTCTGGGTGCCGGTAAGCTGCGCACCGTCTTTACCATCGTACTGCCCAGTGCCATGCCCGGCATTCTGTCCGGCATCATTCTGGCCACCGGCCGTATCGTGGGCGAGACCGCTGCCCTGATCTACACCGCCAGCTCGGTGGCCAAGATCCCCGACAGCGTCTTCAGCTCTACCCGTACGCTGGCTGTCCATATGTACCTGCTCTCCAACGAGGGCCTGCATGTGAACGAAACCTACGGCACCGCGGTGGTGCTGCTGGTGCTGGTACTGATCATCAACTGCCTGTCCAGCTTCATCGCCGGCAAACTGGCCAAACATTGAAACGAGAGGGACCTACCGTGAATAAATTCGAAGTCAAGAACATGGATCTGTATTACGGCAGCTTCCATGCGTTGAAAGACATCAACATTTCCATCCCCGAAAAGGAGATCACCGCTTTTATCGGCCCGTCGGGCTGCGGCAAATCCACCTTTTTGAAGAGCCTGAACCGGATGAACGATCTGGTGGAAGGCTGCCGCATCTCCGGCGACATCCTGCTGGACGGCGTGGATATTTATAAAGATAAGATGGACGTGAACGTACTGCGCAAGCGGGTGGGCATGGTGTTCCAAAAACCCAATCCCTTCCCCATGTCCATCTACGACAACATTGCCTACGGTCCCCGCACCCACGGCATCCACAACAAGGCCCAGTTGGATGAGATCGTCGAGCGTTCCCTGCGGGATGCCGCCATCTGGGACGAGGTGAAGGACCGCCTGAACAAGAGCGCTCTGGGCATGTCCGGTGGTCAGCAGCAGCGTCTTTGCATCGCCCGGGCATTGGCCGTGGAACCGGAAGTGCTGCTGATGGACGAACCCACCTCGGCACTGGACCCCATCTCCACCTCCAAAGTGGAGGAACTGGCGATGGAACTCAAACAGAACTACACCATCATCATGGTTACCCACAACATGCAGCAGGCAGCCCGTATCTCTGACAAGACGGCCTTCTTCCTGTTGGGCGAACTGGTGGAGATGGGCCCCACCGAGAGCGTCTTTGCGACCCCAGTGGACAAGCGCACCGAAGATTATATCTCCGGCCGTTTCGGTTGATGGAAGGAGAAGATTATGGCTTTTACTATGCCTTATAGCAGCCGCAAGGTCTACGATGCCGAGCTGATGCAGCTTGACACGATGCTGGCCCGGATGGGCCATGCGGCGGGCGGCGCCATCGAGAGCGCCATGACCGCGCTGCGCAACGGGGACATTGAACTGGCCCGGGGGGTCATTGCCCGGGACAGCGAGATCGACGCCGCCGAGCACGAGATCGAACACCGCTGCCTGACGCTGTTTTTGCGCCAGCAGCCGGTGGCGGGGGACCTGCGCAAGGTTTCCACCGCGCTGAAGATGGTCACCGACATTGAGCGCATCGCCGATCAGGCCAGCGACATTGCCGAGATCACCCTGCATCTGCACCCCGAAGGGGCCCGCAGCGTGGGCGTGATGGAGGACTTGGACAAGATGGGTGACATCGCCCTGCGGATGGTCAAGGACGCCATCGGCGCCTATGTGCAGGTGGACCTGTCCATGGCGGCACAGGTCATTGCCAAAGATGACGAGTGCGATGCGATGTTCAGCCGCATCAGCGGCGAGATCGCCCAGTACATTGCCGCCCACCCCGCCGACGCCGAGACCGCGCTGGATCTGTTTATGATCAGCAAGTATCTGGAGCGTCTGGGCGACCACGCCGTGAACGTGGCCGAGTGGGTGGAGTTCCTCAAGACCGGCGTGCACAAGTCCCGCAAGATCGTCTGATACGCCGCTTTTCCCTTACCATTCCCTTATTTTCCTATACCAACCAGAGTGGGGCCTGCCCTTGGGGCGGACCCCACTTTGGTTTATAGTAATCAAAGAGGGGCACAGTCCTGCACGGCGGTGCCTGACAGGCCTATTCCCCCCTTTGGATTCCCCCTCGACAAAATTCGGCGGCAAATCGCGCACTCGTCGCGGGGCTCCTCACACACAATTTGCCGTCGAATTTCCCTGGCGGTGTCTGCGCCGTCGGCGCATGTCCGCCGCCGCAGACAAATAAAAACAGCCCTGCACGGCGGTAAAAATGCGGTTGATTCCTGGGGGCGGCTGCGGTACAATAGGGGCAAGTCAAATCCAACCGCAAAGGAGCCTTGCACTATGCCACATACCGAAACCACACTGGAAAGCAAAGAGATCTTCAAGGGCCGGGTCATCCGGGTCACGCTGGACACCGTCCGGCTGGAAAACGGCAACACCAGCACCAGGGAGGTCGTTCATCACCACGGCGGCGCCTGCATTCTGCCGGTGGACGCCGACGGCAACGTCTACATGGTCCGGCAGTTCCGCTACGCCATGGGGGAGGAGATCTGGGAGCTGCCCGCCGGCAAGCTGGAAGCCGGGGAAGACCCCTTCGAGGCCGCCAAGCGGGAACTGGGCGAAGAGTGCGGCCTGACTGCCGACCACTTCACCGATTTGGGGGTGGTCTACGCCACGGTGGGCTATGACAGCGAGAAGATCTATGTCTGGGCTGCCACCGGGCTGCATCCCGTGGCCCAGCACCTCGACCCCGACGAGTTCCTCGACGTGGTCAAGATGCCCTTCGACAAGGCGCTGGGGATGGTGCTGGACGGCACCATCCAGGACTCCAAGACCCAAGTGGGCTTGATGAAATACGCGCTGCTGCGCGATAAAGCGTGAATAAGACCGAGATCCTCGACCACGGCACCCGGGTCTACACCGCGCCGGGGGCGGGGCTTGGCACCGACGCGCTGCTGCTGGCCCGGTTTGCCCAGCCCCGGCCGGGGGAACGGGCACTGGATCTGTGCAGCGGGTGCGGCATTGTGGCGCTGGTCTGGCATGATGACGGCCACCGGGGGCCCTGCACGGCGCTGGAACTGGACCCCACGGCCAGCGCCCTCTGCGCCGCTGCGGTGCGGGACAACGACGCCGGACATATCACCCCGCTGTGCGCCGACCTGCGGGACTTTTGCCGCACCGGAGCGGAGCAAGGCCGGTATGACTTTGCTGCCTGCAACCCGCCCTATTTTGCCGCCGGACCCCGCAGCCCCAACCCGATGCGGGCCGCTGCCCGCCATACCGACAGTTGCACGCTGGCCGATGCAGTGAACGCCGCCGCCCGCGCTTTGCGGGAAGGGGGACGGTTCCTGCTTTGCCACCGGCCCGACCAACTGGCCGAGGTCTTTTGCACCCTGCGGGCCGCCCGGCTGGAACCCAAACGGCTGACCTTTGCCCGTCAGCGTCCCGACAGTCTGCCCATGCTCTTTGTGGTGGAAGCCCAAAAAGGACGCCGCCCCGGCCTGCGCCTGGAACCCGACCAGATCATCGAACAGGGTGCGGCCCGGTACGGCTTAGAATAAGGAGAAAAACCATGCCTCTTTTCAACATGCACTATGACCGTCCGGGGCCCGGTGTGGACCCCGATACCCCCCGCAAAAAGGGCTTTGCCCGTTTTGTCGAAGTGCTGGGCCGGGACCTGACCTCGTTCTGGCTGGCCGGCCTGCTGGCCATGCTCAGCGCCATCCCGTTTTTGTTGGGCGTCTGGTTTTCGCTGGTCAGCCATGCGGTGCTGCCCGCGCTGCTGGCAGGTGTGCTGGGCGGTATGATCGCCGCCCCCCAGCTTTGCGGCTTGCAGGATGTCATCCTGCGCAGCCTGCGGGATGAACCCGGCTACTGGTGGACCACCTACCGCCGGGTGTGGAAGCGCAACGCCAAAGCGGCTCTGCTGCCCGGGGCGCTGGGCGGGCTGGTGCTGGCCATGCAGATCTTTACCGTCTACCATCTGCCTGCCGGGCAGGGGGCGATGATCCTTGTCGCCCTGCTGGTGGGGCTGATCTTCTTGACCGGATTGGCCCAGTATGTCTTTGCCCAGATCGTGCTGCTGGAACTGCCCTTTGGGGTGGTGCTCAAAAATGCCGTGCTGATGTTCTTGGGCTACCTGCCCCGCACCATGCTGGGGGTGGTATGGCAGCTTGCCTACTGGGGTGCGCTGCTCTTCTTCTGGCCTTTCAGCTCGGTGCTGCTGGTCATCACCGGTACCTGGCTGCCCGCGGTGCTCAGCCTAATGGCCATCTACCCGCTGCTGGACCAGAACTTCCATATTGAGGAAAACGTCCAGAAACTGCGGGAAGAACAGTACAAAGATTCCTGATTTCGGGCCGGGACCCCGCTGGTTGCGGGGCCCCGGCTTTTTGCTGTGCGTTCTTGCGCAGAACCGGCAAAAAGGGTATAATAGCAAAATAGGCGAACTATAGCATAAAGGGAGGAAACGGCGTGAAGATCCTGCTCATCCACTGCCATTACCGCCTGCCCGGCGGTGAGGATGCCGTCTTTGCGGCGGAGCGGGCGCTGTTGGAACGCCACGGTCATACCGTGGTGGTGTATGAGCGCAGCAACGAGGAAGCCGCCCACGGGCTGGCCAAACTGCTGCTGCCGCTGCGCGCCGTCTGGAACTTTGCCGCCGCCCGGGAGGTGCGCGCCCTGATTGCCCGGGAAAAACCCGATGCCATCCATATCCACAACACGCTGCTGCTCCTCAGCCCGGCGGTGGTTCGGGCAGCCAAACAAAGCGGTGTGCCGGTGGTGCAGTCGCTGCACAACTTCCGGCTGTTCTGCCCTAATGGCATTTTGCTGCGGGAGTGCGCTGTCTGTGAGGACTGCCCCCACAAGGGGCTGTCCTGCGCGCTGCGTCACCACTGCTACCGGGGCAGTCTGTTGCAGACCGCCGTGGTGGCGGCTGCCTACGGGCTGCACCGGCGGCTGGGCACTTGGCGGGGCGTTACGGTGGTGGCTTTGACGGACTTTGACCGCCGCAAACTGCTGGAATACAACCGCATGTGTCCCACCTTTGATGCCGAACGTCTGGTGGTCAAGCCCAACCCTGTCTGTGTGGAGCCCCGGCCCATCCTGCCGTGGCACCAGCGGAAAAACCAGTGCCTCTTTGCCGGACGGCTGGAGGAACTCAAAGGGCTACCCACCGTGCTGGAAGCATGGCAGCAGTTGGGGGACACCGCCCCCGACCTGCTGGTGGCGGGGGAGGGCCCCTTAGGGGAATGGGCCAAAAGCCATGCCGGGCCGAAGGTGCGCTTTTTGGGCCAGCTTTCCCCGGCGGAACTCCACCGCCATATGGCGGAAAGTAAGGCCGTGGTGGCCGCCAGTCTCTGTTACGAGAGTTTTGCGCTGGTCCCGGCGGAAGCCCACCTGCTGGGCACCCCGGTGCTGGCCAGCGATTTGGGCAATGTGGGGGCGTCGGTACAGCCCGGCATCGACGGGCTGCGGTTTGCCCCCGGGGATGCCCATGCCTTGGCGGGCGCGGTGGAAGCGCTGCACACCGCCGCCTTTGACTGCGACGCCATCGCCGCCGCGGCCCGCCGTACTTACAGTGAAGAAGAAAACTACCGCGCACTGCTGCGCTTATATACAAAGGAAGCACCATGAACCAACTGTATCGCGCCCTGCACATGCCGCCCGGACGGCTGCTGCGCAAACTGACGGGCGAAAAAGAGATCTATACCATCGCTGTGCGGCCGGTGCCCACGGCGGAAGGCGCCGACCCCCTGCCTGCGCTGGGGGCTGCGCCCTACATCCAACTGCCGGGGCGGGAGGGGTTCTGGTTTGCCGACCCGCTGCTCTATCGCCGGGGCGGCCACCGGTATCTTTTTGCCGAAGCCATGGACCTGGCCACCGGCAAAGGCCGCATCGAAGTCTGCGAACTGCAGGACGACGGCAAGGCAGGGGACTGGCAGGTGGCGCTGGAGGAGGAGTTTCACCTTTCCTTCCCCACGGTGTTTGACTGGAACGGCGAGACTTGGATGATCCCCGAGACCGGCAGCGACCACAGCCTGCGGCTCTACCGCTGCCGGACGTTCCCCACCCAGTGGGAGCTGGTCCAGCGGTTCGCCGTGGATGCCGAACTGTGCGACGCCATTCTGGTGGACCGCACCCCGGCGGCGCTGACGCTGCTTTGCAGCGAAACCAAGCCCGACAACCAGCTCTATGTACGGTGGCGGCGGTTCACCCTGCGCCATGCTGTCTCGGCTGCTGCGCCGCTGCCCGGCACCGAAGCGCCGGAACCGGCCGCCGAACCCTTTGAGCTGCTGCCCGATGAAACCTTCGACCTGCAGCATCAGGAATTTGACCTGACCAGCCGCAATGCCGGACCGCTCTTCCTGCTGGGGGAGCAGGTCATCCATCCCACGCAGGTCAGCACCACAGTGGATTACGGGGTCTATCTGCAATTTTCCGCCCGGCGGGGCAGTTCCGAGGTGCCGCTTTGCGCCGCACTGCCTCAGGGCGTCCGCATCGAGGGGCTGGACCCCAAGGACATCATCGGCATTCACACCTATTGCCGCGATGACACGTTGGAAGTCATCGACGCGCGGTATCTTGCAAAGGTGGCAACCCATTCATGAAAACCATCGCTATCCCGCAGTTTTACTGCGGGCCTTCGGGCCGCAAAGGCCTGTATAACCGGCAGGAGGTAGGTCTGGCCCGGGCCTTCGCGGCGCTGGGCGCCCGGGGCATCGTGCTCTATCCTGCGCCGGACGCCGACGCCCCCACGGTGGAGGAACCGGAACCCAACGTCAAGATCTACTATCTGCCGGTGCGCAAGCTGGGCTCGCAGGCCTTTTACAAAAGCTGGCAGATCCTGCTGGACGAAAAGGTGGACGCTGTCCACGTCATGGGGGACAACTCCCCCGGGGTGCCGTCCCTCTACCGGTTCTGCCGCCGTCACGGCATTTTGTTTTACAGCCAGCTGGGGGCGCTGAAGAGCGCCTCCAACCACCGGGCGGTGCGCCTTGTCATGGACTTGCTGCTCCGCCGCAATCTGGCTATCTACAAAAAAACGCCCACCTACGCCAAAACTCCGGCGGTGGTGCAGGAACTGGAAAGCATGGGGGTGCCCTGCGCCGGGCTGATGCCCGTAGGGCTGGACACCGCCATCATCCCCGACGTGCCCGCCGAGCGCACCAAGCTGCGGGGGGCCGTGGGGCTGGACCCCCACGCCAAGATCCTGATTTTTGTGGGGCGGCTGGACCCCTACAAGCGGCCGCTGGATCTGGTGCCGCTGCTGCAGGCTGCGCCGGATTGGCAGGCGGTGATCGTGGGGCAGGGCAGTCAAAGCGACGCGCTGCGCCGCGGGCTGAACGATGCGGGTCTTTCGGACCGCTGCCGGCTGATTCCCCAACTGGCCAACACGGCGGTGCATGTCTACTACCATGCCTGCAACGCCTTTGTGAACCTCAACGAGCAGGAAATTTTTGGGATGAGCCTGCTGGAAGCCATGTACGCGGGCTGCCCGCCGGTGGCCCGCCATGCGCCGGGGCCTGACCTGATCATCGAGGACGGCACCAGCGGCATCCTCTGTGATTCGGTGGCCGAGATGGCCGCCGCGCTGGACCAGGTGGATGACGAGATGGGCGCCGCTGCCCAAAGGCGGATCAACGAACATTTTCTGTGGCAGAACAGTGCCGAACTGGCGCTGACGCTGCTGCCCAACAAGCGGGAGGTCGGCCATGGACAACGATAACGCCCTGCTGGAAACCGCCCGCAACCTTTATAAAGGGTGGCGGTTCGGCTGGAAATACCGGGGGGTCAAGGTGCTGGACGCCGAGGCCGGCAACGATCTGGCCCGGGCGGCCATCCAAAAAGGCGGGCCCTTCCTGTTTGCCCGCTGCGGCGCCACCGAGATGCGCACCGTGGCGGACTGGATGGCCCACGGCGACCACTTTACCGACCGCACCCGGCAGGACATCCGGGCGCTGTCGGGGGTATTCCCCACCGACGACGACACGCTGCGCCGCTTTTGCGAAAAGTATGTGGCCTGTGCCCAAAGCGCCGACCTGCTGGCCCTCTGGGACGTGGGGGCCGAGCGGGAGGTCATCCGGGGCTGCAAGGGCACGGTGTTCGCCAAATTGCGGGCGCTGGAACCCTACTACCACCCCCATCCTTGGAGCGGGGCGCTGGCGGGCAAAAAGGTGCTGGTGGTCCATCCCTTTAAGGACACCATCCTGCGCCAATACGCCCAGCGGGAAGCCCTCTTCCCCGGCACCGACGTGCTGCCCGCCTTTGCCAGCCTGACGGTCATTCGGGCCGTGCAGGGCTTGGCCGGGCAGGAGACCGGTTACGCCAGTTGGTTTGACGCCTTGGAGGCCATGCAGGCCCAGATGGATGCTGTCGACTACGAGGTGGCCATTGTGGGGGCGGGGGCGTACAGCCTGCCGCTGGCGGGCCATGCCCGGGACACCGGTCACACCGCCATCCAGATGAGCGGCGCCACCCAGCTACTCTTCGGCATCAAGGGCAAGCGGTGGGACACCCACCCGGTGCTGTCCAAGCTGTACAACGACGCGTGGGTACGCCCGGCGGAAAACGAGGGCATCGCCAACCGGGAAGCCGTGGAAGGCGGCAGTTACTGGTAAACCCGGGGCAAGAAAAAAGGAGCGAATCATGGAACTTACTTGGAGAAAACGGCTTTGGAAACTGGGGGACACCCTCTTCCACAAGATGAGCTTTGCCGAGGCCGAAACCTTCAATGTGCTGCGGCTCTACGCGGGGGACATCCCGGCGGTGCCGCTGTATGAGAATCAGGGCTTCATCGGCCTGTCCATCAAGCAGGCGGACTGGAACACCATCAAGCACGACATCACCCAGCCCTATCCCCTCAAGGACAACAGTGTGGACTTCTATCAGGCCGAGGACGTGCTGGAGCACATCCCCTACGAGGCGCTGCCCGCTGTGTTGGCCGAGGTCTACCGCATCCTCAAGCCGGGGGCGCGGATGCGCATCTCGGTGCCGGACTACCGGTGCGATGTCTACGCCAACCGCTGCCAGAAGGACGCCGATGGGAAGATCGTTTTTGACCCGGACGGCGGCGGCTGGTATCGGGACGGTAAGCTGGGCGGCGGCGCCCACCTGTGGTTCCCCGTTTGGGAGAGCGTCAAGGCGCTGGCCGACCAAAGCCCCTTCCCCAAAGCAGAATTTTACCACTACTACGACGAAAACGGCCAGTCGGTCACCCGTCCCATCGACTACACGCTGGGCTATGTGGACCGCACGCCGGACCACGACAAGCGGGTGCAGCATCCCTACCGCGCCCTCTCCATCGTGGTGGATCTTATTAAATAAGGAAGACCTATGAAGATTCTGATGATCGGCAACCATCTGGGGGTACAAAGCGGCGTCCAGCGCTATGTGCAAAACCTGTTGCTCCACATGGACCTGACCCGCTATCCCGTGGATCTGTTCGTGGGACAGTGCCCGCCGGAACAGGCCTCCTCGGCCCCCGCGCTGGAAGCCGCCGGGGTGCGCATCTTTGCCGTGCCCGACCATAAAAAGGACCGCATCGTGGCCCTGTGGCGCCACCTGCGCACCCATAAGGACTACGACATCATCCACTACCACACCGCCAGCAAGATCGGCGCGCTGGTCTGCGGCATGATGCGGCTGCTCTGTCCCCGGGCCAAGATCATCGTCCACAGCCATATCGTCTACCCGCCTCTGACCCTGACCTGGCGGGCAGCCCACGGGGTCTACCAGCTCTTTGCCGACTACTTCCTCGGCTGCGGCGTGGCCGCGGGCCGGTTCGTCTTTGGTGACCACATCGACCGCAAACCCAATTTTGCGGTGGCCTGCAACGCCGTGGACCAAGGGCGGTTTTTCCCCGATGCAGCGGCCCGCGCCGCCACCCGGGCCCAGTACGGCATTGCCGACGCTGACCGGCTGGCCGGGTTTGTGGGGCGGCTCAACCACCAGAAAAACCCGCTGTTTTTGATCGAGGTTTTTGCGGCGATGGCCGCCGCCGACCCCGCGTGGAAACTGCTGCTGGTGGGCGGCGGCGAGATGGAAGCGGACATCCGGCAGGCGGTGGCCCGCCACGGCCTGACCGACCGGGTGATTTTCGCGGGGGTGCAGAGCAATGTGCCCGCCTATATGAACGCCTTTGACCTGTTTTTGCTGCCCAGCAACTTCGAGGGCAGCCCCGTCACGCTGGTGGAAGCCCAAGGCTGCGGTGTGCCGTGTCTGGCCTCCACCAATGTGCCGGACGACGGCGCCGTGACCGATCTGGTGCATTTTCTGCCGCTGGACGCCCCCCTCTCGGACTGGGCGGCTACGGCCCAGCAGATCGCCGGTCACGGCCCCCATGCCGACCACTGGGCGGAACTGGCCGCCGCCGGGTACGAGCTGCACACCGCCGCCGCCCGGATGGAACAACTCTATGACCAACTGGGAGGCCGCCGATGATCTACGCCGAACTGGCCGGGGGACTGGGCAACCAGATGTTCATCTATGCCTTTGCCCGGGCACTGGGCCTGCGCTGCGGCGAGGCCGTCACCCTGCTGGACCGGCAGGACTGGCGGAACGGCGCCCCGGCTCACACGGTCTGCGCTTTGCAGGAACTGAACCTCTCGCCGGAGGTAACGATCTGCAGCGAGCCGGGCTTTGCCAAACAGCACCTGCCCCGGCAGAACGCCGCCAAGGCGCTGATGATCAAATACGAGCAGCGCCGCGGCCTGCTGGCCCGGGACTGGCACCGTTGGGAGCAGCGCTGCGCCCCGCTGCTCAACCTGCTGGGGCTGCACTTTGCCACCGACGGCTACACCCCGGTGCACCGCGGCCCGGCCAAGGATTTTTTGGCGTGGGGGTACTTTCAGGGCGAAGCCTATTTTGCCGATTTTGCCCCGGTGATCCGGCAGGAACTGCGGGCTAAGCAGCCCCCCACCGGGCCGGAAGCCGACGCCATCCGCACCGCCGCCTACCCGGTGGCGCTCCACCTGCGCCGGGGGGACTACTGCAAGCCGGAAAACGAGATCTTGCAGGTCTGCACCCCGGCCTACTATGCCCGGGCGGCCGCCGCGGTGGCCGCCGCCCACCCCGAAGCCACCGTCTTTGTCTTTTCCGATGACGTGGACTGGGCGAAGGAACATCTGGACACCGCAGGGCTGCCTACGGTGTTTCTGCCCCGGGGGGACGCGGTGGGGGACCTGAACCGGATGGCCCTTTGCCGGGGGTTCATCCTCAGCAATTCCACGTATAGCTGGTGGGGGCAGTATCTGGCCGCGCCGGGGCGTGCCGTCTGGGCGCCCGACCGGTGGTACGCCCACACCAAACAGACGGCGCTCTACCAGCCCGACTGGCAGCGCATCGAAACCCGATAAGCAAAGAAAGGAGGGGGCCGCTGTGCCGCAGTTTTCCATCATTATTCCGGTGTATAACGTGCAGAACTATCTGGCGGCCTGCGTCAAAAGCGTGGCCGAGCAGGAAGGCCCCCGGGACTGGGAGTGCATTCTGGTGGACGACGGTTCCACCGACCTGTGCCCCCAGCTCTGTGACGCCTTGGCAGCCGAGATCCCCGGCGTGCAGGTCATCCACCGGAAAAACGGCGGTCTGGCCGCCGCCCGCAACAGCGGCCTGCGGGCCGCCACCGGGGACTGGGTGCTGTTTTTGGACAGCGACGATGCCATGGCGCCGGGGCTGCTGGCGGCGCTGCGCCGGGAACTGGCGGCCCACCCCGGGTATGACTGGTATGTGGGCAAGCATCTGGAATGGCTGCCCGACGGTACCCTGACCCCCCACGAGGGGCTGCGGCTGCTGCCCGGCCCCTTCGACAGCACCGACTGTGCCCAGCGGCTCCACGCTTTGTACGAGGCCGGGCACTGGTCGGTGTGGAAATACTGCCTGCGCCGGGCTTGGCTGGCCGAAAACGACCTGCGCTTCTGGCCCGACGTGCGCTGGGCCGAGGACTGGCCCTTTGACCTGCTGCTGCTGACCAAATGCGAGGGGCTTTACTTCCTCGATGTGGTCTTTACCCATTACCGGGTAGGGCGGCCGGGGAGTCTTCTTACCGACGCGAAAAACCTGCCCAAGCGGTTCAAGGCGTTGGCCGCCGCCCAGCGGCATCTGGCGGCGCTGGCCGCCGCCGGCCATGTGGACGGTGCCACCTACGCCGCCATGCAGGACGCCGCCGCCGATGTGTTTTGGCCTCAGGCCCGCACCGCCGCCGTCACCGACAAAACCCTGCGCCGGGCCTGTCTGCCCTATCTCAAGCAACTGCGCCCCCTTTACACCCACGGCACCGAGGTCAACACTCGCCGGGATTGGCGGCTTTTCCGCACCTTGCTGCGGCTGTTCGGTCCCCGGTTCACCTTATGGCTGGCTGCCCGCCGCCAAAACGGTAAGAAAGGATAACCTGTTTTGCGAACCAGACGTACCCTGATCAATATGGCCTATGCGGTGGGCTCCAGCTTGCTGTTGCTGCTGCTGGGCCTTGTCACCCGGCGGCTGTTGGTCTTTAACTTCGGCACCCAGATCAGCACCGCCTCGCAGGTGGTCACCCAGCTCTTCAACTTTTTCTCCATCGCCGAATTTGGCGTGGGCAGCGTCATCAGCTACCGGCTGTATGAACAGATCGCCGCCAAAAATGTGGAGAAAATCAGCAAGTACATGTCGATGTACAAGTGGGCCTACCGGGCGGTGGGCCTTGCCATCGCTTTGCTGGCCCTGCTGGGCGCCGCTGCCCTGCCTTGGATCATGCCCGACGTGCCGCTGGTCACCGGCTACACGGTGTACGGTCTCAACGTGGTATCCACCCTGTGCAGCTACTTCTTGGTCACCCGGCGGCTTATGTATACCTGTACCCAACAGGGGTACCTGTGTACCCGCATCGACTTCTGCTTCAACGTCCTCACCTCGCTGGCCAAGATCGCCGTTTCGCTGTGGTGCCCCAACTATGTGCTCTACTTCAGCGTGGCTATCGTCTGCAACGTCTGCGCCAATCTGGTGGTGGCACACCGCTTCCGCAAGGACTTCCCCTATGTCCACGATGTCAAGGTTACCTTAAAGGACTTCAAGGACTTGGGCATCTTCCACGACCTGCGGTACTATCTGGTCCACCGGCTCTCCAACACCATCTACGGCTCGTCGGATACCATCGTCACCGCCCGGATGGGCGGCTCGGTCCAGACCACCCTGCTGGGCAATTACACCAACATCTCCACCAGCGCCACCGATCTGGGCAACAAGATCATGGACAGCTTTGCCGCGGCCATCGGCAACATCGTCTACGACAAATCCGCCGCCGCCAACGACCATGACAAACAGGTGTTCTGGGGCATGGACCTGCTCAGCTACCTCTTCGGCAGCTTTGTGGCCACCGCCTACTTCTGCCTGTTCCAGCCCTTTATGGAGGCATGGATGGGCCCCGACTGGCTGCTGCCCATGGGCTTTGTATTGGTCTTCAGTCTGAACGAGTACGTGGGCTGGAACCACCGTATGCTGGGCAGCTACCGGGCGGTGCTGGGCCACTTTGAACAGGACCAGTGGTTTATGGTGACCTCCGCCGCCGTTAACCTGCTGCTGAGCTTTGCGCTCTTCCCGCGGTTTGACATCACCGGCGCTCTTATCGCCACGGTGGTGGCCCACTGCATCATGTGGGCGGGGCGCATCGTGGTGGTGTTCCGGCGGTATATGCAGGGCAGCATGGGCCACTATTTGCGGATGCAGGCGCTGCACCTTGTTACGCTGGCCATCTGCATGGGCGGCACCTGGGCCTTGTGTGAGGCGGTGCCCATCCGGGGCTGGCTGGGGCTTTTGCCCCGGGCGGTGCTGGTCTGTGTGGTGCCCAACCTCTTCAATCTGGCGGTCTACGCGTGGGGCCGGGATGCCGCCTACCTGCGCCAGTATGCCGTCGGCGTGTGGCAAAAACTCAAACACAGAAGGAGCGCATAATGCCAACGATTGGGATGCTCTACCTTTGCACCGGAAAGTACACGGTGTTCTGGCCGGAATTTTACCGCAGCTTTGAACAGAACTTTCTGCCCGGCTGCCAAAAGGAATACTTCGTCTTTACCGACGCCGACCACATCGAGGCCGAGGACGCCGCCAACGTTCACCGCATCTACCAGCAGGCCTACGATTGGCCATACAGTACGCTGCGGCGGTTTTCCATCTTTCTGACGCAGGAAACCGCGCTGGCGGCTTGTGACTTTCTGTTCTTCTTCAACGCCAATCTGGTCTGCCAAAAGACCGTCACGGCGGCGGAGTTCCTGCCCCGGCCCGAACAGGGCGAAGACTTGCTGCTTGTCCAGCAGCCGGGGTTCTGGAACAAGAAACCGCTGTTTTATTCCTACGACCGCAACCCCAAAAGCACCGCCTACATCCCCTACAACTGTGGGCGGGACTATGTGTCCGGCGGGCTGAACGGCGGCACGTCGTCGGCGTTTTTGGCCCTTTGCCATGAGCTGGAACGCCGCACCGAGCTGGATCTGGCCCACGGGGTCATCGCCCTGTGGCATGACGAAAGCCAGCTCAACCGCTACGCCGCCGAGCGCAGTGACTACCGGCTGCTGACCCCCGCCTACTGGTATCCCGAGGGTTGGGACCTGCCCTTTGAGGCAAAGATCGTCGTGCTGGACAAGGCCCGCTTTTTTGATGTGGCGGCGGTTAAGCACAAGGACGGCCGCCCCCGCAGTTGGTTCGCCCGTAAGTGGGAAGCCTTTGGGGAAAACTATCTGCCCTATCTGTGGTACGCCCGGGACGCGCTGCTCCACAAACGGCTGAAAGGGGAGGAAAGATGATGTCCAAACCCGCCGTGCGCGCCGCTTGGGGCGCGTTGGTGCTGGCCTGCCTGTTGGTGATGGTGCGGCAGATCTTTGTGGGGCTGGAAATTGACGAAGTCTACGCCCTTTCGCTGGGCTTCCGGCTGGTGCAGGGGGACCGTCTCTTCGCCACCATGTGGGAACCCCACCAACTCTGCGCGCTGCCTCCGGCAGTGCTGCTGGCCCTTTATATCGCGGTGACCGGCACCACCACCGGTGTGCTGGTCTTTTTCCGGGTGGTCATGCTGGTCTGCAAGGCCGCCATGAGCTGGGTATTCTACCGGGAATTTCGGCGGGAACTGGGCCGCCCCGGGGCCGGGCTGGCTGCTTTGGCGTTGCTGCTCTATGCGCCCAAGTGGTTCTTGGGGCCCGACTACACCGGTCAGCAATTTTACTTTACCGTGGCGGCTTTTCTCTGCTTCCACCACTATCTCACCCGGGGGTTCCGCCGCCCGTGGCTGGTGGTGCTGGGGGCAGTCTGCGCCTGCTTCAGCTTTTTGGCCTATCCCCAAAGCGCTGCCACGTTCCCGTTCCTCTGGATCGGTATGGTGGTGCTGGGCCGCCGGGGCGGCGAACGCCGCTGGCTGGGCCTGCCCCGGGGGGCATGGCTGCTGCTGGGGAGCTGTGCCGTCTGCGGCGGGGTGTTCCTTGTCTGGGCGCTGCAAGGCATGGGCTTTGATCTGGCCGCCTTCCTTGCCCGGGTGAAACTGATCCTCGACGACCCTCAATACGGCTTTACCGCCGCCGAGCGGCTGGCCCAGTTGGCCCAGCAGGCACTGCCGGTGGCGCGCAGCCTGCTGTGGCCGCTGCTGGCCGCATTGGCCGTAGGGGCGGTGGTGCGTTGGCGCAAAGGCGCACTGCCCGGCGGGATTGCCGCGCTGCTGGGGCTGTGGACTCTTTTTGCCATGCTGCAATGCACGGTGCGGGCCGTGGCCGATGCCAGTCTGGACGAACGGCAGTTCCTGCCCGTGCTGGTGCTGGCCGGGGCGTGGGCGTTCTGGCGGGGCCGCCGCCTGCCCGGGGCTGGGCCGCTCTTCTGGCTGGGGTATCTGCCGGGGCTGGCGGCTTACCTGTTTATTGTGCGGTCTACCGTACTGGGACTGCCTGCTACCTTTTTGTATCTGACTTGGCCGGCCCTTTGCGGCCTTTTGCTGCTGGCCCAAAGCGAACCCCAAGGGGTGCGGCGCATCGCCCAAGGATGCTTGGGGGCGCTGGTGCTGTTTTTGGCGGTCTGCCGGCTGTGGTGCGTGCAGACCACCGGCTGGAAAGCCCACTCGGTGGCCGACACCCCGCTGGTGCGCATCCAAAACGGCCCTGCCAAGGGGATCTGGGCCGATGAGAAGGCCGCCGATATGCAGGAATGCCTTTACCAAGCGCTGGCACCCTACGCCGGACAGGCGGTGCTACAAGCCATCGGGGAACAGAACGGTCTGGGCTTTTTGATGGCGGACGGCACCCTGACGGTGGCGCAGGCGTCGGTGATCTCCGGCACCGACAGCGACCCCCGTTTTGAAACCTACTACACCATGGTGCCCGACAAACTGCCCGATGTGATTTTGTATGACGACGCCGAAGTGCGGGACATGGACGCCTTCCACGCATGGCTGGAAGAAAACTTTGCCATCACCGACCGGTATACCGTGACCTACGGTACCGCCAGCCTGCAAGTGCTGGTGGTGGATGGCTGGGCTGCGTGACGTTGCGGCCCGCGGCGTTTTGTGCTATGCTTAAACCGAATCCCGCCCCCTCGGGTGGAAAGGAGCCTGACTGATGGAAAAATTGCTGGTATTCATCCCCGCGTACAACTGCGCCAAGCAGGTGCCCCGGGTTTTGTTCCAACTGCTGGACCCCCGGGTCAAGCCTTGGGTAGGGGAGTGCATCGTGGTCAACAACCGTTCCACCGACGACACCGAGGCCGCCGTGCAGGATTGGCGCCGTCGTCACCCCGACTTGCCGGTGCGGCTGCTCCGCAACGACGAAAACTACGGGTTGGGCGGCAGCCATAAGGTGGCTTTCGGCTACGCGGCGGACCACGGATACGAACATATGGTGGTGCTTCACGGCGACGATCAGGGGGCCATTGCCGACCTGCTGCCCGTGCTGGAAAGCGGCAGCTACCGGCAGTATGACTGCTGTCTGGGGTCCCGGTTCATCCGGGGCAGCCGCATCAAGGGGTATAGCTGGGTGCGGGTGCTGGGCAACCACGGCTTCAATGTGATCTTCACGCTGGTGGCTCGCCGCCATATCACCGACTTGGGCAGCGGCCTCAACCTCTATGCGGTGGAGCCCCTCAAGACCCGGTACTACCAAAAATTCCCCGATACCCTGTATTTCAACTGCTGCATGATCCTCACCCAGTGCTATCTCAAGCAGAAGCTGATGTTTTTCCCCATCAGCTGGCGGGAGGAAGATCAGATCAGCAATGTAAACAAGCTCACCAGCTTCGGGTTGATTTTGCTCAAGCTGTGCGGGCAGTATCTGCGCAGCCCCAAAGCCTTTGTGGCCCGGGAATGGCGCAGCAAAGTCATTGACGCATACACCTACACCGAGATCCCGGTGCAGCAATAAGGAGGCTTTTGTATGAAAGTTCTGGTAACGGGCGCCGCCGGGTTTATCGGCGGGCAGCTGTGGCATCGGTTGTGGCAGCGCGGCGACGAGGTCGTGGGCATTGATAACTTCTCCTACGGCAATCTGGACAATCTGAAATTCGACGACCATGACTTCGGCGGCGAGGTCCGCCGGATGGATATTCGGGACCGGGAGGCCATTCCGGCCCTGTTTGAGGCCGAAAAGTTTGATGTGGTGTACAACATTGCGGGCATCGCCCCGCTGCCCGACTGCCAGAGCGACCCTGTGCAGGCGGTGGAAGTGAACACCTTGGGCCTTGTGCATCTGTTGGAATGTGCCCGCCGCACCGGCGTCAAGCAGGTGGTGCAGGCTTCCACCAACGCTATGTATGAGAACGAGACCGAGTTCCCCACGGTGGAGACCTCTTTCCACACCCCCACGCTGATCTACCCCAACACTAAGTACTGCGGCGAGCGGTTCTGCCAGAGTTTTGCCGACACCTACGGCATGACGGTGACCTGCCTGCGGTTTGCCAACGTCTACGGTCCTCACATCGACTGTCTGCGCAAGCAGCCGCCCTTTGTGGGGTATATGATCCGGGAACTGTACTACGGCCGCACGCCGGAGTTCCATTCCGACGGCAACCAGCGCCGGGACTATATCTATGTGGATGACCTCATCGATCTGGCTCTGCGGGTGGTGGAACATCCCCAGCCGGGCTTTGACGCGGTGAATGTGTCCAGCAACCAGAGTTACTCGGTGCGGGAACTCTATGCCATCGCCTGCCGGCTGATGGGCAAGGACATCGAGGCAAAATACTGCCCCACCAGCCACTACTGGGCCAAATACCCCGAGCTGTACGGCGGGGCCTACGGCATCAAGCCGGAGATCCTCGACCACGAGGTGAACAAGTTCAGCCTCTGCGACAACGCCCACGCCAAGGAAGCCTACGGCTGGGTGCCGCAGGTGGACATTGAAACGGGTCTGGCCCGGGTAGTGGAAACGGAATGCCGGATGCTGGCCGAACACGACAAGGCCTGACACAAAAGGAGAAACGGTATGGCCAAACTGCATCTGATTCTGCCCATGGCGGGCCGGGGCAGCCGCTTTTTTGAGAATGGCTTTGTCTGCCCCAAACCCCTCATCGAGATCCACGGCAAGCCCTTCTTCTACTGGGCGGCCCGCAGCGTGGAAAAGTTCGTGGACTGCGCCGACCTGACCTTTGTGGTGCTGGAGGAGCATATCCGGGACTTTGCCATCGATAAGAAGATCCGTGCCTACTGGCCCGAGGCCCGCATTGTGGCCCTGCCGGAAGTCACGGCGGGGGCGGCGATCACCGCCCTGAAAGGCGCCGAGGGACTGCCCGACGGGGAACCGCTGCTCTTCAATGACTGCGACCACCTGTTCTTGTGCCGTTCCTTCTACGATTTTTGTGCTGCGGAAGATTTCGCCCGCGGCCCGGCGGGGGCGCTGCTGACCTTCCAGAGCGATTCTCCCGCGTACAGTTACCTGCAATACGGCGCCGACGGCAACGTCTGCCATACGGTGGAAAAGCAGGTGGTCAGCCATGACGCCATCTGCGGGGCCTACTATTTCCAAGACAAAAAGACCTACGCCGATGCCTGCCAAGAATACCTGCATGCCTGCGCGTACAAAGAATTTTTCGTGTCGGGCATCTACAATGTACTGGCGGTCCACGGGGCGGCGGTGCAGGGCTTTGCCACAGACCTGCATCTGCCCTTCGGCACCCCCGACGAGTATCGGGCGGCCGAAGCCCCCGCCAACGATGCCGCTTTTGCGGCGCTGCAATAAGCAGCGTCCCCCAAGGAGAACACTATGGTAACAATCCCCAAACGTCTGCGCTGGGAAGCGCTGACCGCCGTGGTCTGGTGTCTGGTGACACTGGCCACCGACCGGCTGTTTTTCCGCTATGATTGGCGCACCCCGGCGTTCTTTGTGTATAAGATCCTCTTTGTGCTGGCAGCTTTTGCCGTGGTGCATGGGCTGGTCACACTGGTGGATAAGGTCCGCCGCCGGGATGCGTTTATCCTCTGCTGGCTGCGCTGGATGCTGCCCTATCTGGCGGTGACGCTGGTGGTGCTGCTTATCGTCTGGCCGGGCTGCTGGGGCAGCGACGATCTGGACGTGCTGTACAAGGCCCGTACCCTGACCCCCGCCCCATGGCAGAGTTTTCTGACCAGTGCGGTGTTTATCCTCTGCCTGATGTTTCTGCCCCTGCCCGGCGGGCTGGTACTGATCCAGACGCTGCTCATCGCCGGGGTGGTGGGCTTCTTTTTGGCGGCGGCCCAAACCTTGGCCGCCCAGCGGCTGCGCCGCCCCGTGGCAGCGGGGTGGTTCGCCATCCTGTACCTGCCCTTTTTGCTGCCGCCGGTGGTGCTTCATGACATGCAGCCCTTCCGCACGACCTGGGCTACTTGGACCGAGCTGTTCACCGTGGCGCTGCTGGTGTGGTGGCATGCCCGGGGCGAGCAGATCACCCGGGGTAAGCTGGCGTGGTTCACCCTGTTGGGATTCCTGACTGCGGCTTGGCGCAGCGAGAGTATCTACTATCTGGTGGCGCTGCCGGTGCTGCTGGCCTTTTTGGTCCACAAAAAGGCGGTGCGTCCGGTGGGCGCAGTGGTCAGCAGCGTGGTGATCGTGGCTGCCACACTGGTCAGCACGGCCTACAACAACCGACTGATGGGCGATGCCTGGACTTACCAGAATGTGGCGCTCTGCTATCAGGCGGCTGCACTGGTGCAGGACGCCGACCCGGTGGAGGATGCCGAGGAACTGGCTATGATCGACCCCGTCTACGATGTGCAGGCTTGCCGGGAAAATTCCAACCTCCACGGACCGGAACTGCGCACGCTGGTGACCCGCAGCATCTATACGGTGACCGAACAGCAGTGGAGCGACTGTAAAAAAGCCATCGTCCGTCTGGCGCTGAAGTACCCCAGCTCGCTGCTGCGGGAACGGATGGGCATGTTCCTCAACACGGTGGAACAGCAAGAAACCAACTCCAACCAAAAGCTGGTCTTTGCCTCCACGGTGCTGGTCTATTCTGATGACCCCGACGGTATGGGAGAGGCACAGAAAGACTTTTTGAACGACAGCGTGGCCGTCTATCCCATCAACCAAACGCTGCGGGAAGACTTCATCATGTCGCTGTCCTACCGCACCGAGTTTCTCTTCGGGATCCCGGCGGCTACCTGGCTGATGCTGCCCTCCTTCGGGCTGTTCGCCGCGGCGCTGGTGGTGCTGCTGGTGCGCCGCCGCTGGATGTGGTTCTTTGCGGCAGGGGCCATCTTCGCCCGCATCCCGCTGGTCTTTTTGACCACCCCTGACACCTATTTCATGTACTATCTCACCCCCTATATTGCGGGGTATGCCCTTACGGCGGCAGGCATCGTCTACGCCGTGCTGTGTTGGAAGAAAAAGCAGGAAAGAGGAAAGGCACAATGATACTGGCGTATTGGCTGCTGGCAGTGGCTCTGGTTCTGGCCGGCCATGCATTCCGCCTGTTGCGGTGGGAGCAGTTCGTCCGCATCTATGAGCGGCCCCAGCGCGGCGCCATGCTGCGAGGCATGGCAGGCGGCTACGCCGTTAACACGCTGCTGCCCCTCCATCTGGGGGATGTGTTCCGGGCGGTCTTTGTGGGCCGCCGGATGAAATCCGGCGTGGGCTTTGCGCTGGCCACCGTTATCATGGACCGGTTTCTCGACGTATGGTTTGTGGCGCTGGGCTTCGGTACCTTCGTGCTGCTGGGACAGGGCGGTGCTTCGGTAGAGGCAGCGGCCCGGTACTATCTGGTTTTCGCCGTGCTGCTGGCGGTGGCCCTCGTGGTCGTCGTGGCCCTGCGGGACAGCATCAAACGGGTCTGCCTCGCGGTCTGCGGCATCTTCAACGATACCCTCAAGCTGGACGGCATGGTTTTCTGCTGGAGCCTGATCAATACCTTCAAGGACCTGCGGCGGATCAATCTGCTGCGTTTGGCGGTGAACACCGCCGTCATGTGGGTGGCCTATCTGGCTTCCTATACGGCGCTGGCCGCCGCGATGACCACGGCCGGTCAGCCCATGGCGCTGGTAGAGGTCTTCGACACCCTTTTTGGCCGTTCGGCGGGGGATCTGCGGGCGGTGCTGCCCGGCGGTTCGCTGGCCGGGACCCCTTGGGCAGTGCGGGCACTGCTGGTGGGGTGGTTCTTGGCACCGTTGGTGGTCATGTGGCTGGCCACCCTGCTGCCCGCCCGGGTGCGGGGTGTGGTCAATCAGGCCACCGCTGCCGCTCCCGCTGGGGAAAGCTACCTCAACCTGCTGCCCCAAGCCGACCCGCAGGACCGGGCCGTGTTTTTGAGCCAGTATTTCGGGCTGCAAAATAAGGCGTGGGTCAACCGGTTCCTGCAGATGAATCAGGACATCACGATTTTGCAGGATTTTTCGGCAGGGTCCAACGCCACCACCATGCTCTGCATGGACAAGACCCACACCTTCTACCGCAAATATGCCTTCGGTGCCGACGGCCAAAAGCTGGCCGAACAGCTCCACTGGCTGCGGGCCCAGCAGGACCGGCTGCCCCTGTGTGAGATTCTGCGCACCGGTGAGGACGCCGACTGCTGCTGGTATGATATGACCTACGAACCGCAGGCGGTGGGGATGTTCCGGTACCTCCACTCCAACCCGGTGGAAAAAAGCGCTGCCGTCCTTCACGCCGTGTTGGATACACTGGAAGAAAAACTCTACCGCCCCACGGCGGTGGCCTCCGACCCGGAGAAGATCGAGCAGTACATCGCCAAAAAGGTGGACGGCAACCTGCAAAAATTGCGGGAGGCTCGTTCCCTGCACGAGCTGATGGCTGCCCCGACTCTCTGGATCAACGGCAAGGAGTACAAAAACCTGAACCAACTGAGTTGGATGTTCGACCATGAACGGCTGCGCACCCTGTTTGCCGCCGACCCGGTGTCCACCATCCACGGGGACCTGACCATCGAGAATATCATCTGCCGCACCGACGACACAGGCTGGTATCTCATCGACCCCAACACCGGCAATCTGCACGAAAGTCCCTTCCTTGATTATGGCAAACTGCTGCAAAGCCTGCATGGCGGGTACGAGTTTATGATGATGACCCCCCGGGTCACCGTGCAGGGCAATCACATCGACTTCGCCCTGACCCGTTCCGCGGCCTACGACGCCCTGCTGGCCGACCTGTTGGCAGATTTGGGCCGCCGTTACCCCGCCGAACAGGTGGACAGCATCCTCATGCACGAGGTGGTCCACTGGCTGCGGCTGATGCCCTATAAACTTTCCAAGGACCGCAAGCGGGCGGCCATGTTCTACGCCGGGCTGGTGATGGTGGCCAATGACGCCGCCGACCACGCCCGCCGCTGAAAGGAGTTTTCCCCCTATGCTGATCTGCGTCGATCTGGACGGTACTTTGCTGGACACCGTGCCGGCCAACGCGGCCTCCTACCGGGCTGCGCTGGAGGAACTGGGCTACACCGTCAGTGACGAATACTACGCTGCCCACTGCAACGGCGGCTACTACAAAGATTTTCTGCGCCCTCTGATGGGCGGCGACCCCGACCCGACCGATGTGGAACGGGTCCATGACCGCAAAAAGGAATTGTACAGCCAGTATCTGGACGCGGTGCGGCCCAACCGGGCGCTCTTCGAGCTGCTGCAGTCCCTGCGGGCCGCGGGCAACCGGCTGGCCTGTGTCACCACCGGCAGCCGCCGCAATGCCACCGAGGTGCTCAGCCATTTCGGCTGTGTGTGCTGGTTTGACTTGGTGCTCACCAGTGAGGATGTGACCAAGAGCAAGCCTGACCCGGAAGGATACTTGAAGGCGATGGAACATTTTGGCGTCACCCCGGCCGAGACGATGATCTTTGAGGATTCGGGGCTGGGGTTGGAGGCGGCGCTGGCCAGCGGCGCGGCGGTGTTCAAGGTGGAGGCCTTTTAAATCCCCCTTGACGAATGCGCCCGGGTGCGCTACAATGACAACCATGCAAGGCGAAGAGGCCCGTTGGGCGCTCTTCGCCTTTTTTACAGGGAGGAACTACCTATGCAAAAGAAAAAACGCCCGCTGATCGGCATTGTTCCGCTGATGGACTACCAGCGCGCCAGCTACTGGATGCTGCCCGGCTATATGCAGGGCATTGAGCAGGCGGGAGGCATTCCGATCATGCTGCCCCTGACCGATGACGAGGCGGCGCTGGCCCAGTTGGCGGACAACTGCGACGGTTTTTTGTTCACCGGCGGGCAGGATGTGACGCCTGCGCTCTATGGGGAGCCGGCCACCGAACTCTGCGGCGAGACTAGCCCGGAGCGGGACAAGATGGAGAGCAAACTGCTGGCGCTGGCCCGGGAACTGGACAAGCCGGTGTTGGGCATCTGCCGGGGCATTCAGTTCCTCAATGCAGCGCTGGGGGGCACTCTTTGGCAGGACCTGCCCGTACAGAACCCCTCGGAGGTCAACCACCATCAGACCGGAGCCTATGAGGCCCCCATCCATATGGTGCAGCTACTGCCCGGCACGCCGTTGACCGACCTGCTCCATAAAGAAACCTTGCCCGTGAACAGCTACCACCATCAGGCTATTCGGGTATTGGCGCCGGAATTGGTGCCGATGGCCCAAGCCTCCGACGGCATCATCGAGGCCGTCTATGAGCCGGGGCGCCGGTTCGTCTGGGCAGTGCAGTGGCACCCCGAGTTTTCGTATAAGGTCAATGCCGACAGCCGCAAGATCTTTGCGGCCTTCGTGGGGGCTTGTTGACCGATTCTTTACGCAAAAATGACCGGAATACGATAGATTTCGCGGGCAAAAGGCGGTATACTGAGGGCAATGACCTACATACGGGAGGAACCGCCTATGCTGCCCTGCCAAACCAACTGTCCGCATTATTGCCAAGGCTGCCACAAGACCTGCGCCGCTTGGCGCGACTTGCAGCGGCACCAACACGAGGAGCAGCAGCGCAAGAAGGAATATCTGCGCCGCGCCAACGAGGCTTGCCGCCAGATGCTGCACATCTACTGGCAGGCGGGCGGGTATCTAGGACCGCAGATGGGGCACTGAAATACAATCGCCGCCGGAAAGGCGGGCCGCACGGGGAGACAACGGGTGCGGTCCGTCTTTTTTTGCGGCAAAACGGGGTGCAGCCCCTTGCGGGATGTGGTATAATGACAAGAAAAAAGCAAATCAGGAGAGTACGGTTATGAAGATACCCGCAAACGGCTTTACCCACGGCGGCAAGTTCCACGCCGACGATGTGTTTTCCACGGCGCTTTTGCAGATCGTGCGGCCGGACATCAAGATCACCCGGGGATTTACGGTGCCCGACGACTTCGAGGGCATCGTCTATGACGTGGGGGGCGGCCTGTTTGACCACCATTCCGAACCCCGGGAGACCCGTCCCAATGGGGTGCCTTACGCGGCCTTCGGGTTGCTGTGGCGGGTGCTGGGCGCCCAGTTGGTGGGGGAGCATCAGGCCCGCCTGATGGACGAAAACTTCATTCAGCCGCTGGATCTGAACGACAACACCGGCGAGCAGAATTCGCTGGCCGATGCCATCGGCAGCTTCAACCCCTTGTGGGATTCCAAGGCCGACCCCGACGAGTGCTTCTGGCGGGCGGTGCCGGTGGCCAAGACTATTTTGGAAAATGAGATCGCCGCCGCCAACGCGGTCAACCGCGCCGACGAGACGGTGCGCCGGGCCTATGCCAATATGCGGGACGGCATTGTGGTGCTGCCCGCCTATATGCCTTGGAAAAACGGCCTCTACAAGACCGATGCCCTCTTTGTGGTATATCCCAGCCAGCGGGGCGGCTACAGCGCCCAGTGCGTCACCGACCACCGCACCAAGCGCAGCAAATTGCCCTTCCCCCCGGCCTGGGCGGGTAAACCGGAAGAGCAGTTGCGCCAGATCAGCGGGCTGGGGCTGCGGTTCTGCCATCCCAGCCGGTTCCTGATCACCGCCGACGATAAGGCCACCGCCATCGAGGCCTGCCGCCGTACCTTGCGGGCTGCGGGCCGCCCGGTCAGCGAATGAGCGGCGAACATCTAGGCCCGTCGCCCAGCTTGGCGGCGGACCGGCTGGCCTATGACCCGGCATGGGTCTACCTGCTGCGCTGTACCGACGGCAGTCTGTATGCAGGGTGGACCAACGATTTGGCCCGCCGCCTCCATGCCCACCGCACCGGGGCGGGCGGCGCCAAATACACCCAAAGCCATGGCAAAGCTGCCGTGCAGCTTGTTTATGCCGAAGCTTGTGCCGATAAATCCGCGGCCCTCAAGCGGGAGGCTGCCCTCAAAAAACTGCCCAAGGCCCAAAAGGAAGCGCTGGCGGCAGACTGGGCTGCCCGCAGCCGCCTGACACTGCGGATGGCTACCCCCGACGATGCGGCGGATGTGATGGCCCTCTATAACTGGTATGTCACCCACGGCACCCAGACCTTTCAGTACGAACCCTCCACCGAGGCAGACTACCGGCAGAACATTACAGAGGTGCTGGAAAAGGCTCCTTTCCTTGTGGCCTATACGGCGGATGGCCGGCTGGCGGGGTATGCCTGCGCCCATCCATGGCACACCCGGCGCTCCTTTGCTTGGGATGTGGAAACCACCGTCTACTGCGCCCACGATGTGGTAGGGCAGGGCACCGGCCGCAAACTGTACACGGCGCTGCTGGAATTGCTGCGCCGACAGGGCTACCACAATGCCTTTGCCCTCGTCACCCGGCCCAACCCCCAGAGTGACGCCTTCCACAAGGCACTGGGCTTCACCCGCTATGGGGTGGAGAAAAACAGCGGCTACAAGTTCGGCCGCTGGCTGGATCTGGGCTACTGGGCCTACCCCCTCAACCCGCCCGCTGACCCGCCTGCCCCGGTGCGGCTCCGCCTGCCAGACGCCGAAATGGCTGCGGTGCTGGCGGAATGCACGGATGCATAAACCCTCAAATGGAAAAAATCCCGGTGACCCGTCGGAATCTGGCTATAAAAATGAATATTCATGCATAGGGTCGCATGGGATGACAAATCCTTTGTGCAGAACACATAGAAAGCTGTAAAATGTGGAAATTCCTTTGTGCGTTTTTTCACTTGTCTTTTGCATAAAAAGCTGTATAATATACAGTATTGAATGAATAAATATTCAGCAGCGGCAAGCAACCGACCCCGGCGCTGACATACTAGGAGAGGGAATCATTATGAAAAAGAACAAAGCGGACATCAAGAAAGTTGTACTGGCCTACTCCGGCGGTCTGGATACCTCCATCATCATTCCTTGGCTGAAAGAAAACTACAACAACTGCGAAGTCGTCGCTGTTTCCGGTGACGTGGGACAGGGCACCGAGCTGGACGGTCTGGAGGAGAAGGCTCTCAAGACCGGCGCTTCCAAGCTCTACGTGCTGGACCTGAAGAAGGACTATGTGGAAAACTACATCTGGCCCTGCCTGAAGGCCGATGCCAAGTATGAGGACTACCTGCTGGGCACTTCCCATGCACGTCCCTGCATCGCCAAGGCGCTGGCCGACATCGCCAAGCAGGAAGGCGCCGACGCCATCTGCCACGGCTGCACCGGCAAGGGCAACGATCAGGTCCGTTTTGAGCTGACCCTCAAGGCGATGGCGCCCGATATGGCCATCATCGCCCCCTGGCGGGAGTGGGACATCAAGAGCCGTGACGAGGAGATCGACTACGCCGAGGCCCACAACATCCCCCTGAAGATCAACCGCGAGACCAACT
This sequence comes from uncultured Gemmiger sp., assembly GCA_963557315.1. Classification (GTDB taxonomy): domain Bacteria; phylum Bacillota; class Clostridia; order Oscillospirales; family Ruminococcaceae; genus Gemmiger. The sequence continues at coordinate 97,981 of CAUWAX010000003.1, read as the reverse complement.
ACTCCAAGGACAAGAACCTGTGGCACCTGAGCCATGAAGGTCTGGATCTGGAGCAGCCTTCTCTGGAGCCGCAGTACAACAAGCCCGGCTTCTTGGAGCTGGGTGTCAGCCCCGAGCAGGCCCCCGACACCCCGACCTACGTCAAGATCCACTTCGAGAAGGGCATCCCCACCGCCGTGGACGGCAAAGAGATGGACGGCGTGGCGCTGATCGAGTACCTGAACAAGGTGGGCGGCGCCAACGGCATCGGCCTGCTGGACATCGTGGAGAACCGCTTGGTGGGCATGAAGAGCCGCGGCGTCTACGAGACCCCCGGCGGTGCCATCCTCTACAAGGCCCACAACGTCTTGGAGACCATCACGCTGGATAAGGAGTCCTTCCACTTCAAGGAGATCATTGCCCAGAAGATGGGCGAGCTGGTCTACAACGGCCAGTGGTTCACCCCCCTGCGGGAAGCCATCAGCGCCTTCACCGACGATCTGCAGAAGACCGTCACCGGCGATGTGACCCTCAAGCTCTACAAGGGCAACATGATCAACGCCGGCGTCACCAGCCCCTACACGCTGTATGACGAGCAGACCGCCTCCTTCGGCGAGGACGAGGACTACAATCAGGCCGACGCCAACGGGTTCATCAACCTCTTCGGCCTGCCCATCGCCGAGCGCGCCAAGCTGGCCAAGAACTGGCCCACCGAGGAGTAATCCGTTTTTCTTCAAAATTCCGTGCCGCCGTGGGTGGGCTGTATGCCCACGGCGGATTTTGTTATTACACCCCTAAGGAGGGTCTTTATGGCACAACTGTGGCAGGGCCGCGCCAGCAAAGCGGTGGATAGCCGCGTCAATGACTTCAACTCTTCCATCCGGTTTGACGCACGGATGATCGAGCAGGACATTCAGGGCAGTCTGATCCACTCCGCCATGCTGGGGCGGCAGGGCATCATCTCGGCCAAGGATGTGGAGGATATCCACAAAGGTCTGCATAGCATTTTGGAAGATCTGCACAGCGGTGCGCTGGAAATTGACCCCGCCGCCGAGGATGTCCACACCTTCGTGGAGCAGACCCTCACCGCCCGGGTAGGGGATGCGGGCAAGCGGCTGCATACCGGCCGCAGCCGCAATGATCAGGTGGCGCTGGACCTGCGGCTCAACCTGCGGGTGGCGGCCACCCACCTGCAAGGCCAACTGCGGGAATTGATCGAGACCCTCTGCACGCAGGCCGAAAAAAGCGCCGACTATGTCATGCCGGGCTACACCCATCTGCAGCGGGCCCAGCCGGTGACCTTCGGCCACCAGCTCATGGCCTATGCGTGGATGCTGCTGCGGGATCTGGGCCGGATGCAGGATGCCGTGGGCCGGATGAATGCCGAATGCCCGCTGGGCTCCGGCGCATTGGCGGGCACCACCTATCCGCTGGACCGGTTCTATACCGCCAAGGAACTGGGCTTTGACGCCCCCTGCGCCAACTCCATCGACGGCGTGTCTGACCGGGACTTCTGCATCGAGCTTTGTGCGGCGCTGGCCACCTGCATGATGCACCTCTCCCGCCTGTCCGAGGAGATCATCCTCTGGTGCAGCTGGGAGTTCAAGTTCATCGAATTGGACGACGCCTTTACCACCGGTTCCTCCATCATGCCCCAGAAGAAAAACCCCGATGTCACCGAGCTGATCCGGGGCAAGACGGGCCGCGTTTACGGTGACCTGAACACCCTGCTGGTCATGATGAAGGGCATCCCGCTGGCCTACGACAAGGACATGCAGGAGGACAAAGAGGCCATCTTCGACGCGGTGGACACGCTGGAACTCTGCCTGCGCACCGTTACCCCCATGCTGGCCACCATGACCCCGCTGCCCGCCAACATGCGCCGGGCGGCGGCCAAGGGCTTTATCAACGCCACCGACTGCGCCGACTACCTGACCAAGAAGGGCATGCCGTTCCGGGATGCCTACAAATGCACCGGTACTATGGTGGCGGCCTGCATCGCCGCCGACAAGACGCTGGAAGAATTGACCCTCGACGAGTTCAAGCAGTACAGCGATCTCTTTGAGGAGGACGTCTATCAGGCCATCGACCTGACCACCTGCTGCGAAGGCCGTACCAGCTACGGCGGCCCCACCAAGGCCAGCGTGCTGCACCAGATCGAGCTGGTGAAGAAAACTCTGCAAAACCAATAACAGAAACGGGTGTTTTTGTGGAAAAGTATAAAATTTTCGTGGACGGTTCTGCCGGAACCACCGGGCTGCGTATTGCCGACCGGTTGGCGGCGCGGCCGGAATTTGAAATTCTGACCATCTCGGAGGCGGACCGCAAGGACGTACACGCCCGGGCAGCGGTCATCAACGAGAGTGATCTCTCCTTCCTCTGCTTGCCGGACGATGCCGCCCGGGAAGTGGTGCCGCTGCTGCGGCCCGACGTGCGGGTGCTGGACACCTCCACCGCCCACCGTACCAACCCGGAATGGGTCTACGGTCTGCCCGAACTGGGCGCCACCCGCCAGAAACTGACCACCGCCACCCGGGTGGCGGTACCGGGCTGCCATGCTACCGGGTTTATCGTGCCGGTGGCACCGCTGGTGGAAAAAGGCCTGCTGCCCAAGAACGTGCAGCTTAGCTGCACCAGCCTGACCGGTTATTCGGGCGGCGGCAAAAAGATGATCGCCGAGTATGAGGCACCCCGGGAAAACACTGCCCTCAACGCGCCCCGGCCCTACGGGCTGGCACTGCACCACAAGCACCTGCCCGAGATGCGGGCCATCACCGGGCTGGACAAGGCCCCCGACTTTGTGCCGGTGGTGGCGGACTACTACGCGGGGATGGAAACCATGATCCCCTTGGATCTGGCGGCGCTGGGGTTGACAGCCCAACAGGTGGCCGACACGCTGGCGGACTACTACGCCGGGGCGAAGATGATCTCGGTCCATCCGCTGGGCGAGGGCACCGACGGGGGATTTTTGGCCTCCAACAAGCTGGCCGGGTCCGACCGGCTGGAAATTTTTTGCCTTGCCAATCCCGACGGCACCCAGATACAGCTCATCAGCCTGTTTGACAATCTGGGCAAGGGCTCCTCGGGGGCGGCGGTGCAATGCATGAACCTGATGCTGGGACTGGACGAATGTGCGGGTCTGGCCCAATAAACTTCTTAGATCGTGGAAAGTGAGAGAGAGGAAAAGAACCATGGAAATGTTTCAGCCTGTTGCGGGTGGTATCTGTGCCGCCCAAGGTTTTTCCGCCGCGGGTGTGCATTGCGGGATCCGGCGCAACCATGCCAAATTGGATCTGGCGCTGATCAAGGCAGACGTGCGCTGTGCGGGCGCCGGCTGCTATACCACCAACAAGGTGTACGGTGCGCCCATCACGGTGGACCGGCAGCACCTGCAGGACGGGTATGCCCAGGCCATTCTGGTCAACAGCGGCAACGCCAACACCTGTGCCCCCAATGGCATCCAACTGGCCACCGATACCTGTGATTTGGTAGCCAAGGCACTGGGCATCGCCGCCGACGATGTGCTGCCTGCCTCCACCGGTGTTATCGGGCAGGCGATGGAGCTGACCCCCTTTGAAAAGGGCATCCCCGAAGCCGCCGCCAAGCTGGCCGCTACGGCGGAAGGCAGCCACGACGCCGCCACCGCCATCATGACCACCGACACCCACGCCAAGGAATTCGCGGTGGAATTTGCGCTGGGCGGCAAGACCTGCCGCATCGGCGCCATCGCCAAAGGCTCCGGCATGATCCACCCCAACATGGCCACCATGCTGCTCTTTATGACCACCGACGCCAAGGTGGAACCCGCCCTGCTGCAAAAGGCGCTGTCCACCGTGGTGCCCGCCACCTTCAACCAGATCTCGGTGGACGGTGATACCTCCACCAACGACACCGTGCTGCTGCTGGCCTCCGGTCTGTCGGGGGCGGAAGTGCTGCCCGATACCGCCGATTACGACACCTTTGTGGCGGCGCTGACCGTGGTGGCCGAGCATCTCTGCCGGGAACTGGCCGCCGATGGCGAAGGCGCTACCAAGCTGCTGGAATGCACCGTCACCGGCGCGCCCGATCTGACCACCGCCCGGGCTGTTTCCAAGAGCGTCATCCATTCCACCCTCTTCAAGGCCGCTATGTTCGGTGCCGACGCCAACTGGGGCCGGGTGCTCTGCGCCATCGGCTATACGCCGGGGGACTTTGACATCTCCAAGACCGCAGTGCGGCTCAAGAGCCGGGCGGGCGAGGTCTTTGTCTGCGAAAACGCCGCCTACCACCCTTACAGTGAGGAGGAGGCCGCCAAGGTCCTGAAGGAAGATGAGATCGAGATCCTTGTGGACTTGGGCTGCGGCGATGTCACGGCCAAGGCTTGGGGCTGCGATCTGACCTACGACTACGTCAAGATCAACGGCGACTACCGCACCTGAGAAGCGAGGGGAAGACGGCGATGAAGAATGAACAGATGGCGCTGCTTTTCAGCGAAGCAACGCCCTATATCCAGAAATACCACGGCAAAACGCTGGTCATCAAGTACGGCGGCAACGCCATGGTCAACGATGCGCTGAAACTGGCCGTCATGAACGACTTGGTCACCCTGACGCTGCTGGGCGTGCGGGTGGTGTTGGTCCACGGCGGCGGTCCGGCCATCAACCAGATGCTCAAGCGGGTGGGCAAGGAGTCCAAGTTTGTGGGCGGCCTGCGCTACACCGATGAGGAAACGATGGGCATTGTCCAACAGGTGCTGGCCGGACAGGTCAACAAGGACTTGGTGGCACTGCTCAAAGGCCGGGGCGTGGGCCTTTGTGGTATGGACGGGCATATGATCACCTGTTCCCGCAAGGCGGATGTGGATCTGGGCTATGTGGGCGAGATCGAGCGGGTGGACACCACCCTGATCGACCACCTGTTGGCGGACAGCTTTATTCCGGTCATCGCCACGGTGGGCATGGACAGCAACGGCGTGCCCTACAACATCAATGCCGACACCGCCGCTGCCGAGATCGCCATTGCGCTGCATGCCGAAAAGCTGGTCAGCATGACCGACATCGTGGGTCTGCTCTACGACAAGGACGATGAATCCACCCTGATCCCCGAGGTGGAAGTTTCGGAGATCGAGGGCTATAAACAGGCGGGGGTCATTGCCGGGGGCATGCTGCCCAAGATCGAGGGCATGGCCGAAGCCATCTACAAGGGGGTCCACGAGGCGGTCATCATCGACGGCCGGGTACCCCATTCCATCTTGTTGGAAATGTTCTCGGACCGCAGCGCGGGCACCATGTTCTACCGCCGCGGCAACCGGTAAAAGGAGGGATAGGTCATGAATACCCAGTCGATCATCCAGCGGGACGATGCCCATGTCCTGCATACCTACGTCCGCAGTCAGGTGGCGTTGGTGGGCGGTTCCGGCATGGTGGCCACCGACGCCGAGGGCAAGCAGTATCTGGACTTTACCTCGGGCATCGGCGTCAATGCGCTGGGCTACTGCCACCCGGTTTGGGTGGCGGCGGTGACCGCGCAGGCAGCCAAGCTGCAGCACACCTCCAACCTGTATTACACCGAGCCCTGCGGTGCGCTGGCGGAGGAACTCTGCCGCCGTACCGGGCTGGATGCGGTGTTCTTCGGCAATTCCGGCGCCGAAGCCAACGAGGGCGCCATCAAGGCCGCCCGCAAATACAGCGTGGACACCTATGGCCCCAACCGCAACCGGGTGTTGACGCTGGTCAATTCCTTCCATGGCCGTACGCTGGCTACCCTGACCGCCACCGGGCAGGATGTGTTCCACCATGATTTCGGCCCCTTCCCCGAGCGGTTCGGCTACGTCCCGGCGGGGGATTTCGCCGCCCTGCAGGCGGCGGCCGACGCCGATACCTGCGCCGTTCTGCTGGAACTGGTACAGGGTGAAGGCGGCGTGGTAGCGCTGGACAAGAACTATGTGGCCCAAGTGGCCGCTTTCTGCAAGGAGCGGGACATCCTGCTGCTGGTGGACGAGGTGCAGACCGGCGTAGGCCGGACGGGTACCTTCTTGGCCTGCGAGCAGTTTGACCTGCACCCCGACATCGTCACGCTGGCCAAGGGGCTGGGCGGCGGTTTGCCCATCGGCGCCGTCGTCATGAACCAAAAGGTCGCGGCCCATATGGGCCCGGGCAGCCACGGTTCCACCTTTGGCGGCAACCCGGTGGTCTGCGCGGGGGCGCTGGCCGTTTTGCAGCAGCTCACCGACGACCTTCTGGCGCAGGACCGCGCGTTGGCCGAAACGCTGCGGGCGGGGCTTGCCCAACTGCCCCACGTTACGGCGGTCAGCGGTCTGGGCTTGATGGTAGGCATCGCCTTGGAGGAGGGCATCAGCGCCGCCAACGTGCGCACCGCCTGCGAGAAGGAGGGCCTGCTGGTCCTCACCGCCAAGACCCGCCTGCGCTTGCTGCCGCCGCTGATTCTGACGCAGGACGATGTGGACAAGGCCCTTGCCATCCTGCGCACCGTGTTGGAGAAACTGTGATGAAACATCTGTTGAAATTGGGCGGACTGACCAAGGAGGAGATCCTGCACGTTCTGGATGTGGCCGACGAGTACAAGCGCCTGCACAAACAGGGCGTCGACCCCAAGGACTTGCAGGGCAAAGCCGTGGCGCTGCTGTTCGCCAAACATTCCACCCGTACCCGCACCAGTCTGGAGGTGGGCATCTATCAGATGGGCGGCCTTGGCACCTACCTGAGCGCCAACGACCTGCAAACCGCCCGGGGCGAACCCATTCAAGATACCGTCCGGGTTCTGGGGCGGTACTATGATGCCATCCTCTGCCGCACCTACAAACAGACCGATTTGGATATGCTGGCGCAGTACAGCGGGGTGCCGGTGATTTCCGGCATGACCGACTATGCCCATCCCTTGCAGGTGCTCACCGACCTGATGACAGTGCGGGAGTACAAGGGCAAGCTGGAAGGGCTGCGGATGGGCTTTATCGGGGATGGCTACAACATGACCAACAGCCTGATCGTAGGATGTCTTGCGGTGGGCATGCAGGTCACGATGGCCTGCCCCAAGGGGTATCGCCCCGCTGCCGATGTGCTGATGCAGGCTAAGGCCTACGGCGATGCTTTCCGGCTGGTGCATGACCCCGACGAAGCCGCCCGGGATGCCGATGTGCTCTTCACCGACGTGTGGGTGAGCATGGGCATGGAACGGGAAACCGAGCGCCGCCATCGGGACTTTACCGGCTACACGCTGGATGCCGCCCGGATGGCGCTGGCCAAGCCGGACTGCATGGTGCAGCATCCGCTGCCGGCACGCCGGGGCGAGGAGATCGCCACCGATGTGTTTGAGCAGCACGCCAACGAAATTTTTGACGAGGCGGAAAACCGCCTCCATGTGGAAAAAGCCGTCCTCGCCATCCTGCTGGCCGGCAAGTGACGGGGTGTGTTCCTTCTTTGCAAAGAAGGAACCGAAGAAATTCCAAACAAAAATCTCCTGCGGGGACAAAGCCCCGCAGGAGATTTTTAATTAGAGTTCTTTTGGTTCTTTTCTTGCAAGAAAAGAACAACACACCCGGCTTGACCGCCCCGCAGGCAGGGGGTACAATGGGGAAAAAGAAAACAGGAGGTACTTACCCATGTATCAGGCATCCCTCCAACGGTACGACACCATGCCCTACCGCCGCTGCGGGCGCAGCGGTCTGCGCCTGCCCGCGGTATCGCTGGGCCTGTGGCACAATTTCGGGGACACCACCCCCTACGAAACGATGCGTGCCCTCTGCCGCACAGCCTTTGACCATGGCATCACCCACTTTGATCTGGCCGATAACTACGGCCCTGCCCCCGGCGCCGCCGAGCGGAATTTTGGCCGCCTGTTGCAGGACGATCTGCGCCCCTACCGGGACGAACTGATCCTCTCCACCAAGGCAGGCTACCGGATGTGGGACGGTCCCTATGGGGACTGGGGCAGCCGCAAACATCTGCTGGCCGGGCTGGACCAAAGCCTGCGCCGGATGGGGCTGGACTATGTGGACATCTTCTACCACCACCGGATGGACCCCGCCACCCCGCTGGAAGAAACAATGGAAGCATTGGCGCAGGCGGTGCGCAGCGGCAAGGCGCTGTATGTGGGACTTTCCAACTACGACGGCCCCACGCTGGAACGGGCTGCTGCCCTCCTCGACGAGCTGCATTGTCCCTTTGTGATCTGCCAGAACCGCTACTCTCTGTTTGACCGCAAAATCGAGGAAAACGGCCTGAAAGAGAGCGTGGGCAAGACGGAACGGGGCCTCATTACCTTCAGCCCGCTGGCGCAGGGACGCTTGACCGACCGGTACCTCCACGGCATTCCGGCGGACAGCCGCATCCGCACCGACGGGCGCTACCTGAAAGAAAAGGACATCACCCCCGAGGTGGTGGCCAAGATTCAGGCGTTGAACGAGGTGGCCGCCCGCCGCGGCCAGACGCTGGCCCAGATGTCACTGGCGTGGCTGCTGGCTCAGCCGGTGGTCACCAGCGTGCTGATCGGCGCTTCCCGGCCGGAACAGATCCTTGATAATATCCAAGCGATGGAAAACACCCGCTTTACCGCCGACGAATTGGCGGAACTGGACCGCATCTGCGCAGCAGAAACACCGTAAACAAGGCCCCCGGCCCGATGGAAGATCCCATCGGGCCGGGGGCTTGGTTATGGATAGAGAGGGATCAAGCTGGCTGGTCGGCAAAATTACCGGTGTAAAGCTGGTAGTATTTGCCGTGTTTGGCAATCAGTTCGTCATGGGTGCCCCGCTCAATAATGCGGCCCTGTTCCATGACCATGATGCAGTCGGCGTTGCGCACGGTGGACAGCCGGTGGGCGATCACGAAGGTGGTGCGGCCGGTCATCAAGGCGTCCATGCCGTCCTGCACCAGCTTTTCGGTGCGGGTATCGATGGAGGAAGTGGCTTCATTCAGGATCAGGGCCGGCGGGTCGGCTACCGCAGCCCGGGCAATGGCCAGCAACTGCCGCTGGCCTTGGCTCAGGTTGGCGCCGTCGCCGGTCAGCATCGTCTGGTATCCATCGGGCAGGCGGCGGATAAAGTCGTCGGCGTTGGCCAGTTTGGCCGCAGCGATGCACTCCTCGTCGCTGGCGTTCAGGTTGCCGTAGCGGATGTTTTCCATCACGGTGCTGGTGAACAGGTGGGTGTCCTGCAAGACCATGCCAAGGCTCCGCCGCAGATCGGCTTTCTTGATCTTGTTGATGTTGATGCCGTCGTAGCGGATCTTGCCGTCTGCGATGTCGTAAAAGCGGTTGATTAAGTTGGTGATGGTGGTCTTGCCCGCGCCGGTGGCGCCCACGAAGGCGATCTTCTGGCCGGGTTTGGCCCATAGGCTGATGTTGTGCAGCACCAGTTTTTCCGGCGTGTAGCCGAAGTCCACATCGTCCAGCACCACGTTGCCCTGCAATTTGGTGTAGGTCACGGTGCCGTCCGCTTTGTGGGGATGTTTCCACGCCCACACATTGGTGCGCTCCTTGGTTTCGGACAGGCTGCCGTCGGCGTTCTCTTTGGCGTTGACCAGTTCCACATAGCCGTCGTCGGCCTCGGGGGTCTGGTCCATCAGGTCAAACACACGCTGGGCGCCGGCTGCGGCGGTGATCACAAAGTTGATCTGCATGCTGATCTGGGTGATGGGATTGGTAAAACTCTTGTTCAGGCTCAAAAAGCTGATGACGGTGCCCAGCGTTACCCCGGCCCAACCGTTGATGCCCAGCACCGCGCCCACAATGGCTACCAGCACATAGCTGATCCAGCCGATGTTGGCGTTGATGGGCATTAGCAGGTTGGCGTACCGGTTGGCCATGTTGGCACTGTCCCGCAACTGGTCGTTTACGGTGCGGAAATCCCGCAGGGCGGCTTCCTCGTGGCAAAAGACCTTGACCACCTTTTGGCCGTCCAGCATCTCCTCAATAAAGCCGTCCACGTTGCCCAGATCCCGCTGCTGGCGGATGTAATACTTGCTGGACAGTTTCGAGAAGTTGGTGGTCACCAGCACCATGACGCAGGCGGTGAGCAGCGAGATAACGGTCAGCGCCGGGTTCAGCACGATCATCGCGATGAGGGTGGCAATCATCGTCACGCTGGTGTTGATGATCTGGGGGATGCTCTGGCTCAGCAGTTGGCGCAGCGTGTCGATGTCGTTGGTGTAGACCGACATGATGTCGCCGTGAGCGTGGGTGTCAAAGTAGGAGATGGGCAGGCTTTCCATGCGGTGGAACAGATCATCCCGCAGATGGCGCATGGTGCCCTGACTGACGGTGACCATAATGCGGTTGTAACCGAAGGCCGTCACCACGCCCACCGCCAGAATGCAGACCAACCGCACAAGGCTTTGGGCCAGCGCGGAAAAATCGGTGGAACCGGCGTTGATCATCGGCAGGATGTAGTCATCCACCAAAGTCTGGGGAAAGGTGGAGCCGGCAACGGTGGCCACCGCCGTGATAAGAATGCAGACGATGACCAGCACAAAGGGCAGAGCATAGAAATGCAGCATATAACGCAGTACCCGATTCAGCACCTTCAGGGGCGCCGGACGGGCCGTATGGGATGGTTTCATGAAACTTCCTCCTTTCAGGCCGGCTGGTCGAAGTCGCCGCCGCCCTTGACCTGCGACTCGTAGATCTCCTGATAGATGGCATTGGTCTTGAGCAGGTTTTCGTGGGTATCAAAGGCGTTGATCTTGCCGCCGTCCAGCACCAGAATGCGGTCGGCGTGCTCCACGCTGGAAATTCGCTGGGCAATGATGATCTTCGTTGTGCCGGGAATGGTCTTGGCAAAGGCGTCCCGGATCTTGGCATCGGTGGCGGTGTCCACGGCACTGGTGGAGTCGTCCAAAATCAGTACCTTGGGTTTCTTCAGCAGGGCACGGGCAATGCAGAGCCGCTGCTTTTGACCGCCCGACACGTTGGCGCCGCCCCGCTCGATGTGGGTGTGGTAGCCGTCGGGCATCCGGTCGATGAACTCATCGGCACAGGCTGCCTTGCAGGCGGCGATGCACTCTTCGTCGGTGGCGTTGGGGTTGCCCCACCGCAGGTTGTCAAGGATCGAACCGGAAAACAGGGTGTTCTTCTGCAGCACCACCGATACCTGATTGCGCAGCGCGTCCATGTCGTAGCGGCGCACGTCCACGCCGCCCACCTTGACGGTGCCTTCGTCCACATCGTAGAGACGGCAGATCAGGTTCACTAAGCTGGACTTGCCCGAGCCGGTACCGCCGATGACGCCGATGGTTTCGCCCGAATGGATGTGCAGGTCGATGTCGGTCAGGGCATTTTTGCCGCTGCCGTGTTTGTAGGAAAAGTTCACATGGTCGAAGTCGATGCTGCCGTCCGCCACTTCGGTGATGGGGTCGGCGGGATTGGTCAGGTCGGGGGACTCGACCAGCACTTCGCTGATACGGCGGATGCTGGCCAGCGACATGCTGATCATGACCACCACCATGGAGAGCATCATCAGGCTCATCAGCAAAGACATGATGTAGCTGAACAAGCTGGTCAGGTCACCGGTGGTCATGCTGCCGCCCACAATGAATTTGGCGCCCAGCCACGACACCGAGATGATGCAGAAATACACCGAAACCATCATGGCCGGGTTGTTGAAAGCCAGCAGGCCTTCCGCTTTGACAAAGAGGCGGTAGAGGTTGCGGGAGGCGGTGCTGAACTTGTGGTTCTCGTAGGGTTCCCGCACGAAGGCCTTGACCACCCGGATGGCGGAAACATTCTCCTGCACGCTGGCGTTCAGGTCATCGTATTTCTGGAACACCTCGTTGAAGATGCGCAGCGTCACCACCATGATGCTGCCGATGACCGCCACCAGAAAGACCACCGCGATGAGAAACATGGCGCTGAGCCGGGGGCTGATGTACAGGCACATGGCGTAGCTGAAGACCAGCGTCAGGGGGCTGCGCACCGCCACACGAATGACCATCATAAAGGCGTTCTGCACGTTGGTAATGTCGGTGGTCATCCGGGTCACCAGACCGGGCACGCTGAACTTGTCGATGTTGGAAAAGGAAAAGGTCTGGATCTTGGCGTAGATGGATTCCCGCAGGTTGGCGGCCAACCCCGACGAAGCCGCCGCCGCGCTGCGGCCTGCCAGTGCGCCGCAGGCCAAGCTGACCAGCGCCATGCAGACCATCAGGGCACCGTAGCGATAGACGACGCCCAAGTTGGCGGCTTGCAGGCCGTCATCAATAATGCGGGCTGTGACGAAGGGAAGCAGAATCTCCATCACCACTTCCAGCGCGGTGAACCCGATGCAGCACCAGACATCGCGCTTGTATTGCTTGAGTTGCTGTAAAACCGTTTTCAACTTTCTTCACTCCTTTGGGAAAAGGTTCTCTCTTCGGTAGAAAATTATAGCATCTTCTGTGAAGATTGAGAATTTCAAAACATTGTTCGACGTTAGCAAACATCGAATGATACATTGCAAAAAATAAAAAGGTGGTGTATACTGGGAGTATCCTATGCGGGGGAGGAAGAAAGATATGAATACCCAACAACTGCTGTGCTTTGTCTGCGTGGCGGACCGGCTGAACTTTACCAAAGCGGCCGAGGAGTTGTTTCTGTCGCCGCCCACCGTGACCCACCACATCCAAACGCTGGAAGCGGAGCTGGGCACAGTGCTGCTCATCCGCAATTCCAAGATGGTGCGCCTGACCGAGGCGGGGCAGGGCTTTTACAACGACGCAAAGGAGATTTTGGCCAAGATCGAGATCGCCCAAAAGAAGATGCACGACGCCGCCCACACGGCGGTGCGTCTTTTCCACATCGGCTGCACCAGCAGCACCGAATTGCAGTACCTCAAACCGCCGCTGCGGGCCATGGGGCGGCGGCATGCGGGGTTCAACCCCATCCTGCATATGCAGGACTATTTCAGCCTAAAAAAGATGTTTGAGGCCGAGCAGTTGGATATTATGCTCTGCACCCGCAATATGATCCGCAAACTGCCCAACTGTGAGTTCCATCCGGTGGCGGAAGCCATGCTCTATGCGGTGGTGCTGGCGGACTCCCCCTTGGCAGAGAAAGAGACCCTGCGCTTTGCCGACTTGCAGGCACAGCGGCTGCTGACCCTGCATCCCAAACTGGTGCCCTTTGAGCAGTCCAACCGCCTGCGGGACTGGATCATCGAGCACAGCCTCAACCATATGGACATCCACTGCGAAAGTGACCGGGCGGGCATCCTGTTGGCCGAATGCGGCTACGGGGTGGCGCTCTTTCCGGAATTTTATACGCAGGACTTGCCCGCTACCCTGGTGCGCCGTCCCTTTGAACCGGGCAGCAGCGGCCTGACCTTCGGCGTGGCCTGCCGCAAACAGGGCAAGGACGAGTATGTGAAAGAGTTTTTGGCGGAATTTCCCAAGGCATAAAAAACCGGGCGTACCCGTACGGGTACGCCCGGTTTTTTGAACTTAAGAGGCGTTGCGCAGGATCAGCTCCATGCCCTGCGGTCCCCAACTGAAATCCCCCACCGCGTAGCCCCGTTCCAGCATGCGGGGCAGGGCGGGGTCGTCTAGGTGCAGGCGGCGGTAAGGGTCCCGCCAATGGGGCAGCCCCCGGGCCGAAAAGACCAGCATGTTGGCCCCAGCCATGGGGCGCACCGCCCGCAGCGTCAGCCCGGCGGAAAGGTACTGGGCACACAGGTCCTCGCTCTGGGGCAGGGCATCGGGGTCCAGCGGCTGGACTGCCCATACATGGTAGCTGGCATACCGCGCCGTGGCCAGCCGCAGCGCGGTGCGCAAAAATTGCCGCAGTTGGGGGTAGTGGTCAGCCAGCAGCGGCTCGGTCAGTACCGCGCCCTGTCCGTCGGCGCCGTAGCCGGCGGCCCGCAGACTGGCAGGCAGGATTGCGTCGGAATACAGGGGCAGCAGCGCTGCCGCGGCTTGCAGGGTGGCGCTGCCCCCGTAATCCCCTAAAATCTGGCCGCTTTGCAGGGCGGCGGGCAGGGCAGCGGCGGGCAGTTGGGGCAGCCCGGCGGGGCCGCACAGTGCCCGCAGTGCCTCCCCGTCGGTGGGCAGCAGCATCCGGGCCTCAAAGGTGGTGGTTCGTTCCAAAGTTTGCAGCATACAAAAGGTCCCTTCCCTAAGTAAAAAGTGAATACGGGACCATCCTATCAAAAAACGCCCGCCAAAACTGCCGAAACAGGGCGGGCGCCGAAATGGCAAAGGGAATTACCGCTCTTCCTTGGGGGACTGCCGACGGGCGGCCAGCTCCTCAAAGCTGCGGTTGGCGGTAAAGCAGCGGTGATAGGGGTTGTCGGGCAGCGGTGTCTTGGGGGGCGGAGGAGGCGTGGGTTTGCGCAGCCGCCGCAGATAGGCTTGCAATTTGGGGGTCGTGCGCATGGCTTAGTCCTCCACCGGGGTGGCACCGGCGGTCAGCACCGCCCACAGTGCCGTGTCGGCGGTGTAGGATTCCGGTACATCCTTCTCCCAGTTGCCCCGGCAGCCGATGTACAGCCCGTCCAGCAGGTCCTGATGGCTGGTTCCGGTGTCGCCGTCACTCTCCAGCGTCAGTCCGGCCAGCACCGGGCAATCCCCCCAGCGGTAGACCATCTTCTGCCAGTCATTCAGATGGGCTTCGTCGGGCAGGGTGCCGTCGGTGTATTGCAGCGATTGCGTCTGGCTCTGGAAGGCAGCCGGGTCTTCCAGCAAGAACAGGTAGGTGTCGCTGCCGGCGGTCAGGGCGGCGGTCAGTTGGGTGGTGCCTGCCAACTGGGCGTAGGGGTTGGCGCTTTCGGCGGTGGCAAAATCCACCTGATACTGGCTAAGCTGGACCACCACCTGCCCATCCCCGTTGCGGTCGCTGCAATAGGGGACCAGCGCGTTCTGTAAGGCCTCTGCGGTTTCGGTGGGCAGCGCTTGTGTGCCCACATAGCCGATCTCCAGATCCGGCTGGACCCGGCCGAACATATCGTGGAGCAGCCACCCCACGATGCCCAGTACGATCAGCACCACCAGCACCGTAAATTTGTGGTAATGCCACCAGTTGGCGGCTTTTTCCTGTTTGGTGTATTCCCGGGGCGCCGGTTCGGGGGTGTAGGTTTCCTCACTGCTTTTGGTGACCCATGCCATAGCAAGACAACTCCTTTTTGATTGCGTTCCTTTTATTCTACCACAAATCGCGGCAGGATTTGTAAACTTATTTTAACACAGCCTTGCAAACCTTGTGCAAAATCGGTATCATGTAAGAAAGACTCCTGAACCGGTCAGGGGAGAGGACGGTGCCTGTATGGAGAAAAATACCCTGCTGCTGCGGGATACGGAAGCGTTCATGCGCGGCGAGCTGGACAACGTGACGGTGGCCGGAGGCTGCATTGTGCTGGATCTGGTACAGGGCAGTTACGTGCCCTACGGCTGTTACACCAGCGCCCCCATCCCCATGCCGCTCTTTGATGCGCTGTGGGTAAGCTGGAACGCGGTTTCGCCGTCGGGCACCGCGGTGGAGGCGCAAGCCCGGGTGCTGGTGGACGGCAACTGGACCGCTTGGGTGGGCTTTGGCAAATGGAGCCCCCACCTGCGCCGGGAGGGCGTTCACCCACAGGAGCGGGGCGCCCTGCGGATGGAGCCGGATGAACTGCGGTTGGACAGCAAGCGGGCTACGCAGGTACAACTGCGCATCTACCTGTATACCAAACAAGAAAAAGTGACCCCGGCGGTGCGGCTGTTAGGGGTCAGTGTGCGGGCCGTGGGGGTCATCCCGGCCCGGGGACGGCCCATCAACCGGCGGCTGCACCTGATGCCCTATGTGATGCCCCGGCGGTCCCAAGCGCTGCGCCCGTGGATGGATCTGGCCATCAGTCTGGTGAGCCTGACCAACCGTTGGGGCGCCGACCGCCTGCCCGAAGAATTTGCCCAAGTGCTGCGGGACTGGCGGGAACCGGACGAAAAAGATCTGCGCAACCTGAGTTTTGGGGCGGCGGCAGCCGGGTGCTGGGGATTCCCCACCTGGGTGTGCTGGTGCGGATTGGGCACCCTGCGGGAGGAGGTCCGGCAGGGCTTCGGCGCGGTGGTGGCGCTGGATTCCACCCCGGCACAGGTGGCCCAAGGCTGGCCGGAGCGCCGCTTTGTGGCGGTGCGGGGCTTTGCCACCAGCGGCGGCGTTGCCCGGGTGCTGCTCTGCGACCCGTGGGCTGGCGAGCAGGATTTTGACGCCGAGACCGAGATGGAACTGGATGATTTCCTTGTGGCATGGGACAATGTGGCGCTGCTGATGCGCCCCCGCACACCGGAGGACGGCCACACCGGACCCCAGCGGGGCAGCGTGTGGGTGCGTCCCGCCGGAGCGACGGCACCGGGTATCTATCGGCTGTACAGCAACGGGGAACTGCACCTGTTGGGGGATGATTTCTGCACCAACGGGGGGATTTTGGCGTGGAGCACGCCGGACGACCATCCCCATGCCACCACCGCCCACCGGACTTTCCACTTTGTAGAGCCGGAGGAGGGCGGTCTGCGGATGACCCCCGAGGGGGAACATCACAAATACACCGTCTACGCCATCGACACGGCGGGCAGTATGCTCGTGGGCGACGTGACGCTGTGATAGAAACAAAGGAGAACACTGCATGTTGGAAGAGCTGCGCCGCCAAGTATGGGCGGCCAACCGGGCGCTGCCCCAGCGGGGGCTGGTGCTGCTGACCTGGGGCAATGTGTCGGGTATCGACCGGGCCTCGGGGTTGGTGGTCATCAAACCGTCCGGGGTGGAGTATGAGGAACTGACGCCGAAAAATCTGGTGGTGGTGGATCTGGACGGTCATCTGGTGGAAGGCACGCTGCGTCCCTCCAGCGACACGGCCACCCATCTGGAGCTGTATAAGGCGTTCCCGTCGGTAGGGGGCATCGTCCATACCCACAGTACCTACGCTACGGCATGGGCCCAGACCGGGCAGGACCTGCCCTGCTATGGCACCACCCACGCCGACAGTTTTTATGGGCCGGTGCCCTGCACCCGGCTGCTCACCGCGGCGGAGGTGGAGACCGACTACGAGGCCCACACCGGTACGGTGGTGGCCGAAGCCTTCCGCACCCGGGGGCTGGACCCCATGGCGGTGCCCGGCGTGCTTTGTGCCTGCCATGGCCCCTTTACGTGGGGCAGCGACCCGGCGCAGGCGGTGGAAAACGCCCAAATCCTAGAGGAAGTGGCCCGGATGGCCCTGCTGACCCGGCAGATCGCCCCCGATGCCGCCCCGGCCCCGGACTATCTGGTGGAAAAGCATTATCGCCGCAAGCACGGCCCCCACGCGTATTACGGCCAAAGGTAAGGCGGAGCGAGCCGGCGACGGCCAAGAACCTTTTGGACTCAACCCAATAAGATACAACAAAAGACGGCCCCTGACCGGGGGGCCGTCTTTTGCTTTAGAGGAATGGAGGTTAGAAATCAAAAGTCAATGCGATCTTGCGGATGGAAGGATCGTGGCTGTCCACAAAGTCGAACGCCTTCTGTGCCTCGGTGAGGGGGAAGGTGTGGCTGATGCTGCCCCGCAGATCGATCTTGCCAGCGTTGATGAGGTCGATGACGTCTTGGAACTTGCGGTTCTGCAGGCGGCTGCCCCGCACGTCCAGCTCCTTGCTGGTGATGACGAACTGGTTGACCTCGGTGGGGGCTACGCTGAAGCCCATGGTGATCACACGGCCAGCACAGCCGGTGGCCTGCAAAGCGGTGATCAGACTGGTCTTGACGCAGGCGGCGTCGATGGAGACCGTCACGCCGTACCCGTCGGTCAGCTCATGGCAGCGGGCGGGCACGTCCTCTTTCAGGCTGTTGATCACATCGGTGGCGCCGTTGTTCAGCGCCTCCTGCAGTTTGGCGTCGTCAATGTCGGAGACGATGATCTTCCGGGGATGGAACTGCTTGACGATCCGCAGAATGCTGGAACCCAGTGCACCGGAACCGATGATCAGCACGGTGTCCTCGCTTTCCAGTTGGGCGCGGCTGCAACACTGTACGGCAATCGTGGTGGGCTCGATCATAATGGCATCGGTATCGGACAGGCAGTCCGGCACCAGATAGCAGTCCGAATCGGGCACCGCCATGTACTCGCGGTAACCGCCGTCGATGTGTACGCCCCGGACCTGCAGGTTGCCGCAGACGTTGGGACGGCCTTTGCGGCAGGCATAGCAGTGGCCGCAGGGCACTACCTGATCGATGATGACCCGGTCGCCCACCTTGACCTTTTTGGCGGTGGGGCCGACCTCTACCACCACGCCGACCATCTCGTGGCCGATCACGCGGGGGTAGGTGGCAGCGGCGTTGGTGCCGTGGTAGATGCCCACGTCACTGCCGCAGATGCCGGCGGCAGTCATCTTGACCAGAACGTTGTTGTGTTCATCGATAGTGGGTTTTTCCATCTCAATGATGCGCAAGTCATTGGGCTTTACGATTTGTACAGCTTTCATAAGATAATCCCCTCTGTATTATTCTTCTCCCACGCGAACGACGACCTTCATATAATTGCCGGGGTTCTTCTCAATGTCTACGATGGTGGCAGGTGCCTCGTCCATCGAAACGGTCTTGGTCAGGATCTTCATCATATCCACCTTCTTGGTGTAGATCAGATCCAGAGCCTCCTCAAATTCACCGGCGCTGGTACGGGCACCGCGGATGTCGATCTCCTTCTTGGTGATCACATCGGTGGGCAGGCTGGTTTCCTTCTTGGGCCAGCCGGTCAGGGTGATGCGGCCGGCGTTGGACACCAGATCCAGCGTGCTGCGCACTGCGGCGTTGGCACCGGAGCATTCCATGACCTGATGGGCCATCTCGCCGCCGGTGATCTCAGCCACACGGGCCACCGCGTCCTCGGTGCCGGAGTTGATGACATACTCAATGCCCAAGCTCTTGGCGAAGTCCAACCGCTCCTGCACCAGATCCAGCAGGATGGCATGGGCGCCGTAGGCCTGTGCCACCATGCCGGCTACCAGACCGATGGGGCCTGCACCGATGATGGCGCAGTATTCACCGGCCTTCAGGCCGCCGCGATGGATGCCGTGCAGGCTGATGGTCAGGGGTTCTGCCATGGCGGCCTGCTCCCAGGTCATGCCGTCGGGAATCTTGATGAGCATGTCAGCGGGGTGGCAGTAGTATTCCGCCATGCCGCCGTCCACATGGACGCCCAGCACCTTCAGGTCGGTGCAGCAGTTGGTACGGCCGATGCTGCAGGGATAGCAGTGCCCGCAGTACAGGTAGGGGTCCACCACCACGCGGTCGCCCACCTTGATGCCGTTCTTGTTGTCGGCGGGGATGGACTCTACGATACCGGCCAGCTCATGGCCGATGACACGGGGGTAGCTGACCAAGCCGTTGGTGCCACGGAAGGCGCCGATGTCGCTGCCGCAGATACCGGCGGCGATGACCTTGATCAGGGCCTCGCCCGGTT
Source organism: uncultured Gemmiger sp. (assembly GCA_963557315.1). Taxonomy (GTDB): domain Bacteria; phylum Bacillota; class Clostridia; order Oscillospirales; family Ruminococcaceae; genus Gemmiger. The sequence continues at coordinate 78,636 of CAUWAX010000003.1, read as the reverse complement.
TGGGGGTGGGCTTTTCCAGTTCTACGCAGGAAACTTTCCAGGGCTCTGCCAATTTGATTGCTTTCATACTTGCATTACGACCTTTCTCTTCACACATAACTCAATCCCACGGGTGCAGGGGCTCAGAGCTTGACCTTGACCACCACTTTGCGCACAAACTCGGGGCCATCGGCGGCTACGCGGGGCTTGTGGGCGTCTTCGGGGGCAACAACGATCATGTCGCCGGGCAGCAGCAGCACGGTGCCGCTCAGGGCAGGCTCCTCGTAGAACTTCACGTCGTTCTCGGGCACATCCTTCTTCAGGACCAGACCCTCGCGCTTGCAGTAGCCGAACTGCTCCTTGCCGGAGATGACATACTGGATGTCGAAGTAGGCGTCATGGGTCTCGAAGGAGCCTTCCTCAGCGGGGAAGGTGTTGTATTCCTGCACGTTGGCGGTCACGCCCTCGCAGATGGGGTAGCTGCCCACAGGGGTGTTGTCCAGATCGGTCTCTGCCAGCCACTTGTAGGCGGCGGTGAATTTGTCGTCCAGATAGTTGTACTTGGTAGCCAAAGACAGGGGAGAGAAAAACATACTCAAACACTCCTTTTTAATGATTGGGTGAAAATACGGACAAGATTACTGCTTTTCCTGGGTCATGTTGTCCAGAATGCAGGCGCTGGAGATGTCCTTTACGTCGGTCTTGCCGGCGGCCAGATCCTGAATCTGCTGCCAGATCTGCTCGTCCACCACGATGCCTTCCTTCAGGTTGCGGGCGCGGGTCGCAGCGGTGCGCTCGCCGGGGCAGGTCACGTGGCCGCCCTCGCGCTCCGGCTCGGTGGCATCGGCAGCCGCTACACGGTCATCCAACTTGGCCTGAATCTCTTCTTCCTCACCGAACAGGTAGGGGTCGTAGGCCAGGAAGATCTGGCAGCAGCCGGTGCAGCTACCGCGGGCTTCCCGATCCAACTGAACGCCGGTGCGGCCGTTGGCCATGGCAGCGGCGGCCAGGTCCAGCGCGATGGCCATGCCGGAGCCCTTCCAGTAACCGGTGGGCAGGATGCGGCCGCTGGCCTCGATGGCGCCGGGATCGCTGGTCAGGTTGCCGTCCTTGTCGAAGCCGCCGGGGTAGGGGAGCTGCTTGCCGGCCAGACGATAGACGCCCAGCTTACCGTAGGCGTACTGGCTCATGGCCATATCCAACACGATGGGGCCGTTCTTGCGGGGGATGGCGATGCAGAAGGGGTTGTTGCCGACACCGGGCTGCTTGGAACCCCACATGGGCATGCAGCTCTCGGTGTTGGTCCAGCTAATGCCGATGAAGCCGGCCTGTGCAGCCTGCCAAGCGTAGGAACCGCCGCGCATCCAGTGGGTGGTGTTTTTCAGCGCCACGCAGCCGATGCCGTGGACCTTAGCCAGCTCGATGGCCCGGTTCATGCAGAAGGTGGCGTTCAGCACGCCGATGCCCAGATGGCCGTCGTAGTTTTCCACGGCGCCCTTGGCACCCACCAGTTCCGGCTTGGCATGGATGTCTACCCAGCCCTTCTGGACGTACTCGGCAAAACGGGGTACACGGTTCAGGCCGTGGCTCTCGATGCCTTCCAGACTGCTCTCGGTGTGGATCTCGGCGCACTGGGCGGCCTGTTCAGCGGTCAGGCCCATTTGCAGGAAGGCCTTCTCGGTGGTGGCGAGGACGGTCTCATACGGAACGCGGATACTCATAAGTATTTCTCTCCTTTTTTGGTAAGTACAACGGGTTGTAGGCGTACTAATATATCACGTTTTCCTCTGGTACTATCAGGATAACACAGCAAAAACTGAAATGCAACTGGCTATTTTACCAGATTTTTGGGGATTTTTTTGCGGCTTTGCACAAAAAATAGACAGGGGCCTTGCCAAAGGGAATTCTGACTGATATATTAGTTGTGAAAGAAAAAACACCCAAAGGAGGGTCGCTCATGCATCTGCTGGTACCGCCGCCCCACAAAGGGGAAAATAACCGCGTTTACGCCTGCCGTGTGCTGCGGATGAACATTATGACGCTGCGCCTGCAGCCGGGGGAACCGCTGAACGAGGCGGAGCTGGCGGCACGGCTGCAGATGAGCCGCACGCCGGTGCATGAGGCCATCACCACGCTGCGCAACGAGTGGCTGGTGGAGATCTTTCCCCAACGGGGCACGCAGGTCAGCCGCATCGACCCGGCGCTGGTCAAGGAAGGCTATTCCACCCGGCTGCTCCTCGAAAGTGCCTTGCTGCGGGATGTGGCGGGCAAGATCGGCCGCACGCAGGTACAGCAGCTTCTGGACTGTATGCGCCAGCAGGAGGCGCTGCGGGACCGCATGCCCGATGCGGTGGATGAGTTCATCCAGTTGGACGATGAATTTCATCGGATGATGTATTTCTTTGGGGGGCGCAACCATACCTGGCTGGCCATCCGGGGGCTGGTGTCCCACTATGACCGAATGCGCTATCTCGACGCGCTGGATGGAGAGTGCGATTACGACCGTGTGACGGTGCAGCACCGGGATTTCTGTGACTACCTGCTCATGGGCCTGCCCGACGGGGTGGACCCGGAACAGACCATCGGCGCCCACTTAACCAGCTTCCGGGGGAACCTGATGGCCAAGATGGCGCTGCATCCCGACTACTTTACGCTGCAAAGCAGTTGAAACCCTGCATTTGGTTCAATACAGACAAAAAGCCCGGCAGCCGCAAGTGCGGCTGCCGGGCCTTGTTTGTTACCGCGGGTGGTTGTCGGTTTGGCAGAAGCGGTCCAGTGCCCAACGGGAATGGGCCAGCAAAGGGTAGGCCAACAGGGCCGCCGCCATGCAACCCACCAAGACCCACAGCAGACGGTCGTTTGCCAGCGGTCCGTTGGTGAGCAGCAGCAACAGGGTAAGGGCCGCTATGGTGCCCAGCCACACCACGCCCAGACGGCGGATCTTGTGGGGGGCATAGCGGCGTTTTTCCTCCGGGGACAGCCGGTCATAGGCGTGGCTGAAGGACCGGGTACCCGTGACGATCCGCCGCCCGTCCAGCAGGCAGAGCAGCAGCAAGCACAAAAAGGGCAGGTTTTGGTAAAGCCAGTCCATAAGGGGATCCCCCTTTCCACAGTGGAGAAAAACAGTTAGAACAGCCCGAACCGTTTGGCCGGGGCGGGCGGGGCACAGAGAGAATCCAGCAGGTAGTCATAGACTTGCTGCATGGCCTCGGGCTGCACCCACTTGACCGCATCCCGGAAGCCGCCGTGCATGGTGGAACTGACTTCCATCTGGCCGATCATCATCTTAAATTCCGGCGTGCGGCCCAGCAGACCACTGCCCTGCGCCGCCATGGCGTCCAGATACTTGGTGTCCCACCGGGGCATGATGGCGATGCTCAACACCGTTTGCCGCCGGGTGGAAAAACAGACGTCGTCCCCTTCGGGCAGGTATTTGACCAGCCGCGCATTGTGGGCGGCCAGCCGGGCCTTGTCGCAGAAGGGCCGGGCGGCGGCGCGTTTTTCACCGCCCCGGGTATAGACGGCCACCGTGTCGCCGTAGCCGCACATGTCCAAATTCACGATGAGGTTGTGCTCCTGCGAGCGCTCCGCCTCATACAGCTTGGCGCCGCTGTGGCCGTTTTCCTCCCCGTCAAAAAAGGCGAAGGCGGCCTTGACACCCCGGCGGCGCAGCTCTTTGGCCAGCGCGATGAGGATGCAGCAGGCGGCGGCGTTGTCGTTGGCCCCTACACTGCCCGGGTGGGCGTCGTAGTGGGCGCAAAGCAGCGGTGCGGTGCCCTCGGCGGGCAGCAGATAGTTGCGGGCGGCCTTGCGCTTTTCGTCCGCCTCACACTCCTGCACCGTAAAGGCGAGGCCCTCGGCGGTCAGCAGCCGCTCCAACGCCGCCCGGCGGGCAGCGGGATCGGGCTGGGCCAGTTCGTTCAGATGTTCATCCAGAAATGCCACGGCAATGCGTCCTTTCTTACAGGCAGGTGTCCAGCGCGACCTTGACCACGATCTTGCGGATGGGCGCCGGAGCGTCCACCTGAATGGCGGGGATGTGTACATCCCACGGGAAGAACATGGCGTAGCTGCCGGGCTGCATCTCGATGACGCCTTCCCGGGCGGCGGGGTTGTTCTTGTAGAAGCAGATGTCCCGCGGGGTGTCCAGCAGGTTCTCATCCACCTCGTTATCGCCCAGATCGGGGTACCAGCCGATGCGCTCCGGGCCGCCGGCGGCCAAGAACTGCACGTCGATGTATTTGCGGTGTACTTCGGGGCGCAGACCCTCCCGGGGACCGGTGGTCTGGTCCAGCACCTGCAAAATCATCTTGTCGCCGTACAGCTCAAAGCGGCCCGGCTCGTGGGCGGCCAGATCGGTCTCTTTCAAAAATTGCACGGCCCGGCGCAGCGGCTCGGGCAGCACGGCCAGATTGCTGGCTTCATGAATGTTTCCGGAAATCATGTCAGAAGTCCTCCTTGCGATTACTGCATGGATGTAACGCCGCCGTCCACCTTGAGGGTGACGCCGGTGATGAAGGATGCGCCCTCGCTGCACAGGAAGAGGGCCGCCGCGGCCATATCCCGGCCGGTGCCCAACCGTCCCATGGGGATGCGCCGTACAAGCGAATTGTAGAAGGTGGGATCCTCCAACTGTTTGGCGTTGATGGGGGTGCGCACAAAGGTGGGGGCGATGGCGTTGACGTTGATGCCGAACTTAGCCCACTCGCAGCCCAACTGCTGGGTGTACATGTTGATGGCACCCTTAGTGGCGCAGTAGGCCGCATAGTTGCGGTCGGCGCCCAGGAACGCCTTGGCCGAGGACAAGTTGACGATGCGGCCTTTGCCGGCGGGGATCATCCACCGCTTGGCGGCCATCTTGCTCACCAGATGGGTGCCGGTGATGTTCAGGGCGATGACCTTCTCAAAGCTGGCGGCATCATAGTCTTCGGCAGGTTTCAGGATGTTCATGCCGGCGCTGTTTACCAGCAGGGTGGCGGGGCCAAGGCCCTGCTCCACCGCATCCCCCAGCGCGGCCACGTCGGCCTCGTCGGTAATGTCGCAGCGCACCGCCAGATAGCGGCGGCCTTCGGCGGCGGCCAGCTCGGCCAGATCGGGGGCGCTGTCGGGATGACGGCTGCACACCGCCACGTCGATGCCGTTCTGCAGGAACGCCTCGGCAATGGCATGGCCCAGACCACTGGTGCCGCCGGTGATCAGCGCAATGCGGCCCGCAGGTTCAAAAAGGTTTTTCATAGATCCTTCCATAAGCGGAACCTCCTATTTTCAGAAAAAGGCTTCCCCCGCAGGGGGGAAGCCTTAGGTGTTCGGTTGTGCCGGATCAGCGGGTGAAGCCGGGCAGGCCCTCGATGGCGTAAACGCGCACGGGGCAGGAATCCAGACCGATGATGGGTATCGGGGTGTAGCTGATGAAGAAGGTGTCGCTCTTCAGCTGATCCAGATTCTGCAGCACTTCCAGGAAGGTGCAGTTCTGCGCCATCAGGATGTCATGGAAGGGCTTGACGTTGGCCACGTCGCCCTCGATGGCAACGCCGTCACCGAAGCCGACGCACTGGACCTTGTGGTCCGCCAGCCACTGGGCGCAGTCAGCACCGACCTGCAGACGATGGTCGGTGGGGCCGCCGGTCAGGCTGGTGAAGGGCGGGATCTGGTGGGGGCTGTCCAGAATGACGGTGTCACCGGGCTGGATGCGATCGCCAATAGCGGCTTCCAGATCGGCGCCGGTGATCTGGTGATCTTCCGGCAGGTCCAGCATCTGGTAGATGCCGCGGCCCATGAACTGGGACAGGGGCAGTTCCGCCACGCTGGGCCAGTTGTTGTCATGATGGTAGGGGCATTCGCAGTGCGTGCCCAGATGGCTGCCGATATCCACGTTGGTGTGGAAGTCAGGCACATCACCACCGGTGTTGAAACGCCACAGGTTGCAGCGGCGGCTCTCGGTGCTGGGATCGATGACCTTGGTCAGGTCGATGATGCGCAGACCGTCCTTTTCATAGACTTTCGGGGGCAGCTGATCCATGGGAACGGTTTTCGGTTTGCCCGCAACCCAATCGTAAGTGAGCTCAGCCATAGGGAAAATCCTCCTTTTAAAATAGTATGTTTTATCTTCCAAACAGGCTCTGGTTCAACCTGCCTTGAAGTACACCGGGGAACTTAGGCTTTGGAACGGCCTTCCATCGCGTGGATCAAGCCCACCAAGAACTCGTGGCTGGGGGTGGGCACGCCGCCCTTCTGGCCGGCGCGGACCACGCTGCCGCTGATGGTATCCACCTCGCTGCGGCGTCCATCCCGCAGGTCGGCATAAATGCTGGTCAGGCCGTTGGGGGAGTTGTCGCACACCGCCTTGACCTCGGCCACCTTTTCGTCGTAATCAAAGTCCATACCCAGACCGGCGGCAGCGTCCACGGCCTCACGGATCAGGGTGCAGCACAGCTTCCAAGCGTACTCGTTGGAGGAGATATAGCCCAGCGGCACCTGCAAAGCGCCGGTCAGCGCGCTGGCCGAAACGTTGGTGAACAGCTTGTTCCAGATCATCTTCTGCACGCCGTCCGACACGTCGGCATCCAGCCCGCAGGCGGTGAAAGCGTCGGCAAACTTCTGCAGGCGGGTCACATCGCCCACCACGCAGCCCATGTGGGTCATGCCGCTGCCGCCGTGTTTGGTCACGCCCAGACCCGCCACGCTGGCGTTGTGCTGGGTGGTGCCGATGATGATGTTCTCCTGCGGGACAAACTTGCCCAGCATATCCTCGTGGCCGCTGCCGTTCTGCAGGGTCATCAGATAGGTGTTGGGGCCGATGATCCCTTTGTTATTGTTCAGGGCACTCTCGCTGAACATCGCCTTGACAAACACAATGATCAGGTCCACAGGGGCCATACCCTCGGTGGACAAAACGGCGTTGGGGTGATAGACGGCGCTGGAACCGTCCGGCTCCTCCACGACCAAGCCCTCGTTGTGAACCTTTTCCACCAAAGCGGGGTTCACATCGATGACGGTCACTTCGTTGTTGCGGCTCAGGTACGAGCTGAACAGCCCGCCCATCGCCCCGGCGCCCAGAACTGCGATTTTCATACGTTTGTGCTCCTTCCGAAATCCGTTACGATTTGCTTTCTATGCGCGCAGAACCCTGTGCGCCGTCCGCGCGGCAGAGTTCGGGTTGCCTTACCTGACGTTTCTCAAAAAAGCTGGGGTGGCGGTATTCCGATTCCTCCAGCAGGGGTTTCAAAAGATCAAATTCTGCGTCCAAAGCGTCCACGGCGGCCTCGTGGTCATGGGCCTCCAGCGCTTTCACCAGATCGGCGTGGCGGTTGACGATGTATTTCCACATCCGGGGGTCCTCCAACATGCGCAGCATGCGGTACAGGTCCCCGCCGGTGGAGTTCATGGCGGCCAGAACCGGCAGCCGGTTGGCCAGACGGAACAATTCTGCCAAAAACTCGTGCTCCAACCGGGGCATGCACAGCAGCGAACCGATGCGCAGCGCTTCGTACTGGTGGTCCACACAGCGCTGCAGCCGCTCATAGGAGTCGGGACGGTTGTTGTACAATTCGCCCAAAACCGCCACGCAGGTGGTGCGGTACATCCAGATCAACTGCAAGATGGCGTCGGAATCCAGCGGCGGCACCACCGCGCCCCGGGGAACGGGACGCAGCATTCTTTCCCGCACCAAGCGGGAGAAGGTATCATGCACAGGGGTGCGGCTGACCTGCAGGGCCTGTGCCACATCGGTCTCCACCAATTTTTCGCCGGGACGCAGCAGCATTTCCCGGATATACATAGAAAGCACCCGGTAAACAAAGGACCGGGCGGACTCTTCGGGCGCACGCACAGAACGAACGGTAGTAAACATGTGCGGCGCTCCTTTCTTTTTGTACCTTATATAATATAGTAGTAGACGGTGGGACCTTTCTCCAGTTTCTGGGAAGAAAAAACAGAAAATCTGTGGAAAATACCAAGGCCAATCCCTTGTATGCACCGACCGTTTAGGCACACCAGTGCGGCCGTCCTTGGTCATTTGACCGGAAAAGGACAGCGTTCGACTATAGTATACCGCAAAGAAAAGGGAATTGCAAGACTGACTTGTATGCCAAAAATGTTGAAAACTTGTTGTGAAATATGACGAAATGAACTGCCAATGACAGCAAAATAAAGAAAAAATGTCAAAAAAGGGGTTGCAAAACCCCCGCGTTCGTGCTATGGTAATTTCAGACCCGGCGGCACTGGCATGCGCAGACTTGTATGCAATGAGCGCCGGAAAGTTTCTGCCGCTGAAAAGCGAGGTGTCCCCAGCATGGTGCAGGAGCCCGTCAGTACCGAACTGTACAGCCGTGACGCGGTTTACCGGCAGCTGCGGCAGCAGATCATCGATTTTACGCTGCTGCCCGGGGAGTTTTTGAGCGAGAATACGCTGGCGGCCCAAATGCATACCAGCCGCACGCCCGTGCGGGAGGCGATTGCCCGGCTTGCCTGTGAGCACTGTGTGGAAGTTTTCCCCCAGCGCGGCACGCAGGTGAGCCGTATTTCCATGGAACTGGTACGGCAAGCGGTGTTTTTCCGTGTGGTGTTGGAGCGGGACGTGCTGGAGCAGCTTTGCAAGCCCGGCCTGACCGACGAACAACTGGAAGAACTGGAACAAAGCTTGTCTTTGCAGCGTGCCTACTACGCCGCGAAGAAGTCCGACCGGCTTCTGGAAGAAGATACCCGGATGCACCAACTGTTCTACCGCTATTGCGGGCGGGAACGGGCATGGGAAGCCTTCGCCTGTATCAACTGCGATATGCTGCGCATCCGTTATTTGCAAATCATGACCTACAGCTACCAAGCACACATGGTGTCGGTACGCAGTTGGGAAAACCACCTCACCGAACATCGCTTGATTCTGGACGCGTTGCGCCGCCGCGATTACGAAGCGCTGCGTTTTACCGCCCAGCAACATATAGTCTCCATCGAGCAGGACGGCGATCATTTGCGCCGGATCTACCCGCAATATTTTGGAGAATGATTCTTTTGCTATTGAACGGTACCGTCTTACCGCGGGACCGGAGAAGGCAGCGGCCCTTGTGCCGCAGTTTTCCTGTTTGATAGACCTATTTTATACGGAAAGGAAGTGAAATCCTACTCGTCCCTCTGGTTTACTTATTCGGTTTGCCACTGCTAAAGGAGAATCATTTTACAACAGAAAGGGGTATTTACCTTGGAGATCGTAGTTGGCATTTTGCTGCTCCTCACGTTCTTCGGCCTCGCATACTACTGCATTAAGGGCCACAACCTGATGATCGGTTTCTTGGTCATCACCATTGTCTGGACGGTGCTGTCCTTCTTGGGCGCCGCCTTTGCTTCGCCGGAATTTCTGGCCAGCACGGCGTTCTACAAAGATGGAGAACCGCTTCCCATCATTAACATTCTGAACGCTATTTATCAGACTGCTCCCGAAGGCTGGGGCACCACGCTGGTTAACGTCTGCTGGGGCGCTTGGTTCGGCCGCGTCCTGATGGAGACCGGTATCGCCTCCACCTTGATCCGTAAGACCGTTGAGCTGGGCGGCGACCGTCCCATGGTTACCATCGCTCTGCTGAACGTTGTTACCGCTGTTATCTTCACCGCCATGACCGGTGCCGGCCCCGTTATCGCCATCGGCGTTATCGTCCTGCCCATCATGATGTCCCTCGGTGTACCCAAGGCCATTGCCATGTTCAGCTTCATGGAGTCCGTGGCTGCCGGTATCTACCTCAACCCCGTCAACTTCGCGCAGTACCGCGCGTTCTTCATCGGTACTGAAGAGCTGCCTGAGTTCACCCTAGGCTGGTACGCCGGCAAGTGGGGCTATGCAGCCGTCATTATCTCTGTGGTCGTCTGCACCGTGCTGTCCGGCATCTTCCTGAGCCGCAGCAAGGGCAGCCATGCTTGGGCCGCCCAGACCCGTGGCGCTTCCGAGCAGAAGGATGCTCCCATCTACACCCTGATCCTGCCCATCGTTCCCGTTGTGCTGAAGATCGCTCTGGACTTCTCCGTTATCGGCGGTTTCGTCATCGCTGGTTTCTTGGCGTTGTTCCTCTGCGGCAAGATGAAGGGCACCTTCAAAGAGAACTGCCAGTTGGTCAACAAGCTGTACTATGACGGCGTGGTCGACACCGCTCCGCTGGTTGGCTTCTTGCTCACCCTGCCCATGTTCAACACCGTTGCCAACTACGCTTCTCCCTTCTTCAAGGCCGTTCTGGGCCCTGTCATGCCGAAGAGCGAGCTGGTCGTCTGCATCCTGTTCGCCGTCCTGCTGGGTCTGGGCCTGTTCCGTGGCCCCATGACGCTGGTCGGCTGCGGCGCTGCCACCTTGGGCGTGCTGCGCGGTGTTGCGTCCTTCTCCATCCCGTTCCTGTACTGCGTGTTTGCGATCCCCACCATCACCGTGAACATCGGTTCCTGCATCACCCAGTCCTGGGTTGCTTGGGGCCTCGCTTACACCAAGGTCGAGTCTAAGGACTACCTGAAGCTGTCCATTCCTTGCGCATACATTTCCGGTATCCTGCTGTATGTGCTGACCTTCGTGACTGTGTCCGGTCTGGGCGCCGAGTGGTTCGTCTAATCGCATCCACAGGATTTGCCTAAAAACAAGGTGCCGCTGCCAACAGGCGGCGGCACTTCTTTATCAAAAGCAGAAGGCTTGCACGGCAGGCCTGTATCATAACCGAATCGTAAACCAGTAGAGACGGGGATTTTACCTTCCCCTGAAAGATTAGGAGGAAAAACAATGGCAGAGCATCGCGCCGTTCGTATGGGCATCGACGTCGGCGGCACTTACACCAAGTGCGTCGCTATGGACAACGTGACCCACGAGATCATCGGCAAAAACGAAGTCAAGACGACCCACGACGACAAAGCCGGCGTAGCCGCCGGTGTTGTGCAGTCCTTCAAGAACTGCATGGCCGAAAACGGCATCTCGCCCGAAGACGTGGTCTTCGTGGCCCACTCCACCACGCAGGCTACCAACGCCTTCATCGAAGGCGACGTGGCGCCTGTCGGCGTCATCGGCGTGGCTGGCGGCGGCTTGGAAGGCTTCCTGGCCAAGCCCCAGCTGACCCTGAAGGACATCGTTCTGGACGAGAAGGTGGGTCGTAAGATCCCCGTCTACAACGAGTTCATCAAGAAGAAGCAGCTCAACGACGACACCATCACCGCCGCCATTAAGAACCTGCTGGGCAAGGGCGCCAAGGTTATCGTGGCTTCCATGGCCTTCGGCGTGGATGACATGACCGCTGAGGTGAAGATCCATGATCTGGCCGAGCAGCAGGGCCTGCCGGTCTCCATGGCTTCCGACATCACCAAGCTGTACGGCCTGACCCGCCGTACCCGCACTGCGGCGATCAACGCTTCCATTCTGCCCAAGATGATGGCCACCGCCAACGCCACCGAGTCCTCGGTTCGCAGCGCGGGTGTTACCGTTCCCCTGATGATCATGCGCGGCGACGGCGGCGTTATGGAAATCAGCGAGATGCGTAAGCGCCCCATCCTGACGGCTCTGTCCGGCCCGGCTGCTTCCGTTATGGGCTCCCTGATGTATCTGCGTGCCTCCAACGCTATCTACTTCGAAGTCGGCGGCACCACCACCAACATCGGTGTTATCAAGAACGGCCGTCCCGGCGTTGACTACGCCAAGATCGGCGGTCACGACACCTACATCAACTCGCTGGACGTCCGCATTCTGGGCTGCGCCGGCGGTTCCATGGTCCGTATCAACGACCATGGCGTTGAGGACGTTGGCCCTCGTTCTGCCCACATCGCAGGCTGCGAGTACGCCTGCTTCACCCCCGAGGAAGAGATCGATGCCGGCCCGCTGACCATCGAGATGCTCAGCCCCAAGCCGGGTGACCCCTCCGACTATGTGGCCATCCGTCTGGCCAGCGGCAAGCGGATCTGCTTCACCAACACCGATGCGGCCAACGTGCTGGGCTTGATCGAGCCCCAGTACTTCGCCCACGGCAACGCCAGCGCGGCCCGCAAGTGCATGCAGCCTGTGGCCGACAAGCTGGGCATCACCGTCGAAGAGCTGGCTACCCAGATCCTCGACAAGGACTTCGAGAAGGTCAACGACTGCATCAACGCGCTGGCTGAGAAGTATCAGCTGGACCACGATGCCATGAAGCTGGTTGGCTGCGGCGGCGGTGCTGCCTCTCTGGTGCCGTACTGCGCCAAGAAGATGGGCCTGCAGTACTCCATCCCCGAGAACGCCGAGGTTATTTCCTCCATCGGCGTTGCGCTGTCCATGGTCCGTGACGTGGTGGAACGTGTTATCCCCAACCCCACGCAGGAAGACATTAAGGAACTGAAGAAGGAGGCCATCGACGCCGCCATCAGCTCCGGCGCTTCCCCCGACACCGTGGAAGTCCACATCGAAATCGACAGCCAGACCGGTAAGGTTACTGCCATTGCCACCGGTTCTACCGAGGTCAAGACCACTGACCTGCTGAAGGAGTGCGACGAGGCCGAGGCTGAGCAGCTGGCGAAGGAAGACTTCGGCCAGAAAGTCAGCAATGTGCATCTGGTCGAAAAGACCGATAAGTTCTATGTCTACGCCGGCGAGATGGGTGATCGTCATCCGGTGCGTATCGTGGACAAGAAGGGCTTCATCAAGGTCCAGTGCTCCGACGCGCAGGCCGTCAAGGTCAAGGTTGCCGACTATCAGGAGAGTGTTAAGGATCTGTGGGAGAAGCTGGCGGTCTTTAAGACCGATACGGTGCTGCGTCCTGACTACTTTGTCTGCGTTGGCCCCCGTGTCTGCGACTACTCCGCCGTGGATCTGGAGCACGTCATGCTGCTGATGGATCTGGATATTGGTGACCGTGAACCCGATGAGGAGATCATCGTGGTGGGTGCCATCAACGACGTCCGCTGATCCGATAACCACACAAACACAAGACGGCTCCGCGCAAGCGGGGCCGTTTTTGGGAAAGAAAGAGAATTTTGCCATGACCAAGGAACGGTTGAAGGAACTGCTCAAACCCATTGCCGAAGGTCTGTTCGGCCCGCAGGGGACCCGCCGCGGTCCCGAAATGCCCCACTATGTGATTCGTCCCGTGGGCATGATCGTGGAAGATTTGTGCCGCATCCCCGAGGAGGACTGGGCGTACTACGCCTTCTCTCGGGAGCCGCTGAACGGAAAATTCAACGACGAACAGCGTCTGGACTTGACCCGGCAGGCCATTGCCTGCGGGCGGGAATACGCCCAGAAGCTGGCCGACCAGTACCGCATGCGGGACCCCGAAAAGCTGGCCAAACAGCTGGGGCTGCTGGTGGATTTCCCCGATATGCCGCAAAACACCGAGCGGGTGCTCTTTGCGGAATTCCGGGAACCCAACAAGATGCACATCTATATGGACGGTGTGCGCAAAGGCCGGGCGCTGCTCAGCGAACCGGGGGTGCCCCACGCACTGACCGGTCAGTTGGACATCGTCAAGCTGCTCATCGGCCACGAGCTGTTCCACTGGGTGGAGGAGCGCTATAAAAAGGAGATCTGGACCCGTACCTACAAGATCGAGCTGTGGGCGCCGAAGCCGCTGCACAACCGTTCCAGCGTGGCCGTGTTGGGTGAGATCGCCGCCATGGCCTTCACCAAAGAGCTGAATGCGCTGCCCTATTCGCCCTATGTCATGGATGCTTTCCTCGTCTATGGCTACTCGCCGGAAGCGGCCAGCGGCCTGTATGAGGAGATGATGCGGCTGGCCGGACGTACCGCCCGCCTGCCGGAAGAAGATCCTCCTGCCGCGCTGCCGGAGGGGGAAACGAAGGGGGAGCCGACCGCGTGAATATCTACTGGGATGCCGAAAAATACAAGCAGGACTTCATGTTCGTGCCGGAGTACGGCGCGGCGGTACTGGACCTGCTGGATGCCGCCCCCGGGGCCCGGGTGGTGGATCTGGGCTGTGGAAACGGCGCTTTGACCCGTCAGTTGGCGGATCGCGGATACCAAGTGCTGGGTGTGGATGCCTCGCCGGAACAACTGGCGCTGGCCCGACAGGCCTACCCTGACCTGACTTTCCGGGAGGGCAATGCGCTGGATTTTGCGCTGGAGCAACCCGCTGACGCCATCTTCTCCAACGCGGTGCTGCACTGGATCGATGCCGACAAGCAGCAGGCCATGCTGGACCACATTGCCTCCCAGATTCGCCCGGAGGGCTTGTTCGTCTGTGAATTTGGCGGTAAAGGCTGTGCCGAGCATGTCCACGCCGAGCTGGAACGCCGCTTTGCGGCCCACGGCCTGCACTACCGCCGCACCTTCTATTTCCCCACTATCGGGGAATACGCCCCCCTGTTGGAAAAGGCGGGCTTCCGGGTGGAGTATGCCACCCTGTTTGACCGTCCCACCCGGCAGGTAGGGCCTGACGGCTTGGCAGATTGGATCCGTATGTTTGACACCGCGCCCTTTGCGGACGTGGAGCCGGCCTTGGCGGATACCATCATCGCCGAGACGGTGGACGCCCTGCGCCCGGTCCTCTACCATGACGACGCATGGTATGTGGACTATGTGCGCATCCGGTTCAAGCTGCGCAAACTGTAATACAAAACTGCCGCCCCCGGCCGGGGGCGGCAGTTTTTTTGTGGTTTATTCGGTGACCAGATCCCGGTCCAGCACGCTGTCCACGTAGGCTTTCTGCTCGTCGGTCAGCGGGCTGAACGGCGGGCGGGCATCGCCCACGGGATAGCCCTGCCGAGCCAACTCGTACTTGATGGCGGGGATCAGACCCACCCGACACATGGCCTCCATGCAGTTGTTGGCCTTGTGCTGCAAGGCCAGCGCTTCGTCCCGGTGCCCCTCGTCAAAGAGGGTGAAGATCTTTTTGTAGTGGGGCAGCATCATATTGAAGGTGGACCCGATGGAGCCGATGCAGCCCAGCGCCTGTCCGGCCACCATGGTTTCGTCGTAGCCGTCAAAGGCGATGAGGTCGGGGTTCAGGTTGAGGATGCGCTCCATCTGGAACAGATTGTAGTTGGTCTGCTTGACGCCCAAAATGGCCCCGCTGCGGAACAGCTCAATGTAGTCGGGGTTGGCCACATCGAACTCCTTGTGGGTGTTGCCGGGGAAGTTGTAGATCAGTACCGGCGCGCCGGATGCCTCGGCAATGGCATAGTAGTAGCGGCAGATCTCCTTGGGGGAAAAGCCGTAGTAGAAGGGGGCGGTGGCGGCGCAGAAGTCATACCCCAGCGCCATGGCGGCTTTGGCGTACCGCACTGCCTCGTCGGTGCCGATGGCGCCGACATGGGCAATCAGGTTGGCTTGGCCTTTCAGGGCTGCGGCGGCCTCAAAGACCTGCACCCGCTCGTCCTCGGTAAGCAGGAAACACTCGCCGCTGCTGCCCCCCACAAAAAATCCGGCCGCGCCCTCGGCCAGATTGCGGCGCATGACAGCCTGTAAGGCCCCGGCGTCTACGGCACCCTTGGCGTCGTAGGCAGTGATGCTGGCGGCATAGATTCCGCCTAGCTGCTCCTTGGTTTTCATAGTAATCCCTCCGTTTGGTTGGTGATGCCCTGTATGGCGTAATTCTGCTTTTATACTACCACAAAGCGCTGCCGCCCGCAATGGGACACTTGCCGGGTTGGAAAGTAGAAAAGTAACAAATTTTTTAAAGTTTTTATTCTTGCTTTTGGCGACAAATTATGTATAATAAAAAGTAACGTGGGGGACAAGGGCCGGATGTCCCTCATCCAAAACGGTCGGCGGCCCAGCCGGCCGCCGGATCGTACCGGCCAAATGTATAGAGAAAGAGGTATATGTATCATGGCAAAGCTGGATCTTACCAAGTATGGCATCAGCGGCACGACAGAAATCGTGTACAACCCCTCTTACGACGAACTCTTCGCTGAGGAGACCAAGCCCGGTCTGGAAGGCTACGAGAAGGGCCAGGTCAGCGAGCTGGGCGCCGTCAACGTCATGACCGGCATCTATACCGGCCGTTCCCCCAAGGATAAGTTCATCGTCATGGACGAGAACTCCAAGGACACCGTGTGGTGGACCTCTGAGGGCTACAAGAACGACAACAAGCCCGCTTCTCAGGAAGCTTGGGCAGCCTGCAAAGAGCTGGCCATCAAAGAGCTGTCCAACAAGCGCCTCTTTGTGGTGGACGCTTTCTGCGGCGCCAACAAGGACACCCGCATGGCCATCCGCTTCATCATGGAAGTGGCTTGGCAGGCACACTTCGTCAAGAACATGTTCATCCAGCCCACGGCTGAAGAGCTGGAGAACTTCGAGCCTGACTTCGTTGTCTACAACGCCTCCAAGGCGAAGGTAGAGAACTATAAGGAGCTGGGCCTCAACTCCGAGACGGCGGTCGTCTTCAACATCACCAGCCGTGAGCAGGTCATCCTGAACACTTGGTACGGCGGCGAGATGAAGAAGGGTATGTTCTCCATGATGAACTACTACCTGCCGCTGAAGGGCATTGCTTCGATGCACTGCTCCGCCAACACCGACCTGAACGGCGAGAACACCGCCATCTTCTTCGGTCTGTCCGGCACCGGCAAGACCACCCTGTCCACCGACCCGAAGCGTTTGCTCATCGGTGACGACGAGCACGGCTGGGACGACAACGGCGTCTTCAACTTCGAGGGCGGCTGCTACGCCAAGGTTATCAACCTGGACAAGGACTCCGAGCCCGACATCTACAACGCCATCAAGCGCAACGCCCTGCTGGAGAACGTCACGCTGGACGAGAACGGCAAGATCGACTTCAACGACAAGAGCGTGACCGAGAACACTCGTGTGTCCTACCCCATCAACCACATCGAGAAGATCGTCCGTCCCGTTTCTGCGGCTCCCGCTGCTAAGAACGTGATCTTCCTGTCCGCTGACGCTTTCGGCGTTCTGCCCCCGGTTTCCATCCTGACCCCCGAGCAGACCGAGTACTACTTCCTGTCTGGCTTCACCGCCAAGCTGGCCGGCACCGAGCGCGGCATCACCGAGCCCACCCCGACCTTCTCTGCCTGCTTCGGCCAGGCCTTCCTGGAACTGCATCCCACCAAGTATGCGGAGGAACTGGTCAAGCGCATGAAGGTGAGCGGCGCCAAGGCTTACCTGGTCAACACCGGCTGGAACGGCACCGGCAAGCGCATCTCCATCAAGGATACCCGCGGCATCATCGATGCGATCCTGGACGGCTCCATCAAGACCGCGCCCACCAAGACCATCCCCTACTTCAACTTTGAAGTGCCCACCGAGCTGCCCGGCGTTGATCCGAAGATCCTCGATCCTCGCGACACCTACACCGATGCCGCCCAGTGGGATGAGAAGGCCAAGGATCTGGCTTCTCGCTTCCAGAAGAACTTCGTCAAGTACGAGAGCAACGAGGCCGGCAAGGCTCTGGTTGCCGCCGGTCCCCAGCTGTAAGCTGACCGCCGTCGCCTGACGACCCTGTAAACTAAAGACCCCCGCTCTGCCTGTGCAGAGCGGGGGTTTTGTGTTATACTGAAAAATAGATAGGAAGGGGGAAAAACACCATGGCAGAAAGAAAGACCGGACAGCAAGCCCGGCAGGCATGGGTTTTTCGCACGGCGGCACAGCGGCTGACCGGTCTGGCGCTGCTGCTCATCGGGCTGGGCGGCCTGTGGTACTGGCGGCAGCAGCCGCTGCCCGGCGGGGCCCACATGCGGCAGGCTGTGCTGGCCGGACCGGCCTTCTGCCTGCCGGTGGGGCTGTGGCAGATCCTCTACTGTCCCCGCCGGCGTCCCCCGCAGGAGAACGAACTGCCCGTCTACAACTCCGACTGGGCCCTGCCCACCTGTGCCGTGATGGAACTGGTGGTGGCGGTGCTTCTGTCGGTATTGCCCCGTACCGCCAAGGGCCCGGAGGATGTGATCGCTGTGATCGCCTGCAACGTCTTTCTGGCGGTGGGGGTGCTGGCCATGGCAGTGCTGGTGGTGGCGGTCCGCAACGAAGGGCTGCTGGTGACCCCCGATGGCCGGGCGGAGCGGTGGACGATCTGGGGGTGGCACCATGTGGTGGAGGAACGCCCTGCTGCGCTGCAGATCAAGCCGCGGCTGGGGCGCTACATCGTCTACGACGAGGCGGGCAACCGGCTCTACCACTTTGACCGGGACATGGTCAACGAGACGGCGCTGCTGAACCTTCTGCAGGCGCAGGGGGTGGCCAACACCGGCACCGATACGCGGCAGCGGATGGCCCATCCCTATCCGAAGGTCCGGGCGGTGTTGGACTGGGACGAGGCGGAGTGGACCCCGGCCCACCGGTGGCTGCCCGGGCTGCGGCGGGTGGTCTGGCTGCCGCCGATGGCGCTGCTGGTCCAGTGGTGGCTGCTGCAGGAGGGGCTCCCCCTGCTGGGGCTGCGCGCCGCTTCGCTGCTCGCCTGCTGGCTGCCGCTGGTCTTTTTCGGGCTCTATCTGGTCTGGCCGGAGATCTTTGTCTGGAACATCTATCTCACCCAGCCCCGCAGCCGCTACCGGGATCAGATTCTGGCCACCCCGGCTTGGCGGCGGATGCATGTCAGCCTGATGGGCACCGCCCTGCCGGTGGCGGGGGCGCTGCTCTGGACCACGGCGGAATCTCAGGTATGGGTGGCCATTTATCCCGTGCGGCTGGCGGTGCTCTGCGGGGTGCTGGCCGTGGGGCTGATCCTGACCTGTGAGCGGCGCTATCCCCTCGGGAAAACCCATCGGGCCCGGGAGCGGTGGATGATTTGGCTGCTGGCCCTCTTTCTGGCTTATCCCTTGGGTTACAGCCTAAATCTGGCCTTGACCGCCCCGGCCGCTCCGGCGCAGGGAACGGTGACGGCGGTGGAGGCCCCGGCGGAGGACGAGGAACCGGTTCGGCTCTCTGTGGTGTGGGAAGGGGAGGACCTCCCCTTGTCCTTTTACGACGACCCGGCCGGGCTGCCCCAGCCGGGGGAGACGATCGCCCTCTGCGTGCGGCAAAGCCCGCTGGGCATCCCGCTGGTTGCTCGGTGCAGCGAAGGAACAGAACAGAAACCGTAAAACCAATCGTCCCGCTGCCACAGGGCAGCGGGACGATTTTGTGCTATTTTGTTTCCAGAACCCACAGCAGGTGGTGTTCGGCCACCGTAGGGCCGTCCAGACGGCGTTCCTTGCCGTCGACAAAGCGGATGGTCAAAAAGCGGCCGTTGCATTCGGTGACGGTGCCCTTCCCGAATACGGCGTGTTCCACCATCGTACCCGGTTGGGAGAGAGCCCCTAAATCCACCGGCGGCAGGGCCGGTTTGGGCCGGGTGAAGGTCTGCACCACCGCGGCCAGCGGCGCGGTCAGACTGGACAGGCGGGCGGCCTCGGCGGCCTGCTGCTCCCGGCGGGCCCGGGCTTCGGGCAGTTGAAAGAGTACCTCCTGCGTAAAGGTGGAGGGGGCTTCGGCACAGTCAAAGAGCACCAACCGCTGCTTGGCCCGGGTCATGGCCACATAATAGAGGCGGCGATCCTCCTCGTAGCGGCGGGTGTCCTCCGGCGTGCGGCAGCAGACCTCCAGTTGGGCAGGCAGGATGCCGTCAAAAACATCCAGCAATACCACGCTGTCGTACTCCAACCCCTTGCTGCCGTGCATGGTGGAAAGGGTCAGCAGGGCCTCGGGTGGGTCCTCGTGGTCGGCCAGCAGGGTGCGCAGTTCCTCCAGCCGGGCCAGCAGCCGGGTGGGGGAAGGCTCCTGTTCGGCCACCAACCCCAGAATGGACAGTTTGCCGCTGTCCATCTTTTTCTGCTCCAGATAAGCCCCGTAGCCTACCTCATCCCGCAGCAGTTCCAGCGCCCGGGCGGCAGTCTGGTGGGGGAGCTGCCGCAAGGCAGCCCACACGTCGGCTACACCGGCCCGCAGCCGGGGCTTTACCTCGGGGCAATGCTGCAACTCATACAGCAGCGGGCGGCCGCTGCTGCGGCTCTGCACACAGGCGTAGAGGGCTTGTTTCCGGGCAATGGGCAGGCCCATCTTGTAATAGAGCCGCAAAAATAGCTCCTCGTTCAGGGGATTGGCGGCAAAGTGCAGAAAATCTACCACATCCAGCACGATCTTGTCGGTGAAAAAGGTCAGGTCCCGCTTGGGAAAACGGTGGGCCAACCGGCTGCGCTCGCACCGGTCGATAAGGGGCAGGGCGCTTTCGTTGTTGCGGAACAGCACCGTCAGCGCCCGGCCTTGGGCGACCTGATTGAACAGCCAGTCCACCTGCTCCTCCCGGCGGCGGATGCGCACCACCTCCACCGGGCCGCAGGCACCGCAGGTGGCCTGCAAAACCTTGGGACGGCGGTAGCGGTTGCGGGCTACAAAATGGTTGGCGGCGTCCACGATCTCGCTGCCCGAGCGGTAGTTTTGCTCCATCAGCAGCACCCGGGCCCCCGGCCAGACCTTCTCAAACTCCATCAGCGCCTGTGGATAGGCAGCCCGGAACCCGTAGATACTTTGGTCCTCGTCCCCCACCATAAACAGGTTGCGGGAACGCTGGGCCAACAACTGGATGATCTCGTGCTGGATCTTGGAGGTGTCCTGCGACTCATCCACGCAAAACCAGCGGTACCGGTCCTGAAAATAGGCCAGCACCGGCGGCACCGCCCGCAAAATCTGCAAGGCGAACACCATCTGGTCGTCGTAGTCCATCCAGCCCCGCTGCTTCAGCTCCCGCTGGTACCGCCGGTAGAGCTCCGGCAGATCGTTCAGGTCGGTTTCCAGCGCCGCGATGCCCTCCTCGTCCAGCGCCATATTCTTGATGTAGGTGATGGCGGTGCGAAGCTCTTTGAGGGTGCTCTCGGTGGGGTAGTCGTCGCAGACCTGTTGGTATAGCTGAGTCAGCAGCCGGGTCAGCTCCCCCTCGTTGGTCATCAGCTGGGGCTGCTGCCGCTGGTAACGGCGGCTGTAATATTGCAGCACCACCGCCGACAACCCATTGATGGTGCGAAAACTCATCCGGCTTGCCAGTGCCTCCCCGAACCGTGCCGCAAATCGGGCGCGCATCTCCCGGGTGGCGGCCACCGTGTAGGTCATGGTCAGGATCTGCTCGGGGGGAATGGCACGGCACTCCACCATATACCCCAGCCGGGTCACCAGCACGGTGGTCTTGCCGCTGCCCGGTACCGCCAACAACAGCACCGGCCCGTCTACCGCGGTCACCGCTGCCTGCTGCTGGGGATTAAACGCCGCCAGATACTGTGCGGCAAAGGTTTGCTCGTCCAATCTCGGGCGGCCTCCTCTCGGTTATTTTTTGACCACAAAACAGGGCAGGGGCGCGGTGCTGGCCCAGTTAGCAAATTCGCAGACCAGCACGGTGTAGCGGGTCAGCGGCAGCGACCGGAAAAACGCCAGCGCGGCCTGCTTTTCGCTGTCCCCGATGACCTGCCCGCTGTACAACACCGCCGCCAGTACGCCTCGGGGCTTCAGCGCGTCCAACGCCGCTTGCAGTGCCGGCAGGCTGCCTGCCGCGGTGGAATGTACTTGGTGGTCTGCCCCCGGCAGCCACCCGAAGTTGAAGAGCACACAGTCCGCTGTGCCGGGGGCGGCGACTTCCCCCAGCCGGGCATGGTCCAGTTGGATGGCCCGGCCAATGCCGTCCAGCCCGGCAGCAGCCAGCCGGGCGTTGGTGGCCTCCACCGCTTGGGGTTGGATGTCCAGCCCCAGTACCCGGCCTTCCGGCCCAGCTAAACGACACAAAAAGGCGGTGTCGTGGCCGTTGCCGCAGGTGGCATCCAGATAAAAACCGCCCGGATTCAGGTGGGTGGTCAAAAATTCGTGGCAAAGCTGTACCGCCGACAGATCGGGCACCCGCCGCCGCACCAGATGGTCCCCGGCGGGCAGAAAGTCAAATTTGGCGGTCAGTGCCCGGACACCCTCGTCGCCGGGCAGAGGGGCGGTAAAACAACTCTCGGTTTTGGGGTCCAGCCCGCCCAGTTGACGCAGCACCTCTTTCAGCAGATAGCTGCCGTAGCCGCGGCGGCGCCAAGCAGGGTCGATCTCCACCCAGAGGGCATCCCCCTGCCGCACTGCCGTGCCGATGGTGGTCTGCTCTTTATATAAGGTAAACGTGTCGTCCAGCCGGCGGATTTCCATGCCGGGATCACCCCTTTCCTTCAAAAGGATACAAGCCCCTGCGGGAGTTGTCAAGTAGTGCCAAAAATGATAAAATGTGTGAAAAAGAGGGCAAAATCCCTTCGAAATCCCCGCTTTTTCACATTCTTTTCACCCACAAAGGATACCTATTTCACAATTCGCGGGTATACTCTTAACCAGAGAAGGCAAAAGACCCCCTCTCAAAAGAAAGCGGAAAGGAAGGACCCGTATGAGCAACGAATTTGATTACTCCGGCCTTTATAATCATACATCGGGTGAGGGTTCCCCGCAGGGCAACGCCCCGGAAAACCACCCCACTACCGACAACACCCAGCAGAGCCAGAACAGCTACCCCAATGTGGGCAGCAGCGGTATGAATACCGCCAACACGGCTCGCACCGATTATTCCTCGCCCCAGTCCGGCGGCTATGGCAGTGCCAACACCGGCAGCAACGGTAACGGCGGTACCACCGGCAATAACGGTGGGTATACCAGCAGCTTTAGCGGCGGCAATGGCGGCAACGGCGGGTACAACGGGTACAGCTACGCCAGCGCACCCCAGCAGCCGCCCCAGAAGCCCAAAAAGCAGCATCGCATTCTGATGCGGGTGCTGGCTGGCATCGGTGTGGTGGTGCTGGGCTTCGGCGGCGGTTTCGGCGGGGCGATCCTCGCCAGCCGCACCGGTCTGACCGGCAATCAGGTGGTGGTCCAGCAGGTCCAGCGGGACACCAGCGACGCCACCAATGCCAACAGCACCGACGGTACTTCGATGAGCGTGCAGCAGATCGCGTCGGTGGTTTCGCCCAGCGTGGTGGCCATCACCACCGAGCAGATGAGCGGCTCCCAGACTTGGTTCGGCGGCTACTATGTGCAGAGCGGCGCCGGTTCCGGCGTGATCATCAGTGAGGATGGCTACATCCTGACCTGCGCCCACGTAGTCAGCGGCGCCACCAGCGTCAAGGTACAGTTGGACAATGGCGATACCTACGATGCGACCATCGTCGGTTCGGACTCCACCTCGGACATCGCCGTCATCAAGATCGAAGCCACCGGTCTGACCCCGGCGGTGATCGGTAACAGTGACGCCCTCGCCGTAGGCGAAGTGGTGGTGGCGGTGGGCAACCCGCTGGGCACCCTGTCCAACAGTGTGACCGACGGCATCATCAGCGCCCTGAACCGGGAAGTTACCGTAGAGGATAACAATATGACGCTGCTGCAGACCGATGCTTCCATCAGCCCGGGTAACTCGGGCGGCGGTCTGTTTAACGCAAACGGTGAACTCATCGGCGTGGTCAACGCCAAGAGCAGCTACTCGGAGGCCGAGGGCATCGGCTTCGCCATCCCCATCAATTCGGCGATGGAGATCGCCCAACAGCTGATCCAGAACGGCTCGGTGGCCCGTCCGGCGCTGGGCGTCAAGATCTATGATGTCAGCGATGCCGCCACCGCCCAGCAGCTCGGCGTAAGCGCTACCGGCGTCTATGTGGTGGAAGTCACGGCCGGCGGCGGTGCCGAAGCGGCAGGCGTACAGGCGGGGGACCGCATCATCGCAGTGGATGACACGGCGGTTTCCTCCTCCAGCAGCATCAAGAGCTATCTGGCGGATAAGAATGTAGGCGACACCGTCAATTTGCAGGTGGAGCGGGACGGCAAGGTTTTGACCCTGACCGTTACGCTGGGCACCAGCACCGAATAATCCCCAAAGAAAAAGATCCCCGGCCTGCGGGTAAGCAGGCCGGGGATCTTTTTTGGTTTGTAGAAGCGGGAAAAACGCGGCAGCTTAGAAGCCGTGCTTCTCCATGAGTTTGCGGCCCATGAGCACGCCCATGACCGAGGCCATCATCAGGCCGCGGGTCCAGCCGGAGGAGTCACCCAGACAGTGCAGGCCCTCGATGTTGGTTTCCAGATCGGTGTCCATCCGCACTTTGTTGGAGTAGAATTTCAGCTCCGGGCTGTACAGCAGGGTCTCGGGGCTGGCAAAGCCGGGCACTACCTGATCCACCATCTTGATGAACTCAATGATGTTCACCATGGCGCGGTAGGGCATGGCCGCGGTGATGTCACCGGCCACGGCATCCTTCAGGGTGGGGCGCACGTTGGCCTGGGCCAGCTCCTTGGCCCAGGTGCGCTTGCCGTCCAGAATATCGCCGTAGCGCTGCACCAAAATGTGCCCGGCACCCAGCATGTTGGTCAGCTCGCCCACCTTTTGGGCGTAGGCAATGGGCTGGTTGAAGGGCTCGGTGAAGTTGTGGCTGACAAGGATGGCCAAGTTGGTGTTGTTGCTCTTCTTCTCTTTAAAGCTGTGGCCGTTGACCACCGCCAGATCATTGTCGTAGTTTTCCTGCGCCACAAAGCCGCCGGGGTTCTGGCAGAAGGTGCGCACCTTGTTGCGCCAAGGCGCCGGATAGCCGATGAGCTTGCCTTCGTACAGCACCTTGTTGATAGTTTCCATCACTTCGTTGCGGCACTCTACCCGCACGCCAATGTCTACGGTGCCGGGCTTGTGGGCGATGTTGTGCTCGGCGCAGATCTTTTCCAGCCAGTCGGCGCCGCGGCGGCCGGTGGCAATGACGATCTGCTTGCCAAAGACATCCCGGGTACCGGTCTTTTCCCGCAGGCGCACGCCCTTGCAGACCGAACCCTCCAACAGAATGTTCTCACATTCGGTTTCAAAGAGCATCTCCACCCCGGCATCCAGCAGATGGTTCTGAATGTTCAGGTAGAGCTGCTGGGCCTTCTCGGTGCCCAGATGCCGGATGGGGCAGTCCACCAACTGCAAACCGGCCTGAATCGCCCGCTTGCGGATGTCCTTGATCTCCTGCCCTTCGTAGATGCCTTCCACCTTGGGGTCGGCGCCAAACTCCAGATAGATCTTGTCGGTGTAATCGATGAGCTCCTGCGCAAAATCCTCACCGATCAGGTCGGGCAGCTCGCCGCCCACCTGATAGGAGAGGGACAGCTTGCCGTCCGAGAAGGCGCCCGCGCCGGAAAAGCCGGTAGTAATGGCACAAGTGGGTTTGCAGTTCACGCAAACGCCGGTCTTGTCCTTGGGGCAGTGGCGCTTCTCCACCGGTTTGCCCTTTTCCACCAGCAGGATCTTGTGGGGCTTGTCGCTCTTGCGCAGCAGCTCCAACGCGGTAAAAATGCCGGCCGGACCGGCGCCTACGATAATCAGGTCATACAAAGTGGACATAAAAGAAATAACTCCTTTAAAAAATTAACCAACGGTGGTAAAAACTTAGTTGAAATCAAACGCGTCTTCAGAATATTCTTGAAAGAACTCTGTATCGTTATACATCACCAGCACAAGGTCCGGTTGGTAGGTTTGGATATATGTGTGTAGGCTTCCCGTAAAGGAGGCATTGTGTAAAAAGGTGATTTCACTGACCTGTTGAGCTAGATAAGGGACAACAAACCAATCGAAAGAGTCGCCAATCACAAGAATCTTTTTGCCGCAATTTTGTGTGGTAGTATGGTTTTGGATTGTGGACATCAGGCTATTTCCGATGATAGCCATGCTATAATAGACGCCATCAGAGGAATACTTTTCTATCGGTTGAATACAGACCGTAGAAAAGCCACCTGAAACAATTTCCGCACCTTCCGCGTAAATCCGGGTATAGCTTCCTTGCTGTACGGGGGTGGGAAGTTTTTGTTGTGGTAGATCCATTGTGCTGCGGTAGGGAGCAAAAAAATCTTGATAATTGTTGGGATCGGAAAGTGCGGTTGTAAATGCGAAGCCGAATCGTTCGTTGAGTTCTTGCGCAATACATTGGCTGGCAAACAAAGAGTCTTCAAAACTCCAATGGCTGGTAGAATCGTATTCGTAGATGTGTTGGGGGATAGTAGAGGACCCCAAAAATAATACAGAGCTACTTTTTTGTGCGAGTTGCTCTTGAAAAGCAAGACTTCTGTAAACGATCTCGGGGTTTTTAATACCTTCTGATTTGCCTTCATAATAAAGCGCAAGATCTTTCCGCGGGGTTTGTATATACAGAAAAGGAACCCCTTGCTTATTACAAAAATCCTCGAAATCCAAAACATTCTCTACAAGAGGTGCTACATAGTCCGGGGCTTGTGCAATATTTGATGCTACGGCCCCGTATTCGCCGCCATCTTGGTTCAGTGTGTTTTGCAGAATGTTTTCTCGATATAGTTGAATCAATTCGTGGATCTGTTCTGAGAATGGGAAAGAAGAAGTGCAAAAACCGGTAATGACTTTTTAGGTTTCTTCAATCTGGACAAGTGCACTTTTGGAAAATCCTTGATGAAAGGGATATTTTTTTATCCATTCATCGCCCGAACTGACGGTTTCGATGGAACGACCCTGTAAAATAAAATCCGTGAGGCGATTAGAATTATCGGTATGGTCTACATATAGGGCGGTGCCCATACGAATTACGATGACCAAAAAAGGAACGAAGAAAAGAATAGAAACTGCGAAACAAAGAAAATTCTTTTTCATGAAAATCTCTTAGAAATTGAAATAAATGAAAGGACTGTACGCACCACTGATAACCGTCAAAAGGCAGAGTGCTAATAAGAAAAGCAAACCCAAGTTCTTTACGATCTCGGCACTGCGAACAAGGACTGCGGATGGATGATTCTGAAGAAATTCCTGAGCAAAGCTTCCCAGCGGAAGACAGCAAATACCAGAAATTGCAAATAGGCGTGCACACTGCTGAAGATAGTACATGGTATTGCCATCGTACAGTATGCCGCTTTTTCCAAACATGGCAGCGAGATAGGAAAAAGCAAGTCCAACGCTATCGGCTTTAAAAATAACCCAACAGCAGCAGACAACAATCATGGTGATGAGCCAGCGTAGCGGCTTTGGAAAGGAGAACGGAAGCAAATTCAGCTTTTCAAAGAGTTGCAGCACAAAATAGATGCATCCCCACAAAAGAAATGTCCAGTTGGCACCGTGCCAAATGCCGGTCAGCAACCATACACAAGCAAGGTTAAAAATCCAACGGGGTTTCTTTACACGGTTGCCGCCTAAGGGAATATAAACATAGTCGCGGAACCATCCGGTCAAAGAGATATGCCAACGTCTCCAGAATTCGGTGACAGAAGTCGCTATATAGGGGTGGGAGAAATTTTCTAGGAAGCGGAAACCAAAACAACGGGCCAATCCAATCGCCATATCAGAGTAGCCAGAAAAATCAAAATAAATTTGAAAGCTGAAAGCGATTGCCCCAATCCATGCAGAAAAAACCGGAAGTTCAACATAAGGAGCGGATAAAAATAGATTGTCTGCAACAGTGGCTAAAATATCAGCAAGCAATACTTTCTTAGAAAGGCCGATGATAAAACGAGAGATACCTGTATAAAAATCATCGAGGGATACAATGCGCTGATCCATTTGCTGCGCAACATCTTCGTACCGTACAATGGGACCGGCAATCAGTTGCGGGAAAAACATAATGTACAAGGTGAGTTTCCAGATACTTTTTTGACATGGGACTTTGGCACGATATACGTCCACCACATAACTCATCATCTGAAAAGAGAAGAAAGAAATGCCAATGGGAAGTGCAATATTTAGCGTTGGTGTATGGATAAGTCCGGAAAGTTGCTGCGATAGGAAAGAAATATACTTAAAAAAGAATAAAAGTGCCAAATGTAGAGAGAGGGCTAAAGTCAGCCAACCCTTTTTCTGCCGCTTAGAAGAAGTGCGCTCTATTTGCAGGCCGCATAGCCAATCCACAAAAATGCTGACGGCAATCCAAACGATAAAGGAGGGCTCGCCCCAAAAATAGAAAGCAATACTAAAAAAGAGTAGTATAAAGTTTTTATAGTGGGGGTTATGGACGCCGGGAAGATGATACAAGATCATCACGGAAGGAAGAAAGAAAAGCAGAAAAACACTGGAAGAAAAAACCATTTAAAAAATCCTTTTAAAGGAAGTGCTTCGCCAAGCCCACAACGCCTACGATAATCAGGTCATACATGGGTAGGGAATCTCCTTACAAAATTGGGGTTATTGGGGGTTGTTGGAATCGTTGGGGACTTCGGTGCTCTCGGCGTCATAGACCACCGGTTCGCGGCCGTCCTCCCACAGGGGGACGTTTTGGGTCTCGGCCTCGTCCAGCGCATCGCCCAGTGCGTTCAGGGCGGCGGTCATGGCGGCGTCGGTCATTCGGTCAATGGCCCGAAGCTCCATGGCAGTGTAGACCACACAGCTCAGGTTGACTACACCCTCGATGATGAGCAGCACACCGCAGAGCATTACCACGCTGACCGCTGCCCCGAAGGGGTTGACCAGCAGCAGGATGCCCAACGCGATGGACAACAGGCTAAAGAGCAGCATGACCCACCATTTGTCCCCCTTGCGGCGGGCCAGATCCAGCGCGGTGCCGATGCGGCTGCAGCCATCGATGAGGATGAACAACCCGAACACCACCGGCAAAAAGCTGGCTACCACTTCGGGCTGGACCAGCGTAAAGAGGCCCAGCGCGGTGATGATGACCCCGGCTACCAGAAAGAAGGGGGCCGCAAAGCCGCTGCCGCGGATGCGTACGTACTGGATCAGGCAGACGATGCCGGTGATGAGCACCACGGCGCCAAAAGCGTAGCAGATCCACAGCAGACTGGTTTGGGGCATCACCAGCAATAGGATGCCCAGAACGATGAAGGCAATGCTGAGCAGCAGCATGCCGTTTTTGATGTAACGCAGCATAGGCGTGCGCTCCTTCCGGTTGTGTTTAAACGACAGAGGCGGGCTGTTCCAGCATGGGATGCACCACGGTGCGATAGCAGTGGGTCAGGAACAGACTGCACATGATCAGCGGAGAGACTTCCGCAATGGGGAACGCCCACCAGATCAGGTTGACGTTGCCGCTCAGGCTGAGCAGCCAAGCGGCGGGAACCAGCACAAAGAGCTGCCGCACCAGCGACACCAGCAGGGCCATGGCGCCCCGGCCCAGCGCTTGGAACACCGCCGAAGCCACGATGTTAAACCCGGCAACGATAAAATGTACCGAGATGATGCGCAGAGCCACCTCGCCCAGTGCCAGCATTTCGGGGCCGGCGTTGAAGATGCTGAGCAGCACCCCGGGGCAGAGCTGCGCGGCGGCAAAGCCCAACAGCATAATGGTCACAGCGGCGACCACCGACATCTGGACTACCTTGACGATGCGCTGGGGTTTGCGGGCCCCGTAGTTGTAGGCGATGATGGGCACCATGCCGTTGTTCAGGCCGATCAGCGGCATGACGATGAAGCTCTGCATCTTGAAATAGACACCGAACACCGCCACCGCCGTGCTGGAAAAGCCGATGAGGATGCGGTTCATGCAGAAGGTCATCACGCTGCCCACCGAAGTCATGGCGATGGAAGGGATGCCCACCTGATAGATCCGCTGAATGGTGCGGCCATGGGGACGGAAGTCCTTGAGGCGGAACTGGATGTCATGGTTGTGCCGCAGGTTTAGGTAAAGCCCGGTGAAAGCCCCCAGAAACTGTCCGGCCACCGTGGCGGCCGCAGCACCGGCGGCTTCCATTCGGGGAAAGCCGAACAATCCAAAGATCAGGATGGGGTCCAGAACGATGTTGGTCAGGGCGCCCACCAGTTGGGTGATCATGGCGTAGTTGGAACGGCCGGTGGCACTGAGCAGTTTTTCCGCCATGCACTGGATCATACAGCCCAAGCTGAACAGGCAGCAGATGGACAGATAGTCCACGCCGTATTGGCGGATGGCGGCGTCGGTGGTCTGGGAGTTCATGAAGGCTTCCACCCCAAAGACGCCGAAGAAGAAAAACACCACAAAGGTACACAGGGCCAAAAACAGGCCGTTGGCAGAGGCCCGGTCGGCCTCATTGCGGTTGCCCTCGCCCAAAGATTTGGACACATAGGCGTTGACACCCACGCCGGTGCCCACGGCAAAGGCGATCATCAGGTTTTGGATGGGGAAGGCCAGCGATACCGCCGAGAGGGCAGCCTCGCTGACATAGGAAACAAAGATGCTGTCCACCACGTTGTACAGGGCCTGAAACAGCATGGACACCATCATGGGAAGTGCCAGCGAGAAGAGCAGCGGCCCCATGGGGGCCGTGCCCATCCGGCTGGCGGAATGGGAATCTGTACCGCTCATTCCTGATTCGCAGCCTCCATTGCCCGCACCGCATCCACAATCAGGTTGGCACAGGTGTCCAGACCCAGCGCTGCGTTGAGGCACAGGTCGTAGTTCTTGGCCTCGCCCCAGCGGTTTTCGGTGTAGTAGTTGTAGTAGCTGGCCCGGGCCCGGTCATGCTTGGAAAGCTGGACCTCCCACAGGCGGTCCACCATATCCTTGGCGCCGGGACGCGCCTTGGCCCGGGCAATGCGATCCTCCAGCGGGGCGTAGATAAAGACGCTGAGCACGTTGGGACGTTCCCGCAGCACATAGTCGCCGCAGCGGCCCAAAATCACGCAGGAACCTTCCGCAGCCAGTTCCTTGATGACGTTGCTCTGCAAGATGTAGACCTGATCCGCCAAAGGCATCGTGTTGCCCATCATGTACAGGCTGTAAATCAGGCTGCCGCTGCGCTGATTCTCGCTGGCGGCGATGGCTTCCTCGGTCAGGCCGCTCTTCTTGGCTGCACGGGTAATAAGCTCCTTGTTGTACAGCGGAATCCCCAGCTTGTCTGCAACCGCCTGCGCAATCTCGCTGCCGCCCGATGCAAATTCACGCGCGATGGTAATGACGATAGGTTCCATACTTGATACACCTCACATTCAAAATGGTACATTTGGTACAAAAATGCACACTTACCTGTGTATAGTATACCGTAGATTTTGCCAAAGCGCAAGGAAAAAAGCGCCCGCCTTTCTCCACAAAAAAAGGCCCGTTCCGACCGGAACGGGCCTAAAAAGTAGGGGGAAAAACCGCGGCTTATTCGTACAGCGGGAAACGGGCGGACAGTTCGGCCACCCGGGCGGCTACGTCGGCCTTCTTGGCCTCGAAGTCAAAGATGCAATCCGCAATGCAGTCCGCGATGATCTTCATCTCGGCGGGACCCATGCCCCGGGTGGTGACGGCAGGGGTGCCGACCCGCACGCCGCTGGTCACAAAGGGGCTGCGCTTTTCGCCGGGAACGGTGTTCTTGTTGGCGGTGATGTGTACCTCGTCCAGATTATGCTCCAGCTCCTTGCCGGTGCAGTCCTCGTCGGTCAGGTCGATGAGCAGCAGGTGGTTGTCGGTGCCGCCCGATACCAGTTTTACGCCCCGGGCGGTCAGGCCGTCAGCCAGCGCGGCGGCGTTCTCCACGATCTTGCGGGCGTACTCTTTAAAGGAGGGCTGCAGTGCCTCGCCGAAGCAGACCGCCTTGGCGGCAATGATGTGCTCCAGCGGGCCGCCCTGCGTGCCGGGGAAGATGGCCGAGTTGATCCGCTTGATCAGGTACTCGTTGTTGGTCAGGATCAGGCCGCCCCGGGGACCGCGCAGCGTCTTGTGGGTGGTGGTGGTCACCACGTCGGCGTAGGGCACCGGGTTCTGGTGTACGCCGCCGGCCACCAGACCGGCAATGTGGGCCATATCCACCATCAGCATGGCGCCGTAGCCGTGGGCGATCTCGGCCAGCTTTTCAAAGTCGATGGCACGGGGATAAGCCGACGCACCGGCTACCAGCAGCTTGGGCCGGACCTTGGCCACCTGCTTGGCCAGCGCGGCATAGTCGATGCGGCCATCCTCGCCCACACCATAGGAGACAAAGTTGTAGTTCTTGCCGCTCATATTCACGGGGGAACCATGGGTCAGGTGTCCGCCTTGGGACAGGTCCATACCCATCACGGTGTCGCCCACGTCAAGCAGCGCAAAGTAGACCGCCAGATTGGCCTGTGCGCCGGAATGGGGCTGCACGTTGGCGTATTTGGCGCCGAACAGACGGCAGGCGCGGTCGATGGCGATGCGCTCTACCTCATCCACAAACTGGCAGCCGCCGTAGTAGCGGTGGCCGGGGTAGCCCTCGGCATATTTGTTGGTCAGCACGCTGCCCATGGCGGCCATTACGGCGGGCGAAACGATGTTCTCGCTGGCAATCAGCTCGATATTCTCCCGCTGACGACCCAGCTCCCGCTCCATGGCAGCGCCTACCTCGGGGTCGGCGTTCTGCACAAAGCCAATGGTGTCCATCATGTCCTGATACATTTCCCTTTACCTCCTTAAATATCTGAGATACTCTATGCAAAGGATCACAGGGTGCCCTTGGTGGAAAGCACCCCTTCGATCCGCGCATCGGTGCGGGTGGCGGCGTCCAGCGCCTTGGCAAAGGCTTTGAACAGCGCCTCCAGTTTGTGATGGTCGTTTTCCCCGTACAGCACCTTCAGGTGCAGGTTCATCGCCGCTGCGTAGGACACAGCGTAGAAAAACTCCCGGGCCATCTGGGTATCCATACCGCCGCAGGCGGGGGTGGCAAACTGGGCGTCATACACAAAGTAGGGACGTCCGCCCAGATCCACCGCGCAGAGAGCCAGCGTTTCGTCCATGGGCAGCAGGCAACTGCCGTACCGCACCAACCCCGCTTTGTCACCCAAGGCTTCCCGCAGGGCGGTGCCCAAAGCAATGCCGATGTCCTCGATGGTGTGGTGGCAATCCACCTCCAAGTCTCCGTGGCAGTGGACCGTCAGGTCGAACAGACCGTGGCGGGCAAACCCGTCCAGCATGTGGTCAAAAAAGCCGATGCCGGTCTGCAAATCGGTTTTGCCGGTGCCATCCAGCGCCAGCGTCAGGGTGATCTGGGTTTCCCGGGTGTTGCGCGTTACCGTTGCCGTGCGTGCCATAGCGTGTGGCTCCTTTCCCGCCCCTAGGGCTGCAATATACCTAAAACTATAACACGCCCGCCGCGCACCGTCAACGTGTGGGAACGTTTCTTTACACGAAGGACTGCAATATTTGTAAAATTTATTTACGAAATCGCAACACATTTTCAGGTCCTGCGCGCTACAATAAAATCAAAACATGGGATCCTGCGCAGTTCCCCACACGTGGGTGCCGCCGCCCTCTGGCGCACAAAGCGGCAAAACGCGGGGGAACGGGCGCTTGTGTTTTGGTCTTTTTTGAAAGGACAACCGCAACATGGCAAAAATCATCGGAATCGATTTGGGAACCACCAATAGCTGCGCCGCAGTCATCGAGGGCGGCAAACCGGTAGTCATTCCCAATGCCGAGGGGCAGCGCACCACACCGTCGGTGGTGGCTTTCACCAAAGCGGGGGAGCGTCTGGTGGGGGAGGCTGCCAAACGGCAGGCTGTCACCAATGCGCCCCGCACCATCAGCAGCGTTAAGCGGCAGATGGGCAGTGAAACGCGCATCCCCATCGACGGAAAATGTTATGCCCCCCAGCAGATCAGCGCCCTGATTTTGCAAAAGATCAAGGCCGATGCCGAGGCGTATCTGGGGGAACCGGTCACCGAGGCGGTGATCACGGTGCCGGCCTACTTCAACGACGCCCAGCGGCAAGCCACCAAGGACGCCGGCCGGATCGCCGGGCTGGAAGTCAAACGAATCATCAACGAACCCACCGCCGCGGCGCTGGCCTACGGGCTGGACAATGGCCGGGCCCAGACCGTCATGGTCTACGATTTGGGGGGCGGTACCTTTGACGTGTCGCTGATCCAGATCGGGGACGGGGTGGTACAGGTACTGGCCACCTGCGGCGACAACTATCTGGGCGGCGACGACTTCGACGCCCGCATTGTGGATTGGCTGGCGGAAAACTTCCGCGCGGAACACGGCATCGACCTGTCCGGGGACCGGGTGGCCATGCAGCGTCTGCGGGAAGAAGCCGAAAAGGCGAAAAAAGAGCTGTCCGCCGCCACCCAGACCGACATCAATCTGCCCTTTTTGACAGTGGGGCCGCAGGGGCCTTTGCACTTGCAGGCCACGCTGACCCGCAGTAAGTTTGAGGAACTCTGCGCGGATCTCATCGAGCGCACGGCGCTGCCGGTGCGCAACGCCCTCAGCGACGCCCATCTGACCGCCAGTGACTTGGATCAGGTGCTGCTGGTGGGCGGTTCCACCCGTATCCCGGCGGTGCAGGCCAAAGTACAGCGGATGATCGGTCTGGAACCCTCCCGCTCGCTGAACCCCGACGAATGTGTGGCGCTGGGCGCTGCCGTGCAGGCGGGCCGGCTGGGCGGTCAGGCACTGGCCGGCGCGGGAGAGGACCTGCTTTTGATGGATGTCACCCCGCTGACCCTTTCTATCGAAACACTGGGCGGCGTGGCCACCCATCTCATCGAGCGCAACGCCACCATTCCCACCCGGTTCAGCAAGGTATTCACCACGGCGGCACCTTTCCAAAATACGGTGGAGATCAAGGTGCTGCAAGGCGAACGGGAGTTTGCCAAGGACAACAAACTGTTGGGCACCTTCACGCTGCGGGGCATCAAACGGGCGTGGGCCGGCGTGCCCAAGATCGAGGTCACCTTTGACATCGATGCCAACGGCATTGTGAAGGTCAGCGCCAAGGATCTGGATACCGGCAAACAGCAGGGCATCACCATCACCGGTTCCTCCAACCTCAGCGAGGAAGAGATCCAGCGTGCCATGCGGGAAGCGGCGGTTTTTGCCGGACAGGATAAGGAGCGCAAAGCCGCGCTGGAGGCCCTGAACGCGGCCGAGGCGGCGCTTTACCGGGTGAACACCGCGCTGGGCAGCAAGGCCGGCAAGGCGCTGGACCGGGAAACCAAAAACCGTATCAAGGAGGCCGAGCGGACGCTGGAGCGGATGACCCGCCACAAGAAGGCGGAAAAACTCACCCCGGTGGATGTGCAGGCCATCAACGACGCCCGGGAGGCTTTGGCGGCGGTGGCGACCCCGCTGGTCACCCAATGGGAGAGCGAACAATCCCAGCAAGCACAATAGAGCGGAAGGTTGGGCGCGGCAGCGCCGCCTTCCGGTGGGTAAGGCCCGGAACTCTTGTGGAGTTCCGGGCCTTTGTGCTATAATGGGCCCACATTTTTTACAAAAAGAGGCGCATGAAATTGTGAAAACAGCCAAGTATGCCTTTGCCTGTTCGCTGCCGGTGATGGCGGGGTATCTGGTGCTGGGGTTGGGGTTTGGCGTACTGTTGGAATCCAAAGGCTACGGCGTAGGCTGGGCTTTTGCCATGAGTACCCTGATCTATGCGGGCAGTATGCAGTATGTGGCGGTGGACCTGTTGGCCGGTGGGGCTTCGCTGATTGCTGCGGCGCTGATGACCGTTACCGTCAACGCACGGCACCTGTTTTACGGGATCTCGATGGTGGAACGCTACCGCCATGTGGGGCCTGCCAAACCCTATATGATCTTTGCCCTGACCGATGAAACCTACTCGCTGGTTTGCAGCGGCACTGTGCCGGACGGGGTGGACCAGAAACGCTACTTCTTTTTGGTGTCCCTTTTTGACCATCTGTATTGGATTGCCGGCAGCGTGGTCGGGGCGCTGGTGGGCGGTGTGCTGCCCTTTGACAGCACCGGCATCGACTTTTCCATGACGGCCCTCTTTCTGGTGGTAATGACCGAACAATGGCGCACCACCAAAGACCATCGCCCTGCGCTGGTGGGGTTGGGGGTCTCGCTGGTTTGTCTGGTGGTGTTTGGCGCCGAGGATTTCCTCATCCCCGCCATGATCGGCATTACGCTGGCGCTGACTTTGCTGCGCAAAACCTTGCAGCCCCACGGAAAGGAGGCGTCCGCCGATGTTCGGGATTGATCTGCATGCCGCCGCTTTGGTGGCGGTTATCGCGGGGGTGACCATCCTGCTGCGGTTTGCCCCCTTTGTCATCTTTGGCGGCGGGCGGCCCACCCCGCGGTATGTGGTGTATCTGGCACAGGTGCTGCCCTGCGCTATCATGGCCATGCTGGTGGTCTACTGCCTGCGGGGCGCCGACCCGCTGGGGCCCACCCATGCCCTGCCGGAACTGCTGGCAGGCGCTGCGGTGGTGGGCTTGCAGCTTTGGCGAAAAAACACCTTGCTCAGCATTGCGGCGGGCACGGCGTTGTATATGGTTCTGGTACAGGTCGTTTTTGTGATATAAAGAAAAGAACGAGCCTTTTAAAAAATGGTTGCTTTATTTATACGGCTGCCAAAAAAGCAACATTTCACATTGACCTGTTTAACGACGTATTAGATAATAAGAGGTATATCAGAAAGACAATCTTACCCGGAATTGTACAAAGGAGCTTTTCATTATGAACATTCGAGGCTATGGAAAGAAAGCCCTGTCTTTGGCAGTGGCGGTAGCCATGGCGGCTTCGCTGTGTATGCCGGTTTGGGCAGAGGACGAGCTCTCGCTTCAAGCCCAGACGCCCGAAACCGCCTCCACAGCAGAAACTGCGCAGAGCGAAGAAACAACCGACGAAACGGACAGCGCCTTGGTGATGAGCCCGTCTGACGAGCGCGCCAACAGCACCACGGTGGAGGTAAGCAGCGATGAGGAATGGCAGGCTGCCATTGCCAACGCTGCCCCCGGGGTGGAAACCACGGTGGTGCTCACGCAAGACCTCGTGGTGAGCAAGTCCGTCACGGTCAACGCCGACCAGATTTTGGTGGTGGACTTTCAGGGCCACAGCATCACGGTCACGCCGGACTTTACCGCCCGGATCTTTACTAATAACGGTAAGCTGACGCTGAAGGGCAACGGCACGGTGGATGTGTCTGCGGCCGATTCCACCGGATACGGTACGGTGAACAACTTCGGCACTTTGACCGTGGTGGACGGCACCTATTCCAATCTGAATGAGAGTCCCAATACCAGCAACTTCTATAACCGGAGCGGCGCCACCGCGACCTTTGAAAACCCCACGATTTTGAGCGCCTGCGGCAGCGTTGCCACGGCGGTCAATGCGACCACCACCATCAACGGCGGCACCTACACCAGCAAGACCTACCCGACCATTGAAAACCGGGGCAATATGCTGATCACCGCCGGTAACTTTATCAATACCTCTTGCTCGGCTTGCAACGGCCCGAACAAATGGGGCTACACCGTGCGCAGCGGCGAAAGTGCCGAAGATGCCTACCTGAAGATCGAAGGTGCGGCGGCGGACAGTGTGCAGGTAACCGGTGTGCAGGGCGGTCTGTCCGTCATCGGCGGCACCGCCGACATCTACAACGGTGTGTATAAGACGGAACCCTGCGCGATCCATGGCAGCAACAGCGCTTTCTATGCCGGCTACTTTACCGGTGAATCCTACAAGACTTCCACCAATATCTACGGCGGCACTTTCCAGTCCTGCAGCAAGACCGGCATTCTGGTGGGCAACGGCAACCCTGCCCCGGACAGCGGCGAAGGCAAGGAATCCACCGTCATGATCTTTGGCGGCAACTTCGCCGGCGGCGATGCGGCCAAGACCGCCATTACCGTCAACCAGATCCAGTATGCAGTAGGCGCTGCCAAGATTTACGGCGGCTATTTCACCTCTAAGCCCTCCGAAGAGTTTTTGGGTGAGGATCTAACCTATGTGGGCAGCGATCAGGCCGGCTACCTGTACATGGTAAGCGAGGCAGGCAAAAACCCGGCTGCCGTGGTAGAGCCCGCCGACTCTAAGACCGAGAATCTGGTGCCCGAAACCGCTCCTGAGGAAGACAAGGAGCTGGCGGCCGCGGTGGCGAAAAAACTGGATCAGCTCACGGTGGAACAGAAGGTTCTGGAGGCCGAAGCGGAGACGGTGGCCAACAAAAACGAGGTGACCACGACGGACGGCACCAAAGAGCTGGCAGAGGCCGGTGTAGATGTCGAGAATAAGACGGTCACCATTGTGGTGCAGCCTTATCTGGACATTCAGGTGCTGAATGCCACGGCGACCGCTACCGAGACCACCAAAAAGAACTTTGTGTTGGATGTAACCCCCATGTACCGCACGCTGGCCACTACCGCCGATAAGAACGACTTGGACAGCATGGTGGTGAAAGGGGAGGAAGACGGCAAAGAACCCAATACGGTGGTGATGGGTTTTGCCAAGAAACTGGAGATCACCCAGCCGGTGGAGATGGAAATTCAACTGCCCGACGGTTTCGCTACCGAGCAAACGCTGTTTGTCTTCCACCAAAAAGACGATGACCGTTCCTACTGCTATGAGGGCACGGTTTCCGGCAATGTGGTGACCTTCACCAACCCCAACGGCTTCAGTAAATTTACCTTCACCACCGACACCCGCAAGGCGGTGCTGGACGTGGACGGCACGCAGATCACCCTGACTGCCAACATGATCGGTCAGACCATCCCGGTCCCCGGTAAAGATGGCTATACCTTCCAAGGCGTGACGGTGGAAGGTGTGATCGGCTACACCGATATCTACCTGAAGCTGACCGATGAGCTACTGACGGCATTGTCGGATGCCTACACCGCAGGCAACAATGCTCCCATCAAGGCCCATGCGACCTTTACGAAAAACTCTTCCGGCGGCAGCTCCGGCTCCAGCAGCTCCAGCAGCACCACCACGAACAACAACACCCCTGCAAACACCCAGTCTGGTCCCGAAATTGAGTACTACACCTGCCCGGCCTGCGGCTATGTAGAATCCACCAAGCAGTTGTCCAGCTACGGCAACGTGAAGGGTAGCTATGATCCCCAGAGCGCGGTCACACAGGCCAGCGCGACGGTGGCGCAGGGCGCTATCCCCCAGACCAGCGATGATATGCCGCTGGTAGGTCTGGCGGTTGTGGCCATTGTGGCGCTGCTGGGCTTGGGTGTCACGGTCGTGCTGAAAAAGCATCATAAGCAGTAAGACTTTTTAGGAAAACCCATCCATACAAGAAAAACAGCACCGCGCAAGCGGTGCTGTTTTTGTTTGGCCAGAAAACCGGAAGACGGGGGAAGTGCTGCAAAGATTTGCGAGGCGATTTTTTTCTTGACAAATAAGGCGCAGAAGAGGATAATGAAAACGGCGAACCAACATAAAGTGCCGTGCGTTGTAAATAAAAGAAAAAAGGAATATAAAAAAGAAGGAGTTGGCAAGATGAAATTGGCAGGACATGGCAAAAAGGTCCTCTCGTTGGTGCTGGCGGCGGCTATGGCCGTCTCGCTGGGTACCACCGCGTTGGCCGACGATTCCACCCCGACGGCGGACAGCCAGACGGAAGTCCAGCAGGAGCAGACGGTGGAAGAAGTGCCGGAGCAGGTCCCCGCGGAGGAGGAAGCACAGGACGGGGAGGCGGTGTCTTCTTCGGCAGAAAAGCCCGTAGAAACGCCTTCGGTTTCGGAGGAAGAACCCGAAGAGGCAGAGACCGAACCCGAAGAGACGCTGCTGGAGGCAGAGCAGTTGGAAGCCGCGACTTTTGCAACCGGGGAAGAACCCGCTACCACCAAAGCGTATCCTTCCAGCCCGGTTCGGATCGGCGAACAGGAGTATGAATCCCTGAGTGCTGCGCTGAGTACGGTGGGGACGGAACCGGTAACGATCGATTTTACCGGCGATGTCTACGAAGAAGAACAGATCAAATTGGACGGCAATAAGACGGTGACCCTGAATTTGAATGGGTACACGCTGCATGCCACCCGCGGCGCAGGATCTGCCGGAACCGAAA
Source organism: uncultured Gemmiger sp. (assembly GCA_963557315.1). GTDB lineage: Bacteria > Bacillota > Clostridia > Oscillospirales > Ruminococcaceae > Gemmiger. The sequence continues at coordinate 39,134 of CAUWAX010000003.1, read as the reverse complement.
GCAATGGCATGCAGCTACTTTCGGGCTGCACCGTCACGATCAACAACGGCACGCTGACCAGTGAGATTGCGTTGAATGGCTGGATGATCAAAAACTACTGTGATCTGACGCTGAACAACGTGGTGGTCGATGCAGGCAATTTTGTGGAAGGCGGCATCAATCACTGCGGCGCTGTGTTGACGCTGAACAACTGCACCATGACCAATAGTAAAGGCGGCAAGTACGCGGTGCAGTGCGGCAACTACCATACGGCCGATATCATTACGGTCATCAACGGCGGCAGCTATTCCGGTGTGGCCAACGAAACCGGCTATTGGAATTCCGACGGCACCGGCGTCAAGAACAACATTAAGACGACGATCCGCAACGCGACCGTGGATAAGATCGGCACGGTTCCCTACGCGCCGTTCTATGACCAGTCTGTCATGACGGTGGAATCCACGGCAAAGGTCGGTTCGGTGGAAGGCTATACAGCCCGCGTGGAAACCGAAGGCGCGGTCCACTACTACGCCAGCGTCCATGCTGCGGTACAAGATGCCCCATCGGGCGCGGTCGTAAAACTGCAGCAGGATACAAAGGAAGATGTGGTCATCCCGGCGGACAAGACCCTTACGCTGGATCTGAATGGCCATACGCTGACCAATGTGAGCGGCCATACCATCACCAACAACGGCAGCCTGACCGTGATTGGCGAAGGCACGGTGGACAATATTACCCATAGCAAAGGTGCTTTCTACAACAATGTTGGGGCTACCGCTACGCTCAACGGCGGCACGTACATCCGCAGCAAAGAAAACGGCATTACGGCAGAAAACAATGGCGGCAACTCTTGGTATGCCATTAAAAACTTCGGCACCATGACCATCAACGAGGGCGTTGCCGTTCAATTTACCGGCGCCTACTCCAGCCTGATCGCCAACGGCTGGCAAAACTACAACGCGGCTGTAAGCGGCTCGGGCGAACCGAAACCCACGGAAGGCGTCACGGCAAAGCTGACCATTCAAGGCGGTACATTCAGCGGTGGTTTGAACACCATCAAGAACGATGATAACGGCGAGCTGATCATCACCGGCGGCACGTTTGAAAACGTCGAACAGTATGCGGTTATGAACTGGAACGTGGCCACCATCAGCGGCGGCACCTTCTCCATCAATGGCGGCAAGGGGTATGCCTGTGTTTGGACCGGTGCGGCAAACGACCAGATCGATCAGGGCAAACTGACCCTTACGGACGGCAAGTTCTCGGCGCCCAGCAGCGCTTCCTGCGTGCTGGCAAGCAATGAGGGCATCCCCTACACGGTGGCAGTGTCCGGCGGTTACTACACCAACCCGGTAAACAGTGAGTATATCGTCGAGGGCAAAGCCTGCAACCTGCTCAGCGAAAAATACGAGGGAGTTTACGGCTATCAGGTAGGGGAACAGGTGGACACCAAGGTGGACATTGACGTTTCTGTTGCAGAGCCTGCTGTTGATGAAAGTGGGAAAATTGAAGTCGACGACAATGTGACTAAAGAGGACGTCATCCATGCTGCCAAAAACATTGACGTCGCCCCGGAGTCTAAGGTCGACGTGATGATCGCGGCCAAGAATCAGGCTACCTTGGACGGCCACAAGCTGGATACCGACGAAACGCTGGAAAAGGCTAAAGAAGAGCTGGGAAAGAAAAATGTAGAGCTGGCGGGCGCCGAAGTAACCATCCTCGTGGAGCCCAAACTGAGCATCACGCCGAAATCCGGCGCGCTGAACAGCATGACCTTTGACATCGAGTTGGTCTACGACATCAAGGCAACCACCGATCCCGACAATCAGGTCCTGCCGGAGGAGGCAACGGGGAACCAGAAGGTCAACACGGTCTATCTGGCAGAAGACATCAAATTGCCGAATCCGCCGGCTATGAATATCACACTGGATGATGTTTCCGCTGCGAAGATTTCCAACGAGGATGGCGCATATGTCTTTGTGAAACATACGCATGAAGGCGCGGTTCATTACTATAAACCCTCTGAGGTTCAGAGCGGAACCGCCTATGTCAAGAGTGTGACTTTCCATAATCCCGACGGCTTCAGTGAGTTTACGCTTCTTCTCAACAAAGAGGAGGCACAAATTCAAATTAAAGATACCAATGTGCAAGCAACCTTGACGCTGGACTGTGTCAACAAGGCATTGCCTTCCTATGAGAAGCCCGGCTACACCTTCCAAGGGCTGCAGTTTGAGAATGTCCCCGACTTTACGGGTACTTACAGCGTTTTGAGTGAAGAGTTGCTGACTGCGCTTGCAAAGGCATACGGCGATGGCACGAAGGGACCTGTTATGGCAATCGCAGTATTCACGAAGAACGCTTCGGGCAGCGGCTCCGGCAGCTCCGGCAGCACCACCACGACGAACAACAATACCCCTGCGAATACCCAGTCTGGTCCCGAAATCGAGTACTACACCTGCCCGGCTTGCGGCTACCACAACTGGACCGCGACCGCCACGGGGTACAAGTGCGACCACTGCGGCTATGTGGAGTCCACCAAGCAGTTGTCCAGCTATGGCAACGTGAAGGGCGTCTATGATCCCCAGAGCGCTGCACAGGCCAGCGCGACGGTGGCGCAGGGCGCTATCCCCCAGACCAGCGATGATATGCCGCTGGTAGGTCTGGCGGTTGTGGCCATTGCGGCCCTGCTGGGCTTGGGCGTCACGGTCGTGATGAAGAAGCGCAACATGCAGTAAAAATATCCTAAAGGAATTATGCCCGTTTTGGCATAAGAAAAACACCCCGGCACCGCGCAAGCGGTGCCGGGGATGTTTTGTTTGTATGGTACGCAAAGAAAAGTTGGAATCAGCCGATTTTTGAAAGTTCAAGAAATCCGCCTGTCAGCGATTTTCCAGTGTGACGTAGGCCTGCGGCTGCCCGACGTACTTGTAGGCCGGACGGATGATCCGGTTGGCAAACTCTACTTCCTCTACCCGATGGGCACACCAACCCGGCACACGGGCAATGGCGAACAGCGGCGTGTACAAATCTTCGCTGATGCCCAGCATCCGGTAGATCAGCCCGCTGAACAGGTCCACGTTGGCACAAACCTTTTTGGGGCCGTGCTTCTCCTCGGCAAAGACCTGCGGGGCCAACCGCTCAATGCTGCACAGCATCTCAAATTCCTCATCGTAGCCCTTCTCATAGGCCATACGGCGGGCGTGGTTCTTCAAAATCTGGGCACGGGGATCGCTGACGGTGTATACCGCATGGCCCATGCCGTAGATCAGGCCGCTGCCGTCGCCGGCTTCTTTGCGGATGATTTTGCGCAAAAACTCTCGCACTTCATCGTCGGAGGCCGGATTCTCCACATTTTCCAGAATGTAGTCCAACTGGTGCATGACCTTCAGGTTGGCGCCGCCGTGCTTGGGGCCTTTCAAGGCGCCGATGGCCGCCGAGATGGAGGCATAGGTATCGGTGCCGGAGCTGGACAGCACACGGCAGGTGAAGGTGGAACAGTTGCCGCCGCCGTGGTCGGCATGGACCATCAGGCAGAGGTCCAGCAGCCGGGCTTCCTCGTGGGTGAACTTCTGGTCAGCGCGGTAGGTGCTCAAAATGTGCTCCGCCGTGCTCTGGCCCTCGGTAGGCAGGTGGAAATACATGCTGGACCGGTCATAGACCCGGCGCTTGATCTGGTAAGCGTTGACCATCATGGTGGGCAGCTCGGCAATGAGGTTGATGCTCTGCCGCAGAATGTTGGGCAGGCTCAGGTCCTCGGCATGTTCGTCGTAGCTGTACATGGCCAATACGCTGCGGGCCATTTTATTCATCAGATTGGGGGAGGGGGAATTGAGGATCATGTCGTCGGCAAAGCCCCGGGGTAGTTCCCGATGATGCTCCAGCAATTTGCAGAACTTGGCGTGCTGCTCCTTGTTGGGCAGCGAGCCGAACAGCAGCAGCCAGACGACTTCCTCAAACAAAAAGCGGTCATGGTTGTCCGCTTCAGCAGCCAGCGTGTCGATGTCAATGCCGCGGTAGACCAGCCGGCCGGGGATGGGGACAACGGTACCGTCGTCGGTTTTGTCATAGCCGATGACATTGGATACGTTGGTAATGCCGGCCAAAACACCGGTGCCGTCCAAATTTCGCAGGCCCCGCTTGACACCCATCTGGTCAGCCAGATGGGGATCCAGGTGAGCGTTATGCTCCAGATACTCATGGCAAAGCAGGTCCAGTTCATCCGGTTCCAGCGCCGGAACATCCGGGTAATACATCGGCAAGCCCCTCTTTCTGTATGCATATTTATTCGTTCCCCGGGGGCGGCCCCGCGGGGGGTGGATTACTATAATTTTATAATGTCGGCCACCATTCGTCAAGAAAAACTTAAAATTTTGACAGAATAGCCAAGCGGACACTTTATTTTATTAAGCTGATGGTCGCTTTACACGGTTTTGCATAAAAAACCGCGTTGACAACCCTGTGCAAAGCGGGTATAGTGTAGTAAGAATGTTTTAAAAAAGGAAATGCAGAGGGCCGAACCGACTGTCTCCGGAAGGTATTTTTATGCCCGATTTTCGGCGGCTTGCCCCTGCATCCATCCTAGAACGGATCGAAATGGAGGGACCCCCACGATGAAACTGCATCCCCAAGGCATCTACCTTGTCAACGGTACGCTGCAGGCTGACGCCCCGGCGGGCGTAACGCAGGCCGACGCACGCCGCGGCACCATTGCGTACTCCATTCTGGAAGCGCACAACACCAGCGGCGACATGGACAACCTGCGCATGAAGTTTGATTCCATGACCAGCCACGACATCACCTACGTCGGCATCATCCAGACGGCCCGGGCCTCCGGTATGGAGAAATTCCCCCTGCCCTACGTGATGACCAACTGCCACAACAGCCTTTGCGCCGTGGGCGGCACCATCAACGAGGACGACCACCAGTTTGCCCTGTCGGCAGCCCACAAGTACGGAGGCATCTATGTTCCGCCGAACATGGCGGTCATCCACAGCTATAACCGGGAGATGATGTCGGGCTGCGGCCGGATGATTCTGGGCTCCGACTCCCACACCCGCTACGGTGCACTGGGCACCATGGCGGTGGGCGAAGGCGGCGGCGAGCTGGCTAAGCAGTTGGTGGGCCGCACCTACGATATGGCCTATCCCGGGGTGGTAGCTATCTATCTGACCGGCAAACCCAACCCCGGCGTGGGTCCCCACGACGTGGCGCTGGCGCTGGTGGGCGCCACCTACGCCAATGGCTATGTGAAAAACAAAGTCATGGAGTTCATCGGCCCCGGTGTGGCCAATCTCTCGGCAGACTACCGCAACGGCATCGATGTCATGACCACCGAAACCACCTGCTGGTCCTCCATCTGGCAGACCGACGGCGTTACCCAGCAGTATTTTGCCGAACACGGCCGTCCCGACGCCTACAAGGAACTGAAACCCGCCGCGGTGGCCTACTACGACGGCTGCATTGAGCTGGATCTGTCTACCGTGGAATGTATGATCGCGCTGCCCATGCACCCCAGCTACGCCTATCCCATCCGGGAACTGAAGGCCAATGCCAAGGAAATCCTCTACGCGGCGCAGGAGCAGGCCAACAAACAGTTGGGCGGCAAAGTCCAGATGGATCTGGTCAGCAAGATCCAGCCCGACGGCCGCATCTATGTGGAGCAGGGTGTGGTGGCCGGCTGCTCCGGCGGCACCTACGAGAATATCTGCGCGGTGGCCGAGATCCTGCGGGGCAAAAACTGCGGCAACGGGGCGTTCAAATTCAGCGTCTACCCCGACAGCATGCCCACCTATCTGGAACTGGTCAAGAACGGCGCCGTGGCGGACATCGTTTCGGCGGGCGGCATCTTCCGGGAGTGCTTCTGCGGCCCCTGCTTCGGCGCCGGCGATACCCCGGCCAACGGCGAGTTCAGCATCCGCCACACCACCCGCAACTTCCCCAACCGGGAAGGCTCCAAGCCCGGCGAGGGCCAGATCAGCGCGGTGGCCTTGATGGATGCCCGTTCCATCGCCGCCACGGCGGCCAACGGCGGGTATCTCACCGCTGCCAGCGAGGTCTGCGACACCGAGTATACCGCCCCGGAATACCACTTTGATCAGGGCGTCTACGAGAAGCGGATCTACAACGGCTGGGGCCATCCCGAACCGGACTACGCCTTGAAGTTCGGCCCCAACATCAAGGATTGGCCGGAGCAGCCCGCCCTCAGCGAGGATCTGCTGGTCAAGATCGTCAGCTACATCACCGATCCCGTCACCACCACCGATGAGCTGATCCCCTCGGGAGAGACTTCTTCTTTCCGTTCCAACCCGCTGCGGTTGGCGGAATTTACCCTTTCCCGCAAGGACCCGGCCTACGTGCCGGGGGCCAAGGCGGTGCAGGCGCTGGACGCCGCCCGCCGCAGCGGCAGCCTGCCCGAAGAGATTGCCAAGGTCTACGCCGAACTGGCTAAGCTGGGGTACCATCCCGATGCAGCGGTCACCAACATCGGCTCGGCCATCTTTGCCAACAAACCCGGCGACGGTTCCGCCCGGGAACAGGCCGCTAGCTGCCAGCGGGTACTGGGCGGTGCGGCCAACTTCGCTTGCGAGTACGCCACCAAGCGGTATCGCTCCAACTGCATCAACTGGGGCATGCTGCCCTTCCTGCTGGATACCCCCAACGTGCTGGACAACGGGGACTATGTCTTCCTGCCCGGTGTGCGCAAGGCCCTGCTGGAAGCTGCCGATACCATCCCCGCTGTGGCGGTCAAGCCGGACGGCGGCGTGGTGAACTTCACCGTGCGGCTGGGCGCTATGACCGACGCCGAACGGCAGATTTTGGCGGACGGCTGCCTGATCAACTACTATAAAAACCACTAACGGTCTTTGTGCGGTCCGCGCTGTTTCGGCGCGGACTGCTTTTTTGTAAAATTCTGGTTTGGGACGGCGCGAAGGTGGCATATTCTAATGGTATATGCTATAATGGCCATCAAACAGAACGAATCCAAGGAGGAATCCTTTTTTGAAACACTGGTTGGAACGTGTGCCTCGCACCACGGGGGATTACCTGCGGTTGGCGCTGGGCATTGCGGTGATTTTTGGTGTGGTGTGGCAACTGCCGGCCATCGCGGGCGGTGTACAAAAGGTTTTAAACATCCTCAGCCCCTTTGCTTGGGGCGTGGTGCTGGCCTATGTGCTGGACATCCCGGCCCGGTTCTTTGCCGAAAAGCTCTTTCACGGCAAACGGGGATTGGCCGTGGTGCTGAGCTATATTTTGCTGTTCAGCGTGGTGGCGCTGCTGCTCTCGCTGGTGGTGCCCCAGTTGGCGGCCAGTATCAGCTCCTTTGTGGGGCGGTTGAGCAGCTATGAGGAGGATATTCAGAATACCCTGACGTGGGTGCAGCAAACCTTTGGCATCGATACGGCCACGCTGGAGGAGTACGTGGGCGCCTTGACGACGGAAGTGCAGAACTGGTTCAAGTCCATTTCCGGCCAAGCGGCGCAGGCGGCGGCCGATGCGGCGGCTGGGGTGGCCGGGGTGGCCATGGACAGCTTTGTGACGCTGGCGGTCAGTATCTATCTGCTGAGCAGCAAAGACCTTTTGCTGCGGGCGGTGCGGGTCTGCCTGCGGGCCGCACTGCCGCCCCAACAGGCGGGCAGCCTCTTCTCGGTGTGTACCATGGCCAACCGGACCTTTGGCGGCTATATCGGCGGCCAACTGATGGATGCGCTGTTGGTGGGGGTGGAAACCTTCCTGCTGATGTCCCTTTTCCGGCTGGACTACGCCCCCCTCATCGCAGTGCTGGTGGGGGTAACCAACGTCATCCCGCTGCTGGGGCCCTTTATCGGGGCCGTGCCGGGAACCATCATCCTGCTGCTGGAATCCCCGCTGCAGGCGGTGGAATTTGTGCTGATCATCTTGGTGGTGCAGCAGATCGATGGCAACTTTATTGCGCCCCACATTCTGGGCGGTGCCATTGGCCTGCCGGGTCTGGGCGTTTTGATGGCCATCATTGTGGGCGGCAGCCTGTTTGGCGTTCCGGGCATGGTCATCGGGGTGCCCACGCTGGCGGTGATTGTGAACCTGCTCAAGCAGGCGGTGGGGGCCGGCCTGACCGCCCGGGGCATTGACGAGGACGGCAATCCGCTGCCCGGGCAAGACACAAAAAATTAACAAGTGGCCCCTTGTACACCTGTCTGCCGAACGGTACAATAGTAAAGGAAGATGGTAAGAAAGGGAACGCGAAAAACGGTGAGCGGAAAGTATTTTTGGGATAAAAAACCTGACAGCATGCTGGAGTGGCTTTGCTTGATCTTCGCCAGCATTGCGTTTTATCTGTTTTTGAACAATCTGGGCTACTTTATGGGCGGCTTTTATGAGCTGCTGCGCATTCTTTCGCCCTTTGCTGGGGGCGTGGTGCTGGCCTTTGTGCTGAACCCGATGGTCAAGTGGTTCCATCGGGCTTTGTTCCATGACGTGCTGCGGCTGCGCTGGGTGGCCATTTTGCTGTCCTATGTGGTGGCGCTGCTGTTGCTGGCGCTGCTGGCGTGGCTGGTCATCCCCCAGATCATTTCCAGCATTGTCATCCTCTTCAACAGCCTGCCCGGCTACTTTGAGGGGCTGCAGAATACCCTGCTGTACCTGCAAGACAACTACGGCCTGCAGGTGCAAAACGTGCTGCGCATCTTGGACGACTCGGAAACCATGATGAAAGAGCTGTACAGTGTGGCCAGCAGTGCCATGCCCCAGATCGTCAGCACCATCGGCAGTGTGGCTTCCAACTTTGTGGCGGTCTTCACGGCGGTGGCGTCCAGCATTTATATGCTGGCCAGCAAGGATAAGCTGATCCACCAGACCAAGACGCTGGTCCACGCCTTTTTGCCGGAATCCATTGCCCGCAACACGCTGCGCATCTGCCACTATGCCAACGAAAACTTTACCGGTTTCTTTGTGGGCAAGATCATCGACTCGGGCATCATTGGGGTGCTGACCTTTGTACTGATGTCCATCCTTCGGCTGGACTTTGCCCTGCTGGTCAGCGTCTTTGTGGGCATCACCAACATCATTCCGGTGTTTGGTCCCTTCATCGGCGCCATCCCCAGCATCTTCATCCTGCTGCTGGTGGACCCGGTACAGGCGCTGATCTTTGCCGTGCTGATCCTCTTTATCCAACAGGTGGATGGCAACTTCATCGGCCCCAAGATTTTGGGCCAGTCCATCGGTATCTCGTCGCTGTGGGTGCTTTTCTCCATCGTAGTGGGCGGCGACCTCTTCGGCTTGGTGGGTATGGTCATCGGTGTGCCGCTGTTTGCCACCCTTTACGGCTTGCTCCACGAGATCGTCGTCTATCTGCTGGACCGCCGGGGCATCGACGCCGAGGGCAACCCTCGCCCCGCTCCGGCCCAACCGGAAGGGCAGACCGCCGAAAAAACCGAAGCACGGGAACCGGCTTCGGTGTCCTGACCGTTTCTGTACATAAAAACCCCCGCCGCAAGTTCTGCGGCGGGGGTTTTGCTGTTTGGTTATTTCAAGAATCCGTTGACGATCTGATCCTCGGCTTCCTTTTCGGTCAGGCCCAGCGTCATCAGTTTGATGAGCTGTTCCCCGGCGATCTTGCCGATGGCGGCCTCATGGATCAGGCTGGCGTCCACGCTGTTGGCGGTCAGGGCCGGGCTGGCAATGACCGAGGCGTTGTCCATGATGATGGCGTCGCACTCCGAGTGGCCGGCGCAGGCACAGTTGCCGTTGATGTGGCTGATGAATTCCTGCTTGCTTACATCCTTGGCCACACTGCGGGAAACAATGTTGGCCGAGCAGCCCTCGCCGTTCAGGTCCACGTTGAAGTCGGTGACGGCGTGCTGGTCGCCGGTGGTCATGATCTTCTCTTTGACCACCAAGCTGGCCCCTGCGGCCAAGTCGCCGCCCGTCTTACGGATGGTGTCATCCACACCGGCGATCTGGGTGGTTTCCATCTCCATCTGGGCGCCTTCCGCCAGATGGACGATGGTGGTGGGGTTCATGATCTGCTTGCCCCGGCCGTCGCCCTCGCCGTAGTGCTTTTCCACATACCGCAGTTTGGCGTTCTTGGCCAGCCAGAAGGTGTGGATGCCGTCATGCTCGGCGTTGCCGCCGCCGCAGTTGTGGATGCCGCACCCGGCAATGATGGTTACGTCGGCGCCTTCCCCAATGTGAAAGTCGTTGTAGACCAGATCTTTCAAGCCGGTTTGGCTCAAAATCACCGGAATGTGTACGCTCTCGTTCTTGGTAAAGGGGCGGATGTAGATGTCGATGCCCGGTTTGTCGGTCTTGGTGACAATGTCGATGTTGGCGGTGGTGTTGCGCCCCGCCAACTGACCGTTGGACCGGATGTTGTAAGCGCCTACCGGCAGGCTGTCCAGTTCGGCGATTTCTTTCAAAAGGTTCTTTTCAATGGCGTCCATCAGCTGCGCACCCCCTCAACTTTATCGGTCAGAACGCTGCAGGCCGGGGCGGAAGCATCGGCGCTGCCCAGCAAGGCGGGCAAGATCTCGGTGCGGGGACCTTCCTTCTCGATCTGGCCGTCCTTGATGACAACAATCTTGTCGGCAATGTTCAAGATCCGCTCCTGATGGCTGATGATCAAAATGCTGCCCCGGGTCTGCTCGTACATCTTTTCAAACACCCGGATCAGATTCTGGAAGCTCCACAGGTCGATGCCCGCTTCCGGCTCGTCAAAGATGGACAGCTTGGTGCCCCGGGCCAGAACCATGGCGATCTCGATGCGCTTGAGTTCGCCGCCCGACAGGCTGGCGTTGATCTCGCGGTCGATATAATCCCGGGCGCAAAGTCCTACCTCGCTGAGGTAGTTGCAGGCCTCGGTGATGCTGGTGTTTTTGCCGGCAGCCAAGCTCAGCAGGTCCTTGACCTGCAGGCCCTTGAAGCGCACCGGCTGCTGGAAGGCATAGCTCAGCCCCAGATTGGCCCGCTCGGTGATGGACATATGGGTGATGTCCACCCCGTCCAGCAGGATCTGGCCGCTGGTAGGCTGGTAGATGCCGGCAATGACCTTGGCCAGCGTGGATTTGCCGCCGCCGTTGGGGCCGGTAATGGCCACAAAACGCTCCTGTACGGTTAGGCTCACATCGTGCAGGATCTCTTTATTGTCGTCGGTCTCGTAGCCGACGTTACGCAGTTCTAGCATAGTAAAGAAGCTCCTTTGTTGGGGGTTGGGGATAGGGCAAGTATTACCCTATCCTACCGAAATAATACTATACCATGAACGGGGGCAAAGTACAAGGGGAATCTCTATAAAAATGGTAGATTTTAGCAAAAAAGCCGGGACGCTTCCTGCAAAAATTTCTTGACAGTGCCGCCGAATGGTGCTATGCTTTAGCTGTTAAAAGCGTTGATCGGGAAAAGTGCCGCGCAACAACCGCACAGAGAGCCCGGCATTTTGCTGCGAGCCGGGACGGGGACGGCGCGGGAAAGAACACCCGGGAGCTGCAACCTGAACCCTCCCGCCGGGGGCAGTAGGGGCGCCGCAGGCCGTGCGTTACAGCGGCAGCGTTTCAAAGGTGAACGTGTGCGGAAAAGTGACCGCATGCCGGTTTTCGGCTGCGGTAAAATAGGTGGCACCGCGGGTTTCAAGACAGCAACTCGTCCTATTGATAGGGCGAGCGGGCTGTCTTTTTTTATGGGCCGCTCGGGGAAAAACGGTTGTAAGAACGTAAGGAGTGTCACCAAAATGTGCTGTATCATGGGCTATGCCGGGCATGACCTGCCCAAAGAAACTTTCACCAAGTATCTGCTGCGTACCACCTCCCGCGGACCGGACGACCAACGGGTATGCGAAACGGAATTTGGCCTGCTGGGCTTCGGCCGGTTGGCCATCATGGGCCTGACGCCGGAGGGCATGCAGCCCTTCTTCCGGGGGGCGGACTGTGTGGCCTGCAACGGCGAGCTGTACGGGTTCCGTCCTGTCAAGAAAGAGCTGGAGGCGGAAGGCTACACCTTTGCCTCGGATTCGGACTGTGAGATCATTCTGCCCCTCTATTACAAGTACGGGCTGGAGATGTTCAAGCATCTGGATGCCGAGTTCGCCATGATTTTGTACGACAGCCGCAAGAAACTGCTCATCGCCGCCCGGGACCCCATCGGCATCCGGCCGCTCTTCTACGGGTACAGCGATTCGGGCTGTATCGCCTTCGCGTCGGAGGCAAAAAACCTTGTGGGACTGTGCAAAAAAGTCTATCCGTTCCCCATCGGCAGCTACTACTGCAACGGTCAGTTTGTCCGCTACTGCGATATTGCCGACACCCCGGCCTACGCGCAGGAGGAACTGCCTGAGATTTTGACCAACATCCGGGAAAAACTGGTGGCCGGCGTGGACAAGCGGCTGGACGCCGACACCCCGGTGGGCTTTCTGTTGTCCGGCGGGCTGGACTCCAGTCTGGTCTGCGCCATTACGGCCAAAAAGCTGGGCAAACCCATCCGTACCTTTGCCATCGGCATGAGCGAGGATGCCATTGACCTGAAATATGCCAAGCAGGTGGCGGACTACCTCCACGCCGACCACACCGAGGTCATCATCAACCAGCAGATCGTGCTGGACGCACTGGAAGACGTGGTGGCCATGCTGGGCACTTGGGATATCACCACCATCCGGGCGTCGGTGGGCATGTATCTGGTCTGCAAGTATATCCACGAGCATACCGACATCCGGGTGCTGCTCACCGGCGAGATCTCCGACGAGCTGTTCGGCTACAAGTATACCGACTTCGCCCCCAGCGCCGCGGCGTTTCAGGCCGAGAGCCAGAAGCGGATCCGTGAGCTGTATATGTACGACGTGCTGCGGGCTGACCGGTCCATCAGTGTCAACAGTCTGGAAGCCCGGGTGCCTTTCGGGGATCTGGATTTCGTCAAGTATGTCATGGCCATCGACCCGGCCAAAAAGTTGAACACCTACGGCAAGGGCAAATACCTGCTGCGCAAAGCCTTCGAAGGGGATTGGCTGCCGGAAAGCATCCTCTGGCGGGAGAAGGCGGCCTTCAGCGACGCGGTGGGCCATTCCATGGTGGACGATCTGAAAGCGTATGCCGAACAGCACTACACCGACCGGGAATTTGCCGAGCGGGCGGGGAAATATGCCTATGCCCGGCCCTTCACCAAGGAGAGCCTGCTCTACCGGGAGATTTTTGAAAAATACTATCCCGGTCAGGCCGAGATGATCGTGGACTACTGGATGCCCAACAAGGCGTGGCCGGGCTGCGATGTGGATGATCCCAGCGCCCGGGTGCTGTCCAACTACGGCGCCAGCGGCCAATAAAGGGACAAAGCGCATAAATTTTTGCCCAAGGGGTTGCATTCCGGCTCCGGGCGGCCTATAATGGCCATGTAGAATCCATTGCAGAGTAGGGATCCGCGCGTGGGGGTTAGCCCCGAAGTGCCTGACCAACGGGGAGTTGTGGCAGGACGAAGTGACCAATGGTCCGCGGTGCGTATCCCGCATCCCGCTGCTGCATGACGGTGCGCAACGGCGGGTGTGGTATGTGTGTCCACGCCCGCCTTTTTGCCTCCTCCTTTGTGCAGCAATGCACCGAGTAGGAGGTTTTTTGTATGCAAAATCAACCGTTGTCCGTCTTTTCCGCCGCCTATTGGCGCGCTGCCCGGGCCGAGTTCCGCAATGTGCGGGTGCTGGCCTTTTCGGGGTTGGTCTGTGCCATGGCCATCATGCTGAAAAGCATGCCCATCTATCTGCTGGGACCTAGCCTCAAGATCTATTTCAGCTTTTTGGCGGTATCGCTGGGCTGTATGTGTTATGGCCCGCTGGTGGGCATGGCAGCCGGTGCGGTGATCGATGTGGGCGGCTTTTTGCTGTTCAGCTACGGCGAACCGTACTTCCCCGGGTACATGCTCACCGCGCTGCTGTCCGGGCTGCTCTATGGCCTGATGCTCTACCGGCGCAAACCCACCGTGCTGCGCATTTTGTTTACCCGGCTGCTCATCAACTATGGCAGCAATGTACTGCTGGGCAGCGTCTGGAAGGCCATGCTCTACGGCAAGGGGTATCTCTACTATGCCACTACCGGACTTATGAAAAACACCATCATGCTGCCGCTGGAGGTGTTTTTGACCTGGGTGGTGCTGCGGGCAGCCGTTCAGTATGGGCTGGACCGCAAATATATCCATGGCACGTTGGCGCGCTGAAATCAGGAAAAAGGGCTGCGACCCCTTGGGGGCGGCCGCCGGCCGGGTTCGCCCGGCCTTTTGTTTACCCAAAAGTGTACGCCGTATAAATACACTTGACTTTATGGAAAAAGCATAGTATAGTTAGTACGTTGTCCGTTTCATGGACAGCGAGGAAAGGTTTGGAATTTTGAGAAAAAGAGGGGAATCGTATGGAATTGTTTACTGCGCTGGTAGAGCGGGCCAGCAGCTTTTTGTGGGACTATCTGTTGCTGTTTTTGCTGGTAGGCACCGGCATTTTTTTCACCATCCGGCTGCGGGGTGTACAGTTGCGCCGCTTTGGGGAAGGGTTCCATCGGGTATTCGGCAACTTTACCCTTCACGGTAAAAAAGCCGGCGAGGATGGCATGAGCTCTTTTCAGGCGCTGACTACCGCCATCGCGGCACAGGTGGGCACCGGCAACATTACGGGCTGTGCCACCGCCGTAGTCAGCGGCGGCCCCGGCGCCCTGTTCTGGGTGTGGGTGTCGGCCTTCTTCGGCATGGCTACCATCTACGCCGAGGCGGTACTGGCCCAGCACTATAAGACGGTGGAAAACGGTCAGGTCACCGGCGGTCCGGCCTACTACATCCGGGCGGCTTTCAAGGGCCGGTTTGGCCGGATTCTGGCCACCATCTTCTCGGTACTGATCATTCTGGCGCTGGGCTTTATGGGCAACATGGTCCAGTCCAACTCCATCGGCGATGCATTTGCCAACGCTTTCGGCGTCAACCGGCTGGCGGTGGGCATCGTGGTGGCGGCCATTGCGGCCTTCATCTTCTTGGGCGGCGTGCGGCGCATCGCCTCTGTTACCGAGAAGATCGTCCCCGTGATGGCGGCATTTTACATCGTGGGCTGTGTGATCATCCTGATCATGAACGCCAAGGCGCTGCCCGATACCTTTGCCCAGATCTTTGTGCTGGCCTTTGACCCGCAGGCGATGGCCGGCGGTGTGGCCGGTGTCACCGTCCAGCAGGCGATGCGGTTCGGCGTGGCCCGCGGCCTCTTCTCCAACGAAGCCGGTCTGGGTTCTACCCCCCATGCCCACGCGCTGGCCAAGGTCAAGCAGCCGCAGGATCAGGGCGCGGTGGCCATTCTGGGCGTCTTTATCGATACCTTTGTGGTACTTACCCTCACCGGTCTGGTGCTGATCTCCTCGGGTCTGGTGCCGCAGGGGCTGACCGGTACGGCCTTGACGCAGGCGGCCTTCAGCCAGTCCTTCGGCAGCTTCGGCCCCATCTTCATTGCCATCTGCATGTTCTTCTTCGCCTTCTCCACCATCATCGGCTGGTATTTCTTCGGCCACACCAACTTCAAGGCTCTCTTTGGTGAAAAGGCGCTGCCCCTGTACAGCATCATCGTGGTGATCTTCATTCTGGTGGGCTCTACCCTCAAGGTGGATCTGGTCTGGGCCATGGCCGACTTCTTCAATGGCTTGATGGCCATTCCCAACCTGTTGGCGCTGCTGGCCCTCTCCGGCGTGGTGGCAGCCATTGACCGCGGCCAAAAGAAGTAAGTTCTCCCCAAAAGGGCAGGGACCCCGCATCCCGGGATGGGATGCGAGGCCCCTGCTTTTCTGTTATACGGAAAGGGAAGAACGCAACGGTTAGGAGGCAGCGCTTTCCGGTGTGGCCGGAAACTCCATGGGGAAGGTCGCTTGCAGTTGCTGCTCCACTTCCGCAGCCAGATACTCTTCGGGGGAATATTCTCCGTCGTGGGATTCCAGATACTCTTCGGTGATCCGCTCCCGCAGGATGGCCCGCACGGCGTCATTCCGCTCTTCAACCGTGGAATAGCCGTTGCCCTCGTACTCGTAATAGCAGTTTACCCGCTGGGCCAACTGCTCCGGCGTCAGTCCCTCAAAGAAGCTGGACAGGAAGTTCAAGGTATACCGGTTGCCGGTGGCGTTGGAAATGTTGGAGGAATCAAACTGGAACTGGTCCACCGGGACGCCGCTTTGCTGGACCAACTGGGTGATGCGGTAGCAGTCCGCGGCAAAGGCGTTGGCGTCGGTGTAGGTGTAGGTGGACAGTTCCACGTTGAGGTCCACATCATCCACATCCTGCAGTGTGTAAGACCCACTGTCGGTGTGGTTAAACCAGACGTTCACATACAGGTTGTTGACGCGGGCTTTCAAGTCGGTGTCGGCGTTCAGGGCCTGATAGATTTGATCCTGCAGTTGGGTGGAATAGTTGTTGCGGGCGTAATCCCGGGCGGGGTTGACGTATCCCCAGACCAGCGGCACCAGCGATGCGCCGCCTACGATGCAGAGAATGAAGCCGCAGCCCAGCACGCTGAGCCAATCGAATTTCACGGTGACGTCCGGCTTGGACGAGTAGACCAGCATCTCGATGCCCAGCACAATCAGCAGTGCCGGGGCAAACCGAACGATGCTGAGTAGATCGAATTGGGGAACAAACTGCTGGACCAGCAGCAGAATACCGGCGCCGATGAGCAGCAGCGCAAAGGCAAAACGACCTACGCGGCGTACTTTTTGCGGGCGAACAGGGGCTTGTGCGTTGGTTTGGGCCGCATTGGTTTTGTTTTCATCCATTTTGTTTACCTCGTGTTAAAATATACAAATTGTATTATTCTGCGTTTTCATCGTGGGGGTAGGGGGGCAGGTCGCTGCTCTGCTTACGCTGGGGGTGCAGACCCAACAGCCAGACACCGGCGGCGATGAGCAGCGCGGCGATGAGGATGGTGGGGATGGAACTGATATAGTAGTAGGCGTTTTGTACGTTGAGCAGTTCCAGCAGGCTGTACAGCATGGGTTCCACCAAAATGCTGTACAGCGACCAGATGCCCAGCGCGATGAGCCCCCAGCCCAGCAGGCGGTTGTGCTTGGGGATCAGCCGCTTCAGGTCTTCCCAGTCCCCCAAAATCATCAGGCCGTCGGGTTTGGGGTCCCCCGAAGCCAGATGCCGGATCAGGTCGTAGGTGTCAAAAAAGCTGTACATCCATACAATAAAGGCGGTTACGACCAGCGGGCTGGCCAGCGCACCCAGAATGAAGCAGCCGCAAAACAGGGTAATGAGGGAAAGCCCCCGCTGCATATAGCCGTAATACATCTGCCCGGCGCCGGGGATGCAGGCAAAGATAAAGGTGAGCAAAGCGTTCTTTTTCATGGTGTCAATCTCCCTTGGCGGATGCGCCGCCGTCGTCGTGGTGTTGCAGTTGTGCCAAGCCGTTTTCGGCGGCCAGCGTAAAGTTGGTAAAGGTGTCGTCCAGACTGTCGTAGAACCCGGTTACGGTGGTGTCCAGCCATTGGCCAAAGCTCACTTTGGGTTCCCGGGGCTGCACGCTGCGGGCGGCCATCTTCTGGTGGGAACCCAGCGACGCAAAGCCCCACAGCATAAAGGCCAGCACCACGGCGGCCGCAGCCGACACATACCGATTGGTCATAATGCGGAAGCGGCGCAGCCGCATCAGGTTTTGCACCTGCGGGATCAGGTCCCGCATAGGTTCTTGCAGGCAGGTGGGGGCGGCATCGATCAACTGGGTGTAGCGCAGCAGGCAATAATCGCAAAAGCTCAGATGCTCGGCGGCTTCCAGCGCGCCCAAATCGTCCAGTGTGCCATCCTTCAGTGCATACAGACCATCGTCGGTCAGATGCCCCTCTTTGTCGAACAGCTTTTCGTTGTCAAAATATAGGCTCATTCCTTCAGCCTCCTCTCGTTGATCTGTTGGCGCAGCAGCAGTTTGGCCCGCCAAAGCTGGCTGCTCACCGTAGCCGGTGGGCGGTGGACCAGCGTGGCAATCTCGGCGGTATCCTTGTGCTGTAAAAAGTACAGCACGGCAATTTGGCCGTAGGGTTCCCGCAGATTGCGCACCAGCGTTTCCAACTCTTCGGCCCCGGCCTGACTGGTCAACTGGTCGGCGGGGTCGGCGGCGTCCCCCGGTGGGGCGCCGCGGGGTTCCGGCAAGGCGTCGTCCCCCGGGGCTTCCACCCGGCGCACCCACGCGCTTTTTAGGTGGTCCTTGCACTTGTTGGCCGCCACCCGGACCAGCCACGCTTTGTAGTACTGGGGCTCGCACCGGTCAATGGCGGAAAAGGCCGACAAGAAAGTTTCCTGCGTCAGATCCTCGGCGGTGTGGGGGTCATGGACGAATTGCAGACAGACGGTATAAATCAGCCGCTGATATTGCTGCATCAACCCGGTAAATTCTTCGTTGGTCAGACCCCACACCCCCTTTACTTTCGCTTTCTATTACATAAGACGATTCCCCCGCGTCAGATTTTGCAACGCGGGGGAATTTTTTTCAAAAAAATATAAAAAATTTTTAAGATACCCTGTTACAGGTCCAGATCCAGCGTTACCGGGCAGTGGTCGCTGCCAAGGATCTCCATGCGGATATCCGCCGCGGCGATTTTGGGCGCCAACCGGTTGCTGACCAGAAAATAGTCGATACGCCATCCGGCGTTGCGCTCCCGGGCGCGGAACCGCATGCTCCACCAACTGTAAATGCCGGTGGCATCGGGGTGCAGGTGGCGGAAACTGTCGGTGAAGCCGGCAGCCAGCAGTTCGTCCAGCTTGCCCCGCTCCTGATCGCTGAAGCCCGCCGCCCCACGGTTGGGACCGGGGTTTTTCAGGTCGATCTCGGTGTGGGCTACGTTCAGGTCCCCGCAGAGGATCACCGGTTTTTGGGCGTCCAAGGCCTGCAAGTAGCGGCGCAGATCATCCTCCCACTGCATGCGGTAGTCGATGCGGGCCAGCTCGTTCTGGGAGTTGGGCACATAGAGGTTCACCAGATAAAAGTCGGGGTATTCCAGCGTGATGGCCCGGCCTTCGTGGTTGTGCAGGTCTTCCTCTAACCCATACCGCACCGAGAGAGCCGGCGTTTTGGCCCAGATGGCGGTGCCGGAATAGCCTTTCTTGTCGGCGCTGTAAATGTATTCGGTGTAGCCTTCGGGGGCAAAGTCTGCCTGCCCGGGCTGCATCTTGGTTTCCTGTATGCAGAAAAAGTCGGCGTCCAACGCGCGGAAGGTATCCTCAAAGCCTTTTTTCAGGCAGGCCCGCAGGCCGTTGACGTTCCAGCTTACAAATTTCATGGGGGTCCTCCTTGTAGGGTCAGGCGGGAATTTTCATGGCCTTCTTCTTCCAAGCACCGCTGGCAAAACGGATGACAAAGCAGATCAGGCGGCAGATCCAGTCGATGATCATGGCCCACCAGACACCCAGCGCGCCCCAGCCCAGTTGGACGCAGAGGATCTGGCTGAAGCCCAGCCGCCATACCAGCATGGACACCACCGAAACCACCATGGTGAACCGCACGTCATTGGCGGCGCGCAGGGCGTTGGGCAGGATAAAGGCCAGCGGCCACAGGAAGATGGAGAGCCCGGCGTGGATCCACACCAGTTCCGCCGAGAGCTGGGCTGTTTCGGGGGAGAGGGTGTAGAGGCTGAGCAGGGGGTTCAGGGCCAGCAGCACGACGGCGTTGGTCAGGCCCTGAGCCACATAGTCCCAGCGGAGCAGTTTTTTGGTGTAGTAAACGGCCTGATCAAAGTCCTGTGCGCCGACACAGCGGCCCACCACGGTGATCATGCCCAGACACATGGCGTTGCCGATAATGCAGCCCACGCCGTCCAGATTGTTGGCTACGGCATTGGCCGAGATGTGGACCGTGCCGAACAGCGAGATCATGCTGACCACCAGCACACGGCCCAACTGGAACAAGCTGTTTTCGCAGGCCGAGGGGACGCCGATGGCCAGAATGCTTTTGACGGTGCCCCGTTCCAGATGGGTGATGGTGTAGGGGGTGATGCGCAGCAGATAGTCGGGCCGGGCGGCCAGCGACAGGATGACGACGGCGCCCACCGCACGGGAAACCAAGGTGGGTACAGCGACACCGGCTACGCCCATCTTCAAACCGTAAACGCAAAGGGCGTTGCCGCAGAAGTTGATCAGGTTGACGACCACCGACACCTTCATGGAAACGGCACTGTTGCCGGTGGAGCGGAAGATCGCCGCGCCGGCGTTGTACAGGGCCAAGAAGGGGAAAGACAGCGCCGTGATGGTAAAGTAGATCAAAGCGGCCGTCATTACATCATCGGTAATGGAACCGAAGAAGAGGCGCAGCAGCATGGTGCGGCCAACCAAGCAGAACGCTGCGATGGCGCTGCCCAGCAGGGCGCTGAGGGTGACAAGCTGTCCGGCGCTGCGGGCGGCTTGTTCCGGTTTTTGGGCGCCCAAATACTGGCTGGTCACTACGGCGCCGCCGGTGGCCAGCGCACCAAAGACGGTGATAATGAGCTGGTTGATCATATCCACCAGCGACACGCCGGAGATCGCAGCTTCGCCGGCGGAGGACACCATCATGGTATCGGCCATGCCCACCAGCACGCTCAGCGCCTGTTCGATGACCAACGGCCACAGCAGGGTCATGAGCTGGTGATTGGTAAAAATCGCACGTTTTTCTTGCTGCATAGCAGCAGAACCCTTCCCTCTATTGATTTGCGTGATCCATTTTCCTATACGTTCCGCAGATGAGTATAACACAAAAAAGAGCCCCGTGCAATGCACGGGAACTCGTGATTTTTTATTCGTACCGCAGCGCGTCGATGGGGTTGAGCTGGGCGGCTTTGTTGGCGGGATAGTAGCCGAAAAAGACGCCGATGCCCATACTGAAGCCCACCGCCACAAGGATGGAGGCAATGCTGGGTTTGGCGGCCATGCCCACCACGCTGCTGAGCAGCGCGCCCAACCCGATGCCCAGTGCCACGCCGATGACGCCGCCGATCAGGCAGAGGATAACGCTCTCGGTGATGAACTGCATACGGATAGCGGAACCCGGGGCGCCCAGCGCCTTGCGGGTGCCGATTTCGCGGGTGCGCTCGGTGACCGACACCATCATGATGTTCATGACGCCGATGCCGCCCACCAGCAGCGAGATGGCAGCGATGGCCGAGATGCCCAGCGACAGGGTGCCCAGCATTTCGGTCATGGATTCCACCAGACTGGAGATGCTGCTGGCACTGACGGTCCAGGTATCGTTGTAGGTGTAGTAGCTGGCAAAGTAGCTGCCCACCGTATCCACAAAGCTGGTCACATCCACACCGGAAGCCGCCACCACCGTGACGCTCTGGTAGCCGGTGTCCGCCCCGGCGATCTCTTTGGCCACATCCAGCGGGATGTATATGTTGGTCTGGATCTGGTCGTCGTCGGTAATGCCGAACATACTGGCGTAGACATCCTCGGTGTACTCATAGACGCCGGTTATATAAAAGGTATACAGATTTTTGTTGATGGTCAGCGTGAAGGATTTGCCGATGGCGTCGATGGTGCTGCCGCCGATGGCCTGCTCCACAAATTTTTCCGATACCACAGCCACCTTGCGGCCGGCATCCATCTCATCGTCCAGCCAGCGGCCGGCCAAGATGGGGGTGTCGTCCTCCATGGCTTGCAGTTCCGCGGCGTTGGCGCCCGATACCGCTGCATGGATCGTGGTGGTGGGGTCACCGTACTTTTCGATGGTGCCGTCGCCCACCTCCTGTGTCAGTTCAATGCGGGCCACTTGGTCGGGGAAGGTGGCGGTAAATTCGTCCAGCATCTGGTCGGTGATCAGGTCATCGGCCGACGGAGTGGAGTCCATAAACCGCCGCAGCGTTACCCCTGCGGCCGTGCCGGTGGTGTCGTTGGAATCTTTTTGGGTCAGGCTGACCGTAATGTTGCTGACCCCCATGCCGGACATGGAATCGGTGACGGTGCCGGTCATACTGTTGCCCACTGTGACGATGGCAATGACCGCGGCAATACCGATGATGATGCCCAGCATGGTCAGCAGGCTGCGCATCTTGTTGCTGCGCACGCTGGCCAGTGCCATGGAAACATTCTCAAAGAGCTGCACGTTTGCCGGACCCCTTTCGTTCCCCCACGATCAGCCCATCCCGCAGCGTCAACACCCGCTGGCATTCCTCGGCCAGCTGGGGGTTGTGGGTGATGAGCACAATGGTCTTGTGGTATTTTTCGTGCATCTCATGGAACAGATCCATGACGATGCGGCTGGTCTGGCTGTCCAAGGCGCCGGTGGGCTCGTCGGCCAAGATCAGGGCTGGTTCGTTGACCATCGCCCGGGCGATGGCCACCCGCTGCTTTTGGCCGCCGGACAGCTCATTGGGTTGGTGTTTCATGCGTTCCGCCATGCCCACCCGGGTCAGCCAGTCCTTGGCCCGGCGGTTGCGCTCCCCGGCGGGAACCCCGGCGTACAGCATGGGCAGTTCTACGTTTTTCAGGGCGCTTTGGCGGCCGATGAGGTTGTAGGTCTGAAAGACGAATCCGATCTTACGGTTGCGGATCGCGGCCAACTCGTTGTCGGGGGCGTCGTGAATGTCCACCCCGTCCAGTGTATACTGGCCGCTGGTGGGCTTATCCAACACGCCGATGATGTTCATTAAGGTGGATTTACCGGAACCGGATTCACCCACAATGGCCACAAACTCGCCGGGATAGACTTTTAGGCTGATGCCGTGCAGGATTTCCAGCTCGTTGGGCTTGCCGATGTAGTAACTTTTGTGGATGTCCTGCATCTCGATCAGCGGCTGGACGGTCTGGGCCGGGGCGCTGCCGGGCAGATTCAGTTTGCGGGTCGCTTCGGGGGCTGCATCCGCCGCCTGCGGGGCGGTGCCGTTGGCAAATTGTTCGGTGTTGTGCATCTTTACATGCCTCCCGGGCCGCCGCCTTCCGGTCCGCTGCCGCGGTTTCCGCCGCCGTCAACGGGGGCGTCCGGGGCAGCAACCGCTACTTCACCGCCCTGCATCATCTCTTCCATGGGGTCGAGGGTGTTGTCGGTGGTTTCGATGCCCTGCGTCAGGTCGGAACTGGAACGGATCACATCCCCTTCCTGCAAGTCATCGCCGGAAATCTCGATGTAATAGTCGTTGGAGTCACCGGTGGTGACGGTCACTTCCTCAAAGGTCATATCCACGCCCTCGCCGCCGGTCTGGCGCAGCACATAGGTGGAGCCATCCTCGTGGGTGCCCACGGCATCCCGGGGAACGGTAAAGACATCGTCCTTCTCGTTGATGATGATCTCCACCTGAGCCGAAATGCCGATCAGCAAGCCGGAGTCCGCCCCGTTGACGGTGACGGTGGCGCCGAAGGTGCCTTCCGAATTGGCCACGGGATCGATGCGGGTCAGCGTGCCGGACACCACCGTATCACCGGTGGCATCGCTGGTGATGTTGCACTGCATGCCGGTGGACAGTTTTCCCACCGAGCTGGCCGGGATGGTGACCTCCACCGTCAGGTCGGAAACGTCCTGAATGGTGGCTACCGTGCCGCTGCACACCGAACCCACCGTGGCGTTCAGCTCGGTGATGGTGCCGTCCATGGTGGCGGTCAGGGTGCAGTCCTCCAAGGTGGATTGCAGGTCGGTCAGCGTGTCGGAGGTACGGGTGGCTTGCTCCAGCTTGGTTTCGGCGCTGTCCACGCTGCGGCTGTTGGTGGTCACCGCGTTGTCGTAGTTTTGCTGGGCGGTTTCCAGCGCGTCGCGGTATTGTTCGATCTGGTTGTAATACTGGGTGATGGTGTCAAAGCCCTGCAGGCCCAGTTCGGGAATGCTGCACTGGCCTTTGGCGATGCTCAACTGGTTCTGGTAGTCGGTAAGCTGGGTTTGGATCTCGTTGACACGGTCCTGATTGTTGTCCTTCTGGGCTTGGGCCAACTGTACCTGCAGGTTGGCTACCGTGTTTTGCAGCCCGGCGATCTTCTCGGCAAACAGGCCGTAGTAGTATTCCACCAGTTCCCGGTTGGTGCCGGTGGCGCCGGCGGTGTTCTGCATGGAAGAGTAGTAGTCGTTCAGACCCAGCGTGTCATAGTCCTCTTGGGCTTTGTCCAGCTTTTCCTGCAACTGGGCCAGATTGGTGGCCTGATCTTCCACACTGTTCTGGTAGTTGGTCTGGGCTTCCTCCACACTGTCGTTGTAGCTTTCCTGCGCGTTTTCAATCTGCTTTTCCACGTCGCTGGTGTCCAGTGTGGCGATCACGTCGCCCTCCTTGACGGTGTCACCCACCGCCACGTTCACCGCCGTGACCTTGTAGGTCTTGACGGAATCCGACGCCGTGACGCTGGCCGTGGAACCGGAAGCCACCGTGCCGTTGACACTGACCGAATCGGTCAGGCTGGTCTTTTGCAGGGTGGTGGTGCGCACAAACTGATAGGTCAATGCGGCGCTGGCAGCAGCCGTGCGCCCCAGCGTGTTGACCACAAAGGCAATGATAAGCAGCACAATGACCAAAAAAATCGTCAGCTTTTTGTGACGCTTGGCCCATTGCAGGGGATTATGGCGCTTGAACCAGTCCAGCGGACGGCGCGCGGTGGTATCATGTTCCGACATAGGTACTCCGAAGCTCCCTTCGCCCAAAGGCGGTAATTTTACTCATTCAGTGTAGCGCGAAATTGTGTACAAATTTTGTTCAAAAATCAAAAATGGCGATATGCCCGCGCAGGCAGGCATATCGCTGTACAAATTTGGCTAAATTGTGAATGAAAGCACTTTTTCGGCGCTTGGAAGCTGGTTTTGCGGGGCTTACTCGACGGGCACCAAGCTGTCCACCGCCTCTTTGAGCACCGCCCGGGCCTCTTCGCCCTGATCGCGGGTGGCGGGACCCCACCCTTCATCCGGATGGACAAAGAGGGTGTAATAGATACCGTCTTGCTCAAAATAGCCGTAGCTGCTCAGGTAGGGGGATTTGTTGCTGGTGCAGCGGGGCAGCAGGACCACAATACCGGAGGGCGTGGTGTACTCCTCCACATCCCAAGTGTAGCCGGAACTCTGGCTAAAATAGATGCAGTGCTGGGTGTCGGTGGTGCCGGCGGGCCGGTCTATGGTGGCCAGCATGGTTTCGGCCATCAACTCGACGGTATAGCCGTTGTCCAGTTTGTCCTTCCGGCGGGCGGACAGAAAGGCCGGTGCCATCTGGTAATCCGAAGTGCCGCTCCATAGAACGGTAAACCCAGCGGGCTGGGCCTGAGAGAGCGGGAGGCGGTTGTAGTACAGTACAAAGTCCTGTTCGGTCCAATCCTCTGATCCTTCCGGGGGAGGTTCAGGCAGCGCGGAGTTCCAGTAGATCGCGTCCTTTGGGGTGGCGCTGTCCAGCAGGCCGCTTTGCAGCAGCGGCAAACCGGTGGCTTCGGTCAGGTCCGCCCAACTGTCGTAGCCCCGGCCGCCGGGTCCGCCGGAAGAAGGAACATTATAGCCGCTGGTGCTGATATGCATGGGCGGTACGCCGTCGGCATCGGGCTGGCCGTTGTAATGGGCCAGCAGGGAATCCATCAGTTTGTCGGGCAGGACGTAGGCGGTCTGGTCGTATTGGATGGCGTACCCGGTATTTTTGTCGGGGGCAAAGCTGGGGCGGGGATTGGTGCGCAGGTTGGTGAACTGGACCCGACCCAGCAAGGCGCCAGCGGCCAGCAGCAGTGGCGCCCCGATGCAGATCGCCAGCCGTAGGGCCCGGGTGCGTCGTTTCTGCCGCTTTTCCCCGGCGGGCAGTGCTTCGGCCACGGCAGGCCACAGATCGGTTTCGGTGGGGTGAAGCCCTTCCAGCAGCGTCTGCCGCAGCAAGGTTTCGTCACGGTCAGGGGTCATGGCAGATGCCCTCCTTTTCTAAAAATGTGGCCAAGCGCCGCTTGGCCCGGTGATAACGGGTGCGCAGATAGCTTTCCGGCCGGTGATGGATCTTGGCTAAGGCGGCGTAGTCCATCCCGTCCAGTACCCGTTCCAGCACCAGCGCCCGGTCCAGTGGGTCCAGCGTGTTCAGCGCGGCACGCAGCTCCTCGCTGATGCCGGGGTCCGGCGGTGCCGGCTCGGGCGGGCGGCGGTTTTCGGCCCGCTTGGCGGCGCGCAGCATGTCCAGCGCCGTGCGGTAGGCGATGCGGTACAGCCAAGCCCGCTCGTTGTCCTGCCCGCCGCCCCGCAGGGTGTGCCGCCGCAGCCACGCCTTGATAAAGGTGGCCTGTACGGCGTCCTGCGCGTCGGCTTCGCTGCCCAGCAGGGCCGTACAGTAGCGCAGCAGCGGTGGGGTATAGGTGCGGACCATCTGTTCCAATTCCTGCTCAGTCTGCATACCGGATCACTTCCTTTCCTAAGCTCTTTCACCCCTATAACGCCGCCGGGGCCCCGTTTGTGTCAGCAAAACAAAAAAGCGGCAAAATTTTTTGCCGCTTGTATGCCTTTGTAATAGAAAAAATGTCTGCGTCGGCGGACATGCGCCGACGGCGCGGACACCGACAGGCAATCGCCGTGCGGGCCTGTTCCCCCTTTTGGTAAGGTTATTCGATTTTCAACCCGAACCCGCTCAGCAACGCCACCACATCGGGAAAACTGAACCGGGCGCCCTGCATCCGGTTCACGGTAGGGTCGATGAGATAGTCGGTGGCCTCCCGAAAATCCGCCTTTTGCAGGTCACACCGGCTGAACTGGGTACGCCCCAGCGGCACGGCGCGAAAATCCGCCCCGGTCAGTTTGCAGTTGTCGAAGGTGCAATCTCCGAACCGGCAACTGGAAAAATCAAACCGGGCCAGTGTCATGTCGGAAAATTCATTGTATCGAAATTCGCACTGTTCCGCCTTGCTGAAGGGCTGTACCAAGGCACTGCGTCCCTGCAGCCCGCCCCAAGCGATGGACCGGAAGGCGCAGCCCGAAAACCATGCGTCGCGCATCTGGCTGAAACTGAAGACCACACCGCTCCAGTTGCAGCGGCGAAAGGTGCAGGAGAGAAACGTGCAATTTTCGACGCGGACACCGTCCCACCGGCAGTTTTGAAAGGTGCAGTCGTTGTATTCCACCCCTTGCAGCAGGGGACCGGGGTCGAAGCCGTCCAGCACCTCGCCCTGAAAGTACTGTTTTGTCATCATGCTCTCCCCATTTTGCATAGTATGGCGTGCTTGGCGGCCCGATAAGGCTGGTAGACCAGCAGCGGCAGACCCAGACCCGCCGCCGTATAGGCCAGCCACCAAGCCCCGCCGGTGAACAGGGTGGGGAAGGCTGCCAGCAGATACCCTTCCCCGCCGGTGGCCAGCAGGCCCAGCCAAGTCACCAGTTTGAAGCTGAGAAAATGCAGGATGACGATGGGCATGGTGGCCCGGCCCAACGCAGCCAATGCGGCACCCAGCGGGGGCAGCAGGGCGGCCAGATGGGCGCACTCATAGACCAGCATCCAGCCGGCAGCGCTGGCGACCAGCAAGAACAGCCAGTGGGGGTACTGGTTGCCCGCCAACCCCACCGAGCCGAAGGGGAGCAGGAGCAGCAGCACCCCGAAGGCCAGCACGGCCATCAGAATTCGCGCGCCGGGCTTGCGGGCAGGCTGCCCCATGCAGTGGGCCAACGTGCCCAGATAAAACAGGCAGTAGCCGCTGGCCACAATGCCCAACCCCCAGACGTTCCAGCCGGTTTGGGACCAGTGCCAGCCTAAGAGCAGCAGTACGCCGGACACAAACCCTTGGGGGAGGAGCGTATCCTGCCCGAGGCGCAGTTTGCGCAGTACAAATTCCACCACGGCGTACAAAATCGAAATCTGGAACAGCGCCTGCACAAACCAGAGCGCGCCGCCCAACTGGGTACCGCCGTCAAAGACGCACCAGTGGAGGGTACGCCCCACGATGTCCTTGAGGGTCACCGGGTCGGTGGTTTGGTTGCCCGGCAGCTCCAGAATGCGAGGGTCCTGCGTTAAGATGTTGAACCGCAAAAACAGGTTGTTGCAGACCGTAAAGGCCGTGTTGGCCGCCACAAAGGGCAGCCAAAGGGTCACTACCCGACGCAGGCAGAACCGGCGCAGCCCGGCCCCGTCCTGCACGGGACGGAAAAAATACCCGCTGAGCATAAAGAAGAGGGCCATGTGGAACAAATAGAGGAAGTCGCTGCCGGCAAAGCCGGAATGGCCTACCACCATCAGCACAATGCCGATGCCCCGCATGCCGTCCAGAACCGGATCGCGCTGTTTCGCCATACTTGGTACCTCACTTCATCATAGCATAAGGCCAGTATACCGCAAAAAGCGCCCCGCGGCAAGCGGGGCGCGGGGCGCAAAAATGTCCGGGCGGTTTTGCCCGGACAAAGGTTGCCATACAAGGTTACTGCGCCTGCTTGGCGCGGCATTTGGGGCACAGGTAATGGATCGTCAGCGTATAGCCGCGAACCTCGGTGCCGATGGCGGCTTCCACTTCCCGGATCAGCCCTACCACCGGTAGGTCGGTCAGCTCGCCGCAGCCGTCACACAGCAGGTGCCCGTGGGGCACCGGATTGCAGTCGTAACGGTCTGGGCCGCCGGCCATTTCGAGGTGGGCCACTTCCCCGTCGCGCTCCATCAACTTCAGGTTGCGGTAGACGGTGCCGCGGGCGATGTGCGGCATCTGCTGGCGTGCATGGCAAAAGATCTCGTCAGCCGTCAGGTGCGCGGGACGCTGCTGGCTCATGATCTCCAATATCAATGCCTTTTGGCGGGTCATAGTCGGACCTCCTTCCCGAATAAGACTTTATCTTAAAAGATAGAATACACGATTTCTTGATTTTTGTCAACAGGAGATTTGAGAAAATTTAAGAATAAATCTTAAAAACGGGGTTGACAAAGAAAAATAATATGATATAATGAGGCCATAGCAAGACAAGTTCTTGAAAAGCAGAACAATTTATAAACGGAGGTAAGCGTTATGGAACTCAAAGGCAGCAAGACCGAAAAGAATTTGTGGGAAGCTTTCGCCGGTGAAAGCCAGGCCCGCAACAAGTACACCTACTTCGCATCCAAGGCCAAGAAGGAAGGCTACGAGCAGATCTCCGCGATCTTCAACGAGACCGCTAACAATGAAAAAGAGCATGCCAAGATCTGGTTCAAGCTCCTGATGGAGAAGGGCGAGATCCCCGACACGCTGACCTGCCTGAAGATGGCTGCCGCCGGTGAGAACGAGGAGCATACCTCCATGTATCCCCGGATGGCCGCCGAAGCCAAAGAGGAAGGCTTTACCGAGATCGCAGCGCTCTTCACGATGGTTGCCACCATCGAGAAGGAGCATGAGGAGCGCTACAAGGCTCTGGCCGCCAACATCGAGGCCGGTAAGGTCTTTGCCCGGGAGACCGAGCAGGTCTGGCAGTGCCGCAACTGCGGGTACGTCTATATCGGCCAGCATGCGCCGGTCAAGTGCCCGGTTTGCGCTCATCCGCAGGCTTACTTTGAGCTGAAGAGCAGCAACTACTGATATGCTGCGCTGAGAGAGGGGCTTTGCCCCTCTCTTTTTTTTGTGAAAAAAATTCCCCCGCCCCCGTTGACAAACCCAGGGGACCGTGGTATAGTATCTTCGTTAGCTAAAACTAACTGACAACCAGACACAGGGAGAATCCCTCATTTCCCGAACTTAGAACCGCACCCCTCAACCCGGTGCGGTTTTATGGGAATTCTGGATTAGCAATAACTAACTTTTGAAGCCCATCGTCCCCGCAAGCCGGCGATGGGGTTCGGCGGCGGACTGCAAGGGTCCGGCGCTATTTTTAGGCCTAATGGTTAGCGTGGACTAACATACGACCGAGGAAAGGGGCGACAAAACCATGCCGTTGACGATGGCCCAACCGGGGCAGACGGTCACTATTCGCAAAATTACCGGCCGGGACGAGGTGCGGCAGCATCTGGCCGAGCTGGGATTTGTGGTGGGGGAGCCGGTCACCGTGGTAAATGTGCTGGGCGGCAACCTGATCTTGCAGGTCAAGGCAAGCCGCATTGCATTGGACAAAACACTGGCGATGCGGGTCTTGGTAGCCTAATGTAGGACGATCCGGGGTCAAAGGCCCCGTGACCAGATTTGGATAAACGGGAGGGAACACGATGAAAACGTTACAGCAGCTTAAGGTAGGTCAAACGGCCACGGTGCTGCGGCTGCACGGCGAAGGACCGGTGCGGCGGCGCATTATGGATATGGGCCTGACCAAAGGCACGCAGGTCTACCTGCGCAAGGTGGCGCCGCTGGGCGACCCGCTGGAACTTACGGTGCGCAACTATGAATTGAGCATCCGCAAGGCCGACGCCGCGATGGTGGAAATCGAGTAACGGCGCTTGCACCCAGGCGCCAACGAAAGGGGTATTTGGACATGGCAATCAAAATCGCATTGGCCGGCAACCCGAACTGCGGCAAAACCACGCTGTTCAACGACCTGACCGGCTCCAACCAGTACGTGGGCAACTGGCCCGGCGTTACGGTGGAAAAGAAGGAAGGAAAGCTCAAGGGCCACAAGGACGTGGTGATTCAGGACCTGCCGGGCATCTATTCGCTGTCCCCCTACACCTTGGAGGAAGTGGTGGCCCGTGGCTATCTGGTAGGGGAAAAGCCCGACGCCATCCTGAACATCATCGACGGTACCAACATCGAGCGCAACCTCTACCTGACCACCCAGCTCATCGAACTGGGCATTCCGGTGGTCATGGCGGTGAATATGATCGATCTGGTGCGCAAAAACGGCGACAAGATCGACCTGAAACGGCTGAGCCGGGAACTGGGCTGTGAAGCCATCGAGATCAGCGCCCTCAAAGGGGAGGGCAGCCGTCAGGCGGCAGAGCTGGCGGTAGCGGCCGCTCGGGAGCATCAGGCCGGGGAACTGCCCCATGTGTTCACCGGCAGCGTAGAACATGCGCTGGCCCACATCGAGGAATCCATTCAGGGCAAGGTGGATGACCGCTTCCTGCGGTGGTACGCCGTCAAGCTGTTTGAGCGGGACGACAAAGTACAGGCGGAACTGGGACTGGACCCGGCGCTGCTCAAACATTTGGACCTGCATATCGCCGACTGCGAAAAAGAGATGGATGACGATGCCGAGAGCATCATCACCAACCAGCGCTATGCCTACATCAACACCGTGGTCAGCCGGGCAGTGGAGAAAAAGGCCCGCACCGAGCACCTGACGGTTTCGGATAAGATCGACCGCATCGTTACCAACCGGATCTTGGCGCTGCCCCTGTTTGCCTTGGTCATGGCGGTGATCTACACCCTGTCCATGGGCAGCACCGACTTTGCGGTGGGACGCATTGCCACCGACTGGACCAACGACGTCCTCTTTGGGGAAGTGGTGCCCCCCGCCATCACCGGCTTCTTGGAGTCGGTAGGTTGTGCGCCGTGGCTGCAAGGCTTGGTGGTGGACGGCATTGTGGCCGGCGTGGGCGCTGTGCTGGGCTTTGTGCCCCAGATGCTGGTGCTCTTCCTCATGCTTTCTCTGCTGGAGGATGTGGGCTACATGGCCCGTGTGGCCTTTATCATGGACCGGATCTTCCGCAAGTTCGGGCTGTCCGGTAAGAGCTTCATCCCCATGCTGGTGGGCACCGGCTGCGGCGTGCCCGGCGTCATGGCTTCCCGTACCATCGAAAACGAGCGGGACCGCCGGATGACCATTATGACCACCTGCTTTATCCCCTGCAGCGCCAAAATGCCCATCATCGGCCTGTTTGCCGGGGCACTCTTCGGCGGCTCCGGGCTGGTAGCCACCTCGGCCTACTTCATCGGTATGGCGGCCATCATCCTGTCGGGCATCATCCTCAAAAAGACCAAGCTGTTTGCCGGTGACCCGGCGCCCTTCGTCATGGAATTGCCCGCCTACCATGTCCCGGCTTGGGGCAATGTGCTCCGTGCTACTTGGGAGCGGGGCTGGTCCTTCATCAAGCGGGCAGGCACCGTGATCTTGGCTTCCACCATCATCCTGTGGTTCCTGCAGGGCTTCGGCTTTACCGAGAACGGCTTCGGCATGGTGGAGGACAACAACACCAGCCTGCTGGCTACCATCGGCGGTTTGGTATCGTGGATCTTCGCGCCGCTGGGCTTTGGTACTTGGCAGGCCACCGTGGCTACCGTTACCGGCCTCATCGCCAAGGAAAACGTGGTGGCAACCTTCGGTGTCAACTATGGCTTTGCCGAAGTGGCTGAGAACGGCGACGAGATCTGGGCCAACATTGCGGTGGATTTCACCATGCTGTCCGCTTACAGCTTTATGATCTTCAACCTGCTCTGCGCCCCCTGCTTCGCGGCGATGGGCGCCATCAAGCGGGAGATGAACAATGCCCGTTGGACGGCCATTGCCATTGGTTATATGTGCCTGCTGGCCTACTGCGCGTCGCTGGTGGTGTACCAGTTGGGCGGCTTGTTCACCGGAGAGGTGAGCTTCAACTTCTTCACGGTGGTAGCCGTGGCGCTGGTGGCGCTGACGGTCTGGCTGCTGGTGCGGCCCAACCGGTATGAGGGCGAGCAGGAAGTCCGCTTGCCGAACCAGAAACCGGTGACATCCCGCTGATTTTTTGGAAAGGAGTGTTCCCCTATGTCGGAACTTCTCGCGGTCAACTTCAACCTGCCCACCCTTGTGGGGGCGGCGATCATCTTTGGCGGTACCGGCTGGCTGTTGTGGCGCCGCCACAAGGCCGGGGGCGGCTGCGGCGGCTGTGACAGTTGTGGGGGCGGATGCTCCTGCGGTGGAAGCTGCGGCGGCTGCGGTGGCTGCGGCGGTCACGGTTCTTCCGCCAACACCCAATAAAACAACAAGCGGGGCGCTGCGGCGCCCCGCTTTTGGTTGCAAAAAAACGCCCCGCGTGGTATAGTGAATACCAGAACCGTACCGAAAGGGGGCGCGTCGATGAACATTCATGAATCGGCGGAAGATTATCTGGAGAAAATCCTCATGCTGCAGGAACAAAAAGGCGCGGTGCGCTCCATCGACATTGCGGTGGCGATGGGCTATTCCAAACCCAGCGTCAGCGTGGCGATGAAAAACCTGCGGGAAAACGGCTATATCTCGGTGGACGGCGACGGTTACATCCATCTGGAAGAACCGGGGCTGGCCATCGCCCGGCGGATCTATGACCGCCACCGCCAGCTAACCCAGTTTTTTGTGGCGCTGGGGGTGGACCCGGAAGTGGCCTCCCATGATGCCTGCAAGATCGAGCACGATCTCAGCGAGGAAACGTACAGCAAGATGATCGCCTTTGCCCAGCGGGGAACGCTGGAAACCTAAACCCTTCTGCAAGTAAAACGCGGGGGAGCCGATAAGGCTCCCCCGCGTTTTGGTATTGTTTATGCAGCTCAGCCGTGGATGGCCCGGCAGGCTTCCTGAATCAGTTCCCGCTCTACAAACGGAACTTTCTTGCCTTCGATGAGTTGGTAATCCTCGTGGCCCTTGCCGGCAAACAGGACGATGTCCCCTTCCTCGGCCATCTGGACTGCGGCGCGGATGGCTTCGGCCCGGTCGGGGATCAAGGTGTACTGGGCATCCATGGCCATGGCAGCGTCGATGTCCCGCAAAATGGCCATGGGATCCTCAAAGTCCGGGTTGTCGCTGGTCAAAATGCTGTAATCGGCCCAAGCGCTGGCGGCTTCGGCCAGTTCCCGGCGGCGCACCTGTGTGCGTCCGCCCACCGAGCCGAAGACGCAAATCAGCCGGTGGGGATGGTAGGCCCGCAGGGTTTTCAGGGCGCTGGTCAGCGCCAGACCGTTGTGGGAATAATCCACGATAAAGGTGCGGCCGGGCAGGCCTTCCACCACCTCAAAGCGGCCCTGCACCGGGGTGTGGGCCAGCGTCTTGGCGGCTTGGGCGGGCGTTACGCCGAAGGCCCCGCAGAGGGCGATGGCACACAGCGCATCGGAAGCGCTGAACGCCCCCGGCGACATGACCCGCACCGGGGTGGTTTCGCCGTTATGCGCACAGAGAAAATCTACGCCCAAGGCGGTTTCGCTGCGGTACTGGGCCAGCTGGGTGGCGCGGTAGTCGGCATCGTGGTCAATGCCGAAGCTGACCTGCTGCCCCCGGAACCCGGCCCGCATATAGTCGCTGGCGGCATCGTCGGTGTTGTAGACCATGACCCGGGCATCGTACTCGGCAAACAGGCGGCGTTTGGCGGCCTTGTAATCCTCAAAGTCGGGGTGCTCGCCGGGGCCGATATGGTCCTCCGACAGGTTGGTGAAGGCCACGGCCTCAAAGGGGATGCCGTCCACCCGGTGGTGGCGCAGCGCTTGGCTGCTCACTTCCAGCACTACGTGGTGTACGTTGGCGTCCAGCATTTTGCGGAACAGCCGATGCAGTTCCAGACTTTCCGGCGTGGTGTTGGCGGTGGCTTCGTGGGTCC
The DNA here is from genome assembly GCA_963557315.1 of uncultured Gemmiger sp. Lineage (GTDB taxonomy): Bacteria > Bacillota > Clostridia > Oscillospirales > Ruminococcaceae > Gemmiger. The sequence continues at coordinate 4,896 of CAUWAX010000003.1, read as the reverse complement.
CGGCGATGTTGACCCCGTTGGAACCAATGTAAGCGCAGGGCAGTCCGGCATCGGTCAGGATGGCGGCGGTCAGCAGCGCCGTGGTGGTTTTGCCCTTGGTGCCGGTAATGCCCAAAATGTGCAGTTCTTTGGCAGGGTTGCCGTAAAAGTCCGCGCCGATGACGGCCAAAGCGGCCCGGGTGTCATCGGTCAAAATCTGGGCGGCGTCGGTGGGCAGGTCCAGCGGGCGCTCCGCCAAAAAAGCACGGCAGCCCTGCTGGTAGGCGCTTTGGGCAAAGGTGTGGCCGTCCATCCACGCCCCCACCAGACAGACAAACAGCGACCCGGGACCCGCCTTGCGGGAATCGTAGGTGATGGCGGTGATCTCCACCTCCGAGGCGCCGGTGTGGTCGATATGGCGAACCAGATCGTTCAATTTCATGGCAGGATCAGCCTTTCGGGTAGTAAGTTTTGAACTTCTTAAACTGGCGGCGGAGCTGCTCCAGCACACAGGCAGTGCGAAGAGGGTTCAGCCGCAGGTCGGGACCGTAGAGCAGCGAACAGGCTTCCTTGCCTTGCGCCTTCAGCCCTTGGGCGTGGGCCACCAGCTTCTTGTCCTCGGTGTGGGTAAAGGCGACTTTGGCCGGTACGTGGTGCCAGAACACCTCGTTGCGGTTCAGCACGCAGTCGGTGCCGCCGTCGTTCCACTTTTCCACCACCAGTTTGGCGATGTTCATGCCGGCGGCGGTCACATAGTAGTTGCTGCGTCCCTGCCGCAGGTTGATCTCAAACACCCGGAAATCCCCCGGCTCGTCCGAACATTTGATGTCAAAGTTGGAAAAACCGGTGTAATGGCAGGCTTCCAACATCTGGCGGATATTCTCCACCAGCGGCAGAGCGGTGGTGTCCTCGGTGACGATGGCGGCGTGGTTGCCCAGCCCGTGGGGGGTGTGCTCCTCCACCATCGTGTGGCCCAGACACATGGCCCGGACCTTGCCATTCTCGTCCGAGAAGGCGGTCAGCACCCGCATGTGGTCGTCGCCGCCCGGGACCATCTTCTGCAAGATCATCTTGTCGGGATAGCCGGAGCCGTAGATCTGCTTCACGATGGCGGCGGCTTCGGCGGGATCGGCGGCGGTGTAGACCTTCTTCATGCCGTCAAAGGGGAATTTCCAATAGGCCACGCTGGAGGACGGCTTCACGATGATGGGGTAGGCGAAGCCCAGCTTCTCCTCGGTCAGTTCGCCGGCGTCTACCGGAGCGGTCAATACCTTGGTGGTGGGGTAGGGAATGCCGAACTTGTCACACACCTCGTAGAACTCGGCCTTTTTCTGGATAGAGCCGTACAGGTCGGCGGCGGGGCCGGGGGCGATATACTCGGGCAGTTCGGCCTTGCGGCGGATGATCATGGCCGCGTAGTCGTCGGTGCAGCCGAAGAGATAGAGCCGCTTGCCGGCGTGCTCTTTGGCAAAGTCGTGCAGCACCCGCAGCATGGTGGGCTCGTTGTCGATGTCAGGTACGATGGTGAAGTGTACGATCTTGGAATATTTGGTGGGCGCCATGGCATAGCGGCCGAAGGCGTAGCTCTCGACGCCGTAGGCTTCATGGAAAGCCCGGGCAAAGTTATAGCAGTTCAGGTCAGCACCCAAAAATACAGGGATCAGGTCGGTCATCATAGAAAAAATTGCATCTCCTTGTTTACAGAAGAGTCTGCTTTACAATGGTCGCTGTGGGCGGTCAGGCCCACTTCTCAAAGAACTGTTCATGCCAAGTCAGGAAGGTGTAGGCTGTCCAGATCTTGCGGCGCTCGTGGCGCGGGTCGGCCAGCATAGCCACCAGCTTGTCTTGGTCGAAGTACTCGGCGGCTACGTCGCTCTCGAACCGGGCGCGCACCTTGGCGGAAAACGCCGGGTCCTCCAGCCATTTGGCAATGGGCACCGGGAAGCCTTTCTTGGTGCGGTTGGCCCACGCGTCGGGCAGCGTCTTGTTGGCGGCAGCCCGCAGCACGGCCTTGGTGTCGCCGGCGATTTTGTAGTTGACAGGGTAGCTGGAAGCCTCCCGCAGCACTTCCCGGTCCAGATAAGGCACCCGCAATTCCAGACTGTGGGCCATGCTCATCTTGTCAGCTTTCAGCAGAATGTCACCGGGCAGCCAGAGGTTCAAATCCAGATACTGCTTCTTTTCCAACTCCGGCAGGTCTTTCACCCGGTCGTAGATGGGCGCGGCAACCTCCCGGGCGGTGGGGCCTACCCGGTACTTGGGCTTCAGGATGTCGTAGGCTTCCTTCTCGGTAAAGACCAGCGCCTGCCCGATGAACCAATCCTCGGGACGGCCGCTGCCCTTGATGATGAAGTCGTGCCCCTTGAAGTAGGGCAGATGCTGGCTCACGTCGCTGGCCAGATGGCGCAGCCCCAGCGGCAGATGCTTGTACTTCTGCATCATGGCGTTGTCGGCGTACCACTCGTACCCGGCGTAAATTTCGTCGGCGCCCTCGCCGGACAGCACCACCGTTACATGGCGGCGGGCCAGTTGGCACAAATAGTAGAGCGGCACCGAGGAGGGGTTGGACTGGGGCTCATCCATGTGGTACTGGATGTCCGCAAAGGCGTTCAAACACTCTTCCTTGGTCAGCATCTCCCGGTAGTTGCGGATGCCCAGCTTGGCGGACAGTTCGGCGGCCTCAGTGGTTTCGTCGAACTTATGGCTGCCGTCGGGGGTCTCGAAGCCTACCGAGAAGGTGTCGTTGGGCATCAGGCAGGCGGTGATATAGCTGGAATCCACGCCGCCCGACAGGAAGGAACCCACCTTCACGTCGCTGATGCGGTGGGCGGCCACCGATTCCCGTACCCGGGCGTCGATTTGCGCCGCACAATCCTCAAAGCTCATGCTGGTTTTGTGGCGGAAATCCACATCCCAGTACCGCTCAATGTGCATCTGGCCGTCCTTGTACTCAAACCAGTGGGCGGGGGCCAGCTTGTAGGTGCCTTTGAAGAAGGTTTCGTTCATGGCGCTGTACTGGAAGGTCAGGTAGGGGCGCAGGGCCTCGGGGTTGACCTCCCGGCGGAATCCGGGATGCTCCAGCAGGCTCTTGATTTCCGAGCCGAACAGCAGTTCGCCGGCATCGGTCTGGGTGTAGTAGAACGGCTTGACGCCAAAGATGTCCCGGGCGCCGTACATGACGTGGGTCTTGGTGTCATACACCACAAAGGCGAACATGCCCCGCAGCATAGCGGCCAGTTTGTTGCCGTACTCCTCGTACCCGTGCAGGATCACCTCGGTGTCGCAGTGGGTCTTAAAGACGTGGCCCTTGGCCTGCAGCTCGGTGCGCAGCTCCATAAAGTTATAAATTTCGCCGTTGAACACGCAGACAACGGTGCCGTCCTCATTGTACATGGGCTGACGGCCCGCTGCCAAGTCGATGATGCTCAGCCGGCGGAACCCCAACGCCACAGCGGTGGCCGGGGTGTCGCCGCTCAGGTGGTAGCCTTCCATATCGGGGCCGCGGTGGATGATACGGTCTGCCATCTTATGCAGGATCGCCTCACGCGCCTCGCGCAGCCCGGTAAAACCAACAAAACCACACATGGTCGTTTATCCTTTCCCTCTATCAGGTTGCTTCTGTTTCCTATACGGAGAAAATTCCATATTCTTTTATATTCTACCACAGTACCCCCTAAAAGAAAACCCCCGCCCGGATTTTTCCGGGCGGGAGCAGTGCGTTACAACATGTGTTTTTTATGCAGGAACCAAGCCGTTACCACGCAGACGATAAGCGTCAGCCCCAACACGATACCGAAACCGGCTTGGCTGCTGGCGAAAGGCATACCCTCTGAAGAGACGTTCATGCCGTATAAGCCGCTGACGACGGTGGGCACAGCCATCAATAGGGTGATGCTGGTCAGGTATTTCATGGCGTTGTTCAAGCGGTTGTCCAAAATGGAGCTGAACAATTCCCGGGTACCTTTAATATCATCGCGGTAGATGCTGGTCATCTCGATGGCCTGTCGGATCTCAACGATCACGTCATCTAGCAATTCCCGGTCGTCGGGATACTGTTCCAGCCGCTTGTAGCGGGTCAGACGGTCCAAGACGGTGGCGTTGGCCCGCAAACTGGTGGCAAAGTAGACCAGCGTGGACTCCAACCCATGCAGCTCCACCAAGTCGCTGTCTCGCAAATCGCCGGATAGATTCTTTTCAAGGGCTTGCCGCCGGCGGTCGATGAGGCGCAGCTCCTGCTGGTACATCGTGGCAGCCCGGTACAACAACTGGTAGACGAACCGCATCTTCTTACGGGTGGAAAATCCCCGTACCCGGCAGGAGGAAAAATCCCCGATCACCGGTGTGTCCACCGAGCAAACCGTGACGACCAAATCTTGGGTAAGCAAGATGCCCATAGGGATGGTGGAGTAGATCCCTTCCCCGGAACCCGGTACCTGATAGGGAATGTCCACGATGATGACGGTGTAGCCGTCTTCCAGACTGATACGGGCCGATTCTTCCGGGTCGGTGGCGGCAAACAAGTCGTTGGGCTCAATGTCCAGCGTGGCGGCTACCCGACGCACCTCGGCTTCGGTCGGAGCTGTCAGACAAATCCAGCAGCCCTCGTCCATATCCTCCACCCGCGTCAACTGCTTGTCTATTGTGCGGTAAATCTCCATCATGGCCATGCCCACCCGTCAATTACTCTTGTCCTACCAGTATAAGCCCTACGCGGCTAAACCGCAAGTAAAACCTTTGCAAATCACCACCTATACCTTATATAATAGCAAAAAGACCCTCTATGGGGGTTCAACAAGGGGAAAAACCACTTCTTGTGGTATTGGGAAAGGCCAACCACGATATACAGAGTGCCCAAAAACGTTCCGAAAAATTTGTCAAAAAATCTGAAAAAAGTGTTGACAAAGTGGTTTCGCGGTG
>CAUWAX010000002.1:0-217460 GCA_963557315.1 uncultured Gemmiger sp. | reverse complement strand
TGGCGGTCTATCTCTTGTTTTCGGTTGCTTGCTTCCTTACCGTACATGAGCATTTACGCTGGGCATCTTGCGTCCCCGCATCTATCTGCCCGCAGGGCTGGCGGGGACCTCCCGGCAGGCGGTGCTGCTTCATGAAAAGATCCATCTGCGCCGCCATGATCCCCAAATCAAACCGCTCTACTACGGGGTGGTCTGCCTGCATTGGTTCAACCCGCTGGCATGGCTGGCCTTCCGCCAGATGGAGCGGGAGATGGAGTCTGCCTGTGACGAGGCGGCGATCCGGGGTTGAGATGCCGCCGCCCGCAATGCCTACTGCGAAAGCATTTTGCAGTACGCCCTGCAAGGACGGCTGGCACCGGGCTCTTTGGCCTTTGGACAGGGCAGCGTCAAGACCCGTATTGTCCATCTGCTGCGGTACCGTCGTTTGGGGGCTGGGGCACTGCTGCTCTGTGCCGCGGCGGTGGGGCTGAGCGTCACCGCCTGTATGATGCAACCCCAAGTGGAGGAAGCTACCCCCGAGGCCGCCGAAACCTCCCAGTCCGAACCTGCACCCCAACCCACCGCTACGCCGGAAAACGCCGTGACCTTCACGGTCAACACCGCCGGACTGCCCAATCTGGACGACCCAGAAAACAGCCCGCGGTTCCTCTGCCCGGTGGACTATACCTATATCAGCCGGTACATGGGCGGCGGTCACCGGGGGGATGATTTGTGTGCGGAACAGGGAACCCCGGTCTATGCGGCGCAGGACGGTGTGGTAGTAAAGGCTCTGTACCATTACTCCTATGGAAACTGTGTACAGTTGGACCACGGCACCGGCGTGGACGGCCGCCACTGGACCACCTTGTATGCCCATATGAACGATTTGGCGGTAGAATCCGGCCAGACCGTCAAGGCCGGGAAACTCATCGGTTATGTGGGATGTACCGGCAATGCCACGGGCAATCAGGTCCATTTTGAGATGAAGGTAGACGACATTCTGGTAGGCCCCAGCTACTTTACGGCCTATCGGGACGGCGATACCCACGAATTGACGACCACGAAGGTCGAAGAACTCTTGGCCGGAAATGAGGACGTTGTTGCAGGCAGTTCCCTGATGAGCCAATGGCCGTTGGAGGACCAGAAAGCAGCTCTGGAACAGCAGCTGGAATCCCTGCAAGACCAGCGGGAACAAATGTTGGAAGTGCAGGAAACGCTGGCTGGTGGCAGCAGCGACGCAGAAAAAGAGACTGCTACGCGGGTTCAGGATTCCATCGACGTACTGGATGCGACGATCCAGATGGTGCAGGAGGAGCTGGCGCTGGTGGAGACCGAGATTCAGGCCCAGAAAGACGCAATGATAACCCAGCAGTCCGAACTTCAGCAGCAGATCGCCGCCGCCCAGTCTTCCGGTACGGGGAGCGACCCGGTGTTGGATGCCGGGGAGGAAGCCGCCCGACAGAATCTGGACAGAGCCTCCCAGCAGATGAACGAGATGCTGAACGGAAACTGAGCACGATGCTGTTGACAAACCCTTGAAAAATTTGACATTTTTGCCCCCCGGGTATATCCTTGTATAGGATAAGGAGTGGCAAAGAATGCAGCAAACAAAAGAACAAACAATCGCCCGCTGGGGGTTCTATCTGTTGGGAATGGTGCTGTTGGCATTGGGCCTGACGCTGAACACCAAGACGGGTCTTGGGGCATCGGCCATTGTGTCGGTGCCCTTTACCGTGAGTCAGGCCACCGGCTGGAACTTCGGCAACCTGACGTTGGTCGTCTATTGCCTCTTTGTGTGGGCAGAGTTTCTCCTTAAAGGGAAAAACCGCCAGTGGATCGACCTTTTGCAGATTCCGTTGAGCATCGTATTCACCCGGTTTATGAACCTGTTTGCGGGGGTTATCCCTTACGAAAACGGCAACCTGCCCGCCGACATCGCCCTGCTGGTGGTGGCCATCCTCTTCACTGGGGTGGGGGCGGCGATGACGGTAGCCATGCGGCTCATTCCCAACCCCGGCGATGGTATCGTGGGCACCATCGCCCAGATCTCCGGCAAGGAGCTGGGCTTCTGCAAGAACTGCTTTGATCTGGGCTGCGTCAGCCTTTCACTGGTCATCGGTCTTTGCTTCGGCAACGTGTTGTTGGGCGTGGGGCTGGGGACCGTGATCTCGATGGTGGGCGTGGGACGGGCCATTGCCGGGTTCAACTACCTGTGCAAGCGCCCGCTGCTGCAGGCCACCGGTATGAACTGACCCAAACAAAAAAAGAGGGACTGCCCGCAGGCAGCCCCTCTTTTTTGTCCCATTATACGCCGCGCCGCCGCCAGATACTCTCTACGGCATAGCGCACCGCGTCAATGTGGTGGTTGTTCACGTCGGGGTAGCCCGGCAAAACCTCGCCGGTGCGGTCGTCCCGCTCATACTCGTACTCGCTGAACTCCGCCGCCGTGGCCGGGCAGCGCTCCGGGTCGATCACGATGGAAGTAAGCCCCTGCAGCCACTTCATGCTTTCCCGCACGCTGCCGGGGCCTTTCTGCGCAGCCCGGCAGGGCAGCCCCGCCGCCCGGTAGTCGGCACAGGATTTCGGCTCGGCGGCATCGGCGGTCAGCAGCCCGCCTTCGTCACCGCCTACGCCCCGTTCCACCAGCAGCCGGGCGGTGTCCCGGTTGGGGGTGCGGGTGCGGGTCAACTCGTCAAAGATCACCAAGGTGCGCCGGGCCGCGTCATAGTACACGGCGTTGTACGCCCACGGGTCGGGGTACCAGCCCCAGTCCACCCCGTGGTACAGCCGGTCAAAGGCAGCGATCTCCTCGTCGGGGACAGCCCGCATACACAGGTTGTCAAACACTGCCGCGCCGCTGCCCACCACCTCGCCGCCATATTCATGGCGGTAGGCGTCGGGGTTGGTCTTTTGCAGGTGTTCGGCATCCGCCCAGAACCGTTCCCCCAAAAAGCTGCGGGGCAGGTCCCGGTAGGTGGAGTGATGCACCAGCTTGCCGGTGCGGGGCTCCAGCGCATAGCGGTTGACCCAACTGCGGGCCATAGCCGGGGGATTGAAGCTCTTCAGCGTCAGCGACCAGTCGCCGCCCCGCAGAATGCTCTGCTCTACGTTGCGCACCTCTTCCGGTCCGTCGAATTGGTCCAGCTCTTCAAACCAACAAAGTCCCACGGCGCCAAAGGGCACCTTTAAACTCTTGAGCTTGCCCGCATCGTCCAGCCCGAAAAAGAGGATCTTTTGCCCTGTGGGCAGATAGATACATTCCATGGGGCTGACCGTACAGCGAAAATACGCCGAACACCCCAGCGCCCCGATGGCCCACACAATTTGGTTGTACACGCTGTTGCGCAGGGTGCCCGCCACCTTGCGCAGCACCACGGCGTGGCAGTTGGGGTGCCGCAGCAGTTGGTAGACCAACTCCAGCGACAGATAGCTGGACTTGCCCGAACCACGGCCGCCTTTGGCCACGACCTCCTGCACCGTGCCGCTGCGAATGGCGGTATGCACCGGCCAAAACACCGGCGGAATGACCTTTTTCAGTTGAATGCGCACCCGCGCATCACCTCCCTTATCCTTCGTCTACAATGACCACCCCCTCTGTGGTCTGGCCGTCGCCCAAGCCCAGATGCTTGTACAGCAATTCCAGCGCCCGTAGCTTGTCGGCCACCTTGATGGCCTGACCGTTTCGCTCGGTGCCCGGCTCGGCAAAGGCAATGGCCGCCAATTCCCCCAGTACATGGTCCGGCGTCAGTTCCTCACCCACCCATGGCATCCCTCCTTTCGGGGCAAAAAACAAAACCCGCAGGCAGGGGGAACGCCCCTTCCTACGAGTTTCGCTAGTATCATTTTACTACCATTGGTTGTGAAATGCAATGAAATTTTGGGAAATCTTCTGGCGATGGCCCAATTTTTCCAGAGCCCTTGCAACGCAGCTTTGCAGGCGGTACACTGTATACAAAAGCGACTCGTTGTGGCAACGACCCACACACCGAAAGGAGCCCTGTCTTATGAACGCTTCTAAGCCGGAACTGAACTGGCTCACCGATCCCACCGTTTTTGCCGTCAATCGTCTGGCGGCCCATTCCGACCATGTCTGCTACCGCACGGCGGAGGAAGCCGCCGCGGGGCGCAGCAGTCTGCGCCAAAGTCTGGACGGAACATGGCGTTTTGCGTATAGCCCCAACCCCGCCGCCCGTCCGGCGGACTTCTGGCATCCCGATGCCGACCTTTCGGCCTTTGGGACCATTCAGGTGCCGGGCCATATCGAATTGCAGGGCTACGGCGAGCTGCAATACACCAACACCCTCTACCCGTGGGACGGCCGGGCTGCTTTGCGCCCGCCCCAGATCGACTGGGACCATGCCCCGGTGGGCAGCTACGTCCTTGACTTCACGCTGGAAGAAGGGCTGCGGGGGCAGCGGGTCTGCATCAGCTTTCAGGGTGTGGAACAGGCGATGTACCTGTGGTGCAACGGGGTGTTTGTAGGCTATGCCGAGGATAGCTTCACCCCCTCGGATTTTGAGCTGACCGACTGCCTGCGGGACGGCGTCAACCGCCTTTGTGTAGAGGTGCATAAGCGGTGCAGTGCCTCGTGGATCGAGGATCAGGACTTTTTCCGGTTTTCGGGCATCTTCCGGTCGGTGTTCCTCTATGCCAAGCCCAAGGTGCATCTGACCGACCTGTGGCTGCAGACCGGGCTGGAGCACGACAACCTCACCGGTACGCTGACGCCCCGCCTGCGGCTGGAAGGCCAGACCGCCGGCGCCAAGGTACATCTGCGCCTTACCGATGGGGAAGGATATGCCCTTTATGACGGGTTGGTGACCGGCGACACGCTGGAATTGCAGGGGGTGCAGCCTTGGAGCCATGCCACGCCCACCCTTTATCAAGCGCTGCTGACGGTGACCGACGCCGCCGGTGCCGTGCAGGAGGTAGTCCCCTATCGCATCGGGTTCCGCCGGTTCGAGATGGTGGATGGGGTGATGTGCCTCAACGGGGAGCGGGTGGTCTTTAACGGGGTCAACCGCCACGAATGGAATGCCGAGAAGGGCCGTGCCATCGGTCCCGAGGATATGGACGCCGCCATGGCGGTGTTTCGCCGCAACCATATCAATGCGGTGCGCACCTGCCACTATCCCAACCAGAGCCGGTGGTACGATCTGTGCGACGAAAACGGCATCTATATGATCGACGAAACCAATCTGGAAAGTCATGGAAGCTGGCAGAAGCTGGGAGCGGTGGAACCAAGCTGGAATGTGCCGGGCAGCCTTCCGGAATGGAAGGACTGTGTGGTGGACCGGGCCCGCAGCATGTTTGAGCGGGACAAAAACCATGCAGCCATCCTGATCTGGTCCTGCGGCAACGAAAGCTACGCCGGGGAAGATATTTTGGCTATGACGGAATTTTTCCACCAGCAGGACCCCGGGCGGCTGGTCCACTACGAGGGTGTGTTCCACAACCGGGCCTTCGATGCCATCAGCGATATGGAAAGCCGGATGTACGAAAAACCGTGGGTCATCCGGGCGTATCTGGAATCCAAGCCTGCCAAGCCCTTTATCCTTTGTGAGTATATGCACGACATGGGCAACAGTCTGGGCGGCATGGAGAGTTATATCCGTCTGGCCGAGGAGTACCCCCAATATCAGGGTGGGTTCATCTGGGATTATATGGACCAAGCCCTCTGGCACACCGACGCACTGGGGCGCCGGGTGTTGGGCTACGGCGGTGACTTTGACGAGCGCACCACCGACTACAACTTCAGTGGCAACGGCATCGTTTACGCCGACGGCACCGAGAAACCGGTCATGCAGGAAGTACGCTACTGGTACGCCGATGCCGCCGAGCGGGCGGCGCAGGATGCCCGCAATCAGGCCGCTGCACAGGCTGCCGACGCCGTGCTGGCGGCAGAATGGAAGGCCCGGCCCACCACGCCCCTGACCGTCACCCAAGGGGACGGCAATCTGGGGGTACGGGGCAAAGGGTTCGAGATCCTCTTCTCCTACCCGGAGGGCGGTCCGTCCTCGCTGCGCATCGGCGGCACCGAATGGCTGTGGCGGGCGCCCCGTCCGGCGGTCTGGCGGGCCTCCACCGACAATGACCGGGGCTGCGGCTTCCCCCAGCGCAGCGGTGTCTGGCTGGCGGCAGATGCACTCTCTCGGGCCGGTATGCCCGAAGTGCTGGAACAAAACGCCCACAAGGTGGCAGTGCGGTATCGCTTTGCGCTGGTAGGGGTGCCGGGGGCAGAGGCCTTGCTGACCTACACGGTGACCGACAAAGGCGCGCTGGAAGTGGAGGCAACCTACCACGGCGTGGCAGGGACCCCGGAATTGCCCTGCTTCGGCGTGCAGTTCCAGACCGCCGCACCGGTAGCCGCCACCCAATGGACCGGCCTTTCGGGGGAGACCTATCCTGACCGGTACAAGGGGGCTGCCTTCGGTTGCTTTACCGAGGTGCCCCACATCGAACCTCATCTGGTGCCGCAGGAATGCGGGCTGCATCTGGGCACCCGGCGGGCTGTTTTGCAGCAGCGGGATACCCGGGGCCGCACTACCGCCGCGCTGGAACTGCAAAGCTGCGGCGAGGCCTTTGCCTTCCGGGCGGTGCCCAACACGGCCGAGGAACTGGAAGCGGCCCAGCATCCCAGTGAGCTGCCCGTCACCGGGCGCACCAGCGTTACGGTGCTGGGGGCCATGCGGGGCGTGGGCGGCATCGACAGTTGGGGCACCGATGTAGAGGAAGCCTATCGCCTGTCCGGGGAAGCAGACTATACGTTGCACTTCCGCATTTTGCTGCGGTGATACACTAAAACAGAAGGAGCGCACCCTTGCGGGTGCGCTCCTTCCATATAGGGGGAAAAAACGGGAGTGTCAGATGTCTTCGGTATGCAGGAACCAAGCGAAGCCGTAGGGATACAGCTCCACATCGTTCAGGTCGTCCCGGTGGGCGCCGTACATCAGTTCCTCGTAGGGGCCTTTCTCCTGCGAGGAAACGTGGACAAATTCCGGGCTGAAGTTAAAGAAAGCGATGAGCTTGTGGCCCTGATACCAGCGGCCCACGCCCAAGACATGGTTGCTGCCGGTGTCAAAGGTCCACACATCGGCCTGTGCGTCAAAGGCCTGCTCTCCGGCACGAAGCTGCTCCAGACGGCGCAGCCCCTCGAACTGTTCGCCCTGCCGGGTGGTGGTGTCGTGGCGCAGTTCGGCCAACTCCCACGAGAAGTTGCCCCGGTGGATGTATCGGCTGTCGTCCCACTTTTCGGGGTCATCGTGGTAGCCGTAGTCATTTAGCTGGCCGATCTCGTCGCCGCTGTACAGCACCGGAATGCCGCTTTGGGTCAGCATCCAAGCGTGAAGCATCAAATCGCAGGAGATGGCCCGCTCCATCTTGAAGGGGTCCTGCTCAAAGTCGGCAGCCTCCACGCCGCACAGCGAAGCGGTGGTGCCGCACAGCCGGGCGTCGCCCAAACGGGGATCATCGTTGTACAGTTCGCCGCGGCTGTCGCTGCCCGGCCATTTGCCGGTAAACCAGTCGTTCAGGTACTTCTTGTGGGCGACCTCGTCGGTGCCGAACCGGGCGTTCAGCCACGGGTAATCCAGTCCCCAGCCGATGTCGTCATGGCAGCGCAGATAGTTTAAGAACAGGAAGTCCCGGGGCAGTGCGCTGACGGTGTCCAACTGGTGGCGCAGCAGCGAAACGTCCGCCGTGGCCAGCGAGTTCCAGGTGGTGGCCATCGTGGTGACGTTGTAAAGCATGTGGCATTCCGGCTTTTCGGGGGTGCCGAAGTAGGGGACCACCTTGGCCGGTTCCATGACCACCTCGCCCAGCAGCAGGACGCTGGGGCAGACGATCTCGCAGACCATCCGCATCATCCGCACCAGCGTGTGGACCTGCGGCAGGTTGCGGCAGGTGGTGCCCAGCTCTTTCCAGATGTAGGGCACCGCGTCCAGACGGATCACGTCGATGCCGCGGTTGGTCAGGTAGAGCAGGTTTTCGGTCATGTCGTTGAACACTACGGGGTTCGCGTAGTTCAAATCCCACTGGTAGGGATAGAAATTGGTCATGACCACCTGCTTGCAGTCATCCAGCCAAGTAAAGCTGCCCGGCGCCGTGGTGGGGAACACCTGCGGCACGGTCTTTTCAAACTCGTTGGGGATGTCCCAGTTGTCGTAGAAGAAATACCGCTCCCGGTAGCCCGGTTCGCCGACCCGGGCCTTGCGGGCCCATTCGTGATCCTCGCTGGTGTGGTTCATCACAAAGTCCAGACACAGGCTCATGCCCTTTTCCCGGCAGGCGTCGGCCAGATGTTCCAGATCCGCCATGGTGCCCAGTTCCGGCTGCACGGTGCGGAAATCCGCCACCGCGTAACCGCCGTCGCTGCGGCCTTTGGGGCTTTGCAGCAGCGGCATCAGGTGCAGGTAGTTCACCCCGCATTCCTGAATGTAGGGCAGCTTTTCTTCCACCCCTTTCAGGGTGCCTGCAAAGGCATTGGTGTACATCATCATGCCCAGCAGATCCCGGCGGCGATACCAGTTGGGGTTGGCCTCCCGGGCGGCATCCTGCGCCCGCAGGGCCGGTTTGCGGTCCGCCCATGCCCGGCGCAGCATGGCGATGCAGTAGTCAAAAGCCTGCATATCTCCGTGATACAGCTCGCAGTACAGCCACTTCAATTCGTCGTAGTGGCGGGCCAGACGGCGCTCAAAGGCGGCGTCCTCCTCGTGGGGAATGGTCTGGGCAGCTTTTAGGGCCGGCTTTTGGGGCGCAGCCTTCAGGGCTTCTTTTTTCGGCGCCGCCTTGAGGGCCTCCTTCTTGGGGGCGGCGTTCAAGGCTTCCTTTTTCGGGGCCGCAGTCAACACCGGCTGCGGGGCGGCCTTGGGGGCCGCTGCCGGTGTCTTTTTCTCCGCACCGGTGGGCGCAGCTTTGGCAGCCGCAGCCTTTTTCTTCTTCCCGGATTTCATCGAGATTCCTCCTTTGGAATATCACACACGAACCAGATGCAGCTGCACGCTGGGGAAATCACCCACCAGATGGGGCAGGGTGTATCCGGCATACATCAAGGTGCTGCCGCTGTAAACGGCGCCCACCAAACGGTCGGTGACCGCAGCGCCGTTTTCCGGCGTAGAGGTGGTGCCGTAGACCTGCAGGCTCTCCACCCGGTAGAGGGCATCCTCCTCCAAGCCGCGCAGGCAGAGATGGAGCGGCCGGGCGTTGGCTTCGGGGTGGGTCAGCACCAAGTTGACCAGCGCTTCCTTCTCGGTCACGGTCTGCCACGCGGTGTAGCGGGGCTCCCGGGCAGGATCGCTCAACCGATAGTACTGGCCGTTTTGCAGCACATCGTACAGTTTCTTGAAGGTCTGGATCTGCTCCTTGACCTGCTCACATTCCGTATCGCTCAATTTGCCCAGATCCAGCTCGTAGCCGAAGGTACCGCTCATGGCGACCACGGCGCGAGTCCACAGCGGGGTGGTGCGGCCGGTCTGGTGGTTGGGGCAGGCCGAAACATGGGCGCCCATGGCCGACACCGGATACCCGAAGGAGGTGCCGTGCTGAATGGTCAGCCGCTCAATGGCGTCGGTGTCGTCGCTGCACCAAATCTGGGGGAAGTAGGCCAGCATACCGGCATCGAAACGGCCGCCGCCGCCGGCGCAGCCCTCAAACAGCACGTTGGGGAAGGCGGTGGTCAGCCGGTCCAGCAGCCGATACACGCCCAGCATATAGCGGTGGGCGACCTCGCCCTGCCGTTCCAGCGGCAGCGCACGGCTGTATACATCGGACATGTTGCGGTTCATGTCCCATTTGACATATTCAATGTGGTGGTTGCGCAGAAGATCACTCAGCACTTCGGTGAGGTAATCCACCACCTCATCCCGGCCAAAGTCTAGCACCAACTGGTCGCGGCCCATGGCAGGGTCACGGCCGGGCAGCGTCAGCGCCCAATCATGGTGGGCCCGGTACAGGTCGGAATCCTCGCTGATCATCTCGGGCTCGATCCAGATGCCGAACTTCATGCCCAGTGCGTTGACCCGCTCGATCAGCGGGTTCAGGCCGCCGGGCAGCTTTTTCTCGTTCACATACCAGTCGCCCAGACCGCTGTTGTCGTCGTCCCGCTTGCCAAACCAGCCGTCGTCCAACACCAACATTTCCACGCCCAGACTGGCGGCCTTCTCGGCAATGCGGCAGATGGTTTCGGTGTTGAACTGGAAGTAGGTGGCCTCCCAGTTGTTGATCAGCACCGGACGCCGGGTAAACCGGAAGGGGCTGCGGCAGATGTTGTGCCGGATAAAGTGCTGGTACCGCTGGGACAGGGCGGTCAAACCGTTGGGGGCGCAGCAGAGCAGCACCTCCGGGGTGGTAAAGGCGTCCCCCGGTTCCAGCCGCCAGCGGAACCGCTCGTCATGGATGCCGCTGACCACACGGGTAGAACCGTTTTGATCCACCTCGATGTCGGTGCGGTGGCTGCCCGAGTAGACCAGCATCACGCCGTAGCACAGGCCGGAGGTCTCGGTGGCGTCCCGGTCACAGAGGATCACAAAGGGGTTGTGGTGGTGGCTGGAAGCGCCCCGGGTGGAAGAGATGGTTTGGATCGCATTGGCCAGCGGGGTGCGCTGCATCTGGCGCTCCATGGCGTGGCGGCCGTGGAAGTGGATCATATCCCACTGGCCGAAGGGCAGGTCCAGACAGACCGAGGCCGCTTTTTCCAGATGCAGGATGTGGGTGCCGTTGTTGCGCAGGCGGGCCGCCCGGGTGATAATGTCCTGCTGGGCGAACACGCCGTAGAAGAGGTCCAGTTCCAGTCCGGTGACGAAGTCCCGCAGCGTAATGCAGAGGGTCTCGGCGTCGCCGTCTTCCTCATGGGCGCAGGGCAGGTCCTGCAAGGTGTATTTGCCCTGCTGGATCCGATGGGACACATAGACAAAATCCGCACCGGCCGCGCCTGTTTCATCCCGGACCACCAGACAGGACAACCGGAAATCGCCCACATTGCAGCCGGTATACTCTTGCGGCAACACATCGGGGGAAACGCCCCGCTCCCGGCGGCAGGCGTAGTAGTCCGGCGAAAAACCGTGGTCGGCGGGGGGATACAGATCGCTCAGGCAGCCTTGGCCGATGCTGCGGCCATAGTAAAGGTGCAGCAGGTGGCCGCGGGGATCTACCTGCATGTGATAGCTGGTGTGCGCGGTCTCCAGTGCAAAAACGCCTGTGGCGGTGTCGAATTGAATGCCCATAAAAGGACCTCCTGAAAAAAGTATATAGACAGTGCCGTACCCTGCCGAAGCGGGGGAAAACGGACACACTGTTTTCCCAACAAACAACGGCAGGCGGGCGGACCGGGTCATTCCGGTCGTCCGCCTGCCGCTGGAATGCCTATTATCAGGCAGAAGGGGGGATGAGCCGCGGGATTATTTGCCGCCGGTCATCGCAATGCCCTGAATGAACTGCTTTTGGAAGAGCAGGTACAGGATGACCATGGGGATCATGGCCAACAGGCTGCCGGCCATCAGGACCGGGAAGTTGGTGGTGTACTGGCCATTCAGGGTGGACAGACCAGCCGAAAGGGTCATCATGTTCAGGTCGGTGTTGCAGATCAAAGGCCACATCAGGTCAGAGTAGGCAAACACCGCGGTGAAGATCGCCAGTGCCGCGCAGCTAGAACCGGTCAGCGGGAACATGACCTTGGTAAAGGTCTGCCACTTGGTGCAGCCGTCCAGATAGGCTGCCTCGGCAATCTCGTTGGGGATGCCCAAGTAGGTTTGTCGCAGGAAGAAGGTGCCGAAGGCACTGACCAGACCGGGAAACACCAGCGCGAAGATGGTGTTGGTCAAGCCCATGCGGGCCAACATCAGGTACTGGGGGGTGATGAAGATCTGGCTGGGCAGCATCATCTGCACCAGCACGATGCCGAACAGCAGGTTCTTGCAGGGGAACTGCAGCTTGGCGAAGGCGTAGCCGGCCATGGAGCTGAAGACCACGGCGCAGATCACGCGGAACACGATGAGCAGACCGGTGTTGACGTACAGATTCACGAAGGGAAGGCTGTCCAGCGCGGTGGTGAAGTTGGCAAACTGCCAGCTGGAGGGGAAGATCTGCGGCGGGATAGCCATGGCCTCGGCCTGGGTCTTGAAGCTGGTCAGGATCATCCACACAAAGGGGAAGATCATGATGATGCTGCCCAGGATGAGTACAACATACGTCAGCGCGGTGGAAAGTCTTTTGTTGCTTTTCATACTGGTATTCATACTTTACACCTCGTAATTGACCCACTTTTTCTGGCCCCAGAACTGGAACAGGGTGACAACACCGATCAACAGCACGGTCCAGACAACGATGGCGGACGCATACCCCTTATCACCGGCGATGAAGCTCTGGCGATAGAACAGGGACATCAAGCTCTGGGCATCGTTCAAGGCGGGGTTGGCGTCATCCACCATCATGTAGATCAGGTCGAAGACCTTCAAAGAGGACATCAAACGCATGATCATGACGACGAACAGCGTGGGCGAAACCATGGGCAGCGTGATGGAGAAGAACTGCTTAACCTTGGAAGCGCCGTCCAGATCGGCAGCCTCGTACAGGGTGGCCGACACGTTCTGCAAGCCGGCCAGCAGCAGCACAGCGTCATAGCCGATGTTCGACCAGATCTGCACCACGGCACAGGTGAAAAGTACAAACCGGGAATCGGTCAACCAACCGATGTTGGTTCCCAGCAACGTATTGATAATACCATATTGGGAGTTAAAAATCCACTTCCAAACCATGGCGACGGCGGCAGGGGCCACGACCATGGGCAGGAAGAAGATGGCGCGGAAGGTGGTGCGGCCGCGGATCTTGCTGTTCAGCAGCACGGCCACCAGCAGGGCCAAAAAGATGCCTACCGGCACCGTCAGGATGCAGAACAGGATGGTGTTCCACGTGGCTTTCCAGAACTCCACATTCTGGAACATCTCCACATAGTTGTCGATGCCCTCAAACTCGAACATGCCGAAGGGCAGCGACTTGGAAAAGCTCATGTAAATGGCCTGAATAAAGGGCCAGATGTTCAAAACCAGCAAGCCGATGATGGTAGGCGCCACCATGATGAGGCCCCACTTAGCACCGTCGCGGGCAAGCTTTGACGTATTTTGCATTACGCATCCTCCTCCGGGTAATATTCGGCGCTGGCCTCATCCACGATATCCTGCATGGTCTGCAGGCCGGTGTCCAGATCCAACTGACCGGTGTAGATCTTCAGCAGCGTGTCGCTGACCGGCGTTTTCCACTCGGGGCGCGCCGCGTTGTTGACGCTCTGCACGCAGTAGTCAAACATATCGATGAAGGGCTGTACATTGATGGGGTATTCATCAAAGACGCCGACCCAAGTTTCTTCCAGACCTTCGTAGGCAGGGATGGCAGCGCCGCTCTCGCCCTGAATGCGCTGGCCTTCCTCGCTGCCGAAGAACTTCAGCACATCTTTGACGATGTCCATATGCTTGTTGGTGGCGCTGGTGGCGTAGCTCAGGCCGTTGGAAATGGAAGCGCGGCCATCACCGCTGATAGGATTGGGGCACTTGGGCAGCACGGCCACGTCCCACTTGCCTACCATTTCGGGGTAGTTTTTCAGCTCGCTCAGGATGTTCCAGTCACCCTCGAAGAACATGGCGCCCTTCTCAGAGAAGAAGGCCGTGCCGGGGGCGGTTTCAGCAAAATAGTTCTGGTCAGGGCACCATTCGTTCTTTTGCAGATTGATGTAGAACTCCATGCCCATCTTGGTAGCGGGGTCGGTGAAGTTGCCGCGGGTCTTATCCTCGGTCAGGATGCTGCCGCCTGCCTGATACACAAAGTTCCAGTAACCCAACTGGTCATCGCCGTAGGCCATGTAGCCGTACTTGCCGGTGGCGTCGTAAATCTTCTGCGACGCTTCGCACAGATCATCCCAGGTCCAGGTCTCGTCGGGGTAGGCTACACCGGCCGCGTCAAACATTTCCTTGTTGTACACAAGGCCAACGGTGTCCTTGTCCTTCGGCACAGCGTACAGCGTGCCGTCCGAACCGCTGGCGTTGGCCAGCGAAATGTCCGAGAAATGCTCGGTATCCACAATATCGGAGCAGTCCGCCAGCTTGCCATAGTCGGCATACTTCAGGATCTCGTTGGTATGCATCCAGAAGATGTCGGGCATCTGGTTGGAGATGGCCGCGGCTTCCAGCTTGGTCCAATACTCATCCCAGCTGGTGACCTGCACTTCAATGTGGACGTTGGGATGCTGCGCGGTATAGGCATCGCACATCGCCTGCATGCCGTCGCGCTGCGCAACGTCCCAGATTTGGAACGTCAGGTTCACGGTGCCGTCGGCGCTGTCCGATCCGCATCCGGTCAGGCCTGTGGCTAGACCAGCCGTCAGGCACGTCGCCATCAACCCGGCAACCAACTTCCGTTTGATGTTCATAAGATGTCTTCCTCCTGTTGATCTTTTGCAGTGGTTCGCTGCCTGTCCGGCCGGTGCGGCAGTAGGGGAAAAAGGGAATTCGCCAATTTGATGAAAATTCAATGAAAATTTTGTGCAATGTGCACTATGCACAAAATGTTTCCCGAATTTGCAGCTTTATTATACAATTTGTGCTAGAGAGCGTGAATATCTTGTTTCTACTTTTTATATCTCAATTTATAGGATTTCTATGTTTTTTATTGAAGTATAGACGCATTATGGTATATAATAGAAAAAACGCGGCAGGGGGAAAATCGTATGCCCTATCAAAAAGATGTACATACCGAAAACAAGCTCAAATTCCATGTGTTTCAGGACGAGCGGTTTGTGGATCTGACGCTCTATCAGTACGGATGGGAGCGCACCGAACCGCTGCATTCCTATGGCCCCCACAAGCGGGACCATTATCTGTTCCACTATGTGGTTCGGGGGCGGGGGACGCTGTATGCCAATGAGCAGGTGTACCAGATCGACGGCGGACACGGCTTTTTGATTCTGCCGGACCAGACCACCACCTATGTGGCCGACGAGGCCGACCCGTGGGAATATATCTGGATCGAGTTTGACGGCCTGCGGGTCAGTGAGAGTCTGAGTCTGGCGGGGTTCACCTCCAAACAGCCGGTCTACACCCCCCAAAGCCGGGAGGCGGGCCGCCAACTGCAGGACCAGATGATGTACATTGTCAACCATCCCGATGACAGCCCGGTGCGGCAAATCGGGCAGGGCTTTTTGTTCTTGGACCAGTTGGTGCAGTCCTCGGCGGCCCGGCGGATGCCCAGCCAGCGCCGGCTGCGGGATTTCTATATGAAGGAAGCCCTCTCGTTCATCGAGAAAAACTACCAGCGGGACATCTCCATCGAGGAGATCGCGGCCTTCTGCGGGTTGAACCGCAGCTACTTCGGCAAGGTGTTCCGGGATTCCATGGGGGAAAGCCCGCAGGCCTTTCTGCTGCACTACCGTATGGCCCGGGCCGCCCAGATGCTGAAAGAAACCTCCCTGCCCATTGGCACCATCAGCACGATGATCAGTTATGCCAACCAACTGCATTTTTCCCGGGCGTTCAAGTCGGTGTTCGGCGTGGCGCCCCGCACCTACCGGCAAACCCACTTTATCCAGCGGGAGGAGAAGGACCCCACCGCTGGCATTTGACAGCAAAAGGATTTTCGTTTATGCTAAACGGCAGGGAGGGACCGCCGATGGAATTTGCCGAATATTTTCCCGTATGGGACAAACTGACCCCGGCCCAGCAGCAGGCACTGGCGGAGAACGCCATGCTGCGCACCGTGCCCAAGGGCACCGTGGTGCACAACGGCTCTGCGGACTGCATCGGATTTCTGTTGATGCACACCGGGCAGCTACGGGTCTATATCCTGTCCGATGAAGGGCGGGAGGTCACCCTGTACCGGTTGTTCCCCCGGGACTTCTGCCTGCTCTCCGCCTCCTGCATTTTGCGGGGACTGCAATATGATGTGACCATCGAGGCCGAGAAGGACACCCAGTTCTGGCAGATCCCCGCCCAGCGCTACAAACAGCTGATGGAGGAGTCCGCCCCGGTGGCCAACTATACCAACGAGGTCATGGCGGCGCGGTTCTCCGACGTGATGTGGCTCATCGAGCAGATTTTGTGGAAGAGCTTGGATAAGCGGCTGGCGGGCTTTTTGGTGGAGGAGAGCGCACTGGAAAACGGCACCCTCCTCAAGATCACCCACGAGACCATCGGGCGGCATCTGGGCTCCCCCCGGGAGGTCGTCACCCGGATGCTGCGGTATTTTCAGGACGAGGGGCTGGTCAAACTGTCCCGGGGCAGCGTGGAACTGCTGGATGTGGACCGGCTGCGCGCGGTGGCCGAGGGCTAATGCTCATACAACAAAAAACGCGTTCGAGTCGCCGGAGTACGGCACGCGAACGCGTTCTTTTTTGGGGATTGTGAGGTGGGGAAGAGGTCCGGTTATTTGTCCATGCCGCAGGCATAGGCTTGGCGGCTCTGGCAGCGGTCGGTGGTCACCGCCTCATAGAAGCGGTAGCCCCCGGCAAAGTTGTAGCAGTGGAAACCGTGCTGGCTCAGGATGCGGCAGGCAACATAGCTGCGCAGACCGCTCTGGCACATCACATAGACGGGCTTGGCGGGGTCCAGTTCGCCTAGCCGCTCCCGCAATTCGTCCAGTGGCAGGTTGATAAAGCCGTCGGCATGGCCCCGGCGGTACTCTTCCGGAGTGCGGGTGTCCAGCAGGGTGACGCTGCCATCCCGGGGCAGGGCGGCCAAGTCATCCAGCCGGAACTGCTGGACCTTGCCGGTGAGCAGATTCTTGATCATATACCCCGCCATGTTCACCGGGTCTTTGGCCGAAGAGTAGGGCGGCGCATAGGCAAGATCCAATTCGGTCAGGTCAGCGGCCGTCATCCCGGCCCGTAAGGCGGTGGCCAGCACATCGATGCGCTTGTCCACCCCGTCCCCGCCGAGGATCTGCCCGCCCAGCAGACGACCGGTGCCCCGCTCATAGACCACCTTCATGGTCATGACCTGACCGCCCGGATAGTACCCGGCGTGGTTCATGGGGGAGAGCACCACCGCGTCGGCGTCCAGTCCTGCCCGGCGGGCAGCGGTTTCGTTCAGGCCGGTGGCGGCGGCGGTCAGGCTGAAAATCTTCAGCACCGAGCTGCCCTGCGACCCCTTGTACCGGCTGTCGCCGCCTGCGATGTTGTCTGCCGCGATGCGCCCCTGCTTGTTGGCGGGGCCGGCCAGCGCAATGAGGGCGGGCTGGCCGCTGACGAAGTGGGTCACCTGTACGGCATCACCCACGGCGTAGATGTCCGGGTCGGAGGTCTGCATCCGGTCATTGACCACAATGCTGCCTTTCAGCCCCAATTCCAGCCCGGCGTCGGCGGCTAGCCGGCTGTCCGGCGTTACGCCGATGGCCAAAATCACCATGTCGGCTTGCAGCGGGGCCTCGTCTTTCAAAAGGACCTGTACGCCGCCGTTTGCCTCGGCAAAGCCTTCCACCGTATGGCCCAGCGCCAGCCGTACACCGTGGGCGCGGACTTCCCGGTGGATCAGTGCCGCCATGTCGGCGTCAAAGGGGTTCATCAACTGGGTGGGCCGTTGGACGATGGTCACGTCCAGCCCTTTCTCCCGCAGATTCTCGGCCAGCTCCAAGCCGATGAATCCACCGCCCGCCAACACCACCGAGCGGGGATGTTGCTCCGCCACAAAACGGTGGATGCGCAGGGTATCCTCCACGGTGCGCAGGGTGAACAGCCGGTCCAGCCCCACGCCGGGCAGCGCCGGCTGGGTGGGCTTGGCCCCGGGGGAGAGCAGCAGCTTGTCGTAGGCTTCGGCAAAGACCTCGCCGGTCTCCAGATTGCGCACCGTCACCGTTTTGGCGGCGCGGTCAATGGCGGTGACCTCGTGGTGCACCTTCATCTGGACCCGGAACCGTTCATAGAAACTTTCCGGCGTTTGCAGTGTCAGGTCGGCTTCGTCTTCGATCACGCCGCCGATATAATAGGGCAGGCCGCAGTTGGCATAGGAGATAAACCCTGACCGCTCAAAGACGACGATCTCGGCTGTTTCGTCCAACCGGCGCAGCCGGGCTGCTGCGGTGGCGCCGCCTGCCACACCGCCTACGATGACCACTTTCATCTTATCGTTCCACCTTTCCGTGATAGTGCATAATGCCGCCGATGTTGGTCACATGGGTGTAGCCCATCCGCTGCAAAAGGCCGGTGGCCTGCCCGCTCCGGGCACCGCTGTGACAGTAAACAAAGAGGGGCGTGTCCTTGGCCGGGGCCACCGCGGCAATATCTTGCAGGGTTTGCAGCGGCAGGTTCTGGGCCCCGGGAATATGCCCCTCGGCATATTCTTCCGGGGTGCGCACGTCCAGCAGCAGGGCCCCGGGGGTCTGGCGGTACTGGGTCAGGCCGCTGTCCATGTTCGGCCCCCGCAGAAAATCCAGAAATCCCATGGATCAGCCCTCCTGTACCAAGGCCAGAATCTGGCTCTTGGGGCGGGCGCCCACCACCCGCTGGGTGATCTGGCCATTCTTCACCACCATCAGGGTGGGAATGCTCATGATCTGGAACTGGGCGGCCAGCTCAGGCTGGGCGTCCACGTCGATCTTGCCTACCTTGATCTCGGGGTGCTCGGCGGCGATCTCCTCCACCAGCGGACCTACCATCCGGCAGGGGCCGCACCAGGTAGCCCAGAAATCCAGCAGAACGGGACGGTCGGCGTTCAGGACCTCGGCGTTGAAATTTTCTTTCGTGATATGCAATACAGACATCGTGTTGTCCTCCTTATGGTTTTGTTGTGGCTTTAGTATACACGGTTTGGCACCCCTTTTCTGTGATGAGGTCACCAAAGGATTTCCCCTTGACGGAAACCACCCCACCGTACTATAATAGTACGGTTAAGAAGTGCCCGGGTGTGGCGAAGCTTGGTATCGCGCCTGGTTTGGGACCAGGAGATTTCGCAGGTTCGAATCCTGTCACCCGGACTTGTCTAACAGCCGCATAGCAGTCAGAACGCTGCTGTGCGGCTTTTTTGCTGCAAAAATTCGGCGCCGAAAGGAAAAAGCGTCGAATTTTGGTACAACTCCGATACAAAGCCGTGTCATACTGGAGCCAGTGACCATCTAAGTTAGGAGGAATCCCATGAAACGAATCCTTTTGCCGCTGTTGACGGCAGCCTTCTGTCTGACAGCCTGTGCCCCGGCAGCCCCGGCGTCCGCGTCCGAACTTTCCGCCACGGCGGAAACCACGGCCACCGCCGAAAGCGCCCCCCAAACGCAGGTGGATACCTTCTCGGTGGCAGGCACCCTGCGGGAGGTGGAGGATGCCGCCTTGCAGGAGAATGTCCTTTATACCCTGCAGTTCGGCGATACCCCCGAGGACACCACCTTTGTTAAGGTGGATTTACAGGCGGCACAGCAGACACCCCTCTGCAAGCTGGAGGACTGGGGCGCCTCCTACGTGGGGTGGCTGGTGAAAGGGGACACCTTCTATTATATGATCTATGACGAGGATGGCAATGCCCTTCTGCATGGCCGCTCCCTGACGGACGGCAGCGAAACGGTCTGGACGCTGGCCGTTGACCGGCAATATCCTGCTTATCTGGACGACCAGTACCTCTATTTCACCCGGGCGGATTACACCGCCGGGATGAAGCGGGTGGACCTGACCACCGGCGTGCTGGAGGATCTGCCCCTGCCGGCCCAGACCACACAATTTATGGATGTGGACGGAAGCCGGTTTTTGATCGCCCGGCTGCTGACTCCGGTGCCGATGAATGTTTCCCCCGAGGAGACCGAGCAGTATGACGCCCTGATGCAGAATACCGAGATCGAATACTGCTGGTGGGACCCTGCCACCGGCGCGTTGGAAAAGGTGCTGCGGGAACCCTACTACGGGGAAGAGGACGCGCAGGGCAACCGG
Organism: uncultured Gemmiger sp.; assembly: GCA_963557315.1. GTDB lineage: Bacteria > Bacillota > Clostridia > Oscillospirales > Ruminococcaceae > Gemmiger. Next base: position 197,599 of record CAUWAX010000002.1, on the reverse strand, counting down.
ATCGACCGCCTCTATCTGGGCAAAGCGGAGGGAAAACTCTACTTCTACCGAGTGGCCTCTCTGGAAACGGGGCTGGAGAACGGCCGGGTGGAGCGCTGCGGGATGGATGGCAGTGGGGTGGAGACAGTCTTTGCGCTGGTCGACGAAAGAGGGGCACCCTCGGTGCTGAAGCAGGCGGGGGAGATCCGTTGGTTTTGGCAGTCCACCCCAAACGGCCTGATGGTGTACCTGCCGGCCACCGGTCAGCAACAGGAACTCACCATGCAGGGGGAAAATCACGTTCCTTGGCCGGACCGCGGTCTGCCGGACGGTAAGGTGCTGTCGTCCCAGCAGGAGGATGGCAGCTATCTGGTGATGTCGGAGGAGGACTATCTGGCCGGAAACTTCACCGGTACCACGATCCCTGCCCTGTAAGGGGAGAAGAAACAAAAGAAAATGCCATCGAAAGGCCGGAAAAGCGGCCTTTCCCCTGACAATACAAAAGGAGGATACGGATGAAAAAAGCAATCGGAATGTTGTTGGCGCTGGCCTTTTGCCTGACGGCCTGCGCCCCGGCCACCGCGCCGGAATCCGCCGCTGCGGATACTGCCGACACCGCCCAACAAGAGGCGTCCGCCCCGGCGGCGGCTGCCGGGGCGCTCCCGGCGGGGGCTTTGCGGAGCAGCGGTACTCTGGGAGATACCGGGGAAGCCCGGTATACGGTGGCCAGCTCGCTGCAGGACTTCACTCCCGGTACGGCCTATGAGTTGCAGGTCCTACGGCTGGACTATGCCACCGCCCGGCAGGACTGCATCTACACGGTGGAAATGACGGTGGGGGAGGATGGCTTGACGCAGAGCAGCTCGCTGCTGGTGGGGAACGATGCGGTCTACCTCTTTGTGGGGACGACGATGTACAAGATCCCGCTGGAAGGCGGAGAGGCCGAGACGATGACGATTCAGCAGGAGATCTACCCCGCCGCAGCGGACGATACCAGCGTCTACTATTTTGTCTTTGACGAGCACAACCAGTATTCCGGCCTGCGGATGGACCTGACCACCGGCCAATGCACCGAACTGCAACTGCCCCCACAGACCTGGGACATCTGGGCGGTGGGGGAATCCCGCTTTCTTCTCTGCCACCTGCTGACCGATACGCCGCTGCCCGGCCCGCAGGAGGGGGATGCCTACAATGCGGCGCTGCAGAACGCTACCTGCGAGTATGACTGGTACGACCCTGCCACCGGGGCGCTGGAAAAGATGATGACTGAACCCTACTATGGCGCCGAGCAGCCTGACGGCAGCAGCCGGCAGCACAGATTTTTGGGGGCCGGCTGCGGTCGGATCTACTTCAACTGGTACGGTCAGGTGGATGGGCAGATCGCGGACGCCGGGGTGGAGTCCTGTGACATGACCGGAGGGGACTGGCAGCCCTTGACCGCCATCCCGGAGGGGGTGGACGGCGGTGAGATGGGGATGCAGAATGGCAGCCTGCGCTGGATCGGCAGCTACCTTGCCACCAACGACTGCCTGATCTACGACGTGACCACCGGCAAGACGTGGGAGAACGTCCCCATTGACAACAACTGGCCGGTCGCCTTTACCGGGGATGGCCGTCTGCTGGTGGACAACAGCATCACCGAGGAGTCGGGCGAGTTCCACGAGGCCTACGGGCTGGTGGATCTGGAGGACTACCTCAACGGCACCGGCGAAGTCACCCCGGTGACCCTTTACAACAGCGCAGCGTAAAACGCCAATACAAACACCCCCGGCCCTAGGGCCGGGGGTGCTGTTGTAGTACGAGCGTATCGTTATAAATCCATCGTCATCGGTGGACATGTGCCGACGATGACGATACCGTGAGAGGGAAAAACACATTCGAGTCGCCGCGTGTGGCATGAGAATGTGCGTTCCCCGACGGTGGGAATCCAAAGGAGCTGCAAAGTCGTGCGCCGCCTGCGGCGGATGCAGCACGACGGAGCAGGGGCCGCGGTCGCAGAGGGAAAGTCCCGTCCAAGGGACGCCGACCGATGCGGGAACCGCAACCCGGTCGTGCAGGAAACGCGGCGCAGCCGCTGAATCCGAAGCTCCCCTTTGATTGGTATTAACCCTTGTTCTTCTTGCTGGCGGCCTTCATGCGCAGGTCATGGTCGAGGATCCGCTTGCGGATGCGCAGATTCTCGGGGGTGACTTCCAGCAGTTCATCGGGGGCCAAGAACTCCAGGCAACCCTCCAGACTGAACTTGCTCACCGGCACCAGACGCAGGGCGTCGTCGCTGCCCGAAGCACGGGTGTTGGTCAGATGCTTGGTCTTGCAGACGTTGACGGTAATGTCCTCGCCCGTGGGGGTGTAGCCCACGACCTGACCGGCATAGACCTTCTCACCGGCGTTGACCAGCAAGGTGCCGCGCTGCTGGGCGTTGAACAACCCGTAGGTCACGGCGTCACCGGTCTCGAAGCTGATCAAAGAACCGGTGGACCGGGTCTGGATGTCACCGCACCACTCTTCATAGCCGTCGAAGATGGTGTTCATGATGCCCTCGCCGTGGGTATCGGTGAGGAACTGGCTGCGGTAACCGAACAGGCCCCGGCTGGGCATACGGAACTCCAGACGGGAACGGCTGTTCATCATCTGCATGTTCATCAAAATGCCTTTGCGCGCGCCCAGCGCGGTCATAACGTTGCCCTGATACATTTCGGGCACGTCGATGACCACCCGCTCCATGGGCTCCATCGTCTTGCCGTTTTCCTCGTGGGTCAGAACGTGCGGGGGAGAAACCTGCAGTTCGTAGCCTTCCCGGCGCATCGTTTCAATCAGAATGGACAGGTGCATTTCACCGCGGCCCATGACCCGGAAGGAATCGGTGGTGGCGGAATCTTCCACCTTCAAAGCCACGTCCTTCAGCAGTTCCCGCATCAGGCGGTCACGGATCTGGCGGGAGGTGACGTACTTGCCTTCTTTACCGGCAAAGGGAGAGTCGTTGACCGAGAAGGTCATCTCCACCGTGGGATCGTTGATCTTCACAAAGGGCAGGGGCTGCACCTTGCTGGGGTCGCACAGCGTGTTGCCGATGGAAATATCGGGCAGACCTGCAAAAGCCACGATGTCGCCGGCAGAAGCCTGCTCGATGGGCTCACGGCCGTTGGCCTTAAAGTCGAACAGCTTGGTGACGCGGCCCGTCATATGCACGTCGGGGTTGTGCCAGTCGCAGACCTGCACGGCAGAACCCACTTTGATCACGCCGTTCTGCACACGGCCCACGCCCATGCGGCCCACAAACTCGTTGTAGTCCACGCTGGACACCAGCATCTGCAGCGGCTCGTCGGGCTCGCCCTCCGGCGGCTGGACGTATTTCAGAATCGTATCGAACAGCGGCTTCAGGTCGGTGCCGTTCTCGGGGTGTACCCAGTCATAGCTGGCGGTGCCGTTGCGGCCAGAGCAGAACACCATGGGGCTGTCCAACTGCTCGTCGGTGGCGCCCAGATCCATCAACAGTTCCAGAATCTCGTCGATGACTTCCTTGATGCGGGCGTCGGGACGGTCAACCTTGTTGACGGCGATGACCAGCGACAGGTTCTGCTGCAGGGCTTTCTGCAAAACGAAGCGGGTCTGGGGCATGCAGCCCTCGGCGGCGTCTACCAGCAGCAGCACGCCGTTCACCATCTTCAGCACGCGCTCCACCTCGCCGCCGAAGTCGGCGTGGCCCGGGGTGTCTACAATGTTGATCTTGACGCCCTCATACACACAAGAGCAGTTCTTGGCCAAAATCGTGATGCCGCGCTCACGCTCAATGTCGCCGGAGTCCATCACACGCTCGGCCACCTGCTGGTTGGCGCGGAAGGCACCAGACTGCTTAAGCATCTGGTCCACCAGCGTCGTCTTGCCGTGGTCAACGTGGGCAATGATGGCGACGTTGCGTAAATTTTCCTGAATCATATCCGTTCCCTCTCTATTTGAACTTGCGTTGCCAAGGGGCATGACCCCAATATCCACATACAGTATCTATTTTACGCTGTACTGCGGTTATTGTCAAGAATCGCAAACCGCAAAAAAGTGTGGTATAATAGAAAATGTAATAGAGCGTAGAGAAAGAACTTTTGGTGAATTTGCGGGCTGTGAGGGAAGGACCCGCGGTTGAGCTCCAAGAAGAGAGGAAAGGTTATATGTCAATCGAAAATGTGCGCCATATCAATATCATCGGCCACCAAAATCCCGACACAGACTCCATCTGTTCGGCGTTGTCCTATGCGTGGCTGAAAAACCGTGGCAGCCTGACCGGTAAATATGAGGCCCGCCGCGCCGGACATGTCAACCGGGAAACCCGGTTCGTACTCCAGCATTTCGGCATCGAGGCGCCGCGCCTCTGCACCGATGTCAGCCCCCAGATCAAGGACATCGACATCCGCAAACAGGCGGGCATCAACGCCGAGATGAGCGTCCGTGCGGCCTGGAACCTGATGCGGGATGTGGAGATCGACACGCTGTGCATCACCGATGCCAACGATGAATTGCAGGGTCTGATCACCATTAAGGACATTGCCGACGCCAACATGGACCTGTTCGACACCGGTGTGCTGGCGGCAGCTAACACCAGCTACCACAACCTGCTGGAAACGCTGGAAGCGGAGCTGGTGGTGGGCAATGCGGACGCCCGCATCACCGAGGGCAATATCTGCATCGGCACCAGCCCCGAGATCATGGAGGAACTGGTCAAGCCCGGGGACTTGGTGCTGGTGTCCAACCGGTACGAAACCCAGATGTGCGCCATTGACTGCGGCGCCGCGGCTATCATCGTCTGCTGCGGTTCGGCGGTGCCCCGTACCATCGTGTCCCGCGCGCAGGAGAAGGGCTGCGCCGTGCTGGCCACCCCCTACGATACCTACGCAGCCGGGCGGCTGATCACCACCGCCGCGCCGGTGCGGCACTTTATGCGCACCCATGATTTGATGAAGTTCAGCGTCAACACCCCCATCGAGGACGCCCGCAAGATCATGGCCAGCGTGCGGCACCGGTATTTCCCCATTTTGGACGAAAACGGCAAGTACTGCGGTGTAGTCAGCCGCCGGAACCTGTTGAATCTGCACCGCAAAAAGGTCATTTTGGTGGACCATAACGAGCGCACGCAGGCGGTGGACGGTCTGGAGCAGGCCGAAATTCTGGAAATCATCGACCATCACCGCATCGGCACGCTGGAAACCAGCGGCCCGGTGTATTTCCGCAATGTGCCGGTGGGCTGCACGGCCACTATCCTCTACCAGATGTATCAGGAGCAGGAGGTGACCCCCTCCAAGCAGATTGCAGGGCTGCTGCTGTCGGCCATCCTGTCCGACACGCTGATGTTCCGTTCCCCCACCTCCACCCCGCAGGATGAAGCCACCGCCAAGGAACTGGCCGCGCTGGCAGGGGAGGACATCCCCACCTACGCCGAGCAGATGTTTGAGGCGGGCGCCGACCTGACGGGCCGCGACGCCGAGGACGTGTTCCGTTCGGACTTTAAGGCGTTCAGCCGGGGCGATGCCAAGTTTGGCGTGGGCCAGTCCATCTATATGACCGACAAATCCCGTGCGGCGGCCGAAGCGCTGGTAGGGCCTTTCCTGCCCGAAGCGGGCCGTCGGGAAGGTCTGCCCATGATCTTCTATATGTTCACCGACATGAAGACCCAGAGCACCGACCTGATGTACTGGGGGCAGGGCACCGAAGAAATTGTCCGGGATGCCTTTGGTGTGGAGCCCAAGGAGGGCGTCGCCGTACTGCCCGGGGTGGTCAGCCGCAAAAAGCAGTTGATCCCGCCGCTGCTGGCGGCTTTGCAGGCCCGGCAGGGGTAAAATGCGAAGAATATAGGGGGATAGAAAATGACAGATTCTCTTTTGGGACATGTTTTGAAAAAACTTTTATGATTCTGCGCCAGAGGGATACAAAGTAGCTAGCATTCATGTTTTTTCAATTTATTATGCGGACTTGATTACCAATGGAAATAAGCAGGTAAAAGAGATTATTAAATACTCAGGACTTCCAGAATCCTATCATACCGAGGTTTCTAAAGGCGTAAAATTGTCTAAATATGTCTTGCTAACCGACGATGTTGCAAAGAAAATCCAGACAATAGAAGAAAAACTGTCCTGTTGAATTCTGGAAGGCATTCCATTGTGAATGTCCTCGGTGCTTTCCTCCTGACAAGTAAAATTTTATTTTTGCAAAAAGCACGCTTGCACGATAAAAATACCGTGGCAAGCGTGTTTTTTTTGTTGGAAAATGAACTTTGTTCACAGATTGTTTGTTTGACACAAAGTAACGAAATCGGTATAATAGGCAGTATACGAACTGTACAAAAAAGAAGTGTGAAATGGGAAAAAAATCAAACGATCCGTCATAGACGGCGGAAAAAGGGAGGGTTCTTTTATGAGCGATTACGCAGCCATTGAAAAGGAAGCACGCATCTTTACCGAAGAATGCGTCACCAACAACCGTGTGGACCCGGCATTGTTTGCCCAGTACCACATCAAGCGCGGTTTGCGGGACCAAGACGGTAAAGGCGTGCTGGCGGGCATTACCAACATTTCCCGCATCGATGCCTTTGAGCAGCGGGACGGCAAACAAGTCCCCTGTGACGGTAAGCTGTGGTACCGCGGCTACAACGTCTATGACTTGATCCGCGGCCTGCGGGGCAAGCGCTATGCCTTCGAGGAAGCCGCCTACCTGCTGCTTTTGGGGGACCTGCCCAACGAGCAGCAGTTGGAATCCTTCAAAGACTGTTTGGCCAAGTGCCGGGACCTGCCCACCAACTTTGTGCGGGACGTCATCATGAAGGCACCCAGCAAAGACCTGATGAACTCGCTGACCCGCAGCGTGCTGACGCTGGCCAGCTATGACGATGACATCGGCAAGACCGACCTGCAGACCCAGTTGGAACAGTGCATCAAGCTTATCAGTGTATTCCCCATGCTGGCGGTCTACGGCTACCATGCTTACCACTATTATGAGTGCGACGGCAGCATGTACATCCACCGGCCCAAGCCGGAACTTTCCACCGCCGAAAACCTGCTCCAGATGCTGCGCCCCGACCGGCAGTACACCGACTTGGAAGCCCACGTGCTGGATATCGCCCTGCTGCTTCATATGGAGCACGGCGGCGGCAACAACTCCACCTTCACCACCCGCGTCGTCACCTCCTCCGGGTCGGACACCTACTCGGTCATTGCGGCGGCGCTCTCCAGCCTGAAAGGCCCTAAGCACGGCGGCGCCAACATCAAGGTCATGCATATGATGGACGACGTCCGCGCTCATGTGGCCGACCCCACCGACGAGGACGCCATGCGGGATTACCTGCGCAAGATCGTGGACCGGCAGGCCTTCGACCAGAAGGGCCTGATCTACGGCGTGGGTCACGCGGTTTACTCCCTCAGTGACCCCCGTGCCGTGGTGTTCAAAAACTTCGTTCACCAGCTTGCGGACGCCAAGGGCCGGGACCGCGACTTTGAATACTACAACACCATCGAGCGGCTGGCCCCGCAGGTCATCGCCGAAAAGCGGCATATCTACAAGGGCGTTTCTGCCAACGTGGACTTCTACTCCGGCTTTGTCTATGACATGCTGGGCATTCCGGTGGAACTCTACACCCCCATCTTCGCCGTGGCCCGTATCGTGGGCTGGTCGGCCCATCGAATGGAGGAACTGGTCAATATGGACAAGATCATCCGCCCGGCCTACCAGAGCATCATGGTCCCCCGGGAGTATGTACCCCTGCAGGACCGCTGACCTGCTTTCTTGAAAGAAAGCAGGCAAAGAACTTTCCCCTGACCGGGAAAAGGGCGGCGAGAGCACCGCTCATTAGGGGAATTTTTCCGAAAAAACACAACAAAAACAGCCCCGCCGCAAATTTTGCGGCGGGGCTGCTGTTTTGGAATTATTGGTCCATCATCACGTGATGATCGGTGGGGGCGTGCTCGGTCTGGTACTGGAGCGCTGCCGCCACAAAGCCCTTGAAGAGGGGATGGGCCCGGTTGGGACGGCTCTTGAATTCGGGATGGAACTGAACGCCCACATGGAAGGGACGCTCCGTCAGCTCCACGGCTTCCACCAGACGGCCGTCGGGGCTGGTGCCGGCGATGGTCAAGCCCTTCTGCTCAAACTCGGCACGGTAGTCGTTGTTGAATTCGTAGCGATGGCGATGCCGCTCGTCGATCTCCAGCTTGCCGTAGCAGCGGGCCATGGTGGTTTCCGGTGCGATGGTGCAGGGGTACTTGCCCAGACGCATCGTGCCGCCCTTGGGGATGTTGCCCTGCTGGTCGGGCATCAGGTCGATCACGTTGTGGGTACCCTCGGGGGTGAACTCGCTGGAATTGGCGTCGGTATACCCCAGCACGTTGCGGGCGTATTCCATGACCATGATCTGCATGCCCAAGCAGATGCCAAAGTAGGGAATATGCTGCTCCCGGGCATACTGGGCAGCCTGAATCATGCCCTCGATGCCCCGGTCGCCAAAGCCGCCGGGCAGGATGATGCCGTCCACCTCGGACAGTTCCTCGGCGCAGCGATCCTGATCCAACAGCGTTTCGCTGTCCACCCACTTGATGTTGACCTTGCTCTCGGTCTCAAAGCCGGCGTGGTACAAGCTCTCCATAACGCTCAGGTAGGCGTCGTGCAGTTTGACGTATTTGCCAACCAGCGCGATGGTGCAGGTGCGGCTGCGGGTCGCAATGCGGCTGATCAGCTCTTTCCACTCGGTCAGGTCGGTGGGCGGGGTGGTCAGGTGGAGCTGACGGACCACCACGTTGGTCAGACCGGCAGCGTCCAGCATCAGCGGGCACTCGTACAGGCTGGGCATGGTCAGGTTCTCGATGACGCAGTCGGGGCGCACATTGCAGAACATGCTGATCTTGCGCTTGATGTCGTTGCCCACCGGGCCATCGGCGCGCAGCACGATGATGTTGGGGGCGATGCCCATGCCCTGCAGCTCCTTGCAGGAATGCTGGGCGGGCTTGGACTTGTACTCGTCAGAGCCGGAAATGTAAGGCACCAGCACCACATGGATGTAGCAGCAGTTTTCGGGGCCCTGCTCAATGCCGACCTGCCGGATGGCTTCCAAGAAGGGCTGGCTCTCGATGTCGCCGGTGGTGCCGCCGATCTCGGTGATGACCACATCGGCTTCGGTGCTCTTGGCCAGATTGTAGATGTAGCTCTTGATCTCGTTGGTGATATGGGGGATGATCTGCACCGTCTGGCCCAGATACGCGCCCTGCCGTTCCTTGTTCAGTACATTCCAGTAGACTTTGCCGGTAGTCAGGTTGGAGTACTTGTTCAAATTTTCGTCGATGAACCGCTCATAATGGCCCAAGTCCAGATCGGTCTCGGTGCCGTCGTCGGTAACGAACACCTCGCCATGCTGCAAGGGGCTCATCGTGCCGGGGTCCACGTTGATGTAGGGGTCCAGCTTCTGGCTGGCCACCTTCAGCCCGCGGGTCTTGAGCAAACGCCCCAGACTGGCCGCGGTGATCCCTTTCCCTAGACCGGAGACCACGCCGCCGGTCACAAAGATATACTTCGTCGCCATAAAATTCCCTCCACGTCTATGCAAAAAAACAAAAACAGCTATATTATACACCGCTCCGAACGCGTTTTGCAAGGGAAGGGGCCCCGCCGCTTTGCAAAAAATCTGTGGGGAATACGCGCGGTTTATATTGACAAAACCTGCGGCAGGGTGTACAATCACCTTATCCTACAAGAAAGGTATGAATACGCATGGCGAACCGTTCTCTACCCCGGCGGCGATGTTGCCCCGGCTGTCCATTCTAATAAGGAACACGATTTTTATAAGAGGAGACGAACACCATGAGCAAGATCTATACATCCGCAGAACAGTTGATTGGTCACACCCCGCTGTTGGAACTCACCCATATCGAAGCCGCCGAGGGCCTGAAAGCCCGGCTGCTGGCCAAATTGGAATATCTGAACCCCGCCGGCTCGGTCAAAGACCGGGTGGCCAAGGCGATGATCGATGACGCCGAAGCCACCGGCAAGCTCAAGCCCGGTTCGGTCATCATCGAGCCCACTTCGGGCAATACCGGCATCGGACTGGCATCGGTGGCGGCGGCCCGGGGCTACCGGGTCATCATCGTCATGCCCGAAACGATGAGCGTGGAGCGCCGCCTGTTGATGAAGGCCTATGGCGCCGAATTGGTGCTGACCGAAGGCGCCAAGGGCATGGCCGGCGCCATCGCCAAGGCCGACGAGCTGGCCGCCCAAACGCCCAACAGCTTTGTGCCGGGCCAGTTTGTCAACCCCGCCAACCCGGCAGCGCACCGGGCTACCACCGGCCCCGAAATTTGGCAGGACACCGACGGTCAGGTGGACATCTTTGTGGCAGGCGCCGGCACCGGCGGCACCATCACCGGCGTGGGCAGCTATCTGAAAGAGCAGAACCCCGCGGTACACATCGTGGCGGTAGAGCCTGCTACCTCGGCGGTGCTCAGCGGCGGCAAGGCGGGTCCCCACAAATTGCAGGGCATCGGCGCAGGCTTTGTGCCTGAAGTGCTGAACACCTCGGTCTACGACGAGGTCATGCCGGTCACCGACGAGGACGCCTTTGCCGCGGGCCGTATGATGGGCCGCAAGGAGGGCGTGCTGGTGGGCATTTCGTCCGGCGCAGCGCTCCATGCCGCCATTCAGCAGGCCAAGCGCCCCGAAAATGAAGGCAAGACCATCGTGGTACTGCTGCCCGACACCGGCGACCGGTATCTGTCCACCCCGATGTTTGCAGAATGAGGTCGCAAAGGGGACCGCAGTCCCGCGCGGAAATTGCCTGACGGGCCTATTTTAACGGGGGGCGGTGCCCGCGGCCCTTGGATTCCTCTTCGGCAGTATTTTGCCCCAAATCGCGCACTTGTCGCGGGCTCCTTGCACACAATTTTGGGGTAAATTTCCCTGTTTGTGTTACCGTCGTCGGCAGATATCCGCCGGCGGTGACGTTTTTTGGAAAAAAGTTGAAAGCCGCAGCAGGCCGCTGCGGCTTTTTGTTTGCATTTTCGGCGGTTTTGGCGTATGCTGGAAGCATCATCAACACAGGAGAGAAACGACCCATGCCCAACATTGTGGAAATTACCGACCTGTCGGCACCGGAACTGGACGTCTACGCCCGCCTGACCGAAGCCCAACTGCGCAGCAAGCTGGAACCGGAAAAAGGGGTGTTCATTGCCGAAAGCCCCAAGGTCATCGGCACCGCGCTGGACGCGGGATACCGGCCCCTTTCCTTTTTAATGGAGCGTCGCCAGATCGACGGTCCGGCGGCAGAGGTGCTGGCCCGCTGCCCCGACGTGACGGTCTACACGGCGGACCGTGGGGTGCTGGAACAGCTCACCGGCTACGCCCTGACCCGTGGGGTGCTCTGCGCCATGCGCCGTCCGGCACCCCGGACGGTGGAGGAAGTCTGTCGGGATGCCCGGCGGGTGGCGGTGTTGGAAGGCATCGTGGATTCCACCAACATCGGGACCATCTTCCGTTCTGCGGCGGCGCTGGGTATGGATGGCGTGCTGCTGTCGCCCTCCTGCTGTGACCCGCTCTGCCGCCGTGCCATCCGGGTCAGCATGGGCACGGTGTTTCAGGTCCCTTGGGCCCGGCTGGGGGAAAGCGCCGCCGACTGGCCCGAAGCTGGTCTGGCCCGGCTGCATGGGCTGGGGTTTTGCACGGCGGCCATGGCGCTGGACCATCGGGCCTTGCCGGTGGACGACCCCGGCCTGCAAAAGACCGAAAAACTGGCCATTCTGCTGGGCACCGAGGGGGACGGTCTGGCCGCCCAAACCATTGCCCACTGCGATGCCACCGTCATGATCCCCATGCAGCACGGGGTGGATTCCCTCAACGTGGGGGCGGCTGCGGCCGTGGCGTTCTGGCAGTTGCGGGCGCGGTAAGCTGCGGCGCTGTTGCGAAAATCTGACACTTTTTTACGCCCCGTTGACAGAAAACGGGGCGCTTTTGGTTGTTTTTCCCGTCCGGGGATAGTACAATATTTTTATGTTTGACAGGACGGGAGGAACTTGCGCATGGGTTTCCTGAAAAAATTTACCAAGCAGGAATTGAGCTGGATGATGTACGACTGGGCCAACAGCGCTCACTCGGTCATCGTGGTGACCATTCTGCCCATCTTCTTTGATTCGGTGGCGGAATACACCGCCGACAGCGTTTCCAGCATGTCCACTTGGGGGTATGCCACCAGCATCGCCATGGCCATTGTGGCGTTGTCGGCACCCTTCCTCGGGGTCTTTGGCGACATCCGCGGGATGCGCAAAAAGCTCTTCTCGGCTTTTTTGGCGCTGGGGGTGTTGTCGGTGGCTGGGCTGGCCCTTACCCCCGGCATGGACTTTACCTCCTCTACCGACGCCGCCGGCCGGGTGGCCGGCATTGTGTTGGTGCTTTACATTCTTAGTACCATCGGTTTTGATGCTTCCTGCATCTACTATGACGCCTTCCTCACCGACATCACCACCGAGGATCGGATGGATTCCGTCTCTACCATGGGGTACGGGCTGGGCTATATCGGCGGCTCCACCATTCCGCTGCTGATCTTCCTGATCATGAATGCCGTGGGCGTCCCCATGCTCACCTGCCTGTCGGTCATTTTTGCCATCACCGCCGTGTGGTGGCTTGTCTTCAGCCTGCCGCTGCTCAAAAACTGCGAGCAGACCTCCGGCAAGCCCTATGAGAAAGGGGACATCGGCCGCAACATCAAGGGGGTGTTTGCCACCATCCGAGAGATCGCTGCCGACAAACCTATGCTGGTCTACATCATCGCCTACTTTTTCTACATCGACGGCGTGCACACCATCATCAGCATGGCCACCAGCTACGGCACCAATCTGGGGTTGGATTCCGCCGGCATGCTGCTGGCGCTGCTGCTGGTGCAGGTGCTGGGCCTGCCCTTCTGCCTGCTTTACATGAAGCTGGCGGCCAAATTCGGGGCCCGCAAAATGGTGGGCGTGGGCATCTGCGTCTATATGTTTATCTGCGTTTTTGCCTTCTTTATGGACAGCCTGTGGCAGTTTTGGATGCTGGCGGTGCTCTGCGCCACCAGTCAGGGCGGCATTCAGGCGCTCTCCCGCTCGATGTTCGGCAAGCTCATCCCCGACAGGGACCGCAGCGGCGAGTTCTTCGGCTTCTTTGATATTTTCGGCAAGTTCTCTTCCATCCTCGGCCCCACGCTGGTGGGCGCTGTCAGCGCGATAGCCGCCTCTCAGATGCTGCAGGAGCAGGGCCTGACCGCCGCCACGGCCACCACCGAACAGGTGGATGCCATCAACAAAGCCGCAGGCCCTTACGGCATCCTGTCGGTGATCCTCATCATCATGGCGGGTGCGGCGCTCTATTTCTTCGTGCTGCCCCGCACCTTGCAGGGGGACGAGCGGAAGATCTGAACGTCTATTTGACTTTTTGCCCCCGGCGGGGTACAATAAGCTGCGTTTTGGAGTAGTAAGGAAGTGAACCCCTCATGCCGGAAGGCTACACCCATGTGCGCACCGCCCGTCAGGCGGCGGCTGCCATCCATTATAAAATCCAGTGCCCCGAAGCCTTCGCCGCGGGGGCCAATGGTCCCGACAGTTTTTTCTGCTACGAAGTCTGGAAACCCCGGGCCAAGCGGCATTATGATCTGCCGGGTCTGGGAAACCGCATGCACGAGGAGAAAACCGGGGCGTTTCTGTACAGCCTATGCCGCCATGTCAAGACCCGGCCGCAGGTAGAGTATGTGCTGGGCTTTTTGTGCCACTATGCCACCGACACGGTGGTACATCCCTTTGTCTGTGCGATGTGTGAGCCCGGGCAGCCCTATGGGGGCAAAGGCGGGCACGGCTATCTGGAGATCGCGCTGGATTCCGAACTGCACAAGGAGGATACCGGTGACGGCCGGGTGCTTGCTGCCGACGCCAGCCCGCTGCCCACCGGGGAACAGTTGGCCGATATTGCGGCGCTGCTGCACACCTGTCTGTTGGAAGTCTACGGCGAGGATATTCCGGTGGAATATCTGGCCGATGCCTTTTACCACACCTACCGGGTGCGGGGCTTGTTCCCCAGCCGCCACGGGCTCCGCAAAGCGGCGTTCCGGGTGGTGGAGATCTTCTTTGGGGGCAAGGGGTTCATCACGGGGCATCTGTCCCCCCGCAAGCTGTCGGGGGAATTGCCCGACGAATGGACCGACCCCTTCACCGGGCAAAGTCATGAAGGCGGCTTGTTTGCACTATTACCCAAAGCCCGGCGCCGCAGCGAAGAGTTTATGGGTGCTGCGCTGCTTTTCTGGCTGAAAAAGTACTCCGATGAGGAGTTCTGCCGCGCCATCGGCAGCATGAGTTATACGCAGGGGCTGCCCACCGCCCAAAGCGACCCGGCCGCCCCTTCGGTAGAGGAAAATACTACAAAAGGAGAATGACCTATGATTCGCATTACCATGCAAAACGGCAAGACCATCGACATCGAACTGGACCCCACTGCGGCGCCCATCACCTGCGAAAACTTTGAAAAGCTGGTCAAGCAGGGCTTTTACAATGGCCTGACCTTCCACCGTGTTATCCCCGGCTTTATGATTCAGGGCGGCTGCCCCATCGGCAACGGCACCGGCGGCCCGGGTTGGCACATCAAGGGCGAGTTTGCCCACAACGGGGTGGCCAACCCCATCAAGCATACCCGGGGCGTCATCAGCATGGCCCGGGCCATGGACCCCAACTCGGCGGGCAGCCAGTTCTTTATCATGCATCAGGATGCACCTCATCTGGACGGTGAGTACGCGGCCTTCGGCCATGTGGTCAGCGGCATGGATGTGGTAGACGAGATCGCGGCTGTCGAAACCGACTGGAGCGATAAACCCCGCACCCCGATGGTCATGGAAAAAGTGGAGATCGTCTGATTCCGTATCCAGTGAACGGGCGCAGGCTTAAGGCCTGCGCCCGCTTTTCGTTGTCGGCGGTTGAAATCTTTTGCAAAATCGGTTATACTGCTTTGTAATAGTATTGTAATTCCGGGCCTCGGCCCGTTTGGTAAAAAAGGAGCAAACCATGGCACATACCGTAATGGTCACCGGTGCAGACGGCTTTATTGGCAGCCATCTGACCGAAGAATTGGTCAAGCGCGGCGAGAAGGTACGCGCCTTCTGTCTGTACAATTCCTTTGGCTCTCTGGGCTGGATCGACACCCTGCCCCCCGAGATCCGCAACGAGATCGATATTTTTATGGGCGACGTGCGTGACCCCAACGGCGTGCGCACCGCCATGCGCGGGCAGGAGCGGGTCTTTCATCTGGCGGCCCTCATCGCCATTCCGTTCTCCTACCATAGCCCCGACAGCTATGTGGATACCAACATCAAGGGCACGCTGAACGTTCTCAATGCCGCCCGGGAACTGGACACCCAGCGGGTGCTGGTTACTTCTACCAGCGAGGTCTACGGTACGGCCCAGTATGTGCCCATCGACGAAAAGCACCCCTATCAGGGGCAAAGCCCTTACTCGGCCACCAAGATCGGTGCCGACCGTCTGGCCGAGAGCTTCTACCGCAGCTTTGATCTGCCGGTCACCATCGTGCGGCCCTTCAATACCTATGGCCCCCGCCAGAGCGGCCGGGCCATCATTCCCACCATCATCACCCAGTTGCTGGCGGGCCAGACCGAGATCAAACTGGGCAGCCTGACCCCCACCCGGGACTTCAACTACGTCAAGGACACCGCCAACGGCTTTATGACCATCGCGGACTGCGATGCGGCCATCGGGCAGGAGCTGAACATCGCCACCGGCGTGGAGCATTCCATCGGGGATCTGGCCCACGAGCTGATCGCCCAGATCAACCCCAACGCCACCATCGTCTGCGAGGCCGAGCGGCTGCGCCCCGAAAAGAGCGAGGTCAACCGCCTGCTGGGCGACGCCACCAAACTGCGCAATCTGACCGGCTGGGCACCGAAGTATACCTTTGAGCAGGGTCTGGCCGAAACCATTGAATTCCTGCGCGGCAACCTCGACCAGTATAAGGTCGGGCAGTATATCCTGTAATATGAGCGGGAACCTTTCCAAGAACAAACACCGCTATGCACCCACCGTTTGGCCCAAAGCCGTGCGGTGGGCTTTCGTGCTGGCGGTAGGTGCGTTGCTGGGCGTGGTGCTCAGCTATTATTGGCGGGTCTTTTACGGGCTGGATGCCCGGGGCATTCCGCCGCTGTGGCCTACGCTGCTCTGTGTGGGGCTGGGCGTTTGCGCCGGGGCCGTGGTGCTGGTCCTGCGTCGGGTCAAAGATTTTGCCGCCCGGGGGGCGGTCTGCATCCTGCTGTGCGGCATCTTGTTTGCCTTTGCCAACCCGCCGCTGCAAACCCCCGATGAAACCGAACATTACCTGCGTACCTATGCCATCTCGATGGGGCGGTTGGACTTTGACGCCGACCGCGGCTACCCCGAGGATGTCTCCCGGTTGATGCACGCCTTCCCCGGCGCATGGGTCAACGCCCATACCTCGGCCGGGGTGGGCGTCGACCCCGATACCGAGGAAGAACAACCCTACAATACGGCAGGCTACGCCCTGAAACAGTACGGCAAGGACGGTACGGTGCAGAGTGTGGCCGACAGTTTTGCCCAGTACCTGTCCGGACAGCCCGATGAGGGCGAACCGGTCACCGAGCCGATCAGCTTTTTGATTTTGCCCTTTTTGCCGGGGGCGCTGGGTATGGCGCTGGCACGGCTTTTGGGGCTGGGGGCACTGGGCTGTCTGTACGCCGGACGGCTGGGCAATCTGGTGGCCTATACGCTGCTCTGCTGGCTGGGACTGCGTGCGGCCCGCAAGGCCCGACCGGCCTTTTTGTGCCTGATGCTGCTGCCCATGTCGCTGTATATGGGGGCGTCCCTGAGCTACGACGCCACCCTGCTGGCCTGCTACTACCTGATGCTGGCGCTGTTGACCCGGCCCCAGTGGACCACCCGCACTGCGGCACTTTATGCGGCGGCCTGTATCTTTGCTAACGGCACCAAGCCCTACCTGAACCTTTTGTGGGTGGTGCTGCCGCTGCTGCCCACCAAGAAAGAATGGAAAGCCAAGGGCAGCCGCCTGCTTTGGGTAGGCATCTGCGCGGCAGGCGCGCTGGCCCTGACGATGGCGGTGGAGCAATACGGCGTACAGATGCGCTTCAACTACGGCACCATTGCCCGGCAGGGCGGGAGCGCGGTCAACGGCGGCGAACAGTTGGCCTTTATTTTGTCCAACCCGCTGCGTTATCTGGCGGTGTTGCTGGGTACACTCTATGAGAACGACGGTTTCCTTGGCCAGTTGGGACTGTTTGGCTGGAAGGACCTGCCGATTTCCTTCCTGAGCATGACCGGGCCGCTGGTACTGTTGGCGGCGGCGCTGCTCTGCACCCCCAGCACCGAAGCACTGGGCCGCCGCCGTCTGGGCGGGCTGAGTCTGTTTGCTGCGCTGTACGGCATCGGTGCCATGACCGCCATGTACATCACCTATACGCCGGTGGGCATGGTGCGGATCGTAGGCTTGCAGACCCGGTACTTTTTGCCGCTCTGGCTGCTGCTGGTTCTGGGCGTGGCGGCACTGGCCCGCCGCGCGCTGGCACCCCGTTTGACAGCGGTCCGGGCCGAACATTTGGCCTTGCCCCTCTGCGGCGGCTATGCGCTGTGGGGCGCGGTGCTCCTCTTCCAGCATTACTTTATCGGCCCTGTATACACTGTGTATTTGACATAACAAAATCAACAAATTGTACAAAAGGAGGCGAACGCCGATGCTGACCTTGCTCTGGGGCTTGTTTGTGCTGGTTCTGCTTACCGGTGGATGCGCGGTGCTCGCTTCGGGCGGCAAACTGCACGCTGCTCTGCTGCCGCTGCCCTTGCTGGCAGCCGCAGCGCTGCTCCTCTATGGCTTCGGCATCGCAGGGGCGCTGCGCATCGGCGCGGCACTGGTCATCCTGTTGTTCATTGCCCTCTGGGTGGTAGGGCTGGTGCGGCTGCGTCCGGCAGGGTTCCTCAAAGCCTGCCGTCAGACGCTGACTACCCCGGGCATCGCCCTGTTTTTGGGGGGCGCGGCCTTTTTCTGGGTGCTGTTTTTTGTGCTGCAGCCCATGTTTACCCAGTGGGATGAGTTTACCGCTTGGGGGCTGGCTCCCAAAATGGTGGTGGAGCAGGGCGCTTTCTATGTGGCGAACCCCGTCAACCTCAAAGCCAGTTTTACCTATCCGGCCACCAGCCTGATCACCTTTTTGTTTCAACCCTTCGGCGCTTGGGCCGAGTGGGCCTGTCTGGCAGCGCTGGACACGCTGGCACTTGCCTGTGTGGCGGCTGCCACGGCGCTGCCCCGGCAGCGGTGGTACAGCGGCGTGTTGGTCTTTGCAGCCGGGGTGCTGCTGCCTTTCTTTTTCCGGGACCCCACGCCGGGGGCTTATGCCACCCAATATGTCAATGCCATGGCGGACCTGCCCATGGCGATGCTCTTCGGCGGCACTCTCTGTCTTTATCTGGGCACAGCGGGCCGTCGGGGCGTTTTCTGGCTGACGGCGCTGCCGCTGGCCCTTTTGACCTTGACCAAGGACATCTGCTTTGCCTATGGCCTGATGGCGGCCTTCCTCATCGGGCTGGACCGGCTGGTGTGTACGGCGGGGACTTTCCGCCGCCGGCTGGGACAAGCCCTGCTGCAGGCAGGTGGTTTGGCGGTCGTGGTGGTGGCGGCCTTTGTAAGCTGGAGTTGCTACACCGCCGCCGTGACCCCCACCGCCGACACAGCGGCCAGCGTGGGCAGTGAGGGGCTGAGCTACGGCGCGGTGCTGGCAGGCGGCGTGCGCCAACTGTTGGGCATTGGCCGTGACGAAAAGTTTGCCCAGATCATGGCTGCTATGGGGGATGCCTTCTTTACCCGCCGCATCTGTCTGCTGGGCGGCGGCGCCATGGCGGTACTGGCCATTACGATGGTGGCGGCCGCCGCGTGGCTGGCAGCGGACCGGGGCACCGCCCGCCGGAGCATCCTCGTGATGCATTTGGCCTTTGCCTTCTGCTTTGCGGCGCTGTATGCCTTCCATCTGATTTTGTATTACTACAATTTCTCCGATTTGGAGGGCTTGGCGCTGAAAGATTATGACCGCTATCTGGCGCCCTACTATCAGGCTTGGATGCTGACCATGCTCTGTCGGCTGGCCGGGGCGGCCCGGGGCAAGCTGGGACGAGGCGCTTTGGCTGGCGCGGTGGCGGTGATTCTGGCGGTCTTTTGCTGGCGGGGCATCCCGGCGGCAGGTTTTTGGACCGACGCCGACAGTCTGTACACGCTGCGCGCCGATGTGCAGCGCCGGGCCGAAACGATGAACACCGTGCTGGATTGGCCGGACCGGGTGTTGGTGCTCAGCCAGGGCGACGATGCCACCCGGTGGTATTACTATCGGTATGAACTGACGGCGCAGGTCGTCAATGGATTTGGCGGCTTCTATGGCCGTCTGGGAGAAACGCAGGACCGCTGGGACAGCGATTTCATGAACTTGGTGGAGAGCGAAAACTGGACGCTCTACAAGAGTCAGGCGGTCTGTGTGCCCGAAACACTGGTCGCCTATATGGCCGAAAAGGACTGCGACTATCTGCTCATCGACCGGGCGGACGACTATCTGGAGCGGTCTTTCAGCCCGCTGTTTGAAGGCGGCCTGACCAGTGATATGCCGGCGACCCTCTATCACTTTGAGGGCGAGGATGCCGCGGTGCCCTTTACGGTGGCCGCGGTGGCGGAAAGCGGGGTGCAGTGATGGCACAGCGTATTCTTCCGCAGCGGCGCCGTCCGCTGTTTCGGCCGCAGCAAATTTTGCTGTTGGCCTATTTGCTGGCCGTGGTACTCTGGCTGGTGCGGGGACTGGTGGGCAGCGCGGTGATGCTGAACTACAAGTGGCAGGGCAAAATGCCCCAACAGACGGTGGCCCCCGAGGAACTGGTCACCGAAAGTTTTGCGCCGTACAGTTCCAACCAGTGGTGGACCCCGCCCGACGACGATCCGGCGTGGTATCTTTCCACCGACAACGACCCCCACATCTATTGGCAGGGGCAGGGATATCTGGAAACGGTGCGGCTTTATGCCGGGCACCAACTGCCCCCCGGCGGGGTGGCGCTCTACTACCTGCTGCCCGGCCAGACCGATTACACCGAGGCCCAAAAAGTCTACGCTACGGTGTCCGGTCCCGGCGAATATACCTTTGTGCTGGGGGGCAAATGGGTAACGGGGCTGCGCATTGACCCCGACAGTGTGGGCGGTGTGCCCACCTTGTTCCACGGCATCGAGCTCAACCCCGCTACGCCTTGGTATGACCGATTCCTGCCCAGCGGCGGCGCATGGCTGCTGCTGCTCTTTGGCCCGGCACTGGTGGCCGCGGCGGTATCGCTGGTGGGTTCCCTCTTCGGAAAGAGTCCGGAGGATGGGGAAGAACCCCCACAGGAATAACCAAACATAAAAGGAGACTCCCATGGAATTGCTCTGCGTACTGGCGGCAGTTCTGGCCTTGTTTTTGGCCAGCGCCGCGCTGACGCTTCAAGGCCGGGTGCCGGCAGGCATGGCCCCGCTCACGGTACTGTCCGGCATCGCCGCGGTGTTCACGCTGGCGGGAATGGCCGGGGTGCTCTATCCGGCAGCGTGGGCGGTATATGCCCTCAGCGTGGCCGGCGGGCTGTGGGCCCTTTGGCCGCGGAAAGGCCGTCCCGTCCCTTGGCGGGAACTTTTCACCCCGGGCAGCGTGCTGTTCTGGGGCATGACGGTGGCTTTTGCGGTCTATTTTTCCATCCGGCAACCCATGGCCAACGGCTACGATGAGCTGAGCCTCTGGGCCACCGCTGCCAAGATTACCAAGGTGGACAACAGCCTGTATTCCACCGCCACGCTGGGCACCCCCTGGGCGGTGACCCAGAATCCCGGTCTGCCGCTGATCAGCTATTTCTTCCAGTTCTTCGGCAGCTATGCCGACTGGAAAATCTATCTGGCCTACGATGCCCTCTATTTCGCTTGCTTTGCGGCGGTGCTCAGCGCACTGCCCTGGAAGAAATGGCGGGTGGCGGTGCCGCTGGCGGCGGTGCTGTGGTGTACGCCCTTTTTCTTTACGATCTACAACCATACCATCTATCTGGCCGACACCTACCTGACCTCCTACGGCGATGTGCCGGCAGGGCTGGTCTTCGGCGGGGCGGTGGCCATGTGGCTGGCCTTGCGCCAAACCGGCGGGCCTCGTTGGGCCGTGCTGCCTGTGCTGGCGCTGGCCGCTAACCTGAAAGCCAACGACTTTGTGCTCAGTTTGGCGGCGGCAGGGCTCATCGCCGTGGATGTCTGGTTCTTCTGTGACGGTCCTTTCAAACAGGGCCTTGCCCGCCGCACCGGGTTTGCCGCAGCCTGCTTTGCAGCGCCTATGGCCGTGTACTATCTGTGGAATGTGCGGTATGTGGGCTGGCTGGTGGCCCGCAACAGCGATTCCGGCGGCGTGGGCGAAACTTCCGCCGCACTGTCCGATGTGGTCATCAACGGCATCAAGATTTTGCTGGGCCAGCCGGTGGAAGGCTTCTTTGCCGAGCGAAAACCCCAGTTCCTGCAGGCTATGGCCGACATGGGCCACCAGTTCTGGACCAGTGACGGCAAGCTCAGCATGATCGGGCAGGGCCGCAATTTGGTGATCTTTATTTTGCTGGTGTTCCTGCTGGCTTTTGTGCTGGCGGCGGGCTGGCAGCTTCGGGGACGCATTGCCGCCATGGCGGTGCTGTCCACCCTCTGCTTTGTGGGATATAACCTGATGCTGGCCTTGAGTTACGGCTTTATCTTCAAAGCCTTTCAAGCCGAAGGACTGTACGACTACAACCGGTACATTTACAGCTATTATATCGGCTGGTTCTTGATGGCGCTGGGTTGCCTTGTGGTGGTATTGCTGCCCCAAATGGCCGTTCGGCAGGAAAAACCGACCGAACAGAACGCTTCCGTGGCGCAGTTCACCGCCACCCGGCGCGCGCCCCGCTGGGAGTTGGCAGGGCAGGGGGCGGTCCTGCTTCTGGCCGTGGCCATGTTGGTGCGGCAAAACCAGATCGTGCTGCCCCAGCTCAGCGTGCTGGGCTTTGCGGACAGTGAGTTTTCCGAACGGCGGGCGATTCGCGCCGAGGCGGAGCTGGTCTGCAGTTATCTGACCGAGGATGACCGGGTGTTTTTCGTCAGTCAGGGGGACAACGGCGAGGCATGGTTCTCGGCGGTGTTTGATTTTTACCCCATTTTGGTGGATTACTCCGGCATTGTCTCCGAGATGATCGGCGGCGGTGGAGAGCTGGGCCTGCCCGAGCTGAAACCCACCGAGGAAGGCCCCAAAAACTTCTACTACCACGGCTTTACCGCCGAAGAACTGGATTCCATTGTGCGGGGCAACGGCTGCACGGTGCTCTATCTGCAAAATCTCGATGACATCTTTGTGGAAAGCTATCGGGATCTTTTCACCGATGATCTGGCGGCGGCGCTTTCGGGCAAAACGCTGCTCTATCGGGTGACCGACGAGGGCTTTGCCCCTGTGACGATGGAGGTGAGCGCTTCGTGAAAAGACTGCAACACTGGTTTGCCCGCCGGGGCGCTCTGGCCCTGAGCTGCTATCTGGTGGCGGTGATCGTCTGGCTGGTGCTGGGGGCTTTCCATGGGGGCAGCGACGCGTTGGCCAAGCAGGCCGGCACGATGTATGAAACCGAGATCGCTGTCACCGACTGGCAGTGGGTAGGGCTGCAGGATGCCGGCAGTACCGCCGAAACCGCCGTGCTGGCTACCACCGACGGTGACCCCCAGATGATTCTGGAGGATGTGTCCGACATGGTGGTGCGCACTGTCAGCTATCAAGCCGACTTTGCGGGGGATGCCGGCGAGATGTGCCTTTACTACACCACGCAGGTCGGGCAGGATTACAGCCAAGACCGGCGGGTTTTCCCCGAGTCGCTGGGGGATGGGGCGTATCTGTACACGCTGCCCCGTACCACCATCGTGGCGCTGCGGCTGGATCCTTGCAGCCCCGGTGCCAACAAGACGGTGGAGATGACCTTCCCCACCGGCACCATCACGATAAACGCCGCTGAAACACTGCCCGCACTGTGGCAGTACTTTGTGCCGTCGTGGTATCAGGCGTTCTGTCTGGTGCTGTACCCGGCACTGGCCGCTGCGGCCCTTAGCTGGCTGCGGGCCGTGTGGCAGGCTTTGCGCCGCCGGAAAAACGCGTGACGAACTAAAAGCCCCGGGACCGTTCGTTTGGAACGGTCCCGGGGCTTTTCTATGGTTGGGTCAGGTGATTTTCAGTGCCCGCTGTACCCGGTAAACGATGTACCGGAACAACCCGACGATCAGGCTGCCTTCTACCCAGATATAATTGGGCAGGTTGCGCCAGCGGAATTTCGGCTTGTTCAGTTTGGGCAGGGCGATGCGGGCCTCGGCAAAGCCTTTGGCGTAGTCGCCGCCGAACCCCCGCAGCCGGAACATGACGACCTTTAAGAGATAGCCCAGTAGCATGGGGATAAAATTCACGATCAGCATGACCAGCGGTTGGTTCTTGTAGGGCAGCAGAATGCTGTTGCGGCCGCTCTGGATGCTCTTGAAGGGGTTGTAGCGCACCGCGCCGGTGGTGGCGCCGCAGATATGGCGGCAGCGGGCGGTGGGGCAGTAGACATTCTTGTAGCCGAAGTTGTTGGCCCGCCAGGAAAGATCCACGTCCTCGTAGTAGGCGAAGAACAATTCGTCAAAGACGCCGATCTCGTCGAGAATGGATTTGCGGTAGAGGGCTGCACCGCCGCAGGCGCTGAACACCCGGCAGGGCTTGGTATACCGGCTGGCTTTCAGGCCGTCACCCCGCTTGCAGGCAAAGCCCAAAATGGTTACATAGTCGCCGGCGTCGTCGGCCAGTTCCGGCTCGTAGTAGCGCAGCATCAGGCTGCTCACCGCAAAAATACGGGGGTCGGCGTCGGCGGTTTTCAGCAGCTCGGCCAGCCAATCCGGGTCGGCAAAGGCGTCGTTGTTGAAAAGAGCCACATACTCACCTTTGGCAATGGCAATGCCCTGATTCACCGCATGGGAAAACCCGGTGTTGGTGTCGTTTTCGATGAGGGTATACCGGTCATGGTCACGGTAGCTGCGGGCAATTTCCAGACTTTCGTCCGAGGAGCCGTTGTCGATGACGATAAGTTCAAAATCCTGTTCGGTCTGGGCCCAGATGGATTCGATGGAATCCCGCAGCCAGCCCGCACCGTTCAGGTTAGGGATAATGACGGACGCTTTCATGGTTTCTCCTTTACAGCGGGGGTCAGTAGGCGTAGTAGTAGGGAACCGCAGACAAGGTCAGCACCGAGGTGATGGCCAGCCACAAAAAGAGCAGACCAACCACCACCGCCACCACCAAGGTGCGGATGAGCCACGCCTGTGCCAGCCGTTTGCGGGCCAGATTCTTGGTGAAGCCAAAGCTCCACGCCAGCGACAAAATAAACCCGACAAAGGGAATGGAAAAAAGCAGCAAGGCCACCAGAGTGGCGCCTTCCGACAGAGCCGGGACCACAGGCGCTGCCTGTGGGGCATATTGGGCCGTTGGGGGTGTGGCCGGGACCGCCGGATTGCCGGCCGGTGCTGCCGGGGGCAGGGGCGTGCCGCACTGGGGGCAGACGCTGGCATCATGGGGGGCAAGCAACCCACAGTTTTTACAGTAACGCATGGGCGAACCTCCCTTTATTCCAGTGCCAGATTGCGGTCCAACTGGGTGTTCAGAATGATCTGTGTGTTGGTGGAACCCAGTTTTTGCATTTTGGTCAACAGGTGTTCCAGTGCGTCGATGTCGGTGCAACTGACCTTTACAATAAAATTGTAGCTGCCCGTCACCCGGAAGCACTGCAGAACCTGCGGCTCCTGCTCGATCATGGCCAAGAAACTGCCGCGGGTGGCGGCGTCCACCAGCACCGAGATCAGTGCCTCGACCCGGGCAGGCGCGCCGGGGTGACGCAGCACCACAGTGTAGCCGCCGATGATGCCTTCCTGCTCCAAACGATGGATCCGGCTGGAGACCGCCGGGCTGGTCAAACTGACCCGCTGGGCAATGTCTTTGACGGGCATACGTGCATTTTCAGCCAAAAGCTGGAGAATTTTATGGTCTAAATCGTCCATGGAAAAAGAAACCTCGTTTCCTCTTTTGTGTAATGCGCACAAAAAAATAAAATGAAGAAAAGTGCCGTTGTGCGGTTTGACAAAGTTGGAAAAGTATGCTTTTTGCCGCACAAACTAAATTTAATTAAGCATTTCTGGAAACATTATAATATTTTGAAAAACAAAATACAAGGGTAGCGTTTGACAAATTAAGAATAAAAGCTATAATAAGAACTGTTATCAATCACGACATTCTCTGACCTTTATATACTTTCCCACCCCTCTATGCACAAAAGCCCGCAGGCAACTGTGGGCTTTTGTGTTTGTGGGGCTTTTCCCCATGGCAAGCCCTGCTGTTTTTTCGATTTATGAACTTTTCGCAAATATTAGGTCGACCCTCTTGCACTTTGGTGTAAGAGGGTTTATTATTGTCAATCGTTAATAGTTAACGTATGTTAAGTAAAGGGAGGAAAGGACTGTGGCAGAACAATCCAGTTTTGAACTGCAAGGCCTCATTCATTATATGGGGCGCCTGCGGGAAGCCTCGGCTCAGGGCGTGCGTGCCGCACTGGCCCAAGGCCCCAAATGCCGGTTCGGCATGTTGGAACGGCTGCAGTATGCCATCCGGCAGTATGGCAAGGATGGCACTATCTATGTGAGCGATCTGGCCAGAACGGCCCAAAAGCCGATGCCCGCCATATCCCGGGCGCTGCGGCTGTTGGAGCAGGACGGCATGGTGGAGCGCCGCACCGACCCGCAGGACCGCCGCAAAACCTTGGTTTGCATCACGCCGGCGGGGCAGCAGGCATTGCAGGGCTGCGAGGAAGCGCTCAACGCTTATTTTTCCAGAGTGACAGAGCGGATCGACCCGGAACAGTTGGCCCAAATGATGGCGTGGCGCAATGTGTTGGTGGATGCGCTGGAAGCGGAAACCGCCGCTACCTTTGCGGCCAATCAGAGGAAGGAGGCACCGAAGGATGGGAAAGATCTTTAAGCAGTTGGGCCGTCATTGGGCGGCCTGCCTGTTGGTGTTTGCGTTGTTGGCGGTGCAGGCCTACTGTGACCTGTCCTTGCCGGATTACACCAGTAAGATTGTAGACGTGGGCATCCAGCAAGGGGGCATCGAAAGCCCGGTGCCCGACACGGTACGGGACACCACCTTGCAGGCGTTGGAACTGCTGATGACCGAGCAGGATGCCGCGCTGGCGGAACGGTGGTACAGTGAACCCGACGAAAACGGCGTGCGCACGCTGGCACAGGATACCGATGGGGCGATGCCGGAGCTGGAGCAAGCCTTTACCACGCCGGACGTGGTGCTGTATATGGCAGCGGCCCAGTATGCCGCCGCTACGCAGGGCAGCAGCGATACGGTGACGCCTATCTGGACCGATTTGGATGCGGTCTGCCTGCAATTTGAGGCGATGGCCCAAGCCCCGGGCTTTACCCAGGAGGGAGTACAGCAGCAGTTGGCAGGGGCGATGGCTGCCGTGGACGATACAGTGGCCGAAAGTCTTGCCAGCCAAGCCATGCTGCTGGTCAGTCTGGAGTACGAGGCGCAGGGCATTGCCCATACGGTGCAGATGAACTACCTCTGGCGCGTAGGCGGGCAGATGCTGGCCCTCACGCTGTTGATGGTGGTGGTAGCCATCGCGGTCGGCTTTGTGGCCTCCCGGGTGTCGGCGGCCATCGGCCGGGATCTGCGTCGGGAAACCTTCTCGGCGGTGATTCACTTCTCCCATGCCGAAATCGAGCAGTTTTCCACGGCATCCCTCATCACCCGCACCACCAACGACATCCAGCAGGTGCAGTTTGTCTGCGTGATTCTGCTGCGGATGGTGGCCTATGCCCCCATTTTGGGCATCGGCGGCATCGTTCATGTGGCCCGCAGCAACACCGGCCTGACTTGGATCACCTTCTTGGCGGTGGCGGCGCTGCTGATCCTCATTGGGGTGCTGATGAAGATCGCCATGCCCAAGTTCAAATTGATGCAGACCTTGGTAGACCGGCTGAACCTTGTCAGCCGCGAAATTCTCACCGGCATTATGCCGGTGCGTGCCTTCAGCCGGGAATCCTTTGAAGAAGCCCGGTTTGATAAGGCCAACCGGAACTTGATGCAGACCCAGCTCTTCACCAACCGCACGATGGCCGGCATGATGCCCTTCATGACGCTGATCATGAACGGAACCAGTTTGCTGATCGTCTGGTTCGGCGGCAAGGCTATGGATAACGGCACTATGCAGGTGGGTGAGATGATCGCCTTCATCACCTACACCATGCAGATCGTCATGTCTTTCCTGATGCTGGCGATGGTGGCCATTATGCTGCCCCGGGCCGGGGTGGCTGCCGATCGTATCGACGAGGTACTGCACACCCCCGCCACCATCCATGACCCCGTGCCGGAAGTGGCCCAAAAGGTGGAGCATCGTACCCATTGGGACGGCGTGGTGCGGTTCGAGGATGTGAACTTCCGGTACCCCGGCGCCGACAGCGACGCGCTGGAGCACATCAGCTTTACGGCCCGCCCCGGCGAGACCACCGCCATCATCGGCTCCACCGGCTGCGGCAAATCCACCTTGCTCAACCTGATCCCCCGTTTCTATGACGCTACCGGCGGCCGGGTGACCATCGATGGGGTGGATGTGCGGGATATGCCCCAGCACACCCTCCACGACCTGCTGGGTTATGTGCCCCAGAAAGGGGTGCTCTTCAGCGGGACCATTGCCTCCAACCTGAAATTCGGCGGCCCCCAGATCTCGGACGGAGATATCCGGGATGCCGCAGCCATCGCGCAGGCCACCGATTTCATTGAGGCCAAACCCGAGGGCTTCCAAAGCCCCATCGCGCAGGGGGGCAGCAACGTGTCGGGCGGTCAAAAACAGCGTCTTTCCATCGCCCGGGCCATCGCCAAGCATCCCCGGATCTATCTGTTCGACGACAGCTTCTCGGCGCTGGATTATAAGACCGATGTGGCGCTGCGCCGCGCGCTGAAAGCCAAGACGGACAACGCCACCGTCCTGATCGTGGCCCAGCGAATCTCCACGGTGCTTCACGCCAACCAGATTCTTGTGCTGGACGAAGGCCGAGTGGTGGGCATCGGCACCCATGCCCAGTTGCTGGAAACCTGCCCGGAATATCGGGAGATCGCCCGTAGCCAGTTGAGCCAAAAGGAATTGGGTTTGCAGAAGGAGGAGGATTGAGATGCCAAGACCCGGACGTATGACCACCGAGCGTGCCAAGGACTTCAAGGGTACGCTGCGGCAGTTGCTGCGCGCCATGAGCCGGTATAAACTGTCCATGGCCGTGGTGGTGCTATTTGCCATTCTTTCCACCATTTTCAATATCGCCGGCCCCAAGATCTTGGCGCAGGCTACCACGGCGCTGGCCACCGGTTGGGTGGCCAAACTGCGAGGCACCGGCGGCATCGACTTTGTCTTTATCGGCCGCATCCTGCTGATCTTGTTGGGGATGTATCTGCTCTCCTCGGCGTTCAGCTTTATCCAAAGCTGGCTGATGAGCGGCCTTTCCCAGAAGGTCTGCTATGACTTCCGCCGCCAGATCAGCGAAAAGATCAACCGCCTGCCGCTGGCCTACTTTGAAAAGCGCACGGTGGGCGAGGTGCTCTCCCGCATTACCAACGATGTGGATACCTTGGGCCAAAGCCTGAACCAGAGCATCACCCAGTTCATCACCAGCGTCACCACGATGATCGGCGTGCTGATCATGATGCTGTCCATCAGCCCCCAGATGACCCTTATTGCGCTGCTGATTTTGCCGGTATCGCTGGTCTTGGTATTTATCGTGGTGCATTTCAGCCAGCGGTTCTTCAAAGCCCAGCAGGCCACCTTGGGCGTGGTCAACGGGCAGGTGGAGGAAGTCTACTCCGGCCACACCGTCATCAAGGCGTTCAACCGGGAGCAGGCCGTCCTCGACGAGTTCAACGCCGCCAACGACCAGCTCTACGCTTCGGCGTGGAAGAGCCAATTCCTCTCGGGCTTGATGATGCCCATTATGAACTTTGTGGGCAATCTGGGCTATGTGGCGGTGGCCATCGTGGGCAGCATCTTTGCCGCGGGGGGCATCATCACCATCGGTGACATTCAGGCCTTCATTCAGTATGTCAAAAACTTTACCCAGCCCATCCAACAGCTCTCGCAGGTGTCCAACATGCTGCAAAGTATGGCCGCTGCGGCTGAGCGAGTCTTTGAATTTTTGGCCGAGGAAGAGGAGGATCAGACCGCCGATCCTGCTCGCCGGGCCGACCCTGCCACCATCGACGGTCAGGTGACCTTCGACCATGTGAAGTTCGGCTATACGCCGGAAAAAACCATCATCCACAACTTTAGCTGCACGGTGCAGCCCGGCCAGAAGGTGGCCATTGTGGGCCCCACCGGCGCCGGCAAGACCACCATGGTCAAACTGCTCATGCGGTTCTACGATGTGGATTCCGGTTCCATCACGCTGAACGGCCACGATGTGCGGGACTTTGACCGCACCGCCCTGCGGGAAGGCTTCGGCATGGTGCTGCAAGATACCTGGCTGTTCCAAGGCACCATTATGGAGAATATCCGCTATGGCCGTCTGGATGCCACCGACGAGGAAGTGGTGGCTGCCGCCAAAGCTGCAGGGGCGGACCATTTCATCCGCACCCTGCCCGGCGGATACCAGATGGAACTCAACGAGGATGCCTCCAACGTCAGTCAGGGGCAAAAGCAGCTCCTGACCATCGCCCGCACCATTCTGGCCGACAACCGGATTTTGGTGCTGGACGAGGCGACCAGCAGCGTGGATACCCGCACCGAACAGCGGATCCAAACGGCTATGGACCGGCTCATGCAGGGACGTACCAGCTTCATCATTGCCCACCGGTTGTCCACCATCCGCAACGCCGACCTGATCTTGGTGATGCGGGACGGCGACATTGTGGAGCAGGGCACCCACGACGAGTTGATGGAAGCGGGCGGCTTCTACGCCGACCTGTACAACAGCCAGTTTGAGGACGTGACAGCGTGAAAAGCAGCGGTGGATTTTGTAACAATTTCTTGACATTTATCTGAAATAAAGATAGAATAAAATACAGGAAATAGAGAAGTTCTGCCGCACCGATTTTGCGGGGAGTTTCATAGGGTGTCGCCCACCGGGAACACCGCTTTTCACCAATGTGCAACGCCTGATTTTGGCTTTTTTCGTTTGTTTCACGGTTTCGCGCTCGAAGTGTGTGCATTTTTGCCCGTTTTGGTCGCGGCTTACTGTGTATTGCTATAGAAAAAACTGCATAAGGCTAAAAGCGTCCCGCTGTGCTGTGCCCTCCTACCATTTGTAAGGAGTGAAGTCGACTATGCAGCCCATCATTGTTGTGGTGCTGGTCCTTGTCGTCGCTGCTGTGGTCGGGGCGCTTTGCTTTTACCTTGGCGGAGAAAACCGCAAACGCACCGCCGAGGCAAAACTCGGTTCTGCCGAAGAGGAAGCCAAGCGCATCGTAAACGAGGCCATCAAGGCCGCCGAACAGAAACGCAAGGAAACCATCATCGAAGCGAAGGATGAAGCCTTCAAACTCAAGAGCGACGCCGATAAGGAAATCAAGGACCGTCGGGCCGAAGTTTCCCGTCAGGAACGCCGCATGGACCAAAAAGAAGAAGCGCTGGATAAGCGCACCGCCGCTTTGGAGCGGAAGGAAGAGGAACTCAAGCGCCGCAGCGAGACGGTGGAAGCCCGTCTGGATGAGCTGGAACAGCTCAAGCTGCGCCAGACCGAAAAGCTGGAAACCATCGCCGGCATGACCAAGGAGGATGCCCGGGCCGTACTGCTCAAGCAGGTGGACGACGAGCTGACCCACGAAAAGGCGATGAAGATCAGCGCCTATCAGGCCAACATGAAGGACGAGTGCGACCAGATCGCCCGTGATCTGGTGGGGCAGGCCATTGCCCGCTGCGCCGCCGACGCCACCAGCGAAGCCACCGTCAGCGTGGTGCCGCTGCCCAGTGACGAGATGAAGGGCCGGATCATCGGCCGTGAAGGCCGCAATATCCGTGCGCTGGAGACGGCTACCGGATGCGATTTGATCATCGATGACACGCCGGAAGCCATCACGCTGTCCAGCTTCGACCAGACCCGCCGCGAGGTGGCCCGGATGGCGCTGGAACGCCTGATTGCCGACGGCCGTATCCATCCCGCCCGCATCGAGGAGACGGTGGACAAGTGCCGCCGCGAACTGGAAGTGCAGATGAAGCGGGAAGGCGACAAGGCGGTCATGGATCTGGGCATCCACAGCCTGCATCCCGACTTGGTCAAGCTCATCGGACGGCTCAAGTACCGCACCAGCTTTGGCCAGAACGTCCTGAACCACTCCATCGAGGTGGCTTGGCTGGCCGGTCTGATGGCCGGCGAACTGGGCGTCAACGTCCAGATGGCCCGCCGCGCCGGTTTGCTGCATGACATCGGCAAGGCGCTGGATCACGAGATCGAGGGCAGCCACGTCCAGATCGGCGTGGATATCTGCAAGAAATACCGCGAGAACCCCCAGATCATCCATGCGGTGGAAGCCCACCACGGCGATGTGGAGCCCAAGACCACCTTGGCCTTCATCATCATGGCTGCGGACGCCATCTCGGCGGCCCGGCCCGGTGCCCGCCGTGAGAATATGGAGAGCTACATCAAGCGTCTGGAAACGCTGGAAGCTCTCTGCAACGGCTTCGAGGGCGTAGAAAGCTCCTACGCCGTGCAGGCCGGCCGCGAAGTGCGGATTCTGGTCCAGCCGGACAAGGTCAGCGACGATCAGGTGGTCCTGCTGGCCCGCAATGTGGCCAAAAAGATCGAGAGCGAGCTGGATTACCCCGGTCAGATCAAGGTCAGTGTCATTCGCGAGAGCCGCGCCACCGAGTACGCAAAATAAGAAACTTTGCAGGCAGTCCGCCGCGGCGGACTGCCTTTTGTTTTATCTTTTGGCTTGCATATTCCCGCCCGGCGGCTTATAATATACAGTATCTTAGTGTATAAAGGAGGGGTGCGCCACGTCGCAGAATCCATCGCCGCGCAAACCTGTGCTGGGCATTCTGGGCGGGCTGGGGCCTGCCGCCAGTTGCTATCTGTACCAGATGCTCATCGACCATACCCCTGCCGGTTGTGACCAAGACCATCTGGATCTTGTCATTTCGTCGCGGGCGTCCACGCCGGACCGCACGGCGTTTATTCTGGGCAAAAGCAAGGAAGACCCCTTCGCCGTCATGGAACAAGACGGGTTCAGCCTTGTGAACTACGGCGCCACCGTATTGGCCATCCCCTGCAACACCGCCCACTATTTCTATGACCGTCTGGCCGAAGCACTGCCGGTGCCGGTGCTCAATATGCCCCGCCTTACGGTGGAGGATGCCAAGGCCGCGGGCTGCACCAAGCTGGGCATTCTGGCCACCGAGGGCACGCTGGCTGCCGAAACTTACCAGTTGGCCTGCCAACGGGCAGGCATCGGCTGGGCGGTGCCCTCGCCGGAACATCAGCAGGGGATCACCTCGGTGATCTATGACGACATTAAGCAGGGCCGCCGCGCCGATATGGGAAAATTCAACGCTGCGGTAGCGGACCTGAAAGCGCAGGGCTGCGACCGGGCGGTGCTGGGCTGCACCGAGCTGAGCCTCGTCAAGCGTGACGAGCATCTGGACGGCTTTTTCATCGACAGTACCGAGGTACTCTGCCGCCACGCCCTGTTGGCCTGCGGCGTGACGCCCATCGGTTTTGACGAGACGGGAGGGCAGCCATGAAAACGAGCCCCCGCTGCCGCCAGCCCGGTTTTCGAATGTGCCGGGTCGCTTGAACGCACAGAAAGTCAGTAGGAAGATTTTGTAGGAAAGGGATGTCCCCCGAAATGGAAAAGAAGAAATTTTATATCACCACCCCGATTTATTACCCCAGCGATAAGCTGCACATCGGCCACACCTACTGCACGGTGGCAACCGATGCCATGGCCCGCTATAAGCGGCTGCAGGGGTATAATGTCATGTTCCTGACCGGCACCGACGAGCACGGCCAGAAGATCGAACTCAAAGCAAAAGAGGCGGGCGTCACCCCGCAGCAGTTCGTGGACAACATCGTGGAAGGCCCCAAGGGCGTCAAGGATCTGTGGAAACTGATGAACATCAGCTATGACCGGTTCATCCGTACCACCGACGACTACCATGTGGCGGCGATCCAGAAGATTTTCAAAAAGATGTACGACAAGGGCGACATCTACAAGGGCAAATATAAGGGCAAATACTGCACCCCCTGTGAGAGCTTCTGGACCGAGAGCCAGTTGGTCAACGGCTGCTGCCCCGACTGCGGCCGTCCGGTGGTGGACGCCGAGGAGGAAGCCTACTTCTTCCGTCTGTCCAAGTACGCCGACCGGGTGCGGGATCTGCTGGTGAATACCGACTTCCTGCTGCCCCGTTCCCGCGTTAACGAGATGGTGCACAACTTCATTGATCCGGGTCTGGATGATCTGTGTGTTTCCCGCACCAGCTTCAAGTGGGGCGTGCCGGTGGACTTTGACCCCAACCATGTGGTCTATGTCTGGATCGATGCGCTGTTCAACTACACCACCGCGCTGGGCTTTATGAACGACCACTATCCCGACAGCGATTACGAGACCTTCTGGCCCGCTGACGTCCATTTCATCGGCAAGGAGATCGTCCGTTTCCACTCCATCATCTGGCCTGCCATGCTCATGAGCATGGACATGCCTCTGCCCAAGCACGTGTACGGCCACGGCTGGCTGCTGCTGGACGGCGGTAAAATGTCCAAGTCCAAGGGCAACGTGGTGGATCCCTACCTGCTGGCCGAGCGGTACAGCGCCGATGCCCTGCGGTATTTCTTGCTGCGGGACTTCCCCTTCGGTTCGGACGGTAACTTCTCCAACGAGCTGCTGATCAACCGCATCAATATGGATCTGGCCAACGATCTGGGCAACCTGCTGTCCCGCACCACGGCCATGGCGGACAAGTACTTCGGCGGCACGCTGCCCGAAGCACAGGCCGCCGGCCCCGAGGACGACGCCCTGCTGGAAAAGGCCAAGGGACTGCGTGCCCGTTACGAGGCCGACATGGAGGCCTATGCCTTCCAGAATGGCCTGTCCGATGTGTTTGAAGGCATCGACGCAGCCAATAAGTATATCGACGCCACGGCGCCTTGGGTCCTTGCCAAGAGCGAGGAGACCAAGCCCCGTCTAGCCCGCGTGCTCTACAATCTGGCCGAAACCCTGCGGATCTGCACCGTGCTGCTGCAGCCGTTTATGCCCGACACCTGCGAGAAGATATTTGCCCAGCTGAATGTGGCGGCTGAGGGCAAGACCTGGGACAGCGCCGCTGCTTTCGGCACCCTGCCGGTCACGGCTACGCTGCACAAGGGGCAGAACATCTTCCCCCGCATCGACACCGCCAAGGAGCTGGCCGAACTGGAAGCGCTGGAAGCTGCCCAGAAGGCGGCTGCGCAGGCCGCACAGGCTCCGGCGGAGCCTGAAAAGCCCGAGGCAGCGGCGGCCAGCGCCGAGCTCATCGGGGACCACGAGGAGGAGATCGATTTCGATACCTTCTGCAAGGTGGAACTGCGGGTGGCCGAGATCCGTGCCTGCGAGCGGATGAAGGAAAGCAAGAAGCTGCTCCACCTCACCGTCTTTGACGGCGAGCGGGAACGCTGCATCCTCTCCGGTATTGCCAAGTGGTTTGCGCCGGAGGATCTCATCGGCAAAAAGGTGGGCATTGTGGCCAATCTGGCGCCCCGCCCGATGATGAAGGGCAAGTATGTCAGCGAGGGCATGATCGTGGCTGCCGATACCGACACCGACGGCGGCTGCGCCATTGCCTTCTACCCCGACAACGTGCCTGCGGGCGCCCGCATCCACTAAGTGAGGAAACGAGGCACCTTTTGCAAACCAAACCTTCGAAACTGGACGCCTTTTTTGGGACCCCGGCGGTGGCGGTGGTCATGGCGATCCTCTGCAATATGTTATGGGGCTCGGCCTTTCCCTTCATCAAGATGGGCTACCGCCTCTTTGCCATCGAAGCCACCGATACGCCTTCCATCCTCTGCTTCGCGGGGGTACGCTTCATGCTGGGGGCGGTGCTGGTTTGGGTCTGCGGCACGGCACTGAACCGCCGTCCGCTGCCCATGCCCCGCGGCCGTGTGCTGGCGGAATGCTGCGCCCTCGGGTTGTGGCAAACGGCTGCCCAGTATTTCTTCTACTACTCGGCGGTGGCGCTGCTCACCGGCGCGCTGGGCGGAATTCTCAACAGCACCCAGAGCTTTATGGGGGTTATTCTGGCCCACTTCCTCTATGGACAGGCAGATCGAATGACGCCCCGCAAAGCCTTGGGCTGTGTGCTGGGCTTTGGCGGTGTGCTGGTGGTCACGCTGGGCAACCATGGCAGCGGCAGCGCCGCCGGTATGCTCTATATGCTGCTGGCGTCGCTGATCTTCGCCTGTGCCGGACCTTGGAACAAGGCCGTCACCCGGCGGGCCGATAGCTTTTCGGTCTGCTGCCTCAATCTGGGGGCGGGTGGCTTGGCGCTGGCCCTGCTGGGCTTTGTGCTGGGGGGCAGCCTGCATCCCCAAAGCGGGGCGGCGGTTCCGGTCTTGCTGTTTTTGGCCTTCATCTCGGGCGCCGGTTATGTGCTGTGGGCACTTTTGATGAAGAATAACCCCGTTTCCCGTATCAGTGTGTTCGGGCTCATCATCCCTGTGATGAATGTGCTGCTGTCGGCGCTGCTCAACGGCGAACCGCTCTTCGAGTGGAATTATCTGGCGGCGCTGGTGCTGGTCTGCGGCGGTATCTTCCTTGTCAACCGCGCCCCCCAACGGAGTAAATGATGCACAATATTTTCGATACCCATGCCCATTACTGTTCCCACCAGTTCGACGCGGACCGGGAGGAATTGCTCACCGCGCTGCCGCAGGGCGGTGTGGTCGGCGTGCTGGAATGTGCTACCCATTCGGGGGATGCCCCGCAGGTGGTGGCACTGGCCCATGCACAACCCTACTTCCATGCGGCGCTGGGCATCCATCCCGAAAGTCTGATCGAGGAGGACGCCCCCACCGTGGCAGCCTACCATGGGGATTGGCGGGCAGAGCTGGAAGCCCTGCGGCCCCTCTTTGAGGATAAGGCTGTGGTGGCCGTAGGGGAGATCGGTCTTGATCACCACTGGCCGGTGGTGCCCCGGCAGGAACAGTATGACCTGTTTGAAGCCCAGCTGCAGTTGGCGGCGGAACTGGATCTGCCGGTTTCGGTCCATGACCGGGAAGCCCACGGCGAGATGTATGAACTGCTGCGCCGGTATAAGCCCCGGGGTGTGCTGCACTGTTACAGCGGCAGCGCCGAAGATGCCCTTTGGCTGACCGAGCAGGGGATGTATCTGGGGTTTGGTGGTGCCGTGACCTATAAAGGGGCTAAGCGCGCCGCCAAGGTGTTGGCGGCCATCGACCCCCAGTGGGCGGTGCTGGAAACCGACTGCCCCTATATGGCGCCCGAACCGGTACGAGGCCGCCGCAACGACAGCCGGAACATTGCCCACGTGGCGGAATACATTGGCGGCCTGTGGCAGATGGATGCACAGGCGGTGCTGGACCGCACAGCGGAAAATGCCCGACGGTGTTTCAATATCGTATAAAACGCAAATAATATACGAATCGTATATTATCATAAAACAATCAGGAGTGAACCAACATGAAAGCACGGATTCCCAAACATCGTGAGTTTATCATTGATTTCCCCAAAGAGATGGATCAGGCCAAGGCTGACGAGGGCTGGGTCAAGCTCAACGAAATCGTGGAGGAGTACAAGAAGGCCCACAACGGCCAAAGCGTTTACG
This sequence comes from uncultured Gemmiger sp., assembly GCA_963557315.1. Lineage (GTDB taxonomy): Bacteria > Bacillota > Clostridia > Oscillospirales > Ruminococcaceae > Gemmiger. The sequence continues at coordinate 160,694 of CAUWAX010000002.1, read as the reverse complement.
CTCCCACCTTCATCGAGGATTGCGAGCCCGCGGTGAAGAAGCTGCAGGAGGAGTACGGCTTCACCTACACGATTCAGGAAATTCGGTAAATCACCGATTCTTTTCGGCGTAATACGGTCACCATGCGGCGCCGTACAGCCAACCAGACAGCGATGCGGCGTTGTAAGGACGTGCCGTGCCCGGATAGGGGACGGCGGGCCCCAGCGGCCGCACGCTGTCTTTTGTTTTTTTGTGAAGCAGAGAGGGGGCTACTGCCATGGCAAAAACTGTGATCCGCGTCGCTACTGCGGCGGATCTGCCGGCTATTCTGGCGTTGTATCGGGTGTTGGACGAGGAATTGGTGGACTTGCAGCCTGACTTTTTCTGTGCCGCCCCGCGGGAGGAAGAGCCGCTGCGGCAGTATATTGCCTCCACCGATGCGGACTTTTTGCTGGCGGAGCAGGAGGGCGCCGTGGTAGGGCTGGCCTTGGTGTTGTATGCGGGCTGGACGCCGGAGTTTAGCTGTGTGCTGCCCCATCGGTATGCAAGCCTTAACGATTTGGTGGTCCTGCGGGAAAAACGGCGGCAGGGCATCGGCAGTACGTTGCTGGCAGCCGCCAAGCGCTGGGCCCGGGATCGGCGGCTGGAATATCTGGAACTGAATGTGCTTTCCCAAAATTCCGAGGCCATTGAATTGTACGAGGCCCACGATTTTGTGGAGGCTACCCGCACCATGCGGTGTATGCTCTGACCGAAACTTGTCCCGGGGCTGTCATCCCGGGAACTATACTGCAATAGTAAGCACCGCCCCGTAATTTTGCGGGGCGGTGCTTGTTGTCAGGGGAACGGCAGAAAAGAAACAAAAAGCCGGGGCTGTACATTTCTGTACAGCCCCGGCGGTCTTACTTCTTCGGAGTCATAGCCTCATAACCCTTGTTCGTTATTTTTCGGACCGATTACTCATTACCATGAGTACCTCATCCTATCTTTAAGCGAATTTTTTTGCCCTTTCAGGATCTTAGATTAACCGTAGTACATTGGACTTACCCTCTGGTTCGTTATTTGCTGAAGAGCATTTGTGGAACGGAGTAAGAAACTTGCGGTTACTTAGATCGTTCCTGGGGTAGGGGTTTGATGCTGAGGAAAAATCCTCTTAACTCTAGTACATTGGAGTATCTCCTTGTTGATCAGGTGAAATTCAGAATTATCCTGTTCGGCGGGGTGGTGGCTTTCATCATCTACCAGCCTTCTTTCATCCTAATCTATATTTATGCTAGGGGTCTTTTTTTTGACGGGACCCTGAGTCTGCTAACACATTTTGTTGGGAACCAACCATCGTTTGGTATATTTCTTTTACAGGTTACGACCTGCGGCTTTTGATGTGGTTCTTTCGCGTCAGCAGGCCCAGGCCCGCCGGTGATGAATGGGATCTTTAAAGTTTGCCATTGGATCTGAGCCTCCTTTCTTGCGAATCCTGCCGGCGGCCTTTACATCATCTTTCCGGTACCCTTACTGCCCTCGTGCTGCTGGATCGGAGTCCTTAAAGTGTTTCCGCTTCATTCTTATTTTTCAGGTTCTTCAGATAAAATTGGATTCGATGTTTTTTCTTTTTTTCTAAAAACCTTTGTTTGAAAAATCTTTCTTTTCTTACTTACTTTTAGAAGAGCCATCGCTCTTTGTAAAAGGATTTTTCAGAAGAAGAAGATTTCAAACCAGCTTTTATAAAAGAAGTTCGTTCTTTCCAACTTTTCTTATGATCCCTGATTTTCTAAGAACTTTAGAAAATCTGCTTTAAGATGTCGATCTGTTCACGATCGGTCTTTGGTGTGGGTTCCTTTGGAAAGTGGCTTCTCTTGGAGTTCCTAGCTCCTTATCTCCGGCTGTTTTCTTTCTGTGACTATACTATATCACAGCCCTAGAAAAACGTCCATTCGCAGAATCCACAACCTTAAAAGGAATTATTTGTACATATTACGGATTGAAAAGTCTATGCAGCGGTGGTACAATAGATATGTTGGGGTCGTATAAGACAAGCCGCCGCTCACTGGGTGAGCGGCGGCTTTTTGGTTGTTTACATGGATTCGGGGGCGTTGATCTTGAACATCGTCAGGATGTTGTGGATCACGCTGCGCACCGCCAGACACAGGGCGATGCGGCTTTGCTGCACGGTGCCCTCGGCGTCCAGAATGCGGCAGCTATTGTAGAACCGGTGGAACGCCGTGGCTACATCGATGCAGAAGCGGGTGATGCGGGCGGGGTCATACTTGTCCGCAGCCGCCACGATCTCGGCGGGGAAGGCGGCCAGCAGACGGATCAGCGCCTGCTCAGAGGGATCGGTCAGCACAGAGGCATCGATACCCTCTGCCCCTTGGAACCCTACGCCCTGCTCTTCCATCTTTTTCAGCAGGGAGCAGATGCGGGCGTGGGCATACTGCACGTAGTAGACGGGGTTTTCGCTGTCGTTGCGCACCGCCAGATCCAGATCGAAGTCCAGCGTGGAAGAGCTCTCCCGCTGGTTGAAGAAGAACCGGGCGGAATCGATGGGCACCTCGTCCAGCAGATCGGTCAGGGTGATGGCTTTGCCGGTACGCTTGCTCATCCGCACGGGCTTGCCGTCCCGCATCAGGTTGACCATCTGCATCAGCACCACGTCCAACTGCTCGCCGTTCAGGCCGATGGCATCCATGGCGCCCTTCATACGGGCCACATGACCGTGGTGGTCGGCACCCCAGACGTCGATGGCCTTGTCAAAGCCCCGCACGGCCAGCTTGTTGTAATGGTAGGCGATGTCGGCGGCAAAGTAGGTGGGAATGCCGTTGGCACGCACCAGCACCTCGTCTTTGGCCTCCTCTTCGCTGCCGTCGTCGGTCTTGCGCTTGTTGGCCACGCCGTACTTGGCAGCATACTGGGCGCTGCGGTACATAATGGCGCCGTCCTCCGCCTTGTAGCAAGCGCCGGTCTCCAGCAGCTTGTCCACCACGGCCTTGACCGCACCGCTCTGGTGCAGCTCGCTCTCGTGGAACCAGACATCGTAGGTGATGCGGTACTTGCCCAGATCCCGCTGCAGGCCCGCGATATTCTTGGGCAGCGCGTCGGCCACAATGGCCTTTTTCAGCTCCTCAAAATCCGCATTTACATAGGCGTCGCCGTGGACCTCGGCAAATTCCTTGGCCCGCTGGATGATGTCGGCGCCCTGATAGCACTCTGCCGGCAGGGGGCAGGCTTCCTCGCCCTTGTAGAGCTGCAGGTAGCGGATGGCCAAACTCTTGCCGAACTTTTCGATCTGGTTGCCGGCGTCGTTGATGTAGAACTCACGGGTCACATCGTAGCCGGCCCAGTCCAGACAGGCGGCCAGACCGTCGCCCAGCGCGCCGCCCCGGGCGTTGCCCATATGCATGGGACCGGTAGGGTTGGCCGAAACAAACTCCACGTTGTAGCGCTTGCCGGCACCTGCGTCGGTGCGGCCGTATTCGGGGTTCAGGCAGGCGGCCCGCAGCACGCTGGTGAACCACTCCTGCCCCAAGAACAGGTTGATGAAGCCGGGACCGGCAATCTCCACCCCAGCAAACAGGGTGCCGTTCAGGTCCAGCTTGGCGGTGATAGCCTCGGCGATCTGGCGGGGCGCTTTGTGGAAGGCGCGGGCGCCGGCCATGGCAAGGTTAGATGCCACGTCGCCGTTTTTCACGTCGGCGGGGATCTCCACAATAAAGTCCGGCAGGTCGGCCTGCGGCAGCGTGCCGTCTGCCATAGCCGCTTTGGCAGCGTCGGTCAGCAGCGTCCGGGCCTCGGTCAGGGCCGCCAGACGGGGGTTGTAGTTCTGATAGTCCATGATTGAAAAACCTCCGGTTGGATTTTGTCAGGTTTCGGGTTGGGCGGGCAGGGGATCTACCGTGATGTCCACCAGATTGCGGCTGATGAAATTCTCGGCGCCGGAATCCAACGTGTAGCTGAATTTCAGCTTGCCGCCCTCCTCGCTGAGTTCATGTTCGATAACATCGGCCGCCACGCCCAAACTGATGGCGCCGTAGCCGGTTTCATAATGGCAGAGATGCCGTGTCCCTTTTTCGATGATGAGCTGGCTGGGCACCTTACCGAAGCGCAGCATGGCTACCTTGCGGGCATCGTCGGCCACCTTGACGGTGGTGGTGCAGCCCTCGTAACCGGTGGCTTCGGTCTCTTTATAGATAATATAGTAGGCACCGTCCTTGTGCACCAGCGAACCGCGGGTCATCAATTCCACGGTATCGCGTTTGCCGTCTTGCTCCATCGTACCTTTGATGGTGATCAGATAGTTTTCTTCCATAAATATTACGATTCCTCAGTAGGATTCAATGGCGATCCGCTCGACGGGGCCGCCGGCGTACTCGCCCAAAAACAGCATTTCCTGCTCGGCAAAATTGTCGGGCGTATCGCTCACATAGTAGCGGGCTGTGCCGCCTGTGGTGCGGTCACTGAGCAGGTCCAGATCGGCCAGCGCGGCGGCAGCCGCTTGGGCGGTCACCTTGCCGGAGTCGATCAGTGTGACCTCGGCGCCCATGTAATCGCCGATCATCTTTTTCAGCAGGGGATAGTGGGTGCAGCCCAAAATCAGCGTGTCGATACCGCTGGCCCGCACCGATTCCAGATAATCCGCAATGACCAGTTTGGTCACCGGGTTGCCGTCCTGTACGTAGCCGTTTTCCACCAGCGGCACAAACAGCGGGCAGGCCTTGGCGGTGATTTGTACGTCGGGCATCATGTCCCGGATGACCGAGGCATAGGACCCGCTGCGAATGGTGGCGGCGGTGCCGATGATGCCGATTTTTCGGTTGCGGGTGGCCGCCACCGCGGCCCGAGAAGCGGCCCCCACCACGCCGGTATAGGGCACCGGCAGTTTGGCGGCTTCCGCCGGCGGGAAAGTGGAGGAGACGGTGCCGCAGGCGGCAATGATGAACTTGACGTCTTGTTCCAACAAAAAGTGGATGTCCTGCCGGGCGTACTGCACGATGGTATCCCGGGCCCGGGAACCATAGGGCACCCGGCCGGTATCGCCAAAATAGACGATGTCCTCCCCGGGCAGAACACGGCGTAACTGGCGCACGGCGGTCAAGCCGCCCAGCCCGCTGTCAAACACACCGATGGGTCTTGTATCCATCAGTAGGCCCCCTTACGGCGGTTCACCGCCAGACACAGCAGCCGGTCCACCAGCTGCGAGAACGTCAGTCCTTCGTGCTCCATCAACTTCGGGTACATGCTGATCGCCGTAAAGCCCGGCAGGGTGTTCAGCTCGTTGCACAGCACCCGGCCGGTACCCCGTTCCACAAAGAAATCGCAGCGGGACAGCCCGGAACAACCCAGCGCCAGATAGGCTTTGCGGGCCGCGGCCCGGACTTCGTCCAGCTTCTCCTCGCTCAGGTGGGCGGGGATCACGGTCTGGGACACGCCGTTTTTGTATTTGTCGTCATAGGTGTAGAACTCGGCGCCGGCCAAGATCTCACCCGGGCGGGTGGTGGAAACGCTGGCGGGGTCATCGGGATTGCCGATGGCCGCGCATTCCACTTCCTGCCCGTCGATAAACTCCTCGAACACCACCTTGTCGTCCTCTCGCAGGGCAACATCCACGGCGGCATCCAGCGCCGCCCGGTCGGTGGCCTTCGAAATGCCCACACTGGACCCGGCGTTGGCGGGTTTGACAAAGATGGGGTAGCCCAACCGGGTTTCTGCCCGGTCCAGCACCGCGGCGCGGTCCTGTTCTACCTCGGCCCGGATGGCACTGGTCCAACGGCAATGGGGCACACCCGCGGCGTCCATGATGGTGTTAGCCAGCACTTTGTCCATGCAGACTGCACTGGCCAGTACGCCGCAGCCCACATAGGGAATGCGGGCCAGCTCAAACAGACCCTGAATGGTGCCGTCCTCACCGTTTTTGCCGTGGAGTACCGGTGCGCAGATGTCAATGGGCACCAACTCGGCTTTGCCGTTCCGCAGCAGCCACACGCCGTGGTCACCCCGGTCAGGGCTCAGCACACAGGGCACGCAGTCAGCACCCTGTTCCCAACTGCCGTCGGCCATCGCCTCGGGTGTGGGGGAGCAGGCCAGCCAGCGGCCCGATTTGGTGATGCCGATGGGAAATACTTCATATCGCTCGGCACAGGGTTCCTGCCGCAGCGCCCGCAGCCAAGCCGACGCCGAAACGCAGCTGACCTCGTGTTCGCTGGAAACCCCGCCGAAAAACAGCGCTACGCGCAGTTTTTTGCCTTCACTCATGCAGAAAGACTCCTCTTAACGGTATTTTTGTACATACTACAAGTCTTCAGCTTACTATAATAACATATTCGGACCCGATTGGCTATATGAATTTCACAATTTCCCCGCGAATTTCCAAAATCCCTTGACAAGGCCCGGAGGCTGTGGTATAGTAATGCCTGTAAAAAAAGCAGCAACCGGCAGTATGCCGTCGGCTCACCTTGTGGATGCAAAATCCCGGGTCATACCAGAGAAACGCACATTTGGTGCGCGCTTTCGTATGTTCGGCGGCTGCTTTTTTGGCAGCCGCTTTTATTTTTTCATCATACACTTGTGGGAGGTGTGTTCCAATCGCCAGCAACAGCAATTCCAAGGAACTGGAAATCAATGAGCAGATCCGTGACAAAGAGATTCGCCTGATCGGGGCGGACGGCGCGCAGATGGGCATTATGAGCCCCCGCGACGCACTGCGCATGGCCATCGACAAGGACCTTGATCTGGTCAAGGTTGCGCCGCAGGCCAAGCCGCCGGTGTGCAAGATTCTGGACTACGGTAAATACCGGTTCGAGATGCAGAAACGGGAAAAGGAAGCCAAGAAAAACCAGAAAGTGGTTGAAATCAAGGAGATCCGCCTGTCTTTGAACATCGACACCAACGACTTCAACACCAAGGTGAATCAGGCTGCAAAATTCCTGCAGCAGGGTCACAAGCTCAAAGTCAGCATCCGGTTCCGCGGCCGTGAAATGGCGCATACCAGTCTGGGTCTGGATGTCCACAAACGGTTTGCCGAGGCGTTGGCGGGCAAGGCCGTCATCGACAAGCAGCCTAAACTCGAGGGCCGCAGCATGATGATGTTCATGTCCCCCGTTCCCAACAAGTAAAAACGAACTCTTCAGGAGGAAACAACAATGGCTAAAATGAAGCTCAAGACCCTGTCCGGCGCCAAGAAGCGCTTCAAGATGACTGCTTCCGGCAAGATCAAGCGCAACGCGTCCAAGCGCCGCCATATCCTGACCAAGAAGACCACCAAGCTCACCCGCGGCCTGCGTATGCCCAAGTACGTCGATAAGACCAACGAGGCTACCGTCCGCAAGATGATGCCCTACGGCGGCTGATTTTCCCCGCGGGAAACCAAGGTCAGAAGTAACTACCAGAGTATAAAGGAGATATAAACATGGCTCGTATTAAAGGCGCTACCATGACGCACAAGCGTCGTGCCAAGACTCTCAAACTGGCGAAGGGCTACTACGGCTCCAAGTCCAAGCACTTCCGCATGGCCAAGCAGGCCGTCATGAAATCCGGCAACTACGCCTTCGTTGGCCGCAAGCTGAAGAAGCGCCAGTTCCGTAACCTGTGGATCACCCGTATCAACAACGCGGTGCGTGCGCAGGGCATGAACTACTCCACCTTCATGAACGGCCTGAAGAAGGCTGGCATCGAGCTGAACCGCAAGATGCTGTCTGAGATGGCCATCCATGATGCCGCCAGCTTCAACGCGCTGGTCGAGACCGCCAAGAAGGCTCTGTAATAGAAACAAAAGAGACGCACGCGCGCAGGCGCATGCGTCTTTCTTGCATAAAGGAGACAATCATGCCCACTACCGCAAAAAAACTGCTGCGCTGGGTGCCGCCGCTGCTGGCAGTGGGGGCGCTGGCTGGGGTCTGCCTCTGGGAGGTAGACCGTATTGCAGCGCGCAGTCAAGGGTATGGCGGCAAACAGGTGGTCATCAACGAGATCTGTGCCCATAACCTTTCTGGTTTGCAGGACGGCAACGGGGACTATGGAGATTGGATCGAACTGTACAATCCCGGCGGCACGCCGGTGGATCTTTCGGGATGGACGCTGAGCGATGACAAGGATGATCCCAACCGCTGGACCTTCCCCGAGGGAACGATTCTGGAAGAGTATCTGGTCGTCTTTGCCGACCTTGCCGACACACAGGACGGGGCGGGGTACTGCCATACCTCTTTTGCGTTGAAAACCAACGGGGAAACGCTCTACCTGTACGACGCGCAGGGGGGATTGGTGGATAAGCTCAAATATCCCGAGCAGGACTTTGACATCACCTATGGCCGGGCGTTCGGCAACGGCAGCGAGGCAGGCACTTTTGCCACGGCCACGCCGGGGGCCGCCAATCCGGTGGATTTTCTGCAGGAAAACCGGGAAGCACCACTGGGAACGGCGGAATTTTCCCTGCCGGCGGGATTCTATGACGACGCCATTGAGGTGTCGCTGACGGCGGATGACCCGGATGCGCTGATTTTCTATACCACCGACGGCAGTGATCCCAAGGACAACGGCAAACTGTACACCGGCGCCATTTCGGTGACCAGCAGGGTGGGAGAAGCCAATGAGTATGTCTCCATTCCCAATCGATTTGGGTATGGGTATTCAGATTTTTTGAAGTCCTATGCCTACCAGTATGCACCGGAGCCGGTGGACAAAGCCACTACCATCACGGTGCGGCTGTATAAGGACGGCCATTGGGCGGAAGAAATGACCGCTGCTACCTATTGGGTCGATGTGGAGCAGCACACCTTGCCGGTGGTCAGTGTTACGGCCGATGCACAGGAGCTATTTGGCCCGGAAGGCATCTATACGCCGGGGGCTACCTATTATACGATGCTGCAGCAGGGCAATCTGGGTAAGAACGCCAACTTTATGTCGGGGGAAAGCATCGATGCCCGCGTGCAGATTCTGAACAGCGAGACGCGGCAAAGTCTGGAAACCCAGATCTCCATTGCAGGGCAAAATTCCAGGCTGTGGTTCCCCATGAAAAACCTGTCGGTGGATCTGCAGCAAAAGAACGAAACCCTTTCGCAGGCACTGTACGAGGATGATCTGGACGGGTTCTCTTTAAAAGGTACCGGCAACGGCGGTTGGCAGTATTTTTATCTGGACGGATTCTGGAACAACTATCTGTACGGCGGTTCGTTGGGGGCTCAGTACAACATTCCTGTGGTTTTGTATCTGGAGGATGAATACTGGGGCATCTACTGCATCCGCAACAAGAAAAATGCAGAATTTATCGCCCAGCAGTACGATGTGGATCCGGACTCGGTGGTGATCTGCACATCTACGGAACCGGACGAGGAGGATTCGATCCATACGCTGGATGCCATCCTGCGGGAATTGCCTTGCGACGAAAGCGGATGGGCGTGGATCAATGAACATTTTGATGTGGAATCCTACATCGACTATGTGATTCCCAACTTGTACGCCAACAACTGGGACGGTCTGCGCACCGCCAGCAACACCATTCTGTGGAAAGCCACCGAAGGGGCGTCCGAAGAATATTCTGATGGGCGCTGGCGGTTTCTGTTGAATGATCTGGATATGACGGTGGTCTATGGGTTTATGGACCCCATCGCCGATCTAGTGTATAATACTGCCGAAACATATAATATGCAGCAGGTGCTGTTCCAGAAACTGTGGGAATACGAAGAATTCCGCACGATGTTTGCGGAGCGTTTCCGCACCGAGATGGAAACCACCTACGCACCGGAAAATATCTTGCCGGCCTTTGAGGCGTGGTGTGAGCAGTTGGAACCGGAAATGCCCCGCAACATCACCCGCCAAAAGGTGGAAACCACATGGCTGGCGCCGTTAGCTGACTGGCTGACCGAAACCGAGTCCGATGTGGAAAATATGACGATGGAGCAATGGCAGGCAGATTACCAGTCAATTTGCGAATACCTTTCCCAACGCGCCGACGATCTGCTGGAATTTTTGGAGGCAGATCTGGCGGAAGCGGAAAATGGATGACAGTTGCTTTTACAAGGAGGCGCTATGACTACCGCAAAAAAACTGTTGCGCTGGGTGCCGCCGCTGCTGGCAGTGGGGGTGCTGGCTGGGGTCTGCCTCTGGGAGGTAGACCGTATTGCAGCGCGCAGTCAAGGGTATGGCGGCAAACAGGTGGTCATCAACGAGATCTGTGCCCATAACCTTTCTGGTTTGCAGGACGGCAACGGGGACTATGGAGATTGGATCGAACTGTACAATCCCGGCGGCACGCCGGTGGATCTTTCGGGATGGACGCTGAGCGATGACAAGGATGATCCCAACCGCTGGACCTTCCCCGAGGGAACGATTCTGGAAGAGTATCTGGTCGTCTTTGCCGACCTTGCCGACACACAGGACGGGGCGGGGTACTGCCATACCTCTTTTGCGTTGAAAACCAACGGGGAAACGCTCTACCTGTACGACGCGCAGGGGGGATTGGTGGATAAGCTCAAATATCCCGAGCAGGACTTTGACATCACCTATGGCCGGGCGTTCGGCAACGGCAGCGAGGCAGGCACTTTTGCCACGGCCACGCCGGGGGCCGCCAATCCGGTGGATTTTCTGCAGGAAAACCGGGAAGCACCACTGGGAACGGCGGAATTTTCCCTGCCGGCGGGATTCTATGACGACGCCATTGAGGTGTCGCTGACGGCGGATGACCCGGATGCGCTGATTTTCTATACCACCGACGGCAGTGATCCCGAGGACAACGGCAAACTGTACACCGGCGCCATTTCGGTGACCAGCCGGGCGGGAGAACCAAATGAGTACGTATCTATTGCCAATAGGTTGGGAGGCGGAAACTACAAATTCCTGAAGTCCTATGCTTACGAATACGCACCGGAGCCTGTGGACAAATCAACTACCATTACAGTACGTCTTTATAAAGATGGTCAGTGGTCAGATCAAGTAACATCTTCTACGTACTGGATCGATGTGCAGCAACACACATTGCCGGTAGTCAGTGTCACCGCGGATCCGGAAGAATTGTTTGGACAGACAGGCATTTATGCGCCGGGCTTTACTTACTATACATTAGGAAAGGTAGGCTTGCCCGGAAGTAACGCCAATTTTATGTCGGAAGAAAAGATACAAGCTCGTGTACAAACGGTAGGCGCAGAAAAGGAAAGTAGCGATGCAAAGGAAGCTGAAATCTCGGTGTCGGGAGAAAGTTCGCGAGTTTTTTATCAGATGAAAAATCTTTCTGTGGATTTGGCGGAGGGAACGACAACAAATTTACTGGAGGGAGGAAAAAATACCACATCGTTGGAAGATTTCTCTCTCAAAGGCCCAGGCAATGGTATATGGCAAGGCGTCTATTTGGATGGCTTTTGGAACAACTACCTGTATGAGGAAGGACTGGGAACGCAATATAATGTACCGGTCGTTTTGTATCTGGAAGATGAATATTGGGGAATATATTGCGCAAGAGAAAGAAAAAATGAATCCTTTATTGCACGGCAATACGATGTGGATCGTGATTCTGTTGAGTTATACCATTATGACGCTCAAATTATTGCGGATCTGAACCAAGAGCTTCTTTCTTTGGATGATGCAGATGTATGGACATGGGCAGAACAAAATTTTGATTTGGATGAATTCATTGACTGTTTGATTGCTAGTCTATATGCTAATAACTGGGATGGATTTTCTACTTTAGCCAATACGATTCTTTGGCGTGCTACGGAGGGAAACTCAGAGCGGTATAGTGATGGAAAATGGCGTCTTTTACTGAATGACTTTGATATGGTTATGAGACAAGGACCGGAAAAGGATTCCTTGGCTTCCCTGTTGGAAGAAAAACCAGCAGAAGGAAATTTGCAGCACGTTTTGCTGAAACGGTTGTGGAAAACGGAAGAGTTCCGAACGCTGTTTGCAGAAAAGTTTCGGCAGGCAATGACCACGACCTATGCGCCGGAACAAATTTTACCGGCATTTCAAGCGTGGTGTGCACAGCTCTACCCTGAGATGGAACGTAATTTGGCACGCCAGAAGGTGGAAACCACATGGTTGGCACCACTAGCCGACTGGCTGACCGATACGGAATCGGAGGCAAGCAATTTGACAATGGAAGAATGGGAGGCAGAGTGCCAAACGCTTTGCGCTTATTTGGAAGAACGAGCAGGATACTTGTTATCCTATTTGGATACCCATTTGCAAGAAGCCGAACGCTAACCTAACGAAAACCAACAAGAAAAGGATGATCCAACGATGAGTAAACGTCAAATTCTGGAATACCTGCTGGAAAGCAACACCAGCATTTCGATCACGCAGGTCTGCCTGTCGCTGGCCATGGCGGTGGTGCTGGGCATGCTGTTGTACTTCGTGTACCGCAAAACCTACCGCGGTACCGTCTACTCCAAAGACTTCAACCTCACGCTGCTGTTGGTAGCCATCATCACCACGCTGGTCATGCAGGCCATCGGTTCCAATCTGGCGCTTAGCCTCGGTATGGTCGGTAGCTTGTCCATCATCCGTTTCCGCACCGCCGTCAAGGAACCGCGGGACATCGCGTTTTTGTTCTGGTCCATTGCCATCGGCCTGACCTGCGGCAGCGAGATGTACCTCATCGGTTTGCTGGGCAGCATCGTGTTGACGGTGGTGGTTTGCGTGGCCAACTTTGATTTGTATGACACCACGACCTACCTGTTGGTGTTGCGGGCCGGCACCGGCACGGTGGAGGAAAAGACCCTCTGTGAGGTGCTCAAGAAAAATACCCGCGCCTACAAGCTGCGGGTGCGCAACCAGATGGCAGACAGCGAAGAGTTTACCTATGAGGTTTCCTTCACCCGCAAGCAGAACGCCGGGGCGTTGAGCCAGAGCGTGCGGGACGCTGTGGGGGCGGATAAGATCCGCAGCCTGAATCTGGTCAGCTACAGCGGAGAAACGCTGTAATGGCCGCCGAGTTACAGGTCCGCCGCTACGAGGAAAAGTATCTGCTGGCCCCGGCACAGGCCGCTGCACTGCAAAACCTGTTGGACGGCGTGCTGCAGCGGGACCGGTATTCGGCGAACGGGGCCTATTACATCCGCAGCCTTTACTTTGACACCCCGGAGGATGGCGACTATAAAGATAAGTTGCTGGGGGTAAGCGAGCGCAAAAAACTGCGTTTGCGTCTGTATGATCTGCAGGCATCCCACATCAAGCTGGAGATCAAGGCAAAACGAGCCAAGACCTCCCATAAACAGAGCGCCGTGCTGACCCGGGAAACGGCGCAGGCGCTGGTCGACGGGGACCCCAACCCGCTGCTGGGGGAAGGCCCGGCGGCTTGTGCGGCGTATGCCCTCTATCAAGGCGAGAACCGCCATCCGGCTGCCCTCATCGACTATGAGCGCACCGCTTGGGTGTTCCCGGTGGGGCGGGCCCGCATCACGCTGGACAGCCATGTGCGCGCCGCCAAAAGTGCGTCGCTTTTTGCGGACGACGTCCCCATGGTGGGGGTGCTGAATCCCATGACCATCTTGGAGGTCAAATACGACCAGCCGCTGCCTGCATGGCTGGGCCGGATGCTCAGCAGTATTCCGGGCACACCGCTGAGCATCAGTAAATATGCGTTGGCCCGGGCAACCCTCTACTAAAACAAAAACGGTAAATTTTATGCAAACTGACTTGATTTCCAGTCGGGAAAATCCTAAAATCAAATACGCATGTGCGCTGCGCGATTCCGAAAAGCAGCGTGCTGCCGACGGACTCTTCTTTGCCGAGGGGCCCAAACTCTGTCTGGAACTGGCAAAAAGCTGCAAAGCTCGTACGGCCTACGCTACCGAAGCCGCCCTGCAAAAAACGCCGGAACTGGCAGCGCTGCACCCGGTACTGGTGGCCCCGCACGTGGCGGAAAAGCTGGCCGGGACCAAGTCCAGCCAAGGGGTGTTCGTTCTGTTTGAAACACCCCAGCCGGACCCGAGCCTGCTGGCCAGCGCTCGGCGGATTCTGGCCTTGGAAGGGGTACAGGACCCCGGCAACGTGGGAACTTTGCTGCGCAGCGCCGCGGCTTTTGGGTTTGATGCCGTGCTGCTGGGGCCCGGGTGCGCCGCACCGTTCTCGCCCAAAACACTGCGTTCTTCCATGGGGGCAGCCGGGCGTCTGCCGGTACTGCATGCCGCCGACCTGCCCCACACCCTGCATACCCTGCGGGAACGGGGCGTGACCTGTCTGGCGGCGGCGCTCTACCATTCCCGCCCGCTGGATGAAGCGGGACGGGATTTCCCCGATGGGGTCTGTGTGGTCATCGGCAGCGAGGGACAAGGCCTGCGGGACGAAACTGTGGCCGCCTGCGATGCGGCGGTGCGCATCCCCATGACCGATCGGGTGGAAAGCCTGAACGCCGGTGTGGCGGGCAGCGTGCTGCTGTGGCATTTCCGCGGGGTATAAAAAATGGACAAGACCCTTGCTTGGCTGTGGCTGGCCGATGCGGTAGGTTCTGCCTGCCAATACGCCCGGGAGCTGTTGGACCTTTGGCCCGACCCCGAAGAATTGTATGAATCGATGCGGGCCGACGCGGCAGCGCCGCCTTTTTGCTTAAGCAAGACCGCAGAAGAGCAGCTAAGGGACACCACCCCTTTTGACTATGAAGAGCGGCTGGACCACTGCCTGCTTACCGGGGTGGAGATTCTGACCCCCGACGACCCGGCCTATCCGGCCCGGCTGAAAGAGCTGCCCGATCTGCCGCTGGTGCTGTATGTGACCGGCGATAAGACCTGCCTGCAAGGCGGGCGGTATCTGGGCATGGTGGGGACCCGGCGTCCCAGTGCCTACGGGCAGCAGGCTGCCTACGACCTGTCTTTGGCGGCAGCCAAACAGGGGGTGACGGTGGTCAGCGGTCTGGCCGATGGACTGGACAGCGAAGGCCACCGGGCGGCGGTGGCGGCAGGCGCACCTACCATCGCCTTCCTCGGCACGGCCATCGACAGAACGTACCCGGCGGCCAATGGGCCGCTGCGCCGTCAGATCGAGGAAGCCGGCGGCGCCATTTGCAGTGAATATCCGCCCCACTATGAGGGCAAAACAAAAGCGACCTTTTTGGCCCGCAACCGGCTGATCGCCGGGCAGGCCGAAGTTCTCTGCGTGGCCGAAGCCCGGCTGCGCAGCGGTACGCTGAACACCGTGGGCCACGCCGAGCGGTATGGCCGTCCGGTGCTGGCGGTGCCGGGCAGCATTTACAGCGCCTTAAGTCAGGGCACCAACGAATTGCTGCGTACCCATCGGGCCGACGCACTCTGCGGTGTGTCGGACATTCTGGAACGGCTGGGGGCTGACCCGCAGCCGCCTAGCGAAGAACCGGCCCGGTTTTCGCCCCAGACGGTCAGCGCCGACGCGCAGGCCGTCTACGCCAAACTGGGTCCCACGGCACAGGGCATCGATGCACTGTGCGCGGCCACCGGCCTGCCCACCGGGCGGGTGCTGGCGGCCTGTACCGAGCTGGAACTCTACGGCGGCGCCGCGGCGCTGCCGGGGCGTCGGTACATTGCTTTATAAGAAGGAAATCAGGAGGAGACTATGGCAAAACTGGTCATTGTGGAGTCCCCAGCCAAGGCCAAGACCATTGGCAAGTATTTGGGACGAAACTATAAAGTCACCGCCAGTATGGGACACGTGCGTGATCTCCCGGCCAGCCAGCTGGGCATCGACATCGATAACGGTTACGCCCCCAAATATATCACCATCAAAGGCAAGCAGAAGTTGGTCAAGGAACTGAAAGCCGAAGCCAAAAAGGCGGACGGCGTGCTGCTGGCTACCGACCCGGACCGGGAAGGGGAAGCCATCAGCTGGCATTTGGCGAACATTCTGGGACTGGACCCGTCGGCGCCCAACCGGGTGACCTTTGACGAGATCACCAAGAAAGGCGTACAGGAGGGCATGGCTCATCCCCGGGCCATCAATATGGACCTGTTCAACGCCCAGCAGGCCCGGCGGGAGCTGGACCGTCTGGTGGGTTACAAGCTCAGCCCCTTTTTGTGGCGCAAGGTGCGCCGGGGCCTGTCCGCCGGCCGGGTGCAGAGCGTGGCCGTACGGCTGATTCGAGACCGGGAGATCGAGATCGAAAACTTCAAGCCCGACGAATACTGGAACATCGATGCCACCCTGCATCCGCAGGGCAGCCGCAGCCAGTTTGTGGCCCGGCTTACCGCCGGTGCCGACGGCAAAAAGCTCACCGTCACCAACAAAGAGCAGGCCGACACCATCGTGGCGGCACTGGATGGCAAGAACTACGTCATCACCAAGCTGGAAAAAGGCAAGCGCCGCCGTCAGCCTGCGCCGCCCTTTATCACCTCTACACTCCAGCAGGACGCCAGCCGGGCCTATGGCTTCTCGGCCACCCGTACCATGCGGGCCGCCCAGACGCTGTACGAAGGCGTGGACATCGCCGGTCACGGCACAGTGGGTCTGATCACCTATATGCGTACCGACAGTCTGCGCATCGCCGCCGAGGCTGCCGCCGCCGCCAAGGAGTTTATCGCGGGCCGCTGGGGGGACAACTACGTCTGCAAGACCCAGCGCAAATGGAAATCCCGCTCCGCCACCGCGGCGCAGGACGCCCACGAAGCCATCCGCCCCTCCATGCCGGAACTGACCCCCGACGAGGTGGAACAGAGCATCAGCGGCGACACCGCCAAGCTCTACCGGCTGATCTGGAGCCGCTTTATGGCCAGCCAGATGGCGGACTGCGTGCAGGACACCGTTTCGGTGACCATCACAGCGGGGGACTATCTCTTCCGCGCCTCGGGATTCCGGGTAGCCTTTGACGGCTTCACCGCCCTGTACGAAGAATCCACCGACGACAAACAGAAGAAAGAGACCGCCCTGCCCGAACTGGAACAGGGACAGGTCTTGCAGCTCAAATCCCTGACGGCGGACCAGAAGTTCACCCAGCCGCCGCCGCTCTACACCGAAGCTACCCTGATCCACGCGCTGGAAGAAAACGGCATTGGCCGTCCTTCCACCTATGCGCCGATCATCACCACCATCGTGGACCGCGGCTATGTGGAGAAGGACCAGAAAAAGCTCAAGACCACGCCGCTGGGACAGGCGGTGAATCAGGTCATGATGGAGCAGTTTCCCGCCATTGTGGACGTGAAGTTCAGCGCCGACATGGAGAAAAAGCTGGACGTGGTGGAAGCCGGAGAGGCTGACTGGGTCCAGACGGTGGACGAGTTCTATCAGGGCTTTGCCAAGAGTCTGGAAAACGCCGAGAAAAATATGGAAGGCAAGCGGGTCAAGGTGGAGGACATCCCCACCGACGAGATCTGCGAAAAGTGCGGCCGTCCCATGGTCATCAAATCGGGACGGTACGGCAAGTTTGTGGCTTGTTCGGGCTTCCCGGAATGCCGCAACGCCCACCCGCTGGTCAAGGACACCGGTGGCATCTGCCCGCTGTGCGGCGGCCATATGCTGGTGCGCAAGAGCGCCAAGGGCCGCATCTACTACGGGTGCAGCAACTATCCCAAGTGCAACTTTATGACTTGGGACGAGCCGGTACCGGAAAAATGCCCCCAGTGCGGCAACACCCTCTTCAAGAAAAAAGGTCAGCTCTACTGTGCCAAAGAGGGCTGCGGCTTCACCAAGCCGATGGAAAAGAAATAACCCGCGGGGTATCTGGCCCCGCCGATCTCCCGTGGAGGAACTATGCATTGTAACGTCATTGGGGCCGGTCTGGCCGGGTGCGAAGCCGCGCTTTGGCTGGCCGACGCCGGGGTGCAGGTGGACCTGTACGAGCAAAAACCCGGTAAGTTTTCCCCTGCCCACAAGAGCGCGGGCTTTGCCGAGCTGATCTGCTCCAACTCCCTGAAAGCCGAACGGCCCGACTCGGCCTCCGGCCTGCTCAAGCTGGAGATGCGCGCCATGGGCAGTCATCTGCTGCCCGCCGCCGAGACCGCCCGGGTCGCCGCCGGCGGGGCGCTGGCTGTGGACCGGGATGTTTTCTCGGCCGCCGTCACCGCTCAGGTGGAAGGTCATCCGGGCATCACCATCCACCGGGAGGAAGTCACCGCGCTGGACGAGAGCGCCCCGGTGCTGGTGGCTTCGGGTCCCCTGACCGAGGGGGCACTGGCCGACGCCATCGCCGCGTTGACCGGCGACCACCGGCTCAGTTTCTATGATGCGGTGGCGCCCATCGTCACGGCGGAAAGCCTCGACTACGACAAGGTGTTTGCCGCCTCCCGCTATGGCCGCGGCGAAGCCGACTACTTAAACTGTCCCTTTAATAAGGAAGAATACGAGGCCTTCCACGCGGCCCTCATCGCCGCCGAGCGGGCGCCCCTCCACGATTTTGACGGGGACCTGACGGTGTATGAAGGCTGCATGCCCATCGAGGTCATGGCCGCCCGGGGCGCCGACACCATCCGGTTCGGCCCCCTGCGCCCGGTGGGGCTGCGGGATCCCCGCACCGGTCACCGTCCCTGGGCCAACGTCCAGCTCCGGGCCGAAAACACCGACCGGACGCTCTACAATCTGGTGGGCTTCCAGACCAACCTGAAGTGGGGCGAACAGAAGCGGGTCTTTTCGATGATCCCGGGGCTGGAACACGCCGAGTTTGTCCGCTACGGTGTCATGCACCGCAACACCTTTTTGGACAGCCCGCAGGTGCTGACGGCCCAGCAATATCTCAAAGAACATCCCAACGTCTTTTTCGCCGGGCAGATCACCGGCTTTGAAGGCTATATGGAGAGCGCGGCCAGCGGGCTTTTGGCCGCACGGCAGATTCTGGCCCGGCTGCAGGGCCGCCAACTGCCGCCGCCCCCGCCCCAGACGATGTGCGGGGCGCTGCTTTCCTACATCACCACCCCCAACAAGGATTTCCAGCCGATGGGCGCGAATATGGGCATTCTGCCCCGCACGCCGGACATCGACGCCATCCGCGATAAGCGGGAACGCTATGCCGCCCTTTCCGAGACGGCGCAAAAGGCCATGCAAGCATGGGTACAGGAGGACGTACAATGAAAATTCTCATCGATGCCATGGGCGGTGACAACGCACCGCTGTGTGTGCTGCAAGGCGCGGCGCAGGCCGCGGCGGAATTTGGCGACGGCATGACGCTGGCGCTGCTGGGGGATGAGCAGGCCCTGCGGGACTGCGCGGCCCAGAATAAGATCGATTTGACCCCCTTCGAGATCATTCCCTGCTCCGAAGTGGTGGACATGCACGACGATCCCGTCAAGGCAGCCCGCCACAAGACCGATTCCAGCATGATCAAGGGCTTGACCATGCTGAAAAACGGTGAGGGCGATGCCTTTGTTTCCGCCGGTTCCACCGGTGCGCTCCATGTGGGCACCAGCCTGATCGTCCGCACCCTCAAGGGCATCAAGCGGCCCGCGCTGGCCACCCCCATGCCCGGTGCCAAGCAGAATTTCCTGCTGCTGGACTGCGGCGCCAATGCCGAGTGCCGCCCCGATATGCTCAACGCCTTCGGCACGATGGGCAGCGTCTATGCCGAGAAGGTCATGGGCCGCAAGGACCCCAAGGTGGCGTTGGTGAACAACGGCGCCGAGGACACCAAGGGTACCCCCACCTATCGGGAAGCCCACCAGCTCCTCAAAGCCAACCCCTGCATCCACTTTGCGGGCAACATCGAGCCCCGTTACATCATGGACGGTGATGTGGACGTGGTGGTCTGCGACGGATTTGTGGGCAACGTGGTCCTCAAACTCACCGAGGGCGTGGCCAAGACCCTGCTGGGCATGCTCAAGCAGGTCTTTTTGAAGAATCTCATCACCAAGCTCAGCTATCTGGGCATCAAGGGGGGCCTGTCCGAGATCAAGCGGATGATGGACTCCGAAGAAGTGGGCGGCGCGCCGCTGCTGGGCGCTGCCAAGCCGGTCATCAAGGCCCACGGTTCCAGCAAGGCCAAGGGCATCAAGAATGCCATCCGGCAGGCCAAGATCTGTGTGGCCAACGACCTGTGCGGCACCATGCAGACCGCCCTGAACGCGCTGGAAACCAAACCCCAAGCCTAACTTTGCCCCAACCAAGAAAGGATGGACCCAACTGTGCCTACCCATAAACCCGAAGAACTGCAGCAGGTTCTCCACTATCAGTTCAAAAATCCCGCCCTGCTGCGCATTGCGCTGACCCATACCAGCTATGCCAACGAGAGCAAAGTCCCCACCACCCACAACGAGCGGCTGGAATTTTTGGGGGACAGTGTGCTGTCGGTAGTGGCGGCGGATTATCTGTTCCACCAGTCCGACCGGCCCGAAGGCGAGCTGACCCGGATGCGGGCCAGCCTTGTCAGCGAGGATGCCCTCTTCCAGTTTGCCAGTGAGATCCATCTGGGGGACTATCTGCGGCTGGGCCACGGCGAGGATCTGGGCGGCGGACGGAACCGGCCCAGCGTAGTGTCCGACGCCTTCGAGGCGGTCATCGCTGCCCTCTATCTGGACGGCGGGCTGGAAGTGGCCCGCAGCTTTATCCTGCCGTTCCTCAGCGAGGGTAAAACCGCCGAGGAAGACTACAAGACCCGCCTGCAAGAGGTGGTACAGCAGAACCCCAACGCCCAACTGCGCTATGAGGTGGAGGGCGAGACCGGCCCCGACCATGCCAAACAGTTCACCGTAGGGGTGTACTGTGACGGCAAGCGGCTGGCGCAGGGCGTGGGCCGCAGCAAGAAGGCGGCGGAACAGCATGCCGCCAAGCAGGCGCTGGACCGTCTGCAAGCCAACCGCTAAGGAGACCCTATGCGTCTGAAAGAACTGGAAATTCAGGGCTTTAAGTCCTTCCCCGACCGTACCAAGATCACCATTGGCAACGGCATCACCGGCGTGGTGGGGCCCAACGGTTCGGGCAAGTCCAATATCTCGGACTCCATCCGCTGGGTGCTGGGCGAAACCAGCTCCAAGCAGCTTCGGGGCTCCGGCAAGATGGAGGACGTTATCTTTGGCGGCACCCAGACCCGGGGCGCCATGGGCTATGCGTCGGTGGCGCTGACCATCGACAACAGCGACCATGGCCTCGATATGGACGCCGACGAGGTGACCATCGGCCGCCGGTACTACCGCAGCGGCGAAAGTGAATATTCCATCAACGGCCAGAACGTCCGCCTCAAGGATGTCTACGAACTGTTGCTGGACACCGGTCTGGGCCGGGACGGCTACGCCATCGTAGGGCAGGGCCGCATTGCCGAGATCGTGGGCGCCAAGTCCGGTGAGCGGCGGGAAATTTTTGAGGAAGCGTCGGGCATTGCCAAGTACCGCTACCGCAAAAACGAAGCCGAGCGCCGTCTGGCCGCTGCCGAGGGCAATCTGGAGCGGCTGCGGGACATCTTGGGTGAACTGGAAAAACGGGTGGGCCCCCTGAAACGGGACAGTGAAAAGGCCCAGCAGTTCCTTGAACTGTCGGCCACCCGCAAAAGTCTGGAAGTCACCCTCTGGGTGGATGCCATCCGCCGCGCCAACGAATCCCTGCGGGACCAGCAGCGCAAGTACGAGGCCGCGCAGGCCGACTACGAGCGGCTGAGCCGTCAGTTGGACGAGTTTGACGCCAAGAGCAATGCCCTGCGGGAACAGGCCCAGAACTACATGCTGCAGGTGGAACAGGCCAACGCCGACATCCGCGCCATCACCGAAGCCAACGCCGGCAGCGAAAGTCAGGTGGCCGTCCTCAAAAACGAGAACGAGCACAACCGCTTCCGCATCGACGAAGCCCGCTCCGAACTGGAACGGGCCGGACAGGGCCAGCAGAGCATCCAGCGGGAAGCAGAGGAACACCGCACCGCCATCGAGGCATTACAGGCCGGTCTGACCGCGCTGGACGAGGGCATCGCCGCTTTGCGCAGCAGCTTGCAGGAACTGGAAGCCAAGGCCGCAGCCAGCGGCCAGCGGCGGGACGTCATCGACGCCGCCATGGCCCGGCTGCAGGACACCGCTACCTCGGCGAAGGTGCGCTTTGCCGCGGCACAGGCCGCAGCCGAAGCCGCCGACGCCCGCCGTGCCGAGGCGGAACAGCAGCATCAGGAAACGCAGGCCAACGCCGACAAGGCCGAGGCGGAAAAGGCCCGGGCGGTCCGCCGCTTGCAGGAGGCCGAGGAGGCCGTCACCCGCAACGACAACATCAAGGCGGGCCTTAAACTCAAGCTGGAAAGCCGCCGCCGTCAGCAGGCCGAAGCCGCCGACGCCCTGCAAAAAGCCGACAAAGAGCGGTCCAACGCCGCCCAGCGCATCCACATTCTGGAAGATCTGGAGCGCAACATGGACGGCTACCAGCAGAGCGTCAAGAGCGTCATGCGGGCCGCCGGTGGCCGCCGCCTGCGGGGCATCATCGGCCCGGTGGCGGGCATCCTGACGGTGCAGAAGGGCTACGAGGTAGCCATCGAAACCGCGCTGGGCTTTGCCTTGCAGAACATCGTGGTGGAGGATCAGGGCTGTGCCCGGGCCGCCATCGCCTACCTGAAAGAAGAACGGGCCGGACGGGCCACCTTCCTGCCGTTGGACACCGTGCAGGGCAGCCGGTTCACGGGACGCCTGACCGGCACCGCCGAGGTGGCGGCCGATTTGGTCACCACCGACCCGAAATACCAACATATCATCGATAACCTTTTGGGCCGCATCATCGTGGTGGAGGATCTGACCGAAGCCTCCGCCGTGGCCAAGAATCTGGGGTACCGCAACCGCATCGTCACGCTGGACGGGCAGGTCATCAACGCCGGCGGTTCCTTCACCGGCGGCTCCACCGCCCGCAGTGTGGGTGTGTTCAGCCGCAAACAAGAGCTGGAGGAACTGCGCCGCCGCCTGAAAAAGCTGGACGAAAAACACGCCGAGGCCGAGAAAGAACTGGCTGCCCGCAAGGCGGAGGTGGATAACCTCTCCGCCCAGCTCTCCGGCGCCGAGGCCGAGGGGATGACCGCCGCTTCGGAGCGGCTGCGGGCCAGTCTGGATCTGGACCGCCTCAACGCCGCGGTGGCCCAGTACGGCGAAACGCTGCGCACCCTGCAGACGGAAGTGGAAACCCAGCAGCAGGCCCGCGCCGCCAGCGAGGCGGAACAGGCCGCTGCGTCTGCCGAACGGCAGAAAGCCGAGGACGAGCTGGCCCGCTACACCGTGGAGCTGGCCCAGTTGGGTGAGAGCACCGGCTCCCTCTCCGCCGAGCGGGAATCCATCACCGAGCAGCTCTCCCAGAAACAGATGCAGCGTCTGGCCGACGAGAAGGACATCAGCCTTCATCAGGCCTCGCTGGAAAGCCTGCAAAGCCGCACGGGCGAAACTGAGGCCCGGGTCCGGGAACTGCAGGCCGCCATGCAGGCGGCCAAGGCCCAGATCGAGGCCAACGAGCTGAAGATCGCCGAGATGGAACGCACCCGGGGCGAAAACCAGCAGAAGATCGCCGCCGCCGAGGAAATCATCCGCACTGCCAACGCGGCCCGGATGGAAACCGAGGCCGCTGTGGCCCAGTTGGGGCAGGAAAACCGCGCCCTCACCGACGAACGGGAGCGGATGAGCGGCGAGATGGCCCGCTTGGCCGAGCGCCGCGCCGCCGCCGAGAACGAACTCAACGACACCAACACCAAACTGTGGGAAGAATACCAGCTCACCGACACCGAAGCCCGGACCCTCTGCGTGCCCTTTGACTCGCTGACCGAGCTGCGGCGGCAGGTGGCCGAGACCCGCAGCAAGATCCGGGCGTTGGGCAACGTGAACGTGGGCGCCATCGACGAGTACAAGGAAGTCAAGGAACGGTACGACTTCCTCAAAGCACAGGTCACCGACGTGGAGAAGGCCAAGGCCGAACTCACCCGGATGATCGCTGAACTGTGCAGCGAGATGGAGGAACTGTTCACCACCTCTTTCAAGGAGATCAACCGCCATTTCGGCCATATCTTCCGGGAACTGTTCGGCGGCGGTCATGCCCGGCTCTATCTCTCCGACGAGAACAACGTGCTGGAGTCCGGCATCGAGATCGAGGTCTCGCCCCCGGGCAAGGTCATCAAGAACCTCAGCGCCCTGTCGGGCGGCGAGCAGGCTCTGGTGGCTATCTCCATCTATTTTGCCATCCTCAACGTCAATCCGGCGCCCTTCTGCATCCTCGATGAGATCGAAGCCGCGCTGGATGATGTCAACGTCAACCGCTACGCCCAGTATCTGCGCCGGATGACCGAACATACCCAGTTCATCGTCATCACCCACCGCCGCGGCACCATGGAGGCCGCCGACGTGCTGTACGGCGTTACCATGCAGGAGGACGGTGTCTCCAAGATCCTGCGTCTCGACCTCGAGAATGTCAGCGCCGACCTGATTTCGTGATCCCAAGGAGGGGTACGCATGTTTTTCTTTAAAAAGCGCAACATCTCCGACAAGGAGTTTGAAGAACAGCAGAAGATGCAGCGCGGTCTGGAAAAGACCCGCACCGGCTTCTTCCAGAACATCCTCAACACCTTGACCAACTGCCAGATCGACGACGATCTGTATAACGATCTGGAAGAACAGTTGATTCTGGCCGACGTGGGGCCCGCCTGCGCCGTCCGTTTGGTGGACGAGCTGCGGGACGAGGTGGAGAAAAACCACCTGAAAACCGGTGAGGAAGCGCTGGACGCCCTGCGGGGCATCCTCTGTCAGGAACTGACCCCCCGCTATCCGCTGGAATTGGACGGTCACCCGGCGGTGATCCTCGTCATCGGGGTCAACGGCGTGGGCAAGACCACCACCATCGCCAAGCTGGCCCACCTGTATAAAGAGCAGGGCAAGCGGGTCATGCTGGCTGCCGGCGATACCTTCCGTGCTGCCGCCAGCGAGCAGTTGGAACTCTGGGCCGACCGGGCCGGGGTGCCGCTGGTGCAGGCCGGGCAGGGGGCAGACCCCGCTGCCGTCATCTTTGACGCGGTGCAGAGCGCCAACGCCAAGGGCTACGATATGGTCATTGCCGACACCGCAGGCCGTCTGCACAACAAGAAAGGCCTAATGGACGAGCTGGGCAAAATTTCCCGCAGCGTCAAGAAGGCCAGCCCCGAAGCCAGTCTGGAAGTGCTGCTGGTGCTGGATGCCATCACCGGCCAGAACGCCATCAGTCAGGCCGAGGAATTCTGCCGGGCAGCGGGCGCCACCGGCGTAGTGCTCACCAAGCTGGACGGCACCCCCAAGGGCGGCTGCGCCGTCAGCGTGTGGGAAAATCTCGGCCTGCCCATCCGCTTTGTGGGCGTGGGCGAAAAGATCGACGACCTGATGCCCTTCGACGCCCAGAGCTTTGTGGAATCGCTGCTGCCCGAAGTGCCCACCCATAAGGAGGACTGACCCATGGTGATCTGTGCCGCCAGCAACAACGCCGGCAAACTGAAAGAACTGCGCCGCATTCTGGAACGGATGGGCCACGAGGTCAAGAGCCTGCGGGAACTGGGCATCGAGCTGGACCCCGAGGAGACCGGCACCACCTTTGCCGAGAATGCCCGCATCAAGGCCGAAGCCTTCTGCAAGGCCAGCGGTCTGCCCACCGTGGCCGATGATTCGGGCCTCTGTGTGGATGCGCTGCACGGTGCCCCCGGCGTTTACAGTGCCCGCTATGCCGGGCATCACGGCGACGATGCCGCCAACAACGCCAAGCTGCTGCAAGAGATGCGGCAGGTCCCGGCGGAAAACCGCACGGCCCGGTTCGTGTCGGCGGTCTGCTTCATCCTGCCCAATGGCCGGGAACTGCTGGTGGAAGGGGAATGCCCCGGTACGGTGGCCTTCTCGGAGACCGGCACCAACGGCTTCGGCTACGACCCCCTGTTTGTGCCCGACCAGGTGGGCCTGCCCGACGGTTCTACCGTCGAGAACACCGCCCGCCGCAGCTATGCCGAACTGGCCGACGGTGAAAAGGATGCCATCAGCCACCGGGGCCGGGCGATGGAAAAACTGGAAGCGGAACTGCCGGCGTTTCTGGCACAGGGATGAACCCTCTGCCGCCGGTACCGCATACACTACCAATAAGGAGAACATATATGCTCAACAGCAAACAGCGCGCTGCTCTGCGCGGCGCCGCCAACGGTCTGGACCCGGTGTTCCAGATCGGCAAAGGCGAGATCGATGAAACCCTGATTCAGGGCGTGGGCGACTGTCTGGCCGCCCGGGAACTGATCAAGGTCAAGGTGCTGGAAAACAGCGAGTATTCCGCCAAGGAAGCCGCCGCCATTCTGGCCGAGGCCCTTTCCGCCGACTGCGTGCAGGTCATTGGCCGCAAGTTTGTGCTTTTTAAGCAGAAACCCAAAGAGAGCGCCTATGCCGGGCTGCTGACCAAATGAAAGTCCTGCTCTACGGCGGCACCTTTGACCCGCCCCACAACGGGCACATGAACAACCTGCGGGCTGCACTGGACTTGGTGCAGCCCGATCGTGCCATCGTCATGCCGGCGGGCATCCCGCCCCATAAAGCGGCCAGCGCCACCCCCGGCGCGGTGCGCCTTGCCATGTGCCGGTGTTTTACGGCCCTCTCCCCGGTGGTGGAAGTCAGCGACTGGGAGATCCGGCAGGGGGGACGCAGTTACACCGTCCATACGCTGGAGATGCTGCGCGCGCGGTTCCCTGACGCCGCGCTGTACCTCAGCGTGGGCAGTGATATGCTGCTCAGCTTCCAAAAGTGGTGCCGTTGGCAGGATATTTTGCAGATGGCTGCGCTGGTGGTGGAAAGCCGCCGTCCCGGTGACGAGGGGGCTTTGCAGACTGCCGCGGACGCCTTGCAGGCGGCGGGGGGGCGGGTGCTGTTTGCCCGGGCCGAAAGCTACCCCTGCGCGTCCAGTGACCTGCGCACCGGCCGCATTCCCCGGGCCGAATGGCCCCGGCATCTGCCGGCGCCGGTGCTGCAAGTGATTGAAGAAGAGGGCCTCTACCCGGCGGCAGATGCCCTGCCCGCAACGAAGGAGGACTGTGGCCATGACTTGTGAAGAAGCCAAGCAAATCGTCAAGCCGCGTCTGGGGCATAAGCGCTGGACGCATACCAAAAATGTAAAAAATATGGCAGTCCAACTGGCCCGCCGATGGGGCGCAGACCCCGAGAAAGCGGCCTTGGCGGCCCTTTTGCATGACAGCGCCAAGGAACTGCCCAAGGAAGCCCAGTTGCAGATTTTTGCCGACAATGCTATAATAGCAGAAAATGCCCCAGCTCGTCCTGCAGCCATTTGGCACGGCATTGCCGCCGCCATTTTGGCCCAAACCCAGTGGGGGGTGACCGATCCCGAGATCCTCTCGGCCATTCGGTGCCACACCACCGGCAAGCCGGAGATGAGCCTGCTGGATAAGATCCTTTACCTTGCCGATATGACCAGCGCCGAGCGGGATTGGCCCGGCGTGGAGGAACTGCGCAAGTTGGAGATGGAGGATCTGGACAAAGCGCTGTGTGTGGCGCTGAAGCAGAGCATTGATTTTGTAAAAGAAAAAGGCGGCGAACTCGATCCCGAGAGCGTTGCCGCGTACGAGTATCAAAAGGCGCTGTTGGACCGCTGAGGCCCTGCGCCCCAGACTGTCAAATGCCATGAACAGGGAGGATAACGTCCATGAGCGAACCGCGTAAGCTCCACACCGGGGGCGCGGCCGGCGGGCAGTATTATGCTGCCCCCCAGTCCCGCGCTTCCGCTTCCGCCATACCGGATCAGGATCAGTATGAAGCCGCACGCCGCCGCGCCCAGCAGCAGGCCAGCCAGAACGCCCATCGCCGTCTGGTGCAGCAGCCGGTGCGCACCGCACAGGGGCGTCACATCCGGCAAACCCCGCCGCCGCAGGAACCGATGGATCCGCCGATGGAGGCGCAGACCCCGCCGGTACAGGAACCCGAGGCACCCCGGGAACTGACCCGGGCCCAGCGGCAGGCGATGGCCTACCGTGCCGCGGCAGAACGAAAATACGGCAATACGGTCAATTTCCCGGCCCAGCGCCGCACGGTACATCAGTCTTCGTCCGCGTCCCGGCCCCGCACGCAGGTCCAGCATCTGGATGTACGCAGCGCCAAGGGCAGCAAACCGGCCTACGATTATAATGCCGATGTTCCCGCTTCGGGCGGCATTCAAATGGAGGAACCGGCCAAGGCTAAGCGCCGCACCGCAGAGGAAGCTTCGGACCGTACCTATCGCGCCGCCAAATCCGGCGGCAGCGGCGGCCGCAAACCGCCCCGGGACGGCGACGCCCCCCGCGGGAAGAAGGGCGGCAAAAACGGCGGCGACGGCCCCTACAACGGCAAGGGCAAGAAGAAAAAGAAGAAGGGCCTGTGGTGGAAGATCCTCCTCATCACCTTGCTGATCATCCTGCTCATCTTCGGCGGCGCCTACGCCATGATCATGGCCGCCATCGCGCCCGAGGGCGGGTCCATCAAGCTGAACGAGCTGATCAACACCCCCAAGGAATTCCAAGGCAAAGAACTGAACATTCTGGTCACCGGTGTGGACCGTTCCAGCACCGGTCAGTTGGCTGCCGGTTCGTCCAATGAATCCGATGTGAACGACGGTATGACCGATATGATCCTCTACGTCCACTTCAACAACGAAACCGGCGAGCTGAAGATGCTGCAGATCCCCCGTGATACCATCGTCAGCACCGACCGCAGCGTTGCGGGCAACTACCGCATCAACAGTGTGGCCAAGACGCAGGGCACCGACGGCAATAACAATATGGCAGCTCTGTGTGAGCTGGTGGCTGACCAGTTCCAGCTTCCCATCGACGGGTATATGACCATCCGTCTGGAAATGCTGGTCGAGATGGTGGATACCTTCGGCGGCATCGAACTCTATGTGCCGCAGGATATGGACTACGAGGGCAGCCATCTGAGTGAAGGCTACCAGACGCTGAACGGCGCCGCCTGCGAGTTCCTGCTGCGTACCCGTCACATTTACAGCAACGGCGACATTGGCCGTCTGAACATGCAGCGCCAGTTCTACGCGGCACTCTTCCGCAAACTCAAGAGCATCGGTAACATCTGGGATGTGGCGCGCCTGACCCCGGTGGTCCTCAATTATATGGAAACCGACCTCAGCGCCTCCAAGCTCGTCAGCTTTGCGGTGAGTATGCTCAAGATCGATTCCTCCAAGATTATGATTTGCCAGCTGCCCGTCAAGATGGGCCAGCAGTACAACGGCGAATCGGTGGTATATCCCGCCCGGCAGGAGGACGCGGAACTGCTTAACACGTATTTCCGCGAGAATATCGGCCCGGTGGATGCCAGCGAATTGAATCTGTGCGACAGCCCCTCGGTGCTGGGCTTTGATATCAGCGGTCTGACTGCTACCGAGCCCAACATCCAGCAGATGGGCAGCCTGATGAGCGAGGCCGACGAAAAACAGCAGACCGACAATCTGGATGGATCCAGTCAGGTCGTTGGCGTGACCGAGAGCGAAAGCACCGCTTCGGACAGCGCCTCGGACAGTGCGTCCGAGGATGATGCGTCCAGCGACTCTGCCGCCTAAATGAATAGGAGAAAGCCTAACTATGGAAAGTAGAGAACTTGCCATCCGTCTGGCCCGCGCGCTGGACGCTAAAAAAGCCCTCAACGTCCACATTCTGGCCGTGGAGGATCTGACCACCGTGACCGAGTATTTCGTCATTGCCACCGGTACGTCCACCACCCATGTGGGCGCACTGGCCGACGAGGCGGAGTTCCAACTGGGGCGGCAGGGCGTCAACGTCCTGCGCACCGAGGGTCACGACGGCAAACGCTGGGTGCTGCTGGACTATGGCAGCGTCATCGTTCATGTCTTTACGCAGGAAGCGCACGACTACTACGATCTGGAGCATCTGTGGGCCGATGCGACGCCTGTGCCTGCCAGTGAATGGCTGGAAGAAAAAACCGAGACCGCCGAGTAAGCGGAATCTTGAGTGGGGAGAGAAATTACCGTGAAATATGATTTCAAAAACGTCGAGGCCAAGTGGCAGAAAGTTTGGCAGGAAGAGCATACCTTCCATGCTGAGATCGACCACAGCAAGCCCAAGTTCTACGCGCTGGTGGAATTTCCGTATCCTTCGGCGGCAGGTCTGCATGTAGGCCATCCGCGCAGCTACACCGCGCTGGACATCGTGGCCCGCAAAAAGCGGCAGTGCGGCTACAACGTTCTGTACCCCATGGGCTGGGACGCCTTCGGCCTGCCCACCGAGAACTATGCCCTGAAAAACCACATCAACCCCGAAATCGTCACCGCCAAGAACGTAGCTCGGTTCAAGAGCCAGCTGCAGGCGCTGGGTCTGTCCTTCGACTGGGATCGTGAGATCAATACCACCGACCCCGATTACTACAAGTGGACCCAGTGGATCTTCCTACAGCTCTTCAAGAAGGGCCTTGCCTATAAGAAAGAAACCACGGTCAACTACTGCACCGGCTGTAAAGTCGTGCTGGCCAACGAGGAAGTCGTCAACGGTGTGTGCGAACGTTGCGGCAGCCCGGTGGTGCAGCGGGTCAAGAGCCAGTGGATGCTGAAGATCACGGCCTATGCGGACCGTTTGATCGACGATCTGGACGATGTGGATTACATCGAGCGGGTCAAGACCCAGCAGCGCAACTGGATCGGCCGCAGCCATGGCGCCGAGATCAACTTCGCCACCACCGCCGGCGATACGCTGACGGTCTACACCACCCGTGCCGATACGCTGTTCGGCTGCACCTACATGGTGGTCAGCCCCGAGCATGCCTTTATCAAAAAGTGGGTGGACGCAGGCCTCATCCAGAACACCGAGGCCGTAGCTGCCTATCAGGAGGAAGCTGCCCGTAAGTCGGACTTTGAGCGCACCGAGCTCAACAAGGAAAAGACCGGCGTCAAGATCGAGGGCGTGGAAGCCATCAACCCGGTCAACGGCAAGCAGGTTCCCATCTTCATTTCGGACTACGTATTGGCCACCTACGGCACCGGCGCCATTATGGCCGTGCCTGCCCACGATACCCGCGACTGGGAATTTGCCAAGAAGTTCGGCCTGCCCATCATCGAGGTAGTCAAGGGCCAGACCGAGAGCGATCTGGACAAGGAGGCCTTCACCGATGTGGCCACCGGTACGCTGGTGAACTCCGGTTTCCTCGACGGTCTGTCGGTGGAGGATGCCAAGGCCAAGATGTATGCTTGGCTGGAGGAAAACGGCAAGGGCCACAAGCAGGTCAACTTCAAGCTCCGTGACTGGGTGTTCAGCCGCCAGCGTTACTGGGGCGAACCCATTCCTATGGTCTACTGCGAGAAGTGCGGTTGGCAGCCCCTGCCGGAGAGCGAACTGCCGCTGCGCCTGCCGGAAATCAAGGACTTTGAGCCCGGCGAAAACGGTGAAAGCCCGTTGGCTCGCCATACCGAGTGGGTCAACACCACCTGCCCCCATTGCGGCGGTCCTGCCAAGCGCGAGACCGATACCATGCCCCAGTGGGCCGGTTCCAGCTGGTACTTCCTGCGGTATTGCGATCCCCACAACAAGGACGCCATCGCCAGCAAAGAGGCGCTGGATTACTGGAGCCCGGTGGACTGGTACAACGGCGGCATGGAGCACACCACCCTGCACCTGCTGTACAGCCGGTTCTGGCATAAGTTCCTGTATGACATCGGCGTGGTGCCCACCAAGGAACCCTACCAGAAGCGCACCAGCCACGGCATGATTCTGGGCCTGAACCCCCATGCTTTTGAGAACCAGACCGACGCGGAGCGCAAGCGTCTGGTGGCGGAGTACGGCAGCGAGAAGGCGGCCCGTGCGGCGCTGATCGAGAAGTACGGCGAGATGGCCGAGCACCCCATCGTCAAGATGTCCAAGAGCTTGGGCAACGTAGTGAACCCCGACGATGTGGTGGACGAGTACGGTGCCGATACCCTGCGCCTCTACGAGATGTTCATTGGCGACTTCGAGAAAGCTGCGCCCTGGAACACTTCTTCCATCAAGGGCTGCAAGCGGTTCCTCGATAAGATCTGGGGCATGAGCGAGAAGCTGCTGGACGGGGATGCCATCCGTCCCGAGCTGGAGGCGGTAGCGAACCGCACCATCAAGAAGGTGGGCGAGGACATCGACTCCCTCAAGGCCAACACCGCCATTGCCCAGCTGATGATCTATGTCAATGCGCTCAGCGACCACGGCGGTGCCAACCGTGCCGAGTACGAGGTGCTGTTGCAGCTGCTCAACCCCTTTGCCCCCCATATGACCGAAGAGCTGTGGCAGCAACTGGGTCATACCGAGCAGTTGGCCTATCATCCTTGGCCCAGCTACGACGAGGCCAAGTGCGTGGAGCAGACCATCGAAATTGCCGTACAGGTCAACGGCAAGGTCAAGGCTCGCATTCAGGTGCCGGCCGCTATCGAGAGCGCCGATGCCATCGCGCAGGCCAAAGCAGAGCCGGCTGTGGCTGCCGCTATCGAAGGCAAGACCATCGCCAAGGAAATCTACGTCAAAGGCAAGCTGGTCAATATTGCCGTCAAAGGCTGATTTTCGTATTGTTTAGGGCGTCGTCCATAGGGGCGGCGCCCTTTTTGTATGCCGAAAACCACTCGCTAGGCGAGTGGTTCAAAAGAAGGCTTGTGCCGATTATGGAGACAAAAAACTCCCTTTGCTAAAATAGAAGTGCGGTCTGCCAACTGCACAACCAAGCAAAGGGAGGTCATTCAAAATGAACGACGTAAATAGTTTATCGCATACAAGCTGGAATTGCAAATATCATATTGTGTTTGCTCCGAAATACCGAAGAAAAGTATTTTACGGGCAGAAACGGCGGGAGATAGGAGAAATCCTAAGAACGCTGTGTAACTGGAAAAAGGTGAATATCATCGAAGCAGAAGTATGCCCGGATCATATCCATATGCTGGTAGAGATTCCGCCGAAGTACGCGGTATCGAGTTTCATGGGATACTTAAAAGGGAAAAGTAGCCTGATGATTTACGAAAAATACCCTGAGTTGAAATACAAGTATCGGAACAGAGAGTTTTGGTGCAGAGGGTATTACGTAGATACAGCGGGTAAAAATGCAAAGAAAATCGAAGAATACATCCGACGCCAGCTTGAAGAGGATCAGGCAGGAGAACAACTGACAATGGGAAACTTCTAATGAGCCCGTTTACGGGCGGTAAGTAACAAACTCTCGCGGCTGGCAGACCGTACCAACGCGACGTGACGCGTGCGCTAGTATTCCAGGGCTTCGCCCGTCTGTGAAAAACCCCCGGCTTTGCCGGGGGATATTTATTCTGTCTATTTACAATACCCCCCGAAAAAGGTATAATAAAACATATATTTGCCTTTTTGGCAGGAAAGCAGGATGATACCATGCTGATTAGTCTGATCGTTCCTTGTTATAACGAAGAAGAATCCATGCCGCTTTTCTATCAGGAGGCCAGCCGGGTGGCGGCCGAGATGGGGAAGAGCCACGGCGCGGAGTTTGAATTTATCTTTATCGACGACGGTTCCCGGGACGGCACGCTGCGGGTAGCGCGGGAACTCCACGCACAGGACGCCCGGGTGCGGTATGTGTCTTTTAGCCGCAATTTCGGAAAAGAGGCAGGCATCTATGCCGGTTTGCAGGCCGCCAAGGGTGACTATGTAGCCACCATGGACGCGGACTTGCAGGATCCTCCGGCGCTGCTGCCCGCCATGCTGGATACGCTGCTGGATGGGGAGTACGACTGCGCCGCCACCCGCCGCACCACCCGTAAGGGAGAACCGCCGCTGCGCAGCTGGTTTGCCAGAAAATTCTATCAAATCATCAATAAAATGTCGGACACCGAAATCGTGGACGGTGCCCGGGATTTCCGGCTGATGAGCCGCAAGATGGTCAACGCAGTGCTCAGCATGGCGGAATACAACCGTTTCAGCAAGGGAATCTTCAGCTGGGTGGGCTTTAAGACCAAGTGGTTTGACTACGAGAACATCGAGCGGGTGGCCGGCACCACCAAATGGAACTTCTGGGGCTTGTTTAAGTATTCCATCGAGGGCATTGTAGGCTTTTCCACCACTCCGCTGCTGGTGGCAGCGGGAGCGGGCGTGCTGTTCTGTATTTTGGCGTTCATTGGAATCCTATTCGTGGTCATCCGGGCGCTTGCCTTCGGCGATCCCACCTCGGGCTGGCCCAGCATGGTCTGTATCATGCTGTTGTGCAGCGGCGTACAGCTTTTCTGCATCGGCATTGTGGGTGAATATCTGGCCAAAACCTATCTGGAAGTGAAACATCGTCCGATCTATATTGTGGCGGAGACGGAGGAAGGCCGATGAACGCAGGTGCCATTCTAGAATCCTTGGAAGGCGGAATCCAGCAAGGAAACCGCACGCTGCAGGCATGGCTGAACCGCAATAAGTGGGTGTTGGGCGGCGTGTTGCTGTTGGCGATGGGGTTATATTATCCCATTTTCCAACAAGGGCTGGAAAATTTGGATTCTTTTTGCACAGCAGAACCCTATTGGGCGGATCTGTGGGAACGAATCCCTTATTGGGAGAGTGTACAAGGGCGCTGGGCACTTCGTTTGACCGATGCCTTAGCGGATGGAATGCACCCCTATTTCCTTACGGTCCTTTTGACAACAGCCTTCTTCCTACTGGCTGCGTTGGTACTATGCGATTTGATGGATGTGCGTGGTGGGTGGCTTCGTTTTGGCGCAGCGTCTTTGCTGCTGTGCAGCCAGTATGTCATGAATATCCAGACTTACCGCTATTGCAGTACAGCTTACGCATTGTCTTTTTTCTTGGCCGTTTGGGCTGTATTTTGGGCAAGTAGAACCTCGTTGGGCAGTGTTCTGCTCGGTGCACTCTGTTTGACCGTTTCGCTGGGACTCTATCAATCCAGTTTGGGCGTAGCGGCGGTTGTATGTCTATTTTTGCTGATTAAGACATTGTTTCAGCGTGGAACCTTCGATGTGGAATTCAGACGCCTTTTCGTGCGTCTTTTGCTCATGGGAGGCATTGGGGGCGTCTTGTACCTAGTTGTACTACAGATATTGCTAAAAGTCTATGATGCATCATTGGCTGATATTAACGGTATCAACCAAGTGGGTATAGGCTTGCTGGCGCAGCTGCCAAATGGTATTTTGCAGGCATATCGAGATTTTGGTCAGTATTTCTTTGGCAGAGAGATTGCCCAAAACTTTTATTCTATCCGGCCGATACATGCCATATTGCTGCTTGGGGGCAGTGCAGTATTCGTGTACAACCTGTTCCGCTGTCGCAAAAAGCCAGCGGTTTGTATCGTCAGTGTGCTTTGTATCTTGCTGATGCCAGCGGCAGCCAATGTGACCGATATTATCAACCCTACAACGGAAATTGCATTGCGTATGGCCGGCGGCATGGCGTTGGTGCCATTATTCTGTGTTGCATTGCTTGCGCAGGGCGTTTGGATTCGGAACGGTGTGCTGCAAAAAACTGGTGTTTTGCTGTTGTCACTTGTTCTGCTGCGTGGCTATATGCTGCAAAGCAACAACGACATTCAAGTGATGGTGGCGGATAAGACGCAGGCCCTAACACTTGGGCAGGAAATTTTGATCCAGTTGGTTGAACGGGAAGAATACCAGCAGGGAATGCCGGTGGCCATTATCGGTACACCATCGGTGGCGCCCAGTACGTATCGGGATAGGGCAAACCCCCTTATTCAAAGTGGCATCTTCTGGAGTGATGCCGAGAATAACAGAGATGCTTGGATTCGTTTGATGGACCAAGAATTGGGGGCACAAATCTCGTGGTGCAGTTCCGAACAGGTGTTTGCTCTTTGGGGGAATGAAACGTTTTGGGAGATGCCGCCTTTCCCCCAAGAAGGAGCGATAGCCGTGATTGACAATGTTCTGGTAGTGAGAATCGCCTGATAGAAAGGCAGTCTCGCAAGAACTGTGTGTAAGAGGTGCTCTTTTTCATGTCGGCGATTGAAAGTGTAATCCGTAAACAATGGGATACCCTATTTGGCTGGTGCTACCGCAACCGCTGGCCGTTCACGGTCACCATGTTGTTGGCGGCGGCGGTCCACTATCCCATTTACGCGCACCAACTGCGCAATATGGATTCTTTGCATGTAGGCAGCTTGTATGTGGCCGACCTGTGGGACTTCTCTCCCGGATGGGAGACGGCACAGGGACGCTGGGGACTGCGTTGGATGGACGTGCTGCGCGGCGGGATCAACCTGCCGGTTCTGTCCGCCCTGCTGATGCTTTTCTTTTATGTGTTGGCAGGTCTGCTTTTGGTGGAGCTCTTTGCACTGCGCGGGCGTGCGGTCCGTTTTCTTGTGCCGATTTTGGTGGCCTGTGCCCCCTATGTGGCAGAAGTGGAGACCTTCCACTATTGCAGCGCTGCCTATGGTTTTTCCTTCTTTTTGGCGGTTGCTGCTGTTTTATGGGTAGTGCGGCTTTCCGGCTGGCAAGGCTGGACGGCAGGGGCACTCTGTCTGGCCATTTCTCTGGGGATGTATCAGGCAAGCATCGGGGTGACAGCGGCTTTGTGCTTGATGACCCTTGTGCTGAATTTGCTGCGGGGTGCTTACGATGGCAGTAAACTGGGCTGTCAGTTTCGGCGTATGCTGGGCATGGGCCTTTTGGGCTGCGGAATCTACTATTTACTGCTGAAATTCTTTTTGTGGTATGACCAAGTGTCGCTTTATAGCCCGTATGCCGGCGGCCCACTGGAGATGCTGCGGGGAATCCCGCAGGGGCTGATTCATGCATACCGGGATTTTGTAACGTACTTTGCGGTACAGGACAGCATTGCGCAGAACTATTACGGCCAGCGGCTTGCCTATCTGGCGCTGGCGTTGGTGGCACTGGTAGGGGTTTGCGGTCACTTCCGCCGGATAAAACGGAAACGAGAAATCCTGCTGACCTGTTTGCTGCTGGCTCTGTTGCCCGCGGCCGTGAACAGCACAGACATTGTCAACGCCAACAGCCATATTGAACTGCGGATGGCCGGTTCGCTGGTCTTGGTTGTGCCCTTTGTTCTTGCGTTGCTGGAACCTTTGGCGGGACAATCGGTTGCTCGTCTGCCTTGGACAAAAGTGCTGGGAGTGCTCTGCGCGTTGGTATTGCTGCGCGGCTATATCGTGCAGATCAACAATGATGCGATGGTGATGCTGGCACAGAAAAATACCATCGTTCATTTGGCCGATCGAATCTGTGTGCAGTTGGAGAATAACGCGGATTATCAAGCTGGTGCGCAGGTGTGCATTTTGGGACAACCCCAAAATGGAACGTACGACGACCTTTCCCCGTTGCAGGAAAAAGCCAGCGATTTGGTACAGTTTGGGCTGCTCTCCTTTGATCCTACCTACAATAGCCGCGGCTGGCATAGCTTGTATTGGGAGGAACTGGGGCTGCAATTAAATTGGTGCAGTGATGAGGAAACTCGCAAGATTTGCGCCACCGAAGATTTCCAGAACATGCCGGTCTATCCACAAGAAGGATCGATTCAAACCATCGACGGTGTGGTGGTGGTAAAAGTCGCACCGATCCAATAACGGAAGGGAAGTGCTTCCCGTGCGTACCATGACACAAGGTGCCCCTCTGGGGCACCTCTTTGTCTATGCGGTGCCGCTGGTGCTGGGCAACTGGTTACAGTTGGCCTACAACGCAGTGGATTCCATCATAGTGGGGCGTTTCATCGGGCAGGATGCCTTGGCCGCCGAAGGGGTGGCCGGTCCCATTATGAATCTGGTGATCCTTGCGATCACCGGGGTCTGCATTGGGGCGGGCGTTCTGATGAGCGAAGCCTTTGGCGCCGATAAGACTGATACACTGCGAGAAACGCTCGCAACCACGCTGCTGTTTGGTGCGGCACTGTGCTGCGGGGTGGCTCTGGTAGGCATCTTGTGTACACCATGGATTTTGCAGGCACTGGCGGTGCCGGATTCCATTTTGAGTATTACAGCGGTGTATCTGCGAATCACCTTTTTGGGAGCACCCTTTACCTTCTTTTATAATGCATTGGCGGCGGGGCTCAAAAGCGTGGGGGATTCCAAAACGCCGCTGCGTTTTCTGGCTTTTTCTGCCGTGCTGAACGCGGTGCTGGATCTGGTACTGATCGGCGGAATGGGTTTCGGCATTGTATGCAGTGCTGTAACCACCGTGGTGGCTGAAGCGGCCAGCGCCTTGTTGGCGGCAATGTACCTAGTACGCCGGGTTCCGCTGCTCTGCCCGGGGCACAACCAATGGAAGATCCAACCCCAACTCTTGGGACGTATTTTGCAATATGGCGCGATCACGGCGTTGCAGCAAGCGGTGCAGCCCATCTGCAAGGTGCTGATCCAAGGGCAGGTCAATGCGTTGGGGGTGGAGGCTATTGCGGCCTTCAATGCAGTCACCCGGGTGGATGATTTCGCTTTTACGCCGGAACAGAGCATTGCCAGTGCGATCACCACCTACATCGCCCAGAACCGTGGGGCAGGCCAACCACAGCGCATCCGACCGGGGTTTGCAGCGGGTCTGCGGCTAGAGCTGGGCTACTGGGCCTTGGTGGGAACGCTGACTTGGTGGTTGCGGGAACCGCTGGTAGCACTTTTTGTGAAAGGCGAAGGAGCAGCGCAGGTGGTGTCACTGGGCAGCGAATATCTGGCCTTGATGGCGCTGTTCTACGGATTGCCGGCTTTGACCAATGGATTTCAGGGCTTCTACCGTGGTATGGGCAAGATGACGACCACACTTTTGGGAACTTGCCTGCAAGCGGGTCTGCGCGCGTTGGGGGCGGCGGTTTTGGCGCCCCGCATGGGGTTGACGGGCATTGCATGGGCGTGTGCCTTCGGCTGGTGCGTGATGCTGCTGTACGAAATCCCCTATTATCTGTATACCTGCCACAAGAAAAGGCTGCTATAAAAAAATCCGACGGAATATTTCCGTCGGATTTTTTTATAGCTATACGTGTAGGCGGTTTAGACCAGCCCAAATACCAGACCGATGCAATGGACCAAGAAGGCCACGACCCAAGCGATGACACATTGGGCAATGACTACCCCCACGGCAGCCTTGGTGCTGCCCATCTCTCGGCGAACGGCGGCGATGGCAGCCACGCAGGGAGTGTACAGCAGCGTGAAAACGAGGAAGACCATGGCGGTAAAGGGCGGGAATAGCGTGGGTAGTGCCGTGGCATCGCCGCCCAGCAGAACAGTCAAGGTAGAGACAACGCTTTCCTTGGCGGTAAAGCCGGTGATCAAAGCGGTGGAGATCCGCCAATCCGCAAAGCCCAGCGGGGCGAAGATCGGTGCAATCCAAGAACCGATCAAGGCCAGCAGGCTGCTGTCGGCGGAGGCGGCCACATTAAGACGTGCGTCAAAGGTTTGCAGGAACCAGATAATGACGGTAGCCACAAAGATGATGGTAAAAGCACGCTGAACAAAGTCCCGCGCCTTTTCCCAAATCAACTGCCCCACACTGCGGGCGCTGGGCAGGCGATAGTTGGGCAATTCCATGACAAAGGGGACCGGCTCACCGTGGAAGCGGGTGTGCTTGAGGATGAGTGCATAGAGCACGCCGCACAGGATGCCGAAGAGATACAAAAAAATCATCACCGGCGCCCGGTAGATGGGGGCGAAGAAGGTGGCGGTGAACAGTGCATAGATGGGCAGCTTAGCCGAGCAGCTCATAAAGGGGGTTAGCAAAATGGTCATCCGGCGGTCGCGGTCACTGGAGAGGGTGCGGGTCGCCATGATGGCCGGTACCGAACAACCGAAACCGATAAGCATCGGGACGAAGCTGCGGCCCGAAAGGCCGATGCGGCGCAGCAGGTTATCCATGACAAAGGCAACACGGGCCATGTAGCCGGTATCTTCCAGAATGGAAAGGAAGAAGAACAAGGTGACGATGGTGGGCAGGAAGCTCAGCACACTGCCCACACCGGCGAAGATGCCGTCAATGACCAGCGAATGGACCACCGGGTTGATGCCATAGGCAGTCAAGGCACTGTCCACAAGGCCGGTAAGAGCATCAATCCCCAAGGTCATCCAGTCGGAGAGCACCGCGCCGATAACGCCGAAGGTCAGCCAGAACACCAGCGCCATAATGCCGATAAAACAGGGCAGAGCTGTAAACTTGCCGGTAAGAATCTCGTCGATGGCGACACTGCGTTTGTGCTCCCGACTTTCGCCGGGCTTGACTACCGTTTCGGCACAGAGTTTTTCAATAAAGGTAAAGCGCATATCGGCCAGAGCGGCTTCCCGGTCCAGTCCGGTCTCGCTTTCCAGTTCGGTGATGGTGTGGTCCAGCAGTTCTTTTTCGTTTTGGTCTAGCTGCAACGCTTCCAAAATGGGACCGTCGCCCTCCACCAACTTCGTGGAAGCAAACCGCAGCGGTAAACCTGCAGCGGCGGCGTGGTCCTCAATTAAGTGGGCGACGGCGTGGATGCAGCGGTGCACGGCACCCTTGGGGTCGTTGGCGTCCGCTCCGGCGGTGCAGAAGTCGATGCGCCCCGGCAGCTCCCGGTATCGGGCTACATGCAGGGCGTGTTCGATCAGCTCATCGATGCCCTCGTTTTTGGCTGCCGAAATCGGTACCACCGGGATGCCCAAGTCGTTTTCTAGCTGGTTGACCAGAATAGTACCACCGTTGGCGCGGACCTCGTCCATCATGTTGAGGGCCAACACCATGGGAATCTGCAACTCCATCAGCTGCATGGTCAGATAGAGGTTGCGTTCAATGTTGGAGGCATCCACGATATTGATGATGCCGTTGGGCTTTTGCTGTAAGATGAAATCCCGGGTCACGATCTCCTCATTGGAGTAAGGCGACAGGGAATAGATACCCGGCAAATCGGTGACGGTGGCTTCGCTGTGGCCGCGGATGGTACCGTCCTTGCGGTCCACCGTCACGCCGGGAAAGTTACCCACGTGCTGGTTGGAACCGGTCAGTTGGTTGAAGAGGGTGGTCTTGCCGCAGTTTTGGTTACCGGCCAGAGCAAAGGTCAGCGGGGCGCCTTTGGCGATGGGTGGGCCGGCTTTGCGTGTGTGGTAGCTGGCGGTTTTGCCCAGCTCGCCCACACCGGGGTGCGGTACCGCCGCGTGCCGCACTTCGCTGCGTGCTGCCCGGTCGGTGGTATGTACGTTTTCTACGGTGATTTTGGCTGCGTCATCTAAGCGCAGCGTCAGCTCATAACCGCGCAGTTCCACTTCGATAGGATCCCCCATGGGAGCGACTTTGCGCAGCGTTACTTCGGTGCCGGGCGTCAGCCCCATATCCAGCAAATGGTGGCGCAGTTCTCCGGTGCCGCCAATGGCTTCGATCAAAGCATCTTGCCCGATTTTTAGTTCTGCCAATGTCATAAACTTTCCAAACCTCCTGCCTGCCTAGCAGGCCGCAAAATACCCTACGGGTATGCAAAAAAAGTTTAGCACGGCTAACAGGCAATGTCAATCATGCCCCTTTTGCTGAAAAAGAAAAAATAAACGTAGAAACGAAAAAGTAAATCCCAGGAAAACGGTAAAAAACGAGGCAAAAAAAAGAGGAAAGAATTTATGGAAAAATGATGTTTAGTGTTGACTTTTCTGGTAAATAGTGGCAATATATAAATTACACGAATTTGGTACATAAGACAGCGTATGTTGCTTTTTGGTTGGTTCAAAAACGAGGGACCATCCGGTACCTGTTGTACACGATGAAGGAGGAAGTGTATGTTACGTAAGAAGTGGCTTTCCCTTCTGGTAGCGGTCTCCATGGTGGCTGCGATGATGCCGACAACTGCGTTTGCAGAAGAAGTCGACACCACCACAGGTACTGAGGTCGTTACCAGCACGCCGAAAGAAGGAGAAGGGACGGAATCTACCTCTGCCGAGGAAAAGACGGAGCCTACGGAAGACGAGGTAAAGGAAGGTGCCGAGTCTACCGAGGGCAAGACGGAGGAAGGCACCGAGTCTGCTGAAGGCGAGACGGAGGGCGATACCGAGTCTACCGAGGATAAGACGGAGGAAGATTCTGAGTCTGCCGAGGGTGAGGAGGACGATGCGGTCGTTTCCGATGCAAACGGAAACGAGGACGCTGGTCTGCCTGAAATTGCGCTGATGGCGGAAGGACAGGAAACTTACAATAGCACGACGGTTTCTGATGCGGATGGCTTGAAAACCGCTTTGCAAAATGCCAGTGATGGTGATGTCATCACGTTGGAAGAAGGCACCTACGATGTGGGTAACCTGACGATCAACGCAGGTGTACAGATCTACGGACAGGGCGTGGATAAGACTACGATTAATGGTAGCCTGATTTTTAAAAATGTTACGAGCAACATTAAAGTAAAGAATCTTACGCTTCAGTCTGACGGTTCGAGCAATCAGGCAATCAATGTGAGTAGCGGATGCGAAAACATCAAGGTGGAAGTTGACAGTTGTAAGCTGGCTGGCTACCTGTTTGGTGTTGGTGTGAATAGTGGTGCTGCAAGCTGCAAATTGCAGGCATCCAATATCCAGTTGGACAACGTTTGGTGTGGCGCTGGTGTAAGTACGGGAAGCGGCTACAACAACGAAGTTTGGCAGTTTGATGTTACCGAGAGCCGTAATCTTGCTTATGCGGTACAGGCTTTCGGTGCGTATACTGATGGTGCTTCTGGCTATGACTATAACGCTTACTACACCACGGTGGAAAGCTTCGAAGCCGATGCCGCAGACGGACAATATGATACTCCCGACGGGAACGGGCTGGATGGTAGTGTTAAGGTTCCGACGGTTAATGACAACTGGCCTGCAGTGGCTGTTGTGGATGGTGCCTACTACGGAGATTTGGCGGAGGCCATTGCTGCCGGCGAGGATAAGATCGTTACCTTGACCGATGACGTCTATCTGGATAAGATGTTGGTCATCGCCACCAGTGACCTGAAGTTGGATTTGAATGGTTATACCATTACCGCAGCAGAAGATTTTGACACAACGAAGAATAACAACCATTTGATTAACGTCACGGGACAGAATGTTAGTATTGAAAGTGGTGCACTGGTTGGCACGGCTAATAGCAAACATGGTGTGAACGTGTACGGCGGCTCTGTGACACTCAAGAAAGTTTCCGTGGATGTTTCGGCGGCCGCAGCCAGTGCAACGCCGGTGGTTGTAAACGGTGGCAATGGCGAAGCCTCTGTAACGTTGGATGGTAATGTGACACTCACCGGTAATGGCTATTATGCGGTGGATTTGGACAAGAATAATGGTCAGCCTGTTACGTTGAATGTCCAGAAAGATTCTGTGGTTCAGCTGAATGGTACGCAGATAGGCGTTATGGCGAACTCGGAAGACGTGACTGTGAATTTCGGTGAAAATGTCGCGGTTAATGGCAGCAGTGCAACAAAGCTGTTCATTGAGCCTACGGTTAGCAGTGTTACAGTTACCGGTCTGGAAAATACCAACCTGAAAGATACTCCCATCGTTGGCGCTGCGGCTACCGTTGATGGCAAAGATGGTGTGTATTACACCACTCTGCAGGAAGCTGTAGATACCGTCAAGACTAATGGGAATACGGGCACCGTCCGTTTGGTGAACGATGTCAATTTGGGCACCACGCCGGTAGAGGTACCCGCAGGTATGAACCTGACGGTGGAAGGCAACAACCACACCATTACGCTTAACAACAAGCTAAAACCGGGTATTGCAGCTTTCAATGAGAGCACTTCTATGGAAGGCTTGAAGGCAGGAACCACGCTGGTGGTTAATAACGTCAACTTCCAGGGCAAGGAAGAAGTTCAGAACGGCCACGCCGTGATCGTTGGCGGTCAGGGCGGCGTGACGGTTGCGCTGAACAACTGCAATTACACGAACCTGCATGAAGCTGTATACTGCAACAACGTGAATGACGCCAGTGCAGCAAAGAATTCCATCACCATCAATGGCGGCACCTTTACGAACGTCGCCTACAGCTACAGTGTCGATGACGGTGCAACCACTGGCGCGCGTACGGACAAACATGACTTTGTTGTTACCGGTATCACCGAAGGTAAGGAACCTGAAACCTTTGCCGTGGCTACGGTAGATGGTGTCGGTTATAAGACTCTGGGTGATGCCATGACCGCGGCACAGAATGCCAAGGACAAGACTGTTAAACTGCTGAAAGATGTTCAGCTGGATTCCATGCTGACCATCAACCAGGAAAATCTGACGTTGGATCTGAATGGCCATACCATCAGCGCTTCGGATAGCTTTGCCGGTACGGGCAATAGCGCTCACTTGGTGGACATCACCGCAGACAATGTGACCATCAAGGGCGGTACATTGGTTGCTGGTGACAAGAACAACCATACCTTGAATATTTGGGATGCTGACAACGTCAATGTAGAAAGCATGACGGTGGATGGCTCTAAGGCTGGTTTGGGCGGCGCGCCCATCGTTATCGGTGGTTCCGATGTGGACCTGAACGGCAAGATTGTTATCACCACTGGTAAAAATTCTTGGGGCTCCATCAACGTCGATAGCACGAAAGACCGCAATGGCAATCCTAAGGCGTCCACTTTGGATGTGAATGGTGCCATTACTTTCGATGGCGAAAATCCGAGCAACTATGGCATCTACGTGGAAGATAAAGAAAACGTCAACGACAAGGATAAGATGGTCGTCACCTTCAACA
Source organism: uncultured Gemmiger sp. (assembly GCA_963557315.1). Taxonomy (GTDB): domain Bacteria; phylum Bacillota; class Clostridia; order Oscillospirales; family Ruminococcaceae; genus Gemmiger. Next base: position 116,345 of record CAUWAX010000002.1, on the reverse strand, counting down.
AAGGTGCATCTGTTGCTGTGACCAATAACAGCAAGCCCGGTTTCGTATATCTGAAATTTATCGACGATGTGGAAGCCAGCGCTGAAGGTACGGAAAACGTTGGTCTGGTTTCTGATGGACAGGACGGCTTTATCAAGCAGGCCTCCTCCAGCGGTTCTCACCACAACTACCAGTGGCAGTACAATGCTGACAAGCATTGGCAGCTCTGCTCTGATTGCGGTTCCGTGATCAATGAGGACACCCACAACTTCCAGTGGAAACAGGACGAGAACGGTGTAGGCTATCAGCAGTGTGCTGAGTGCGGCTACCGCAAGTCTGCTACCCAGACGGCTGCAGCCAGCAACAATGCGACGGCTTCTGCCTCCGCTTCTGCTTCTACCACCACCAACGCCACCGCTACCGCTGCGATTCCGCAGACCAGCGATGCCAGCAACCCGCTTCTGTGGGTGGTTCTGCTGGTCATCTCCGGCAGCGCCTTCGGCGGTCTGATGGTTTACAAAAAGAAGAAGGAAGATTGCTGATCTTTCCTGATTCGCTAAGCAAAAGATAAAACGGGTGGACAACTTCGGTTGTCCACCCGTTTTGCTATGGGAAGGTTCAGACAAAAGCCCCCGCAAGGAAATCCTGCTTACACAGGGAACCTTGCGGGGGCTTGGTATCATTTCAAGAAGAAGCGCAGCATTTTCTCTTTTGCTTTTCCATAGGGCTGGTAGCGCACCGGCATATCCAACCAAGTTTTCTTATCCACGATGCTGCGCAGGTGGCTGAAGGCTTCAAACCCAGTCTTGCCATGGTAACCACCCATGCCGCTCTCGCCTACGCCGCCGAAAGGCATGGCGCTGGTCGCCAGATGGATAATGGTATCATTTAGGCAACCACCGCCGAAGTGGCAGCGATCCAGCACCTTACGCTGTACGGCCTTGTCCTCGCTGAACAGATAGAGGGCCAGCGGATGGGGCCGCGCTTCAATCTCGGCCACGGCCTCGTCCAAATCGGTATAGGTCAAGATCGGCAGAATGGGGCCAAAAATCTCCTCGCCCATTACGGCGTCGTCCCAAGTCACGTCCTTCATAATGGTGGGGGCAATGCGTTGGGCGGCCTCGTCGCCGGTGCCGCCGCAGACGACCTTGGCCGGGTCGATCAGCCCCATCAGACGATGATAATGCTTTTCGTTGATGATCTTGCCGTAAGCAGGATTTTGCAGCGGATCAGCACCGAACTGGACCTTGATCTCCTCTTGCAGGGCGGCAATCAATTCGTCGCGAACCGAGGCATCGCACAGGATGTAGTCCGGGGCTACGCAGGTCTGGCCGCAATTCAGATATTTGCCGAAGACAATGCGCTTGGCAGCCAGACGAATTTTGGCGGACCGCTCCACAATGCAGGGGCTTTTGCCGCCCAATTCCAGCACGGCCGGGGTCAAGTATTCGGCGGCGCAGCGCAGCACTTCTTTGCCCACCGCCTTGCTGCCGGTGAAGAAAATCATATCAAATTTCTGTCGCAGCAGAGCCTGATTTTCGGCGCGGCCACCGGTCACTACGCAGACATATTCGGGCGGAAAGCACTCTTCCAGAATCTGGGTCAGCACGGCCGCCGTGGCCGGAGAATAGGCGCTGGGCTTTACGATGGCAGTATTGCCGGCGGCCAGCGCATCAATGAGCGGGTCCAAGGTCAACAAAACGGGATAGTTCCACGGACTCATGATCAACACGTTGCCGTAGGGCGACGGGGCGCGAAAACTCCGCGCTGCAAACTGGGACAGCGGGGTGGGCACCGTGCGCTCCTTCATCAAGCTCCGCAGATGGCGAATCATCCAAGTGGCTTCGGACAAGGTTAAGCCGGTTTCGCACATATAGCTCTCATACGCCGATTTGCCCAAATCCTGCTGCAAGGCCCGGGCAAGATCAGCCTCGTGGCTTTGCAGGGCGGCTTTCAATTTTTTCAGCGCCGCAAGACGTGCCTCGGCGGACAGGGTATGACCGGCGGCAAAATACTCACGCTGCCGTTTGAGAATGGTTTGAATCTCCAGCTCCGTCATGAACGGTAACCTCCTGAACTTGTTTGTACATTTCTTCCAACTGTTCGGGTCCCCACAGTACCGGAACCGGATACAGCGGGTTGGCCTCGTGGTCCGCGTAGCGAGCCAACTGGGGAATATCCTCGGTGCGGATACCGGACAGCGTCTCGGGAATATCCATAGCTGCGTTCATAGCGTCGATGTAGGCGATGAACTCTTTGGCTGCCACTTCGTCGCTGGTGGAATCGCTGACACCGGAAGCCCGTGCCAACTCGGCCAGTTTTTTCCAAGCAGCGCTGCCATAGGCCTTCAACACTACCGGCAGCAGTACGCTGTTGGCCAGACCATGGGCGATGCCATACCGTCCCCCCAGACTGTGTGCCACGGCATGTACATAGCCCACATAGCTCTTGGTGAACGCGGTGCCGGCCAGATAGGCTGCCCGCAGCATGTTGGCGCGGGCTTCCCGGTTGTGGCCATTGTAGTAGGCCTCAGGCAGATTGGCGAAAATCAACTGCACGGCTTCCACGGCGGCGGCCCGGGTGCCTTGGGTGGTGGAACGGCCGATGTAAGCCTCCACCGCATGGGTCAAGGCATCCATACCGGTGGTGGCCGTCAACTGGCGGGGCAGGTTCAAGGTCACGTCGGGTTCCAATACCGCATAGTGGGGAATCAACGAAAAGTCGTTGATAGGGTACTTGTGGTGAATTTTTTCATCGGTGATGAAGGCAGCCAGCGTGGTCTCGCTGCCGGTGCCGGCGGTGGTAGGTACGGCGATCAGCAAAGGCAGGCGATGCAATACATGCAGCAAGCCCTCCATGCGGTCCAGCGACTTTTTGGGCCGCACGATCCGCGCCCCGACAGCCTTGGCACAGTCCATCGAAGAACCGCCGCCAAAGGCGATCAAACCCTGACAGCCGTTTTCCAGATAGAGCGTGCGGGCTTCTTCCACGTTGGCAACCGTGGGGTTGGCAACGGTCTTGTCGTAGACGACACAGCGGATCTGGGCGGCCTTCAGCAATTCTTCCAGATGAGCGGTCAGGCCCAGACTGTGTACGCCGGCGTCGGTGACCAGCATCACGCAATCGATATGGTGGGCACGCAGAACTTCCGGCACACCACCCACGCCTTGGATCAATTCAGGCTCACGATAGGGCAAAAACGGCAGCGCAATGCGCATACCGGTTTGAAAAACACGGCAATACACTTTCTTGAAAACGTTCACTCTACTCATCCTTTCCCACAATGAACATCATTGTTAAGAATAAGACAGAATGAGGCAAGATGTCAAGTAAAAGTTTACAAAAATAATTTCCCGATTTTGTTAAAAATGACGAAGTATCGACAACTGTACAAGGTTGCCGCGGGGCGAAGGTCACAGCAAGGCGGCCAAATTGTAGTCCTGCAAACAACGATTGATCCCTGCAAAAGTGGTGTCAAACACTAGGCCGCCGGACTGGGCTTTGGCGGTGTCCATCCGCAGGCTGCGGGACCAGTCGGCAGATTCTAACGTTGGGGAAATGCCCAAGGCATTGCAGAAATGGCGGGCCGTAGTAAGCATATCCGCATCGTTATCGCTGCCAAAGTTGTACACGCCGCCGGGCAGTTCTACCGCCGGCAGTAGATTTTCGATAGCTTGCCGCACATAGGTCACGCCGCGAAAATCTTTGCAGGAAAAACGAACCGCCTTGCCCTGCAATGCGGCCTGCCATAGGTTCAACGGCAGGTTGCCCCGAATGGGTAAGCCATAGCCCGGCAGATCGTACAGCCATGTGGCCCGCAGCAGTACGGCATCTGGCAGTAGGTCCAGCACACGCAGCTCGGCTTCCCGTTTGTGGCGGCCATAGACGTTGGCGGGGCGCAGCGGGGTCTGTTCGGAAAAGGGGCCCAGACCCTCCAATCCGGCATAGACCTGATCCGAGCTGAATGCCACCAATTTGGCACCGCATTGCCGGGCTGCTTGTGCGATCCAACAGGGAAGTTCTACGTTGGCATGAAAAGATTCTTCGGGATGAGCCGCACAGTAACCTGTGTCGGAAAGCGCCGCGGTGTGAAGGATAACTTCGGGGCGGAACTGCAATATGGTATGTAAGACCTCTGCCTGCGTGGCGGTGGCTAAGGTGCCGTGGGGATAGGGAGAAAGCTCCCACCGTCCCGCGAGCTGCTGCAGAATGCGGGACCCCACAAACCCACCGGCACCGGTTACCAAAACACGTTTCATGGGAAAACCTCCTTGGACAGCCGCTTTGTGGCGGCTGCGGTAGTATACCGTTAGTGTACCACATGGGAAGTAGTTTGGGCAGGGGGGCAGGTGTTTTGTAAGTTGACACTGTGGTTGGCAAAAGGATATACTAAATTAAATAGTGGACTTTATAGAAAAATGGAGATTATTCTCGGAAAGAATATATTTTAAAAGCTTTTACGGGAATATCTGCATTGGATAATTGATTAAATTGCGAGGGGGCGCAAACTATAATGAGTGCACAAAAGGTAATTATCATTCCTTTTGCACAAAAGGAAAATGCGAGTACTAGTGTTAATATAACTAACCAATCTGAAAGCGTGCAAATTTACTTGAAAAATTGTTGCGTTGCGGCTACTTCTGCAAAATACTGGAATCCAGATTGCGACGTACTTTTTGTAACAAATATAGAGGTGCCGCAACCGTATATCGATATATTGCGTCAACAGCAAGTGGAAATTGTAAACCAACCGTTTGATGCTTTCTGTATGCCGGACGAATATGCATGGTCATTGGCTTTTTATAAACTTTGTGCATTAAAGCGGATTTTAGAAAAAAGAAACTATAGCTATTATTGCTATTTGGATTCTGACGTTTATGTACAAGGCTCTTTTGAGTGCATTTGGCGAGAATGCATGGACTATATATTGCTATACGATATTAACCATGGCTTGCAAGTACAAGATTTTAGACGTTTTTTGGAAGAAACGCAAAAATTCACGAAACGGGAAAAAATTATCACTCAATATGGCGGAGAGTTCTTTGCAGCTTCAAAGGAAAATGCAAAATGTTTTGTTGAAGATTGTGAGGAAGTTTATAAAAGGATGCAACAAGAAAAATTTGTGACGACCTTGGGAGATGAGTTCATTATATCTCTTGTCGCTGATGGGCAAAAGACATTGATCAGAAATGCAGGAGCGTACATTTACCGCTTTTGGACAAGGGCGTTTTTCTTGGTTTCTACTTGCTATAAATTCAATGCTGTGATTGTTCTTCATGTTCCATCAGAAAAAGAACGAGGAATGATTAATTTGTACAATAAATTTATTAGCAAAGGGAAGATTCCGCGCTTAAAACAAGTACATAAGATGTTGCATTTAACTAAGCCAACATGGAAGTCAAGAATAGCTATTTTTCTTAGAGATTGCAACATGATCCACTAAAATAATGAGGATGTATTGAAATAAGTTGCAGTAAAGAAATGTGCAGTAGATTGCGCTACTTTTGCACAAGGAAATAGATAAAAGCTAAAAATGGTTTTTCAGCGGGCATATAGGGATAAAAGCAAGGGAGTAGTCGCTTCGGTTTGAAAAAGGTGGACACATAGATGCTGGAAACGATGCGGGACTTTTTTAACCATCGTTTGGATGGATATGAAGAACATCAATTAGGGGTGATTCAGGGCGCGCGGGAATTTTATCCCCTGACCGCCGCTTGTCTGCCGCAAAAGGAGAACGCACGCCTATTGGATTTGGGATGCGGAACAGGCCTTGAACTGGAGCCGTATTTGGCGTCCCATCCCACGGCAGAGGTGACCGGTATCGATTTGGCAGAGGAGATGCTAAAGGCTTTTCGGATGAAATTTCCCGATCGAGCGTTGACGCTGCTGCAAGGATCCTACTTTACCATCCCTTTTGGGGAGCGATGCTATGATGCGGCGGTATCGGTGGAATCGCTGCATCACTTTACAAAAGCGGAAAAAGTTCCCCTTTATAGAAAGGTGCTTCGGGCGTTGAAACCAGAGGGGTACTTCATCATCACCGACTATTTTGCCGCCTCCGAAGAGAAGGAAACCCATTTTAGGGCAGAGCTGCTGCGTTTGCGGCAGGCACAGGGCATCCGTGACGAAGAATTCTACCATTATGATACGCCTTTGACCGTAGCCCATGAGATACAAGCCTTGCAAGAGGCGGGATTTTCTCAGGTGGAACTTTTAAAGCGGTGGGACACGACCTGCCTGCTGCGGGCCAATGCATAATCGCAGGGATACTATGCCATAAGAAGTCCCGGCGGGATGACCGAGAGAAGCAGAACGGTTTGCGCGGATACAGGGGGGGCGACCAACGCGGCGGAGATTCGCGTAAGGGAAAAAACGGTTCCCGTATTTATTATTCGCTTTTTGGGTAGGAGAAATTTTCATGTATGAAGTAATGCAGGTGGGGCAGAACAGCTATTTTATCCAGAGCCCGGCCAAAATCGGATTGTACCGACTCAATGATACCGATGTCTGCCTGATCGACAGCGGCAACGATAAGGATGCCGGGCGCAAAGTCCGCCAGTTGCTGGCCGCCAACGGCTGGCGTTTGGCGGCCATCTACAACACCCATTCCAACGCCGACCACATCGGCGGCAACAAATATCTGCAAACCCAGACGGGCTGTAAAATCTATGCCCCCGGCATGGAGTGCGATTTTACCCGGCATCCGGTGCTGGAGCCTGCCTTTCTCTATGGTGGGTACCCCTGCAAGGAACTGCGTCACAAATTCCTGATGGCGCAGGAAAGCGACGCGCTGCCGCTGACCCAAGCAACGCTGCCCGAAGGATTTGAACTGCTGGAATTGCCGGGACACTTCTTTTCGATGGTCGGGTTTCGCACACCGGATGACGTGGTCTATCTGGCGGACTGCCTTTCCAGCCGGGAAACGCTGGACAAGTACCAGATTGGTTTTATCTATGATGTGGCCGCCTATCTGGATACACTAGAACGGGTCAAAACCTTACGGGCCAAGGCGTTTGTGCCGGCCCATGCTGCGGTTACCGAGCAGATCGCCCCGCTGGCACAATACAATATAGATAAAGTGTGGGAGATCGCCGGCAAGATTCTGCGCCTTTGCGAACAACCCGTCGGCTTTGAAACGATCCTGCAAAATCTTTTTAAAGCGTACGGTCTGACGATGAATTTTGAACAATATGTGCTGGTGGGCAGTACGGTGCGCTCCTATTTATCGTGGCTGAAGGACACCGGCAAATTGACGGCACAGTTTGCAGACAACCGGCTGCTGTGGCAGCGCGCGGAAGCCTGATGGAGGACACAATGAACAAACAGGAAGTTTATCGTTTTTTAGAGGAAAAACAAATTCGGTACGAAGTCACCGAGCACCCGGCGGTGTACAACATGCAGGAATTGGAACAGGTAGAACTGCCTTATCCGGACCGGGACGCCAAAAACCTTTTTGTACGGGATGATAAGCGGCGCAACTACTATCTCATCACCGTTCAAGGGGACAAACGGGTCAATCTGAAAGAGTTTCGGCGCAAGCAAGGGACCAAACCCCTGACTTTTGCCTCGCCGGAAGAATTGCAGCAGCTTCTGGGATTGATTCCCGGCGCGGTGACGCCATTTGGGTTGCTCAACGATACCGAGTGCAAGGTCCATTTTTATATCGATCGGGATTTTTGGCAAGGGTCCGGCCTGATCGGCGTGCATCCCAACGACAATACGGCCACGGTTTGGCTGCAGGCAGAGGAATTGACGGCGCTGCTGCGGGAGCACGGTACCGCTGTGGATGTGGTGGATCTGGACTGAGGAATTCACCCCTTCAAGCACCTACACGATCTGGTATAGACCGGTTATGTGTAGGTGTTTTTCTTATCGTGCGGCGGTGTGCAAGGCTGACAGCTTTGCAAAGTGGTTGGTTTTGGCAAAAACTTCCGTCTGCCCGCGTTTGTATAGGGGATAAAGGCAAGCGATTTCGCATAGGTTGGGGCAGGGAGGTGGGGGCATGCTGGAAATTTTGGGCCTGTTTTTGCAGGCGGCGGCGGGGCATGTACTGTATCTGGCCTTACACTTGGAAAGCGGTTCCTTCCCGCGGCCGCTCTCTCCGGCCAAGGAACGGGAAGCCTTTGCCGAGCTGCACGCCGGAGGGCCGCAGGCGGTGGAAGCGCGGGACCGGCTGATTCGCCATAACCTGCGATTGGTGGCGCATGTGACCAAAAAATACTACGCGGCAACTTCGGCACAGGATGACTTGATTTCTATTGGCACCATCGGTCTTATCAAGGCGGTAGATACCTTTGATCCGGCACGGGCCAGCAAGTTTTCCAGTTACGCCAGTCGCTGCATCGAGAACGAACTGCGGATGGAGCTGCGCCGGACGCGACGGGAGGGTACACAGATTTCTTTGCAGGAACCGCTGGAAGGTAGCAGCGGCCAACTGACCTTGGCGGACACGCTGCCGGATCCGGCGGTAATGGAGGATGATTGTGAGCGTCGCGCCGATGCAGCTCGGCTGCGGCGGCTGTTGCAAACGCTGCCACAGCGGGAACAGGATTTATTGACGATGCGGTACGGTTTGGACGGCAAACCGCCCAAAACCCAGCAGGAGGTGGCAGCGCATTTGGGGATCAGCCGCAGCTATGTATCCAGAATGGAAAAGCGTGCTTTACAGCGGCTGCAGCAGCACTGGAAGACGTAGACTTGTTCTGAAAAAGGGATGAGTTGAAAATCCATACATTTTCTGCGCAAAATACAGCCAAAAAGTGAAAGAACCCTACAAAAACACGAGAAAAAATGATTTTGTGCTTGGCTGAAAAACACCAGACATAAAGCGATGAAAAAATCGATATAACGAAAAAATATAAAAATGAGACAAAGTTGTGGTAAAGATATGAAGAATGTGAAAAAATTATTAAATAACAAAAATGGGTAACGAAATTTGTTCAAAATCCATTGACATTTCGACCAAAAGCAGATACTATCTAAGTATCATATAGCGAGGGAGAGTAGACTGTCGTGCATCTGACAAAAAGTGAACAGCAGATTATGGAAATTTTCTGGCAGGCAGACCACCCTATGGCACAAACAGAAGTGGTTACTACCTGTGTGGATCGAAAATGGAAAGAGCGTTCGATCTTCTCTATGCTCAACAGCCTGATGGAAAAAGGCGTCCTGCGTGAAGTGGGATTTGTGCGTAGCGGCAAGACGTACGCGCGAACCTTTGAACCGGCGATGTCTCATGCCGAATATCTGGCAGAGGTAGTTGCCCAACAGCTTCCGATGGAGCAGTTCCCCGAACTGCTGGCGGCCATGCTGAAAAAGGTGGAAATGACCCCGGCTTTGCAGAAAGAGCTTCGTGCCGTGGTACGCGAAAATGGACAATGATTGGATAGACGAACAAAGGTTTAGCGGATCATGCCGCTGGCGGCGATGGCGGCCACAGCCTCCTGAATCTTTTCCACAGGCAGGGTCAAGGCAAAGCGAACATAGCCTTCTCCGCTGGGACCAAAGCTGGACCCCGGCGTGCAGATGACGCTGGCCTTTTCAATCAATTCCATGCAGAACGCCATGCTGGTTTCGTAGCCGGCGGGGATAGGCGCCCACACGAACATGCTGCCGTGGCTGTCCGGCACATTCCAACCAATGCTACGCAGTCCGCCGCACAGCGCGTCACGGCGGCGCTGATATTCGGCACACTGCCGCTGCACACCGTCCAAGGGACCGGTCATGGCGGCAATCGCTGCCTTTTGGATGGGCAGGAACATACCAAAATCAATCTGGGTGCGCAGCTTTTTGCAGGCGGCTACCACGTCGGGGCGGCCTACCAAAAAGCTGATGCGGGCGCCGGTCACGTTGAAGCTCTTGCTCAGGCTGAAAAACTCCACCGCACAGTCGGCGGCACCCGGCGTGTTGAAGATGCTGCCGCCGTGGGCACCGTCAAAGATGATGTCGCTGTAAGCGTTGTCATGTACCAACAGAATGTCGTATTTGCGGCAAAAAGCGACGATTTCCGCGTACAATTCCGGGGTGCCGATGCTGCCCACAGGGTTGGCAGGCAGGCTGACCAGCATCAGCTTAGCCGCCCGGGCTACCTCCTCGGGAATGGAGGAAACATCCGGCAGGAACTGATTTTCCTTGGTCAACCGGTAGTACCACGGTTTGGCACCGCCCAGCATGCAGCCTGTCATAAATACCGGATAACAGGGGTCGGGCAGCAGGACCACATCCCCGTCGTTGCACAGGGCAAGGCCCAAATGGCCGATGCCGTCCTGACTGCCGGAAAAACTCATCACCTGTTCGGGATGCAGCCCCTCTACACCAAAACGGCGTTTATAGTAGTCGCAGACGGTTTGAAGCAGCTCCGGCAGGTCGCGCAGGCTGTATTTCCAGTTTTCGTCGTTCTGCGCGGCGTCGATTAGAGCTTGCTTGATGTGCGGGGCCGGAGCAAAGTCCGGGGTACCTACGCTTAAGTTAAAGAGATGGCGGCCTTCGGCTTCCAGAGCTACTTTTTTGTCGTTCAGCGCGGCAAAGATCTCAGGTCCGAACAGGTCCAACCGTTGGGAAAATTCCATGCCAAAAACCTCGTTTCCAAAGTGGGAATACCCCTTATTATACGCTCGCCGCTGCCAGCTTGCAAGCCCTGTCGGTTCGTGTTATGATGAAGAGAATCAAATACAAATGAGGGATCTAGGATGGAAAAGGAAAACCGTTTGGCTGCAGCATATCTGTTGATCGGCATTTCGGCTGCGGGACGTGCCTTTTTGGCTATGCCGGAGGCAGTGGAACTGCAAGAACTTTCTTTGACGGTGCTGGCTTTGGTGGGCTACCTGTTGGTTTGCCGCCGTACATGGAAACCGCTGGTTTGCGGTGTGGCACAGGTGGTTTTGGAATTGATCCTCTGCGGCAGCCAGCATGGCGGTGTTTGGGTGTGGCTGATGCCGGCACTTCGGTCGGTGGATTTGTGGGTACTGCTGCTGGCGTCGGTGTTGATGCTGCGGCAGAGCGGTCAGGCCAAAACCTTGATGCCCGTTGTGGCGGCCGTGCCCTTGGCGGTGTATACGGTTTCCCGAATACTCTCCCTGCCGATGGTGATATCTTCGGCGGCTTTTATTGTGTTCAGTGTGCTGCTGCTCTGGTATGCGGTGTTGATGCTGCGTACTTACCGTACGGCACGGGAACAAAAAGAAATCCGGTAACGGCATAAGGTTGTAGAATTTCCCTGAATATGCTATACTATTAATAATTATCGAGGTTTGGCTCGGGAAAGAAGGCTTATCTATGATTCCTTTTAATGTTCCGCCTTGTGTGGGGGACGAGATTGAATATGTAAAACAAGCCATTGATTCGCATAAAATCTGCGGTGACGGTGCCTTCACCAAGAAATGCAATGCTTGGTTGGAAGAACGGTTTGCAGCCCAAAAAGTGCTGCTGACTACCAGCGGCACCACTGCGCTGGATATGGCCATGCTGCTCTGCGGGCTGCAGCCCGGGGATGAAGTCATCCTGCCCAGCTATACCTTCTCCAGCACGGCCACTGCAGCGGTGCTGGCCGGTGCCAAACTGGTGTTTGTGGATATCCGCCCGGACACGATGAACATTGATGAGACCAAGATCGAGGCTGCCATCACCGAAAAGACCAAGGTCTTGATGGTCATGCACTACGCCGGTGTGGCCTGTGAAATGGATACCATTATGGACATTGCCCACCGCCATGGCTTGATGGTGGTGGAAGATGCGGCGCAGGGCATGATGAGCCAATATAAAGGTAAGGCTCTGGGCACTATCGGTGATTTTGGCTGCTATTCTTTCCATGAGACCAAGAACTACTCCATGGGAGAAGGCGGCGCGCTGGTCATCAACAACCCCGCCTATAACGAGCGTGCCGAGATTCTGCGAGAGAAGGGCACCAACCGCGCTAAGTTCTTCCGCGGTCAGGTGGACAAGTATACCTGGGTAGATTTCGGCGACAGCTATCTGCCCAGTGAGCTGAATGCTGCCTATCTGTGGGCGCAGTTGCTGCATGCCGACGAGATCAACAACGATCGTATGGCCACATGGAATGCCTATCGGGCAGCCTTCCAGCCGTTGGCAGAGGCCGGCAAGGTGGAATTGCCGGTGATTCCGCAGGACTGTGTACACAATGCCCACATGTTCTACCTCAAATGTAAAGATTTGGAAGAGCGTTCGGCGCTGATCAGCTACCTGAAGGAACGGGACGTTTTGGCCGTGTTCCATTACATTCCGCTGCATTCTGCTCCGGCAGGACTCAAGTTTGGCCGGTTTGACGGGGAAGACCGTTACACCACCAAGGAGAGCGAGCGGTTGGTCCGTCTGCCGCTGTACTACGGCTTGACCGAAGAAGACCGCAACCGTGTGATCGAAACGGTGCTGGCCTTCTATGCGCAGTAATTTGTTGTGGAGTTGATGCCACAGCATCCATACTGCAAACAACCAGAAAGGAAACACGAGAATGGAGTCATTGCCGCGCCTTGTGGGGGAACGGGTCGTTTTGCGCCCCATTACCGATGCGGATACCGAACATATCGTTGCGTGGCGGAATACACCTTCGGTGATGGAAAATTTTATTTTCCGTGAGAAATTCACGCCGGAGATGCACCGTCATTGGCTGGCTGCCAAGGTGGCCACTGGGCAGGTAGTCCAGTATATCATCGAGGAGAAAGTTACGGGACAACCGGTGGGTTCGGTCTACTACCGTGATATGGACTGCAAAAACCATAGCGCGGAGTATGGTATTTTCATCGGGGAACCGGACGCCCGCGGAAAGGGACTGGGTACCGAAACCGCCCGACTGTTTACCGACTTTGGATTCAAAACACTGGGGCTGCACCGGATCAGCTTGCGCCTGCTGGCAGAAAATTTGCCGGCGCGCCGCAGTTATGAAAAGGCTGGCTTTGTGCTGGAAGGAACGTTCCACGATATGGTATTGCTGGAAGGACGTTACCGCGACGTTGTGTTTATGGCTAAATTGTCCCCAAACCCGGCAGACAGCGACAGAGTGGGGGAATAAGCCCGTGAAGACCATCCGAAACATTTTACAAAAGACCCCCAACGCGCTGCTCTGCGTTTTGGGGGCACTCGTGTTTTTGCTGGTGTTTTATACGCTGGCTTACCGTACGCCGCTCACCGACGTGTGGATGGCTCCGAATATCGATAATGATGAAGTGATCTACAACCGGCAGGTCGTCAGTGTTATCACCCACGGCGGGCCGCAGGGCTATTTTGGGTATCAGGAAACCCACGCCGACATTGGGCGTTACAGTACCTGGGGACCGTTTTTGATTTGGGCCTATGCGATCCCGGCCTTTTTCTTCGGCGCGGGGGTTAACACGGTGTTCTGGTGCAATATTGTCTTTGCCATTGCCGGGATGGCTTTGTTTGCGTGGGCGACAAAGCTGAAAGTTTGGCAGCAGATGGTTTGCGCAGCCACACTGGTTTGCCTGTGGATGCCCTTGAACTCGGTGTTCAGTGGGGCATCGGAAGCTTTACACTACGCATTGGCATTGACCATTGTGGGGGCCTCCGTGGCAGTATATCGGAATTTTTCCTATGGATGGCTTATCGTGGCGATCGTTGCCTGCGCGTTGGAAACGATTTTCCGCCCCTATGCGCTGTTGTTTTGGCTGTTTCCGCTGGTGGCGTTGTGGAACCGTGAAAAGCGGTGGCGTATTCTTTGCGGGGGAACGGCCTTGGTCAGCTTTGGACTGGCACTTTTCTCCATGACAAAACTTGCGGCACCATATTTCAGCGGTGGAGGCATGGATTTTGAAGGCTTGCGCATGCTCCTGCGCGGTGATTTGGTGGGGGCAATACAGTATGAACTGGAACATGCGGCAAAAGCGTTGCGCACAGTTTGGGTCGATATTGTACCTACGGTGCAAGGAGATCCGCGCTATCTTGGCGTAGGTTGTGTGATTTTTCTTGTTCTGGTACTGGTAACGCTGGTTTGTTTCCTGACGGATATACGTCGGGGCCGTCCCTATCGCTTTAAAGCCGCTGCACTGGCTTGCGCGGGACTGGTTTTGTTGGTGTTGGTATTTATGTATAGCATCGCGCCGCGGCATTTAATGCTGCTTTGCATGTTGATGTTGGGCGCTCTGACAGTAGAAAATGCATCGCAGTTCAAGTTCTATTTGCCAGTACTGGCGATTTTGCTGCTGCCTATCAATGCTGAGCGGAGCAGCCTGTCGACCCGCTTTCCCGAGATGGAAACGCAAATCGCTGCGGTGGAAACAGCGCTGACCGACAGTGTAGAGGCGCGGCAGAGCGATGACCCGTGGGACTATACCTTGGCCTATGCCTATGATGACGATGTGTTCCATGGGTATCTGTATGCAGTGCCGGCGGGTATGGGCATTGAGTTTGACTGGAACACCTATCTGGCAGATCCCAACAACACGATTTACTCGCGGTATGCTATGGTGAATCACGGCACCGATGCCGAAAAACGCTTGTTGAACGACGGCTGGCAAGAGTTGGTTTCAACCGAAGATTTGGTCGTGTATGAACGGATGTAAGAGGTGCTGCAACTGATGTGTGGAAAAGCAGCATGCTGTTATGAACGGCAGACTTGCGAGTCTACTTAGGAATTTATAACTGAGAAACATCGGTTTTAGGTCGAAGATGTTTGGAATCGGAGAGACAGCGGAAAACAGGGAACCTAGGGCTAATCAGCCGTACAGAATAAGATAGAGGAGAACTAGTCTTTGCATGAAAACGCTAGAGATAAAGCAAAGTGAATTTAGGTGGAAGCAAAAAGCGTTTTGCCTATTCTGTGCTGTTTTGGTGCTTGGTGTGGCTTTCATTCTTGCCTATCATGATAAAGATTGGAAGCATATTTGGTTGGCTACCGGAATGAACAATGACGAGGTATTTTACAATCGTCAAGTTGTGGGAGTTCTGGCTTATGGTCATCCTAAAGGTGTTTTTGGATATAATGAAAGTGCTGCGCAGATTGGGCACTTCGGAGGATGGGGGCCGTTGCTGGTTTATTTGCAAGCGCTGCCAAGCCTTTTCATTGGAACGGGTGTCAACACCGTATTTTGGAGCAATGTGATTCTCTTTCTGGTAGGATGGGGAGTTTTTGTCTGCTGTGCAAAAATATCGTGTAAGCAACAAATTGTTTTGGGGCTTGCTTTTGTTTGTGCGTGGCTTCCTCTGGAGCAGGTTTTCTCGGGCTCTTCCGAACCCATTCAATATACGTTGATTTTAATTTTGTTTGGTGCCTGCTTTTCTATGCGGGAGCGCGTTCGACCTTTGTTTTTCGGGGTTGCTGCACTTGCTTGCTTTTTGACTACAGTGACGCGGGCATATACAGTGCTTTTGTGGCTGTTTCCCTTGGCATTAACATGGAAAAAAGGACACAAATATAGACTTTTGGGAATTGTAATTGCTGGGATATCTTTGTTACTTTTTGGTTTCAGTGAGGCGTATTGCAATGCACCCTATTACGAAGGCATGGGGACGGATACACAAGGAGTACAATTTCTCTTAGAGGGAAAAATCGGACAGGCGATTTGGTACGAAATCGATCGTGTGAAAGAGGGAATTTCTTTCCTGTATCAAAGTACGGTGTTGACCTTGTCAGGACAACCTCAGGAGCAGGGACGAGCTATCCTTATCTTTGGTATTCTTTTTCTGGTGATGCTGGGGTGCCTTGTGTATGATTGGACGCACAAAAGACCCGTCTTGTTCAAAGGAATAACACTTTTCTGCATTGTGCTTATCTTAGGTGCTATCTTCCTTGTGTATTCTGCGGGTGTAATTCAGCGACATCTTGTGATGCTTTGTGTATGGATGCTGTGTGTCCTGATCGGCGAGGACGCGGTTGCTTTTGTGGCGGTAATTCCTTTGTGTGTATTGTTTTTGCCAATGAATTTAACAGTTGCCAATCTTCCTACCTATTCTGCTGAAATGGACCAGCAGATGGTACAAGTGGAAGAGGCTTTGCAGCAATGTGTGGAAGAACGTTCCAGCAAAGATCCGTGGGATTTTACACTTGCGTATGCGTGGGGAGACGGTGTCTTTCACGGTTACTTATATTCTGTTCCGGCGGGCATGGGAATCCAGTTTGATCAAAGTGAGTATCTGGCAGATGATGCCAACCCGATTCGTGCCCGTTACGCAATGGTAGGCCATGATACGGAAACCGAAGAACGCCTTTTGACCGACGGCTGGCAGGAGCTGGTATCGACCGAAGATCTGGTCGTGTATGAGCGACAGGAGGATTTTCCTCAATGAATTGGATGTCAATAAAAAGATGGAAAGAAAAATCTAGTTGGCGGCAGGTTCTTTGGCTGACGGTATGCGCAGTGATTTTTCTATTTGTAATCTATGCTGCTGTTTATCACGATCAAGATTTATGGAACTTTTGGCTTCCGACCCGCCAGCTCAATGATGATGTGATTTACAGCCGGCAGATGGCCGGAATCTTGTCTGATGGACAACCACGAGGATATTTTGGCTATAATGAAACGCATGCTTCGGTGGGGCATTTTGGTGCATGGGGACCGGTCCTTATTTATTTGTATGCAATACCGGGGCTCTTGGTGGGAACTGGCGTTAATGCGATGTTTTGGTGCAATGTCCTCTTTGCCATTGCAGGATGGGTCTTTTTTGCTTATGGAGCAAAACTGACTGGAAAACAACAAGTTTTTTTTGCTATTTTAGCAGGTTGCCTGTGGACTGCGGTTCAACAAGTATTTACGGGAACTGCCGAACCGGTGCTCTACTTTTTGATTCTTGTTATCGTGGGAGCCTCTGTTTCCTTGCAACGCAACTGGAGCATAAAATGGTATGTTCTTTTGGCGGTGGCTTGTTTCCTGATTACGGTGGTACGGGCTTACACCGTTTTGTTTTGGATTTTTCCTATTTTGGTGTTATGGAAAAGACGATCTAAATGGGCGATTGCCAGTGCGGCATTAGCGGTCTTTTCCATCATAGGCTACTTTGTGGTAACGGCATGGTGTAATGCACCTTATTATGAAGGCATCGATGTAGACTACACGGCTTTTCAGTTGCTGTTTGAAGGCCATGGCATACGAGCTGTGGTATATGAGATCAAGCGAATTTTACAGCAAATGAAGTCTATGTGGGGCGATTATCTTAACCCTATGCTCAATGGCTGGGCTACGGAGCAAGCGATTGCCTTTTTGGGGCTGCTTTTCCTGATTGCGACAACGCTGTTGAGTGTTGTGATCGATATTAGGCGTAAACGGAATGTTCAAATAAGAGTGTACGCACTGCTCTGTGCGTGTACAGGCTTGTTGGCAATGTTTGCGTTTTATTCTGTGTCCCCCATGTCTAGACATTGTACTATGCTGGGGATTGTTCTGTTGGCAGCCTGTGTATATGAATATCGTGGTGTTTGGTGGATTGCGTTGCTTTCTGTTGTCTTTTTGGGGTTGCTCCCTAAAAGCTTGGAGTTGAATCCGTTGCCTACTTATGATGCGCAAATGGATGCACAGATACAAACTGTTTCTACAGCATTGGAGAAAGCGATGGAGTCAAACGATAGCGATGATCCTTGGGAGTATACCCTCGCCTATGCTTTTGGGGAGGACGTTTTCCATGGTTATTTGTATGCGGTGCCGGCAGGTATGGGCATTCAGTTTGATAAACGAAGTTATTTAAGAAAATCGGAAAATCCAATTTACTCAAAATATGTAATGGTAGGCCATGATACGGAAACCGAAGACCGCCTTTTAACCGAAGGTTGGCAGGAGCTGGTCTCCACAGAGGATCTGGTCGTGTACGAACGTCCAGATGACGTGCAATAAAAAGGAGAAGAACGCAACAACCATGAAAAAAATATCCTATGTAATTCCCTGTTATCGCTCCGAGCATACTCTGACCGATGTGGTGCAGGAAATTACCGATACGATGAAAACCTTGCCGCAGTACGAATACGAGATTGTGCTGGTCAACGATTGTTCTCCGGATGACACCCTTGGCACGATCCGCCGTTTGGTGGCGGCAGATTCTCATGTGCAAGGGGTGGATTTGGCCCGCAACTTTGGGCAGCATGCTGCGTTGATGGCTGGCTTTCACCAGTGCAGCGGTGACATCATCGTTTGTTTGGATGATGATGGACAGACTCCGGCGAATGAAGTGGGGCTTTTGCTGAATAAGTTGGAGGAAGGCTACGACGTAGTCTATGCCCGCTACGACAACAAACGACAGGCAGGATGGCGTAATTTGGGCAGTTGGGTCAACAGCAAAATGACCGAAGTTATGCTGGGAAAACCGCCGGAACTGGTGGTGAACAGTTATTTCGCGGCGCGTCGTTTTGTGGTGGAGGAAATGCTGCGCTACGAGCATTGCTATCCGTACGTGATCGGTTTGGTGCTGCGCACGACCAAAAATATTTGTAATGTGTCGGTGCATCATCGTGCTCGGGAGGAAGGCCGCTCCGGCTATACGTTGGGCAAATTGTTGGGGCTATGGATGAATGGCTTTACCTCTTTTTCGGTCAAGCCGCTGCGCATCGCCACTTATTTCGGCACAATTTCTGCAGGGGCCGGTTTTCTGTATTTGATTTATATTCTGATTAACCATTTTACCAAGCACACGGCTCCTTTGGGGTGGGCTTCCACCACGGCGCTGCTTTTGTTGCTGGGAGGCGCAATCCTTATTGTGCTGGGTCTGATTGGAGAGTATGTGGGCCGCATTTATATGTGCAGCAATGCGGCGCCGCAGTATGTGGCCCGGGAGTATCTGCACCATGAGGAGGATGCCCAGTGAAACAAGCAAAGTGGTTTTTGCTGTTGCATTTGATTTTGGGAATCTATGCCAGCAGTAGTGTATGCAGCAAGCTGGCGGCTCGGCAACCGTTTATGAGCGGAGCTTTCATTTTGCTGTATGGTGCTATGTTGTTGGCCTTGGTCATTTATGCATTTGGGTGGCAACAAGTCATCAAACACCTACCGCTGACCACCGCATATGCCAACAAGGCGGTCACCGTGGTGTGGGGAATTTTGCTGGGCTTCCTTCTTTTTGATGAAGGCGTTACCCCGCGGCAGATTGTAGGAGCCATTATTATCATTGCGGGCATCGTGCTGTTTGTGCGAGCCGATCATGAAGGGGAGGATGACGCATGAGCGAAGCACAACTTCCCTATGTACTTCTGTACCTGTGCAGTACGTTTTTGGCATCTGTTTCCCAAGTGTTGCTGAAAAAAGCGGCTTTGCGCGAGCATAGTTCATTACTGGCAGAATATACGGACTGGCGGGTAATTCTGGGGTATGGGCTGTTCGTGGGCTGTACATTGCTCACGATGCTGGCTTACAAGGGCGTACCGCTGAATGTGGGGCCGGTGCTGGAAGCGACCGGATATCTGTATGTCACGATTTTTGGCGTGACGATCTTTCACGAAAAAATGAATCCCAAAAAGATTGCGGCGCTAGCCTTGATTCTTATTGGTATTGTCGTCTATGCTTTGTAAGCAATAAAAACCCCCTGCAACCAAAAGGTTGCAGGGGGGTTATTTTTTCGTTTACCACCATTCCGGCAGACGCTGTTTGCGCTTTAGCCTCTGCTGACGACGCAACGGAGAAGTTTCGTACTCCAAAAGGGTGGCGGCGTAATCCAAAGCCAGCGCCAAAAGGATCCCGAAAACTACATCGATGACGCTGTGCTGTTTGAGCAGCATTGTGGAACAGGTGATGGCAGTGCAAAGAATCACGGCAGCCGGACGCATCCAACGGCGACCCGGTTTATCGAAGCAGCTACTCCGATAATAGGCAAACATCAAGGTAACCGAATTGAACACATGGATGGAAGGACAGACATTGGTGGGGGTATCGGTGCGGTACAAGGCGCGCACCGCATTGGCAAAAAAGTCTGTGCCGGCAATGGTGTGTGGGCGCAGAGTCAATCCGTTGGGAACGATAAGATAAAACAATAGCGACAGCGTCATGCCGGTAAAGAGAGGCAAGCAAAGCCGCCAAAACTCGTTGCGGGGACCGCGCCAGAGTATGTAGAACAGGGTGAAGGGAATCCACGGGAACCACATCGAGTAGGGGATGATGGCATATTTGCAGAATGGGATCAAGTCATCCAGACGGCAATGCACCCATAGGTCGGGGACGGTAACGTATTTTTCCAGCAGCGTAAAGCAGAGAAGGTAGAACAAAAGATACAGCGCCATGAAACCGATGGGGTGACGCATACACCAGTTACGCATACGAAACTCCTTTTGTAAGCAGAATAATCAACGTATTATGGCGATGTACCATTATACGCCGGGAACCATCGGAAAAGCAAGCAGAAAAGACGACAAGAAACATCCGTCAGAAACGGCGGAATTTGTACGCTTTGGCGATGCTATGGAAAATCGATGGCTTCTATTTACTATAACGACGTAGAATGGATAACCATTGCATCTTTTGTAAATTTTTCATATAAAATAGAAGGAATTACGAACTAAGACATCTGGAACGACGTTTACGGCCACAACCAACGTAGATAATACAGCCAAGCAGGCAAACGAGCGAGAGTACCTCGCTGCCGCGCCACCACAGCGGCGACTGCCAGTAGATGGCAATGGTACCGGTGTAGTCAGCGGGGATTGTCAAGACAATACGGGCATTCTCTCCGCTTTGAATGGGAAAATCTGCTCCGGTTTCAACATCGGTGGCGATATAGTGACCGTAGTTGAAGATCGGCACGGAAATGTTAGTCTCTGCTCCGGTGTTTTCCACACTTACATAGGCGGTGCCTTCTATTTTCTCATAGTTGGTCAAGGTTAAATCATCGCTGCCGGGTTTGGGCTGTGCCCAAATTGTCTCATAGATACTACAACCATCGATCATGTACTCGCCGACACCCACCTCGCGGGTGGCGTTGCGGCTGACGGTGTTGGCGGTCAGATCCGTGACGTCCAACATCTGCATTTGGAAGTAACCAGTTGTGATGGCTAAGCAAAGCACAAGAACTACCGCAGCTCGGCGAGCTTCGGGGCGATGGGAGACTTGTAAGTGACGCAATGCCAGCAGTGTGGCAGCACAAAGCAACAGCGTAGCCAGAGAGAGAAAACGCCATGGATATTGGAATGTGCCGGCTAGCTTTCCTACGGTATGACCCAGCCAGCTTTCCACAAAATCCCAGGGGAAAATCTGTAAAGTCAGCACGGCGGCCAGCAACCCGAACCCCGTTGTGACGCGCAGAGGAAAGGACAACGGTTGGCGTTCCCGATTCCACAAGCACCAAGCCACAAGAACAAGACCAGCCACCAAGGATAAGCCCAAAGTCAGACTCATATCGTTGGAAGTACCGGCCATACTACCGCCGAAGCCTACCCCTAAGGGGTTTACCAACTGCATCAGGTAGAGACCGTCTTGCTGGGGTTTGCCCACAGAAGGGTTGTTTACCTGCAAATTGGTGGATAGTGCGGTGGATATAAAAGGAAGCAAAAACCATGCACTAAGGCCAAAGGCAAGCACTGCGGCCTTACACCAAGCGGCTAAGCGGGCGGGTTGGAGCGTCCGCTTTAGGGTGAGCAGGCAGAAAAGTAGTAGTAGCAAGGCCGTCAGCTCAGTAGAAATCAAATGGCTTTGTACCAAAGCTGCCATACCAAAAGCCAAAGGGGCCCATTGAGAGAAGCGAGGCTTTTCACAACGGTACATTTCATAGACGCCCAGCAAAACCAGAGGCAGGAAACTCATGGCGGTATATTCGCCCAGCGCGGCCCGGAAATAGACACAGACCAACCGGTAAAGAGAGAGCGTATACAGTGCTGCACCCAATACACCGCCCCGGCGGCTTCCTGTCATTTTGGCAAAGCACAGATAGCTGAAGACACAGGCTGCCAGTGTGATGGCAAAGATGTACACTTGGTAGCAGGTACGCAACGGTAGCCACAGGTTATACAGCAGCGCGGGAAGCAATAGGAACAATTCGCAGTAACACAGCGGGTTGGCGTAGCCGTATCCGTTGAGGGTGGTGGTAGTCAGGCGCACCGGGAATTGTCCGTAGGAAATCTCCTCGGCCATGGCGGAAATTCGCTGCAAGTGGTACCCCAGATCGTGCCCATAGTACAACTGATTGCTGAAAGAAGGCAGGCAGGCAATCACCGTGATTCCAACCAACAGCAATGGGATGCGTAAAGACTTGCGGAGTGCGACCTCCTTGGAACCTATTGTGGCGAACAGCAGCCAGAATAAGAAATCAATCGCTGCAAAGAAGATTGCAAAACAGAACAGTCGGGTTACCCGATAAATGGGCTGCTCTGTAAAAGTAATAGAATACAGGTATAACTGCCCTTCATCGTATTGCAACGTGGCGCAAAAATCACTAAGGCGAGCGCCGGAACTGATCCATAGACGGGTGGTGACGGAACGGTGACCATCATCCAGCGTCAGAGTGTCGGCATGTACGGCAGAAGGCGTTTTCTTGGAGGAAAAGGTCAGGGAACCGGCGCTTTGCAGGACACTAAAAGTGGGGGAATCCGGCGTTTGACAGGAAAAGTATTTCACTGTCACCTCATAAGCGCCGGAAGGCAGTGCCGCCGGGGTGGAGGAAAAGGTGATTCCTTTGTCCGTGACAAATCCTTCGTTATTATAAATTTGTAAGGCACTGCCATCCTCGGTCAGCGTGGCAAAGGAAGAAAATTCATTGGTAAAGGTGTCCGGGGTTAAGGCCAGCCGGTAAGGTTCACCAAATAGTCCTGCCAGTTGGACCAACAGAACCACCAGTTCGGCCAACAGCAAAAATGCAAAGATTCGGTTTTTGCGCAAAAAAGTGATACAGGTGTGCATGGGGGATCCCTACCTCATTTATGGTTTTGATTGCATCTATTTAAAAGGAAAATTTTTCTTATTATACCATGTGGCAAGGGGTTGCGCAATCCGACGGTCTTTGCACAACCCGGAAGAACTGCTTTTGGCGGAATTGCCTGTTATTGCAGAGAAACGCTCCTTCGTCTTGCGTTTTGGGAAAGAATATGGTATCATACATTACAATATGCGTTCACTGTACTTTATGGCTGGCGCATAAAATTTTAAAACAGAAAGTAGAGTTGGTAGTTTCCCCAATGGACGATGGCAGTATATTTATGATCGTTGCACTGGTTATTCTGGTGTGCATGTCGGCTTTCTTTTCTTCGGCCGAAACCGCGTATTCTTCCCTGAACCTGATCCGGTTGCGCAGCCGTGCAGATGCCGGTGACCGGCAGGCCGCGAAGGTTCTTTCCTTGGCGGAACGGTACGACAGTTTGCTCAGTACCATCCTGATCGGCAACAACATTGTCAACATCGGCGCTTCTTCTATCGGCACGGTGCTGTTCACCAAGGTATTGGGTGGGGCGTACGGTCCTACCGTTTCTACCATCGTGTTGACGCTGGTGGTGCTTACCTTCGGTGAGATCACGCCCAAGAGCATGGCCAAGGAGATGCCGGAATCGCTGGCGTTGAGTTTTGCGCCTACGTTGAGTGTCTTGGTCACGGTATTTACCCCGTTGAACTGGATCTTTGGCCAATGGAAGAACTTCCTTGCGAAGCGCTTTTATAAAGGCGAGCGAGATACCATCACCGAAGGTGAGCTGGTCACGATGGTCAGCGAGGCTGAGAAGGACGGCGAGCTCACCGACCGGGAAAGCGAACTGATCCGCAGCGCTATTGAGTTTGACGACGTAGAGGTACAGGATGTCCTAACCCCCCGCGTAGACGTGGTAGCTGTGGAGGACGATACCCCCATGGAAGAAGTGGTGGATATGTTCGCCGAGAGTGGGTATTCCCGCTTGCCGGTCTACCATGAAACGATCGATAACATCATCGGTGTGGTACACGAGAAGGACTGTTTTGCTGCGTTGCGCAAAGGCAACGTCAAGGAAGTTAAATTGGAAAGTTTGGTCAGTCCCACGCTGTACACCACGACCGCCACCCAGATTTCCAGCCTGTTGCTCACCCTGCGGGAGAGCAAGCACCATATGGCTGTCGTAGTGGATGAATACGGTGGTACCGCCGGTATCATCACGTTGGAGGACATCCTCGAGGAGCTGGTAGGCGAGATCTGGGACGAGCACGACGATGTGGTGGAAGAGATTCATCAGCAAAGCGATGGTAGCTGGCTGGTGTCCGGTGCCGCCGGTATCGACGATGTAGCCGAAGAGCTTTCCATCAAGGACGAGGAAGAAATCGATGCCATTGCCATCAGTGGTCTGGTACAGGAAAAGCTGGGCCGCCTGCCCAAAGTGGGGGACCACTTTGTTTGGGGCGACTGTGACGGTACCGTGACCCGGGTAAGCCATCGCCGCGTACAGGAAGTGCGCTTGACCCGCCGCCCGCCGGAGGAAACGCCCCGCAAAGGGGAACGGGACCGCCGTGAGCACCGGGAACGGGAAAAAGAGCGTGACAACCGTCGCGGTCAGGAAAATCGATAACCTATAAAAAGAGACCCTCAGGGAAATTGGATGTTTCCCTGAGGGTCGTTTTTGTTTGGGGAGTACGGGTTGCTTATTGTTGCGGGGTAAAGGTGATGGAGTCTAGCGTGATTCGTGCCCCAGAAAGCAATTCTACCTCGATTTGATAGTTGTCGCCAGCAGGAATGCCACAGAAGGAGAGCGCAGAATCTGCGGCAAGGAGATCTTGTGTCTGAACGACGGTGTCGCCCTGCCGAATCGTAACGTGTCCCAAAACTTCCATTCCCAGTGTTGAAGAGGAATAAGCAAGGGAAATATCTGCGGTGGTACAGAGCGAAAGGGAAGGTGACTGCAATACAACCCCGAAGTTTCCTTCGGTGTCAAGTGACCGGTTTTGATCTATGCTGCCCTGATACGTGTAACCGGTGGAGTTGGGATAATCTAGACCAACTCCATTATAGGGAAGGCCTACAAGACCGTCCGGTAGAGAACCATTTTCTAAGAGATAAATAGTGTAATTCTCCGTTTGGCTGTAATAGGTGACGTTTTGAAGGTAAGGGGGAAGCTCGGAGAGAGAAGAACCAGACGCTAACACCAAGGCGGCCTCTCCAATGTCGGGGTGTGCATCAATATCTGACATGGGAGCGTCGAAAGTGTATAAATAACAAGCGTCTTCTTGCGGCCATAGCAGTTTGTAACGATGGTTGCGGTCCAAAAGACCACAAATTTCGGTTGTTGTATTTGACTGGAACACAAAGACGTCGGTGACGTCCATTTTTTCGATCTCTTCGCACAACTTGTGCTCTTTGGCGTTGATGCCAACCGTTCCATCTGTTTTCCAATAAACTAGATACGCACGGCGATCACAAAGGAAAACTAATGCGCAGAGAGCTAATGTGCCGACCGTGCGCATGGCATATCGGAAGCGTTGAGAACTGGGCCAATGTGCCTTGGGAAAGTGCGCAGCTACCAACAAAAGCAACGGGATTCCGCCAATCAAGTGGTAACGTACTTCAAAATAAGGGTCGCCATAGTGGGTATCCAAAATGGTCAACAACAAAAAGTTCCAAATGGCAGGAGCTGCAAGGTAGACAGCGGGGTATTCTTTCACACAAAGCTTACCGCGCACGCCACGCAGCAGAACCAACATGCAGCGGTAAAGCATGACCAACGCAATCCCCCAGCACAGAAGTTGGGCCATACCAGAAAGGCGAGTTACTGCAGTCTTGTCGCGAGTAACGGCGCCAAAAAGACGGAAGAAACCTACCAAATTGTTCCCGATGTTGGCGGCTAAAGTGTCCATGGAATTGAGGTTCATATACCCGCCGGAAATATCAACCCCCATCAAAAGTCCGACGAGCCGGCCCAATAAGGTGATGGCGACGCTGCCTAGGGTGCAGATCCAGTAATACAATGTTAAAGGAACTTTTTCATAGAGCCACAATACTGCAAAGGCAAGGAGTACAGGTGCGATTCCCATGGCGGCAACGTAAATGCCGCTGGAAAGAGAGGTTAAGCCAAGAACAAAGAGGTAAATGGTGAGCAGAATCCAGTCGTGCTTCTGTGGTGTTTTGGGGCTGGGAGTCAGGAGCAGATAGATCAAAAGCAGAGGAAGCAGGACCTTGAATGTGTAGGGGGAGCAGTTTAGGAACATCATGTTCCAGTAATATAGATTGCCGGCCGAATAGGGAATTAGTATCAGAATGCAAGCCAACCACGGATTGATGCGTAAAAGGGACTGCTGATTCACTCTGCGGCAAAATAGGAAGATGAATCCAATCCACATGGCAATATTTACGATATTGGCGCAACAAAAAGCGAGCGTTGCATCGCCCAAGAGCCCATAGAAGGGCAAGGCCAGCAGGACAGCGGTATCTACTTCCATCGTGGTGGTGTAAACCCAGTCCGGTACAAACGGTGTGCCGGATTCCCACATGGCAATCATATGGGTATACTGACGAGCAACATCTCCATCTAAAATCGTGTCACCAGCCGCAAACATGGTAATACATAAGAAAAGCACTTGGACAACAAGAAGGACCGGCAGAATCCAACGAAATGCCAAAAGGCTGTTTTTACGCATTTTGAGTTTTTCCTCCTTCTGTGGGGGCGAAAAAAGCAATTACTATACAAAGAACCCGTAACGCAAATTGTTACGGGTTCTTAAAAGGATGCAGATGATACTCAACGAAGAAGGGATGATCTGTGCGATCGAAAATCCTATCCGGCTGATCAAATGGGCTCATCCTATCAGTGCTTTAAAATATAGTCAGAACACCATATTTTTGAGATTCAATTTGCATACGAATGCGTCCTCATTATACCACATTCAAACGATCTGTCAATAAAATGGATGTGGACTGCTTTTTACGCAAAACCCGGGTGCGACGATTCGTCGCACCCGGGTTGAGTAAAAAACAGTTTTTCTTTACTGGAACACAGCTACCCAGTAATGGCAGCCGTCGCCGTCATACATATGGGCGATGGCGCCGCGGGTGTAGCTGGTGGAAATCATATTGGCATAGTGACCGGGACTGGCCTGCCAAGCCGCCATGACCGAGGAAGCATCCCAATAGCCGACGGCAATGTTTTCACCGGTCTGCGCGCCGTTGTGGCTGAAATCCACCGCGATCTGCTCGCAGCGGGAGCATGCCAACGAGGCAAGGCTGTCATCCCAAGCCAGTGCCGAGGCGCCGGCGGCAGCGCGTACCTGATTCTGCAAATCGAAGGCACCGCTGTCGGTGGTGACGTAGAAATATCCGTGTCCGCCGTCGGTGGTGGGGGCGGTAGCGCCGGAATCGCTGCCGGTGCTGCTGTCGGCACTGCTGTCAGTGCTGGGGGCGGCGGTATTGTCGCTGCCTGCGGCATTGGTGTTGCCGGCGGCCGGAGTGGTCGCGGCGGGAGCCGCGGCAGTGAGCGTAACGTTGGCGGTCACCCCGTGGGCTGTGGCGGCGGTAATGGTTACTTCACCGGTACCGACCATATCGACCCAACCTTCATCGACTACTGCGATTTTCTCGTCGCTGGAAGTCCAAGTCAGGGTGGCTGCGTCCACTTTCTCACCGTTTTCGTCGGTTACGGTAAGGGAAGTTCCGCTGCCCTTCGTGACTTCGGTCTTGGCGGCGGTCAAGGTCAGCGACCGAGGCCCGGACCACACTTCCACCGGGGCGGTGGCGGTTTTTCCGTTGGGGGCGGTGACGGTCAAGGTGGTGGAACCTTCCGCAACCGGCACGACCTTGTCATCCTGCCAGCGGGCAATCGACTCGTCGGCCACGGTAAAGGTCAGCGTGCCGCTGAACTGCTCGGGCACCACCGTGTAATCGGGGGCAGCAGGATCATCGTCCAGATGCAGGGAGATGGGCTGCAGGGAGATGCTTTCCACCGGGATGATAACCGCCACGTTCTGGAAGGCGGTCCAATCCCCGGCGGTGGCAGTGACGACCGTTTCGCCTTCTGCCAAAGCGGTCACGGTACCGTCGGCGCTGACCGTGGCAATGGATTCGTCAGCGCTGGCGTAGGTAACGTCCACTTTCGCGTTTTCCGGTGTGGCACCGTCGTACGTGTAGCTGGGTTCCAACTGTGCGGTTTCCCCGGTGGCCAGTTCCAACGGGGTGTCCGGCAAGGCAATGCCGGTCAGTTTGGCACCGCAGGCGACCAATGAGCAGGCCATCGTAGCGGCTAAGACTAAAGACAAAATGCGCTTCATATGTTCCTCCTCCTAGTGATACAAAGAAACAAAATTCTACTTTTTACTATACGCGCAAAAGTTCCTATACGCGCAAAAGTTCCTTTTCGTCAAGAAGAAAAAAGAAAGACCGGAAAAGAAGTTGTCTTCTTTTCCGGTCTTCTTGGTGGACGGTACAGGACTCGAACCTGTGACCTCCTGCACGTCAAGCAGATGCTCTACCAGCTGAGCTAACCGTCCATATTGTGTTGCGGCCGCGTTTCTTGCGACGCCAATAATCATACCAAACCCCGCAGAAAAAATCAAGCCCTTTTTTCAAAAAAAATCAACTTTTTTTGAAAAACACGCCGCTGCGCGGTTTTTGACGTTATAAAAAGCAGAGGGCCACGGTGGACGGCACCGCAATTTTGTGGTATACTATATCGGTTAAAGTGGGGAGGTGTAGAAAGTTGCGGGTATTGGGCATTGACCCCGGCTATGCCATTGTAGGCTGGGGTGTGGTGGAATATATCGGCAACCGGTTTGCACCCGTCGGGTATGGGGCAATCCTTACCGAAAAAGACACGCCTTTCGAGCATCGTTTGGCGGAAATCTACGATGCCGTGGTGGATGTCTGCCGCCGTTACCAGCCCGAAGCCCTCTCCATCGAAAAGCTGTACTACCAACACAACCAGACCACCGTTATCGGGGTGGCGGAAGCCCGCGGGGTGATCCTGCTGGCCGCGGCCCAGTGCGGGGTCCCCATTTATGAATATACGCCCATGCAGGTCAAGCAGGCCATTACCGGGTACGGCAAGGCCGTGAAAAAGCAGATCCAGGAGATGACCCGCATGATGCTGCATCTTGAAACCATTCCCAAACCGGATGATACGGCGGATGCTTTGGGCATGGCCATTGCCCACTGCCATTGCAGCCGCAGCCGCCTGATGGGCACCCAGCCCCGCTGAGTGCCGTTTAGATTGCGAGGAACCGTACTATGATCTATTGCCTGACCGGCAAAATTTTGAAAAAAACGTTGGACTCTGCCGTTATCAGCTGCGGCGGGGTGGGGTATGCCGTGCAGATCCCGGCCACCACCGGCGAAGCGCTGCCCGCCCCGGGACAGGAAGGCACCGTCTATACCGTTCTGAACGTCAGCGAAAACGATGTTTCTCTCTATGGCTTTGCCACCGAGGAACAGCGGGACTGTTTTAAAATGCTGACTTCGGTCTCCGGTGTGGGCCCCAAGGCGGGGCTGGCCATCCTTTCGGTGATGAGCCCCGAAAAAATCGCATTGGCGGCCTCTTCCGGGGACCACAAGGCGTTCACCAAGGCGTCGGGCGTAGGGCCCAAATTGGCCCAGCGCATCACGCTGGAACTGAAAGACAAGGTGGGCAAAGGTTTGGCGGAAGGCACCGGCTTCGGCGGGAAAGATCTTTCCGCCCCGGCGCCCAGTTCGGCTCCGGCACAGGCGGTGGCGGCACTGGTCAGTCTGGGGTATACACCCTCTGACGCGGCGGCTGCCGTGGCCCGGGTGGATGAAACGCTGCCCGTGCAGGACATTATTAAAGTGGCGCTGCGCAGCTTGTCGCGTGCCCGGTAAGGAGGGGATAGACCACCATGAATCAGGAATACACCGTAGATCCCAGCCGGCTGGTCAGCCCCGACGCGATGCCCGCCGATGCCGAAGAAATCAGCCTGCGCCCCAAAACGCTGGACGACTATGTAGGACAGGAAAAGGCCAAGGGCAACCTGCGGGTTTACCTGCGGGCAGCCCAGCAGCGGGGGGAACCCATGGACCACATCCTGCTGTATGGTCCCCCGGGTTTGGGCAAGACTACACTGGCCGGTATTGTGGCGCAGGAGATGGGGGTGCAGATCCGCATCACCTCGGGTCCTGCCATCGAAAAGCCCGGCGATTTGGCCGCGCTTCTGACCAACCTGCAGGAAGGGGATGTCCTCTTTATCGATGAGATCCACCGCCTTTCCCGGCAGGTGGAGGAAGTGCTTTACCCGGCGCTGGAAGATTATGCGCTGGATATTATGATCGGCAAGGGCCCCAGCGCCCAGAGTATCCGCATCAACCTGCCCCGGTTCACCCTGATCGGAGCGACTACCCGGGCGGGTCAACTCACCGGACCTTTGCGGGACCGCTTTGGCATCCTGCTCAAGCTGGAGCCTTACAGTCCCAAGGAACTGGGACAGATCATTACCCGCAGCGCGGGGATTTTGGGCATTCCCATCACCGAAGAAGGCGCTTTGGAATTGGCCCGGTGCAGCCGCGGTACGCCCCGTATCGCCAACCGGCTGCTCAAGCGGGTGCGGGATTTTGCCACCGTGCAGGGGGACGGTACCATCGACGAAGAAACGGCGGTACAAGCCCGCAAGTGGATGGACATTGACGAGATGGGACTGGACGAGCTGGACCGCAGTTTGCTGCGGGCCATCATCGAGATGTACGGCGGCGGTCCGGTCGGTCTGGAGACCTTGGCGGCAGCCTTGGGCGAGGAGAGCGTCACCTTGGAGGACCTCTGTGAGCCCTATCTGATGCAGATGGGCATGCTGACCCGTACCCCCCGGGGCCGCTGTGTGACCCGACTGGCCTACGAGCATCTGCACATGGCGGTGCCCCGTCGTTTTGACGAGGTGGACGGCCAGCAGAGCATGTTTTAAACAAGCCTTTTTTCGCACCGCCGGACAAGCCGGCGGCATACAATAGAAAAACAACCTGAGTACGAAAGGACCTGATGATTATGGGTAAACTGTTTGGAACCGACGGTGTCCGCGGCGTGGCGGGCAAGGACTTGACCTGCGAACTGGCACTGCAGATCGGCCGCGGCACCGCGGCGGTACTGACCCGTTTGGATGGCCACCGTCCCAAGATCCTCATTGGCAAGGACACCCGTGTGTCCGGCGATATGCTGGAATCCACGCTGGCCGCAGGCCTGTGCAGTGTGGGTGCCGACGTGGACCTGCTGGGCGTCATTCCCACCCCCGGTGTGGCCTATCTGGTGCGCAAATACCACGCCGATGCGGGTATTATGATCTCGGCCTCCCACAACCCCATGGAATTTAACGGCATCAAGATCTTCAAGGGCGACGGCTACAAACTGCCCGATGAGGTGGAAGAGCAGATCGAAGCCCATGTCTTTAACAACGGCGCCGACATCCGTCTGGCGGAAGGGGCCGACATCGGCCGCATTCATATGTGCCGCACGGGTCTGGATGACTATGTGGACTTTTTGCAGGAGCACATCGACGCCGATCTGACCGGCTTGAAGGTGCTGTTTGACTGCGCCAACGGTGCCTCGGCAGCGGTAGCCCAAAAGCTGTTCCCCCGTCTGGGCTGCGAGTGCGGTTTCATGGGCACCCAGCAGGACGGCGTTTCGGTGAACGACGGCTGCGGCTCCACCCATCTGGAAGCGGTGGAAGCGGCGGTCAAGGCCGGCGGTTATGACTGTGGCATTGCCTTTGACGGCGACGCCGACCGCTGCTTGGCCTGTGACGAAACCGGTGCCGAGATGGACGGCGACAAGATCATCGCGCTGGTGGGCGCCGATATGAAGGAGCGGGGCCGCTTGGACGGCAACACCGTGGTCGTCACCGTCATGTCCAATCTGGGCTTCATGAAGCATATGGAAGCACTGGGCATCGAGACCGCCCGCACCGCCGTGGGTGACCGCTACGTGCTGGAAGAGATGCGCGCCCGGGGCTATGCCATCGGCGGCGAGCAGAGCGGCCATGTGATCTTCCTGCATCACTCCACCACCGGCGACGGCGAGCTGACCGCCGGCAAGCTGCTGAAGGTGCTGGCCCGCAAGAAGGCCGAAAACCCCGCCGCCAAGATGAGCGACCTGAACGCGGTGTACACCAAGTTCCCGCAGGTGCTTATCAACCTGACGGCCAACAAGGAACAGAAACAGGCCTACAAAGAGGATGAATACATCGCCGGCTTTATCGAGAGCCAGCAGCAGAGCCTGATGGGTATGGGCCGTGTGCTGGTACGGGTCTCGGGTACCGAGCCAAAGATCCGGGTCATGGTGGAAGGCGAGGACCATGCCGCCATCCAGACCAGCGCCGAGCGCATTACGGATATGATCCGCCAGCGCATCCTCGACAAGTAAGGAAGGAGAATCGCCTATGCGCCCTGCCGATAGCTGGCGGGATTACGAACTGCTGGACGCCACCAACCACAACCGGCTGGAGCGCTGGGGCAGCACGCTGCTGATCCGCCCCGACCCGCAGGTCATCTGGAAAAATGCCGAGGCCAGCCCCCTGTGGGCCAAGGCCGATGCCATCTACTACCGTTCCGCCAAAGGGGGCGGCCAGTGGAATTACCACAAAAAGCTGCCCCAGAAATGGCAGATTCACTGGCAGGACCTGACGCTCATCGTCAGTCCTACCGGTTTCAAACACACCGGAGTTTTCCCCGAACAGGCTGTCAACTGGGCGTGGTACCAGCAAAAGATTCAAGCCGCCGGCCGGCCCATCAAGGTGCTGAACCTCTTCGGGTATACCGGCGGTGCCACGCTGGCCTGTCTGGCCGCGGGGGCCAGTGTGACCCACGTGGACGCCAGCAAAGGCATGGTGGCTTGGGCGCGGGAGAATGCCGCTGCCAGCCATCTGGCAGACCGGCCCTGCCGCTGGATCGTGGATGATTGCGCCAAGTTTGTCCAGCGG
This sequence comes from uncultured Gemmiger sp., assembly GCA_963557315.1. Classification (GTDB taxonomy): domain Bacteria; phylum Bacillota; class Clostridia; order Oscillospirales; family Ruminococcaceae; genus Gemmiger. The sequence goes on along the minus strand of CAUWAX010000002.1, from coordinate 83,652 downwards.
GAGATCCGCCGGGGCAATCGGTACGACGGCATCATCATGGACCCGCCCAGCTATGGCCGCGGTCCCAACGGCGAGATCTGGAAACTGGAAGACAACGTCTACGACCTGATCACCCTGACCGAGCAGGTCCTCAGCGATGATCCGCTGTTTTTTGCCATCAACTCCTACACCGAGGGCCTGAGCCCCGCGGTGATGGAATACATTGTCAAGACGACCCTCTGCCCCGTGCAGGGGGGGCGTACCCACTGCGACGAGATCGGTCTGCCGGTCTCGGCCACCGGCGGCGTGGTGCCTTGCGGCGCCACCGCCATTTGGGAGAAGTGATTCTATGCCTACCGAAACACCCATGCTCCGCGTGCAGGATGTGAAATTCCGGTATGACCCCGACCAGCCCCGCTTTGCGGTGGATGGGGTCACGATGGACCTGCACCGCGGGGAATTTGTGGCGGTGCTGGGTGCCAACGGCTGCGGAAAAAGCACGTTGGCCAAGCACCTGAACGCCATTTTGCTGCCCGAGACCGGCACTGTGCTGGTGGAGGACATGGACACCCGCAACGAGGAACACCTTTATGACATCCGCCAGAAGGTGGGCATGGTGTTCCAAAACCCCGACAACCAGATCGTCGCCACCATTGTGGAGGAGGATGTGGCTTTTGCGCCGGAAAATTTGGGCGTGCCTCCCGCCGAGATCCGCACCCGCATTGATGAGGCCATGAAACTGGCGGGCATCTACGAAAAGCGGGACGCCGCCCCCTATAAGCTGTCGGGCGGCCAGAAACAGCGGGTGGCCATCGCCGGCGTCATCGCCATGCGGCCCGACTGTCTGGTGTTGGACGAAGCTACCGCTATGCTGGACCCCCACGGCCGGGGACAGGTCATGCGCACCATCCGCCAACTGCGGGAGGCGGGCATCACCATCGTATCCATTACCCACTATATGGAGGAAGCCGCTCAGGCCGACCGAGTGCTGGTGATGAGCCGGGGCCGCATCGTTATGGAGGGCACCCCCGAGCAGGTGTTCAGCCAGACCGAGCGGCTGCACAGCTACCATCTGGATGTGCCGCAAGCCGCCGAGCTGCGGGACGCACTGGTGGATGCGGGCATCGATATGCCGGAGAATGTCATCACCCCCGACCGCTGTGCCGAGGAACTGTTCAAACTGCTCAAGGACTAAAACCGGCGTACAGACGCCGTGTCCCACGAAAGGCAGAAACGGCACCGGCGACTGCGCCGGGCGGTATTCTGCGGGAAAGGAAACAACTGTGTCAGAGATTATCCGTGTAGAACATCTAAAGTATGTATACAACCCGGGCATGCCGGATGCCACCACCGCCTTGGAGGATGTCTCCTTCTCGGTGGAGGAAGGGGATTTTGTAGGCATCATCGGTTCCACCGGCAGCGGCAAGTCCACTTTAATCAGCCATTTCAACGGGCTGAACCGTCCCACGTCGGGCCGGGTGCTGGTGGACGGCAAGGACCTGTGGGCCCCCGGTGCCGATTTGCGCTCCTTCCGGTTTTTGGTGGGGCTGGTCATGCAGTACCCCGAATACCAACTGTTTGAGGAGACCTGCGCCAAGGATATTGCCTACGGCCCCCGCAACATGGGGCTGGATGAGGCCGAGGTCCAACGCCGCGTCAAGGAAGCGGCCGCCTTTGTAGGCCTTAGCGACGAACTGCTGCAAAAAAGCCCCTTTGAGCTGTCCGGCGGTCAAAAACGCCGGGTGGCCATCGCCGGTGTCATGGCCATGCAGCCCCGGGTTCTGGTGCTGGATGAGCCTGCTGCCGGTTTGGACCCGGAGGGCCGGGATACCATTTTGGGCCAGATCAAGGCCTACCACGAAAAGACCGGCATCACGGTGCTGCTGGTGAGCCACTCCATGGAGGACATCGCCAAGTATGCCAACCGGGTGCTGGTGTTGCATAAAGCGGGCATCGCTATGTACGACACGGTGGAAAACGTCTTTGCCCGGGCACAGGAACTGCTGGAACTGGGGCTTTCGGTGCCGCAGGTGACCCAGATCTTCCTGAAACTGCGCAAGATGGGGCTGGACATCCCCACCGACGTCTATACCATCCCCTATGCGGTCAAGACGATCCAAAAGGCGCTGGCCGCCAAACAGCACAAGGGGGTGGAGTAAATGCTCAAAGATATTACCATCGGGCAATACTATCCCGGCCGGTCGGTGCTGCATAGCTGCGACCCCCGCCTTAAACTGGTAGCCACCATCGCCTACATCGTGGTGCTGTTTGTGGCGGCCAATCCGCTGGGCATCGGGCTGTCCCTGCTGTTCTTGGCGGTGCTCTACCGGGTGGCCAAGATCCCCGGCAAGATGATTCTGCGCAGCCTCAAACCCATCGTGCCCATCGTTATCTTTACGGCGGTGCTCAACCTCTTCTTCGTTACCGGACAGGGGGAGCCGCTGGTGCACTTCTGGGTGTTTAAGATCTACGCCGAGGGCGTGCGCTATGCCATCCTTTTGGCGGTGCGTGTCTGTGCTTTGATCGCGGGTACCAGCCTGCTGACCTACACCACCAGCCCCATCGTGCTGACCGATGCCATCGAGAATCTGCTCCGTCCGTTGGAAAAGGTTCACTTTCCGGTACACGAGCTGGCCATGATGATGACCATTGCGCTGCGGTTTATCCCCACCCTCATCGAGGAAACCGAAAAGATCATGAACGCCCAGAAAGCCCGGGGCGCCATGTTGGACACCGGCAGCTTTACCCAGCGCATCAAGGCATTGGTCCCCATTTTGATTCCGCTCTTCATCTCGGCGTTCCGCCGGGCCGATGAGCTGGCCATGGCTATGGAATGCCGCTGCTATCACGGCGGCGAGGGCCGCACCCGTTTGAAGCAACTGCGGTTCACCGCCACCGATGTTCGCTGTGCTGTGGTGCTGGTGGTGGCGCTGGCCATCATCGTTTCCACACGTTTTTATGTGCCGGGGTTGGTGTGATGACCTATCTTTTGTGGATTGCCTATAAAGGGACCAACTACGCGGGATTTCAGGTCCAGCCCAATACCCCTACGGTGTGTGCGGCCTTGCAGGACGCCATGCAGGCGGCACTGGGCAGCCGCCCCGATGTAAAAGGCTGCTCCCGTACCGATGCCGGCGTTCATGCGCGGCGTTTCGCGCTCAGCTTCTGTTATACTGGCAAGGTCCCGGCGGATAAGATCGTGCCGGCCCTCAATGCCCACCTGCCGCCGGACATCCGGGCGCTGGCGGTGCAGCCGGTGGCCGAGGGGTTCCATGCCCGCTACGCTGCCCACGAAAAAACCTATTGCTACCATATCCTCAACGGGCGCATCGACGACCCCTTTACGGTGGATACCTGCCACCGCATCGCCCAGCCGCTGGATCTGGCCGCTATGCAGGCCGCCGCGGCGCAGTTCGTCGGCACCCATGATTTTTTGGCGCTCTGCGCGTCGGGATCTTCGGTCGCTGCCCACGGCGATACCGTGCGCACCATCTCGCGGTGCACGGTCAGCCGCAGCGGTGACCGTTTTCTCATTACCGTCACGGCCGATGGATACCTGTACAATATGGTGCGCATTCTGGCCGGGACGTTGGTGGAAGCAGGCTTGCATAAGCGGACGGCGGATTCCATCCCTGCCCTGCTGCAAAGCCGGGATCGGCGCAAGGCTGGCCCTACGCTGCCCGCCAAAGGCCTGTTTTTGGAGGATGTGACCTATCCGGAACGGTAACCCTCCGGGCCAACGCTCATATTTTGGAAAGGAGGGAAGCCCCTTATGAACAAAGCAGAAAAGGAACGGCTGGAACGCCGCAAGCGGATGCTGGCTCGGGAACAGGGGCATACCTCCACCAAGCCGGTGCCCGGTACCAGTGGGGACCTTGGTCTGCGCACGCCGCAGCCGGTCCACCGCAGTGAGCCCACGGCCGAGCCGCCGTCCAAAACCCAGACGACCAGCAACCTTAAATCTCTCACGCCGCTGCTCAAACAGCGGCAGCGCCGCCGCAATCTCTTTGTGGCGGGGGTCATCGTCTTTGTGGCGCTCTTTATTGCCATCTTTACGGGGGCCATGTCGGCTTCCATCGCCCTGTTGGCCGATGGGGTGGACAGTCTGACCCTCTACCTGAATCGGGGCAGCGGCGGCTGGCCGGTGGATACCGGCATCAGTGAGCCGCTGCAAATTGAGGAACTGGCCGGCGGTTTTGTGGAACTGGGGAGCGAAGATGTGGTGGTCTATTCGGCCTACGGCAGCCGGGTACGCAGCTTCCAGCCCGGCTATGCCCGCCCCGTCTTGGCGGTGGGGGGCACCCGGTTCGTGGTGTACAACCGCGCCGGCAACGAATTGCAGATTTCCAGCCGGACGCGCAGCCTGTTTACCCGCACGTTTGACGAGAGCATCCTGCTCTGCGCCATGTCCAACAACAACACGCTGGCCGTGGTCACCGAATCCGGCCGGTATACCGCCCAGCTACAAATTTTCGACCCCTCTTTCAATCAGACGTATAGCTGGCAGATGACCCAAAACGAGGGCACCCCCATCGCGGTGGAGTTCGCCCCCGACAACCGCCGCTTTGCCGCCGGTACGCTGGCGGCCCGGGACGGGCAGTTGAGCTGCACCGTCTATTTCATGGATACTGCCGAAACAGAGGAAGGCCCCGCCTATCAGGCTACACAGGGCAGCATGCTGCTTCTGTTGGATTGGCAGAGCGACAGCCGGGTGGTGGCGGTCTTCGATACCTATATCGCAGTGTTGGATCCCCGCACCGCTACCGAGACTGCCCGCTATGACTTCGGCGGTGCTACCCTGCAAAGCGCAGCGCCGGGTCTGCGTCAGACTGCGCTGCTGCTGAACATCCGTGGCGGCAACAGTCTGGTGACCTTTGATTCCGACCTGACCCCGCTGGCCGAGATTCCGGCCCGACAGGCTTTCGGTGTGACGGCAGCCGACACCGAACTGTATCTTTTGTGCCCCAACGCCGTGGAGTGTTACAGCTACGACGGTGTGCAGAACTGGACACGGGACGATTTGGCGGCCCATCCGTTGGCGGTGCTGAACGCCGACCAAACGCTGGTATTCACCGGCAGCCGGGTGGAGGTACTGACCGAACCCGACGAATGAGCAAAAGCAAGGAAAGGACTTTGTACGTACTATGGCTTGGATCTATGATCTGGTATTTTTGATCGTGTTTGCCTTTGCGGCGGTGGCGAGCTGGCGCAAGGGATTCTTGGCAAGTCTGACCGAACTGGTTGGCGCCGTGGTGGGCGTGGGGGTGGCTGTTTGGGCCAGCCGCAGCCTGTCGGTGCCTATCTATGAGCAGTTCGTCAGCGGCTCGGTGTCCGAAAAGGTGGAATCCGCCGTGGCTCAGTCCGGCGGGGATCTGGCCGCCGCTGTGCAGGCTATGGACTTCCTGCCCGACACCGTGCGGGATACGTTGGCCCAGTTGGTGCAGGGGGCGGGCAACGCCCTGCCCGAGCAGATCACCACCGCGCTGGAACCCATTCTGCTGCCCTTTGTACAGGTGCTGCTCTTTGTGGTGCTCTGCATGGTGGTGCGGTGGGTATTCCGGCTGTTGGTAGGGCTGCTGCGCCATGTGAACGGTGTGCCGCTGCTGGGCGGTGTCAACCGGCTGCTGGGGCTGGTGCTGGGTCTGATGACCGGTGCGCTGGACTGCTGGCTGCTGGCACTGCTGCTCTGGTTTGCGGCCAGTGTTACCGCCGGCTTGCTGGAATTTTTGACCCTGTCGGTGCTGAACCAGAGCGTGGGATACAGCTTCTTTGGGGCATTCAATCCCTTCCTCGTCCATTATTAAGCAACGTTCAACAGGAAATGAAAAAATTCTGAACATTCCCCGCCATAGCTTGCAAAAGCGGGAGGTTCGGCTGATAATAGAACCATTGAAACTTTGACAAGCACCAGCTTTTTTATAGAGAGGTGAAGCCTATGCTTTGTGTACGCTGCAAAAAACGTACCGCAGTGGTCTTTGTGCAACGAATGGATAACGGAAAGCCTGTGCAGGAAGGGTATTGCCTGACCTGTGCCCGGGCAATGCACATCCAGCCCGTAGAGGACTTGATGAAACAATTCGGTATGTCCGATCAGGATTTGGAAAATATGGAGGAACGGATGAGTTCCTTCTTGGAGGAAGCCGCCGAATCCGGCGCGCTGATCCCAACCGGGGAGGATGCCCCCGAGGAAGGCGCGCAGGACGATTTTGTGCCCGGCGGTTCGCCGGTGTTTCCCTTCGGGTTCGGCGCCCAGCGCCAGAACGGGGAAGAGGGAAAGGCACCCAAGAATGGTAAAAAGGAGAAAGCGCCCCGCCGCAAATTCCTTGACACCTACTGTGAGAATCTGACCCAGAAAGCCCGGGATGGCAAGACCGACCGGATCATCGGCCGGGATCGGGAGATCTACCGTACCATCCAGATCCTCTGCCGCCGTCAGAAGAATAACCCCTGCCTCATCGGCGAAGCCGGCGTAGGCAAGACCGCCATTGCCGAGGGCATCGCCCAGCGCATCGCGGAGGGCAATGTGCCCGCCCGCCTGCAAGGCAAGGAAATCTTCCTGCTGGATATGACGGCTCTTATTGCGGGGACCCAGTTCCGCGGCCAGTTTGAGCAGCGGGTCAAGGGCCTGATCAGTGAAGTCAAGGCTGCCGGCAACATCATCCTGTTTATCGACGAGATCCACTCCATTGTGGGTGCCGGAGATTCGGACGGCGCTATGAACGCCGCCAACATCATGAAACCGGCCCTCTCCCGGGGACAGGTGCAGGTGATCGGCGCCACCACCTTTGCCGAATACCGCAAATATATCGAGAAGGATTCCGCATTGGAACGCCGTTTCCAGCCCGTCAAGGTGGAGGAACCCTCCCTTCTGGATACCATCGAGGTGCTCAAGGGCATCCGCATCTACTACGAGAAGCACCACTGTGTCCGTGTGCCCGACCCCATTATCACGCAGGTGGTGAAGCTGTCGGAACGCTATATCACCGACCGCTTCCTGCCCGATAAGGCCATCGACCTGCTGGATGAATCCTGTGCCTGCTGCAACCTGCGCCATCCCGAGATCACTGAGTTGATCGAGGCCCAGCGCCGGGTGGCAGAACTGGAAACGCAGGAACATGATCTGGAAAATCCCGACCCCCAGAACGGGCAGGATACCGCCATCGACTACGAGGCGCTGGCATCCGTAAAAACCGAGCTGGCCCAGAAGCGGGAAAAGCTGCCCGCGCTGCAGCTGCGGGTGGCCGAGATCGAGGTCACGCTGGACGATGTGGCGCAGGTGGTGGAACTGTGGACCGGCATCCCTGCCGTCAAGATCAAGGAAACCGAGTACGGCCGCCTGCAAGGGTTGGAAGAGGCTCTCAAGGCCCATATCATCGGGCAGGACGAGGCGGTTCACGCCGTGGCAGGGGCCATCAAGCGGGCTCGTGCCGACCTGTCGGGCCGTCATCGCCCGGCCAGCTTCATCTTTGTAGGCCCCACCGGTGTGGGCAAGACCGAACTGGTCAAACAACTGGCCAACCAGCTCTTTGACACGGTGGACCCGCTGATCTCCATCGACATGAGCGAATATATGGAGAAGTATGCCGTCTCTCGTCTGATCGGTTCGCCTCCGGGCTATGTGGGCTACGATGAGGCCGGTCAGCTCACCGAGAAGGTCCGCCGTCATCCTTACAGCGTGGTGCTCTTTGACGAGATCGAGAAGGCTCATCCTGATGTAATGAACATCCTGCTGCAGATTCTGGACGAAGGCAAGATCAACGACGCCCAAGGCCGCACGGTGGATTTCTCCAATACCGTGATCTGCATGACTTCCAACGCCGGTTCCACCGACCAGAGCGGTGCCACCGGTTTCGGCAAAAAGCTGGAAGTGGCCAGCGCCGATAAGAGCCTGAAGGCTTTGCAGGAGTTCCTGCGTCCCGAATTCCTTGGCCGTGTGGATGAGGTCATCACCTTCCATCCCTTGAGCGAGGAAAACCTCGAGAAGATCGCCGCCCTCATGCTGGACGAATACAAGCCCGGCCTGACGGCCCATGGCATTACCCTGACCTACGATCAGGCGGCGCTGGCGGCCATTGTGGCCCAAAGCTCCACCAAGTACGGTGCCCGGGAGCTGCGGCGCACCATCCGCAAAGCGGTGGAAGATCCCATCGCCGAAGCGTTGGTGGATGGCCGTCTGGGTACTGCCCCGGCCACGGTGGCCTTGGCGGATGTGGACGGCAAACTTCAGTTGAAACTGTAAACAAGACAGGGGACGACGATGAAAAAACGCCTTGCTGCGCTGCTTTTGTCCGCCTGCCTGCTCTGCGGCTGTGTGCCCCACCGGACGGTGCAGACCCTGCCCGAAATGCCTTCGGTGGAAGAACCTTCCCCGACCCCGCCGCCCCAGACCGAACTGCTTCCCCAAGGGGAGCAGGAACTGTACGGCAGTGTGGGTCTGTTGGAAGAGCCCACGGTGCTGGTCAGCGTCTACCTCAACGATGCAGCCACCGGCAGCATCTGGACCCGGGAAGCCCGGGCCGAGGCCCAGCAAAGTGTGGCCATGGCGGTGGACTGGATCACCCAGCAGGCCGCCTTGTATGGGGTGCAGGCGCAGCTATCCTATGACGATGGCAGCGACAACAGCCCGCTGAGTTATACCTATTCGCTGCATTCCCGGCTGCGGGGCGGCGTGAACTCGGAGGAGAGCAACGATTTCCTCGATGAGATGGACATGCTCTGTGCCACGCTGGACACGACGGACTTGCAGAACCGATACGGCACCGACCGTATCGGGTTCCTGCTCTTCCTGCCGGTGGACGGCACCTCCTTCACGATGGCCCACTATGCCGAGGACGGCGCCAACTTTACCTATGAATATTGCTGCATCTACCGGTACGATGCCTATGCCACGCAGGCCGAGCCGGAATCTCCGGCAACATTTGCCCATGAGATTTTGCATCTCTTCGGGGCGCCCGACCTGTACGAGGGCAGCAGCGACCCCTATGTGGATGGGGAGCTGACCGCCTATGTGGAGCAGACCTACCCCGACGACATCATGCTCAGCACCTATGCCGAGGATGGCAGCAACGTCTATACATCCATCGATAAGGTCATCAGCCCGCTGACGGCGTACTGCATCGGGCTGGCGGACAGTTGCCCGGAATTGGCGCTGTTCCCCCAGTTGGCCGATGTGGAACCCGGGGTGTTCCGCTACGGCAGCGGCACCTCGGATTACTGGCCGGACAGTGGCGTGGTGGCCGTCTAACAAAGGAGGCAGCCATGGAACGCCCCGAGGATTTCCCCCTGCGCATCGAAGCGGTGCCGGCGGCTTGGGCTGCCGAGCGCCGTCCGGAAGAGGACTTCTCCCACAGACAGACATCCGTTTGGCAGTTGGTCTATGTGCGGGCCGGTGCGGTTGAGGAATATTGCAACGACCGGTGGGTACGGCTGCGGGCCGGTGGAATCCTGCTGCATCAGCCGGAGGAAATCTTCGGCATCCGGTGTTTGGGGGAACTGCCGCCCGAAGTGCTGCGTGTGGATTTTCAATGCGGGTCGGCGGTCATGGACCGGTTTCGGGGCATGGTGTTCCACGCCGAACCGGCCGAGCAGAACGACCTGAACTGGTTGATCAAAACGACCGCGGAACTCTACGACGGACCTGCCGCCCCCGGCGACAAGCCCACCCCCCGGCAGGAAACAGCCTTTGGGGCGCGGCAACAATATGCCATCCATCTGGAAAACCTGCTGATCCTGCTGGCACGGCGCTGCAAGCGCCCCCGCAAACCCACCCTGCGGGTGCGGCGGGAACGCCGCCAAACGGCACTGGTGGAAGCGGCCCGGGCTTACTTTGCCCAAAACCTGACCCGAGAGGTGAAGGTGGACGAGGTCTGCACCGCGGTGGGCTGCAGCCGCACCCAACTGCAGCAGGCTTTCCGCACCCGGCTGCGCCATACCGCGATGGAGGAATTTGCCGCCATGCGGCTGGATTATGCCGCCCAAATGCTGGCCCGGGGCGCCACCCCCGGCGAAGTAGCCGCCGCCATGGGCTATTGCTCGGGGGCGTATTTCAGCCAAAAGTTCCGTGCCGCCACCGGCAACACCCCCAGCGCCTACCGGCGTATGCAGCAGGGGCTGCCGGCACGCCGTCAAAATCGGCAACAAAAAGATAAAGAGGCACCGAAAACGTCTATTCCAGAAACTGAGCAGAAAAAGTAGAATGATAAGTAAGGAACGGACCACCGAGGCCCGTTAAAAAGCAACAAGAAAACATAAAGGAGACGATTGGTATGGCAATTTTGGTTAGCGGTGGCGCCGGCTATATCGGCAGCCACACCTGCGTGGAACTTCTGGCCGCGGGATACGACATCGTCGTTGCGGACAACTTCTACAATTCCTGCCCTGAGGCACTGGCCCGCGTCAAGAAGATCTCCGGTAAGGACTTCCGCTTTGTGGAAGCGGATATGACCGACAAGGAGGCGGTGGAAAAGATCTTTGCCGCCAACCCCGACATCGATTGTGTGATCCAGTTCGCCGCCTACAAGGCCGTGGGTGAGAGCGTCTCCAAGCCCATCGAGTACTACTCCAACAACTTGGCCTGCACGCTGAACATTCTGGATGTTATGCGCCGCCACAACTGCCATAACATTATCTTCTCCTCTTCGGCCACCGTGTACGGCGACCCCGCCAGCGTGCCCATCCGGGAAGACTTCCCCGTGGGCGGCACCACCAACCCCTATGGCACCACCAAGGTCTTTACCGAGCGGATCCTGACCGACTGCTGCCATGCCGATCCCGAGCTGAATGTGGCGCTGCTGCGTTACTTCAACCCCATCGGTGCCCATCCCTCCGGCCTCATCGGCGAGGATCCCAACGGCATCCCCAACAATCTGGTGCCCTACATTGCCAAGGTGGCCGTGGGCAAGCTGGAGAAAGTCCATGTCTTCGGCAATGACTATCCCACGCCTGACGGCACCGGCGTGCGGGACTACATCCACGTGGTGGATCTGGCCCGCGGCCATGTGGCTGCTATCAAGAAGCTGGAAGAAAAGCCCGGTCTCTTCATCTGCAATCTGGGCACCGGCCACGGGTACAGCGTGCTGGATGTGATCCACGCCTTCAGCAAGGCTTGCGGCAAGGAACTGCCCTACGTCATCGATCCCCGCCGCCCCGGCGACATTGCCGAGTGCTGGTGCGATCCCAGCAAGGCGAAGAAAGAACTGGGCTGGGAAGCGCAGTACGGCATCGAGGAGATGTGCGCCCACAGCTGGAACTGGCAGAGCCACAACCCCGACGGCTACAAGACGGCCGAATAATTTGCCACAACGAACAACAGGCGCAGCCGAAAGGCTGCGCCTGTTTTGGCGTTATACGAACATCTCCTCGCTGCGGGGCGGCAATTTGGGTACGGCCGGGGGCGGTGCGGCGGCAGCACGCCAAGCGGCGGGGGAAACCCCGACCTCCCGCTTAAAGACCCGGCACAGGTAGTTGGCGCCGGAAAAACCTGTCAATCCGGCGATCATCTCCAGATTGTGTTCATCGGTAAGCAGCAGGGTCTTGACGGCTTCGATGCGTACCGTGGTCAGGTACTTGCCCGGCGGTACTCCCAACGCTTGTTTAAAGGTACGCACCAGATGACTTTTGGTCACCCCCAGCTGCTCGCTGAGCTCCTCCACCCCATACAGGGCCATATAGTTTTGCCGGATGGCTGTCACCGCTTCGGAAACCAGCGGCGGCAGGGGGCGGGCTGTCTCATCGGCTTTGGCTATGGCGCACAACAGGGCATAAGCCATGGCGGCGCTGTCGGCGGTCTGCAGTTGGGCCACCAGCTCGGCTGCCCCGGGGCAGGAGGCGCCGTCCGCCCAGCGGGGGGCGCCCAGCCGCAGCAGGTAGGCATCGGCGCAGTACCCGGTCAACCGCACCGCCAACAGGTGGCAATCGCTTTCCGGGACCAGCGCCAGCGGTCCGGCGCCCAACAGGACATCTCCGCTGCGCCCCGGGACTTCGCAGCCTTGCAGCCGACAGACCCCGCGGGAAAGTACCCCTACCCACAAGCCGGCACCAACCAACTGAACCGGGTCGGTGCCGTCCAGTTCGGCGGTTTTCGCACAGGCACAGTACATTTCTGCCTCGAAAATCAATTTCCACCCTCCTATATCAATAAAATGCTATTTTCAAACCTATTTTAACCTGTTATTATAGTCGTGTCAAGTAAATCAGCCCCACACACGGGGCACAAATACCATATTGGAGGGTTTTGTCATGGCTTCTATCAGCTGCCGTCACGTCAAAAAGGTTTACCCCGGTAACGTTGTTGCCGTTCCCGATTTTAGCCTTGAAATCGCCGACAAGGAATTTGTCGTCTTCGTCGGTCCTTCCGGCTGCGGCAAGTCCACCACCCTGCGGATGATCGCCGGTCTGGAAGAAATCTCCGGCGGCGAGATGTACATCGGCGACCGCCTGATCAACGACGTCCCGCCGAAAGACCGTGACATCGCCATGGTGTTCCAGAACTACGCTCTGTATCCCCACATGACCGTTTACAAGAACATGGCGTTCGGTCTGGAACTGCGCAAGATGCCCAAGGACGAGATCGACAAGCGCGTCCGTGAGGCTGCCAAGATCCTCGAGATCGAGCACCTGCTGGACCGCAAGCCCAAGGCTTTGTCCGGTGGTCAGCGTCAGCGTGTAGCGCTGGGCCGCGCCATGGTCCGGAACCCGGCGGTCTTCCTGTTGGACGAGCCTCTGTCCAACTTGGATGCGAAGCTGCGTACCAGCATGCGTACCGAGATCATCAAGCTGCACAAGAAGTTGGCGACCACCTTCATCTATGTTACCCATGACCAGACCGAGGCCATGACCATGGGCGACCGGATCGTCGTCATGAAGGACGGCCTGATCCAGCAGGTCGATACCCCGCAGAACCTCTACGATTACCCCTGCAACGTCTTCGTGGCAGGCTTCATCGGCAGCCCGCAGATGAACTTCTTGGACGGCACGCTGAACAAGAACGGCAACCAGTACACCATCGATCTGGCCGGCACCATCATTCCGCTGCCCACCGAAAAGACTGCCGACGGCAAGCTGGATGCCTACGTAGGCAAGACCCTGAAAGTCGGTATCCGTCCTGAGGACATCAAGGACGACGAGGACTTCTTGGCCAAGCATCCCAACAGCCATATCAACGCCGAAGTTGAGGTTTCCGAGCTGATGGGCGCTGAGATCTACCTCTACCTGACCTACAAGGGCCAGAACCTGATGGCTCGTGTGGCGCCCACCTCCAAGTCCCGTCGTGGCGACAAGGTCGTGGTTGCTATGGACACCAACAAAATTCATCTGTTCGATCCCGAGAGCGAGAAGACGCTGCTCAACTGATCTTTTGCACCTTACAAGGCGGCTCCGCTGCGGCGGAGCCGCCTTTTTTACGGAACATCCACCAGACAGGAGGGAAAACGTCCCATGCACGTTACCGATCTGTTACAGCCGGCTTGCGTATCTTTGCGGTATCAGGCCGATTCTCTGCAAGCGGCGGTACACAAGTTGACCGAGCTGATGGCGCAGGCGGGCAATCTGGATGATGTGGCAGCCTTTGAGGCGGACGTACAAAAACGGGAAGCCTTGGGCGGCACCTGTGTGGGCGGCGGAATGGCAATTCCCCATGCCAAGAGCGAAGCGGTACGGGCCCCGGCGCTGGCAGCCATCACGCTGGACCCGCCATTGGCCTGTCCCACACCGGACGGCATCCCACTGCGGATGATGTTTTTGATCGCGGCCCCGGCGCAGGCCAACGACCTCCATGTACGGGTTTTGGCAGAGTTGGCTACTTTGCTGCTGGATAAAGAACTTTGTACCCGCTTGATGCAGGCGGACACCCCCGACGCCTTTTGCCGCCGAATTGCCGAACAGGAAAATCCCTCCCCCCAACCGGACCCGCCGCAAAAGAGCAGTAAGCCTGAGCATTGGCGTTTTGTGGCGGTCACTGCTTGTCCCACGGGGCTGGCGCACACCTATTTGGCGGCGGAAGCACTGCAAAAGGCCGCACAAGCGCGGGGTGTCAGCCTAAAAGTGGAGACCAATGGAGCCGCAGGTGTCAGCGATGCGCTGACGACAGAGGACATTGCCGGGGCGGACTGCATCATTGTGGCGGCGGATCGTACGGTGTCCACCGCCCGGTTTGTGGGCAAACGGATGGTATCGGTGTCGGCACGGGAGGCAATTCGGGACCCCGGCGCCGTGTTGGACCGGGCTGCCGAAAGCTGCGTGCCGGTATACCGCGGCGGCGACGGTTTTCGGGCCAACGACTGGAAAGAACTGGCGCGGGAAGCATACCGCCACCTGATGAGCGGTATCTCCCATATGCTGCCCTTTGTGGTGGCAGGCGGTGTGCTCATCGCCTTTGCCTTACTGTTTGCCCAACTGGGCTTGCCGGACCCGTTCACCGATATGATGGATACCGTGGGGCGGGCGGCTTTTGTGCTGATGTACCCGGTGCTGGCTGCGTTTATTGCTTACAGTATCGGGGATTTGCCGGCTTTCATGCCCGGCCTGATGGGTGGGTATCTGGCCCAACTGGGTACGACCATTGCACCGGAAGAAAATTGGGTTTCCAGTGGATTCTGGGGTGCATTGGTGGCAGGCTTTGCCGCAGGACTGCTGATCCGGCTGCTGAATTTTGCGGGACGTTGGCTCCCCCCGGCGCTGGAACAGGTCCGCACCGGGTTGCTGACGCCGGTTCTCAGCCTGCTGGGCGTAGGCTTTTTGATGTTGCTGCTGGTCAACCCTCCGCTGGGGCATTTTAATCTCTGGCTGTGCGATCTGCTGGACGGTATGCAGGGCGACAGCCGATTGGCGTTGGGGGCTTTGTTGGGGGCTTTGATGGCCACCGACTACGGCGGGCCTATCAACAAGGCCGCCTACCTGACGGGAACCTTGGCGCTGGTCAACGACCAGTACGACATCATGGCGGCGGTCATGGTGGGCGGTATGGTGCCGCCTATCGCCGTGGCGTTGGCTTGCCTGCTGTTTAAAAATCGTTTTACCCCGGCGGAGCAGCGCACCGCCCCGCAGAACCTTTTGATGGGAGCTTCCTTTGTCACCGAAGGCGCGCTTTCCTTTGCCCTGCGGGATCCGCTGCGGGTAGGCCCTGCCTGCATGTTGGGCAGTGGTCTGGCGGGGTTCCTCAGCGTACTGTTTGGCTGCGGCTGTCCGGCCCCCCACGGCGGTTTGTTCCTCATTGCGCTGATTCACAACCCGGCAGGATTTCTGCTGGCACTGGCGGCAGGTTCGCTGCTGGGCGCGGCACTGTTGGGACTGCTGAAAAAACCGTTGTCCTCTTCCTCATAACCCCCATGCCTCCCTGCGCGGGAGGCATTTTTTATTGGTAAATCGTACAGCCCGGAAAATAGTAGGTCAAGATCTCTTGCCAAGTGGAACCACCCTCCGCCATGGCTTTGGCGCCGTATTGGCTCATCCCCACGCCATGGCCGTATCCATAGGTGGTCAGCGCAAAGTTCTCGCCGTCGTAGGTGACAGAAAAGCTGGCAGAACGCAGCGAAAAGGCGCTACGCAGTGCGGTGCCGGAAAAAGAAGTGCCGCATACCGTCAGGCGCTCCACATAGCCCGCATCGTCCCATTGGCAGGCACCGAACCAAGCAGCGGGATCTCCCTCCGGTTCCAGTCCCAGATTTTGCAGCAGGGTCGTCATCTGTTCGGTGGTGTATGTCACGGTTACGGCATAGTCGGGCACTGTTTTGTCCCACGGGGAATCGACCCCTTGCAGGTAAGGCAGGGCCGTCACCCAGATGTTTTGGCTGGCTTCGGTATGTCCGGCGCTGATGCTGTGGTAGCAGGCTGCAGCCGGGGCGCCCTCATAGCAGAGCAGGGCGCCGCAGACTTCGGTGGCCAACGCGGCCAGCCGGTCATAGTTCGCGGTAAAGTCGTCGCCCCAGCGGGCTTGCAGGACCTGCGCATCGGTCCAGCCGGCGCATAGGGCACTGTTCACCTGCATGGGTTCGCTCCCCAGCGAGAGAGCATAGCTGTGGCTGGCCACCATCTGGGCGCACACCGCGTCGTCGGGCCAGTCTGCCGGAAGTTCGCAAGCTGCTGTCCCAATCAAAAATTCCTCCACCGGTACGGTGATGGTTTGTCCCACTGCGGCATCGTAGAGGGTTAGGTCTGCCGCGGCATCGGTGTTGCCGGCATGGGGGTCCGCAGCCAGAGGCGGCGGGGTGACGGCGGGAATTTCGGGGGCCGGTGTGGCCGCGGCGGATTCCGGTACAGGGGTGTCCCGCTGTGACGGCAGCAAAAGCACGGTGAAGGGGGCGGCCAGCGCCAAAAGCCCCAGCAATAGGGTATAGAAAAGTGTTCGTTTCAAGGTTCCCATTCCTCACTCTTGCAATTTGCCCGGCGCGGCGGTACAATACTTTCAGACTTTGCGCGGGGCCTGTCCTAGGGTATGCGGCATCCCCTGCGGGTTAGACCATCGTACGGAAGAGGGGAATCTGCCTTGAAACAAAAACGACCGCACGGGATTGTGCTGCTCTTTTTCGGCCTGTTGCTGGGCGGTCTGCATGTGGCAGATCTGCTGTTCTGGACCGATACAGCCACCGGTTTTGCCGCCGAGGGCAGTGTCTGGCTGCGGTATATTCCGTGGCTGGCGGCGTTGCTGCTGCCTTACCTGCCTGCCCGGCGGGCGGCTGCACAGCCGGCGGCCTTGGCGGAATCCAATCCGATGTTGGGCGCTTTTATGTTGCTGACCGGCTTGGCGTTGGTGATTTCCGGTGTCCTGACCCTCTCTTTGCTCCGGTACACTTTACAGAACCCTGCGGCGTTTACCGGGTATCCGCAAATTTCCGCATGGGCCGACGCCATCACGCCGCTTTTGGCCGGGGTATGGCTGCTCTGGTATGGGGTACGGGCTTTTCTGGGATATGGCATCCGGCATAAGCGGTTGGGCAGTCCCTTTTTGATTCTGGGTGTGTTTGCCTACTACTTGTGGCGGTTGGTTTGGCGTTTTCAGATGGTGCCGGCGTCGCTGGCACGGATGCCTTGTACGGTACGGGTGCTTAGCGCGGTGGCGGCGCTGCTCTTTGTGGTGGTGCTCTTCAAGGTGTTTTTGGTTCCGGAGTACCCCTGCGGCCATACACTGTTTGCCACGGGAAGCGGTTGTTTTCTGCTGTGTACCTGCTTTGAGCTGCCCCAAACGTTGTTCGAAGCGGCCTACGGTATGCTGACTTTGCCCGATCTTTTGACGGGCTTGGGTTTTGGTACGCTGGGGCTCTGCGGCTTTGTCTGTGCGTGGGCAGCAGCCGGAGAAGACATCACGGAGCAAGAAGAAATGTAAAAAGGACCGGGGCCCTTGGGGGCTCCGGTCATTCGTTTGGTGCGGCACAATATTCGGATAAAAATATCTGTAAAGCGCTGTACCGGTCGCACAGCAGATCGGCAGGGGACGGCGGCTGCCGTTGGGGCAGCGTCGGGTTCAGCGGCAGCCGCAGGGCGGCAGTAAACGGTCCGTTGCCGCCGCTTTGTACCACGGCGCCACCGCAGACTGCGGCCAGCCGCAGCAGCAAAGCCCGGGTGTCGGCAGGCAGGCGATGCCCCATGCCGCCCCGCAAAACCAGAATGGCGGCATGAGCGGTGGCTTCCAACTGTAATACGGCGTGGGCGTCGGGGGCAGACAGCACTCCGTTCATCCAGCACAGCAATGCCGCATGCAGCAACCCCCGGGGCAGTGCGGCCGGAGCGGCGTGGCTGGTGGGGGCAAAATACAGCCAGCCGGGGCGGCGGCGTACACTCTCTTGTAAAGCGGTGCATAGGGTTTCCAGTTCGGCGTTTAAGTCCAGTGCGTGGCTGGGGGGCGGGGCGGTCAGTGCCTCGGCCAGACATACGAGGCGGAGCTGCGGCAGAACCGGCACACCGTAGGCGGCCTGTTCTGCCAATAAGGCACGGGCCGGATCATCGCTGGGCATGGGGATCACCTCCGTTTGCGTTCTTGTCTAGTCTGCGCAGTTTACGCGCCAGAATGGTTGGAAAATCCTTCCGCCTTGGTAAAAATCAGAATTTTTTTGAAAAATTTGCGTTAAAAGAATAACAGCCCTCTTGCAGATTGTGTAAGAATAGGGTACAATAGTATCATACCGCAGAGCGGGAAACACCGCTCACAAGGTTATACAATAAAATCTTGGGAGGATTTTACTATGGCTGTTAAAGTTGCTATCAATGGTTTTGGCCGCATCGGCCGCCTGGCCTTCCGTCAGATGTTCGAAGCCGACGGCTACGAAGTCGTCGCCATCAACGACCTGACCAGCCCCGCTATGCTGGCTCACCTGCTGAAGTACGACACCGCTCAGGGCTCTTTCCTGGGCAAGATCGGTGAGCACAAGCACACCGTCGAAGCCGGCGAGGATTACATCGTCGTCGACGGCAAGAAGATCACCATCTACGCCATCAAGGACGCCAAGGATTGCCCCTGGGGCGAACTGGGCATCGATGTCGTGCTGGAGTGCACCGGTTTCTACACCTCCAAGGCTAAGAGCATGGCTCACATCGAAGCCGGCGCCAAGAAGGTTGTTATCTCCGCTCCTGCTGGCAACGACCTGAAGACCATCGTCTACTCCGTCAACGAGAAGACCCTGACCGCTGACGACCAGGTCATCTCCGCTGCTTCCTGCACCACCAACTGCCTGGCTCCCATGGCCGACACCCTGAACAAGACCTATCCGATCGTTTCCGGCATCATGACCACCGTTCATGCTTACACCGGCGACCAGATGATCCTGGACGGCCCGCAGCGCAAGGGCGACCTGCGCCGCGCTCGTGCTGGTGCTCAGAACATCGTTCCTAACTCCACCGGCGCTGCCAAGGCTATCGGCCTGGTCATCCCCGAACTGAACGGCAAGCTGATCGGCTCCGCTCAGCGCGTTCCCGTCCCCACCGGCTCCACCACCATCCTGGTTGCCGTTGTCAAGGGCAAGGACGTCACCAAGGAGAGCATCAATGCCGCTATGAAGGCTGCTGCTTCCGAGAGCTTCGGCTACAACGAAGATCCCATCGTTTCTTCTGACGTCATCGGCATGCGTTACGGCAGCCTGTTCGACGCCACCCAGACCATGGTCACCAAGATCGACGACGACACCTATCAGGTTCAGGTCGTGTCCTGGTACGACAACGAGAACAGCTACACCAGCCAGATGGTCCGCACCATTAAGTACTTCGCTGAGCTGTAATCTGAATCTTCCCGCATAAAAACGCCGCCGCACTCCGTAAGGAGCGCGGCGGCGCTTTTTTGTTGGATATACACCATATACAAGGAAAAAATCCTGCGGTACCTCCCTTTGCTGGATGGGGACACCGCAGGATTTTATCATATTTGAATATGAAAATCAGTTAAGAATCAATTATGATTTTGTCTTTGGCAAACTCTAAGGCAAGGCCAATCAATTCGTTCCGCGATCGATTCGTCTTTTTCGCTAAATCGTCATAAAAATCGACAATGGATTTATCTACCCGGATGGTAAACATTACGGGTTCGGTCTTTTTTGTGATTTTCAATTCGTCCATAGTATCACCACCTATGGCTATTATGACGGATTTTTGAACTGTATTATATATCTAATATATGTTGAAATATAAACATAAATATGGTATATTATTGGTGAAAATTAAAAATGAGGAGCGGATGAAGATGCCAAATGTTACTTGTTCTAATTGCGAAACAGAATTTGATAGCAAAGAAAAAAAGTGCCCATCTTGTGGAACAAAAAACAGATTAAAGATTTGTCCGATTTGTGGCGGACAGATGGCTAAAAGTGCTAAACGATGCCCAAAGTGCGGTGCAAAGAACAAAAAGCCGATTTACAAACGATGGTGGTTTTGGGTTCTGATAATTTATCTTGTTTATAGAATTCCACTGTTTTTTACTAAGGACAATATTGGAACATCGCAAACAGGAACTGAGCAACCTACTGTAACAGTGACACCAACCCCAACACCGACACAAACACCAACAAAAGATTTGGAAGTACTAGAGTTGGTCGGCGGTATGGATTCTGTGGAAGGTATTTACGATGAGAACGTTGGAAGCATCCACATTACAGGTCAAGTCAGAAATAACGGAGATAAAATGCTGGACTATGCAAGTGTTCAGTTTTCGCTATACGATGAAGCAGGAAATTTGTTGGGAACTGCGATGGATAATATTGTTAATTTTGACGCGGGAGAAACATGGCAGTTCGATGCAGTGGGAATATCCAATGTGCCGGTTGATACCTATAGGTTATCTGATTTGAGTGGGAACTATTATGGGTTTTAAGATACAAGGAAGGAGTGTATATATGGAAGGCAAGAAAATGAAGATAGGGGTTCTAGTTTTATTATGCCTACTTCTACTGATTTGCGCATGTGCATGTTTGGGAAGCGGTGAACAGCAAAAAATTGATGGTCAAAAGGCTCTGGTTGGAACTTGGAAATATGATAAAGCAATTGATGAAACCGGCACCGAGGTGCAAGAGGACTTATCAAATACGCTTTTGAGCGTGTACGAAGACGGAACAGCAAAACTATCCTTAGAAGAAGTTATAACGGTTGATTTAACTTGGGAATATATAAACCAAGATAAAGAGGGAGTCTATTACCAGCTTTGCAAAGAAGGTGATGATGGTGAAAGTAATACCGTAATTCAGGCTGAAATGGTATCTTCTTCAACGACGGATAAAGCAAGTTTGGCAGGATACCTTTGCTTGGAAAATGATGAAGACGCAGCAGGTGCTATGTTGGCCTTTATAAAAACGAGTGATGAGCCAACAGAAGTACTTTCTATGGTAGAAAAGGCCCAAGCTTTAGCAGATGGGGTTCAATCGGCGATAGATAAGCAAGGAAGTGAACCGACCACCGAAGGCGAGCGACAGGCGTTGGAAAAAGCATACGATTATCTAGAATACACAGCATTTTCTTATACTGGACTCATTGAACAGCTAGAATTTGAGGAATTCAGCAATAGCGAAGCAACGTATGCAGCCGATAATTGCGGGGCAGATTGGAATGAACAGGCAGCGCTGAAAGCGCAGCAGTATTTAGAATATTCCTCGTTTTCTAGAAGTGGTCTGATTGAACAGCTGGAATTTGAAGGGTTCACGCATTCGCAAGCCGAGTACGGTGTGACGCAAAACGGATATTAAAGCAATTGAAGGCACAAGCCTAAAAAGAAGTATCAAAATGTATACTTAAAGAAACACCCGCTCTTGCACACGGTGCTATAATAGAACTGCCGCCGAAAAAACGGCGGCCAATGCTGTAAAAAGGACGGGCACGTTTGCTATGGAATATGACCTCTTTTGTTTGCCGGACAATCCAATATGGCGGGGCGAGGCATTACCAGCCCACAGTGGCCCCAACCGGCGCCGTCCTTGACGCCCGGTGCTGGATATGAATACCGGGCAGTTTCCGACCCGGGGCAGCTGCATCCTATAGCAGAACCTTTCGGTGCCGAAGAAAATGACCCGAACGGTATTTTTGAGCCGGGAAAAAAGACTGGGTCGCTGGTCACCGCTTTTGTCAATGCTTACTATGAGCAGACCGGTGTGCCGGTGGTTGGCGTGTCGGCCAGTCAAGGCGGGACCGAGATTGCCCAATGGCAGGGGCAGCAGGATCTGCTCACCGATGCACTGGGGCGGTTTGCCCAAGCCAATGCCTATCTGCAAGAAGTGTCCATGCCGGTAGGTCATCGTTTTCTGGTTTGGTGTCAGGGAGAAACAGACGGTGACCGGGAAACCACGCCCGCTTTGTATAAGGCCCGGTTCCGGAACCTATGGGCGCAGTGCCGGCAGGCGGGGCTGGAAACCTGCTTTCTGGTGGCTATCGGGCAGTATAACGGTGTCAAAGGGTGTGACTACACCGCCATCCATGCCGCGCAGTGCGAACTGGCGAGGGAAGGCCCCGGCGTGGTGCTGGCCAGCGATGATTTCGGTACCATGCAGGCCCGAGGGCTGATGAAAGACTCCTACCACTATTATCAGCAAGCCTACAACGAGGTGGGGGCTAAAGCCGGAAGGGCAGCGGCTGCTTACCGAGAAAAAATGTAAAAATGCCTCCCACAGGCCGGATTGCTTTCCGGTGTGTGGGAGGCATTTGGTTTCAAAAGGAAGAAAACTTAGATCTTGATCAGCTCGTATTCCCGGCTACCCAGACCGATCTTCTCGGCGTGTTCCAGACAGCTCTTCCAGTTGGTGGCGGGGCTGGAATCGGTGAAGTGGTCGTGGTGATCGTGGGCTACCTCGTCCAGATGGCTGCCGGGCATGACAGGTTGCCGGTTAACGGCATCGGCGCAGGCCTGATCCAACGCTACCGGGTCAAAGCTGGCGAACATGCCTACATCGGGTACGATAGGCACATCATTCTCGGCGTGGCAGTCACAGTAGGGCGATACATCGATGACCAGATTGATGTGGAACTGGGGACGACCGCTGACGACCGCCTTGCTGTACTCGGCGATTTTGCAGTTTAGGATATCGTTGCTTTCATCCTGCGCGGGGCAGACGGCATCCATCGGGCAGACACCGATGCACCGGCCGCAGCCTACGCACTTGTCATGATCAATGCTGGCCTTGTGGTCGACGATGTGGGGACCATCGTGGGCGCAGATCTTGACGCAGCGGCCGCATCCAATGCAGGCGTCCTGATTGACATAGGGCTTACCGGCACTGTGCATCTCCATCTTGCCGGCGCGGGAACCACAGCCCATGCCGATGTTTTTCAGTGCACCGCCGAAGCCGGTGCATTCGTGCCCCTTGAAGTGGGACAGCGTGATAAACACATCGGCGTCCATGACGGCCCGGCCGATCTTGGCTTCCTTAACATAGGTGCCGCCCTCCACCGGAACCAACACCTCATCGGTGCCTTTCAGGCCGTCGGCAATGATCAACATGGCAGCCTGTGGAGAAAGGCGAAAAACCATTCGTATAGGCAGCGTCCATGTGATCCAGCGCGTTTTTGCGTCCGCCTACATACAGGGTGTTGCAGTCCGTCAGGAACGGCTTGCCGCCCAGCTCCTTGACCACCTTGACCACGACTGCCGCATAGTTGGGCCGCAGAAAAGCTAGGTTGCCCGGCTCGCCGAAGTGAATCTTAATGGCGGTGAATTTGTTAGAAAAATCGATCTGTCCGATCCCGGCGGTCTTGATGAGCCGCTCCAATTTCTGGGGCAGGTTCTCATTGAACGAGGTACGCAGATCGGTGAAATACACTTTCGATGCAGACATGAATACGCCTCCTGTTTGGTGTGTTTGCTCTTGGCTTTATTGTAAAGTACCCACGTCCAAAATGCAACTATCCCCTTAGCAAAACTGCAAATTTTATGGCTTGCCCTTGCGCCTGTGCAGTAAATGGGGTACAATACAAAAAGGATTATCCAAACAAACAGCCGTCCACAAACGGGACGGCCTACAGGGGAAAAGCAATGAAACAATCTTTACAACCCGACTGGCGTTCTCGCCTATGGCAAGCACTGCCTTGGCTGTGGATGGCGGCGGGCTATCTGTTGGATCTGTGGTATCAGTTGGTGCCGGGGCGTTGGATCGTAGACTCTGATCTGGCATCTGAGATGGTGTTGGCGGATCTGCTCAATCAGGAGGGCAGCATAATCAGTACCAACTGGTATTATTCTACCGAATTGAAGGTCGTCAATCTGCAATGGTTTTACCGTTTGGGGTTGATGCTCTTCCCGAATGATTGGCATCTTGCGCGAACTTTCGGCATGATGATCACCTTGGCCTTGTATGCGGCGGTTTTGGTGTTGCTGGCACATTTCGCAGGGCTGGGGCGCGCCGGCCTTTGGATGGCAGGAACTCTCATGTGGCCTTTTGGGCAGCATTATTTGGTTTATGCCATTTATGGGGGCTACTATCTCGTTTACACCTTCTTCTACATCCTCATTTTGGCGCTGATCCTTCGCAGTCAGGACAGGTCTTCCCGGTCTTGTGTCCGGCTGTGGATCCTTGCCTGTGTGGTGGCGGCTATCTCTGGTGTAAACGGCGTCAAACAGCTCATGGTATTCCACGCGCCGCTGCTGTTGGCATCGGCCATTGTGCTGGCCTTGGCATTGCATGATTGCGGGAAGACAGAATGGCGCGGAGCGTTGGCAGCCTGCCGGGCGCAGGTGCGGCTCTTTGTAGCCTCCATTTTGACGGCGGCGGCCTGCGCGGCAGGGTATTTCCTCAGCAATTCGGTGTTGTCGAAACTGTACGACGTCAAATCTTACAATTTTATCGCCTGGAACCGCTCGGACGACTGGTTCACGTTGGACCGCGTTATCATGGACTTTTTCCACGAGTTCGGCTACCAGAACGGGGCACTGCTCTTCCATTTCAGTGGCATTGCTACCGGTATTGGCCTGTTGTTGGGCGTATTCATGGCCTTCTGTATGGTCCGCTTGCTGCTGCGCCTGCGCACGCTGCGTACTACCGATCAGATCCTCGTACTCTTGCTGATCTGCATGGTGGCGGTGTGTGGTGTTTGTTACACCTACTTCCAAGAATATTATCTGTATTTCTGGCTGATGAACCTGCCCATCGGCATCGCGGTGATGGCAGTGGAACTCAAAACCGAGCGATTCCACCTGCCCGGTGTGCGGCAGGCAGCGGCAGTCGCGTTGGCCTGCGCGTTTACGGTGTGTGCGGTACACACGGTGCGCCGGGAAATCGAAAAGCCTTCGCTGGCCCACAAGGGGCTGGATACGGTGGCGGCTTGGCTGGTGGACAATGGGTATACCGAGGGCTATGCTACCTTCTGGAACTGCAATGCGATGATCGAATTGTCCAGTGGACAGTTGGATGTTTGGACGCTGGCCAACCTGAGCGATGATGCGTCGCCGGACTGGCTGCAGAAAAAGGATCATCTGACCACAGACCCCGAGCATCCTTTCCTGCTGGTGGATACTCAGGAGGACGGTCCCGCCGAGGAAATGGGGCTGGTGCAGTATGGGGACTGCGAGAAGGTCTACGAAGATGACCGGTATGTGATCTATGCTTTTGATTCCGCGGCGGATGTACACGCTGCGGCTGCGGCAGCCCGTGCCGCGGACTGACCGAAAAATCCCGCCTAGCGGCGGGCTGTGTAAAGGAGAATGACGATGCGTTACTGCAAAAAATGTACGATGCCTGATACCCGTCCCGGCATTACCTTTGACGCTGAGGGTGTGTGCAGCGCCTGCCGCCACTACGAAAACCGTAAAAATGTGGACTGGGATGCCCGTTTCAAGGAGTTTGAGGCCTACTGCAACAAATACCGTGGCATGAACGGCCCCGGCGGTTATGACTGCGCCGTGGCAGTGTCGGGCGGCAAGGACAGTCATTTTCAGGTCTGGATGCTCAAGGAAGTTATGCACATGAACCCCATCCTGTTCAGTGTGGAGGATAATTTCCCCATGACGCAGGCGGGCGTTCATAACCTGAAGAATATCAGCGAGGAATTTGGCTGCACCATTATCTCCTGCAAGCCCAACATCAAGGTGCAGAAGATCCTCATGCGCAAATTCTTTGAAAAGTACGGCAAACCCACTTGGTATGTGGACCGTCTGATTTACACCTTCCCGCTGCATATGGCGGCTAAATTCAATACCCCTATGCTCTGCTACGGGGAAAATGTCAGCTTTGAGTACGGCGGCAACGCCGATAAAGAAACCTACTCGGCTATGGATCAGATCGAAAATGGCGTGGCCGTGGGCTTCCCCATGGAAGAATTGGTGGGCGACGGCGTCACGGAAAAGGACTTGAGCCTGACCATGGCTCCCAGTGCTGAGGAGCGGGCGAAGCTGGATCCCTTCTATATGAGCTACTTTGTGCCGTGGAATAGCTATAAAAACTACCAGATCGCCAAGGCACATGGCTTCCACGATTTGACCCATGAGTGGGATCGCACCCACCATGCGGAAAACTTTGACCAGATCGATTCCCGCGCCTATCTGGTGCATTCTTGGCTGAAGTATCCCAAGTTCGGTCATGCGGCGGCCACCGATTACACCGCCCGCTACATCCGCTACGGCATGATGACCCGGGAAGAGGCCATTCCCATCATCAAGGAGCGGGACGGCAAACTGGACCCCCTCTGCGTGCGGGACTTCTGCGACTTCTGCGGTTATACCGAGAGTGAGTTCTGGGCCATCATGGACAAGTTCTACAATCGCGATTTGTTTGAAAAGAACGACTGCGGCGAATGGGTGCTGAAAGACCCCATCTGGAAACAGGGCTGATGCAGATGAACGAACAGGAACAACTGGCCGCCTACCGGGCTATGCAGGCGGCTATTCAACAGGAATATGACCGCGCAGCGGACAAGATGGCAGCCCTGAAAGCGCAGGGCAAAGAAAAAACCGCCACCTACCGCCAACTGTTCGCCCGCAAACTGACGCTGAGCGAACTGCTCAGTTGGTATAAAACCTACGGGTTGGTACCGTGAAGCGGAAAATAGGAACGGTCATCCAGACAGATGGGCAGCAGCGTGTTTTCTCGTGGCCTGCCCTTGGGGCGGACGCGTTGGCGTTAGCCTTGGCGGTAGGGCTGCCACTGTATATGCCCAATGGCTATGTGGAGCTCATCGGCCATAAATTTGATTTACTGCTGCGCTGCACAATGATAGCCATGGTATGGTTGGCGTTAGCATGCTTTTGGAAAAATCGGCGCAAAACGGCATTGCGCCGGTTTTCCTTTGTCTGGTTATGGCCGATAGGACTTTGCCTTTGTTATACCGCCGCCTGGTATTTTGCGCAGGACCGTTATACAGCGCTATGGGGACTCAGCGGGCGCAGCAATGGGTTGATGCTCTATCTGGCTTGCACGGTGGTCTATCTGATCGTAGCCGCAGCAGGTACCGCCGAAGGTGCATGGCTGGTTCTGCGGGTGTTGGTGGCCGTGGGGTGCGTGGTGACGGGCATCAGTTGGCTGAATTACTGGATGATCGACCCATTGGATGCCTATTACACCTTTTTACCCGATACGGGCGAGCTGTTTTTGGGGACAGTAGGCAATATCAACTTTTATGGGGCGCTGCTGTGCCTATGTGTGCCGCTGGCGGTGGGGGACTATCTGCGTGGTACGCGTCAAGTAGGGGGCCGCTATGCGGTAGCATTGTGGCTTTGCAGCGGTCTGCTTTGCGCGGGCAGTGATGCGGCTTGGCTTGGCTGCGCAGTAGCGGGACTGGTCTTTTGCTGCACCCGCAAAACCACCACCCGAACTTTGGGGCGTGGAGCAGCGCTTTGCGCGGGCCTAACGGCAATAGCACTGATTACTGGTTTTGGCGCCAATATATGGGTGACTCGTGCGGCACTTCGTACTGTTTCGGCGTGGTTGGCTAGACCATTGGTTGGCATCCCGCTGTTGGTGCTCTTTCTTCTGGCGACCATTTTTCTGTCCCGGTGCCGTTCCCGCCCGGCGGCTGCCTTTATGAAAGGAACCGTGGCGGTGCTTTTGCTGCTGATCGTGGTCTTGTTTGTGGTGGCCAACGTGTGGCAGGGGGGACCAGAAGCTCTTGCGGCACTGCGGTTTGGCGAACATTGGGCTTCCAACCGCGGGTATGTATGGAAACTGCTGTGGATCACCTACACGCAATATATGACGCCGCTGCAAAAACTCATTGGCATGGGTGGCGATGCGGTGAAGGCAAGACTGTATCATGATATGGGGTCTGTTCAGTATATGATCCTGATCAACGGCGAGGCTTTTGACTCTGCGCACAATGAATTTTTGCAGCATCTGATCTGCGGCGGCGCGTTGGGACTGCTTTGTTGGTGTGGTTTTTGCGTAGCGGCACTCCGCCGAGGATTCCGGAATCATCCCGCGTTAGGGGCGGCACTGTTGGCCTATATCGTTCAGTCTTTCTTCAGTATCAGTATGCCGGGGGTATTTCCGCTGGTGTTTGTACTGGCTGGATTGGCAAAACCGGAGCCGATCATCGAGCAAAAAGAAATTTGTACCCGATTGGCAGCAGGCGGCACATTGCTGTTTGCGGCAGCTCTCTCTCTTCTGCTCATACCGTGACGGGAAAAATGTTGTAAAAAGTAAAAAACAAAAGAAAAAATTGTGAATTTTTTTTCTTGAAAAGCGTATGGAAAAGCGCTAAGATAGAAGAGCTTTCGGTTATAGAAAAATGTATCAGATGAAAAGAGGAAGAACGACATGAACAAGAAGATGCTGGCAGTCGTTGCGGCCGTTGCTATGACGGCAGCGATGAGCCTGCCGGTTTTTGCGGAGGATGCAACGCCGGGTGAGATTTCCGAGAACAAGGTAGAGGTTGTTAAGGATCTGCTGGCGAATAAGCCTGTTTGGGATGACAGTGATAAGAGCAAGGCAAAAGAGGCTATTGCTGCATATGTTAGCAATGTCGCCGCAGAAAACAACAATATTGTTACGGAGGATATGGCAACTTGCGCTATTGAAGCATATAGCAAGATGCCGGAAGCATTTGAGCAGGCGGAAAAGGGGGACAGTCCGTTTCTATAGCGAGGCAGGGCAGAGTGAAAATATTACTCTAAACAAGTTGGATATCAGTGGTGAAAAGGATTCTGTTACGATTGACGTAAAGGCCGACAATAAATCCGAGCTTGGCTATATTGTAGATATTCCGATGCCCGGTGTTGCGGATGGCACAGAATATGCCGTTGTATTTTGCAGCAACGGAACAGAATTTATTCAGGATCGCAAAAATGCCAATGAAAATTTTTCCTTTAAGGTAAAAGACGAAGTGCTGACCATCTGGGTACCCCACTTCACCACCTACACGCTGGACAAGCCTTCCACCAGCGGCGGCAACAGCAGCAGCGGCAGCTCTGCGGGTCAAACCTCCACTACGACTCCGACTGCTACGGCAACGCCGGCACCCGGAGATGCCATTCAGTATTACACCTGCCCGGCTTGCGGGTATCACAACTGGACTGCGACGAGCGAAGGCTATCGCTGCGACAACTGTGGTCGTGTTGAGTCTGAAAAGCAACTGTCCGGGTACGGCAACGTCAAGGGCGTTTATGAGCCCACCGCAGCTGTGGCCGAGAACCCCATCAAGGCTACTGGTTCTGACATGAGCCTGATGGTTTTTGCAGTGGTTGCGCTGGTTGGCGTGGCTGCCTGTGGCTTGGGTGTCGCTTCCAAGAAGTCCCGCAAAGGGGAATAAGCGACCCAGTATGATTGTGTGAGGAAACGTAGCAAATGAGAAAACAAACTTTCCATTCTGCCGCGTCCAAACAGAAAAACGGCAAGGGGAAGAAGCTGCTTCTTCCTCTTGCTTTTTCTGTCATTGCGCTGATCGCGGTGTTTGCAGTTTTGGGGGCGGTGATGGCGGCGCTCAAACCAGCGGCCTCCAGTTCCGGTTTGTCCAACGAACCGGAAATCCCTACCCTGTCTGAGATACAGCCGACGGCTACCCCCGAAGCGCAGCCGGAAACCGGTGTGTTGGAAAGCTATCCGCAGGCTGGAGATTTGTTGGGGCATTTGACCATCAGCGGTACAGCGGTGGATTGTGATGTGTACTATGGAGATTCCGAAACGGAATTCTCCAAAGGGGCCGGCACCTATAAGGGGGCAAAGATTCCCGGTGAAGGGGGAACGATCCTGATGGGCGGCCACACCGGAACCTACTTCCGGGATTTTGAGAGTGTCCAGACCGGAGACGAAGTGACGTTTACCACCTCTTACGGCGAATACCATTATGTGGTCACCGGTACGCAGGTAGCATTGGATACCGATACTTCCGCGTATGATCTGGAGGCGGAAGAGGAAAACCTCATCATGTATACCTGCTATCCCTTCGGCATCGTCAACCCTACGGATGAACGCTTTTTTGTCTACTGTGACTATGTCAGCGGCCCGGAGCTGCAGGTAGGTCAGCCGTGAACCGGCGGCGGAATGCGACGGGGTTGGCGGTAGCTACGCAGGGACTGGCGGTGGTTTGCGGCTGCCTGCTGGCGCTGCTGACGGCTCTTTCGCTGACTTTGTTCCGGGAAGGTTACTATCTGCACAAATTAGAAACCAGCACCTGCTTGCAGACAATCTACGAAAATGTCCAGCAAGGAGCTCGCACCATTGCAGAGGCAGCGAGTCTTCGCGGTGATATTTTGGAGCCGCTGGTTACGCCGGAAACTGTGCGGGTGGCCGTGATACGCCGTGCCGACAGGATCTGGCATGGAGCAACCTCTCAGCCGGACAGTCCGTATAAGGAGGTCGTCACCTATCTGCAAGATACGATCACCTGGGAAACCAACGTGTTATGGACCGACGAAGATACCCTTCGTTATGATCAGATCAGCGACGTGTGTGACGATATGTGGCGCAGCAACATTAACCCGCCATTGTCCAATCTGCTCAACATCTTAATGCAGTATCGGCAGGTGGCCTGGGTACTCATGGTGGTGTTGGCAGTGGCGTTTGGGAGCTGCCTTTGGTGGTCGGCACGGACGCAGGGGGGAGTACTGACCCAGACAGCATACACGGTGGGGACGGCGGTGGCATTGGCGTCGGTACTGGCGTGTATCGGTATTCAGCGATCCGGCTGGCAGCACTGGATGCCTGCCGACGATGCAGCCTTTGGACTGTATATCAACTGGTTTCGTGGGCTCGGACCAGTGACGGCTGCCTGCGGTCTGGCATTGGCGGCCTTGGTTTGGCTGCTGGCGCTGGGGCAGAAAATGACACGCCGAACTCGGGGGACGGAAAGGCCGTCGCATCCGGATTATCAACAGGAGGTTTATCATCATGGTCAAACACATCATTCTTTGGACATTGAAACCCGAACTGCAGGGCGCCGAGAAGGACGCCGTCAAGGCAGGCATCAAGGAAGGGTTGGAAGGACTGGCCGGACAGATCCCGGGGCTGGTGGAAATCCGCGTGCAGACCGAGTGTCTGCCCAGCTCCAACGCCGATCTGATGCTGGACTCCACCTTCACCGATGAAGCCGCGCTGAAAGGGTATTCGGTCCATCCCGCCCATGTGGCGGTGGCCGACGGCAAGGTGCGGCCCTATACCCAACTGCGCAGTTGTTTGGACTTCACGGTGTAACAAAAAAGACACCCCACTTGCACAGTTTGGGTGGGTGTGCTATAATACGTGGGAACGGCAAAGGCGCCGTCCGTTTGGCATCGCCATACGGACGGCGCCTTTTTGTATGGAAATTTGCCGGAATGGAGTGCAGAAATATGGAAAAACTTCCTCGTTATGTCGATATCGATTACAGCAAATACGCGCCAGATCTGCCGGAAGACCAGCGCGAGGCCTACTATGGCCTGCCCAAACATGTACAGTTCTGTAAGGAATGTGTCATGAGCAACCAGAAGCCCAACTCCTGCTATGAGTTTGAGCATACCATCCATTCCATCAAAAAGACGATGGTCATTCAGGAGGACGGCGTCTGTGATGCCTGCCATGCCTGCCACAATAAAGCCAACGGTCATATTGACTGGGCCTTGCGGGAGAAGGAGCTGCGGGAACTCTGCGATGAGTACCGCAAGAACGACGGTTCCTACGATTGTTTGGTGCCGGGGTCCGGCGGTAAAGACAGCTTCTACGCTGCCCACCTGCTCAAGTACAAGTACGGCATGCACCCGTTGACCGTCACCTGGGCGCCCCATATCTATACCCCTTGGGGCTGGGAGAATATGCAGGCCTGGATCCACGCCGGGTTTGATAACTACCTGTGTACCCCCAATGGGCAGACTCATCGACTGCTGACCCGTCTGGCTACCGAGAATCTGTTCCACCCCTTCCAGCCCTTCATTCTGGGGCAGAAACAACTGGCCCCCAAGATGGCTGCCAAGTTCGGCATCCCGCTGGTGTTCTACGGGGAGAACGAGGCGGAATTTGGCAATCCCATTGCGGATAACAACTCGGCCTTGCGGGATGAGCATTTCTTTGCCGTCAATGACTACGACCACATCTATCTGGGCGGCGTGAGCCTGCGCCAACTGGAGGAGGACTATAAG
Organism: uncultured Gemmiger sp.; assembly: GCA_963557315.1. GTDB lineage: Bacteria > Bacillota > Clostridia > Oscillospirales > Ruminococcaceae > Gemmiger. The sequence continues at coordinate 51,743 of CAUWAX010000002.1, read as the reverse complement.
ATCGACAAGGCGGATCTGGCCATCTATCTGCCCTCCGAAACCTCCAATCTGGAGAAAAACCACGTTCAGGTGCGGTATTTGGGCTACTATGAAAAGTGGCATCCTCAGGGCGCCTATTATTATTCGGTGGAGCATGGCGGTTTCCGTCCGGCGCCGGAGCGCACGCAGGGCACTTACTCCAAGTACAATTCCATCGACGACAAGATCGACGATTTCTTCTACTACACCACCTACATCAAGTATGGCATCGGCCGTACCACCTACGACGCCGCGCAGGAGATCCGCAACGAAGAGATCACCCTCGACGAAGCCAAGGCGCTGTGCAAGAAGTTCGACGGCGAATACCCCGACCGCTTCGAGAAAGAGATCATGCAGTATCTTTCCATCGACAAGCAGCATTTCCCCCATGCGTCCCAACTGTTTGAACAACCCAAGATGGACCGGGCCTACTTCATGCATCTGGCCGATCGGTTCCGTTCGCCCCACCTGTGGAAGTGGGAGGACAACATGTGGAAGCTGCGCTACACCCCCTACGAGGGTGACAGCGAGGTGCTTTGGGGCGACCCGAAGGGGACCCATCATGAGATTTGATCCCCTATACAATGGAGGTGACTATCTATGGCAGACAAAATACGCCTGATCGCCCGACTGGACGTGAAGGACACCAATCTGGTCAAAGGCATCCAGATGGAAGGACTGCGCAAGCTGGGGGACCCCAACCAGTTCGCCAAGCGGTACTATGAGCAGGGCATCGATGAACTGCTCTACATCGATATTGTGGCCAGCCTGTACAACCGGAACAACCTCAGCGACATTGTGCGCAAAACGGTGGAGGATGTCTTCATCCCGGTTTGCGTGGGCGGCGGTGTCCGCAGTGTGGAGGATGTGCGCCACCTGCTGGCCATGGGAGCCGACAAGGTAGCCGTCAATACGGCGGCGATCAAGCGGCCCGAACTGATCACCGAGATCGCCGAGGCCTTCGGCAGCCAATGCATGGTGTTGTCCATTCAGGCGAAGCGCAGCCGAACCTGGCCCGGCAAGTGGGAAGCCTACTACGACAACGGTCGGGCCCATTCAGGGTACGACGTGGTGGAGTGGGCCAAGCGGGGGGAAGCGCTGGGAGCAGGGGAGATCCTGCTGATGAGCGTGGACAGCGAAGGCCTGCAGCGGGGCATGGATCTGGAATTGATTCAAGCAGTGACCGCGGCGGTGCATATCCCGGTGATCTGCGGCGGCGGTGTAGGCTGCGGTGACGATATTGTGGAGGCGGCCCGTGCGGGGGCCGATGCAGTGGCCTGTGCGGCGGTTCTGCATTACGGGAAAGAGACGGTGCCGGAGCTGAAAGAGGAGATCCGGGCCGGAGGCGTGGAGGTGCGCGGCGTATGAAAGTGACGATCATCGACTACGGCCTGTCCAACCTGCGCAGCGTGCAGAATGCCTTGGTCCACTGCGGGGCCGAGACGATACTGACCAGCGACCCGGCGGATGTGCGAGCTGCCGACGCGCTGGTACTGCCCGGTGTGGGCGCGTTCCGGGATGGCATGGCCGGTCTGGAGCGGTTGGGGCTGGTGGAGCCGATCCGCCAAAAGGCCGTGGAGGGAACCCCTTTGTTGGGCATCTGCCTTGGCATGCAGATGCTGTTTGAGGAATCCGAGGAATTTGGTTGTTGGAAAGGGCTGGGCTTGATCCCCGGTCGGGTGGTAAAAATTCCCGACACCGATTTGCAGGGGACGCCCCAGCGGGTACCCCATATCCAGTGGGACCCGCTGCTGCCGGCGGGCGGCCGGAAGGATTTTGCCGGTACGGTGCTGTCCGGTGTGACCCCCGGACAGGAATGTTACTTTATCCACAGCTATGAGGCCAAGCCCACCGCGCAGGCGGACCGTTTGGCCGATACCTGCTATGGCGGACGGGCGGTCTGTGCGGTAGCCGCCCATGGTTCGGTGGTAGGGTGTCAGTTCCATCCCGAAAAATCCGGTCCGGTAGGACTGTCGATTCTCGGTCAATTTATAAACATTTGTCAAAAATAAGCCTTCGCCCCGTGTCGGAACCGACGCGGGGCGTTGCTTTTTGTGCGGTAATCGGTTATAATGCATTCTGTATGAATGTGTAGAAATGGGGCGAAGTGTGTGTACAGCGATCTTCTTGTAGGATCCACCGGGTTTGTGGGCGGCAATCTCATGGCCAAACACAACTTTACGGCGGCTTGCCACAGCAGTGATGTGGCGGCGCAGTACGGCACCCGCCCCTCTCTGTGTGTCTATGCGGGGGTGCCGGCAGCTATGTTTTTGGCCAACGCCGATCCCGAGGCGGATCTGGCCGTCATGGAAGCGGCCCGGCAAAACCTGCAAAAGATCGCCCCCCAAGAGGTGGTGCTGATCTCCAGCATTGCGGTCTATGCCGACAGCCGGGGCAAGGACGAGGATGACGAGCCGGACACCGAAAATCTTTCGGCCTATGGCCGCAACCGCCTGCAGTTGGAGCACTGGGTGCGGGAGGATTTCCCCGATGCCCTCATCGTCCGGCTGCCCGCTCTCTATGGTCAGGGGCTCAAAAAGAACTTCCTGTATGACCTGCGCACCCTGACGCCGTCGCTGCTCAAACCGGAGAAATACCACGAACTGGCGCAAAAATCCGAACTGGTGCGGGACGGTTATACGCTGGCGGACAAAGGCTTTTACAAGTGCAATGGCGCCGTGGATGCGGCGGCGCTGCGGGCTTTCTTTGCCGCCAACGACTTCAACGCGCTGGCGTTTACCGACTCTCGCAGCCGGTATCAATTCTACAATCTGGGCCGCCTATGGGATGATCTGACGGCGGCCCGGCAGGCCGGGCTGCGGCTGTTGCATCTCTGCACGCCGCCGATTTCCGCCGAAACGGTTTACACCGCCGTCACCGGCAAAACCGACTGGCACAACGAACTGCCTAAGGCCCCATTTGACTATGACCTGCATAGCCGCTACGGGGCGTTGCTGGGGGGGGACGGTCCCTATCTGTGTACGGAACAGCAGGAACTGGACGATATACGGCGCTTTTTGCGGCCGGGGAAGGAGCGGGACGATGCCCGTATGTAAACTGGCAATCTCCAACATCGCATGGCATAAACAGGATGATGAGGCCGTCTACACGGCCATGCAGCAAGCGGGCTTCACGGGGCTGGAGATTGCCCCCACCCGGATCTTCCCGGCAGAACCCTACGAGAATCTGACCTCCGCCGCCCTGTTCGGCGGGTATCTAAAAAACCGTTGGGGGTTCTCGGTACCCAGCCTGCAAAGTATCTGGTACGGCCAAAAGGGCAATATTTTTGAGGGAGCCCAAAGCGAGGAACTGCTGGACTATACCGCCGGGGCTTTCCAGTTTGCCCACAGCCTCAACTGTCCGTCGTTGGTCTTCGGCTGTCCCAAGAACCGGATGCGTCCGCTGGGGGCCGACGATGCCTTGGCGGAATCCTTCTTTGTGCAGGCCGGCAATCTGGCAGCCCGGTATGGCGTGCGTCTGGCCATCGAGGCCAACGCCCCGGCCTATACCAACTATCTCAACGGTACCGCGGAGGCCTTTGCGCTGGTCAAGCGGCTGGACAATCCTGGCCTTGCCGTGAACCTCGACCTGTCCACCATGCTGGCGCAGGGGGAACATCTGCAAAGCTTTGTGGATGATTTGCAGTATGTCAGCCATGTGCATATCAGCGAACCGGGGCTGGCCCCCATCCAGAAGCGGCCGGAACACAAAGAACTGGCCTTGTTGCTGGGAGCCGTGGGCTATCAGGGCTATGTCTCGGTGGAGATGGCCTGTACCGATTTGGAGACCATCCGGCGCACGCTGGACTATGTGGCGGAGGTGTTTGCATGATTGAATATGAGCGTCACGGTCTGACGGGGGTGCCGGATTACCGCGCCGCCGAGTTGGAGGCCCGGCAGAGCGATTACTGCCTGCTGATCCCCGTTATCAACGAAGGGGCCCGCATCCTCACCGAGCTGGGCCGTGCCCAGCGTGCCGGGGTGGATAAACAGTGCGACATCGTGGTGTGTGACGGCGGTTCCACCGACGGCAGCATGAACCCCGATACCTTGCAGCTTTACGGCGTCAACACGCTGTTGGTCAAGACCGGCCCCGGCAAACAGGGGGCGCAGTTGCGGATGGGCATTTACTTTGCCCTGAACCGCGGCTATAAGGGTGTACTGACCATCGACGGCAACAACAAGGATTCCATCGAGGATGTGCCCAAGTTTATCGAGAAGCTCCGCGCCAGGTATGATCTGGTGCAGGGCAGCCGCTTCCGCCGGGGCGGGCGCGCCGTCAACACGCCGCCCATCCGGTATGCGGCGGTGCGGCTCATCCATGCGCCGTTGGTCAGTCTGGCAGCCCGTCAGTGGTTCACCGACACCACCAACGCCTACCGGGCTTACAGTCGGGAGTATTTGACCCATCCCGATGTGCGCCCGCTGCGGGAGGTCTTCCAAGGCTACGAGCTGTTGGCTTATCTCAGCATCCGCGCCACCCAGCTTGGGCTGCGCGCCTGCGAAGTGCCGGTCACCCGGGCCTATCCGGCCACCGGCAAAACGCCCACCAAGATCACCGGCTTCAAGGGCAACAGCGACCTGCTTAAGGTATTGCTGGCCGCTATGGCGGGCAAATATAATCCGTAACGAACAAAAGGCGCGCAAACCGCGCCGGGGGAAGATGCCATGACCTACGATAAAATCATCTTCGGTGCCGGACTGTACGGCCTGTATGCGGCGCAGAAATGCGGCGCGGCGGGCCAGCGGGTGCTGGTGCTGGAGCGGGACCCCGGCCCCTTTATGCGTGCTACCTATATCAATCAGGCCAGAGTGCATATGGGGTACCATTACCCCCGCAGCTATTCCACGGCCATCAAGAGCGCCCACTATTTCCAGCGCTTTTGTCAGGATTACAGCTTCTGCCTGCACACTGAGTTTGACCAAATCTACGCCACCAGCGCCCATTTTTCTTGGACCAACGCGGCGGAGTTCCGCCGCTTTTGCGGCGCGGCGGGTATCCGCTGCGACGATGTGGCGCCCAGCAAATATTTCAATCCGGGCCTTTGCGACGGGGCTTTTCTGACCACCGAGTACACCTACGACGCGCAGGTGCTGAAAAAGTGGTTTTTGGAACAACTGGCCAAACTGCCCAACGTGACGGTGCTCTACGGCCATAAGCCGGAGCGCATCCAGACGGTGGGGAAGGCGTGGCAGGTCACGGCAGGGGAGATCACCGCCGAAGCCCCCTATCTGCTCAACGCTACCTATGCGGGGGTAAACGACGTCCATGCCCTGTTGGGGCTGCCCCCCTTCCAGATCAAGTACGAAAAGTGCGAGATCATCCTCTGCACGGTGGATGAACGGCTGAAGCGCACCGGCATCACCGTGATGGACGGACCGTTTTTCAGTCTGATGCCCTTTGGTCAGACCGGGCTGCACAGCCTGACCAGCGTGACTTTTACTCCTCACGAGACCAGCTACGACAGTGTGGCGACCTTCCCCTGTCAGCAGCAGAGCGGCGGCCTGTGCGGGCCGGGCAACCTGTACAACTGCAACGAATGCCCGGCCAAACCCGCCAGTGCTTGGCCCTACATGAGCCGTCTGGCCCGGAAATACCTGAAAGAAGAATACGGCTTTGCCTACCACAGCAGCCTGTTCAGCATGAAACCCATCCTGAAAGCCAGCGAGATCGATGACTCCCGGCCCACCGTGATCCGGGTGATGAAGGAAGAACCCAAGCTGGTCAGCGTGCTGTCCGGCAAGATCAATACCGTATACGATTTAGACGAGGTGCTGGAACTGTGAACACAAAAGAGAAAAACTTCGTTTCGGCGGTCGTCTATCTGCACAACGACGGTGCCCGGGCGGCAGAATTCTGCCGTGGGGTGGCCGCCCAGTTGGATGCCCACTTCGACCAGTACGAGCTGGTGGCGGTGGATGACGCCTGCACCGACGATACGGTGGAGCAGCTTCGCCGCTGGGGACGGGAACAGGCCGCACCGCTGACCATTCTGCATATGAGCCTCTACCATGGGCTGGAAAAGGCGATGAACGCCGGGCTGGATGCCGCCATCGGCGACTATGTCTACGAGTTCGACTCCACCCAGATGCCCTACCCGGCGGAGTGTATCTTTGCGGCGTACCAGACGGCGCTGCAGGGCAACGACATCGTGTCGGTCTGCCCCGATACGACCCGCCGCGGCAGTAAGCTGTTCTATAAGGTCTTTAACGCCTACTCTCACTCCCCCTATCAGCTTCGCACCGACGCTTTCCGGCTGGTGACTCGGCGGGCTATCAACCGGGTACACGCTTCCAGTGCCCATCTGCCCTACCGGAAGGCTGCCTATGCCGCTTCGGGACTCAAAATGGCAGACCTGAACTTTGCGGGCAGCATGACGGAAAAACAAGCGGGCCGGTTCAATCTGGCGATTGACAGCTTGGCGCTATACACCGACGCCGGGTTCAAGGTCAGCATGGGGGTCACCCTCTGTATGCTGGCACTGGCGCTGGCCGAACTGCTCTACACGCTGCTGATCTTCTTCACCGGCCATCCGGTAGCCGGGTGGACCACCACGATGTTCGTCATCACGGTGGGCTTTGCCGGTCTGTTCGCGGTACTTACCATCGTGGTCAAGTACCTGTCCTTACTGCTGGATCTGACCTTTACCCAGCAAAAATATCTTGTGGAAAGCATCGAAAAACTGCAAAAATGAAAACCATCCGCCTACAACTGAGCCGCCGCGCCTTCTGGCTGTGCCTTGCACTGCTGGTGTGTTTGCGTTGCGCGCTGGCCTCCTTTCAACAGGCATATATATGGGTGGGCGGGGCTCCGCTGGATGATGAACTGATGTTCCGCGCCGCCAATGCCATTTCGGCGGGCACCTGGCTGGGCCCCTATGATTACTTGACCCTCTCCAAAGCCATGTTTTTCCCGGTATGGCTGGCGCTGCTTCATGCCCTCCGCCTGCCATATTTAGTGAGCGGGGCTGCGCTGTGGTGCGCAGCATCGCTGTTGGCGGCTTTCGCCTTTTCGCCGCTGTGGCGTCGGGCGGAATCGGGCCGCAGCCGGGTCTATACGCTGGCCCTTTTTGCTCTGCTGGCCTATCTGCCCTCCAGTTGGGCGTCCTATACGCTGCGGGTTTATCGGGATAATATTTTCCCGGCGCTCTGCCTTGTGTTTTTTGCCGGTATGGCCGGTGCGGCCCTGCGGGCGGTGCTCTATCCGGCGGGGGAAAAACGGCTTTGGCCGTGGCTGCTGGCCGCCGGTCTGGGTTTGGCCTGCGGGTATCTGGACCGGGAGGATGCCGGTCTGTTTTTACTGCCCTTTGCCGTGGTGGCCACAGGCATTTTGCTGGTGGTGTTGGTGCGTGCCCGCCGTTGGCGCAGTTGTGCGGTTCAGGCGCTGCCCTACGCCATGCTGGCTGCCGCTGTGCTGACCTTCTGCGGCATCAACCAGCACTACTACGGCGTTTTTGCTCTTTCGGATTTCTCCGAGGGCTCCTTTGCCGCAGCTATGGGGGCAATGATGCGGGTAGATACCGACAGCGAGGAACCGTTGCTCTCGGTGCCTGCTGATGCCCGGGAAAAACTCTACGCGGCGATACCCGAACTGGAACCGCTGTCCTACTGGCTGGAAGAGGACGAACAGCTCCAGAACGATTTCCGGGACCCGAAACTGGATGATTACCGGGCGGGCAGCTTTTATTGGGCGATCCGCCGTGCTGCCCAGAAAGAGGGCATCTATGAAACGCCCCAGACCGCGGATGCCTATTGGCAGTCGGTGGCCGATGCCATCAATGCGGCCTGTGATGACGGCACGCTGCCCAGCCGCACCGGGGAACGAGCGGCCACCAGCCAGCCCATCACGCTGGACTATGTGGCGCCCACCTTGGCCGAGACGGTGCGGGGTGTTTTGCATGTGGTGACCTTTGCGGACTGCGCCCCCTACGAAACGGCGCGTTCCATCGGCACCGAGGAAGATGTGGCCCAGTGGTCGTCCTACCTGCACTGCGGCATCAACAACGCTGCCGAAGCCGGTAAGGACACCCCGTACTATAACCCCTACCAAAAATTGGCGTTTCACGGCATGGAAGCGATCACGTGGCTCTACCGTGCCCTGCTCTGGCTGGGCTTGCTGGCGGGGCTGGTCTGCCATCTGGCGGCACTGCCCCGGATGCTGCGCCGTCCCACAGCAGACCGGGTGGTGCCGTGGCTGCTGCTCTTCGGCATTTTGGGCATGGCGCTGCTGCGCTGTGCCATGATCGCCTTCGTGGAGGTTTCCAGCTTCGGCATCGGTACCAGCACGATGTATCTGGCCACGGTGCATCCCTTGTTTTTGCTCTATGCGTTTGTGTCGGTGGCGGCATTCGGCTGGCCCCGTAAGGGAAAGGAGAACGCTGCATGACCGATCTTCTCATCATTGGCGGCGGCGCTGCGGGCCTGATGGCGGCGGGAGCTGCCTGTGCCCGGGGGCTGCGGGTCACGGTGTTGGAACACAACCCCAAAGGCCCGGGGCAGAAACTGCTCATCACCGGCAAGGGACGGTGCAACGTTACCAGCGACAGCGATGTGCGGGAATTTTTGCCCTATGTGCGCCATAACGGGCGGTTTCTCTATTCCAGTTTGTATGCGTTCCCACCCTCGGCGGCGATGGAACTGTTTGAATCGCTGGGTGTACCCCTCAAGACCGAGCGGGGCCGCCGGGTGTTCCCTCAGAGCGACCGTGCCGCCGACGTGTTGGCTGCCTTGCGGGCCTATGCCCGGGATGCTGAATTTGTGCGGGGCAGCGCCAAAGCACTTTTGCTGGAGGACGGCGTTTGCCGGGGTGCGGTTACCGACCGAGGCCAGACGCTGCGGGCGTCGGCCACGCTGGTGGCCACCGGCGGTATCAGCTATCCGGTCACCGGCAGCGACGGCAGCGGTTATCGGCTGGCCCGGCAGGCAGGGCATACCATCGTGCCGCCCCAGCCCAGCCTGTGCAGTCTGGTCAGCCCCGATCCGGCCTGCCGCCGGATGATGGGGCTTTCCCTGCGCAACGTGCGGCTGACCTTACTATGCGACGACAAGCCGCTTTTCTCCGAACAGGGCGAAGCGCTCTTCACCCACTTTGGCTTGTCGGGGCCGCTGGTACTTTCCGCCAGCACCTATATCGAAGATCTGGCTCACCACGCATATGCCTGCGAGTTTGACCTAAAACCCGCGCTGGACGAAAAGACGCTGTATGACCGGTTGACCCGGGACTTCGCGGCGTTGGGCGGGCACAGCGCACAGGGGACATTGGAAAAGCTGCTGCCCCATTCCATGCGTCCTGTGGCGGTGGAAAAATGGGGGGTAGACCCCGCCACCCGGGCGGCGCAGATCACCCGGGAGCAAAAACAAGCGCTGGTGCAGCTTTGCAAACACTGGACGGTGCCCGTCACGGCGCTGGGCGACCGGGAACACGCGGTGGTCACCGCCGGTGGTGTGGATGTGCGGGAAGTAGACCCCAAGACGATGGCCAGCAAGTGCTGTCCGGGGCTTTACTTCGCCGGGGAAGTGCTAGATGTAGACGCCCGAACCGGCGGTTACAATCTGCAGATCGCTTGGTCTACCGCGCAGGCAGCGGCCCGAGCAGTAGCCGATCTTTAAAAGATTTCCTTGCAAGCGGTACGCCGCCAGCAAAACGCTATACAACAACGAGGTGTTATCCATGATTTCAGTAGCCATCGACGGTCCTTCCGGGGCCGGTAAGTCCAGCTTGGCCAAGCGTTTGGCGGCCGATCTGGGATATGTGTATGTGGACACCGGTGCCATGTACCGCAGCATTGGTCTGTATGCGGTGCGGCAGGGGGCGGACCTTCAGGATGCTGCCGCGGTGGCGGCGCTGCTGCCCCAGATCCAACTGGATATCCGGCTGGAGGATGGCACACAGCATGTCTACCTCAACGGGGAAGATGTGAGCGAAGCCATCCGGGCCGAGGAGATCGGCATGGCGGCGTCGGCGGTGTCGGCCCACCCGGCAGTGCGGGCTTTCCTGCTGGATACCCAGCGGGGGCTGGCTGCCAACCAGAATGTCCTGATGGATGGGCGGGACATCGGCACGGTCGTGCTGCCCCACGCCACCGTAAAGATCTTCCTGACGGCCAGCGCCGAGGCCCGGGCCCAGCGCCGCTGCAAGGAATTGCAGGACAAAGGCCAGCCTGCGGACTTTGCCACCGTTTTGGCGGACATCCGGCAGCGGGACGATCAGGACACCAACCGGGCGGTGGCACCGCTGCGTCAGGCGGAAGATGCCATCCGTGTCGATACCAGCGACATCGATTTTGACCAGAGTTTTGCGGTGCTCAAACGCACGATTCTGGAACACACCTAATTTTTGGAGGCGCACACATGCTGCTGTATTGGATCATTCTGCCCATCGTCTGGGTACTCGCGCGGCTCGTCTGGCGCATCGAAGTCATCGGTCTGGAAAATTATAAGGCCGTGCGGGATGGCCGCGCTTTTGTGATCGCGTCCAACCATATTGCCAATTTGGACCCTGTGTTCATTGCCATTGCTGTGATGGACTGGCGCCGCATGTGTGTGCTTGCCAAAGAGGAACTGTTCAAGAACCCTTTTATTGGCTGGTTTTTGCGCTGCATGGGGGCGGTTTCCATCGAGCGCGGCAAGGGCGACACCGTTACGCTGGAAAAGGTCACCAATGCCTGCCGCAAGGGCGTCGGGGTGTTGATTTTCCCTGAAGGGACCCGTACCAAGAACGGAAAGTTGGGCATCCTTAAAAGCGGAGCCTTTGTCATTGCGGCGTCGGCTGGGGCGGATATGCTGCCCTGCCGGATCATCTACAACACCAAGGACGGCAAGCTGCACCTCTTCTGCCGTATCCGGGTGGTGTTTGGCCCGGCGATCCCCGCCGCGGAACTGCAGATCACCGATGCTGGGCATAAAGTCACGGCGCTGCGTCATATGAAAAGCCGCTTGAAAGAAGCGCTGGAACTGCTGCTGGAACAGAACGCCTTTGACGTACAGCCTGCCCAGACCCAGTCTGTGCCGCCCGAAGCGGCGGTGCAAAATCCCCCTGCCGTTGCCGAAGGGAAACGGCAGCCCAACCCCTGACCTTTGCAAAAAGGAGCTAACCCTATGAAGGTAATTCGTGCCAAGACCGCCGGCTTTTGCTTCGGCGTTGACCGTGCTGTAAAGCTGACCTACGACCTGCTGGGCGAGGGACGGCGTGTGGCTACGCTGGGCCCGCTGATCCACAATCCGCAGGTGGTGGAAGATCTGGAACAGAAGGGCGCACTGACCTGCGACGCGGTAGAATCGGTGCCGGATGGATACGAAGTGATCATCCGCAGCCATGGCGTGCCCCGGGATGTGTATGAAAAAATAAACACACGCGGCCTGGCGTATCATGACGCTACCTGCCCGTTTGTTGCAAAAATCCATAAATTGGCCGCAGAAGCAGGCAAAAATGGTGCGCTTTTGTTGGTGGCGGGGGATGCGAACCACCCCGAAGTACAGGGAATTGTAGGCCATGCGACGGGTCCGGTGCGGGTTTTTGCCAACCAAGAAGAGCTGCAAAAATTGTTGCCTGAACTTTTGCAACAAGAATCCATTCATGTGGTGGCGCAGACCACCTTTCGGGTGGAAAGTTGGGAAAGCTGCAAAGCTTTTTTAAAAAAAGAGTGTACAAAAGCCGAAATTTTTGATACAATATGTAACGCAACGTGGGCGAGGCAACAGGAAGCGGAAGACCTCAGCCAAAAATGTGATCGTATGATCGTCATTGGTGGTCATCATTCTTCCAATACCCAAAAGTTGTTACAGGTCGCTGCACGGCATACCAAAGCCATTAATGTCGAGACTGCTGATGAACTCGATCCTGCTTGGCTGGCTGGTGCCGAAACAGTGGGCGTGACAGCCGGGGCTTCAACGCCTTCGTCTATAATTGAGGAGGTACTTAACAGTATGAGTGAAGAGATCCGTGACGACATGAGTTTTGCCGAGATGCTGGAAGCGTCCGAAGCGAAGCCCCTGTATGCAGGTAAGATTGTAAAAGCCAAGGTCATCAGCGTTTCCCCGACGGAATGTGTCGTCGGCATCGATGGCTCCAAGCACACCGGCGTTGTGACGCTGCGTGAGATGAGCCATGACCCCAACGCCAAGATGGAAGACCTTGTTAAGGTAGATGACGAGCTGGATCTGGTCGTGATCAAGACCAACGATCAGGAAGGCGTGGACACCCTGTCTCGTGTCCGTTTCGAGGCCCAGAAGGGCATGAAGGACGTTGCCGAGGCTGCCGAGAATGGCACCGTGATGGAAGGCGACGTTATGGAAGCCAACAAGGGCGGCGTGGTTGTCAACGTGAAGGGCGTGCGTGTCTTCGTGCCCCGTTCTCAGGCCACCATGCGCCGTGACGAGGATTACACCAAGCTGGTGGGTCAGCACGTCAAGCTGGTCATCACTGAGTGCGCTGGCCGCAAGATCGTGGGCAGCATCAACAAGGTGACCGCCGAGGCCAACAAGGCTAAGCGGGAAGAGTTCTGGGCCAATGTCGAGGTTGGCAAGAAGTATCAGGGCGTTGTCAAGAGCCTGACTTCTTACGGGGCCTTCGTGGACATCGGCGGTGTGGACGGCCTGTGCCACATCAGCGAGCTGAGCTGGTCCAACATTAAGCATCCCTCTGAGGTCGTCAATGTGGGCGACGAGATCGAAGTCTACGTCAAGAGCTACGATCCCGAGAACCAGAAGGTTTCCCTCGGCTACAAGAAGGAAGAGGACAATCCTTGGGTCAAGCTGGAGAATGAAGTGCCCGTCGGCACCGAGTTCACCGCTCCGGTTGTCTCCATCACCAAGTTTGGCGCCTTTGTCCGCATCATGCCGGGCATCGATGGTCTCGTTCATATCAGCGAGATCAGCAACGAGCGCGTCAACAAGGTTTCCGACGTGCTGAAGGTCGGCGACGAAGTCCGCGTCAAGCTGACCAACGTCGACTTCGACCGCAAGCGCATCAGCCTGTCCATGAAGGCTTGCTTGGACGAGGAAGAAAGCGCCGAATAATTTCCCATTTCTGCAACCGTAAGGGGCCTGCCTGTCAGTACAGGCAGGCCCCTTTTGTTGAATTATACGTGGTACTATGCAAAAAATCAAAGAGTTCGTGACAAAATACTACGAGGGGCTGGCCTACCTCTTCTTCGGCGGGCTGGCTACGTTGCTGAACCTGACCCTCTTCGCCCTGTTTCAGATGGCGTTTGGCACCGAGTTTGCCGCCGGTATCGGTAACATCCTCGACAACATCCTCTGCATCCTCTTCGCGTATTGGACCAACCATACCTTTGTGTTCAAAAGCGAGAATAAGGGCGCTGCGGCGCTGGCCGAATTTGGACAGTTTGTTTCTTGCCGCATTGCCACTATGGTGATGGATCAGGCCATCATCTGGCTGGGTGTTTCCCTGCTTGGCCCCCATGTGGCGCTTGCGACGGCCAATGGCGAGATCTGGGCACTGGGCGTTAAGCTGTTTAGCCAAGTTATCGTCATTTTGTCCAATTATGTCTTCAGCAAATTGTTTATCTTTAAGAAGAAGTGACGCCCAGCGGCATTTTTGCATGTTGCGGCGTGACCCGCGGCTCGTGTTCAGACGGTGCTGCGGAATGGGCATACAGCATTTCATCACCCAAAGGAGGCAACCTCTATGAAAAAGAAAGTCCGTGGCCGTGGGTTCCGTCTGGTCGGGCTGATTCTGGGCATTGTCGGTTCCACCATCAGCATCACGGCCATCGTCTTTTCCGCACTGGGTCTGCATCAGGCCCGTCTGTGCAAACATTGTGCGAAAGGGGAAAATTTCCGGTGAAGTACACGAAAGAATTTATGCTGAGCAAGGTAGACCACACCCTGCTTAAGCCGGAGGCCACTTGGCCCCAGATCCAGACCCTCTGCGACGAAGCCATCGCCAACCACTGTGCATCGGTCTGCATCAATACCTGCTATGTCAAGCAGGCGGTGGAGTATATGGCTGGCCGGGTGCCGGTGTGCTGTGTGGTAGGCTTCCCCTTGGGCGCCATGGATACCCGCAGCAAGGCTTTTGAAGCCAAGACCGCCGTGGAAAACGGTGCGGCAGAAGTGGATATGGTCATCAACATCGGCTGGCTGAAGAACAAGCAGTACGATGATGTCCGCGCCGACATCGCCGCCGTCAAGGCTGCGGTGGGGGACAAGGTGCTCAAGGTCATCATCGAGACCTGCCTGCTCACCGAGGAGGAAAAGATCAAGATGTGCGACATCGTGCCCGAGGCCGGTGCCGATTTCATCAAGACTTCCACCGGATTCTCCACCGGCGGCGCTACCTTCCACGACGTGGAACTGTTTGCCCAGCACGTCAAAGGCCGCTGCAAAATCAAGGCGGCGGGGGGCATCTCCACCGTGGAGGACATCGAGAAATTCCTCGATTTGGGCGCGGACCGTCTGGGAACTTCCCGTGCCGTCAAACTGCTGACCACCGGCGAGTCGGGCAGCGGTTACTGATTCATAGAAAGAAGGGCCCCCGCCGTATGGCGGGCGCTTTTTGTATAGGCGGCTTCCCCCTTGCATAGGTTTGAAAAAACCAAGCAAGGGGGCTTTTGTATGGGAGGATCACCGCTTTGGCTGACGTTGCTGGCGGGGCTGTCCACCGGATTGGGGGGCTTGTTGGCCATGCTGTGTCCGCCTTCCCGCCGTTTGTTGGCGGTCAGCGCTGGCTTTGCTGGTGGGGTGATGCTGGCGGCATCTCTGGCCGATCTGGTGCCGGGGGCGTTGGCATTTTATCGCGTCTACCTGCCGCCGCTGGGGTGCGGCGGGGCGTTGGTGCTGCTGTTGCTGGCAGGCATGGTGGCGGCTGCCGCTTTGAGTGCCCTTCTGCCCGAAGAAGCCGAGCTGGCCGAACGGATGTCGGGGGACAGCGCCCGCACCGCGGCGCTGCGCACGGCCTTAATTACCGGGGCGGTCTTGCTGCTGCATAACTTCCCCGAAGGGGTACTTACCCTCTTTGCCGGCACCGCGGATCCGGCGCTGGGGGCGCGTACTGCACTGGCCGTTGCCCTGCACAACATCCCCGAAGGCGTGGCTGTGGCGGTGCCCTTTGCCTTTGCACTGCATAGCCGTCTGGGCGGTGCGTTGGCCGCGCTGCTTTCCGGGTTGGCAGAACCGGCGGGGGCGCTGTTGGCGCTGCTTTTTTTGCGGGGATGGTTCACCCCGGGGCTCCTCAATGGTACGGTAGTTCTGGTGGCAGGGGTCATGATTTGGGTGGCCATTGCCCAGTTGCTGCCGGCGGCACTGGCCTTTCCCCGGGGACGTCCCGGTCTGTGGGGGACGGCGGCGGGGGTGCTGCTGATGCTGCTGGGCATTGCGGCTTTGCCCTGAATGTGTTATACTATACCCTGTATCAATGTTGAAAAAATGCCGGGGAGGGATGGGGATGCGCCGCAAGATCGCTGCATTGCTCTTGGCCGGATTGCTGCTTACAGGATGCAGTACCGGGACCGACGTGGAAACACTGCTCCGCGCCCCGCAGCTCTCCGGAGAAAGCGCCGCCCTGCAGAAAGCCCTGAACAGCTATCTGGGAGGCAGCGCGACTTTAAAATATCCGGCCAGCGGTGATTTCCTCTCTCCCTTTGCGTTTGGCGATTGGGATGGCGACGGCACCAACGAAGCCGCCGTGCTGTATACGGCCGATACCACCGGTTCCAACGTCTTTTTGGCTGTGCTGGAACCTACCGGGGAGGATAGCTGGCAGGTCAGCCAGACGGTGGAGGGACTTTCCAGCGAGGTAGAAACTTTTTCCGCTGCCCACCTGCGGGACGCTACCAGCCAACAAATTTTGGCCGGGTACGGCAGCGCACAGGGCGACCGATATCTGGTGGTGTATGAGTATGACGGCACCACCCTTTCCACCATCATCAGCAACCGATACAGCGAGATGGTGCTGGGCGACTTTACCGGCAAAGGGGACACGCAAGATCTGGTGCTGGCTCTGCCTACCGATACCGAATTCGGCGGTGTGACTTTGCAGCTTCTGACCAATGTGGACGGGGAATTCCGTTCTTACCAGACGCTGAATCTGGGGGAAGGTACCTACACCGGCTGTGCGGCGCTGCAGGCGGGCAAAGGCCGGGATGACGCCATGTATCTGGTGATGGATGTCTGGACCGGCACGAGCAGTCTGGCATCGGACATCATCCTCTACGACGGGGCCACCGGCTTCTTGCAGCCCTATGATCCCCCCGGCGTAACGGATCTACAACACAGCACGCTGCGCTACCACACCGAGCTGCTCAGCCGGGACATTGACGGCAACGGCACGGTGGATATCCCGGTAGAGATCGACGATGGCGGCGAATTGCAGAACCCCATGGATAAAAGCCTGACCTTCCTGCAATGGATGGACTACGCCACCAACAGCGGCGGCCACAGCGATTTCGGCGTGTATGACAGCAAAAACAATTTTTATCTGTCCTTGCCCGATACAATGCGGGGAAAGGTGCTGATTCGCAGCAACCAAAGCGGGACGGGCTGGCTGGTCTGTGACAGCGAGGGCACCACCGTTTATTGCGAGATGCGGGTGGTCGACCCGTCGGATCAGGACCCGGCCACGGCGTCTACCTACGAGCGAATCGCCAACATTGGCAGCCAGCAGCTGCAGGCGCGCATCGTCACCCCCTATTATGGGCTGAGCATCGATACCATCACCAGCGGCACCGTGCTGCTGGGTCTGGAATAAGGAAAGGGAGCACAGTATGAAACGAGTTTTGGTCGTGGAAGACGAAGCCAGCATTCGGGAAATGGTGGCCCTGAACCTCAAAATGGCAGGCTGGGATGTATTGGAAGCCCCCAGCGCCGAACGGGCATTGGAGCTGATGCATCAGAGCGAGCCCTGTGACGCCGCGCTGCTGGACATCATGCTGCCCGGCATGGACGGGCTGAGCCTGTGCGAAACGATCCGCCGGGACGACAATGACATTGGCATCATCATTGTGTCGGCCAAAGGGCAGGAAAGTGACAAGATCCGCGGCCTGTCCATCGGCGCCGACGACTATATCACTAAGCCGTTCTCGGTGTCGGAGCTGGTGGCGCGGCTGGAAGCACTGACGCGCCGGGTCAAGCGGGGAGCCTCGGCCAAGGCAGCCGAAGAGCCGGAGCAGTTGGTCAGCGGTCCCTTTGTGCTGGATGAAAAGAGCCGGGTGCTCTATAAATCCGGCAAGCCCATCGACCTGACGCAGGTGGAATTTCAGATCATGGAACTGTTTTTCCGCAACCCGGCCACCGCGCTGGTGCGGGAGAAGATTCTCGAGGGCGTCTGGGGCAAGAACTATTACGGCGATGTCAAGATCGTGGATGTGAACATTCGCCGCCTGCGGATGAAGATTGAGGACGAGCCCAGCAACCCGCAGCACATCCTGACGGTGTGGGGCTACGGCTACCGCTGGAACGCCTGATTCACACCCGCCAAGCAAACCACCGGAAAGGAGGGGGACCGCGATGGCCAAAACAAGCATTATCCAGCGCTGGGTGCGGGGCAGTTTGCTCATCATGGTGCTGGTGCTGGTGGCAGCCGAAGCGATCTTCCTCTACACCAGTTATCGGGAGCTGTACGGCGGGGTGGAACGAGCCATCGAGAACCGATTCTCCACCATTGCCGGACGGTTGCAGGCCACCGGCACGGCCAGCGGAGGCCCCGAAACGTCAGAAAGTCGGGCACAGGCCTTGCGGCGCACGGTGGAACAGTTCGACGAAAAAGATAAGTTTGAATTTATGCTGCTGGACGCGCAGGGTGTGATTCTGGCCACCAGCAGCGGTACCATGACACAGGACCTGACCAACGGCAGCGACTTTTTGGAGGCGCTGACCTCCTCCGACGGTGTGGGACAAGCTCGGTTTACCACGCCGCAAGGGGAACGTGTCATGGCGGTGACCACGCTGGTGCCCTACACGGCGGGCAATATTGCTGCGCTGCGGATGGTCACCAGCTTGACGTTGATGGACCGCCAGTGGCAGCAATATCTGCTGGTGTCGGTGACCATCGGTGTGCTGGCATTTTTGCTCATGCTGTGGAGCGGCCTTTTCTTTGTGCGTTCCATCGTGCGGCCGCTGGGAGAGGTGGAAGCCACCGCGACCCGCATTGCCCGCGGCGACCTGAAAACCCGCCTGCCTGCTACCAAATATAACGATGAGATCGGCCGGTTGTGCGGCACCATCAACCAGATGGCCGAGGATCTGGCCGAGACAGACCGCCTGAAAAACGAGTTCATCTCGTCGGTAAGTCACGAGCTGCGCACCCCGCTGACCTCCATCAAGGGGTGGGTAGAAACCATCAAGACCATCGATGACCCCACCGACGAAAACTATCGCCGGGGGTTGTCGGTCATCGGTACCGAGACCGACCGCCTGTACACTATGGTGGAGGAACTGCTGGATTTCTCCCGGCTGCAAAGCGGTATCAAGCTGCAGTGTCAGGTGCTGGATCTGGTGGCAGAAGCCACCGACGCCGCCCTGTTTGTGGAAGCACGGATCAAGCAGGAAGGCCTGCAATTTGTCTACGAAGAACCGCCTGACCCCTATCCGGTCTGGGCAGATCCGGCGCGTCTGCGGCAGGTGTTCGTCAATATCTTCGACAATGCTATTAAATACTCCGATCCCGGCGGCACCATCTTTCTCACTCTGACCCGCACGCCCGAAACCGTTACCGTCTCGGTGCGGGATCAGGGCCGCGGTATTGCCCCCGACGATCTGGATAAGGTCAAACAAAAGTTCTTCAAAGCCCGCAATGCCGTGCGGGGGTCTGGCATCGGTCTGGCCGTGGTGGACGAGATCGTTCACGCGCTGGGCGGACGGGTGGACATCCAGTCGGCGCTGGGACAGGGGACGACGGTAAGCATCACGCTGCCGGTCTATCACCCCGGGCAGGAACATCTGCACGAAACGATTTGACCTTTTTAAAGGAGAAACTATGTCCAAAGAATTTCGCACCTCCGTGGGGGGACAAGCCCTGATGGAGGGCATTATGATGCGCGGCCCTGAAAAGATCTGCTGCGCGGTGCGCCGGCCGGACGGCACCATCGACCTGAGCTACGATACGGTGCACCCCCACTGGTATAACAAAGTCCCGCTGGTGCGGGGCGTCTGCAATATGGCGGAAAACCTTTATAAGGGGTACCAATATCTGATGCACGCCGCCGACATCGCCATGGAAGGGGAAACCGAACCCGCCGAATCCAAGTTTGACCGCTGGTTGGAAGCCCATATGAGCCCGGCGGTGCAGAACGTACTTATGGGAGCGGCTGCTTTTGCCGGGGGAGTGCTGGCGCTTTTCCTGTTTACCTTTCTGCCTACCTTTCTCACCGGGTTGGTGGCACAGGCAGTGCCCATGGGCCGCTGGCCCCGGGTCATTCTGGAAGGCGTTTTGAAGATGGTCATTTTTCTGGGATACATGTTTTTGTGTACCCGCTATAAGGAGCTGCACCGGGTATTTGAATACCATGGGGCCGAGCATAAGACCATCGCCTGCTATGAGGCCGGCTTGCCCCTTACGGTGGAAAACATCCGCAAGCAAAGCCGGTTTCATCCCCGCTGCGGTACCAGCTTTATGATCCTTGTCATTATCATCAGCATCTTCCTGTACGCAGTGCTGCCTTGGACCAGCACCGGACTGCGGGTGATTTATAAGCTGTGCATGTTCCCGCTGTTGGTAGGCCTTTCCTACGAGGTACTGAAATGGGCCGGCCGGTCGGACAGCCTGCTCTCCCATCTCGTTTCCCAGCCGGGGCTCTGGATGCAGCGGCTTACCACCTTTGAACCGGATGATTCGATGATCGAGGTGGCCATTGCCGCCGTCACCCCCGTCCTGCCGGAAGATCGAGAGGATGGCCGCTGGTGAATGCTGTTTTTCAAACCCTGTGCGCCCGTCTGAAGGCGGCGGGGGTACCGGATGCCCGCTTTGACGCGGCCCAACTCTACCGCTTTGTCACCGGTCGGGATCCCCGGCTGGATGATGGTCCCACCCCCGCGGAAGCCGTTCGTCTGGAAAAATTGGCTGCCCGCCGGTCAGCCCGGGAACCCTTGCAGTACCTGCTGGGAGAGTGGGATTTTCTGGATTTTACGCTAAAAGTAGGCCCCGGGGTGCTCTGTCCCCGGGCGGACACCGAGGTGGTCTGTGAATCGGCCATCGCCTTGCTGCAGGGGGGGCAGGCACCGGTGGTGTTGGATCTCTGCGCCGGCACCGGCTGTTTGGGGCTGGGCATCGCCCGGTCCTGCCCCGGAGCACAGGTGACCTGTGTGGAAAAAAGTGAGGCCGTCTGGCCGTACCTGACCGCCAACACGACGGGGACCGGAGTCCGTGCGGTACAGGCTGATGTGTTTCGCTGGTACCAGACCTTGCCGCCGGACAGTGTGGACCTGATCGTTTCCAACCCGCCCTATCTGACAGCGGCGGAGATGAAAGCCCTCATGCCCGAAACCGCCCACGAGCCAGCCATGGCGTTGGACGGTGGCGCTGACGGGCTGGACTTCTACCGTTTGCTGTGCAGTCGCTACGGCACGGTGCTGCGCCCCGGCGGATGGCTGGTGTTGGAGATTGGCTGTGCGCAAGCGCAGGAGGTATTGGCGTTGGGCGCAGCGTACGGTTGGCAGAAGGGGAGCTGCCGCAAGGACTACGGCGGCAACGACCGGGTGATTCAACTGCAAAAACCGCTGCAAACCACTTGAAAGTCCCTTCTATCGGACAAAAAACGCACAACATATGGTTGTAATTTTCCGCCGAATCGTATATAATAGACACAAACGCAAACGATAAGAGCGATTGCAATAGAAAAAGGAGAAACGCAAGATGGCAGCTAAAAAAGATACAACCCCCAAGAGTGCCGGTCCGGCCGCAGACAAGAAGGCGGCGCTGGAAACCGCACTGGCGCAGATTGAAAAGCAGTTCGGCAAGGGCGCCGTTATGAAGTTGGGTGCCAACGTGACCATGCAGGTGGACGCGATTCCCACCGGCAGTCTGGGTCTGGATTTGGCGCTGGGCATCGGCGGCTTGCCCCGCGGTCGTATCATCGAAGTGTACGGCCCCGAATCTTCCGGTAAAACCACCTTGGCGCTGCAGGTGCTGGCTGAAGCCCAGAAGATGGGCGGTGAAGTGGCCTTCATCGACGTAGAACATGCACTGGACCCCGCTTATGCCAGCGCGCTGGGTGTGGACATCGATAGTCTGTTGGTCAGCCAGCCCGATACCGGCGAGCAGGCCATGGAAATCTGCGAAGCACTGGTGCGTTCTGGTGCCATCGACGCGGTGGTCGTGGACTCGGTGGCAGCCATGGTGCCCCGGGCCGAGATCGAAGGCGAGATGGGCGACAGCCATGTAGGTTTGCAGGCTCGTCTGATGAGTCAGGCGCTGCGCAAGCTCACCGGCGTTATCGGCAAGACCAACACGGTCTGCATCTTTATCAACCAGTTGCGTGAAAAGGTCGGCGTGGTCTACGGCAACCCCGAAGTCACCACCGGCGGCCGGGCGCTGAAATACTACTCCAGCGTGCGCATCGATGTGCGCCGCATCGAGGGCCTGAAGGACTCCACCGGCGCCTTTATCGGCAACCGTACCCGGGCCAAGATCGTCAAGAACAAGGTGGCGCCCCCCTTCCGGGAGGCAGAATTTGACATCATGTTCGGCGAAGGCATCTCCAAGATCGGTGAGATTCTCGATCTGGGCGTCAAGCTGGGCGTGGTGCAAAAGAGCGGTGCTTGGTTCAACTACGGCGATATGCGTTTGGGACAGGGCCGTGACAACGCCAAGCAGTTCCTGAAAGAGCATCCTGAGGTGTCCGACGAGATCGAAAAGATCGTCCGTGCCAACGCCGACCGGCTGTTGGCGGCGGGCAAGAAAGGCAGCGTCAAGCCGCTGGATCCCAGCGAGATCGTTAAGCCGGTGGCTGCCGGCGAGGCACCTGCCGCCGCGGCGCCCGCTGCTAAGACCACCGGCAGCGAAGTGGATCTGGACATCATGGTTGACGAATAATGCCGCGGCTGACCCAAATCAAAGAAACCAAAAAAGGCCGCCTTGCGCTGTTTTTGGATGGCGAGTTTGCCTTTTCGCTGGATGAGGATACCTTTGCATCGGCCCATCTGCACGAAGGGGACGAACTGGAAGACTGGCAGGTGGAGGATCTGCGCAAGCAGAGCGACACCCGTCGGGCGCTGGACAAGGCCATGGACTATCTGTCTTTGCGGGACCATGCGGCAGGGGAACTCTACCAGAAACTCTGCCGCAAATTCGATGGCCCCAGTGCCGCTTACGCGGTGGCCCGAGCGCAGGAACTGGGCCTGCTGAATGATGCCGACTTTGCCCGGCGCCGGGCGGCAGAACTGCTGCGCAAGCGCAAATCCCGGCGGGAGATCCTGACCGACCTATCGGCCAAGGGGATCGATCGGGATGTGGCTGCCGAGGCGGTGGAGGCACTGTACCAGACCGACGAGGACGGGGAAGACCCGGAACTGGCCACCGCCCGGACGCTGGTAGAGCGCCGGTATGCTGCCAAGCTGGCCGCCGGCAAGCGAGAACAGGTGGCGGCGGCACTGGCACGGCGCGGGTTCTCCCACGCCATCATCCGCGAAGTGCTCACCGAAACCGAGAACTGACCCATTGCGTTTGCCAAGGCGAACGCTGGAAATTTTACCATAAGGATGTACCTATGAAGATTGCAATCATCTCTCTCGGCTGCCCGAAAAATCAGGTGGACGCCGATGTTTTCTGTCATGCACTGCTCAAAGAGGGGCACACCACAGTGGCGGACCCTTCGGAAGCAGACGTGATCATCGTCAACACCTGCGGTTTCATCGAATCCGCGAAGGCGGAAGCCATCGAGAATATCCTCATGGCCTGCCAGTACAAGCAGCAAAATCCCGACCTCAAGGTGATCGTCACCGGTTGTCTGGCCGAGCGCTATAAGCAGCAGATCGTGCAGGAAATGCCCGAGGTGGACGCCGTGGTGGGCATTGGCTCCAACGCAGCGCTGCCCGCCATTGTGGCGCGGGTCTGTGCGGCCGGGGCCGGTCAGGTGGAAAGCTACGGCCCCAAGAGCGATATGCCGTTGGGCGGCGCCCGGGTGATCTCCACCCCGCGGCACTACGCCTATCTGAAAATCGCAGAGGGCTGCAACAACCGCTGCCATTACTGCGCCATCCCGCTGATCCGCGGCCCGCTGCGCAGCCGTCCGTTGGAGGACTGCGTGGCCGAAGCCCGCTGGCTGGCGGGGGAAGGGGTGCGGGAGCTGATCCTTGTGGCACAGGACCCCACCGCTTATGGCGAGGATTGGGGCAAACCCGGCGCCGTCTGCGAACTGCTGGACCGCCTGCAAGAGATCGATGGTATCCGCTGGATCCGCATCCTTTACGCCTACCCGGAACGAATCAGCGATGCCTTTATCGCCGCCATGGTGCGCAACACCAAGGTGGTGCCGTATCTGGATCTGCCCATTCAGCACTGCGATGACGCGGTGCTCAAAGCGATGAACCGTCGGGGCGGCCGCGCCGACATCGAGGATGCCATTGCCCGTCTGCGGGCAGCCATCCCCGGCATTACGCTGCGCACCACCTTGATTGCCGGGTTCCCCGGTGAAACCGAGGAACAGTACGCCGAGCTGTGCGACTTTGTAAAAACCATGCGGTTTGACCGGCTGGGCTGCTTTGCCTACTCCGCCGAGGA
This sequence comes from uncultured Gemmiger sp., assembly GCA_963557315.1. Classification (GTDB taxonomy): domain Bacteria; phylum Bacillota; class Clostridia; order Oscillospirales; family Ruminococcaceae; genus Gemmiger. The sequence goes on along the minus strand of CAUWAX010000002.1, from coordinate 28,052 downwards.
AAACACCGTGGCGGCCAAGATGGACGGTCAGTTGGACGAGGAAACCAAGCAGCGCCGTGCCGACCATATCATGGAATTGCAGGCCGAAGTCAGTGCCGACCGGGAAAAAGAGATGGTGGGCCAGACGCTGGAATGCATTTGCGACGGTGTGGACGATGAGACCGGCATGTACTTACTGCGTTCCAAGGCCGATTGTCCCGAAATCGACGGCAACGTGCTGACTCCGGCGGATACCCCGCTGGAGACCGGTGCTTTTTATCTGGTCACCATCACCGATGCCGACACCTACGACCTCTACGGTTACGTGGAGGAAAAACTGGAGGATTGAGCCATGAATCTGCCTAACAAACTGACGATGCTGCGGGTCCTGCTCGTGCCCGTATTTATGGTGTTCGCAGCGTTCAGCCGCTACGGAACCGCTGACTATAACCCCACCTTCATGCTGGTGGCGGGGGTGATCTTTACGGTGGCCAGCATTACCGACTTTTTGGACGGCTACATCGCCCGCAAAAATCATCTGGTTACCGATTTTGGCAAGTTTATGGACCCGTTGGCAGACAAATGCCTGACTACCGCGGCCTTCATCTACATGGTGGCTGACGGGGTCTGCTCGCCGGTGGTGCTGGCTATCATCCTCTTCCGGGAATTTGCAGTGGCCGGTGTGCGGATGATCGCTGCCGAGTCCGGTACCGTCATTGCCGCCAACATGTGGGGTAAGGTCAAAACGGTGCTGCAGATGCTGACCATCATCTTCTACTACTTTGCCGCTGCGTTGGGCAATCCCACCGACATTGCGGGGGTGGGACTTATCACGATGGTACTCACCTGGCTGGTGGCTGCGGCTACGCTGCTGTCGGGCTGCATCTATCTGTGGCAGAACCGCGCTTGCTTCATGCAGGCAAAATAAGAACAGGAGTACACTGCTTTGTTCCATTTTACACCCCGCGCAAAAATACAGCAGCTTTTTGCCAGAATGACCCGCGCTGAGCGGGCCGTTCTGGTTTTGCTGTGCATTTTTTCCGTTAAGTTTTTGTTCAGTACCGCCGCCCAATTCCTGCCGGTTTTGCAGGCGGTAGATGCGCTGGGCAGCGGCCGAAACCCGGTGGATATCTGGCTGCTCTTGCTCTGCTGCACGGCGCTGTTGGGTACTTTCTGTCTGTACCGTCGGGCGTGGCGGGCTGTGGGCGCCCGGATGACCCGGTTTGACGGTGTGCTGCTGGCAGTCTGCTGTCTGCTCAACGCCGCCTTCTACCTTCACGCCATGCTTGGCCGTCAAAGTCTCTACCTCTGGGACAACGCCACCTACTACAACTTGCAGGTGCGGTTGGAATCCAACTTTGCCGATGGCGTTTTTATGGGGGTAGGCTCCACGATCTATAAGACCTGGTTCAACGACTATGCCCCCTTTGTCATCAACATTCTGCTGGAACCCTTCTTTATGTTCACGGCGCGGACGGCCAATACCTTCGCCATCCTCTGTGCGGTGCTCTTCCCGTCGCTGGTCTACTTCGGCGCTTTGATGCTGCTTATGGTGCTGCGACGTCAACTGAAGCTGCGGGCACCGCGAATTTTCACGGCGGTGGGGATGGCTTTTGTGCTGTTGCTGCCGCTGCTGCATGTGGCGCTCTACCGCGGTATGCCCGACGTGCTGGGGGTGGCCTTCGCCTTTATGCTGATGGCACTGCTCACCGGTTATGACTTTGACCGCCCGGCGCTGGGGCGTCTGGTCAGCATCACCACCTTCACCGGGTTGCTGATGCTCACCCGCCGCAGCTATATGTTCACCGTCGTTACCCTGTTTTTGTTCTACGGTATCCGTGTGCTGGTGCTGGCTTGGCGCCGCCGCGATCGCGGTGCGTTGGTGCGGTTTGTGCAGTTTGCGGTGGCCTCGTTGCTCTGTGTGGGACTGCCGTTGGCTCCCATGTTCTGGCGAATTATCCGTGCCGATTACAGCGACCGGTACGCGACTTACCAGACCGGCGGCTTTCTGTCCGAGCTGAACAACCAGCGGATCTATCTGGGCGGCTTTTTGCTGGTCGTGCTTCTGATTGGCATTCTATACGGACTGTATAAAAACAAGCTAAGATTCCTTACTGTATTGTCTGCTGCTGGGGGCATCTTTACCATTCTGATGGTCACCCGGGTACAGAACATGGACGACCACCAATCCTTGGCGGTGGCGCCTTTTTACCTGTTGGGTTGTTTTCTCTGCGCGGCGGCGGTGGCCGATCTGCCCCGGCGTTGGCTGCGGGTCGTGCCGGCAGTGGCGCTGAGCGGTATGTGCATGCTGAACTTCGGCGCCTGCAGTTTTTTGCTGCCAGTGCTGTTCCCGGCAGAGGTATACAGCGGTCTTTATTTCTATCTGGACAGCGAGCGGGAAGATATGGCCCAGATCCAGCAGGTCAACGATTGGCTGCGGGCCAACTGCACGGGGGAAAACTCCGCCTATATGATTTGCCACGGGTCGGTTTACAGTCCCGATGTCTTCCGGGCGGCAGCCCTGCCCGATGAAAGCATCCGCACGATTTTGCCTTACGGTGCGGTCAACCCGGGCAACGATGCCTTCCCCAAAGAGATCTTTACCGCGCAGGTGGTACTGACCTGTACGCCCTTTGACCCCAACAACCACACCGAAAAGATTAACGCTGCCTTTTTGGAAAATCAGGAAACCTACCATCCCTTCGAGGTGGCGGCCACCTTTGATATGGGCAACGGCTATACTATCACGGCCTATCGCCGGGTGCAGGCCCCCACGGTGGAGGAATTGGACACCTACCGCCGTTGGCTGGCTGAGGAGGACGCCCAGTTCCCCTATAATTTCAGTGCGGTATGGGATTCGTTGGAAACGCAGTTTGCGAATCCCAGCTAAAGGCTTGCAACGCCGTGCTGCGGCGACTATAATAGAACCACCGGAGACCATTGCATTCGGAAAGGATTGTGTCACCATGCAGATTTTTAACACCATGACTCGTCAGAAAGAGGAGTTTGTCCCGCAGAAGGAGGGCGAATATCGCATCTACGTCTGCGGCCCGACGGTTTACAACTATATCCATATTGGCAACGCCCGGCCCATGATCGTCTTCGACACGCTGCGCCGGTATCTGGAATACTGCGGCAACAAGGTCTACTATGTTTCCAACATCACCGACATTGACGATAAGCTGATCCAGAAAGGCCAGCAGGAGGGCATCTCTATGCAGGAGGTGGCCCGCAAGTTTGAGGCCGAGTACATCAAGGACTCCGAGGGCCTGAACGTGGAGGAACCCACCGTGCGCCCCCGCGCCACCGAGCATATCGGAGAGATCATCAAGATCGTCAAAGATCTGGTGGAGTCCGGCCACGCCTATGTGGCTCGCAACGGGGATGTCTATTTCCGCGTTAAGTCCGACCCCGGCTACGGCAAGCTGAGCCATCTGAATCTGGACGATCTGGAGAGCGGCAACCGTGCTCTGCGCAGCCAGATGGATGACGATCTGAAAGAGGACCCCGCTGATTTTGCTGTCTGGAAGGCGGCCAAGCCCGGCGAACCCTATTGGGAAAGCCCGTGGGGCCACGGCCGTCCCGGCTGGCATATCGAGTGCAGCGCCATGGCCCGCAAGCATCTGGGCAATACCATCGACCTGCACGCCGGTGGGCAGGACCTGATCTTCCCCCACCATGAGAACGAGATCGCCCAGTCGGAGTGCGCCAATGGCTGCACCTTCAGCCGGTACTGGATGCACAACGGCTTCCTGAACATCAACAACGAGAAGATGTCCAAGAGTGCGGGCAACTTCTTTACGGTGCGGGAGATCGCGGACAAGTACGGTTACGAGCCGATCCGCTACTTTATGCTGACGGCAGGGTACCGTATGCCGCTGAACTACACGGTGGAGCTGATCGAAAGCTGCAAGAATAGTTTGGAACGGCTCTACACCTGCCGCGACAATCTGGACTTTGCCATCGAGCACGCCCACGGCACCGACACGACGTTGGTGGCCAAGAGCGAGGAAGCCCGCACCAAGTTCAAGGCGGCCATGGACGACGACCTGAACACCCCCGATGCGCTGGCTGCGATCTTTGAGTTTGTCAAGGACATCAACACGCTGTCCGACGGCTCCGACAAAGCCACGCTGGAGCAGGCGGCCAAGGTGTTTGACGAACTGACCGGGGTGCTGGGTCTGCTGTACAATCGCAAGAAGAAGGACGAGGTCCCGGCGGAAGTCACCGCGCTGGTAGAGGAGCGTGCTGCGGCCAAGAAGGCCAAAGACTGGGCGAAAGCCGATGCCATCCGCGCCCAACTGACCGAGATGGGTTGGAGCGTGACCGACACCGCGCAGGGCCCCAAAATCGCGAAACTGTAAAGGATCAACGTAGGGGCCATACCTGCGTGCCTGCCCCAAGGCAACAAGGGCGCAGGCACGGGGATGGCCCCCCTTGTTATTGCCGATGAAAGTATCATACAAACAATCTGAACTTCGTACCTTGCGGTGGATACTGCTGGGCGCTGTGGTGCTGCGGTTGGTGCTGGCCCTTGTGACGGAGGGCTACCCCTATGATATGAGCTGCTTTGTGGCTTGGGGGGACAAGATGGCTGCCCAAGGCCCTGCTGCGTTTTACAGCGAGGGATATTTTGCCGATTATCCGCCCGGCTATCTGTTTGTGCTGGGGATAGTGGGGCTGCTTCGCGCCGCCTTATCCATCCCTTATGAATCGCCGGTGACTTATCTGCTGTTGGCGGTGGTGCCCAGCCTTTGCGATGCCGCTGCTGCATGGCTGGTTTGGCGGGTGGCCAAGACGGCCATGCCGGACAGCTGCGGCCCGCTGTTGCTGGCGGCCTTTACGGCCTTCAATCCGCTGCTGCTCTTCGATACCGGCATCTGGAAACAGATCGACGGCGCTTTTTCTCTGCCCATTCTGCTCTGCTTTCTGCTGTTGGAAAAGCGGCGGTATCTGCCTGCTGCCTTCTGGTATGGGGTGGCGTTGGCCATCAAGCCGCAAGCCTTGCTCTTTGGGCCGGTGTTGGCGGTCTGTTTTCTGGTGGCCATTGTGCAGGAGGAAAACCGTTTCCGGGCTTTCCTGCGCTGCTTTGGGGGCGCTGCGGTGGCGCTGGTGCCGCCGTTGGCAGCGGGAATCCCTTTTTATGGTGTGCGGGACCTGATCCCCTCGCTGTTGGAAAAATATTCCGGTACCGTTTCGGGGTATCCCTACGCCTCCATCAACGCCTTTAACTGGCTTACGGCATTGGGGGGCAACTGGGCGCCGCTGCAGGATGCTGCGCCCTTTGGTATCAGTTGGCATACGCTGGGGTGGTTCCTGATTCTGGTGGTCACCGGCGGGCTGGTGCTGTTTGCTATGCGCAGTGTGCGGGCGGGGAGCTTCTCGCCGCTGCTGCTGGCCGCTTACTATGAATTGGGCGTATTCACCTTCGGCCATTGTATGCATGAACGCTATATGGTGCCCGGTGTGCTGCTGACCCTTTTGGCGGCGGCCCGTTGGAATGATATCCGCCTGTATGCGGCAGGGTTCGGTTTGTCCCTTACCGGGTTCCTCAATCTGGCCACCGTCTATTCGCTGGCCGGTACCGAAGATGAATGGCTGACCAGTGCCACCAGTTCCAGTGTGGCAGTGCTGGTGGGTCTGGCCGAGACGGTCTGCTTTGTCATGCTGTTCTTTGCCGTGTGGGACATCGCCCTTCACGGTCATGGACTGCCGCTGCCCCAGCGGAGCGACGCACCGGAGCCGATCCCGGCGGAACAGCCCCGCTGGCGGCGCTGGGAATGGTGGGGCCTGCTGGGCCTTACGGCAGCCACGGCGGTGTTGAGTTTTACCTACTTGGGGGATACCACGGCGCCCCAAAATCCGCTGGACGCCACCGATACGATCCTGACCGAAACGGTTACGGTGGAAGGCAACGCAGTCTATCTGTGGAGCTACCCGGGCATCTCTTACGGCGGCAGCCTCAAGGTGACCGACGAGCAGGGGACGGTGCTGTTGGTACAGGAACTGGGGTATTCCACCTGCTTCAGTTGGAGCGAAAGCCGTCTGCCGGTGGCAGCAGGGGAGACCGTTACCATTACGGTGGAGAATGCCCAACTGTTTGAGCTAGCCTTCCGGGACGGGGATGGCAATTTGCTGCCGGTCACCGGCGGCGGGGCCTTGTTTGACGAACAGGCAGAGGTGCCGGATACGATCAGCCAGCTCAATAGCATGTATTTTGATGAGATCTATCACGGCCGCACCGGCTATGAGCAGCTCCATCGGCTGCGGGTGTACGAAACGACCCACCCGCCGCTGGGCAAAGACCTGATCATGGTGGGCATTGCGCTCTTTGGCATGACCGGTTTTGGCTGGCGGTTCTCCGGTACGCTGTTCGGCGTGTTGTTGGTGCCGCTGGCGTGGTGTTTTGCCCGCCGACTGACCCGCAAACGGTGGATCGGTGCGGTGGCCGGTGTGCTGCTGGCACTGGACTTTATGCGGTTTGCCCAAAGCCGGATCGCGACCATTGATATCTATGGCACCTTCTTCATTCTGCTGGGCGCCTATTTCATGTTGTGGTACTGCCAAAGCGTGCTGCAAAAGGGCGTCAATCACTCGCTGCTGCCCATGGTGTTGGGCGGGGTAGCCTTTGGGTTGGGCTGCGCTGCCAAGTGGACCGGTATCTACGCCGGGGCCGGGTTGGCAGTCCTCTATTTGGGGGTACTCTATGCCCGTTGGCGGCAGCAGCAACCCGGTTTTGCCGCCGAATTCCGTACAGCGGCCATCGGGGGCGTACTGTTCTATATCCTGCTGCCTCTCTGCTTGTACATTGCCTCCTATCTGCCTTACTGGTGGCGGGACGCTGGGTTCAGTCTGGGGGATTGGTGGCAGTGCCAAGTTTCGATGTACGAATACCATTCCGGGTTGGAAGCGACCCATCCCTTTGAAAGCCGCTGGTACACTTGGCTGTTGGGGTTGCGCCCGGTGTGGTACTACCAGAACACCCATCTGGCCGACGGCCTGAAAGGCAGCATTGCCGGGCTGGGCGGTCCGGTGATCTGGCTGGCGGGCTTGGCCAGTCTGCTGGTCCTCTTCTGGCACCAGATCAGCAACCGGGGCAGCCGGGCCGGGGCCGGGGTGCTGATCCTCTATGCCACCCAGTTGATCCCTTGGATGCTGGTCACCCGCTGTACCTTCTTGTATCACTATTTCCCCAGTTCGATGTTCTGTCTGGCGGCGATCGCGCTGATGCTTTCCCGCATCCGGCGAGAGCGTCTGGCCAAACGGCTGGGAATCGGCCTCTGTGTCGTGTCGGCGGTTTTGTTTGCCTGCTACTATCCGGCCTTGTCGGGACTGCCCATTCCCGCATGGTGGGCTAACATATTGCAAATTTTGCCCAGCTTCGGTTTTTATTAAGGAATACAAAGGAACCCCGCAGGAAAATTCCTGCGGGGTTCTTTTGCGCCCGGCGTTACTCAGGCTTCTGGGAGGTAAATATGATGAGGCAGGCCTTCGACGTAAATTGGCGTCAATTCGGCCTGGATCAGCGGCATTGCGTAGGAGATGAACTCCTTGGTCATTCCGGTATGATCGGCATTGACCCACTCCAACGGCACTTTCTTTTCCAGATTGGCCACTTCCGAAATGGGGTGCAGGCTGGTACCGCACTGGTACGGATTGTTGGAAATTCGGTCCAGCGCCACCATCTCGCCGGTGTGACCTTCGAAGGCGGCCTTGGCGGCCGCGCCGCCCACCTGATAGGCTTCGGTGATGTCGGTACGGCTGGTCAGATGTCCGGCGCAGCGCTGCAGGGTGGAAAGCTCGATGCAGCGGGTCTTGGTGTCCAGACGACGAGCCACCGTATTGGCCAAGAAGCGGGCCGTACCGGTCAGGGTCTTGTGACCGAAAGCGTCCACCGCGTGGACATCATCGGCCAACTCACAGACATAGCGGCCATCCTCCAGCTTGACGCCTTCCGACACCGCAATGACGATGGAGGGTTTCTCTTTCTGCATCCGCTCCACCTTTTCCACAAAGTGGTCCACGTTGAAGGGAACTTCCGGCAGGCAGATCATGTCTACCCCCTCGCAGTCCTCCGCCTTGGCCAGCGCAGCGGCAGCGGTCAGCCAACCGGCGTTGCGGCCCATGATCTCCACGATGGTGACATACTTGGTGCCGTAAACCGTGGCATCCCGGATGATCTCCTTCATCACCACGCCGATGTACTTGGCAGCACTGCCGTAGCCGGGGGTGTGGTCGGTAACCATCAGGTCGTTGTCGATGGTCTTGGGGACGCCCATAAAGCGGATGTCACTGCCGATGTGGGCGCCATAGTCGGCCAGTTTGCCGATGGTATCCATCGAGTCGTTGCCGCCGATGTAGAAGAAGTAGCCGATGTTCAGCTCTTTCAGGATTTCAAACAAATGCAGGTAGACGGCTTCACCCTCGGGGGTATGCCAGTCGGGCAGTTTATAGCGGCAGCTACCCAGATAGCTGGAAGGCGTGCGCTTGAGCAGTTCGATGTCCAACGCGCTGCGGAGGGTGTCGTCCAGCACGCAGGTACGGCGTTCCAGCAAGCCCGCCACGCCATGAAGCATTCCGTACACCTTGTTGGCGCCGCGGCGCTTGCAGCTCTCATATACGCCGGCCAAGCTGGCGTTGATGACCGAGGTGGGGCCGCCGGATTGACCGACGATCGCATTTTTTGCCATAATAATCCTCCTGCATTTTTTGTAAGGTTGCGCCGGAGGGCCCACAAAAAAAGCCGCATGGCGCACTGATTTTGTCATACTCAGTGTACCATGCGGCAAAGGTTTTGGCTATTGCAGGAGTTGCCGAAAAAAAGCGCGTTTATTTGTGAAACTTTGCGTTCCATCTTGTGGAACGCGTTCGAGGGCCCTTCCGGGACACCGGGACGAATGTTCCGTATGATGGAACTATGTTGCTGCATTTCACGGCAAAATCAGAAAAGAACTTTGCAAAAATTGCGGTGCTGCGGGCAGCCTGCCCAACCGACGGTTTATCCCAGATGGATATGACGAGGCACGCCGTTGATATAGATGGGGGTCAGCTCGGCCTGAATCAGCGGACGGGCATAGCGCTCAAAGTGTTCGTTGACATGCATGCCGTCGGCAGAGATCCATTCGTCGGGGACCTTCTTCTCAAAGTTGGCAACCTGCTTTACATCCACCATCTCGGTTTTGACGCGGTAGGGCTGGTCGCTCAACCGCTTGATGGCGCACATCTTGGCGGTCTCGCCCCGCATGGCCGCCTCCACAGCGGCGCCGCCCACCTGATAGGCCTCGGTGATGTCGGTGCGGCTGGCTAGATGGCTGGCGCAGCGCTGCAGGGTGGAAAACTCAATGGCACGGGTCTTGCAGCCCAACCGCACCCGGATCAGCTCAGCCAGATACCGGCTGGTACCGCTGAGGATCGCCTTGTGACCGAAGGCATCCAACTGCCCGGCGGTGGAGACCAGATCGCAAAGGAAAACACCGTCGGCATTTTTGACACCCTCGCTGACAGCGATGATGACGTTGTGGCGCTCTTTTTCCAGCTCCGCAACCCGGGCCAAGAAGGCGTTCTCGTCAAAGGGACGCTCGGGCAGCAGGATCAGGTCGGGACCGCTGCAATCCGGCCCGGCGGCCAGACTGGCGGCTGCCGCCAACCAACCGGTATGACGGCCCATGATTTCGGCCACCGTCACGCTGCGCAGGTCGTAGACGCTGGAATCGCAGATGACTTCCTTCAAAATAGTGGCAATATATTTGGCGGCGCTGCCGTAGCCGGGGGTGTGGTCGGTGAGCATCAGATCGTTGTCGATGGTCTTGGGCACCCCGATGAAGCGGATCTCGCTGTTCAGGGTCTGGCCGTAGTCCGACAATTTGGCGATGGTGTCCATCGAATCGTTGCCGCCGATGTAGAACACTGCGCCGATGTCATACTGGGCAAACAGGTCGAAAAGCTGACGATACGGCCGTTCATCCACCGACGGATCGGGCAGCTTGTGACGGCAGCTTCCCAAGAAGCTGGAAGGGGTGCGCTTGAGCAGTTCAATGTCCATCTTGTCGGCCAGTACCGTGTCCAGATCAACGATCTTGCCTTCCAGAACACCCTCGATGCCGTACTGCATGCCGTACACATGGGGGGCGCCGCAGGCCTTGGCGGTTTCGTAGACGCCGGCCAGACTGGAGTTGATGACGGCGGTGGGGCCGCCGGACTGTCCTACCAATACATTTTTCATCGCGTATACCTCTTGTACTATTTATTTTGAATATTACAATACGTATTTTTCAATCGCCAAGGCCACACCGTCGTGGTTGTTGTCGGCGGTGATCACGTCGGCCACGGCTTTGATCTCCTCGGTGGCGTTTTCCATAGCCACCCCAAGACCTGCCATTTCTACCATCGTGTGGTCATTGCCCGAATCGCCCACGGCCATGACTTCCTCGCGGGTCAGCCCCAGCCGCTTGGCCAGTGCCATCAGGCCGGGGCCTTTGCTGACACCGGGGGCATTCAGCTCCATGTTCCGCTCCAGACTGGAGGTGATCTCCACCTCGGGACAGGCCTGCATCACCGCCTGCCAAGCCCGGTCGCGGATTTCCTCGGTAGCATACATCATGCTGAACTTTTCGATCTCGTCTTTATGGTCCTGTAACGTGCGGTGCATGTCCTCCACTTCAATGCGGGAGGTGCGGAAATATTTGCGCAGGTTAGCGGGCACCATCTCCAAGCTGGTTTGGGCGTTGGCCCGGGTGGTGTAGCTCTGTCCATCGATGAAGATGCTCAGGATGCCGCCAAAGGGGGCCACCACATCGTAGGCCCGTTCGGCCAGCGAGGCCTCAAAGGGCAGGTTGACCAGTTTTTCGTGGGTCTGCAGATCCACCACCGACGCGCCGTTGGAGGTCAGGGCATACCGCACGCCGGGAATGTCGGTAAACTGAGTGGGCACACCGGTCACGGTGCGTCCGGTAGCGGGCAGGACCGCCACCCCCTTTTGCAGGGCTGCTTGGATGGCCGCTAAGGTGCGCGGCGTAATCTCTTTTTGGTCGTTGAACACCGTTCCGTCCAGATCCAGTGCGATCAGACGAATCTGCTTCATATACTTCTCCCCAATCCTTGTGATCCACACTAAATTTTACCGCAAAATGCCGATGATTGCAACCAGATGGCCAATGTGCTACAATGAATAAACTGTAAAATTTAGGAAAGGGCAGGGGAGAGATGACCGCAAAACGTCTGTGGCTGCTGGACGTGCTGCGCGGGGCGGCTCTTGTCAACATGCTGGCCTACCATGCGTTGTACGATTGGGTGTATGTATTCGGCCATACCGGTGGCTGGTACGATATCTGGTCGCCGGGGTGTCACCTGTGGCAGCAATATATCTGTTGGAGTTTTATCCTGCTGTCGGGGTACAGCTTCACGCTGGCCCGGCGCCCGCTGAAAAACGGTCTGTTGGTGGCGGGCTGTGCGGCGATTCTCACGGTGGTTACGGTAGGGTTTCTGCCGGAAGAATCCATCTGGTTCGGGGTGCTGCATCTTAACGCCGCCGCCGTGCTGCTCAGTTGTCTGGTGGCGCCGTTGCTGCAGCGCTGCCCGGCAGGATGGGGGCTGGCGGTATGCGCCCTTTTGTTCCTGCTGACCAATCAGGTGCCGGAAGGGTATCTGGGGTTTGAGGGGGTGCGCCTCTGCCCGCTGCCGACGGCTTGGTATCGTCCCAACCTGTTTTGGCTGGGCTTGCCGGACCTGACTCGTTTTTCCTCGGCCGATTACTTCCCGCTGATTCCGTGGCTGTTTTTGTTTTGGTGCGGGTTGTTTCTGGCTCGGTTGTGGCGGCCCCGGCAGGGGTTGGCCCCTCGGGGCTTGCGCCCGCTGGCTTTTGTGGGGCGGCATACGCTGCTGGTCTATATGCTGCACCAGCCGGTGCTGTATGGGGGACTTTGGTTGTGGCATGCAGTGTGCTGAACTACTTTCGTGGAAAAGCGGAAAAAATGTTAAAAAATTAAAAATTCGACGCTCTATGCCCCATTTCCCAGTTGACATAGACGGGGTCCATATAGTATAATCTTGTTTACTGGTTAATTGTATTTGACCGGCAAACTCCTGTCTCAGGTCAAGGGAGGGAAGAAGATGTCGGAGATCCGTGTCAAAGAGGGCGAGTCCCTCGAGAGCGCTCTGCGCCGTTTTAAGCGCAGCACCGCCCGCAGCGGCGTGTTGGCCGAGGTGCGCAAGCGTGAGGCTTATGAGAAGCCGTCTGTGCGCCGCAAGAAGAAGTCCGAGGCTGCCCGCAAGCGCAAGTTTAAGTAAGCTAGCTTACAAAGAACGACTGTGCAGGCCCGCGTTTTGCGCGGGTCTGCACTTTTTGTATAAGGAGCTGTACCATGATCCTGACCCCGGAATTTATCTTTCGCAATGTGGAAGCGATCCGCCCGGAGTTTCTGGCCCAACAGGGCATCCAAGCGCTGGTGCTGGATGTGGACAACACGCTGACCGGCGACGGCAGCCAAGTGCTGGAGGACAGTGTGCAGGCTTGGCTGCAGGAGATGAAGGCGGCCGGCATCAGCCTGACGGTGGTTTCCAACAATACGGCCCGGCGGGTGCGTCCCTTTGCCGAGCGCATCGGTCTGGGCTGGGTTCCGTTGGCCTGCAAGCCGCTGCCCATCGGGTTGATGGTAGCCCGGCGGCGGCTGGGGGTGACCAAAGCCCAGATGGCGATGGTGGGGGACCAGATCTACACCGACCGGATGGCGGCAGGTCTGTACGGCATTCGCTGCCTCTTCTTGCTGCCCCGCACCCCCCACGACAAGACCCGGGGGGTGCGGCTCAAGCGCAAGCTGGAACCCTTCTGGATCCACCGCTATTTCCGCAAAGGAGGCAAACTCTATGAGTGAGACACCGCGCTTTGGGTCGGCGGGCCTGTCGGACAGCTATCCCGGCAAGCGTTTCGACCCTGAGGGGATTGCCGCCTTCACGGCAGGGTTCGGCCTGACGGCTTTTGAGTACCAGTGCGGCCGTGGTGTGCGGTTGGCGCTGGACAAGGCGGACGCCTTGGGCAAAGCCTGCGCCGCCCAAAACATCCAACTGTCGGTTCATGCGCCCTACTATATCAGCATGTCCAGTCTGGAAGAGGACAAGCGGCTGCATAGCATTGACTATCTGCTGCAAAGCTGCGCGCTGGTCAAAGCACTGGGGGGACGGCGCGTGATCTTTCATTCCGGTTCCTGTGGGAAGCAGAGCCGGGAAGAAGCACTGGAAAAGGCCCTCGATACGATGGAACGGGCGGTGAAAGCCTGTGACGAGGCGGGGTTCGAGGATTGCATCCTCTGCCCCGAAACGATGGGCAAGGTCAACCAACTGGGCACGTTGGACGAGGTGCTGGCCCTGTGCAGCGTGGACCCGCGCATCACCCCCTGCATTGACTTCGGTCATCTCTATGCCCGCAGCCAAGGCGTCCAGTTTGCCGAGGCCACAGCGGCGACCGACTATGCCGCCCTGCTGGACAAGCTGCAGACCTTGGGACCGGAGCGAGCGGCCCACTTTCACGCCCATTTTTCCCGTATTGCCTATACCAAAGGCGGGGAAAAGTGCCACCTGACCTTTGCCGATACCCAGTTTGGCCCGCCCCATGCACCGCTGCTGGCGCTGCTGAAGGAGCGGGGGCTGGCACCGACGATCATCTGTGAGTCGGCGGGCACACAGGCCGAGGATGCCCAGCAGCTTTCGCAGGCGTATGCCGCTTTGTAAGGCCTTGGGAACAAAAAAATCGCGAAAACTACCCAAAAATCGTAGCTCAGGCCTTGCAAAAAGAGGCAGTATCCTGTAAAATAAATATAGCTATGTAGTACCATTCTATTATTGGAGGAATTTTTATATGATTTCTGCAGGCGAATTCCGCAACGGCGTTACCTTCGAACAGGACGGCCAGGTCCTTCAGGTCGTTGAGTTCCAGCACGTCAAGCCCGGCAAGGGCGCCGCGTTCGTGCGCACCAAGACCAAGAACGTGATCACCGGTTCTGTGGTTGAAACCAGCTACAACCCCACCGCTAAGTTCCCGCAGGCGTTCATCGAGCGCAAAGAGGTCACCTATTCTTACGAGGATGGCGGCCTGTACCACTTCATGGACGTGGAGACCTACGATGATATCCCCGTCAGCGCCTCTGATGTGCCCGAGAACTTCAAGTTCTGCAAAGAGAACGACACCTGCAAGCTGCTGAGCTACAAGGGCAAGGTGTTCAGCGTGGAAATTCCCAACTTCGTGGAGCTGGAGATCACTGCCACCGAGCCCGGCATCAAGGGCAACACTGCCACCAACACCCTGAAGCCCGCCACCGTGGAGACCGGCGCCGAGATCCGTGTGCCCCTCTTCATCAACGAGGGCGACAAAGTCCGCATCGATACCCGCACCGGCGAGTATATGGAGCGCGTCAACTGATTTCTCTGCCGGGCATGGCATACCGCCGCGCCCGGCTTTTTTTGAAGACAGCAAACGGAGGAAAAGCACTATGGCTATGGACCTGAATGCAAAAGCCGCCTACATCCGCGGCCTGATGACCGGTATGGAGTTTGACCCTGCTTCCAAGAACGGCAAGGTCATTGCAGCGATGATGGACCTGCTGGAAGAGATGGCCGCCACCGTGACCGAGCACGACAACGCGCTGGATCAGGCGTATGACGAGCTGGAAACGCTGGATCAGGATCTGGACGATCTGGTGGCAGACCTCTACGGGGAAGAGGACGAGGACGACGAGGAAGACGGCGAGGACCTCTACGAGGTGACCTGCCCCAACTGCGGCGCTGTCTCCACCGTGGATGAGGAAACCCTGCTGGATCAGGAATCTGAGCTGGTTTGCCCCAACTGCGGCGCGGCCTTCGACATTGAGCTGGAAGGCACCGAGGAAGAGACCCCCGAAGATCCCGACAATCAGGATCAGTAACTCTGTTTTTTGGCAACAGCCCTTTGCTCCGCGCAAAGGGCTGTTGTTGTATCCGGCGGTAAAGGGTGGTGTGGATGGAACTTCTTCGGATCGTTTTGCCCCTTGCGGCAGCGGGCTGCTTTCTATGGGGGGCGGGGCAGTGTGCATGGCGTACGCTTTGCCCCCGGCGAAACCCTGCTTTCGGCAGGCAAGGGCTTCCCGGCAGGCTGTGGCAGCCGGCGCTGCTCTGCCTGCTGGTGGGGGCCGCAGTGCAGGGAATGTTGGTAGGGATAGGCTGGAGCCAGGGCTCCTATGCCACGTTGGCACAAGCGCTGGATGCCCTGTTTTACGGTAATACCGATGCCCGTCACTATCTGGATCTGGCCCGGTACGGGTACGGTGCCGGGGAAGCGTTTTCCGAACAGTACTTGATGATCGTCTTTTTCCCGCTCTTTCCATGGCTGCTGCGGCTGCTGAACCCCTTTGGTTGGCTGGATATCCGGGTGTTGGCGCTGGTGGTGCAGCTACCGCTCTTCGCGTTGGCAGGCACCGGTCTGTTTGCGGTGACGGAGCGGCGGTATGGAGCGTCCACGGCTTGGCGGGCGCTGGTATTGCTCCTCATCAGTCCCGCATCCTTCTTTTTCTGGATGCCGATGACGGAAAGCCTCTTTTTGGCGCTGACGGTCTGGTACGTATGGTGTTTGGAACAGGGGTATGGCGGCCGTGCTGCGGTGCTGGGCGTGCTGGCAGGGCTTTGCCGGGCACCCGGCGCTCTGCTTACCGGGTTGGCGCTGCTGCATCTGTTGGAACGCTGGCGGGCCCGGAAACTGCGGCTGACGCCGGGGCTGGTGGCGGCCTTATGGGGGCCGGCCCTTGGGCTGGCAGGCTATTTCGCCCTGAATCAATTCGTCTATGGGCGGTGGAATCAGTACAGCGTTTACCAGTGGGAACATTGGCATCAACGGTTGGGATTGTTCACCGAAACAATCCGCTATCATCTTTCCTATCTGGCCCAGTGGTGGCAAAGTGACCGGAGTGCCGCCATCTGGATCTGCCTGACGGCGGTGGTTTGCATCGTGCTCGCTTTTGCCCTGTTGGCGGCTGCGGCGCGGGAATTGCCGCCCAGTTGGCTGGGGTACGGGCTGGCCTACCTGCTGCTCACCATGGGGGCCACATGGCTGTTGAGCGCACCCCGGTATGCGGTCGCCTTGTTTGTGCTGCCGGTAGGGTTGGCTGTTATGCTGCGGGGGCGCCCGCGGAGCACGGCGGTGACAGGGATCTGTTTGGCAGCGGGCAGCGTAGCCTATACGGCGGCTTATCTGCTGCATCAGCCCATCTATTGACGGTAAACGACAAAACGGGCAAGCCTTAAAAGGCTTGCCCGTTTTTTGCTGAAGGGGAGTTACTTTTTCTGTTGCAGCGCACTCTGCAGCATAATATCACCGAAGGACAGCGCGTTGAACAGACCAACGCGGTTGGCTTGCCGAACAATGCGTTCCGGCAGCGGCTTGGAGTCATCGGTAGAGAGCAGCACCAGATGGACCTTGTCGGCCACCTGAACGCCGTTTTCCTCCCGGTTGTTCAGTACCTGCAGGTAGACGATG
This sequence comes from uncultured Gemmiger sp., assembly GCA_963557315.1. Taxonomy (GTDB): domain Bacteria; phylum Bacillota; class Clostridia; order Oscillospirales; family Ruminococcaceae; genus Gemmiger. The sequence goes on along the minus strand of CAUWAX010000002.1, from coordinate 11,578 downwards.
TACGGGTCAGTCATAGAACCGTAGTAGATGTCATTGCCGCAGCGCACCAGCGGGCGGCCTTTGTAGGTCAATTTCGGGGTATATGCCATGGCGGAAACCTTCTTTCGCTCGTTACTCTTTCTTAAAAATATATTATACCACAGTTAGTCGTAGATTACAAATCCAATTTGTCGCGTTCCACCTTTTCCTGATTCAGGGCGACCTGCTCGGTGAGCATCCGCACCTTGCTGTCCAGTTGGCTTAGCCGGATGGACATGAAAAACTGCTTGACCAGCAGCAGGAAGATGATGACTACGTAGACAAAATTGATGGGACTCATAAAGCCCAACAAATCGGCTGCCCAGTAGGCGATGCCGGGGAAGATGGCCAAAATCAGCAAAGCGGCGCTGAACACCAGCCAGAAAATGGTGTCCTCGATCTGGACTTTGGCCAGCCGGACCCGCCGCAGTACAAAGCCTGCCGTGAGCAGGCTGCCCAAAATCAGGCAGATGCGGATAAGCGTTTGATCGACCATGTCACAGGCTCCTTTCGGGATAGGGGGTCTCGGTGTCGCGCTTGCGGAACCATTGAATCAACAGGATCGAGAAAGACATCTTGATCATATACTGGATGCTGTTCCACAAATTCAGGTAGCTTTGCCCGGCGGTGCGTTCCCCCATCTCCACCTGTACTTCCTTGACGGTGGCACCGTTTTTGATCAGATAACTGAGGGTATCGGGTTCCGGTCCGTAGTTCAGGTTCTGGGCAAATTCTTCTACCATAGCGCGGTTGAACATCCGCATGCCGCTGGTCGGGTCACAGATGGCCCGACCGGTGGTCAGCCGGATGGACCAGCTGATGATGTAGCTGCCCAGCATCCGCAGGGTTTTGGGTTTTTTCACGGTCAAAAACCGGCTGCCGATGACGATGTCGTTACCTTCCTCCAGTGCCGCCAGCATGGGGGCGATGTATTCCGGCTTGTGCTGGCCGTCGGCATCCATCTGCATGGCACAGTCATAGCCGTTTTCTGCCGCATAGCGCAGCCCGGTCTGGAAGGCCCCGGCCAATCCCAAATTGATGGGCAGGTCGATCAGTCGATAGCCGTGGGCCCGGCAGATGGCAGCCGTCTTGTCCCGGCTGCCGTCATTGACGACCACATAATCGTACTCGGGGTAATGGTGGGTCAGGTTTTCCACCACCTGTACGATGTTGTCCTCCTCGTTGTGGGCGGGGATCACGATGAGCAATTTCGACATCTTAACTCCTTTTAACGCTCTTGCCGAGCGTCCTGCGCCGTTTTCATCATTGTAGCAAAGACCGCCTGCCATGTAAAGTGGGCGCGCAGATTCTCCTCGGCGCGGCGGGCGCGGGCACGGGCTTCTTCGGGGTGGTCCAGCACGGTGCGCAGCGTGGCAGCCAACGTGTCGGGCTGGATGTCGTCCAGATAGGCGGCATACTCCGCCCCGGGCAACAGTTCCCCTGTGCCGGCGGTGTGGGTACAGACAATGGGACAGCCGCAGGCCGCCGCCTCCAGCAGGGTGGTGGGAAAGCCCTCGGCATATTCGGTGGGTAGGCAGTAACAATCGGCCTGCCGCAGCAGTTGTACGATCTGGGGGTGGGGCAGCGGCCCCAGCACTCGCACCGGGCCGCCCAAATCCCGCAGCGCAGCCTCTTGCGGACCGGTACCGGCGATGGCCAGTACGCACCCCGGCAGTTGTGCCACAGCTTGCGCCAGCGGCAAGGCGCCCTTTTCGGGGATCAGACGGCCTACAAAGGCGATCAAATGCCCTTGGGGCGGCACCTGCAGCGTGGTGCGCCAATCGGTGTGGGGCTCGGCTTCGGCCAGCGCGGTCAGCTCCTCGGGGTCCACGGCGTTGGGCAGCGTGCCCGCAGCGGTAATGCCAAAGGTGCGCAGCCAGCGGCAGACATCGGCAGACACGCCGTAGAAGGGGAAACCGCATCGGCGGATCAGACCGCAGGCCAGATGTTCATACCAGCGCCCCAGTACACTACCCAGTCCCCCATGCATCATATAGCCGGTGGAATGGTCGATGACCAGCGCCGGAATGCCCCGGCGTTTGCACTGCCGGGCCGCCCAGACACTCTGGGTGTACATTCGGGTTTGGATCACGGCAAAATCAATGGACTGGGCCCACAAATCGGAGGTAGGGGGCAGGGGACGCAGTACCGGGAACCGCCCCCCCATTACGGGAAAGGCGGGCAGCCGGTAGATCTCCAGCCCGTCGGCGTCCTGCTCCCGGGCAGGCTGCCCCGGCAGGGCACTGGTGACGATCAAGGCCCGATGGCCCGCCGCCACACAGCGCCGCGCCAAATTCCAGGTATAGCGCTCTACACCGCCCGGGGTGGGCAGGTATTGTGCGGTAAAAAAACAGAAGGTCATAAGAATGTTCCCTCGCCGTTATCTTGCGATGACGGCCAGCATGCTATTCATCAAAACACCAAACTGTACCAGTGCCAGTGCACCCATCAACTGGGCGGTGGCAGTCCCTTCATCGGCAATGCGGGCTATCCGTCGGGGCAGTCCCACCACCAACAGGAGGGGCAGCACCGGCAGGAAGTAACGGCCCTGCAAGCCGTAGAGCGTGTCATAGTAGGTGGGAGTCCACAACAGACAGCCTGCTACCGCCAATAAGCAGCAGAGCACCCCGGCTAAGGCACACCACAAGCGGCCCCATCCGGCGGGCAAAAGGGGTTGCCCCTCCACCGGCAGTGCGGCAAAGAGCAGCAGCAGGTAGAGCAGGACCACCCAACCCCAGGCCAAATCCAGCGAGTAGTAGCTCAGGCTGCCGCCCACCAGCGTGCGCAGGTAGTGGTCGCCGTTTTCCACGGCGGAACGCACCAACAGCAGCACCGTGTCGGGCAGATGGGTCAGGATGTAGCCCGGCGTGTAGGTGATGCGGTCTGCCTCGTCGGTGACGCTTTGGGTGGCCCGGGTGGCCCGGGCGGCTTCGATTTCAGCGGCCAGCGTCTGCCGGTCCAGCGGCATGCGGTCATCCATCACACCGGGTTCCAGACCCAGTTCGGCAAAACGCTGGGTGCAGCTATCCAGACTGTAAACGACTTTGTAGACCAACAGGGCACCGCCCTCGTCATAGTAGCCAACCAGAGAAGGGTCTTGAGAAAGATCTTGCCCCAGCAAGGCCAGCGAGATCCGGGACAACGTGTCTGTGCCGTCGGTATAGCTGTCGATCCGAGCGGCGCTGAAAAGGAAGCTCTGTCCCAGTGTTACCGGGGAAACATCCCCCTCTGCAAGGGCTTCTACCCAGAAATCTACCTCGCTCTGGGCGGGGTCGCGGTTGTCCTCTACATAATAATAGAGCCGCCGGACGTAATTCTCTAGTGTATTGTCCCCGCAGATCACGGCCTCGTAAGCGGTGTCCGGTTCGGTGGGACGTGCCTTTTCAGGACGTGCCGAGAGGGGATTGACCGCAGTGGGGGCTGCCTCGGTCTGTACCGAAACGGTGGAATCCGTTTCGGTAGAAGTCCCGGTGACAGAAGTCAGCACGCCGGTATTCAACACCAGCGCCAAAGCCACGCAGGCTGCCAGATAGATCGCTTTCTTGGCCTTGCCATGACGGCCCAACCGCAGATTGGGGACCAGACAAACCAGTGCCGCCAACGGCAGGTATACCAATTTGCCGGGAGCCAGCAGTACGCCGGTACCCAGCAGCATCCCCAACCGAGTGGGGCGCAGGGCTTGCCGGGGGTCCGGCCCAAAGGCGGCGTCCAGCAGCAGGGCCGTAAAGGCAAAGCAGAACCCCAACAACGGGGCGTCCCGGCTAAAGCTGGCAGCCAGATGCAGCGTCATAGGCAGCAAGGCCACAGCGGCGAATACCCGTTTGCCGAAGGGCGCCACCCGCACCGCATAGGCGGCCAACGCCGCAAAGAGCAGCAGATTGGCCAATCGTCCCAGCGCCAGAGCAGGGGTAAAGCCCAGATGCAAGAGATAGGCTAGAAATACCGCGCCGCCGCTGACCAGATACAACAGAGGATTCTGGTCGGTCTGCAACTCGGCGTATTCCTGATGGCTGTCAAAGGCGGCATCGGTGGTGGTAAAGAGGGTGCCGGTGAACTCCTGCCAGGTAAACACGGTGGTGTTTTCATCCTGCAAGGTGGGGTCCACATCGGTTGGGCGGCGGAAGCTGGTGGTAATGGGGACATGACCCATCTGCCAGTCCTCGTCCGAGAAGAGGTTGGCCCACCGGCTGGCGAGGGTAAAGCTTTGGTTGATGTGGTATTTTTCATCAGGGGCTGCGTAAGGGGGCAGTACAAAGGAGTAGAGCACCCCCAGCCCCAGTACCAGCACAAAGACCAGACGGGGCAGCCCGACCCGGCGGCTGGTGACGGCCCAGACGGTAAACGCGGCCAACAGGGCGGCAAAACCGCAGATCAGCAAAAAGAACCGGGTCAGATACCCGCCGATCCGCTGATAGGTCACCTGCAAGGCCATGGTACCGTCCACCGGGGACCCGTCCACCGCCATGGGATCCTGCCACAGGGCCACACCGCTGCTGTGGCCCAAGGCCAGCACTTCACTGCCCGTATAGTGGGGCGTCAGGGAAAGGCGATACCGCCGTCCGGCGGTCCCTGTCACAGCTTGGTCCAACCCCAGCACGGTGTACTGGTCGGGCACGATGTATTCCATCACGCCGGTAGAGCGGGCCAGTTCCTCACCGGTGTCGGCGTCAGAGAGCACCAGCTCCAGCGTGCCGGAAGGCTGGCCGCCCGGCAGATAAAATTCCATGCCGATAGCCAGCAGATCGTTGTCAAAGGTAAAGGTCTGGCTGGCGGTCTGGCCGTCCTGTAAGATGGTGGAGGCGCTGTAATCGTCGCTGATGGATTCCGAACGCCCCTTGCCCAGCTGTGGGCGCACAATGGCCAGCCACACCAGCACAGACAGGGCCAGCAGTACGGCCAGCGTGCCCAGCGCATAGAGCAGCGGCTTGTGGGTTGGTTTGGTTTGGGCGCGCCCCGGCATACAATCCCTCCGCTTCAATCGATGGTCACACCGAAGGCTGCCTCTACGGCATCCTTCCAGCGGCCATCTTCCTCCAAGATTTTCTGCACCGCGCCGCGCACGGCACCGTAACCGCCGCGCTGGGGGCAGATATAGTCCGCCCGCGCCTGAATCAAGTCCGAGGCATCGGCTGGGCAGGCCACAAAGCCGCACAGGGCCATGGCGGCCAAATCGTTCACATCATCGCCGCAGTAGGCGATCTCTTCTTTGGTATAGCCGTTCTCTGCAAAGAATTTCTGCAAGAAGGGAGCCTTGCGGCCCACGTTCTGGTATACGTCGGTGATCTTCAGGTCGGCGGCACGGCGGCGCACCGCCTCGCACTCCCGGCCGGTGCAGATCACCACCCGAATGCCTGCGGCCCGGGCAATGAGCAGCCCGGCGCCGTCCTTCGCGGCAAATTTTTTCAGTTCATTGCCGGTCGAATCGTAGTAGATGCCGCCGTCGGTCAGCGTGCCGTCTACATCCAAAACCAATACACGGATCATGCGTTAAGCCCTTTCGTATTCGCTGGGGGTCAAAAAGCGTACCGGAAGTCCGGCCGCCCGGATAGCGCCCGCCATCTGGGCGTTGTAAGCCGCGCCCCGTCCCGTGTGGGTGTGCAGGCCGGCATCGGCATAAGCAGGGGTTCCGGGACGGTAACCATCGGCGCCGGCCAGCAAGACTTCCGCCGCACCGCAAAGCCGCAGCAGTCGCAGCAGCATCAGTACGCTGTTGCCGCCCTGCGCATCGGTGCCGGCCAGCCGGTCATAGTTCACCACGGTGGCCGAAGCATCGGCCCGCAGGTTGCTGGTCAGGATCAGCGGGCAGGGATAGGCGGCTTCCTCGTCAAAGCGCTTGGCGTTGGTGAAGAAGGCGTACCCGGGCTGTACAAAGTCCGGGACAAAGTTGGCCGATACCGTCACGTCTGCCTCGGCACCGGTCACGGCAGCCAGGCCGGCTTCGCTGGCCAGCGTAGCGCCGGGGGCCAGCACCAGCACCCGTTTGCCGCCGAAGGCCTTTTGCAGGCTGGCGATGGCCGCCTCGTCGTCGATACGGCGGTTGCGGTATTCGGTGTAGAGCTTGTCGGCGTAGGCCGCGTCAAAGGCGGTCTTTTTGCTGGGATCGATGGCTGCCAGAATGTGGTTGATGTCCCGGTTGGTCAAATCGCCCTTGTTCAGGTAATGCTCGGCATAGTTGCGGTGCAGGTTGAACCGGGCCGACAGGAAGTAGGCCGGGGTGTAGCCCCACTCGCAATGGCCTTTCATGGGGGCGATGTGGTCCTGAATGGCGTCCATGACCTCGTCCAGATCATAGTGGCAGTTGCCGGCTTCGTTGCGGTAGTCGGCAACCAACTCGATGGGCAGATTGCCGGGAGCCCGGCCAATGCCCATCAGGCTGGCGTCCACCGTCTTGTCCCGCAGCAGCGGTTTGTCGATGAACTCCTGCGCCAGACAGAAGCTCAGGGCCATGTTTTCATGCAGATGCAGTCCCAGCCGGATGTCAGGGGCCAGATTGTGGTCGGCCAGCGAGACGATCCGCTCCAGATCCCGGCGGCGCATGCTGCCAAAGGTATCCACGATGGAGAACTGCCACGGATGGATGGCGTTGACCTGATCAAAGATCCACAGCAGATCTTTATCGGCATAGCCCATGATGTTGATGGGGTTGATGGACAGTTTGTATCCCCGCGCCTTGACCTCCCGGGCAAAATCCATACCGTCCCGGATGTCGTAGTCGTGGGCGGTGATGCGGATGACCTCGATGCCGTGGCCGTCGTAGGGGCTGAGTTTGGTAATATCATAGTTGGAACGCATAGCCATGCCGGAATAGATGGTATGGCCCCGCTGGCCCTCTTCGGGCAGCAGGCGGTTGAGCTCCTCGATGGTGTTGCAGACCGTTACATCGGGGTTGTATCCTTCCACATTGCGCAGAAAGCCCACTTCCACAATGTCGGTACCGGCCCGGGTCAAAGACTGAATGATGCGCCGGGCAGAACCGAATCCCCAGCGCCAGTCGTTGATATAGCCGCCGTCACGCAGCGTGCAGTCCAGCAGTTTGATCTCAGGCATGGTGTTTCTCCTTCAAAATCTCGTTGACCAGCGCCAGATCCTTGGGGGTATCCACGCTGACGGTCTTGTAGGGGCTTACGATGGCATGGACCTTGTGTCCATTCTCGATAAAACGCATCATATCGTTTTCTTCGGCCTTTTCCAAAATGGATTTGGGCGTTTCGTGGTAGAAAGCCAAGGCCTGCTTGCTGTAAAGCTGGATGCCGGTGACCTTCTCGTACTCAAAGTCCAGCGTGCCTTTGGGGTAGGGGATGGGGCTGCGGGAAATCAGCAGGATCTCCCGGGCTGCGTTGGTCACGACCTTCTGATTGGAAAAGTCGATGACATCGGCGGGGTGTTCCATCACGTTGGTCAGCACGGCCACATAGTAGGGATCTTCGGGCAGCGTCTGCGGCAAAATCAGATCGAAGGCCGCAGGGTTCACCAGCGGTTCATCCCCCATCAACTGCAGATAGAGGTCGGCATCCACCCGGGTGCTGACCTCCCAAATGCGGCCGGTGGGGGTGTCGTGGTCGGCACTGGTCATCAGGTACTGCATGTCATACTTCCGGCAGGCCTCGGCAATGCGCTCATCGTCGGTGGCGATCAGCACATCGTCCAGCTTGGGGCAGGCTTTGGCAGCCTGATACACCCACCAGATCATCGGTTTGCCCAGCACATCGGCCAGCGGTTTGCCGGGCATGCGGGTACTGGCGTACCGCGCGGGAATCACAGCAATAGTTTTCATGGAAAGTACCTCCTGTATAGGGCGGCAAAGCCGCCGGTGGATCGGTGGTTACTGGGGGATCAAAGCCTGCGCTTCCTCCAAGGTGAGCAAAATCTTTTCCTCGGCGGCGGTGAAGCCCCGCAGCACAAAACTCTGGACGGTCACCGCCCGGCGGAAGGTGAAGGGCAGGCAGAAATTCAGCACTTCGCTGGGCATGGTGCGCTCCAAAATCACCGCGCCGGGGAAGAGCGCTCCGTAATCGGTGGTGTCCCGGGGGTGGGTTTTGATGAAGAGCGGTCCCACCGCGTAGTGGGCAGCCACCGCCTGAAACATGGCATCCTGCCGTGCCTGCGTCAGCAGCCCATCCGCCACAAAACTACGGGGCAAAAGCAGGGTGGCACCCTCGGCTTGTTCCGGCAGAGGACGGGTCAAAAAGACACTGCGCACCCGTGCCTTTTCCTCGTCGGTCAGCGAGGCGAGCAACGCGCTCTTGCTGTCGGTGATCATCTTTTCGGGGCCGAAGAGGGTACACCGGGCGGCGTCTTCACTCTCCACCTGTTTGCACCACGGGCTGTCGCCCCAGTATAGGTAGCCCTTGCCGGTGGTCTGCTTGCGGGCAAAATCCGGCGCAGCCCGTTGGTCAGTGACGAGATGCTGGTCGGGTCCCAAGGTGCTGCCGAAGGTATCTTCGCAGAGGATATACCCGGCGTGGCAGTCCTGCAAGTAACGGCCCAGCACGCTCCAGTCGTTGTGGATATAGACGTTTTCATACCGGGGGCGGTCCAGCTTCCAGCCGCACAGCTTCTCAAAGGCGCGGCGGTTCCGCAGGGCTGCCAGCGGCCCGGTGACGGTGCCGGGCCAGCGGGTCTCGTCCACCACAACGGTGCGCACCACGCCGGTGGTATCCAGCCGAGCGGCCAACGCCTTGGCGTCCGCCACTGCGGCGGAAAGAACCATCGTGTGGGGGCCGCCTGCTGCCCGGCCTGCCCGCAGTAGGTCTACCAACACCTGATAGGCGGTGTGGCAGATATACAAATTGGGCTTCATGCGTCGGCCTCCAACAGTTTGACGGGCGGGAAGTGGATGCGGCCCCAGCCGGAGGCCCACTCGGGCATGGTCAGGTCGCTGTTGGTTACCTCAAAGGCAAATTCGGTCACCGGCTTGTCCAGACAGACTGCCTGCCGCAGCGCGCCGTCAAAAATATCCAGATAAAAATAGTATTGCCCTTCGCCCAACAGGCTGGGGTCAAATTCAAATACGGTGGTGTACAGTTGGCCGGGTTGGGCGGCGCCTAGATCCACCGGATGGGTGATACCCACCGGTGTGGAGTCCCGGGCATGGAGGTTCATCTTCATGTGGATGCCGGCGAAAGGCTCCGACACCCGCCAGGTGATCTTCACCCGCATCTTTTCTGTGTCGGCAAAGACGCTGGATTCCTTCCCCACAAAGTCCAGCGTTTCCAGCCGGAACCGCTTGCCGGCACTGCCGGTCATCCGGGCTACGTCGGTCAGGTCGTAGTGCACCACGTTTACGTCGGTGGTGTCCATATAGATGGTAATGGCCTGCTCTACGTCGCCGTCAAAGATCACCCGGCCCTTGTCCAGCACGATGCAGCGGCTGCACAGTTGGCGGATGGTGCTCATGTTGTGGCTGACGTAGAGAACGGTGCGGCCATCCTGATTGGCCACATCACTCATCTTGCCCAGACATTTCTGCTGGAACTTCATATCGCCCACGGCCAGCACTTCGTCCATGACCATGATCTCGCTGTCCAGATGGGCGGCTACCGCGAAAGCCAGCTTGACGAACATGCCGCTGGAATATCGTTTCACGGGGGTGTCGATGAAGTCCCCGCACTCGGAAAATTCAATGATCTGGGGCAGTTTGGCGTCGATTTCAGCCCGGGTCATGCCCAGAATGGCGCCGTTCATATAGATGTTTTCCCGGCCGGTCATCTCGTTGTTGAAGCCGGTGCCTACCTCCAGCATGGAGGCCACCCGGCCCCGGATGCGGATCTCGCCCTCGGAGGGGGCGGTGATACGGGAAAGCAGCTTCAGCAGGGTGGACTTGCCCGCACCATTGCGGCCAATGATGCCCAACGCCTCGCCTTGATAGACCGTCAAGTCCACGCCGTTCAGCGCCATAAAGGTTTGGCCGAAGAGCCGCTGGTCAGTGCCGATGACGGTATTGGGGTCCTCTTTGCCCCGGACCCGGGCCCACCAGCTTTGCAGGTCGTGGGTCAGGGTACCGCCGCCGATCTGTCCCAATTTGTATTGCTTTTTCAGCCCCGTGACTTGGATAACGGGGCGCTTTTCGGTGGTATTCATCAGCGTCCCTCCTTACACGGTGTCCATAAAGGTTTTTTCGATGCGGCTGAACAGCACCACGCCCAACATCAGCGCAGCGGCGGTGAAGAGCAGGCTGTATACGATGGAACCTGCCGATACGCTGCCGGTGCCTAAGGTGGCTGCGCGGAATACTTCGATGGGGGCGGTCATGGGGTTGAGCTCCACCAACACTTTCAGCCGGGGGCTCTCATCCAGCATGGAGAGGGGATAGACCACGGGGGAGGCGTACATCCACAACTGGACGCCGAAGCCCACGGCGATGGCCAGATCCCGGTATTTGGTGGTCAGCGACGAAACGATGATGCCCACGCCCAAGCCCAGCAGCATGACCTGCAGCATGACCAGCGGCACGGCCAGCGTCCAGATGGTAAAATGCACCTCGGCGCCGGTGGCGAAGAAGTAGAGCCAGAACAGCAGATACATGGCGGCCTGAATCAAGAAGTTGATGAGGCTGGTCAGCACTTGACTGATCGGCATGGTCAACCGGGGAAAATACACCTTGCCGAAGACCTGCGAGTTGGTCACAAAAGTGTTGGCGGTGTTGTTGACGCAGTTGGCAAAGAAGGTCCAGACGGTGTTGCCGGCCATATAAAATAGGAAGCCCGGCACGCCGTCGGTGGGCATGCCTGCCATATTGCCGAACACCACGTTGAAGATCAGGGTGGTGATCAGGGGATTGAGCAAGATCCAGGCAGGCCCCAAAATGGTCTGCTTGTACAGCACCGTAAAGTTGCGTTTGACGAACATCAAGGTCAAATCGCGGTACTGCCACAGTTCCTGCAAATTGATATCAAACCAGCCGCTGCGGGGGCGGATGATGGTCGTCCAGCCGTCGTTGGCGGGACGGGGTGTTTGGATGTTTTCAGCCATAGGGCACCTTTTCCTTTTAGAATAGCATACCAATAGATATTACATTTTACCACAATACCCGCGAAAATACAACACAGCGTGCAAGTGTTGCGCCGGGGTGACGGGTATGCTATACTCAAGATAAGAAGAAACCCTCTACCGAAAGGAGGAACCGCCATGAGTGTCATCACCCTGTGGGTCATCAGTGTATTCTGGATTTTGTACGGCATTGCCGGATTGCTGGGGTTCGAGAACCTTCCGGAAAAATACAAATACAAGAGCTGGACGCCGGACTATATCCGAATGAACGGGATTGCCAAACTCCTTTTGGGCGTCGGTTGGTTCATACTGGGCTTTGTCCTGCGGGCGGTTTCGCTGTCGCTGCTGCAGGAACTGGGGCTGGGCTTGCTCTTTGCTCTGCCGGCCGTCGGATACGGCCTGTATGCTGACCACAAGACGAAGGATTGGCGCCGGCAGGCGAACCAAGAATGGCGGGAAAAAAAGAAGAATCAATAAAACAAAACCCCGGCGGGGATTTTCCCCGCCGGGGTTTCGTTTTCATATAAGAACCACAAGCTATGCTTGTGGGCGAATATAGCACGAGCGTTGA
>CAUWAX010000001.1:0-289317 GCA_963557315.1 uncultured Gemmiger sp. | reverse complement strand
CAAGGGTCTGCAAAACCCTCATTCACCAGTTCAAATCTGGTCGTCACCTCCAAAACGCGTCACAAATGTGGCGCGTTTCTTTTTTTGTGTTAGGAGAGCAAGGATATGGTACATCTTTACTGGGGCAATGGAAAAGGAAAGACGACGGCTGCTATGGGCCTCGCTTTACGGGCATTAGGTCATCAGCGACGTGTTGCCATCATACAATTTTTAAAAGATGGCTCCAGCGGAGAAATTGAGCCTTTGCGCCGTATGGGCGCTATGGTATATACCTGTCCCAACGCCAAGTTCACTTGGCTGATGAACGAGGAAGAGCGCACCCAAGCAAAGGAAAACGCCAACGCTGCCCTGCGTGCAGCGCTAGAACAGTCGTGGGATCTTCTCGTTTTAGACGAGGCTTGTGCCGCTGAAGAAAACGATCTGGTAGATCGGGAACTGCTACAACAAGCGGTGGCATGCTCTAACGCCGGCTCTGAGGTGGTTTTAACGGGCCGTACCCCTGCGGACTGGATGCAAGCCGCAGCAGACTATTCGACCGAAATGCGGGCCTGTCAGCACCCTTTCACAAAGGGTGTGGCTGCGCGCGTTGGGATTGAATTTTAAGCAAGACCTCATAGAGAAAAAACAGCAGCGGTGCGCCTTTACACCGCTGCTGTTTTCTTTTTCATGATACCTTTAAGATGTCTTTTTGCGTTGCCCTAGAAAGAAACTTTCGAAATTCTTCCACATCGCCGCCTTGCAGCGTCTGCTTGTCATAAATTTGTGCATAGCGCTTATCGAACACAAAGACAAACGCATCCTTCGTTTCCGCAATAAGCAAAATTTTATCGTAATGCCAAGTTGTTGTTCCAACTGCAGTTGTGGTTACATACTGTTCCGGCAAAAAATCCGTTGTATTCGTTTCCGTTCCTGCCATCATTCTCTTGTAAGCAAGATACCCGTTGATCTGATCTTCCCAAAGCAAGGTGACCAGCAGGAGCACAAAAGCAATCCAGACAAGCAGTTGGGAGGTATCCATTGCATCACCTTTGATAAGATGCCGGACAGAAACGGCGCCGGCACAAAGCAATATGATCCATCCAAATAGATGAGAGCGACGGCTGTGCTTTTTGCGTACCGTTTTTCGCAAAACACGGGCCATGGTTACCATGCGGCGCGCAGTATAGTTTGTCTGGATTGTAAATTTCATGGCAAACCCTCTTAATCTTCGCTTTTACAGCATCCCAAACGCGACGTTTTACAATGAGATCTGTTCTAACTCCGTCATCCACAGTGCGTTACAGGCGTCGCTGGGCATACGCCAGTCGCCGCGAGGCGAAAGTGTGACAGATCCAACTTTCGGACCATCTGGCAGGCAGCTCCGCTTAAACTGCTGCGCAAAGAAACGGCGATAGAAGTTCTGCAGCCAATGCAGTAAAGTTTCCGGCTCATATTTCCCGGCAAATGCCGTACGGGCCAGATGATAAATCTTGACCGGACCGAATCCGAACCGCAGCACATAATACAAGTAGAAATCATGCAGCTCATATGGGCCTACCAACTTTTCGGTCTGCTGAGCAATCGTTCCATCTTCTGCCGTAGGAAGCAGTTCCGGGCTAACGGGTGTATCCAGAATATCCAACAAAACTTGCTGCAAGGTGGGTTGGTCGCAAGTATCGGCTACATAACGAACGATGTGCCGGACCAACGTTTTGGGCACACCGGCGTTGACGCCATACATACTCATATGGTCGCCATTGTAAGTGGCCCATCCCAAAGCCAATTCGCTCAAGTCCCCCGTACCAATCACGAAACCGCCATTTTTATTGGCATAGTCCATTAATTCCAATGTGCGAACACGTGCCTGACAATTTTCAAAAGTCACATCGTAGGTCTCAGGATCTTGACCGATGTCTGCGAAATGACTCTTTACTGTGTTGGTAATATTGATCTCCGCAAAGGTAACACCGAGTGCCTCGCAAAGAATCTCGGCATTGGAACGGGTCCGTTTGGTCGTGCCAAAACAAGGCATCGTCAATGCGACGATCTCTTTGGGGTCACGGTCTAAGACCTTGCAGGCGCGTACCGCTACCAGCAAAGCCAAACAGCTATCCAATCCGCCGGAGATTCCCAGCACTGCGCATTTGGCATGGGTATGCTCGATACGTTTGGCAAGGCCTTCGGCTTGAATGCGCAGAATCAACTCACAGCGTTCAGCACGAGTCTGCGTGTCTTGCGGCACAAACGGCGTCGGGGACACTTCCCGCGTTAAACTCAACTCCGAGGGCATCAGTTCAAATTCTACTGTGGTATACCCCTCAGTCTGGGGCGAGAAAGAGGTGTTGTGCTGCCGGTCCTGCACCATACGCCCAAGATCCAACTCGGTGATAGCTTCCTCGTTGGAAAACGGCGCGGCCTGCGCTAAGATTACACCGTTTTCTGCGATCAAATTATGCCCGGCAAAGGTCATGTCGGTGGTGCTCTCGCCATGACCTGCATCAGCGTACAAATATCCGCACAGCAGACGCGCACTTTGCCCTGCTACCAAATCACGACGATAGGCAGCTTTGCCAATGGTTTCATCGCTGGCAGAAAGGTTCGCAATCACCGTTGCCCCTGCCAGCGCATGCGCGCAGCTGGGCGGGATAGGCGCCCACAGGTCCTCACAAATTTCTACGCCCAAAACAAAAGAGGGCATTTGCTTGCAGGCAAATAACAAATGGGTCCCAATCAGCGTTTCTTGCCCGGCATATTCGATGCATTCTGCTTCCGCCATACCGGACACAAAATGCCGCTTTTCGTAAAACTCTCCATAGTTGGGCAGATAACTTTTGGGGACCAAGCCCAGCAACTCGCCGCTGCAAACGACAGCTGCACAATTATACAGCTTACTGTTATGCCGTACAGGAACGCCTACCAGCGTTACCAGATTCAGCCCCTTGCTTGCCTGCAAGATGGAAGCCAAAGCTTTCTCGCCCCCCCGCAGCAGCGGTTCCTGCAAAAACAGATCACTGCAGGTGTATCCAGTCAGGCTCAACTCCGGCATACAAAGCAAATGGACGTTTTCGGCAGCAAAAGCCTGCATTGCGTCTATGATCTGTTCTGCATTGTAGGCGCAATCCGCCACACGCAGTAAAGGGCTGATGGATGCAGCGCGAATGAAACCATTTTCAAACGCGGGAAAGCTGTATTTCATGGCTCAACTTCCTTTTCCTTAAATTCTAAGGGTATCATAACACAGTAGACAACGTGCCGCAAGAGGCCCGACAAAATGTAATGTATACTTGACATTATGTAAGGCGAATGCTATACTGACCATACAGGGAGTCGACACCTGAACCCAAGGAGGCGTGCATGGCAAAAAATCTTAAACTGAAGGCTGCCCGTGCCAAAAAAGATATGACCCAAGGTACTTTAGCCGAAGCAGTAGGCGTATCACGGCAGACGATCAACGCGATTGAAAAAGGGGAGTATAACCCAACCATCAACCTGTGTCGGGCTATTTGCAAGGTGCTTGGCAAAACGTTGGATGATCTATTCTGGGAGGAATGAGGATGAAACTCGATATTTTTTCCAAGAAAAACATATTGGATGAGCGGCAAGAACAAACGCTGTGCAAATTAGAAAGCCGAGGCTTTTGGCTGCTTTGGTGGGGACTGTTGGCGGCGATCCTGATTCAGCGATTTATGGGGCAGACTGCCAAAGATCTGGCGGCCGAGGGGCTTTTGTTTATGGCAGCATGTTTGTACATGTTGGTGGAATGTATTCGTAACGGCATTTGGGATCGACATATTAAGCCTACCGCCGGGGCAAATGGGATTGGTTCCGTTGTTGCCGGAGCGGGTGTATTTCTTTTTACCTTAACACAAACAAAGTATTGGCCCGGTGCTTTGTTTGCCGGTATTTTTACAATAGGTTTGTGCTTCTTTACCTTACAGTTTACGGTACTGCTTTATAAAAAGCGGCATGACCAACTGGAATATGCCGAGGAGGACGAAGATGAACGACTCGACGCAAACCACTAAACGGGAATTGATCGTCTTTTTTGTTGTGGCCTTTGGGGTGCCGTATCTGATGGGGATTCCTTTGGCTATCAGCCAACGCGCTGGCAACGATACCAGTAGTTTTGCCAATGCGCAAATGTTCTATCCTGCCGCCGGTGTGATGTTGGCATTCCTGTTGACGCACCGCCCCAATCTGCCGCTACGGTTCTATGCTGTGCATTTGGTTACAACCGTTGCCTGTCTGGTTACCGGGTTGCTGTCTGTGATTTTTCCTTCAGCACAAACTTGGGCAGTAGTAGACTCATGGATGATTATCATAGCCTCGATTTTTGCGTGGGTATTGCTCTTGACTGAAAAGAAAGAAAAACGCTCGGCTTACGGGTTGCGCTGGCAGGGAAAGGGATCCATCGCGTTGGGGATCTGCTTGTTATTTCTGCTTTTGGAAACCATTATGATGTTTGTTTCCATCGGTCTGGAAGGCAAGGAAGCCCTGTGGGCCTATTGGGGATATTGGAACACCATCTTCCCTTGGCTCAATCTGTTTGCTGTGATTCTCTCGTTTTTCGTTAGTTTCCTACCGTTTTTGGGGGAGGAATATAGTTGGCGATACTATCTGACCCCGCTTTTTCAAAAACGATTCGGGAAACGACGTGGCGTATTGCTGATAGGTGTTTTATGGGGTCTGTGGCATCTGCCGCTCAATCTGTTTTTTTATAGTCCCGAAACCTCGCTGCAAAGCATTGTGATCCAAATCGTGGTCTGTATTACGCTGGGAGTATTTTTTACGTTTGGGTACGAAGTTTCCGGTCATAACATTTGGGTTCCGGTGTTGCTTCATTACCTGAATAACAATATGATTTTGGTCTGGTCTGGAACTGCGAATGTCGGAAATCAAATCTATACATGGACGGATATTGGAATCAGTGCCGTTCTGTACGGTGTCCTGTTTCTACCGTTTTTGGCGACCAAAGTGTTTCAAGAGAAGAAAACCTAAAATCATAGTCCTAAAATAAGCAAAAGCGCTTCCCGCATACTAAACGGGAAGCGCTTTTCTATCTGGAACGGATTACAATGCAAAGGCTGCGTGCAAAGCCTCTAAAGCGGCATCCTCATCTTGCTGGCGCACCAACAAAGAGATGTCCAAATCGCTGGTGGTAATCAGAACAATCTCGATTCCGGCATCTGCCAACGCAGACAAAGCACGTGCCGCCACACCACAACTGGTGACCATTTCCTCGCCAAACAGATTGATCTTACTGTAACCGCCGGATACCAGAGGAGGATGTTGCTTGGCGGCTGCAGGAAGCGCTTTCATTACGGCGGCAAAGTTAGAATAACTGGTGGTGAAGCTGAAATCCACCGCCGTGCCGCGCGGAGCACTTTGGCAAATCATATCCACCACGATTCCGGCCTTTGCAAAAACATCCAGATGTTCTGCCAGACTTTGTGCACTGTACTGTGCCCCCGGAAAAGTCGTGAGCAAGATGTTTTGTTCACTGCGGATTTTGCTGACGCCATACATAGTCATAACACCCTTTCTTTTGGATTAGTCTAACGTAAGAAACTCACTGTCAATGGAAGAAGACAGGACCTCTTCAATCTGTGTACGGGAAAGTGTGAAATTGCCGTGTGCCGCCCCCAGTTCATCGGTATAGTCGGCATAAGGATAGACCCGAATATCTTGGTACCCCGCCTCATACTGCGTTACCACACCATGGAGTTTAGGGTTCAGCATTTCGACACTGACACTTCCATCCGGCTGTGTGGTTTTTTGGAAGGTGATATCCAGCACGGCACCAACCATATTATCCGGTTGGGATTGGGCATTGAGGAAGTTTCCCAAACTATAAGCCACAAACGTCGTATTACCGCCTGAACCGGTCAACCACTGGGCTGTTTGCGTCACATGGGGATGTGTACCGATGATCAGGTCTACCCCTTGGTCTGCCAACCATTGGGCGGTCTCGGTTTGAAAATCCGTCAGTTCATGGCTGCCTTCGACGCCCCAATGACAACTGACCACCAACACGTCACAGTTTGGGCGCATATCCGCGATCTGTTGGGAAATGAGATCCCTCTCGTCTAGATAAATAACCCTGTATTCTGATTCGCTAGGGGTGGGAAGCCCATTGGTATACTCTGTATACGATAGATACCCAAAAGTAATGCCGTTGACAGTTTGGTATGTGTAGTCATCGTAGGTTTCCTGATTATAAAATCCTGCTACGGCTACATCATCTGGCATGGCTGCCCAATGTTCCAGCGAGGAAGTGATGCCTTCAGCGCCTTTGTCGTAGCTATGGTTGTTAGAAACGCTGAACACCCGAAACCCTATATCGTACAACGCATCCGTGATGTCGCCCGGCGTAGAGAAGAGGGGATAACCGCTGGGTTCAAAGGCATCATTGACCAGTGTTTCCTGATTCAGCCAGTTTACATCAAACTGCTCATAAAAGGTCCGCATAGGTTCGTACGCTTCGGTAAAGTCGTAGGAACCGTTTTCTCCTCGCTGGCGTGCCTGCAAGAAGATCCCATCATGAATCAGGTTGTCCCCTGTGGCCGAAAAGCGAACCGTTTCCACTGTGGGAGTTGGTTCTGGCGTCGGGGCCGGTGTGGGTAGTGGGGTTGGCATCGGCGTGGCTGTCGGTACGGGAAGCAGGGTAGAAGCCTGCACAGACGCTTGATGCATCAGCGGATCTTGAAACAGAGAACCAATCAATACGCCGCCAACGCCGACGGCAATCACCACACAAGCGGCGATTTCGTTGTTTCTCAGTCGCACGGCAGTTTACCACGCAGCAAATCCGTCATGGTGTAGTAACCGGGCTGCTGGCCGGCCACATACAGTGCGGCTTGAATGGCGCCGTCAGCAAAAACGCCGCGGCTTCCGGCGCTGTGCTGTAAGGTGACAACCTCTTCGGGACCGCAGAAAAGCACCTCGTGCTCACCGACAATACCACCGCCGCGCACCGCACTGATGCCGAGCTCCTTTGCGCCGCGCTTCTGCCGAACCTGTGTGCGGTCATACACATATTCGTATTTCCCACCAGCCTCGGCGTTGATGGCATCCGCAATCATCAAAGCCGTGCCGCTGGGGGCGTCCAACTTGTTGTGATGGTGCTTTTCTACGATTTCAATGTCAAACTCTGCCCCCAACACGCGCGTGGCACGCCGGGCCAGTTCGATCAATACATTAACGCCCAAAGACATATTTGCACTGCGGAAAACCGGTGTTTTGGCACTGGCAGCCTCTAAGGCAGCCTCATCTTCCGAGGAAAGTCCCGTGGAGCAAAGAACACAGGGGAGCCCTTTCTCGGCTCCATAGGTTGCGGCTGCTACCGCACCGGCCGGCGAAGAGAAATCAATAATAACCCCTTTGCAGGGAAGTTGCGCAAAATCCGTGTACACCGGAATGTTACCCACGGAACCCGCCTCCCGGTCAACGCCGGCAACCACACGGCAATCATCGCGCAAGGAAATTTTTTCGACAAGTGTGCGGCCCATCCGACCATAGATGCCCTGAATGATTAGATCCGTCATAGATTTTCAAAATCCTTTCTCAAAATGCAAAAACCGGCCAGCGGCAGAAAACCACGGGCCGGTTGCGGTTATTTCAGCAAGCCAAAATCCTGC
This sequence comes from uncultured Gemmiger sp., assembly GCA_963557315.1. Classification (GTDB taxonomy): domain Bacteria; phylum Bacillota; class Clostridia; order Oscillospirales; family Ruminococcaceae; genus Gemmiger. The sequence goes on along the minus strand of CAUWAX010000001.1, from coordinate 281,701 downwards.
ATGACCGTTTCCAGCCGGGCCTTCACCGCGTCGGAAGGCTCCACCAACGGCAGCCGGCAAGGTCCAGCTTGCCAGCCAAGGCGGTTCATCGCCCATTTTACAGGGATAGGATTCACATCGGCAAACAAAGCTTTGCACAGCGGCAATGCCTTAAGCTGCATGGCAAGGCTGCCAGTCACATCGCCTTCAAACCATTTAGCGCACAGGTCATGGGTGTACTGCGGTGCCACATTGGAGAGCACGCTAATCACACCCTTGCCGCCCAAGGCCAGAAGCGGTACGATCTGATCGTCGTTGCCCGAATAGATATTCAGGTTTTCGCCGCACAATTCCGCTACTTCGGCCACCTGCGAGATATTGCCGCTGGCCTCCTTAACGGCGTTGATGTTCGGCAGTTTTGCCAGTTCTGCCAAGGTGGCAGGCTGCAGGTTGCAGCCCGTACGGCTCGGCACATTGTACAGAATACACGGCAGGTCAACAGAATTGGCAATCGCCGTATAGTGGGCAATCAACCCCGCTTGGCTGGTCTTATTGTAGTACGGCGTGACCAACAGCAGGGCATCTGCGCCATCCTGCTGGGCCTGCTTAGAAAGTTGAATTGCATACTGCGTATCGTTAGAACCGGTACCGGCAATCACCGGAACGCGGCCTGCCACCTTTTTGACGGTGTAACGAATACACTCGGTGTGTTCCTCGTGATCCAGGGCCGGAGACTCACCGGTAGTGCCACAGATTACGATTGCATCGGTATGGTTGGCAATTTGGTCTTCGATCAAACGGCCCAGTTCGTCATAATTCACACTGCCATCGGCATGCATCGGTGTGATGATTGCCACCGCGGCACCGGTAAAAACTGGCTTTTTCATAAGAGAATCTCCTTATTTATCAATCAAAGTAGCCCTTCGCAGCCAGAAGTTCCGCCAACAGCACGCCGCCGCCCGCTGCACCGCGCAGCGTATTGTGAGACAGGCAGACGAACTTGTAATCGTACTGGTTGTCGGGACGCAGACGGCCAATGCTGACAGCCATGCCGTTTTCCAGCATGCGGTCCAGCTTGGGCTGCGGACGGTCATTTTCCTCAAAGTAGTGCAAGAACTGTTTGGGGGCGCTGGGCAAGTTCAAATCCTGTGCCGGGCCATGGAACTCTTTCCACGCCTTCAAGATTTCTTCCTGCGTGGGCTTATGCTCAAAACGTACAAATACTGCGCCCATATGGCCATCAGATACCGGGACGCGCAAGCACTGGGCTGTAAACCGCGGTGCCGTAGCCGAAACAATCTGGTCGCCTTCAATTTTGCCCCACAGCTTCAGTGGTTCCTGTTCGCTCTTTTCTTCCTCGCCGCCGATGTAGGGGATTACGTTATCCAGAATATCGGGGAAGGTTTCAAAGGTCTTGCCGGCACCGGAAATGGCTTGATAGGTGCATACCAGCACATCCGTGATGCCATAGCCCCGCAGCGGATGCAGTGCCGGGACATAGCTTTGCAGGCTGCAGTTGGATTTGACTGCAATAAAGCCACGCTTGGTGCCCAACCGTTTACGCTGTGCAGGAATAATCTCAATATGGTCGGCATTGATTTCCGGCACGACCATAGGAACATCCGGTGTAAACCGATGAGCGCTGTTGTTGGAAACTACCGGGCATTCCGCCTTCGCATAAGCCTCTTCCAGTGCTTTGATTTCCTCTTTTTTCATGTTGACGGCGCAAAAGACGAAATCTACCTGCGCAGCCACTTCTTCCACGTGGGAAGCATCCAGAACGACCAGCTTTTTGGCACCTTCCGGCATCGGGGTCTGCATCAGCCATCGGCTGCCCACTGCCTCTTCGTAGGTCTTTCCGGCGCTGCGAGCGCTGGCGGCTACCGCCGTGAGGTGAAACCAAGGATGATTTTCCAGCAGCGTCACAAACCGCTGTCCGACCATGCCGGTGGCGCCGATAACGCCGACTTTGTACTGTTTCATAATTGCCATGACCTTCCTTTCACTGAGCCCTTCCTATTTCTATGCAGAGGCGTTCACGGTCGTGAACGAATTTTGCACAGATAACAAAAAAACCGGCTTGAAAACCGGCACAAAATGCAATATAATATCATATTGCATATACACAGCGCAACACACCCTGTTGGGCGTGACAGTCTCGCGCCTATTCGGCTGCGAGCCCAGGTCCGATACGTGCCGCGTATCGCCTTCGGCGAAGTACCCTTTCGCGGCTCCATGTCCCGGCTGGACGTTCGGAGCGTGTTACTGATGCACTTCGCGCCTCTGTGTTTTTGTTTATTATAGTATTCCGTCCGGAGATTGTCAACGTAAAAAGGAAGAAAACCATGCTGAAAAAAGATTTTTGGTACGACTTACCCAAGGAACTGATCGCACAGGAGCCTGCGGATCCGCGCGACGCTGCACGTCTGATGGTTTTGAATCGTCAAAACGACGCCATCGAGCATGCGATCTTCCACGATTTGCCCCGTTATCTGGAAAAAGGGGACCTGCTGGTCGTCAACAATTCCAAGGTTCTGCCGGCTCGTCTCTTGGGAACCAAGGTCCCTACCGGCGCAGTGTGCGAACTGCTGCTGCTGCGACAGGTCAAAGGGGACACATGGGAATGTCTGGCTCGTCCCGGCAAGCGCATGCAGGCGGGGACGCATCTGGAATTTGGCGACGGTTCTTTAACGGCGGTTGTGGATGAAACAATGCCGGATGGCAACAAGTTTGTGACGTTCCAGTATGACACCGAAACCCTGTACGAAAAGCTGGACGAGTTCGGCAAAATGCCGCTTCCCCCTTACATCACCAAACAGTTGGAGGATCAAAGCCAGTATCAGACGGTATATGCGAAAGAGCTTGGAAGTGCGGCGGCTCCCACTGCGGGCCTGCATTTTACACCGGAACTGATGGACACTCTGCGGGCGAACGGCGTTAACATTGCTGAAGTCACCCTGCACGTTGGTTTGGGTACCTTCCGGCCGGTCAACGAAGAAGAAATTGAAGACCACCAGATGCACAGCGAGTGGTACTCGGTCAGTGAGGAGACTGCCAACGCGATTCAGGCTACCCGCGCAGCCGGCCACCGTGTTATCGCCGTGGGTACCACCAGTTGCCGCACACTGGAGGCAGTCTGGGCGAAATACGGCAAAATCGTGCCTTGCAGCGGTAACACAGATATTTTCATCTATCCCGGCATTGATTTGCATGCCATTGATGGAATGATCACCAACTTCCATCTGCCGGAAAGCACCCTCATTATGCTGATTTCTGCATTTTACGGTTACGATAAGACGATGGCAGCCTACAAAGTAGCCGTACAGGAAAAATACCGCTTCTTCAGCTTTGGTGACGCCATGCTGATTCTGTAAATAACTGTTGACTTATTTTTCAGCTTCCTCTATAATATGGCAGAAAAGGCGGTGCGGGGATTGCCCCTTGCACCGTCTGTTTTTTAGACTACGGATTACGGAGAGAATCATCCATGCCTTACCGTTTGCTCAAACAGGAGGGGGCCGCTCGCCGCGGTGAATTCACCACCGTACACGGCACGGTTCAAACGCCCGCCTTTCAAAATGTAGCCACCGCCGCCGCCATCAAAGGCGGTCTTTCGGCGCTGGACCTGAAAGAGATTCGTGCACAAGTCATGTTGTGCAACACTTATCATTTGCATCTGCGTCCCGGGGATCAAGTGGTGGCGCAGATGGGGGGACTGCATAAGTTCACCCGTTGGAACGGCCCGATCCTGACCGACAGCGGCGGATTTCAGGTGTTCAGTTTGGCTAAATTACGCCAAATTACCGAAGAGGGTGTCACATTCAATTCTCATCTGGACGGTCATCGGATTTTTATGGGACCAGAACAGAGCATGCAGATCCAAGCCAATCTTGGCTCCACCATTGCCATGGCATTTGATGAGTGTGTAGAGAACCCTGCCACCTACGAATACGCCAAAAACAGCTGTGCCCGGACCGCCCGCTGGCTGCTTCGCTGCAAGCAGGAGATGGCCCGCCTGAAGCATGAAGAAAAAGCCGTTAACCCGGATCAGCTCCTTTTCGGCATTAATCAAGGATGTACCTTTGCAGACCTGCGTGTAGAGCATATGAAGCAGATTGCCGAATATGATCTGGATGGTTATGCCATTGGAGGTTTGGCAGTGGGCGAGCCGGCCGAAGTAATGTATGATATTATTTCGGCGGTAGAGCCCTTTGCTCCGAAAGATAAAATTCGCTACCTTATGGGAGTCGGAACGCCCGGTAACATCATCGAGGCGGTTTATCGCGGTGTGGACCTGTTTGACTGCGTCATGCCCAGCCGCAACGCACGGCATGGACATCTATTTACCTGGGACGGTATCATCAACATCAAAAACCTCAAATACGAGCGTGATGAATCGCCCATTGATCCTCATTGCGACTGCCCGGTTTGCCGCAATTTCTCCCGCGCTTATATCCGCCATCTGCAAAAGGCAGATGAAATGTTGGGTATGCGGCTGGCTGTGATGCACAACTTGTATTTCTATAATCACCTGATGGAGCGTATCCGCGAAGCTTTGGACGCTGGAACCTTCCAGCAATTCCATGACACTTATGTCCATAAGCTGGACACCCGCATATAAGAATCAGAAATTGCCGGAAAAGCTCTTGCGTTCTTGCCGACAATTCGATATAATAGAAAAAAATTGTTTAAACTAAGGAGAAAACCTGTTATGATCCAGTTCTTGAGCCAACAAAGTGCCAGCACTAGCGACATGATTATCAATTTGCTGCCGATGGTGCTGATTATCGTCTTTATGGTCCTGATCATTTATATTCCCCAGAAACGTCAGGACAAGAAGGACGCTGCCATGCGTAATTCCATCGAAATCGGTGACAAGGTCACCACGATCGGCGGGATTGTGGGCATTGTTTTTGCGATTAGCGACAAGGATGACACCTTGGTTGTTGAGACCGGCAGTGATCGCACCAAAATTCGTTTCCGTCGCTCCGCCATTTCCAATGTAGAGAAGCTGGATGTAGGCGGCGATACCAAGAACGCTTCTGCTAAAAAGTAATCACAAACATATTTAAACGCCCCCTTGCATAGTTTTTACTGTGCAAGGGGGCGTTTGTTATGTCTAATAAAGGAAAGACCATTCATTCCGTCCGACGGGCGACTGTTTGCAAACCGCTAAAAAACCGAACGAAAGATGCAACCTCTATCCTTCTGCGAAGCTGCCTTCTTTCGCTTTTTGCCGGTATTTGTCTAACTGCTGTATTGTTGGCGCTGTTAGCGTTTTTGCTGTCCCACACGCCCTTATCGCTTGGATTTGTGCGACCCTTGGCTTGTGGTGCTGCGGCTTGCGGTGCGGCGCTGTCCGGTGTATTGCTGGCCAAACGAATTGGACGCCAAATGTTGCTGTGCGGGCTTCTTTGCGGAGGATTCTACGCGATTTGCCAGCTTATGGCTGCCTTTCTAACCAGTGGCGAGGCTGCCTTTGACGGCACCAATCTGATGCTGCCAATTGCACTGCTTTTAGGAGGAGTGATGGGCGGCGCTTTGGCGGCTTTGCGGACGGTGCGCTGATGCGGGCCGGCACTTCTGCGTCACGGCCGCGTTTTCCGCTGCGGAGTCGCACCACACCGCACACCCCTAAAACCCTATCCCGGCGATATCCATCATCCGCCTATGTCGTACCGCTTTGCGCTAGTATGCTGATCGCAGGCTATTTGCCTGGAATATGGTTGGGCCATGACGGGCAGACCGCACTGGGACAACAGCTCGCCAAGTATTATGCAGACGTGGCACTTACCACGCCATGGTTTGTATCTTTTTTGCGCTCGATTGCTGGCCCGTTCTTACAGATTGTATTTGTCCTTTTGTGCGGATTCTCTGCTTTGGGGCTGGGCTTTCTGCTGTTATACTTTTTGGGGAAGGGCTTTTTTCTCGGCTTTTGTGCAGCCAATGTCTTCTTTGCCGGCGGAATCTCCGACTTGGTTGCATATTGGCTTTGTACCTGTCTGCCAGACCTTGTTTTTACGGCAGTTCATCTTTGGCTGGCGGCGTATGCACTCTGTTTGAGCCATGGGCTTTTCCAAAGCGTCTTTTTGGGCGGCGCTCCCCGCGGGCAACTGCATACCGCTAATAGGCGCCTTTTGGTGAGAAGCGGCGTCGCACTCTTTGTTTCCGGTTTACTCGGCATCATTTTCAGTGGATTGCGCTTCTTGTTGAACCCGCTCTTTTTGTGAGGGTTTGGGTGCAATATACTTTTGGTCTGCAAGGGGAGAGGCTTGCACCGCTTCGCGAAGCTGTTGCTGATTGATATGGGTGTAAATCTGTGTTGTGGACACATTTTCATGGCCCAAAATTTCTTTTAGGGCGAGCATATCTACGCCGCCCTGATACATAAGGGTTGCGGCGGTATGGCGCAGTTTATGCGGAGAAAACCCTTTTCCGCTCAGTCCTGCGTTCTTCAAACAGCTTTCGACGATTTGTTCAACGCGGCGCGCCGTCAATCGCTTTCCTGTCCGCTTTGAAACAAACAGCGCATCGGTATCCACCAAGTGGGGAAGGGCTCTGCGAGCTTGTATATAATGAGAAAGTGCCTGTTTGCAGGATTCATTTAAATAAACAATTCGCTCCTTGCCGCCTTTGCCGGTAATGCGAATTGTGTCGTCGCGAAAATCACTTAAATTGATGCCTATGAGTTCTGCAAGGCGCATGCCACAGTTTAAGAACAAGGTGATCATGCAGAAATCACGTTCGTAAAATTCGCTTTGTATATTTTTTAACAAATCCAAGCTTTCTTGTTGAGTCAGATATTTGGGCAGTGTTTTTTTAGGACTGCCCAAATTTACATTCTCGGTAGGATCACTTGGGAGCTTATTGACTTGCGTCACCATATAATGGAAAAAGCCTTTCAATGCGCTCAACTTTCGAGCACGTGCTTTGGATCCATTATTGGCACTGCGCACATAATCCAAATAAGAAAAAATATCCCGCTTGGTGATGCTCGCAATATCTTTAGCGGTAATTTGTGTAAGATCGATTTTATCCAACGGTGTGTCTGGCTTGACGCGGTTCCATTGTGCCATCATATAGCGAAAGAAACCTCGCAAATCCAAATAATATCCGTTTACCGTTCGTGGAGATCGCAGTTTAACAAAGTCCAGATAATGCAGATATTCGATTACATCATCAGGGATGTCCAGATACGGAGCATGCCGTTCTGGATTGACTACATCAATATAGCTGCTCACAGTTCGTTTTTACCTCGTTCGTTTGAGAAGAGCTCGGCGCCTGCCGGGCTTTTTTGCTGCCATTTATTGTACCACATTGTCTATGCAGCGTCAATTTTCACGCGTTTATAAAGAATTGAAAGCTATATGCGCTTTACGATCCGTATAGAAAATGTATGCAGGCGGGTATTTATGCAGATTTGCTTTTCAACCTCCTTGATCGGTTTTCAACAGTCGGCAAACTCTTTTCCACTGCTGCATTTCGTTCCCCTCTATTTCGCTAAATTTACATTTAGCGAAATACTATGTTTCGCAAATACGCCACCCTTTTAAGGCCGCGACTCTCAAAGATTTTCAGCTCGAGCCCCTCCCGTCGTTGCTCCCTCTGATCCGCGGTGGTTTCCATGTGATGTTTCTAAGCCAACGAAGTCTTACTGCCCTCGTACAAGCATGAACTTTAGCCGCAAGATTTTTTCATGTATCCGTACAGCGCAGGACGATCATCACAGGCATCCGCCTTCCGAAGATGCCACGCGATTTCCGCATTGTCATCCAGTCAGTCATCAAGCACGCCCTATGCAGCGATGTGAAGTTTTCTTTCATCATTCTTCTTTCTTTCGCTTGTATAATGTAAAGGATTGTACTTATTTGATAACAATTTTGTGCATTTTACATAATTTTTCCTGCAAGTTTTTTTGCACATTGTTTTTCTTGAATAATTTTTTCACACTTCTTTCAGTGAAATTTCCCCTTGTTTTTGTCTTGATTTTCTTTTAACATAGATAGTGTCAGGTGGGCCACGAAGAAGGGCTCACCAATCGAACAACAAAAGGAGAAAAACTATGAGAAAAGCACTTGCATTGAGCATGGCCGCAGCAATGGCCTTGAGTCTGGCTGCTTGCGGCGGTTCCACCAGCTCCACCGCGTCTTCTGACAGCGCTGCTGCCGGCACCTCGGAAGCCGCCTCTTCTGCCTCTACCGAAGGCGGCACCGTTGCCAACAAAGATAAGCCCCTCATTTGGTTCAACCGTCAGCCTTCCAACAGCACCACCGGTGAGTTGGATATGGAAGCTCTGAGCTTCAACAGCAATACCTACTACGTTGGTTTCGACGCCAATCAGGGTGCTGAGCTGCAGGGCCAGATGGTTCTGGATTACATCAAGGCGCACGCCGATACGATCGACAAGAACGGCGACGGCGTCATCGGTTACGTTCTGGCCATCGGTGATATCGGCCACAACGACTCCATCGCTCGTACTCGCGGTGTCCGTTCCGCGCTGGGCACCGCCGTTGAGGGTGAGAACGGCATCGTCAGCGATCCCGTTGGCACCAATGCAGACGGTTCTGCCACGCAGGTTCAGGATGGCACCATCGAAGTCGATGGCAAGACCTTCACGGTCCGTGAGTTGGCTTCTCAGGAAATGAAGAACTCCGCCGGTGCTACTTGGGATGCCGGCACGGCCAGCAACGCGATCAGCGCTTGGGCCTCTTCTCTGGGCGATAGCATTGATATCGTTGTTTCCAACAACGACGGCATGGGCATGGCCATGTTCAACTCCTGGTCTCAGGAAGCTGGCGTTCCCACCTTCGGCTACGACGCCAACGCTGACGCTGTTGCCGCTATCGCCGACGGTTACGGCGGAACCATCAGCCAGCACGCTGACGTTCAGGCTTATCTGACTCTGCGTCTGCTCCGTAACGCTCTCGACGGCGTTGACATCAACACTGGCATCGCTACCGCTGACGCTGCTGGCAACGTCCTGAGCGAGGATGTTTACTACTACGATGAGGCTTCTCGTTCTTACTACGCTTTGAACGTGGCTGTCACCGCTGAGAACTACGAGGACTATCTGGACTCCACCGTTCCTTACGCTCCGGTTGCTAACCAGCTGGATGCTTCCACCAGCCCCGAGAAGACCGTTTGGCTCGACATCTACAATGCAGCCGACAACTTCCTGAGCGCTACTTATCAGCCCCTGCTGGAGAAGTACGACGATCTGCTCAACCTGAAGGTTGACTACATCGGCGGCGACGGCCAGACCGAGGCTAACATCACCAACCGTCTGGGCAACCCCAGCGCGTACGACGCCTTCGCCATCAACATGGTTAAGACCGACAACGCGGCTTCCTACACTTCTCTGCTGAACCAGTAATGGTCATCAGAACCACTTTGAAACCTAAGCACGAGTAATCACAACGCTATTAGGGAGAAGGTATTTCTCCATTTGGGAGAAGGAGCTCTCCCTAATAGCGCTTTTTTATGAAACACAGACGGGGTCTTCCCTGTCAATTTGCAGAAACGGGAGTAACGAGAATGACAGAAGCGAAAGATGATATCGTCTTGTCAATTCGCGGTATGTGCAAGTCATTCGGCCGCAACCGAGTGCTTGATCACATTAATCTGGACGTAAAGCGCGGTACTGTCATGGGACTGATGGGCGAAAACGGCGCCGGCAAGTCCACCATGATGAAATGCCTGTTTGGTACCTATCAAAAAGACGAAGGAAAGATCTTCCTGAACGGAAAGGAAATCAGCTTTTCCGGTCCGAAAGATGCTCTGGAAAATGGTATCGCGATGGTCCATCAGGAGTTGAACCAGTGCCTCGAGCGCAGTGTTATCGACAACCTGTTCCTCGGACGCTATCCGGTCAACTCCATGGGCGTTGTTGACGAAGGACAAATGAAACGCAAGGCGGCGGAGCTGTTCCGTAAACTGGGAATGACCGTCAACCTAACGCAACCGATGCGCAACATGTCGGTTTCGCAGCGGCAAATGTGTGAAATTGCCAAAGCAATCTCCTACAATGCACAGGTTATTGTTTTGGACGAGCCCACTTCCTCTCTAACTGTGCAGGAAGTCGATAAATTGTTTGAAATGATGCGGATGCTGAAATCGCAGGGCATTTCGCTGATCTACATTTCTCATAAGATGGACGAAATCTTTGAGATCTGCGATGAAGTTTCGGTGCTTCGTGATGGTAATTTGGTTATGACCAAAGACACCAAGGACACCGACATGAATGAACTGATCGCCGCGATGGTCGGCCGTTCTCTGGAGAGCCGCTTCCCGCCGGTAGACAATACTCCCGGTGACACGATCCTTTCCATCCAGCATCTGTCCACCAAATATGAGCCTCACCTGCAGGACATCACTTTTGATGTTCGCGAGGGCGAAATTTTTGGTTTGTACGGACTGGTGGGCGCCGGGCGTACCGAATTGCTGGAGACCATCTTCGGTGTTCGCACCCGTGCAGCTGGCCGCGTTTATTTCCGCAACAAGCTGATGAACTTCAACAATGCGCACGAAGCCATTGAGCACGGTTTTGCTTTGATTACCGAGGAACGCAAAGCCAACGGTTTGTTCTTAAAGGGTGACCTAACCTTTAACACTACCATCGCCAACCTCAATCAGTACAAAACCGGCGTGGCGCTTTCCAACCCCAAGATGGTTAAAGCCACCAACAAAGAAATCAAAATCATGCACACCAAATGTTTGGGACCGGATGATATGATTTCCAGCTTGTCCGGCGGCAACCAGCAGAAAGTTATTTTCGGCAAGTGGTTGGAGCGCGAACCGCAGGTCTTTATGATGGACGAGCCTACGCGCGGCATTGATGTCGGTGCCAAGTACGAGATCTACGAACTGATTATTAAGATGGCAAAACAGGGTAAAACGGTTATTGTCGTTTCCTCTGAGATGCCGGAGATTCTCGGCATTACCAACCGTATCGGTGTTATGTCCAACGGACATCTTTCCGGTATTGTCAACACCAAGGAGACAAATCAGGAAGAGCTTTTGCGACTGAGCGCGAAATACCTGTAATTGGGGGATAAAACAAATGGCAAATAGTACAATTCTTACTGCGGATCGGGAAGCTGATCTTCGCAAGCCGATTGATGAGTACATCGGTAAAATTCAAGCCCAGATCGACGCGCTGCGTGTGGACGGCACCGACAAGGTCGTTAATATCCAGAACGAATTGGATAACCTGAAACGCGATCGGATCTATACCGCTGAGGAAAAAGCCTCTCGGGAAAGCAAACTGAAAGCCGCTTTGGAAACCGCCAAGGCTGTTGAGGCCAAAAACAAGGATCAGATTTCCAAGTTGATTGCTGACGGCGAATCTTACCTGAAGCAGCACTATGATAGTGAGTATTACCAGCATGTAGTAGCTAGCTGCAAGCAGGAAAAAGCCGCTGCTCTGGCAAAATACCAGTCTGCTGTTGCACAGTTGGAAAAAGAGCATCAGGCTACGGTTGCGAAGCTGACTGACCAGCAGGAAATCAAGGACGAAAAATACGTTCATAAGAACCGGCTGTTTGACGCAAAGATGCAGCGCGACAAGGATCTGCAGGAGATCAAAGATCGCCAGCACGCGGCTTTCGATTACAAATATCACCTGATCGATATGTTGCGTTTGTCCAAGTTTACCTTTGCCGAGTCGATGGCGCAACGCTGGGAGAACTACAAGTACACCTTTAACCGCCGCGACTTCTTGCTGCGCAACGGTCTGTACATTGCAATTATCGTTATTTTCATTGCACTGTGCATTATCACCCCGATTGTCAAGAATGTGCCGCTGTTGACGGTAAATAACGCCCTGAACATTCTGCAGCAGGCTTCTCCGCGTATGTTCTTGGCATTGGGCGTCGCTGGCCTGATCTTGCTGGCCGGTACGGACCTGTCCATTGGCCGTATGGTTGGTATGGGTATGACTGCAGCTACCATCATCATGCACAAAGGCGTCAATACCGGTTCTGTTTTTGGCCATGTGTTTGATTTCACCGGCCTGCCCGTAATTGCGCGTGTGTTGCTGGCGCTGGTCGTCTGCATCGTCCTGTGCACCGTTTTCACAACCATCGCTGGTTTCTTTACTGCTAAGTTTAAGATGCATCCCTTCATCTCGACGATGGCCAACATGCTGGTCATCTTCGGCTTGGTCACCTACTCCACCAAGGGCGTTTCCTTCGGCGGTATCGAGACTGATATTCCCAACATGATCATCCCGAAGATCGGTGGCTTCCCCACGATCATCCTGTGGGCCATCGCTGCTGTTGTGATTGTCTGGTTCATCTGGAACAAGACAACCTTCGGCAAGAACCTGTTTGCTGTCGGCGGCAACGCTGAGGCTGCTGCGGTTTCCGGTATCTCCGTCTTCCGTGTAACGGTTGGCGCGTTCATCCTCGCCGGTATCCTCTATGGCTTTGGTTCTTGGTTGGAATGCATCCGTATGGTTGGTTCCGGTTCTGCCGCTTACGGCCAAGGTTGGGAAATGGACGCTATCGCAGCTTGTGTTGTTGGCGGCGTTTCCTTCACCGGTGGTATCGGTAAGATCTCCGGCGTCGTTGTCGGTGTCTTCATCTTCACTGCTTTGACTTACTCTTTGACTACGCTTGGTATCGACACCAACTTGCAGTTCGTCTTCTCCGGCATCATCATTCTGGTCGCCGTTATGCTCGACTGCTTGAAGTACGTCCAGAAGAAGTAATTCCTTTTGTAAAATCCTTTCGATTTCTTTCTAAAATAAGTCCCTGCCGTTGTTCCTCCTTTTGTCGAACTTCGGCAGGGACTTATTTTTGCGTTGGAAACAAAATGGGAACGATTCATCATCGCTCCCCTATTTTTATCGATTAACCGATTGTGCCATTTTGTGATAGGTATGGCGTTCCCCACGAATTGCAATGGAATATGCCAGAATATTTTGCGGAAGGGCCATTCCCGGAACACCGGTGTCGCCGATATGGTGAATATCCGCTCCAGCCATCTTACACAGCAATGCAATCTGACGAATGGTCGCTGTATCTGCACCTTCCTGCGAGGTTCCAATCGAAGTCAACGCTAACTTTCCTCTCGCATGTACGGCTTCAATCAGCTTATGCGCATATTCCATGGTGATTCCCGGTACGGTCCCCGGGGCAGGCAGTAAGATAACGTCAGCCCCCGCATCCAAAAAGGCTTCCGCATCTTGCACGGTCATGATCTTTTCGCCGCCCTCGCCTGCCACACCGGAGGCATGCATTTTTCCCGCAGCCAAGATCACGCGATCTCCCACAGCGGCCGAGATTTCTCGAAGTGCTTGTTCGATTGCTTCGTTCTTAACCCCATTGCCGGGATTTCCGGTCAACACAATCAAGTCCACACCCATATCTGCAGCCAATTTCGCATTAGCAGCGGCAGCCAATCGTCCTTGCTTCATCTGCCAAAGCGTTCCGTCATTTTCTTGTGCCAACAAGGCATTGGTTGGCTCCAAATTGATACCGATTACACATCCCGTCAAGCGTTTTAGCTCTCGGACTGTTTCTTCTTTCGAAACCTGCGGCAGGGCCTGAATCACCGGGTCTTCCACATCAAACATATTCAGCAGCAAAATATCGGCACTCAAAGAAGCTGCATATTCTGCGTTGGTCACATCCACCAAAAGGGGCGGCGTGATACCGATCGTCTCACAGGCAAGAACCCTTCCCTCGCTTCCGGCAATGGCCTCCAGTAACTGAGCTTTGTCATAGGCGGCCAATTCTTTGGGGGTACAGTCCAGCAAGCGTTTGGTTCTCATTCGTCATCATCCTCCACAACGCGCCCCACGCCTTTACGATAGAAGGGTTCGCTGCCGCGCATGCCCTGCTGCCCCAACGGCGATACGGATGTAGTGATGGTTAGATTCATTTTTTGCTCACGGCTTAACAGGTAAGGCCGCGCCGCTTGGGCTACCGCGGCAAATAGCTTGTCATCTTTCGGGCCATCCAACACCAGCAGATAGCATTTTCTGGTTTCGTTGACAATCATAATCTGCAAGTAAGCCGAACCCACGCCCGGTGCATCAGCAAGTACCTTGCAAATCGGGTCCAGCAAAGCATCCGCCAACACCGTGGGTTCTACGATTGTAACCTTGTCTCCGGGATGGATCTGGGCGGCTTCGCGAGCCTTCTGCATTTCTGTAAAAGAGTCTTTCTGTTTTTTGACAGAGGTAATCAACCGAGCCTCCAGCCGTAGGCTGTTTTCTCCCGGATTCAAGACCAAACCAGCCGCTTCTTGATTCTTCTGGAGCATATTGGCAAAATCATCAAACCGCAGTGCAACAATCTGCCGTCCCTGTCCAGCTTTCTTCTGCCATGTGTGGGCTGCTTCCCAATCTGTAAAGCCTAAGTAGTAATGCTTTCCCTCGTTGCTATTGACCATCACAAAGCTGACTTTCGTATTTTTAGGAAGCTGCACTCGCCCATCCGGTCCCGGTTTAGGTGCCGGCGCCCCGTTTAGGTCAAACAAGACTGGCGTCAGCAGCGGGGATTTAACCAGATGATTCAGCACAATGTTCAGATTTTGGGGCGTATTTTCCTTTCCAAAGGCGGCAATCGCTTTCTTCAATTCCGGATTAAAAGCCGGCATTTTCGGTTTATTCGGCGTAGGCATACTTGGATTCCTCACTTTAATTTAATTGTGTTGATCGCTTCCCGCAGATAGGATACCCCCACCAGACGCAAGCCCGGAAACTGGGCCGGGTCGATCAATTTCAAATTGTGTTTGGGAACAATGGCAGTATCAAAACCGACTCGCTGCGCCTCCCGCAGCCGCGTTTCCAAATGCGGAACGCTGCGAATCTCCCCGCCCAGTCCCACTTCTCCAACAGCAAATGTTTTCTCCCCTACCGGTAAATCCAACAAACTGGATGCCATCGCAATACAGACCGGCAGGTCACAGGCTGTTTCGTCCAGTTTTAGACCACCCACGATATTGACATAAACATCTTGATTGGAGAAAGCGTATCCGGCTCGTTTTTCTAAGACGGCCAAAAGCAGGTACATTCGATTGTAGTCGAAACCGCTGGCGGTTCGCCTCGGACTCGGGAAGCTAGTCTTTGTGACCAATGCCTGAATCTCGCTTAGTACCGGGCGCGTCCCCTCCATCACGCAAGCAACACACGTACCACTGATACCTAGCGGTCGACCTTCCAGCATAACTTGGGAGGGATTCTCGATTTGCGCTAACCCGCGCCCCGTCATATCAAACATACCAATTTCGTTGGTCGAGCCATAACGATTTTTTACCGCGCGCAAAACGCGGTAGGGCAATGTTTTATCTCCTTCAAAGTAAAGGACCGTATCCACAATATGTTCCATTACTTTGGGACCCGCAATCGCACCATCTTTATTCACATGCCCGACGATGAATGTCGGGATTTCTAATGTCTTGGCAACGTTCAAAAAACGTGCCGTACTTTCCTTGACCTGACTGACAGTACCGGATGAGGATGCGATATCTGTGCAGCGCATCGTTTGGATGGAATCGATCACCACAAGATCCGGCTTCATCGATTCAATCAGTCCGCAAATCTCATCCACGTCGCTTTCTGCCACCAGAGAGATATTCTCTTGGGGCACGTCCAGACGAACCGCCCGAAGCTTGATTTGCCGGACGGATTCTTCGCCCGTGACATATAGGACGTTTTTGGTTTTGCTGACTTCACCGCAGAGCTGCAACAAAATGGTGGATTTTCCAATTCCCGGCTCACCGCCAATCAGCGTAACGCTTCCGATCACAATGCCACCGCCGAGCACCCGATCCAGCTCGCTGATGCCCGTGACAATGCGGCTTTTTTCTTCGGTTGTACTAATATTTACTAATTTATGAGGTGTCAAGGTCGTCTGACCCGGCACACGTGCGCTGGTATTGCCGCGCCCGCTCGGGGAAGCCTTGACGGGTTCCGCAACCACATCCTCGGTCATCGTATTCCAAGCGCCGCACGATGGGCAACGCCCCAGCCATCGAGGACTGGTTTCGCCGCACTGTGTACAGACATAAATCGTTTTTAACTTGTCTTTGGGCATGACATCCTCCCTGCTTACAGACTTCTTTTATTATATCCTAATTTCCCCATAAGAGCAAGAAAATCCCGTGCCAGACACAAAAGTTTTCTATAATAAAAAGGCCGGAAAGCCTCCCGCCTGTTTGAGCAGAAGACCTCCGGCACATCCTTTAGAGCATTACTTTGTGGTATACTTTTTTGCCTTTTTTAATCACGACACCTTTGTGCAACGCCTCGTCGCTCAAGGTCGTTTTGGGATCCGTTACCTTTTCGCCATCCACTAAGACACCGCCCTGCTGTACCAACTGGCGTGCTTCCCGGTTGGATGCGCACAGCCCTGCAGCAACCATAGCGGCCAGCAGCCCAACTGCGCCATCTTTGACCAGAGAAGCATCCAATACAGTGCTGGGCATATTCTCGTGGTCAGCCGCACCACTGAACAAACCGCGTGCCGTAGCCTGCGCCTTTTGCGCTTCTTCTTCGCCATGAACCATTTTGGTCAGCTCGTAGGCCAAGATTTCTTTGGCCTGATTGAGCTGCTCGCCCTGCCAATGATCCATCTCATCAATCTGCTCCAAAGGCAGGAAGGTCAGCATGCGAATACATTTCAGCACATCAGCATCACCTACATTACGCCAGTACTGATAGAACTCGAAGGGACTGGTTTTGTTGGGATCCAACCAAACGGCATTGCCAGCCGTTTTGCCCATCTTTTTGCCCTGAGAATCGGTCAACAGGGTGATGGTCATCGCATAGGCATCTTTTCCGAGCTTACGGCGGATCAATTCAGTGCCGCCCAGCATATTGCTCCACTGATCATCGCCGCCAAACTGCATGTTGCAGCCATAATGCTGGAACATGTAGTAAAAGTCGTAGCTCTGCATGATCATGTAGTTGAACTCAAGGAAGGACAGGCCTTTTTCCATACGCTGTTTGTAGCACTCAGCCCGCAGCATATTGTTGACGCTGAAGCAAGCGCCCACCTCGCGCAGCAGTTCTACATAGTTTAGTTTCAGCAGCCACTCTGCGTTATTGAGCATCAAAGCCTTTCCTTCGCCAAACTCAATGAAGCGTTCCATTTGGCGCTTGAAGCACTCGGCGTTATGCGCAATATCTTCTTTGGTCAGCATTTTACGCATATCCGTGCGCCCGGAAGGATCGCCAATCATCGTCGTACCGCCGCCAATCAATGCAATAGGACGGTTGCCTGCCTGCTGCAGGCGCTTCATCAAGGTCAACGCCATAAAATGTCCTGCAGTCAGGCTATCCGCCGTACAGTCAAACCCGATATAAAAGGTTGCTTTGCCATTGTTGATGACTTCTTTGATTTCTTCCTCGTCCGTTACCTGAGCGATCAGGCCACGGGCCTTCAATTCGTCATAGATTGTCATAAAGATCCTCCTGTTTGTGTGGCAGGAACAAAGAAAAAGCCCCTGCCAAATTGAAAATTTGGCAGAGGGCGAAAATTCGCGGTACCACCTCTGTTTTCCCGCGCCTCACGGTAACGGGACTTCGCGGGTGCACAACGGCCAAAGGAACGCCTTGACACCCAAACGCTGTAACGTGCGCACACGGCTCGACCTACTGAATAATTTGTTCAGTCTGCTGCTCTGGGATGTATTCCTCTATTGCCGTGCACCGTCAGTTTCTTGCACCAACCGAAACTTCTCTGGGGCGGATGCACCGCGAGTACTTGTTCCCTTCAACGCATTTATCGAATATAACTGTATCATACTTACCGGGGAAAGTCAAGGAAAAGCCCCCTGCCGCTTAGCGTGATTTTTCAATCAACTCGCGGGCATTGGCAAGACTAAGGTCGGTGACTTTATCCCCAGAAATCATACGAGCAAGAACCTGCACGCGACCTTCAAGATCCAAAGTGTGAATCTCGGTATAGGTGCGGTCCGAGTGAACGTTTTTCTGAATTAACAGTTGGTTATCGGCAAAAGCTGCCACTTGCGGCGTGTGAGTGATGCAGAGCACCTGCCGCCCTTTTGCAGTCTGATGCAAAAGCTGACCAATTCGTCCTGCCGCCAATCCCGATACACCGGTATCAATTTCATCATAGATTACAGTAGGCAACGCATCCCGATCCGCCAGCGCACTTTTGAATGCAAGCATGATTCGGGACAATTCACCACCGGATGCAATTTTTGCCAGCGGTTTAGGTTCTTCTCCCGGGTTGGTAGAAATCAAAAACTCTACCGTATCTTGCCCATGCGAAGCCAACGGTCCCCGTGTATGTTTCAGGGCGAAACGGATGCCCGGCATATTCAGAAAAGAAAGAGCCGCTTTCATTTCCTTATTCATTGCCGTAAAGGCTTTCAAGCGACTTTGCGTCAATGCCTCCGCCGCTTGTTTCGCCTCGGCATACAATACCTGCATCTGCTTCTTTAGTTCAGCAATCTTTTCCGTGGATGTTTGGAAATTCTCCAATTCCGCAACATCCTGCTCGCGCTTGGCCAAAAGCTCTTCCACTTCCATGCCAAACTTCTGCTTGATTCGATAGATAATGTCCAGACGACTCTCAATCGTGTCCAACTCTGCCGGATCAAAATCATACGCATCCAAACGATCCGCCAAATCGGTCTCCAATTCTCGCGCCGTGTAATAGAGTTCCTGCAGGCGCTCCGCCAATGGCAGCAAGCTCTCGTCTAACCGTGCACCATTCTGCAATCCGCCCACAGCGCCGCCCAACAGATCAGCTGCGCCGGATAGATCTCCGTTTTCATCCCCAGCCAAAGCCACATGCGCTTGTGTAATCCCTTCCAGAATACTCTGCGCATGGGTGATCACATTTTTTCTTTCCAACAGTGAGGCTTCCTCGCCAGATTGTAAGGCAGCAGCGTCAATGGCTTCAATCTCAGCGGTTAATGCCTCAATACGCCGTTGTTTATCCGCCTCACTGGCGTTCAAGGCATCCAACTGTCGTTTCACCGTTACCAGCGCTCGATAGCTTTGATAGTACTGCTGAAAGAGTGCGGTATTTTGTGCGTACTGATCCAAAAGGTCCAAATGCAAAGCTGGATTCGTCAATCCTTGGCTATCATGCTGACCATGAATAGACAATAGTCCACTGGAAATATCCCGTACCACACTGGCCGTAGCGGGCATTCCATTAATGCGACAACTCCCTTTTCCCTCTGCACTGATTTCCCGGTACAAGAGTAAATCATCCGTAGCCTCGTATCCACATTGGGATAGTTTACTTTTTACAGAGTCCGGGATTCCTTCAAACGTAGCCCAAATACAAGCTTTTTGCGCACCGCTGCGCACCAGATCTCGCGATGTGCGGTTTCCCAAAATCGCATTGATGGAGTCGATCAAAATCGATTTTCCCGCACCGGTTTCACCCGTCAGCACATTAAACCCAGTGGTAAAATGTACTTCAGCCTTTTCGATGACCGCCACATTTTCAATTTTCAGGTCTGCCAGCATCGGCCAGCCCTCCCCTGCTTAGGTTGCGTTGTATCAGCCGCGGCGCGCATACTGTTGCAACGTCTTGCAAATTGCGGCAGCATCTTCTTCGGTACGCATCAAAATAAAAAACGTATCATCACCGGAAAGCGTTCCCACCACATTGTTCCATTGCTTTGCGTCAAACACTTCGCAAGCCGCATTGGCCATACCGGAAAAGCACTTGACCAACACCATATGCCCCGCATAATCGACCTTGAGGACGGATTCCCGGAAAATCATCTCAAATCGGCTGGGTGAGTGCGTCACTTTCCCGGAAGCAGCCGCCGGCATATACCGGTAGCGCCCCTCGGAATCCGCCACCTTTACCAACTGTAAATCGCGAATATCCCGCGAAACCGTGGCTTGCGTTACGTCAAATCCAGCCTCTCGCAGATGGGCCAGCAAATCTTCCTGACGATCAATCGGATGTTTTTCAATTAAATCTAGAATTGCCTGATGGCGCGCACTTTTCATCGGAATCATCTCCTCATGAGCTTATTTTCTATCGCACAAAACTGTTCGGACTCCTGAAAGGTAATCAGCTGTAGCTTTTCCTCCGCAGCGGTAACACGGATCCGAGCTCCCGGTTGTAAGACATGGCAAGGCCCACTATCCGCACAAACATAGCATGCGTCACGGTTATCTTCGTTGGCTACAATTTCCAAGACGCGATGTGCTGCAAAGACCAAAGGCGCTGTATGTACATTATGCGCGCAGACAGGTGTCAACACCATAACATCTGCAGCGCCGTCCAGAACCGGGCCGCCAGCAGAAAAGGAGTATGCCGTAGAGCCGGTAGGTGTTGCCACAATCAGACCATCGCTGCGATAACGGCTGACAAAAGACCCGTCGCAATACACACTATAATCCATCGGATGCATACGGGTTTTGCCAAATACTACCAAATCATTGATCGCTTTTGCCTGCCAATCCGTTTCTATGGCACACGCAGATAAAAGTCCACGGTAAGAAACTGTATAGGCCCCTTTAGCCAACATCTGCAATTTTTGGGGCAGTTCTTCCACCTCGCAGGTTGCCAAAAAACCTGTGCGCCCCAAATTCACTCCCAACACCGGCTTATGATGGAGGATACAAGCGTGTCCACTGCGCAGCAAAGTTCCGTCACCACCAATGGTGATTACCTGATCGGCCTGCCGGTAAGCCTCATCCTCCGGCATAGGCGTCACATATGGCAGTGAGGAGAGCATTTCCTCTTGCGGAACAAGAACCGTTGCCCCCAAATCGTGCAGCATATTGGCCACACGGCTGGTAACCGCTAATTCCCGGTCTTTGATGGTGTTGGGAATGAGCAAGACCGTCATACGTGTCGTCCTTTCCTTCAATGTAAATTGGGTGCCTTGTCCAACATTTCGTGAGCCGCACGCACTACTTCCTCTATGCGGCCCTGCGGCAACGGTTGTGGTTTTTCGCTATGCTGTACATACAACAAAAACTCGATATTGCCTTCCGGTCCCTTAATGGGAGAAAAATCCAGACCTGCCGCCGTAAAGTGATTGGCCAGTGCATATCCCTGTGTCATCTCTAAAACTTCCCGATGGGTTGCTGGATCTCGCACAACGCCTTTCTTACCGACCTTTTCGCGTCCGGCTTCAAACTGGGGCTTCACAAGACATACGCCTACCGCCTCCGGGGTGCAAATCTGGTCCGCCACCGGGAAAATATGCTTTAGGGAAATAAACGAAACATCCACACTAAAAAAGGCAATCTGATCCTCGAGATCTTCCGGCTTTACATTGCGAATGTTGGTCCGTTCCATATTGATGACACGTTCATCCGTCCGCAAGCTCCAAGCCAACTGACCATATCCCACATCCACAGCGTATACCTTAACCGCACCGTTTTGCAGCATACAATCGGTAAACCCGCCGGTAGAAGCTCCAATATCCATACAGACTTTTCCGTCAGGGCGCATGGGAAATACCTGCATAGCTTTTTCCAGCTTTAACCCACCACGGCTGACATACCCAATGTCGTGGCCACGTACTTCCACCTTTGCATCCGGTGCAATCATTTCTCCGGCTTTGTCCACCTTTTGCTCATTGACAAAAACGATGCCGGACATGATCAACGCCTTGGCGCGTTCTCGGCTTTGTACAAGGCCATTCTGGCAAAGATATTGATCCAGACGGATTTTGCTCATAAAGTTTTCTCCTTTATATGGGCCAATACATCAGCCGTCAGCGCCGCCGCATCCAGTTTTTGGTCACGGCGAAGCTGCGGAACATTGGCATGCAGCAGATGGGTGTTATCCACACCATGCAGAAGGTAGGTGCCCTTCCAACCATTTTGCTGCATTGCAAAGGACAACTGTTCCCCGATGCTGCCCGTTCGAACAGAATCTTCTGCAAAAAGAATACAATCGTATTGGGAAAGTGCATTGCACAACCCTTCCGGCAGCGGATACAGCCGTACCAATTTATAACAGTCTGCCGCGACGCCCTTCTGTTGGAGTAAGTCACAAGCTGCAATGATTTCTTCGGCTTCCGCGCCATAACTAACCAACGCCACACGTGCATTGGCTCGGGTCTCAATGCGGTCAAACGGATTTCCACTGCAGCCTAACGCCTCCAGAGCGGGCTTCACTTCACCACGGGCATAGCGAATTGCCCGTGGGCCGCGAGCCTGCTGCACCAGATAGCGCAGCCAATATTGCAGTTCCTCATAATTTGCCGGAGCATATACGGGAATACCGATCTGGCTAAAGAAAGCCGTATCGTAGATGCCTTGATGCGTTTCGCCATCTCCCGGAACCAAGCCGGCGCGATCCACCGCAAACAGAACGTCCAACTTCATCAAATTCACATCATGGATGATCTGGTCGTAGGCACGCTGGAAGAAGGTCGAATAAATGGCCACTACCGGCAATAGCCCTTGGCTGGCCAAACCTGCAGCGAAGCTCACTGCATGTTCTTCTGCCATTCCCACATCAAAGAAGCGTTCTTCATGTGCATGCTTAAAGAAGTTGAGGCCGGTGCCGTATTTCATGGCAGCCGTAATTGCACACAGGCGCGGCTCCTCATCGCCCAGCTCTGCCAACGCAGAACCAAAGATCGTAGAAAAAGAATCTTTCGGTGACAATTCCGGATCCGTCAAATGATTGAGATCGATGGAGGATACTGCATGAAATTCTCCAGGATTCTCCTCTGCCGGTTTTAGGCCTTTCCCCTTCTGGGTCACGACATGCAAAAATATAGGCGCATACTGTTCCCGCAAGTTGTTCAGCATATGATCCAAGAGGATCACATCGTGGCCATCCACAGGTCCGATATATTGGAACCCCATTTCTTCAAACATCGTTGAGTGATAAATACCACGGCGCACAAATTTTTTCCCGTCTTGCAGCAGCTTTACCAGTGCGTTGCCAGCCAACGGAATGCTCTCGAGGACAGTTTCCATATGGGCTTTGGCATGAAAATATTTGGGGTCAGTACGCAGCTTGGTAAGGTAATGCGCCATCTGCCCTACGTTTTTTGAAATCGACATCTTATTGTCGTTCAAAATCACGATCAGATTGTTCAATTTGCTCACGTTGTTCATGCCTTCATAGACCATACCGCCGGTGAAGGCGCCGTCACCGACAATGACAACAACCTTTCCCGGTTCGTTTTTGATCTTTTTGGCACGCGCAATACCAATCGCCGTGGACAGAGCTGCACTGCCATGACCGGCGATAAACGTATCGCAGTTGCTCTCTTTGGGGTTAGGAAAGCCGGAGATTCCCTCTTTCTGGCGCAGCTGTGCAAACCCTGCACGACGGCCAGTCAGCAATTTATGGGTATAGCATTGGTGGCCAACATCAAACAGAATTTTATCCTGAGGCAAATCTAACATTCGATGCAACGCCACAGTCAATTCCACCACGCCCAAATTGGAGGACAGATGTCCTCCGGTGGAAGATACACTTTGAATTAAAAATTGACGAATTTCTTCACACAGCTGGGGCAAGTCTTTTTCCGCCAGCAATTTGACATCTCCCGGCGCTTGAATTCGCTCCAAAAGCGGATAGGTCATATTTCAGCACCTCGCAGTTGTTTTTACATTCTTACACCATCGGCATAATAAAGCCTAGCAAGATTCCCAGTGCCGCACCAGTCACAACCTCGATTGGCGTATGGCCAACCATCTCTTTCAGTTTTTTATCTCCCAAAAAAGGAAACGATGCTGCGCCTTGGTCCATCCATTCGCTGAACATGCGGTTAAGGACTTTCGCCTGTTCACCGGTTTCATAGCGAACCCCCATTGCATCGTACATAACAATGATGGACAAAACGGCCGCAATCGCAAATTGGGGAGAACTCACACCGCAATACCGACCTGTTGCCACAACCATAGCACAAACCGTCGCAGAATGGGAGCTAGGCATACCACCGGCGCCCCACATCCGTTCCGCAATGAAACGACGGAAGGTAAACAAGTTCAGCAATACCTTGATCAACTGTGCCAGTAACGAGGCACACAGTGCTGTTACCAGTACAAAATTCCAACTCAATGCCGTATGCAACAAAGCCATAGAGTCACATCCTTATTTCTTTCGCAGCAGCAATTCTCCCGCTAACTTGCGCAAAAAATCTGCCTGCGCGCCCATATTCTGCAGCGCAGCCAGCGCTTGCTCGTTGTGGCTGGATGCTAGCTGCCGCGCGCCATCCAACCCATACAGTGATACAAACGTCGTTTTATCCAAATCCTGATCGCTGCCCACCGGTTTTCCCAATTCCTCTGTGGTAGAAGTTACGTCCAGAACATCATCGACGATTTGAAATACAAGACCCACTTCCGCCGCATAAGCTGCCAAAGCACTTCGTACCGCCCCGTCGGCTTCCGCGGCAAGGCAGCCCAATTCAGTTGCCGCGATAATCAGGGCACCGGTTTTATGCGCATGCAATTCCAATAACTGCTGCTCCGTGGCCGACTGCGTTTCATAGCGTTTATCCAGTTCCTGCCCGTACAACATGCCACGCGCTCCACCAGCTTTGGCCAGTGCAGCGGCTGCTTGTACACGGCTTTGTGCCGACGTAGAAGCATTGGCAATCACCTCGAATGCCGCCGTCACCAAAGCATCGGCAGCCAGCAAGGCGGTTGCTTCCCCAAATTGTTTGTGGCAGCTCGGGCGTCCACGTCGGAAATCGTCATTATCCATGCAAGGAAGATCATCGTGGATCAAAGAATAGCAGTGCAGCATCTCCAGTGCGCAGGCATAGTCCAGCGCCTGTTCTGCGGGAGCGCCGCAGAGGCCACACGCAGCCAATGTCAGCACCGCACGAACGCGCTTTCCACCACCCAGCAAACTGTAACGTGCCGCCTGACCGATTTTTGCCTGTTCCGGCAAATAGATATCACAAAGTTCTGTGAGTCGTTGCTCCGTTTTTTGCGCCCAATCCGAAAAGCAAGCGCGGTACTCTGCCTGTGTCATACCTTTTCTCCTGCGCTTTGGGCCAACTGTACATCGATTTCCTCGATCCGCAGTTTGGCATCATCCAGCGTCTGTTTGCAATATTGAATCAGGTTAGCGGCCTCGGCGTATACTTTCACCGATTGTGCCAGTGGCGTAGCATCATCTTGCAAAAGGACCAACAATTCTTGTAGCCGTTGCATGCCTTCCTCAAAGGATTTCGGCTGCTTCATTGCGCATCACTCCCCAATTTTTTTGGTGTATTTCGCACGGCCTGCACCAAACAATCCGCCTCCGCATAGGCACCTTGCAGTGTAATCGAGTCCCCTGACTTCAGATGCTCAACCGTTTGGACTTGTCCCTTCTTTTGGACAATCGCGTATCCTCTAGCCAACACTTCATAGGGATTCAAAGAGGCAGCCAACGCTGCTGCGGATTGCAGCGCCTGCTCTGCCTGCAATACCTGATGTTTTTGTGCGACAAGAACGGACGTTTCGATACGAGCCAATTCCTCCGCCCTTCTATCCAACGTACGATGTTGACTTTGCAAGCCTTGCCGAACTGCCGCCATTGTAAATTTATTATAGCATATTTGGAGACGGTTCTGTATATTTTTTTGAATATTCTCCTGTAAAACAGATAATTTTTGCAAAAATTCTGTGCAATCCGGCACGCAAAGTTCTGCCGCAGCTGACGGTGTCGGCGCCCGCAAGTCTGCCACATAATCTAGAATCGTGGTATCAATTTCATGCCCTACTGCTGAAACCACAGGTTTTCTGCAAGCTGCCGCAGCCCGTGCAATTCGCTCGCTGTTAAAGACCCAAAGATCTTCCTTGCTGCCGCCGCCGCGAGTGACAAGAATGATTTCAGGACGCGGATCGCGATCTAAAACCCGGATTCCCGCAAGGATGCTTTGCTCTGCTTCTACGCCTTGCACAGTGACCGGAGCTAACAATAAATTGACCATTGGCCATCGGCGGCCAATGACATTCTGCACATCCTGCCATGCAGCGCCCGTTTTACTGGTTACTACCCCAATGCACCGGGGCATCACTGGCAAAGGACGTTTTCGTTCCGGCGCAAAAAGCCCTTCCAGCTCCAGTTTTTTATACAACGCATCAAAGGCCATCTGTGCCGCACCGGCACCGAAGGGACGCATATAATCCACATATAACTGAAAGGCACCATCCCGTTCATAGATGGTAGCATGCCCATACGCCAGAACCAGCATTCCGTTTTGCGGTTCAAAATTCAAAAGCCGGGCTTGACTCCGGAACATGACGCCTTTGACACTGGCATTCTCATCTTTTAGCGTGAAATACAGGTGACCACTTTTATAATGACGTGTAAAGCCTGACAATTCCCCACAGACAATCAGATTCGTAAGCGGCTCACATTGCGCCAGTACGTCTCGTGCCATGCGATTGAGGGCAGTTACGTTGATAAAATCGGCCATGTCTTTGTCTCCTTGGCAGCCAAAACCGAAATTCCAATGGCGTTGTCGCTGGCATATTTGCCGGGCACAAAATGGGCGTTCGGCAGCCGATGTGTCACATAGGTGCGGATCAAATCGCTGCTCATCACACCACCTGCGAAAATCACCGGCAGCCCCGCATATTGCGCCAACGCTGCATTGGCCATACGCACCAAAGTTTCTCCGATACAAAGCAAGCAGTACTTGCAGACATACGCCTCTGAATGACCTTCTTCCAAAAGGCGTCTGCATTGGTTTTCCAAACCAGAAAGGCTACAGGTCATACCGCGCACGCTGACTTTGGGGCGAACTTTTTCTGTACATAAGGCAGCCTGCTCGCTGACATACGTACCAGCCGGAAACGGATAGCCCAACAGAACCCCCAAGCGATCCACCGCCTGTCCTGCGTATAAGTCGCTGCTGGTTCCCAACGGCGTGATTGTATCCGCTCCGTGACACAGCAGCAAGTCCGTTGTGCCGCCCGACACATGAAAGACCAATGTCGGCGCAGAAAACAGTTCCTTTTGCCCCAGCGCCAACAAAGCAGCCGCAATATGGCCCTGCTGGTGCGTAGTTTTTATAAGCGGAATCTGCCTCGCCAAAGTAAACGCTGTCGCAGCGCTAACACCGGCCAAAAAACACGGCATATAAGACCCTTCTACCGGGCGAGGCTTAGCAGAAACACCGACTGCTTCGACCTGTGTAAAGTCTACCTTGTTTGCCATTTCCGCCATCATATCCGGCAGAGCCGACGTATGATGAAACAGTGCGTCGCTTTGCCGTAAGCCAAGCTGCCCCTGTTTTACCGGCAAAAACTTTTTGCAATCACAAACAACCTCTCCGGCTTTTGTGTCAAACACAGCCAGAGAGGTTGCATAATTGCTGGTATCAATCCCCAGCGTCAACATTGCGCTTCTGCACTTTCTTCCCGTTCGCGGGCCACCGTGCCAAGCAAGCCGTTCACAAACTGATAATCGGTATCCGCACCATATTTTTTGACCAATTCAACGGCCTCGTTGATTGCGACGCCGGGCTTCTGCTCTTCACCATAAAGCATTTCTGCCAGCGCCAAACGCAAGGCTACCAAGCTAACGCGAGACACGCGATTCAGCGTCCACCCCTTTAGGTGAGCTTCGATCACTGCATCTAGCTCCGCAGCATGTTCATTCATCGCTGCCAAGAGTTGATGGGTAAACGCATCAGCTTGCGGTTGTTCTGCTTCAGACGGAAGTGTAGGCACTTCCGGTTCAAATGTAGCGGCAAACGCCGTCAAAAAGGCCGCCTCGCGAGATTCGCGGCGGGTCAGCTTTTTTCCCATACTCGGTTTCCTGTCCCTCTTTTCTTCAATCCTCTGCTTCGGGCTGTGCCAAACCAACCACCAGCACATCCACGCGAGAAACGGTAATTCCCGTCATGTTTTGGATGGTTTGTTTAACGTTTTCTTGTACTTTTTCACACAACGGCATGATTTTCTGTCCGTAGTCTGCAGTAAGTTGTACGGTCACAGCAGCAACGCCATCTTCCAGCGCAACAGTAACCGGCTTGCGCAGTCCTGTACGGCCCAACAGACCGCGTACGTTTTGGTTGTTACCGGTGGTCACTTCTGCCACGCCACCAACTTCCAAAGCCGCCAGCCGTGCAATCTTTGCCAAAACATCGGTTGAAATCTGCAAGCTGCCCCCGATGGTATTCTGCACATCCATGTTGTGTACCCTCCCGTTGCATGCAGCCTCCATAAAGGCCACTTTTTCTTATAGTATAGTTTAGTTTACCACAAAACTATACTGTTTGCAACCGATTGGGCTTGTTATTTTACTTCTACAATGGTGATGTCCTGCGCCTCCATAGCAGTGCATTGACTCATCAGCGCATCACGAATTCGTGCCACCTCTTCCGCGGTGAGGGCGTCATTTTCCGTCATAACCGTCACATTGGCTCGCTTGCCTTCCAGATTTACTACACAGTCGGCAAAACCTTTGGATTTAATGAGCGTTTCCAGCTTTGTTTCCAGTGTAATATTATTGACCTGTGTGCTAAGTTTATCGGTAAGTTCCTTCTTTTCCTCTTCGCTGACGGTGGTATCCTTCAGGGCCTCGTTTAAGGCCTCCAACGCCTCATCACGCGCCTTGCTACGGGAAAGACGCGCCTGCTCAAAAAATTCCGTGCCGGAATCTTGGCTGACACTGACCATCTGCGCTTCTCCATAATTTTTGTTGGCCGCTTGTTCTTCTTCCACCTCCGCTTCTCCCGAAGTTTCCGTGGCCGCTTCCAACGGATCCAACACAGCAGTAGTCGGCTCTGCTTGAGCGGCTGTTTCTACTGCCGTTCCTGTCTCTTCTGCCACCGTTATATCTTGCGGAGCTTCCCGCGCAAAAGACCAGTTCAAATAAACCGCAGCTCCTAGAGCCAACACCATCACAGCCGCAGTCACCGGACGGTTCTTCTGCTTTTTCGATTCGGTGTGTTTCATCTTGTTGCCCCCTTACTGTGTCGATGCCATCTTAGCGACAGTTATATGATTGGCTCCAACGCCTGTCAACGCTTCGACCAAAGCGCTGATGCGATTTTGTACCGCGGCCGTATCGCCGCCCTCGCAGACAACGGCAACGCCCAACACTTGCGGCATTTGATACGTTTCGACCAGTCCGTCCTCCGCCAACAAAACATGCTGAACACTAGTGTCTCCTTGAGAAGATGTCTCCTCGTCGGTGGCGTAGACGACTTCCTGTCCTTGCCGCAGCGTAACCATCACCTGTACGTTGCCCGCTCCCTCTATCTGTGCGATCAATTCCTCAAGCCGGTATTCCAGCTGTTGTGCATAGTCCTGTTGGCTTGCCACGGCCTCCTTTGTTGGCGTAGATTGTACTACCGCTTGCTCTTTCTTGGGAATCCATTCTGAAACCGCCAACAAGAGCAGCCCCATCACACCCATGCAAAGCAATAGATTGACTCTCTTTTTTTCATCTGCCAACAGATCGGACAGCCATTTTTTCCCCTGTATGGCGGCCGCCTTCCACACCGTTTTCCTTGTCTTCAAGTCGCTCCACCTCCTGCAACAATTTCATACGGAAGCTCTCCGCAGCTCGCCGCCAACACAGCCTGTGCACGCTCTTGATCCGAAGAACGTACCAAGTTCACATGGCAAGTGCCATCCTCAATCTGCACAGATGCCTCGATTCCCGCCTGTGCCAGTACCTGCCGTACCGCATCAGCAGAGACTGAAAGTCCAAGTTCCCGGCCATATTCGGAATATTGTTCCGTAGTTTGTTCCCCGGCGGGGGTCAAGCGGTAGAGTTCCGCCGTCAAAGCATGCCAATCCGCACCGCGCAGCATTTGTAGCCCCGCCGTTACAATATATAACGCCAACACCGCATTTATAACTGCCGTGAAGCCATTTTCAGGCCAAAAGACCCGGACCATCCCCGCAACAGTGGAAATCACACAGCATCCAAGGGCTACATGTCGAATTGTCTCCATTCCTCATCCCCCATTTCCCGCAACCAAAAGCAGCGCTGTCGAAAGGAACACCATAAAGAAGTACAGAACCAATACCGACAGGCAAAGTTTCGAGCCCTCAAAATACAGCTTACACAACTGACTACACTGTTTTTGCCCTCCTGTTGAAGCCACAATCCCGGCCCCTGCAAACGCTGCTCCATATAAAAGGCACTGGACCACAATGGGCACAAAAGCCGTTCCCAATGCCAAAAGTGCCGCCAGCGCCAAAGACCCTTTTAAAAGTTGCACAGCGGCAGCCGCCCCAGAAAGCGCCGCTGCTGCCGCATCCCCCACCACGGGTATAAAGCCTTGTAGCATGCTTTTTCCGGTTTTCAGCGCAGCGCTGTCCACCGTGCCGGCCAGCACGTTCTGCACACCCAATATGAAGCCGAAAACCAGTCCACAAAGTTTCAAGATCCACTGCATACATTTTGCAAATAGCGCTGCGGCCTCTTCAATTCCTATGTTCCCCCAAATACAGGCACATGCCGCAAAGCAAAAATAGATCTGCATCACAGGGAGCAAAACAGCCTCAATTACGGCTGCCAAAAATTCAGACATCGCAAAAAACATCCCACTATAAACAAGAGAACCTGCACTTTGTCCCCCCATAGCCGCCACGCCACTAAAAACCGGGACAAAAGCAATCAGATAATTTTGGCAGTCTTGCGCAGTAGTTACCACTTGATCAGTCAATTCCATCATTGCCTGCAAGCTCAATACGCCAAACCCTAAAACGGCTATGGAACCAATCCCCTTGCGCCAGGTTTCACCACCGGCCAAAAGTCCCAAAACACTAGCCAGCAACAGATACCCGCTCGCTTGTATACCAAAACGAATAGGTTTCTGCCAATCTTTTGTAGCTAGGTCTGCCAAGTTTTCCAAAACATTCGGCAGATTCCAGCCAGCACTTTCCTCCACAGAAGCACCGCTTTCGTTCAAAATACGTTCTATCGAAATTGGAAGGTCTTCGGCATGTGCAGAAAGGGGTTGCCCAAACAGCAACAGGACTACTGTAAATATCCCGCATAGGATTCTAGCAGTTGCTGTAAAAGTGGAAGTGCTTGCAAAAGTGCCAAAAGCCGCCCGCCCAGTTCGCAGGTCGTTGCCGCAGCCAGAAGCCCCGCCTCTCGGCAGATGTCTCCTGTCAGTTGTGCCACAAGTGCGATCCCCAGCACTCGCAGCAGACAGCCAATTCCTTGTCCCGGCAGCACCGCGTTCAGAGATTCCAGCCATTGTAAAACCGGTGAAAGCTGTTCTGCAACGCCCAACAGCAAGAGCAGAGCTGCGCAGGCCGAAGTCAAAAAAGCGTAAGCAGGTTGCTCTTTTTTTAACGTCAGATGCAAAACCGCCGCCACAAAGGCAACCGCGGCTAATTTGAATAGCAACATGGTTCCTCATCACAACTCAAACAGTGCTTTGATCAGCACAAATAGATCACTGATTTGACGGACCAACATACTCAGCACCACAATAAGGCCGGCAAGGGTCGTCATCATAGCTTGGTCCTCTCTTCCTGACCGGATCAGCAGTTGGTTTAACACCGCCACAATGATGCCTGTCGCCGCAATTTTAAAAACCAGATCAATCTCCATGGCGTTGCTCCTCTACCACAACAAAATCGCAAGCAAAATTCCGCAGCACACCCCCAATCGGGGCCACAGGCGGCGTGCAAGTTCCACCTTCGCTTTCTGTTCTACCGCAGCCGCTTCGCATAAAGTGGCCAGCCGTTGCAGCGTGGTGCAGGCAGTATCCCGGGGTTCCAGCCCCACCTGTACCAGACCTTGTTCCATTTCCTGCCGCAAGGTCGGTGAGAGCGCCACAGACAGCGGAAGCTCCGCAAGACTGCCGCAGCTTCGGATTCCCATTTCGGCAAATTCCGGGTAGATCGCTGCCCGACGCAGCAGCTCTTCTCCACTAAGAGCCTGATATCGAAGTAGTGTTTGTAAATAGGAAAGCAATCGTTCCAGCGTATGCAGTTTCCGCCAAGCCTCGTAATAGTGTCTGCAAACTGCAAATCCAGCGCCTGTGCCAGCACTCACCACCAGCGCTGCACCGAATACTCGAAGAAACTCTCTCATGGCAGTTCCATCCAACGATCTATTGTTCCCGGAGTGCTTTTTTCGCCGAGTAGTGCAACCCGAGAAAATGCCTGTGTATGTAGTAAACTTTGATAACGAGGATTTCTTGCAAGACTTTCATACCCATCGCAATGCAGAGAAGCCAAAAAGCGCACACCAGAAACGGCCCCTTGCTCCACCGCGCGAACATCTTCCTGCGTTCCCAGTTCATCGCATACAATCCACGCTGGATTCATACAGCGCAGCGCCATCTGAATTCCTTCTACTTTGGAGCATCGGGTGTATACATCACAGCCAAGTTTTCCTGCCCGATAGGTTTCCTTGGGTTCTCCTGCTGATAGTTCTCCACGCTCGTCCACCACACAGACGATATCATCGGTATGGCCGAGTCGTTGTGCTAACGTTCGCAAGAATGTCGTTTTGCCGCATCCCGGCGGTCCTGCCACCAAGATTCCTGCCTGCGGGGCTTTTAGGTAGTCCTGTACATATGCCGGCAATGGGCAAAGGATCCAACGAGCCACCCGCAAATTGAGCGACGTCACCGAGGAAAAGCCGTTGCCGCCCCAGTTTCCAGCCACTCCTACGCGATGCCCGCCAGATATAGTCAGATAGCCTTGGCGAAGTTCTTCTTCGTGTGCATAAACCGAATAGCGGCATAATTGTAGAAAACATTGCTGCATTTCTTCCGAAGAAATCTGTTCTATACGCGGCAGATAAAAGGTTGCGGAGCGAAGTTTACCGCCAATGGTGAAATAGACAGGATGTCCTACGCGCAAGCGAATTTCTTGTACCTGCACCGCCACAGACGGACTGAGATTTGCCAATTCTGCTGAAAGCGGTAACGGCAATGCTTTTACTGCGCGGTAGTACTCGTCCATGATTTTGCTCACCTCACATTGCCACTGTATGTATAGCTTCTTGAAAATAGAACTCATACAAAAAAAGAGCACCCTCAAGAGAGTGCTCTTTTTTATAGCAATCTTTATTTCTGCTGCGCTGCAATCAGCTCGTAAAGCCCCGCTTCATCCAAAACCGGAATTCCCAAGGTTTGGGCCTTGGTCAGTTTGGAACCGGCCGCCGTTCCGGCCACCACATAGCTGGTCTTCTTAGAAACGGACCCTGCTGCTTTGCCGCCATTCTGTACAATCAGTGCTTCAGCTTCCTGTCGTGACAAGGTCGGAAGCGTTCCCGTCACTACCAGCGTCATGCCCGCCAGCGCCGTTCCTTTCTTTTCGCCGGTCCAACGCATATTGACCCCAGCCTCTGCCAACCGCCGAAGCAAATCCTGCGTTCCCTCTTTGGCAAAGAATTCCTGTACGCTCTGTGCCATTACGGTACCGAACCCGTCAATTTCACACATCTGTTCCACCGTGACCACTCTCAGGGCATCCATACTGCCAAAGTGCTCTGCCAGCAATGCGGCAGCCTTATCACCAATATTGCGGATTCCCAAACCGAACAGCAGCTTGTCCAGATTGTTTTGCTTAGAATGTTCAATCGAAGCCAAAAGGTTCCTTGCGCTCTTCTGTTTAAATTTATCCAGCGTAAGCAGTTGTTCCTCTGTAAGTGTGTACAGATCCGCCACCGTATGCACCAGCTCTTTTTCGGTAAGCTGTATTGCCACCGCTTCCCCAAGACCATCGATCGCCATGGCATCTCGGGACGCAAAGTGAATCAGGTTACGAAGACTCTGTGCCGGACATTCCGGGTTTACACAACGCAGCGCCGTTTCTCCTTCTAAATGCACCACCGGCGCTCCACAGCTGGGGCAGACCGTAGGCATAATAAAGGGATGACTCTCCGGACCGTGCGCCGAAACAGCAATCACTTCCGGGATAATGTCTCCCGCTTTTCGAACCTGAATGGTGTCTCCAATGCCCACACCAAGATTCGTAATGATGTCGCCGTTGTGCAAACTGGCACGGGAAACGCTGGTGCCCGCCAAGAAAATTGGGTCAAAAACCGCCGTAGGCGTCAATACTCCCGTGCGTCCCACAGTCACTTCAATGTCCCGTACCACACTTTCTTTTACTTCCGGCGGATATTTAAAAGCGATTGCCCATCGCGGGAACTTGTTGGTACTGCCCAGCACACGGCGCGCCGCCAAATCATTAACCTTAATCACAGCGCCATCAATATCAAATTCCAAGGTTCCGCGCAGAGCACCAATCGTTTGGATTTCCTGAATGGCCGACTCAATATCCTCAAACACACTGTACCTAGGCGAAACCGGGAACCCCAGCGAACGGATATAATCCAGCGTTTCATGATGGGTCGTAAAGCTGCGTCCTTCACACTGTTGCAGATTGAACACAAAAATGGACAACCCGCGAGAAGCTGTGATTTTGGCATCTTTCTGACGCAGCGATCCCGCAGCTGCATTGCGCGGATTCTTAAACGGCGTTTTGTCTTCCAATTCTTGCTGTTCTTTCAGTTTGAAAAAAGCGCTGTGCGGCATGTATACCTCACCGCGCACCTCCAAAAAGGCAGGGGCATTTTTTAGCTCTTTGGGGATATCTGTGATAGTCGCCAAATTTTCCGTCACATCTTCCCCCACCACGCCGTCGCCGCGGGTAGAACCACGGACCAAACGTCCGTCTCGATATTCCAGACTGACGGATAAACCATCAATTTTTGCTTCGACTACATACTGCGGTGTGACGCCCGCATCCCGAATTCGTGCGTCAAAGTCCCGCAATTCGTCCAACGAAAATGCATCTTGCAGACTTTCCATTTTTACGCGATGCGTAACCTTTGTAAACTTGCTGCTGGCTGTTCCGCCCACATGCTGTGTAGGCGATTCCGGTGTAACAAGCTGCGGGTATTCCGCTTCAATGGCTTTCAGCTCACGGGTCAATGCGTCATATTCAAAATCTTCCAGCAAAGGGGCATCCTGATCATAGTAGAGGCGATTGTTTTTTTCAATCTCAACGCGCAATTCTGCTGCACGTTTGCGTGCCTGCTCCAATTCCATAGCTATTTCACTCCATTTTTGATATAAAGTTATTATACCATATCTCAATCTCGCCTTCAAACATCAATCCAGCGAAGCCGCATAGACGGACGGCGTATCACCGCGCAGCAAAATATCTGCTAGCGGTATAGAATCCCGCACTACCAGCGTTTCGGTTCTGCCATCCAAAATCATGTTCACCGTGACTTCCATCAGGAGTTCTGCTGCGTAGCGTGTTGTATTGATGGAAAGCGATTCACTGGTTTCCTGCCATCTTGCCTCCACATAGCCTTCCGGTTGAAGGGTCACTTCCCATGCCGGGCCATGTCCATTTAAAATCGAGTTACCCGTCAAACTTCCAAATGGGATGGTATATATCTGCTCTGGCAAAGTTTGCATAGCATTTTCGACGGCACAAATCATTTGACTCCGAATTCGATTGGCGGCTGCCGGATCCATCTGCAAATAGTCTGCCCGTATCACGTAGATTCCTTCGCACAAATTTGGTGTTTGCTGTAATTGATCATCCACAGCCTTGTGCATTGTTTCTGTCGTGATTGCACGGGCTTCATATTCCGCCAATTTCATCAGCGTGGGGCGGATTTCTTGATCGATATAATGATTGAAGGCAACCATTGAAAAGAGGACTCCTTCCGCCAATACCACACAGCGGATACGGACCGTTCTTCGCTTAGAGTTGGTCCCAGATTTTCGTCGCATAAGGAATCACCCCTTTCTATTCGGTGTACATCTCGCCATACTATGCCGCTCGGTTTCTTCACGCGCTTGTCCTTTTTCTTTGCGCCCCTGTCGCGTTAGGCTCTTCTCTCTTCGTGTTTTATTTCGGTGTACCTTTCGCTGCTTCTATCAAGTTTTTTCAAAAATAGTGGTTGACATTTCCAAAAGGGTTTGCTATAATTACAACCGTCGTCAAGAAATCTTCTAAGATGACAACACTTTGGGGGTGTAGCTCACCTGGGAGAGCGCCTGCATGGCATGCAGGAGGTAAGGGGTTCGATCCCCCTCATCTCCACCAAAAATACCCAATCCGGACATCGGATTGGGTATTTTCTTTTTTACGATCGAGCCTCACAAATCAAAAAGCGCATGGCTTAATGCCATGCGCTTTTTCTATGAAATCCCGTCCGTGTAAGTCGACTCACTTACCGCACAACCGGCATTTTTACTCTGCGTCCTCGCAGAATGCCTTAAAGGTCAGATACGCCATATAGACATCGGCCTTCGAAACGACCTCAAACGGAGCATGCATAGACAACACCGGTACGCCAATATCGATAGTATCGATATCCTGATTGGCTACAAACTTGGCCACGGTTCCGCCGCCGCCAAGATCCAGCTTACCCATCTCACCGATCTGCCAGACAATACCATTGCGCTCCATAAGGCGAGTCAAATAGCTGACCAATTCGGCCGAAGCATCGCTGGTACCGGACTTGCCGCGGGCGCCTGTATACTTATAAATAGCTACACCGCAACCTGCATATGTACCGTTGTCCGGTTCAAATGCATCCGCAAAAGTAGGGTCAAAAGCGGCGGTAACATCTGCCGACAGGCACTTAGAAGCCTTGCAGGCCGTGATATAGTCCGCTCCCTGCGCTGCGCACAGCTGCTGTAAGAAATGGAAAGTGTACATGCTATGCAGGCCGGTCACGCCATCGGAACCAGTTTCTTCCTTGTCGGTCAAAACACATACCGTGGTATACGCAGGATTTTGTACACCAATCTCTGCCATCAACGCCGGGTATGCATCCACGCGGTCGTCATGGCCATACGAACCAATCATGGCGCGATCCAAACCAATATCCCGCGCTTTTTGGGCCGGAACCACCTCAATTTCGGCGCGAGTGAAATCGCGTTCTGTAATACCATACGCCTCGTGCAGCATCCCCAAGATGCTGAGTTTAACCCGCTGTTCCGCGTCCCGATCCGCAATAGGTTGGGATGCGATCAACACATTCAGATCTTCACCCGTAATGCCTTCTGCCAAGGTTTTTGCGTTTTGCTTAGCCCCCAAGTGCGGCAGCAGATCGGTGATGCAAAAGACCGGATCCGAGTCCTTTTCGCCAATGCAGATTTCCACCTTGCTGCCGTCGGCACGGTATACAACGCCATGCAGGGCCAGCGGAATCGTCGGCCACTGGTACTTGCGCACACCACCGTAGTAGTGTGTACGCAGATAGCCCAGACCGTTTTTCTCAAACACCGGTACCGGGCGCAAATCCAAGCGCGGAGAATCAATATGAGCAATATTCAGGTGGAAGCCTTCCTCCAGTGCCTTGGTACCAATGGTTGCCGCCAACACGCATTTGCCGCGGTTGATGGTATACACTTTCGTGCCGGGGGCCAGCCTTTCTCCGGGGACGAAGGGCTTATAGCCGGCATCCTGCAGCATCTTTTCGCTGTAAGCGGTTACTTCCCGCTCCGTTTTGCCGTTGTCAAGGAATTTCTTATACCCCTCGCAAAAGGCTTGTGCCGCTTCCAGTGCGTCGGGAGAGGCATCTGCCACGGTTTCATTTTTGTACAACAGTTTCTTCAATTCTTCCGTTGTCTGCATTTATATCGTTCCTTTCCTATTTATATTCTGTATAGATTTCCTGATAGCGTTGATAGCTGCTAGTAATCTTTTTTACATATAATCTCATCTGCGGATACGGGTAATGGTCCAACGCCTTCCCGTCAGTTGAATACTCCGATTGTGCCAACAGGTCGTCTACCGTCCCCACTCCACTGTGATAAGCCGCTGCTGCAGTGGCAAGATCCTCATGGTAGCGCAATAGACAGTAACTGACAAAATAGCTGCCAAACCGAATGTTGGTTTCCGGATCATACAGATCCTCAAAGGTCAAATCTTCCGTAGGCGCAATTTTAGACTTGATCCAATCGAAGGTGACCTCTGTAATTTGCATTAGGCCTCGTGCTCCTGCATCAGACTCCGCCTTCGGGTTAAAATTGCTTTCTGTGCGAATAAAGGCATACAGCATTAAGGGATCGATGCTATACTTGTCGGCATAGTAAGTCACATATTCAGGATATTCGATAGGATATTCCCAATGCTCAATTTTCTCCTGAAAGGCTGCAAACAAGGCCACACCGATCAGCAGAGTTACCAGCAGCACAGCCAGCACTCTTTGCAGAATTTTGCGAAGTGTTCTTTTTTTAGCCATGTTCCTCCTTTCTCAAGGTGCATAAAAGCTCCCTGATTTGAGTTTCCAACTGCTGTGCAGTGCCATCGTTCACGATTTCTATGGTTGCCGCCGCGCGCAGTTGCTCGAGCGGCGTTTGCGCATCCAGACGGCGGCGTGCCATTTCGGGCGAAATTTCATCTCGCGCACAGATGCGCTGTACGCTAACCTCATATGGAGCCGTAATCAGCACCAAAGTATCGCATCGAGCCTCAAAAGGCGTACCTACAATGACAGCGCCATCTACAAAGGCATATTCTGCGCCGGCGTCATTTGCTTGCTGTAATGCCACTTCAATGCGGCGCAAAATTTCCGGTTGCGTAATGCCGGTCAGCGTCTGAGTCCCTTCGGGTGTGGCGAAAGCACGATCAGCCAACAGACGGCGGCGAAGTGCCCCTGTTTCATCTACAATATCGGTACCAAAGCACTTCTGAAGTTTCGGAAGGCATGCCGATCCCGGCTGCAAAACCTCTCGCGCAATTTTGTCCGCGTCAATACAAGGATACCCCTGATCAGCCAAGAATTTTGTCGCACTGGATTTTCCGCATCCAGAACGACCGGTAATGCCGATGATCTTCATAGTGTCACCACCCGAAAAGCCGCGGCTCGAATCAAACGGTTATATACCGCCATAGAAACGCCATCCTGTTCAGGGCAACGCGCATAGACCACCTGCGCACCATGCCGATCCAGATCTCGCAAAGCAGTAAAAAGATGGTGTGCCTGTGTGGCACCGTCATGATTGCGGCCATATTCAATGGCGGGAACAGGAAGCTTCTCCCCCTCCCCGTCAAAGCAGAGAGCCCAAACCCCCTCCTGCGCGTGATCAGCAACGTAACGTTGGTAGGCTTCAAAGCTGCCACGTAAAATGGTCACCTGCGCTTTGGGGGCATAGTGCTTATATTTCATGCCGGGAGAACGTGCTACTTCGCCTTCTTTGAGCTTTTCCAAGATGGCGGGGCTGACCAGAACTTCTTCCCCCAAAACAGACTCCATCTGCTCTTTGGTAATGTAGCCCGGGCGCAACAGCATCGGGTGAGCCCCGATTACCGACACAACCGTAGATTCCACCCCAACCATACTCTCCCCGCCGTCCAGAATCAAGGGCAGGCGGCCATCCATGTCTGCCAACGTATCCTGTGCATTGGTGGGACTGGGCTTTCCGGAAAGATTGGCGGACGGCGCGGCAAAAGCCACTCCACTGGCTTGAATCACCGCCTGTACCACCGGATGCGAAGGCATACGAACACCTACTGTATCCAAGCCAGCACAAGTTACATCACTGACCTCCGGCCCTCGCGGCATCACCATCGTCAAAGGCCCTGGCCAAAAGGCTTTCGCCAACTTGATGGCACGTTCGGGCACTTCTGAAACGATTCCGTGCAGCATCTCCATACCGAAAATATGCACGATGAGCGGATTATCCTGCGGACGGCCTTTGGCCTCAAAAATTTTATGCACGGCCTCTCCGTTTCGGGCATCCGCTGCAATGCCATACACCGTTTCTGTGGGCAAGGCCACCAGTTCTCCCTGTGTTAGCAGTTTGGCAGCCAATGCGATGCTCTCTTCATTAACAGGCAAAACCTGTGTTTTCATCTTTTATTCCTCGCTATGTTGTTTCAGCTTTTCTTCCCGATCCGCCAAAATCAACGGATCCAAGACGCGATCTAGATCCCCATCCAAAACACCTTGCAGATTTCGCAATGTCAGGCCAATCCGGTGGTCTGTCACGCGATCCTGCGGGAAATTATACGTGCGGATCTTTTCACTGCGATCTCCGGTTCCTACTTGGCTTTGCCGTTTGGCATTGTAAGCTTCATCGTAGGCATCCTGCTTTCGCTGCAGCAAACGGCTGCGCAGCACTTTGAGCGCACGATCTTTATTTTCTCGCTGACTACGTTGGTCCTGACATTCCACTACCATACCTGTGGGAAGGTGGGTCACACGGATGGCCGAAGATGTTTTGTTGATATGCTGTCCACCGGCACCGGAAGAACGGAATGTATCAATCCGCAGATCTTTGGGATCCAGTTCCAGTTCCACTTCCTCCGCTTCCGGCATAACCGCCACCGTTACCGTTGATGTGTGGATTCTGCCTTGTGTTTCTGTTTCTGGTACGCGCTGTACGCGATGCACACCGCTCTCAAACTTTAGGCGGCTGTAAACATCTGCCCCTTCCACAGAAAAGATAATCTCTTTTACACCACCCAATTCTGTTTCATTGGCACCAATCGTTTCACAAGCCCATCCCCTCTTCGCTGCATACATCGTATACATACGCCAAAGGCTATGGGCAAAAAGCGCCGCTTCTTCGCCGCCGGCACCCGCACGGATTTCCAAAATGACACTTTTTTCATCATCCGCGTCTTTCGGGACCAATAGTAACCGCAGGTTCTCTGTACTCTGCGCCAGATTCCGGGCAATTTCGCACAACTCTTGTTGTACCATTTCCTTGAAAGCCGGGTCCGTTTCCTGCGCAAACAATGCTTTTGCTTCCTGCTCTTCGCGTTGTAGGGACGTATACCGGCGATATTCTTCGACTAAGGGGGTCAGCTCTTTGTAGTCACGCATCATTCGCGCGTAATCGTCCGCATGGGCGGCTGCTTCCGGGGTAGACATCCGGTAAGCCAATTCTTCGTAACGGCGTTCCACCTCATGCAACTCCGAGAAAACGTTCATATTCTACTCCTTGCATCACAAAATCATTACATAATAGCGATGCAAGGCTACTCGACCGAGTCCCGGATGATTTTCTTGATATTTCGTTCAATTTTAGCGCGGGACAGCATGATTTCATGTCCACAACCCTGACAGCGTATTTTAAAATCCATTCCCACGCGCAAAACAGCGAACTGGTTCGCACCGCATGGGTGCGGCTTTTTCGTTTGAATAATGTCGCCAACGCGAACGTCCATACGGCGCACCACCTTTTCTTAAAATTTTGCTCTCTTATTATAGTACAGACAGTATTGTTTTGCAAATCGAACGCATAAAAGTTTACCAACCGCTTTATAAAAAGCAAAGCGGAAATCACAAGAAATGAGGAACCGAAAATGTTGGAATATCGTGCCGAAGGCCTTTGCCGAAACGCAAATCATCTGAGTAAAGAAGAGCTGTACCACTGCATCAACACGGGAGAAATTTTGCAAAGCACCGCTCTGGCGTATGATACCGAGCGCCGACTTCGCTTTGAGCTCTGCGGGCAACGAGGCTATATGCCTCATGAGGAATGTCTGGATTTCCCCCAAGGCGAATCCATCAAAGACATCGCCGTACTCACCCGCGTCGGACGGCCAACCTGCTTCGTCATAACTGGTACGATTACCGACGAAAACGGAGAAGAAGCGTATCTCCTATCACGAGCAGCGGCACAACGCCTTTGCCGACAACAGTATCTGGACACATTGGAATCCGGCAGCGTCATCCCCTGTACTGTTACCCACATTGAAAATTTTGGTGCCTTCTGCGACATTGGCTGTGGCATTTCAGCGCTTTTGCCTATTGACTGTCTATCTGTTTCTCGCATTTCCTCCCCGAACGATCGCGTTCAAGTAGGCCAACAACTTTTGTGTGCCATCAAAAACCGTGATGTACAAGGACGAATCGTTCTTACTCTGCGGGAATTGCTGGGGACTTGGAGTGAAAATGCTGCCTGCTTTGCCGCCGGAGAAACCGTTGTCGGCATCGTCCGCAGCGTGGAAGAATACGGTGTCTTTATTGAGATTGCCCCCAACCTTGCCGGCTTGGCAGAAGCCGATCCCTCTTTACATCCGGGGCAAGCTGTCAGCGTCTATATCAAAAATATTCTTCCTGACAAAATGAAGATCAAGCTGGTGGTGGTCAACAAAAATCTGTCGCAGCCGCTGCGCTTCGAGCCACACTATTTTGTCACCCGTGGAAGAATTAAAAAATGGACGTATTCCACGCCTCAGAGCCGCAAACAAATCGAGACGATTTTTGGCTAAGTACGTACCGCATTATTTTTGCCAAAGGTATCTTGCCACTTTCCGCAGCCATGTGTATAATAATAGAGTAAGCAAGTATAGTGGGCAAGGATGTGATTGCATGGCAGAAGCATTTACCGCGGGTGTAAAGCCAGGCGGCCTTACAGATGATACGCAAATTCGAATTTTGCTGTGTTATCTTGTAAAGACCGCTGGTCCTGTATCCCGAGACACTTTACAAGGTGCGCTTTTGCAGGAGCAACTTGTCAACTATTTCGAATTTGCCGATGCCTTGCAGGATGTGGAACGGCAGCAGTTGGTTTCGGTCGGTGAGGATTCCCGCTATTCCATTACGGAAAAAGGTTCCACAGTGGCCGACACGTTGGCTTTGGATTTACCGCGTACTGTACGGGAAAGTGCAATCCGTGCCGTCATGCAAATTCAAAGTTGGCGCCACAAAGCAGCGATGAATCGTGCCCACATTGAAGAAGAAAACGGCGAATATACAGTGTGGTGTGCTATCGGTGATCTAGGCAGCGACGTATTTCGTTTGCAGCTTGCCATGCCTGATCAGCTGACGGCAGAAACCATTAAGAATAATTTCACCGCTCATGGCAGTGAAATCTATTCCAAACTCATGGATATGCTTACACAGCCGAGCACCGAAGATGATCGCCCACCTGTCGGTTTGCTCTAATCCATTTTCCCCCATTTATAAATAGAACTCCCCGCATGCCGGATGCTTTGTCCGACAGGCGGGGAGCTTTTTAGTATGTA
This sequence comes from uncultured Gemmiger sp., assembly GCA_963557315.1. Lineage (GTDB taxonomy): Bacteria > Bacillota > Clostridia > Oscillospirales > Ruminococcaceae > Gemmiger. The sequence goes on along the minus strand of CAUWAX010000001.1, from coordinate 238,902 downwards.
AGGATCGTAGCGTTTTGCCCGTGCAAAATCACTTTAGCATCCCAGGTAGGCTTTTCGCACTTCGATGTTGTTGGCCAGTTCAGTGGCTTCGCCTTCCATCTTAATCGTGCCGGTTTCCAAAACATAAGCACGATTGGCAATCTCCAAAGCCATTTTCGCATTCTGTTCCACCAGCAGAACCGTCACACCGTTGCGGTTGACTTCCCGGATGATCTTGAAGATTTCCTTCACCAAAAGCGGAGACAGACCCATAGAAGGTTCATCCAGCAGCAACATTTTGGGCTTGCACATCAAGGCACGTCCCATCGCCAGCATCTGCTGTTCACCGCCAGACAAAGTTCCGGCAGGCTGATTGCGCCGCTCTTTCAAACGGGGAAGCAATTCAAAGACCATATCGAAGTCATTCTGGATCGCTTCTTTCCCATCACGGCGCACATAGGCGCCCATCTGCAAGTTCTGCTGCACCGTCAAGCCACTAAAAACACGACGTCCTTCCGGAACCTGTGCCAAGCCCAAACGGATGATTTTATGCGCCTCCATCTTGCTGATGGTCTGACCGCAATAGTCAATCTCACCGCTTTTCAGCTTCAACAAGCCGGAAATTGCATGCATTGTTGTTGTTTTGCCGGCACCGTTAGCACCGATCAGGGTAACAATTTCCCCTTCATTGACATGGAAGGACACATCCCGGATGGCGTGGATGGACCCATAAAAAACGTTGATGTTCTTTACCGATAGCATCTCCCCCATCGTCAATCACCTCCCAAATAGGCCGCAATTACCTTGGGGTTATTGCGGATAGCCTTGCCGTCGCCTCGAGCGATTACACGGCCGTAATCCAATACGGTAATTTCTTCGCAGATGCCCATGACAAAGTTCATGTCATGCTCGATCAACAAGATTGCGATACCAAACTGGTCCCGCACACTACGCACAGTCTGCATCAATTCCTCTGTCTCATTGGGGTTCATACCGGCAGCGGGCTCATCCAACAGCAGCAGCTTCGGGTTCGTTGCCAATGCACGGGCAATCTCCAACTTGCGCTGCTTACCGTACGGAAGCTGGCTGGCCTTCAGATTGGCCTCCCCATCCAGATCAAAAATCTTCAGCAGTTTATGGGCGGCACGGTTCATTTCGTGCTCTTTTTCTTTGTAAGCCGGCAAACGCAAAATACCGGTCCACATGTTGTATTTAATCTGATTGTGCAAGCCCACCTTAACGTTATCCAGTACCGACATATCGTTGAACAAGCGAATGTTCTGGAAGGTGCGCGCCACCCCGGCGCGGCTGATCAATTCAGGGCTTTGGCCGGTAATGTCCTTGCCATCCAGCACAATGTTGCCCTCGGTTGGTTTATACACGCCGGTCAGCATATTGAATACCGTCGTTTTACCAGCACCGTTCGGGCCAATCAAGCCATACAAATGTCCTTTTTCAATAGAAAGGTCTAGCTGTGCAACGGCCTGCAGACCGCCGAAGGCAATGCCCAAATTACTAACTTCCAGCAATGCCATGTTACGCCACCCCTTTCTTCTGTTTTGCTTTGGAGGCGGAATGATTTTTACGGAATCGAGCCGTCAGTTTGTTCCGCCATTCGATCATCTGCGGACTCTGATTAAAGATCATCACCACAATCAAGACAATGGCATAAATCAGCATACGGTAGTCGTTCATACTGCGCAGCATTTCCGGCAAGACGGTCAAAACTGCCGCCGCAATGATAGATCCGCGCAAATTGCCAATACCGCCCAAAACCACAAAGACGAGAATCAAAATCGACGTATTGTAGTCAAACTTCTTGGCAACCAACGAAGAGTAATTCAAAGCGTACAGCACACCTGCAATACCGGCAAAAACAGCCGACGTAACGAACGCCATCAGCTTATACTTTGTGATGGGAACGCCTACGGAGCGGGCAGCAATTTCATTGTCACGAATGGCCGTAATGGCACGCCCTGCGCGGGAATGTACAAGGTTTAAAATGACGATCAGTGTCAGGAGCACCAAAACCGTCCCCAGCGTGAACGTAGACGCCTTGGAAATGCCGGTGATCCCCTGTGCACCGTTGATCAGCAGCTTACCATTGGACTCCATCCCCAGAGAGCTGGAATCTTTCAAAGAAAAGTGCAATCCGTTGGAATCCACGCCCAAATAGCAGGCATTCATTACATTCTTTACGATTTCGCCAAAAGCCAACGTCACAATAGCCAAATAGTCACCGGAAAGACGCAGGACCGGGACGCCAACCAAGAAACCAAACAAGCCTGCAACGATGCCGCCAACCACAAAAGCCAGCAACAAGGCAAGCGGTTCGGGCATCGTCTTGCTCAGATTTACCCAAACCAACGCCCCAGAAAAGGCGCCCACACTCATAAATCCGGCGTGGCCCAGACTCAACTCTCCGAGAAAGCCAACCGTCAGATTCAAAGAGATTGCCAAAATAACATAGGCACAGATGGGCACCAACTGTCCGGAGAAGGAGTTCGTCAGCACATCTGCCGCAGAAAGAATCTGCACAATAAGATAAAATGCAATGACAATGCCAAACGTAATCAGGTTGCTCTTTGTGGAGCGCTTCATATTTTTCAAATTCATCGCCGCCACCTCACACTTTCACGTTGACTTTCTTGCCCAGCAAACCGGTAGGCTTCACAATCAGTACAACTACCAGTACTAAAAAGACGATTGCATCCGACAACTGCGTGGAGATATAGGCTTTGCTCAGGTTTTCGATAACGCCCAAAAGGATGCCACCCAAGAATGCGCCGGGGATGGAGCCGATACCACCAAAAACCGCCGCCACGAACGCTTTAATGCCGGGCATCGCGCCGGTGGTGGGCTGCAGCGTAGGATACGAGGAGCAAAGCAATGCGCCTGCCACTGCCGCCAGTGCCGAACCAATTGCAAACGTCAAAGAAATGGTTCCGTTTACATTGACACCCATCAGCTGGGCAGCACCACGGTCCTCCGAAACCGCTAGCATCGCATGTCCCGCAGAGGTATTATTGATAAACCACATCAAAACCGCCATAATGACCAAACAGACAACGATGGTCAAAATCGTTTCCACCGAAATCGTCAACTGCCCGTCAAACAGCGAGATAGGCTTCAAAAATTCAGCCCGAGAGACAACGGAAATAAAGCTGACCGGATTGGAAGACCATGTCAACTGAGCCACCTGCTGCAACAGATAGCTAACACCAATCGCAGTAATCAAAACCGCCAAAGAAGGCGCTTCCCGAAGAGGACGGTAAGCGATTCGTTCGATTGTAACGCCCAATAGCGTACAAACTACCATAGAAAGCAAAATTGCTAAAACAGGGTTCATGCCAGAGGAACCAAAGGTAAAGAACACGACATAACTACCGATCATGATGACATCGCCGTGGGCGAAGTTCAACATTTTGGCAATGCCGTAGACCATTGTATAGCCAAGGGCAATCAGCGCATATACGCTGCCTAGACTGATACCATTGATCAAGTAGGACAAAAACTGCATTGCGTAAACACCTCACTCTATTTATTTCTGACGCAACAGGGCCGCACGCGCACAAAAATATAGTACCATAGTAGCACAATTCCTTCGTCAAAACAATGCTTTTTTCTCGCCGCCATGTACACAAATTTCTGTGCTTGCGCTCCTATGCCAAAAAGAGCTGCCGAACCCACTGTCCGGCAGCTCCATTGGCAACGGAATTCAGTTTACAACCGCGTCAGGCGTATCACATTGCAGCGTAAGCGCCGTCTTTGATCACAACAGCCTTGGGGTTCTTGGAGATCGCACCCGTAGCATCCCAAGTCATACCGGTACCGGTCAGACCGTCAAAGGTCATGCTCGTGTACTGAGTCTTGAGCGCATCGCAGATCTCACTGGCGTCCATATCACCGTTGATACCACCGGCCAGAACCGCCTCATAGAGAGAGTAGATAACGTCGTAGGCATCCGCAGCAAACTGGTTCGGGGTTTCGCCGTAAGCAGCCTCATAAGCGGAAACGAAAGCCTGCGTCTTTTCATCATCAGCGTCCGCAGCGAACGGAGTCAGCAACATCAGGCCTTCCGCCAAAGAGGTGTCAAAGCCCTCGATCGAGAGGATACCGTCCATACCATCGCAGCCAAAGAATTCAGGCGTGTAGCCGATCTTGTCCGCGGCAATCAGGATCTGAGAAGCTTCCTGATAGTAGATGGGCAGGAACACCAGTTCCGCACCAGCTTCCTGACATTTGGCCAGCTGCGTAGAGAGGTCAGCTTTGTTATCAGCAGTAAATGCTTCAGCGGCAACAATCTCCAAACCCTTGACAGCGGCTTCCGCCTTAAACTTCTCATAAATACCGGAAGAATAGGCGTCCGAAGAGTCATAGATCACGCCGATCTTGGTGGGCAAACCGTTGTCAGCGATGTAGTCCGCAGAAGCAACGCCTTGGTTGGGGTCGGTGAAGCAGATCTGGAAAACATTGCCACGAGCGACCGGCTCTTCCACATTGGGATCTTCCAGAATGACGGACAAGGAAGAAGCAGACGGAGTCAGCATAAACAGGTTGTCGTTGACCGTTTCAGAGGCCACTGCCACAGACGGGGTCGTCGTGACAGGACCAGCCAAAATCTGCATGCCCCAGTCTTTCAAAGTATTGTAGGCGTTAATGCTCTTCTCGGCATCGTTCTCGTCATCCTCGAACTGCCACTCAAACACGTCGCTGCCATTAGCTGCATTGATTTCTTTGACAGCCAGTTCTTCAGCGTTCTTAACCGCGTTGCCATACACAGCAGCAGCGCCGGTCACAGGGCCGATACCACCGATCTTAATGGGCGTACCGGTATAAGCGCCGGAACCAGCAGATTCGCCGGTTGCCGCAGAAGAAGTAGTAGCCTCCGAAGAAGTGCTCTCCGAGGTGCTTGCAGAGGAGCCGCAAGCCGCCAAACTCAGCACCATAGAAGCCGCCAGAACAGAACTAACGATTTTTTTCATGGTTGTCTTACCCTCCTAAAATTCTTACAGCACACGCTGCCTTACGGCGGGTCGCACACCCCTGTGCTGTAGTATAAATGAATTATAGACTTTTACGCTCAAAAGCGCAATGTTTCTTTTCGACAGTGTTGAAACGGTGTTTTCTCTATTTTGTGTCCATTTTACACAAATTTTGGTTACAAAATGTTATCAACCTGCCATATTAGCAAAATTGTCCAGCCATTTATTGTAAAAAACTTGCAAAATATGTTGGAATTTGTCATAATGGATAGATAAGGAACAACGTAAACCGTGAAAGGGGAAAATTGCAGATGAAACTTTTGGAGCAGCGTATTCTGCAGGAAGGGCAAGTTCGGCCCGGCAATGTATTGAAGGTCGATTGTTTTCTGAACCACCAGCTGGACGTGGAGCTTTTAGATCAAATCGGTGCAGAGTTTCACCGAATTTTTAAAGACGATGGCATCAATAAGATTCTGACTATTGAGGCTTCCGGTATCGCCATTGCCTGCATGACTGCACGTCATTTCCATGTGCCAGTCGTGTTTGCCAAAAAGGCAAAAAGCAAAAATATCGACGGGGATGTCTTCACCTCCAAAGTTCACTCTTATACCTATGGCCGCGATTACGACATCACGCTGGCCAAGAAATTCCTTTTCCCCAGCGACAAAGTTCTGATTTTGGATGACTTTTTGGCCAACGGTAAGGCAATGAAGGGGCTTTTGGACATCTGTAATCAATCCGGTTGTACAGTAGGCGGCATTGGCATTTGCATCGAAAAAGGCTTCCAGCCCGGTGGTGCCGAATTGCGTGCCGCTGGTTACAAACTGGCCAGCCTTGCGATTGTCAGCGAGATGAGTGATACCGGTCTCACCTTCCAAGAGCAATAATTTTTTGTATAACAATTCCCGGACAGCGAAATAGCTGTCCGGGAATTTTGTTTACTGGTTTACCGAGGCAATGTTTTTATAGCGAGGACGCATCATACCGTGTTCGATATGCGGCGCACCGTCTTCCACTGTATCCTCGTCAATGGTCACTTTGGTAATCGTTGCATCAGAAGGAATCTCGTACATAATAGGAATCAGCAGATCTTCCACTACACTGCGCAATCCGCGTGCCCCGCTCTTGCGTTCCACCGTCTTTTTGGCGATGGCATGCAAGGCAGCATCGGTGAATACCAACTCGGCATTGTCCAGATGCAGCAACTCTTTATATTGGCGAACGATACTGTTCTTGGGCTCTGTCAAAACGCGCACCAGTGCATCCTCATCCAACGGATCCAGTACGGTAACCACCGGCAGGCGTCCAATCAATTCCGGAATCAAGCCAAATTTCACAAGGTCATCCGGCTCTACCTTTTTCAGCAGTTTCTGCCGCGTTTCGTCCTTATCCAGCGTTGTACGAAGTTGGCTGCCGAATCCCAAAGAGGCATTATCGGTACGTTTTTGAATCAGCTTTTCCAAACCGTCAAAAGCGCCGCCGCAAATAAACAGGATATTCTTGGTGTTGATCTGAATAAATTCCTGCTGCGGATGTTTGCGGCCACCATTCGGCGGCACATTGCTGACCGTACCTTCCACAATTTTCAGCAGAGCCTGTTGCACACCTTCGCCGCCCACATCGCGGGTAATGGAAGGGTTCTCACTCTTGCGCGTAATCTTATCGATCTCATCGATGTAGATGATGCCAATCTCTGCCTTGGGAATGTCGAAGTCCGCTGCCTGAATCAATTTCAGAAGAATGTTTTCTACATCCTCGCCCACGTAGCCTGCTTCCGTCAAGGTGGTGGCATCAGCGATGGCGAACGGGACATTCAGCATTTTAGCCAGCGTTTGCGCCAAAAGTGTTTTGCCCGTACCAGAAGGCCCCAGCATCAATACATTAGATTTCTGCAGCTCAACGCTGCTCTCCTGCCCAGAAAGAATGCGCTTGTAATGGTTGTAAACCGAAACCGCCAACACTTTCTTGGCCGCATCCTGCCCGATGACATACTGATCCAGCCCAGCTTTAATCTCGGCCGGGGTAAGGATGTTTACGCTTTCCAGCGGATTGACATCATACCGTGCCTGTGCAGCCCCCCGGGCCGGCCGCCGGCCTGCCCCCGCGCGGGGAGGTGCCGGACGGTCTTCATCCTTGTAAAGGGCCCGATAACACATATCGATACAGTCTTTGCAGATATTGACGCCGGGACCAATGAGAAGCTGCTCCACTTCGTTTTGAGAGCGTCCGCAGAAGCTGCAGATCAACTCGCGTCCTTTTCCGTCCTTTCCGGACGTTGAATTTGCCATGTTGCTCCCCCGAATCAGTGTTTATAGAGGATATCGTCAATCAGGCCATATTCTTTAGCCTGCTGCGCGGTCATATAATTGTCGCGTTCGGTATCCCGTTGGATCGTTTCCAGCGCCTGACCGGTATACTCGCTATACAGCTGGTTCATACGTTCCCGGATGTGAATGATATGGTTCGCATGAATCTGAATATCGGTAGCCTGACCAGAAATGCCACTGCCGCTGATCAGCGGCTGATGGATCAGGATTTCGGAATTAGGAAGCGCAAAGCGCTTGCCTTTTGCGCCACTGGCAAGCAGGAAAGAGCCCATCGATGCCGCCATGCCAATGCAGATGGTAGAAACATCACATTTGATATAGTTCATCGTGTCATGGATTGCCATGCCGTCCGAAATGGAGCCGCCCGGGCTATTGATGTAGAAGTAGATGTCCTTCTCCGGGTCCTGCCCTTCCAAATAAAGCAGCTGCGCCACGATAACACTGGCGGATGTGGGATTGACATCCTCGCTCAACACAATGATACGGTCATTGAGCAATCGAGAGAAAATGTCATAGCTGCGCTCGCCGCGCGCAGTCTGTTCGATTACATAGGGTACAAGGCTCATAGGGGTTCCCTCCTTATATGGAAAATAGATTGAAGCGGATAAAGGAACCGATACGGCGGCAGTGCACACCGTATCGGCCCTGTTTCATCGTACTTCCGGAGTTCTACAGGACTCGATTACTCGCCCTGCTTCTCTTCGTTGTTGGATTCTTCCTCTTTCTTTTCTGCCTTCTTGGTGGTCTTGCGGGTAGTCTTCTTGGCAGGCTTCTTTTCCTCTTCGCCAGCTACCACCTTGGCCTTTTCCTTCACGAAGTCGATGGCCTTATTGACAGCCAGATCCTTCTTGACAGCCTCAGCATCGATCAAGCTCTTCACCTTGTCAGCTTCCATCTGGTAAGCATCGGCAATGCGCTTAACTTCCGCTTCGAACTCTTCCTCCGTGGTCTGGATGTTTTCCTTAGCCACAATGGCTTCCATGGCCAAACGCATCTTCACCTGCTTGTCAGCCTGCTCACGGAACTGCTCCTTGAACTGTTCCTTAGTCATGCCCATATACTGCAGGTACTGCTCCAACTTGAGGCCCTGCTGAGAAATGCGGTACTGGAAGTCCTGAACCAGCTCTTCCATGCGGCCCTCGATCATCGCATCGGGGATCTCCGCCTTCATGCCGTTGACGACCTGATCGATCAAGTCATTTTCGACCTTCTGCTCAGCCTGCTTCTCGTGGTTAGCTGCGATGCCCTTGCGGATGGAATCCTTCAGCTCTTCCAGCGTGTCGTACTCGCTGACATCCTTAGCAAAATCGTCATCCAGCTCAGGCAGCTCTTTGTATTGAACCTCGTGCAGCTTGATCTTAAAGGTAGCATCCTTGCCTGCCAGTTCCTCAGCCTGATATTCCTCAGGGAACTTGACATTAACATCAAACTCATCGCCAGCCTTGTGGCCGACAACCTGCTCCTCGAAACCGGGGATGAAGGAGCCGCTGCCCAGCACCAATGCATAGTGCTCAGCCTTGCCGCCCTCAAAAGCCTTGCCGTCCACGAAGCCTTCGAAGTCGATGGTGGCGGTGTCGCCGTTCTGGGCTTCGCCCTCACGGGTCAACAGACGGCCGTTACGATCCTGCATGCGCTTGATCTCAGCGTCAACATCTGCCTCGTCAACAGTCTTGACATCTTTGGTCACGGTTAAACCGACGTAATCGCCCAGTTCCACCTCAGGCTTAACCGCCACTTTGACCTTCAGGACCGCGCCCTCTTCTTCGGACATGGAAACCACTTCCGGAGCGGGACCGCCCACCACTTCGATGCCAGCCTCTTTCACGGCAGCTTCGTAGTTTTCCGGGAACAGGTCATTGATGGCATCATACTGGAACAGATCCTTGCCGTACATCTTCTCGATCATCGCACGGGGGGCATGGCCCTTGCGGAAGCCGGGGATGGTGTACTTCTTGCCTTCGCGCTTGAAGGCGGCACCGACAGCGGATTTGAAGGTCTCCGCATCGATGGAGAACTGCAGTTCGACCATGCTCTTTTCGAGCTTTTCACAGGAAATCAGGTTCATTTATAAATTCCTCCAAAAATAGATGTACATAAAAATACAAGTAATTATAGCATGTTCCTGCGCAGAATACCAGTCCTATTTTGAAAAAACTGGCAATTTAGTCACACTTTTTTTGTAAAAAGTAAATGGCAACGCAGAAAATCAGCGGAATACAGGCCATGATCGGAAGGAAATACCGAATACAATCGTTTACAGGGGAAGCAATACAGGTCAGCCACAAGATCAGAAGACCTACAAGCAGCGGGTATATTCCTTTGGCATGGGCGCGCAACAAGCAATAAGCCAGCGCAAGTAGCCCCCATGACAAAAAGCCAATAGATGTCAGCAACCCAACCAAAGGGATTTTTTCAAACAATGCTGTCCACTGTATTAGCGCATACCGGAAGTACCCCGTTTGGTCTGCATAGGCAATATCTAAATTTGCCCACTCCATAGATGGGCCATAAATGAACATATAGTATTCATTGGTGGGCTGACTCTTACAAATCGTATAATAGCCATACGAATTGGCGTGTGTCGCTTGCAGATAGCACCCCGGGTGTTTAAGTCCCATCTCCGCCCAAGTCAAAAGATAGCGCAGTAAATCGCTCTTCCCTACATTCTTGTAAAACTGTTTGACGCCGTCAGACAATTCCGGATTATAGTTCTCCGCCAGTTGATCGTACGCCAAAACAGTATCAATCACCGCCTTTTCTTGGTCGGTCACTTCGTCCCCATATTCCGACACGTACCGTGCCGTCTGTTGGAACGGTACAGAGAGCGCTTCCCCCACACTTCCTGCCGGAATATCCAACACTTTGTCGGTAAACAGAGAAAATCCCATCATGCCAACAAGGGTACTCACAAGCAGAACCGATGCCTGACGGCGCAATTTTCCGTGCCATTTCGCCACCAAGAGCAACAGCAAAGTCGGAACGACCGCATACGACCCATTTTTACGCAGCAAGCAGCACAAAAGAGCCAGCGCAATATAGGATAGTATGTGCTTTTTGTCCGCTTCATACGATTCTGGAAACAGGATAAATTCCGCTGTATACACGGCAAACGCAGCAAACAAACCTGTAAACAGCGTGTCTTTGACGGGGGTTTGGATAAAAGCCCCCCACACGGGAACCAACGCAAAAAAGGCTGTAACGCCATACTGTATTGACCGGTTACACCCAAGCCGAGCAGCAAATCCAACAATTCGACCGAACGCCCATGCACAAACTAGACTGTGCAGTAGAATATACAAGAATACACCAAGGTTGTCGCTGCCCAAAAAGCGACCTGCCCAAAAGCACCAACCATGCAACCAAGTAGAAAGCACTGTATGGTGAGCGGTCAATTCCGCAGATCCCGTCATTTGGCAGATTTGCCCATAGGAATCCCAGTCAACGGACCCCGGCCAAAACACCAACATCCAAGGAAGCCAAGCCAGCCACATTCCCAAAGCAGAAACGCGGGCAGGATGAGATGCGAAAGCCTTCGCAAGGCGATTTTCGGGTTCTTGGGATTTCCTCATCGGACGCTGAAGAAAGTGATACAGCCCCCATAAAGCATGATAGAATAGAATCCCATATCCTACCATACAGATCAAGGACACAACCATCTGGTAAGGATTTTGCAGGACAAAATTCCAATTTCCTAATTTACAGATACTAAGTCCAAGCGTTTGCACAAAACCAAACCCTGCCGCGAGCAAAACAACTTTACGCGATGGACGGTCATTTTGATATTTTCGAATTTTGTGAAGCAAGCACGCCAAAGCCGCCGCACAAACACCCCAGCCCCAAGAATCCAACGGAAAATTCTGATGAAGCTTAACTAGCCCTACCAAAAAAGAGGGCATGCGGGCAACATCAATATTGGTGGTATCGGAGGTTCCAGTAACGATCTGTAGGTCATTTGCAGCGACTTGGATATCCGCCACCACAATATTTACAGACAACGCTAATGTACAAAGCACCGCCAAAAGAATTTCTTTGCAATATCGTTGCCGTGTATCTGTTCTACGGCAATCCATAGCATCCCCCTTACCGTACCTTATACGGACAAAATCCCAGTCCATCGGCAGAAATCAGCTTGTAACGAATCCCATCCACGTCCCCTTGCACAGCAAAACGGATTGATTTACCGTGCAAATGGCCATAGTAGCATTCCTTTACGTCATAGGCTTTAAGAACTTCCAGCAGTTCCTGCGCCGAAGCGCCGGGATAAACCGGCGGATAATGCAGAAATGCGACTTTCTGTTCTGCCTTTTCTGCTGCTTGCAGCGACATTCTCAGTCGTCCAGCTTCTCGAGCCATTAGCTTTTCGCCCTGTGCCGCAGCATCGTCAAAAGGCCAACCGCGGGTGCCGCAAAGCGCCGTGCCTTCGATCACGCAAGCATTATTATGCAAAATATGCAATGAATCAAACCCGTTCGCCTGCAAAAAGGAATCCATCTTCCGTGCGGTTGTCCACCAGTAATCGTGGTTTCCCTTCAGCATCCACTTTTGACCGGGCAGTGATTGTAAAAAAGCAAAGTCTGCCTCGGTATCTTTGAGGCTCATGGCCCAGCTCGTATCACCGACCAGTATTACGGTATCTTCTGGTCGAACTAGCGTGCGCCAGTTGTGTTCTAATTTTGGCAGATACCCCTCCCACCCTGAAAACACATCCATAGGCTTATTGGTTCCCAGCGAAAGGTGTAAATCTCCGATTGCAAATACTGCCATACAGCTCCTTCAGTTTTTACGAATTCCTCTGTTTTGCTGCCGGCTTTACAAAAAGCATTACCGCAGCGCCGCGGCCCGAATTTCCGACGGCGCAATCACGTCCGAAAACCGCACCGGCAGCTGATCCAGAACGCGCAAGTTTCTCGGCGCGGGTTCACCAGTTTTGTCCGTCAATGCTTTCATCGCGGCAAAATCCCCTGCCGGCACTTCCGCACCAAGCGCAGCCAATACATCGCGGGGGAATTTGAACGGACTTGCCGTAGACAGCACCACCATCGGTGCCGTTGTACGACAGGTTTCCGCCACTCGGAAAGCCACCGCCGTGTGGGTATCGCACAGATATCCATCCTGTTCATAGCGAGCACGGATTTCCTCTGCCCCGGCTTCATCCTCCGCAAATCCAGCCGCAAAGTCTTTTTGGATCGCTTGCAGCGTCTTCGGATCCACCGTATACATACCGTGTTCCGACAGTTCTCTCATCCAATTTGCCACCTGATCGCTGCTGCCACTTACGTGGTAGAGCAGTCGCTCCAGATTGGAAGAAATCAAAATATCCATGGACGGCGAAGTGGTTTTGTGGAAGGTGCGCCGCGCATCATAAGTTCCCGTCCGAATAAAATCCGTCAAAACATTGTTTTTATTCGAAGCACAGACCAATTTTCCCACCGGCAACCCCATCTGCTGGGCATAATAACCAGCCAGAATATCTCCAAAGTTTCCGGTAGGTACGCAGAAGTCCACTGGCGCTCCCCATGCAACACTCCCCTGTTCAGCAAGGCGGAAGTACGCATAGAAATAATATACAATCTGCGGCACCAAGCGTCCCCAGTTGATCGAGTTGGCACTGGACAAGCGAATCTTCCGCTCTTCCAGTTCGGCAGCCACCTCCGTGTCGGCAAAAACGCGCTTTACGCCGGTCTGGGCATCGTCGAAATTGCCCTCTACCGCATATACACGCACGTTTTCCCCTGTCTGGGTAACCATCTGCAAGCGCTGAATCTCACTGGTGCCTGCATTGGGATAAAACACCGCAATCTCAATGCCTTGCAATCCAGCATAGCCCGCCAAGGCAGCCTTACCCGTATCTCCCGAAGTCGCCACCAAAATCCGCGTTGTTTCGGTGCGTTGGAGATTCCGCTTTGCTTCCACCAACAGCTTGGGCATCAGTTGCAACGCATAGTCTTTAAAGGCGCAGGTCGGCCCATGCCAGAGTTCCAACGCATACAGACCATCATGCACCTTGACTGTACGTCCCGCTTTCCCCTCAAAAGCATTGCCGTACGTTGTTTCGGTAGCTTTTTTCAAAAAATCTACCGAATAGTCCGTCAAGAAGCCTTCTAAAACTTTTTGGGCCAGTTCCGGGTAAGAGAGGTGTTTCCATCCTTCTAAGTCTGCCTTAGGGAAAGACTCCGGCACAAACAGGCCGCTCTGCGGTGCCAGACCGCGAACGATAGCCTCCGAAGCGGAAACACGAAGGTTGGAATCTCTGGTACTAAGATACTGCATAACCATACACCCTTTCTATGTAGTTAGCCTTGGAAGGCATCCATAATACAGTGCACCCGCCACCCTGTTTCAGCCGGCATAACTTCGACCACATCAAAGCGCATCGGTGCATCGCTATATGGGCTGTTCTGTAGATAGTTCTGTGCGGCCAACCATAGCCGCCGTTGCTTGTGGATGTCCACCGCACTGGCTGGAGGCGCCAACATTTTACCCGCTCGGGTTTTCACCTCTGCAAAGACCAGAGTTCCCTCTTTATAAAGAATCAGGTCTAGTTCCCCCATACGCGTGCGATAATTATGATTGAGCAAAAGGTAGCCACGTTGCCGATAATACTTAGCGGCAATCGCTTCCCCCTGTTGCCCCAAATCACTTTCCATGCCAATACCCCTGTTTTTTCAAAAAGCTGCGCCGGTAAAAGGGTTGGATCCCATATTGCTCAATCAACTGGTAATGCAGAGCCGTTGGATATCCCTTATGTTTTGCCAACTGATATTGCGGATATTGCCGGTCCAGTTCCAACATATACCGGTCTCGGCTCACTTTGGCTAAAATAGACGCTGCGGCAATACTGGCGCTGGTAGCGTCCCCCTTTACCACTGCCTGCGCCGGAACGGGAAGGTTCGGCGGACAGCGATTGCCGTCAATCAAGGCGTACTCTGGATGAACGGTAAGGCCGGTTACAGCCTGTGTCATCCCATCCATTGTGGCCCACAGGATGTTCCGTTCATCGATCTCTTGCGGAGAGATGAATACCACTTTATAAGCTATTGCACGTTGAATGATTTCCTCGAAAAGAGCTTCCCTACGTTTTTCCGTCAACTTTTTAGAATCATTAATGCCTTCTATGGGATCATCGGGATTCAAAATAACCGCTGCACAGCATACCGGACCGCACAAAGGACCTCGGCCCGCTTCATCCACGCCACAGATACAACCCAACGCCGCACGCTTTTCAGCATCAAAAGAGTACAGGGCCGCATTATTGCTCGTCGATTTCGATCTCCTCGGCATTAGCCGTTTCCTCCTGCTCTTCTGCACGTTTTGGTGGCCGTTCCAAAGAAAGACGCCCCCATTTACTGGCCCGGAATTCGCCCACCAACATTTTGGCCGCCCGCTCGGTATCCACCTCGCCACCAGAAATCAACATGCCGCGTTTAGCACCGATTGCCTGCAAAAGATCATAGGGTTCCAAGGCAAGCGTACTTTCTTCCAGCTTGTAACGCGCCAAAAGTTGCTGCGGATAGATTTTACGAACACTGGACAACAATCCGCAAGCCAACTCTTCAATATCCAGAATATCGTCCCGGATCGAGCCGATAAAGGCCAGATTGGATGCCGTCTCCAGCGAATCGAACTTTTTCCAAAGTACGCCCGGCATATCCATTAAATCAAAGTTGTCTACCGAGATCCACTGCTTGCCCCGAGTCACACCGGGCTTATTGGCAGCTTTCGCGCGTGTGCTCCCCGCAAAAGAATTGATAAAAGTCGACTTACCTACATTGGGAATGCCAACCACCATCACACGAATTGCCGCACCGACCATGCCACGATTTCTGCGACGCTCCATCAGCGCCGAAAGCTCCTTTTTGATGGGGCCTTTGGTAGCTGTGGCACGCCCCTTCTGTTTGGAGTCCATCGCCAAACAGCCCGCCCCAGCACTCTTAAAATACGTCAACCACTGTTTCGTAATTTCCGGATCGGCAAGGTCTGACTTATTCAAAATATAAAGATGCGGTTTTCCCGCCGTGATCCGCTCGATCTCCGGATTCAAACTGGAAAGTGGAATTCTGGCGTCCAAGATTTGCAAGACACAATCCACATTGCGGATTTCCTTTTCCATCATCCGCAACGTCTTGGTCATATGCCCCGGGAACCATTGGATCTGGCGGCTATTGATAATATCGTTTTGACTCATTCTATAGCTCCCATCTCTTGAATTGGCAAAACGCGCCACACGACAACACCCATAACATCCCGGACATCCACACAGCCAATCTCTCGATCACGACTATCCATAGAATGATTGCGGTTGTCCCCCATGATGAAGAGACAATCATCCGGCACAGTAATGGGAAAGTTTACACTTTCATAAGTCCACGTCGGCTCTGCAATATACGGTTCGGAAAGGGCTTGGCCATTTCGGTATACAATCCCCGCCTCAAAATCAATATCAATCACATCGCCAGCTTTACCGATCACACGTTTCACCAGCGGCTTCCCATAGGGGATATAACCGTCAATTACTACGACATCTCCGTAATCAGGCTGCAAAAACGTCGCAATAATCACGCGGTCGCCACTTTGCAGGGTTGGGTTCATCGAAGTACCGTCCACCTGTACAACGCGAACGACAAAAGTAAACAGTAAGGCGATAACAGCCACAGTCACCGTAAGTGCGTCATACCATTCCAGCACGCGACGATTATATTGGTATCGCTCTTTGAACTGCTGTGTCATCTTTCCCTCCCGCCAAAAAATATACGAAAAAAGGGAGAACGCCAACCGTCCTCCCCTTTTCTCAGTATGCTCAGATACGTGCCTTAACCTTAGCCGCCTTGCCGGTACGCTCACGCAGATAGAAGAGCTTCGCACGACGAACCTTGCCGCGGCGAACCACTTCAACCTTCTCGACGAACGGGCTGTTGACGGGGAACACGCGCTCCACGCCGACGCCGTAAGAAGTACGGCGAACGGTGAAGGTTTCCGCAATACCGCCATGCTTCTTCGCGATGACGGTGCCCTCAAAAGCCTGAATACGCTCTTTGTCGCCTTCCTTGATGCGGACGGAAACGCGAACCGTATCGCCGACTTCGAACTGGGGCTTGTTCTCCTTGATCATACCCTCGGTAAAATGCTTCAGTGCGTCCATGGTATAAATTCCTCCATTTGTATCGACGTTCATACCCGACTACTCGGCAGAGGACCGCCTGTTTAATGATGTGTCATTATCCTGCCGGTGGCCCGGCAGCACTAACGCTTTAGTATTATAGCATCCCAGACTATATTTGGCAAGTCTTTTTTCACAAAAACGCGATAAAATTTTCAGTAACCTTGCCAGACCCTCGCGCCAAAAAAGCCGCGCCCATTCGGTACGCGGCCTCATTATATCTTATCGATTAGATGGAGATTGCATTGGCGATGTCGATCATTTCGCGATCAATCGTCTTGTGCATAGAAAGCGCAACGTTTACATCGTAGTCCACGATCTTGTCGCCAGAAACGGCAACCACGCGGTTATAAATTCCCTTATCCAAGAGATCAACAGCATGGTAACCCATCAAAGACGCATTGACGCGATCCCGCACCGTGGGAGAACCACCACGCTGGATATGCCCCAACACCGTAGCACGAGAATCGACACCCGTTGCTGCTTGAATCTGGTTGGCCAGCTCCTGCGCACCGATGACACCTTCCGACACGATGATGATGAAGTGTTTTTTGCCCGTGACTTGCGTCTGACGCATACGCTGCAAAATATCCCGCTCGAAATCAAACGGAATCTCGGGCAGAAGCACCGCCAACGCACCCGTAGCAATGCCGACATTCAGAGCGATATAGCCGGCATGATGGCCCATAACCTCTACCACGCTGCAACGGTCATGACTCTGGGTAGTATCCCGCAGTTTATCGATGGCTTCCACGGCAGTGTTCATTGCCGTATCGTAGCCAATGGTATATTCACTGCAAGCAATATCGTTGTCGATGGTACCCGGCAAACCGACACAGGGAATTCCCTGATTGGCCAGCGCACGAGCGCCCATAAAAGAGCCGTCACCGCCGATAACGACCAGTGCATCAATACCGAGCTCTTTGCAGCGAGCCAAGCCCTTGGCCTGCCCTTCCTGCGTTTTAAACTCCAAGCAACGGGCTGTATACAAAATCGTACCGCCGCGATGGATAATCTCAGACACGCTGCGGACATTCATTTCATAGCATTCACCATTAATCAGGCCATTGTAACCGCGCTGAATGCCCATCATGCGGTATCCTTTGCTGATGCCCGCACGCACAATCGCACGAACGGCAGCATTCATGCCGGGGGCATCACCACCGCTGGTCAGAACACCGATTGTTTTGATTTCCTTAGCCATAAAGCAGCTCCTCCTATTTGGGAACATAGCGTTACTTACAATAATTTTTTAACAATCTAGAACAACCTCATTATACCACAACTGTGGCGTATCGATTATGGACAATTCGCGCAAAACTCATGGATTTATTTTGCATACTGCGCGGTTGTCTGCACATTTACATGCTCCGGGCCCAAAATTCTAACCAGTTCTGCCCGCAAAAGTGGGTCGTCCTTCACCGCCATATGTCTAGCCAGTGCTTTTTGCCCGGTATCTGCAAAGCGGAAGTAGACTTTTACCGTCCCACCGTCAAAGATGTTGCATAACAGGTTTTCGACCTTGCGCATTTGCGGACAATCCCGTGAAGGCACCGTTAAGAAGTATCCGCTTGCCCCCTCTGCACGCTTTTCTCGCTGTACGCGGTCCACGCGGTTCAGCCCAAAACTCTTTGTCGGATCGTAGCTTTCAATGGGCTGTATTCCTTCTACAATCAACCGTGCCGCCTCATCTTCCTTGACTGACACACGGCCGTTCGCCACAATGACGGCGTTGTCCTGCAAAGCCGCACGGCATTCTGCCAACACGCGGGGAAATACTAGCAATTCCATTGTACCTGTCAAATCTTCAATCGTTGTGAAGGCCATCAACGTATTGGATTTTGTTGTCATCACTTTGTTTTTGACAACGGTACACAGAATCGTAACGTTCTGGTTATCAAACTGTTTGGCATCTTCCCCCAGCAGTTGTGCAATCGTGCAAGTCGAAATCTTGGCAATCTGCTCGCGGTATGCGTCCAAGGGATGTCCAGACAGATATAGCCCAGACACTTCTTTTTCCATTTTGAGCAGATCGGCCGCCGGATATTCCGACATATTGGGCACTTTATAATCGTTGCTCGCCTGCGTTTCGGTTCCGCCGCCCATCATGCCGAACAGATCCATCTGTCCTTCCAGATTTTGACGTACGTCGGTTTCAACGCTCTTCAAAATGCCTTCTACGCATTCCAGCATCCCCCGTCGAGAGGGTTCCAACGTGTCAAACGCACCGCACTTGATCAGATTTTCCAGTGCACGGCGGTTTAGTTCGTTGCCATACATCCGTTTGCAGAAATCATAAAGTCCCCGATAGGGCCGCTCTTCTCGTTCCTTTACGACCGAGTCGATCAGATTGCGCCCCACACTCTTCACCGCATTCAGGCCAAAACGAATACAATCTCCATCCGCCGTAAACCCCCCGCGGGAAACATTGATGTCCGGCTGCAACACCTTGATGCCCAGCCGCTGGCATTCCGTGGTATATTCGATTACCTTAGAGGTATTGTCCAGCACACTGGTCAGCAAGGCCGCCATGAACTCATGGGGGTAATGGCATTTCAAGTAGGCGGTCTGAAAGGCCACGTAGGCGTAGCAAGCTGCGTGAGATTTATTAAACGCATAAGAAGCAAAACTGCTCATATCGTCATAAATCTCATTCGCCACAGCCTCCGGAACACCATTTTTCACACAGCCGGGGCACTCTTTACCCGGCTCTGTGCAACCATGCACAAAGTGCTCCCGTTCCGCCTCCATGACCTTATGCTTTTTCTTACTCATGGCGCGGCGAATATTATCAGCCTGCCCAAAGCTAAATCCCGCCAACTCCCGGAAGATTTGCATGACCTGTTCCTGATACACGATACATCCATTGGTAACGTCCAGAATATGGGCAAGCTGCGGTGTTTTGTAGCTGATTTTTTCCGGTTCTCGCCGATTGCGCAGATAGGTGGGGATAGAATCCATCGGCCCGGGGCGATACAGCGAAATCAGGGCGATAATGTCTTCCAAGTTCTTAGGGCGCATGCTGACCAGCACCTGCGTCATCCCCGTTGATTCAAGCTGGAAGACACCTTCCGTTTCTCCCCGTGCCAACATAGCATAGGTTTCCGGATCATCATAGCTGATATCGGCCATACGGAAATCCGGCACTTTGCGGCGCACTTCCGTTTCCGTATCATGAATCACCGTCAGCGTGCGCAGGCCCAAAAAGTCCATCTTCAAAAGGCCCAGCCGTTCGATCTCCACCATGTTGAACTGGGTAACCGGCAAACCGTCATTGGTAGCCAGTGGCACATACTCGGTGGCAGGTTCTCGCGTAATAACGACGCCCGCTGCATGGGTCGAGGCATGCCGCGGCATACCTTCCACTTTCAAAGAGGTGTCGATCAGTTCGTGAACGCGCGGGTCCGCCTCGTACATTGCCTTTAAATCGGGGCTTACATCCAACGCCTTTTGAAGCGTCATCTTTAATTCCATAGGGATCAGTTTGGCGACCTTGTCCACATCCTGATACGGCATGCCCATCACGCGTCCAACGTCCCGCACCGCGGCCCGCGCCGCCATCGTACCAAAGGTAACGATCTGCGCTACATGATCTCGTCCGTATTTTTCATTCACATAGTCAATGACTTCTTGACGACGCTCGTAGCAGAAATCCACGTCGAAGTCCGGCATCGAAACGCGTTCGGGATTCAGAAAGCGTTCGAAGATCAGATTGTACCGAATTGGATCAATGTCGGTAATTCCTACGCAGTACGCCGCCAAACTGCCTGCACCGGAACCTCGTCCGGGCCCCACCGGAATGTCTCGGCTCTTGGCGTAGTTGATAAAGTCATAAACAATCAGGTAGTAGTTGGTATACCCCATCGTTTTGACTACATTGATCTCGTGGGATAAACGTTCTCGCAAGGCATCGGTAACCTTGCCCGGATAGCGCCGTTCCAATCCTTCCCAGCATAGCTTTTCGAAATATTCTTGATTCTCCATGCCATCCGGCGCACGGAAGTACGGCAATTTTGTTTCGCCAAAGGTAAACTCAAAGCTGCACTGATCTGCAATCTTATTGGTGTTCTCGCAGGCCTCCGGCACCATGGAAAAGAGATCGTACATTTCCTCGGCGCTTTTCAGATAGAACTCGTCGGTCTGAAACTCCATACGATCCGCGTCAGCAATGGTCTTACCGGTCTGGATACACAGCAAAATGCTCTGCATTTTTGCGTCTTCTTTGGTGATATAGTGGGCATCATTGGTAGCCACCATGGGAATTCCCGTTTCCCGGGAAAGACGAATGAGCTGCGGCAACACCACTTGATCTTCTTCCAGACCATGGTCTTGCAGCTCGATATAATAGTTTCCTTCTCCAAAAAGGTCCTGATAATACAAGGCCGTACGCTTTGCTCGTTCGTAGTCCCCCGCTAAAATCGCTTTGGGGATTTCTCCCGCCAAACACGCCGACAGACAAATCAGCCCCTCGTGGTGTTGTTCCAGCAGGTCTTTATCGATACGCGGTTTGGAATAAAACCCTTCCACGAAACCGGCAGACACCAATTTGATTAGATTCTTATACCCAACTTCATTTTTGCAGAGTAAAATCAAATGGCTATTACCATCGATGCGATTCACCTTATCGAACCGGGTACGCGTCGCCACGTACACCTCACAACCGATGATCGGCTTGATTCCCGCGGCTTTGGCTGCATCAAAAAAGGCCACGCATCCATACATCACACCGTGGTCTGTGATGGCGCAAGCTGTTTGCCCCCTCGCTTTCAGATGATCAAACATCCGATCGATGCGGCAAGCACCATCCAGCAAACTGTATTCGGTATGCACATGCAGATGGGTAAATTGTCTTTGTGTTACTTCAGACATGGTTTGGTTCCTTTTCTTGGGTAGATGAATCCGACAAACGCTGCGCCGCCTCTTGAATTCGCTTTAACCGGTGAGAGAGCCCGGCCTTACTAACTGGCGGATCCAACTTTTGTGCCAGCTTAGCCAATGGCAGATCCGGGTACTGCATACGCAGGCGTGCGGTCTGGCGTAGCGGTTCAGGAAGCGTCGCCAGCGCCCCCGCTTCTTGTAAACGCTCGATGGCCATCTGAACCTGTACTGCTGCCTGCACGCTCTTTCCCAAATTGGCGGTCTCGCAGTTTGAAAGGCGATTGGTCTTGTTCCGCATCTCATTGTACATGCGCTGGTCCATGATCCGCATGGCAGCGCCCCCCGCTCCCATAAAGGTCAGCAGATCCTCTATGTGATCTGCTGCCTTGATGTAAACAGTATTAGCACCCTTACGCAGTGCGCGATGTGGATGGAAATCATGCTCGGCCAACATGGCCTCCAACTGCTGGGACAGATAATGCCTTGTAGACAAAAATTCCAGATTATAGCTCTTTTCCGGGTCCGTCATTGTTCCGCAACAAAGAAATGCAGTTGCAATGAAGGTCTGTACACATTTTTGGCACTTAAAGTGCTCTGGTCGGATCCGCAGTGTCGGTTCCTTGCCGGTATGACCAAATAAGGCAAGCAGCTTTTCGATTTCTATGGGATCTTTCACGCTAAACTCATACACCGAACCGGTAGGGCGCTCTTTACGCAAAATCGTTCCCTCTACCCCACATCGGCGATAGCTTTTTTGCGCGAAGGAGGCCACTCCCTCGTTCTCGGTCTGCAACACAACCCCGCGATCATCAAAATATTTACCAAAACAGGCCACCGCATAGGCGGCGGCCAAATTACAGCAAGGTTTTGTGATCCTGTGACGCAGGATCTCATTTTTTACCTCTTGTGAAAAACTCAAATGCTTGTTCCTCCCTGCTAAGGGTAAGCCATATCACAGTGTGCGCTTTGCATCTCGGTGCTGTACACTGGGGGCATAGCCAAGTTTCTGGCAAAATTCGCCAATTTTGCGCGCAAATGTGATAGAGCGATGTTTGCCGCCTGTACACCCAACAGCGATCATCAACTGGCTTTTTCCTTCTTTCACGTAAAGAGGCAAGGCGTATTCCAGCATGCTTTCATAGCGGCGCAACAACTCCTGTGATTCCGGTGCCGCCATAACATAATCGACCACTGGCTGGTCCATGCCAGTCAAGTTTTTCAGCTCCGGCACGTAAAAAGGATTGGGCAAACAGCGCACATCTAAAACTAGATCAGCTTCTTGCGGCAGTCCATATTTGAAGCCAAACGATACGATGGTCAAGGCCATCGGGCTTTTCCCCTTATCCAAGAACAGACCGCAAACACGTTCTTTGTTTTGGGCCGCACTTAGCAAAGAGGTATCAATCACATATTTGGCACGGCTGCGCAAAGGCTGCAGCAGCTTGCGTTCCCGCTCGATTGCCTCTGTAATCGGGACGTGGTCCGTCACGGTAATGGGATGCTGTCGCCGGGTTTCTTTATAGCGGCGCTGGATGGTATTGCTATTGGCATCCAAAAACAGAATCTCGTATTGGATCTTCTTGGCATCCAAATCTGCCAACGCTTGCTCCAACTGATCGCTGTTGCGCACGCCTCGCACATCCATCACAACGGCCACACGGCTCAACTGGTTTTCACCTTGCAGCGCAAAGTCTACAATACGCGGAAGCAACGCCACCGGAATATTATCGATGCAAAAAAAGCCGATATCCTCCAGTGCATTCACCGCCATGGATTTTCCTGCGCCTGAAAGCCCTGTGACAATCAAAAAATTCATTTCTGCCCACCGCCTTTATTTCACGACCCGAATTTCCCGTTCCAGCACAAAACCGGTCTTTTCCAGAACGACACGCTTTACCTCTTCTGTCAGCGCTACTACATCCGCACACGTTGCGCCACCTTTATTGATGACAAAACCGCAGTGTTTTTCACTGATTTGTGCGCCACCTACCGTAAAGCCACGCAAACCGCACTCCTCGATCAACCGTCCGGCAAACGCTCCCTGTGGACGTTTAAACGTACTTCCTGCACTGGGCCATTCCAAGGGTTGCTTTTCTTTGCGCCGCTTGAGATGCTCCTGCATCTGCCCCAGAATGGCATCTGCATTCCCCGGATGCAAACCGAACTTTGCGGACAAAATACACCAATCCGGATGCTTTTCAAAAATGCTGGTGCGATATCCCATCTGTAGCTCTGAAACCGGTAACGTACAGACTTCCAGCTCGTCGTCCAGATACGTCACCTCGGTAACAACGTCTTTTAATTCGCCCCCATAGGCCCCGGCATTCATATACACCGCACCGCCTACCGTTCCCGGAATACCGCAAGCGAATTCCAGCCCCGTCAGGCTATGCTGCTGCGCCACCGCGCATAGGTGTCCCAGCGTAAAACCGGCCCTTGCCACGATGACATGTTCTCGAACTTCCGGCGTACCGGACAAGCCGCGCAAATCCACCACGGCACCATCGAATCCTTCGTCCGAAAACAGTGTATTTGACCCATTGCCCAGCAGATAAACGCGGACGCCATTTCTTTTGCAGCAAGATAGGCTGCGGCGCAACTGCTCCACATCAGAAGGTGTAAGCCAAAAAGTAGCAGGCCCACCAATCCGAAAGGTCGTGTGTTCTGCCAACGGCTCCTGCTCGGTAAACGGCAGATTTTCTTCCTGAAGTTCCCGCCGAATTGCCATTTTCAGTTGCTCGTGCATGTTTCCTCCCCAAAAACAAACGCTGCCATCCTCACCGTCAGATGGAAGTTTCCAGCGCCGCAGCACCAATTACGCCTGCATCATTGCGCAACTCACAGGCACGAATTTCCGGCACTTTCCCACCGGTAATATCGTGCGTTTCCTTTTCCACATAGGCGCGCACCGGTCCCAACAAGACTTCTCCCTGATTGGAAACACCGCCGCCAATGCAGATGACCTCCGGCTCAAAGGTGTTGACCACGTTGGCAATACCGCAACCCACGTATTCCATCCAATTTTCGACTACCTGTTTAGCCAGCGCATCACCTTGCGCCATCGCATCAAAGGACGTCTTTGCATTCACATGGTCCAGATCTTTGACCAACTTCCACATCAGCGTGTCGCTGTGTTCCTGCATAGCCGCCTTGGTGTCTTCCGTTAAAGCCCGCGCCGAGGCATACCGTTCCCAGCATCCGCAGCGTCCGCAGTTGCATTTGCGTCCGCCCTTAACAATCACCGTATGGCCCATCTCGCCGGCAGCAAAATTGAAGCCGCGGACAATCTTGCCATTCAGGATGATTCCGCTGCCGAT
Organism: uncultured Gemmiger sp.; assembly: GCA_963557315.1. GTDB lineage: Bacteria > Bacillota > Clostridia > Oscillospirales > Ruminococcaceae > Gemmiger. The sequence continues at coordinate 214,259 of CAUWAX010000001.1, read as the reverse complement.
ACCGGTGCCGAGAGTAATTACCACGGCATCTTTGTAGCCTTTGGCACCACCAGCAATATACTCACCAAACGCTGCTGCATTGGCATCGTTTTCTACATACACTTTGCAGCCCAGCAGCTTTTCCATATCGGGGCCAAGGTTCCAGTCGTAATAGCCGAAGTTGGTATTGTATCCCACAAAACCCGTAGTAAAGTTCACACTGCCGGGCGTGCCGATTCCCACATATTTTACGTCGGAGAAGGCCACATGGTTCTCATTGGCCACCGCATGGCAAAGGTCCGCGAGAGCCTGCTCCAGATCCGCAGCCGGTCGCGGCAGCCGCGTCGCCCAAGTAATTTTCCCAACAATCTCGTAGTTTTCATCCACAAGACCCGCGGTCATCGTGGTGCCGCCCAAATCAATTCCAATCGTGTACTGGCTCATAGTAGAATACCTCCAATCTCTTTTGCACAGCGCCGTCCGTGCAGTTCCAATTCCTTCACCAAATTTTCCCGCGTTGCATTCACGATCAAATCCTGCGGGAAAGAAAGCTCTTCCAGCATAGCATAGAGCGGCGGCAAAGCCGTCTGCAAACGCCATGCGCTATGGGCATCGCTGTCCACCGCAATATGGCATCCGTTCTCCATGCATGCCGTCAGCAGCTTTTTCATGTTGGGAATGCCGTCTTTGCGAACGGAAAACGACCCAGCATTCAACTCCACAACCTTGTGATTTTTCGCAAAAGCTTTGGTCACAAGATCATAATCATAGCGGTAGTTTTCCTGTTCAGAGTGTCCGATGCAGTCCACATAAGGATTTTCTGCGATTGCCAGCCAAATTCGATTGGCTTCTTTCTCCGTTAACAATCCGGGTACACAGGGACTGTGAATGGAGGCCACCACCCAATCCAGACCTGCCAGATGGCCCTGCGGTAAGTCAAGTCCACCTTTGGTATCCATTACATTGGTTTCCGCGCCATACAGCATCACCACGTCATCCAAAACACGTGGCAAAGCGTTACCATTGGCAAAATGCCAAATATGCGGCGCATCCGGCATAGCCGGTGCATGATCCGTAATGGCCAGCGCGCAATATCCGGCAGCCTTCGCGGCGGCTGCCATTTCATTCATTGTTTGAAAGGCATGGGTCGCACACAAAGTGTGCGCATGTAGATCTGCAATCATCTGCATTGCTGTGGTTTCTCTCTTTTCTTTAATTCAAATTTGGGATTACAGCGAAATATCATCCTGCAGTCCCAGCTGTGCCAACAGCTCTTTCGCCGCGTTGTAGCCCATTTCTTTGGTTCGGTTGTTGATGGCTGCCGTTTCCAAAATTACCGCCAGATTTCGTCCCGGCATCACAGGAATCAGCATACTGGGTACCTGAACCCCCAAAATGTCATAATATTGGGTATCCAGACCTGTTCGGTCATAGTTTTTGGTGCGATCCCACGGTTCAAGTTGCACAACCATTTCAACTTCGACACTGCTCCGCACGGAACCAATACCAAAAACGTGTGCCACATTGATGATGCCAATGCCTCGCAATTCGATGAAATGACGAATATTGGCCGGAGCCGTTCCTAAAATACTGCGGTAAGAAACGCGGCGCAACTCCACCGCATCGTCTGCAATCAAGCGATGTCCGCGCTTAACCAGCTCGATAGCCGTTTCGCTTTTTCCCACGCCGGAATCGCCCAAAATTAGGATACCCTCGCCGTACACCTCCACCAGCACGCCATGGCGCGTAATACGTGGCGCCAATTCCGTGTTAAGGGTGGTAATCAGAAGCCCCATCAAGGCAGAGGTCATCTCTGTCGACATTAAGATCGGCACAGAATACAGCTTAGCATACTGCATCATTTCCGAGAGCGGTGACATGTTTCGCGTCAAAATCACGGCCGGCGGCTGAAAGGAGAAGAGCTTTTCCAAACGCATATTCCGCAGCGAGCTGGATAGCTCTTCCAGATAGGACATCTCGGTGAGGCCAATAATCTGTACGCGGGTATTATCGAAATTTTCATAATACCCTGCCAGTAAAATACCGGGACGGTATACCTCTGTCGCTGTCACCTTGATCTTCTCCAGCTCACAAGGCGTATACGCTACCGTCAGGTTCGCTTCCTCTGCCAGTTTTGCAAGGGATACGGAAAATTCAGACACAACCAAACGCCCCTTTCCTGAGGTATTCAATATTAGTCTTATTATACCGTACCGTCTGATTTTTGTACAGAGGTGCCGGCCTGCGCACCACAAAAAAATACCTGCCGCAGAGCGGCAGGTTATCATTAGGGTTCGCGTACCGGACGCAGCGAAGCCAGCCCCTGTTGCAGGCGGCGCTGCAGCCACAGTAACAGTTCTGCGGCCCCCCATGTAGCCGCAAGATAAATCAAAAATAGAAATGCCGTATCTCGTCGAGAAAGTGCCGCCAGATGAAACCCTTCCACCAATCGCTGGATCAACACATGATGTACCAAAAAGATTGCATAGGAGAGTTTGGCCAGACGAGCACATAGCACACGCGGCCAAGGACGATCCACCCAACGGGAGATTTCCGCCAGTATTGCAAACACTGCCATACTGCATAGCGCACAGGTGATTTTGCTGTCCCACTCTGCGCAGAGCACCGTTCCCAAGGCAAACAGAACGGTCAGTCCTACCTTCACGTTCTTCCGCAAAGAAAGAAACTGCATACCAAACATAAACTCCAGCACATGCACGGCAACCAGTCGTGCATCCCATCCAGCAAGATGAATCGGCAGACAAACCGCGAGTGTCACCAACCACGTCAGCCACGGTGCGCGACGAAGGCCACGGACTAAAAGCGGGAACGGCAAGTACAAAAACAAAATGCTGCCCAGAAACCATTCCCCGACACAAGCAAAATCTGTGCCTACCCAGCCCGCTGCCACTGCAAAATTATCCAATCCCAATACAGTCAGCAGCAACGTAGGTGTTTTGGCTGCGGCATAGTACCCCGGTTTCGAGACAAATCGAATCGCAAAGCAGATACACCAAGCCAGCCAGAACAGCGGATAAATGGCCTTGGCGCGTTTTTTGTAAAAGGTCATAGCAGGCTGTTCCGGCGGTACCGTAAGCGCAAGCGCCGCCCCTGACACAATAAAGAACAGCGATGAACCGAAATCCCCCAGATAAATATGAAATGGCAGCACACTGACAAACAACTTATGCGGCAAGGTAAAATACCCTGTCACCGTCGCATTAAAATGGATGATGAGAATGGACAGCAACGCAATAGCACGTATAAAATCCAAATAAAATAACCGTTGTTTTTTAATGGTTCTTCTCCCCTTCTGTGCGCCTTTGCAGCCGATGCTTGGCTAAGCGTCCTAATTGTTTGGCCAGTACTGCGGGTGTTTGCCCTGCGCGCATATAAATCGATAGTTGTGCCATCCGCGCTGACGCCTGCGCAGGCGTTTCAAAAGTCGCAGTATAGTACCCATTTGCCTGCGCTGTCAGCGGCAAACGCCAAAACTCCGGCAGATGCTGCAATGCCGATTGTTCCGGCACCAGAGCTGCTTTCCGTACGATTGCCCACCCCGCCAACGGCGCTGGAGGCGGGGTCGCACTGATTGCCACCGGACTTTTGTCAACCAGATTAGGGGCCACCGCCTTCCACTGTGCATGCCATGCCTTTTCCGCCTCGGACCAAGCCGGAAGCGCCGGGCAGACAACGCCCATGCGCGGATTCTGTCGGAATAGTGTCACAAGGGAAGCCACTAGCCCCTCCGCCATATCAACGCTTTGCTGAAAGTACCACTGTGTGACAGCATCCACTTTCATCGGTGCAAAACGAAGCAGTTGTAATCCTTCCTGTTCGAAATTGATTTGGAAGGATTCCGGCAATGCTTCCACCACATATTGCCACGGCATGTTTTCCGCCAAAGCCGCTAAAGGCTGGCTATACAGTAGAGATTCGATCAAGTCATCCAGCGGGTAGGTTGTTTCTTTTTGCAGATAGGCAACCAGTGCGCGGGTTGCTGTACCGTCGGTGCGACGCAGTTCGTCTGCATAGGAGGTAAACAGACTCCGACGCTTAAAGAAAGGACAACCACGGTGAGCCACAAGCTCCTGTGGGCAGGCCATGATTGGGTTCACAAACGCCGCAGACAAATCTTCCGTGGAGACGTAGCTATCCCATCGAAATCCTTGTGCCGAAAAATACTCCGTGAAGCGGGTTTCATGCCGTGCTACCGACTCCTCATAGCTGCGCGGCAACTGCATTTGCTGCCAGTACTGCCAAAAAGATTCATGAAGGAACATGTTAGAACGTATCGCCAAAAAGTGCGATTGCAGATGTTCCGGCACCCAGCCACCGAACCGTCGGCTGCGCATCGCATAGTGCCGCGTCAGCCCCCAAAAGTCCAAATCCTTGCGGGCTTCCATGGCGTCAAACATCGACTGCAGCGAGAAAACCGGTCCCGCTAACGTGTAGTTCATGAGAATCAGCTCATCGTAATTGCGCAGGTTCTGTTCACCAAACGATAGCAGAATTTGCCGATAGGCGCCAACGTCCAACCCGACATTCTCTCGCTCTACACTTTGTAGGCCATTTGCTTGTATCCATTCTCGGTCTACCTGTCGAAGCGTACCGTTCGTCACGAAAATCAAGTTCCCGAACGGCAGCAATGCCCGAACGGCAAAACGGCAGGTTTCATCAACCTGCCCTTTTGCATCATAATGGAAATAAATGATCAGCCGCTTCATCGGCGTCAATCCTCATACGGTCCATGACGAGGGCCAAAAATAGCCCGCTTTGTAGTGATCAACCCCTTATAAGCAGGGGCCGGCAGATTGTCTCGCAACCAATTCCGGGCATGGCGCCGGCGTGTGTTGGCATATGGACCATATACGCCGAAAAGATGCCGCTTAGCTGCAAAGGCAATAGCCGCCGTAGACGCCGCCCAATAGGTGGTGCAGTCGAAGACTCTGGCCAACGGACGGATCATTCCCGTTGCATACGCTTGCATTGTGTCACTGCGTAACACTGCAAAACTGCTGCTCATAACTACCGCAGGGTAGTAACCGGCAGCTTGCGCCACAAAAGGATAAATCCGTTCAATGGCATGGCTGATCGTTCCGTCCTGCGGCAGCGGTTCCGGCGGGAAATCCTCATGGTGCCAGCCATGCTGGAACAACGGTTGCAGCGCTTTCGGTCGGAACCAGAACACACTGCCAAACGGCGCGATCGGAGACTCTTCCCCAGAAATGGGCACATTAAGTCCCAACTCTTTTAAGAGTTTTTTTGTATTTTCGAAATTCGGTCCCCATCCACCGGAACACATGTTCAAGAAATAGAGTCCGTGAGAAGGATAAGGCGGGCACAGAATACCGAGATAGGGGTCATTTTCAAATTCACACAGGACATTGAGAACATGTGCTGCGTTTTTGCAAACGTTTTCATTGCACACATAGCCAAAGCTAGCCCCCACGCTTCCCGGCTTCGTTTGAATTGCTTTTTTATCGTGCATAAAGCAGGCATAGTCATATCCCTGCAAATGCGGTGCCAAATCACAGAGGAAAGCTGCCACATCGCGGCCACGGTTTTCTACTACGAATACCGTCACGCTATGGAGTTTTTCCCCCGCGAAAGCCGCCTCAATCTGCACCTTTTTCTCAGCACTATCCGTCGAGATGAACACATCGGTCTGCGGCGGGAACTTAGTTGCAAATGCAACACTTTGTTCCAGCATATCCATAAAGTAGAGATGCATTGCAAGGGCAATTTTCCGCTCGGCGCAAACTTTCTCTGCCTGTGCTGCATTTTGTACCGACGGCTGGATGATACGTGTCAAACCCAAATTCCGGGTAAACTCATGCGGATGCATGGTGCGGATCATATTTTTCCAGATCAGATCCATGGGATAGTCGGTTTCATCCCGCAGATACTCGTACAGTTCCCGCACCGGTTCGCCGGCAGTATCATTCAAATATGCTTCCAACGTGTGCATAAAGCTGCGGCGCTTAAACAGAGGACATTTTTTGTCGCGCAGCAGACGAACCGGGCAAACCAACAGCGGGTAGTCGGTAAAATCTTTCAGATCATCGGTTTTAACATACACGTCCCATTTAAAGCCGCGGTCCGCAAACTGTTTGGTGAAAACAGCCTCATACCGTTGCACAGAATCGGTATAGTTTTCAATCATGGGCATTTCGTCCCAGTACTTCTGCAACTCAGGACTTTGCACGAACCGTTTGCGGTAGACAATAAAATGCGACTGGATATGCACCGGCAGATAGCGGTACAGATGCTTCCCCTTAAACGGATTGGATTTTGCCCCATGGTGCATACTCAGCCCCCAGAAATCGAGGTCCTCGTTTTGCGCCATCGCGTCAAACATCTCTTGCAGAGGCTGCACCGGTCCCATCAGCGTAGAGTTTGTCATAACAATCTCATCAAATTCCGCAAGCTGTGCCCAGCCATAGGAATCCAGCGCAGTCTTGTACGCCCAAACATCCAGTCCTTTGTTCTCCCGTACAATAATGTGATCCGTAAAGGGAGCAAAGGCTGCACGCCCTTGTTCACTAAGTTTGCCGTTGCAAACAATCACCAATTCGCTAAGATTTTTGACTAGATCGGTGAGATAGTAGGTGATAAAATCGTCCACATCACCATTTTTCTCATAAAAGAAGAAAATCCCTAGTCTTTTCATACCCGTTCCTTTTCCAAAATTTTCTGAATCTTGGTTGCATCCCCCCACGTGCCAGGACTATCGTACGGACGATCTGGGAATGCGCCATAATCCAATTTGATTTTGTAGTTTTTCTCTTTGAGGAAACGCTCAACACGGTCCGCCAAAGATTGCGGCTTTCCTGTGCAGACGTTAATGATACCCTCGATTTCGTTTTGCACACTGGCAGCCACAATCATATTGGCCAGTTCTTCAACATCGATAAAATCGTATAAATTTTTGCCGCTTGTGAAGGGGAACGTCTTTTTTCCCTCTTCTTCTGCTTGCGCCAATTTGGCAAAAATCGAACTTCCGTGTGCCTCGTCGCCAGTGATATAGTACGCACGCAGCCAATGCAATTTGCAGGGACCGTCTGCCAAGGACAGCATCAAGCTTTGGCGCAGAGCATTTTTGGCAATGCCATACTGGCTCTGAGGTTTGCAGGGAGTGCTTTCATTAATGGGCCCCTCCCAATATCCAACCTCATGCATGGTACCCATTACGCTCAGCGATTCCAGACCGCCCTCGGCCATATGGTTCAAAAAGACCACATGGGAAGACAAATCTTTCATATGTGCCGAAGAATTGTGACGGAATCCGTCGCGCCAGGCCAAATGGATGCAGATATCAGGGCTTCCCAGCTGACGGTAGATGTCCTGATCCCCACTGAAAATCGGAACATCGCAAAATTCTGCCCGTTCATCCAGTCCCTTGAAAGCGAAGTCCGACGCAATAACCCGGTATCCGCGATCCAATGCATTTTTTACCACGTGGCGGCCGATATACCCAGCCGCCCCTGTTACCAGAATTGTTTTCATGGCAATTCCTCACTTCATTCTGTGCTGTCTATGCACTAAAACCAATCATAAAGCCGCTGCAATCGAAGTTGATAGAGAAGCAGCGCCATCGTTTTCTTCTTATTTTGCCTTGCAATCTGTAAAAAGTCAAGTCTGTGACCCGGATAGCCTGCCAAAACCTCCCGCAGAGAGCGCCATGCAAATCTCCGCAAGGCAGTTGGCGCCTTGGCATCTCGAAGCTGATGCATCAAGAAAGTGATTGCTTCTGTTTTGCGCAGTGTCCAGACTCTGGATTGCTGCGCAACTGGGCATCGGTTTGTTAGAGCGGCATATTCCGCGTCCATCCACGGTCCAAGCGCCCGCACACGACCACGGAAGGCCTCGACAGAGCGGCACAAAGATGTGCTTTGTGCTCTCTCGAAATGCCTGTATACTGCCAACGGGGAATACACTGCGCGATCCGTCTTGGCATAAAGTGTCATATTAAAAATAAAATCTTCTAATCCATAACGGCAGCGCTCATCAAACACAATGTCCTCCAACGCTTCTTTGCGATAGAGGGCATTCCAAACAAACTGCGGCCCACTGTTTTGCAGAAAGACCTCATAGCCATCTTTCCATAAATAACTGGCTTGCCCGCCATCGTGCGGTTGGCGTGCAAACTGACCATTTTGATCTTCTCGAAACAGCTCGTAGTCCCCACGAACCACGTCCGCCTGTGTTGCCTCAGCAATTTCTAACAGGCGGGGCAAAGCGTCCGGCAAAAAAAGGTCATCGTCATCGCAGAAAGCGATGTAATCCCCGGTGGCGGCACTCAGCCCACGATTTCTTGCCGCGCAGATGCCGGCATTTTTTTGGGTAATAACCTGCACCCGTGCATCTTGACAGGCCAAATCATGGCACACTACAGCCGTTTCATCGGTAGATCCGTCGTTGACTATGAGCACTTCCAATCCTTCCACCGGCTGGGAGAGAATGGCCTCTATCGCCGCCCGCAACGTCAGCGCAGCATTATAAGCCGGTATGATGATACTGATCCGTACTGCCACGGGTTGTTCTACCTTTCTACTTCTTTTTCATTACCTGATACAATCGTCCGTATGGGAGCGGTCCCGGCAACAACTTTTTCATAAAGCCGATTTTCCATCGAGCCTGCGCCAGATCCCGTTTTAAATCCTGTGGGTGGCACAAATAATTAGACAATGTTTTGGGAGAGGCTAATGGATATACACCGCCATCTTCCACCGTCAGCGGTCCTAACAGATCAATCTCTTGCCGGGTCGGATTGGCAACCAACCGTAAAAACGGCTCGATTGCCGCCGCTTGGGGGATTCTTTGATTCCGAAGAACACTTTTTTGCCAATCATATGCAAATGCTTTGGCGCCATCTTGTATTTTTTGAAGAATTGGCTCTGTTGCCTGCGGCTGCCGACATACCTCTATGTGGGTACGGCCCTGCCGGTAGCCCACGGTCGCCCCGACATCTTCGGAAATCATCCGTTCCAGCATGGGCTGTGCCGACCAATACAACGTAGTCTGTTGGGAATCCAAAGAGAGAAACACATCAGTCCGGTTTGCAATGGGCCGTGTTTGAAGGCGTTCATCGCCAGACAACTGTAAACCCTGTAACGGCATATTCAGAAGACTTTCCAGCAGCATTTGGGTGGTTCCGCCGCTGCCAATATCCACCAAACAATTTCCTGCTTGCAGATGGCTCTGCTGCAGATAGCCTTCCGCCAGAGAGTCCTGCGGAAGCTCAAATTCTTTCAGCAAGGCAATCAGATTCTGGTCGGCCTTTGTATCTTTCAGATTAAAAGTTTCTTGAATCGCATGTTTGGGGCATTGCACACCACAATACTCTGCAATTTGCTTTCCTGTCAAAATCTGACGCGGTAAAGCCTCAATCAACAGCGTATAGGCCTTTTTCTGCAGCAATGCGGGACACAGACTGCGGCGGGACACCTGTAAGTAAGAGGTTGGCTGTTCAGGATAGAGCGTTTGATAGATTTCCCTTGTCAGGAACATGTCCCGTGCCAAAAAGAACAAGGGCTTGTCTTGATGGCCCGCCCGAATCCATTGGCAAAAAGCCACTTCTAACGGGCCAATTATCGAATAGCCTAGAGCCTCGGCCGGATCTGTTATTCGCCCCAGACGATTGCGAACGAAGGCCTGTACAGCAACACCAATCCATTCTTCCGATTCCGATGACGAGCACAAAGAGGCACGCTTCGGTACATGCCATGCGCGAATCCCGGCCAGTGCAGCGCCGAACACGTCCGCACGCCAATCGTCACCGACAAAAAGCACGTCCGAGGCTTTGAGTCCCGTTTCGTGCAAAAACCGATGGAACAATTTGCCGCTTCGTTTTTGGACTCCATACGTGCTGGAAACAAAGCCGCCATCCAGCATATCATATCCGCAGCGCCTAAGCATCGCGGAGATTTGCTCCTGTGGCAAATACATATCCGAAATATAGTACAGGCGCTTTCCCTGCGCATGTAGCTGGCGAACCGCTTCCAGCATCGGGTAATTCGGCACCACAGCGGAAAGTTCCAGCCCGCACTCCTGCGCTGGATTCCATCCAGCCAGACAGGGCCGAGCATAAATTTGAGCAAGGGTCACCTCCCCCTGCGTTGCGACACGGGCCTCCCTCTCTGCTTGAATGCGTGCCTGTGCGAAAGTTTCCCCTTGTAAAAGAAATAAATCGGTAGGCTTTGCTACATCCCGATGAATCAAGGTGTCAAACACATCCAGCGCTACCGCTTTATAAGGCGCAGCTTTGCGCACGATCGTTTCTGTAATGTTCATGACAAATAGGAAATAGGGGGCCGAAAGAAAATCCCCGCCACAAATCCTTTCCAGATAATCGAAATTCTTGCTAACCGTTTGCCCCGCGTATCTTTGAGTACCTGCAATGTATGCCACAAGTCTTTGGCAACCAGCCAGCTCCAACCACGAATTCCTTCCCGGCGGTACAATACCACATCATTTCGATAAAAATAGCGGTATCTTGCCCACCGTTCAGGGGTGTCTGTTGCAATATTGACGGTCCCCGGATTCTTCATTGCGTGCAACACGCGGCTCTCTGCCACTACATAACAAGGCATTTCCCGTGAAATACGTCGTGTATATTCCCAGTCATCCGACCAGATAAAAAAATCTGCGATTGGCAAACCAAACCGGCGCACAGATGCCGTCGGCAGGAAAAGCGATACAAAACTTGCCATAACCACAGAACCATATGGTTGCTCATAATTCGGCAAATCCGTATAAGGCGTGATTCGCTGGCGATTCATCGGCTGATCGGTCCCATCCTGCGCCAACGCTCGGCTAGAAAGCCAACCATAATTTCCACCCAACGCCTGATCCGCCGCGAGCAGTTGCTCCAGTGCTTGCGGCTCCGGGATGGTGTCATCATCCATCAGCCAGAGTGCATCGTACTCCGCCTGAGCAGCTTGCTGGGTTCCGTAGGCAAAGCCTCCGGCGCCGCCCAAGTTCTTTCCCGTATTGCGGTACACCAGTGCAGGCCAGTGCATAGCTGCAACGGCCGCCTGCGTACCATCTGTGCTGGCATTATCGATTACCCAAACAGCTGCCAGCGGGGTCGTTTGGGCTTGCAACGCCGCCAAACATTGCCGCAGCAACGGCAGGCGGTTGTAAGTCACCACTACGGCAGCCACACGCATAGGATTACTCATGGTTATTGGGGAAGAACTTCCGCTTTAAAAACGCGCAGCCCTTATGCAGCCAATTTTGATGTTCCATATAAACCAAATCCAGTTCTTCGTAACTGATGTTGTTTGTGGTCAGCCAAGCATCCAACAATCTTTCGCTGACAAAACCAAACACACGCTTGTCATTGTCTGAATATCCGGTCATATCCAATTCCCGTTCCAATTCAAACAAAATGTCGAAAAGCCATGTGCAATAGTGGCACAGCAATTCCCGCTTCATGACAAACATATTGAAATGGTGTCCATGGGTTTTGGACATATACAAATCATATGCCGGAAGGTATTCCGGGCACTTCCGCTCAATGATAGACCGCGTTACCGTAAGATCCTGCTTGTGATGGGCATGGATATACTGAGTGTAATTGGTTTCGATAAAATAATGCCGTTCTTTAGGCAATACCACATTGGTAGTGGCCAAAATCGCACTAAGCTCATCGTGGCCGATAACACGCTCTTTTTTGGGCGCAAAAACACTCTTTTTCCTACTGCCGAAATACCGCCGATAATGCACAATGCCGATATAGTCCGAATCAATATTATGCGCAGCCCAGTACAAACCGGTCAATTCGCAAAAATTTGCATTGCGTTCTGAGATGTTTTCGCCCGTATCATCCCCAATATAACCAATCGCCGGATGAATGGCATGCCCCATCTGTACCGGCAGATACATAGGATCGTCCGGTACCCAGTACGGTTTATGTGTGGCAATGATAATGGTCGTCTGCAAAGTGGTCTCCCCGCCTCGTCAAAGCGATGGCTGTTTTACCCCAATGCCATCGCGTTTCCTATGCTTATACTTAGCACCTAGTATAGCGCTTTTTCACCAGAATACAAGTTACAGAACGGTTACCAAGCGTCATTCCCCGTCTGCTTCCATCTCTTCTTGCTCCTGCGCAAGCCGTTCCCACTCGTCAAACAGCTCCTGCTGGTGAAAACGCGTATCATCCAACTCATCGCACTTTTCTCGCAAGAGGATGTGATCCCGCAAAACCTCCGGATCGTTGATCTCGTTTTCCAGCTCTACAATGTGGGCCCCCAGCTCTTCAATTTCCGTTTCGACTGCTTTTAGTCTAGACCGAACTTCAGCACGGCGGCGACGCTGCTCTTTGCCATATCCTTGCTTTTTCGTCGGCTCTTCTGAACGAGAAGTGATCTCCGGTTTGGCCGCATTCCGATTCTTCAGTGCCTCAAAATTAGGATAGATGGCCGCCTTCCCTTCTTCTAGATACAAAATCGGGCATCCAAGGGTCTGCATCAGATACCGGTCATGGGTAACTAGCAGTAAGGTTCCGGTATAGGCATCCAACGCCTTGGTCAAGCTTTCCCGCATATAAATATCCAGATGGTTGGTAGGCTCATCCAAGAACATTAAATTGGGCCGTTCCAGCGCCAATTCTGCGAAGCGAAGCCGCGCCAATTCTCCGCCAGAAAGCTGAGCACAGTCTTTGAATACATCTTCACCGCGATACCCAAAACGCGCCAGATGGCTTCTCACTTCCAGTTCTGTAAAGCGCGGATATTGATTCCAAATCGCGTCAATCACACGGCCTGCGCGGCGGGCCTGCTGCTGGGTAAAAATTCCGGGCTTGGCACCACTACCCAGTCGTACCATGCCAGACGAGGGACGCCGCTTCCCATCCAGAACCTGCAGCAGCGTGGATTTTCCCGTACCGTTGGGACCTGCCACGATCAGCTTATCCCCGCGGTGCACGATATAATCCAATCCATCAATCAGCGTCCGCTCTCCGATACGAACCGTCAAGTTCTTCATAATGACTAGCTCGTCATAGGGTTCAATGTCGTACTCAAATCGGAAATTCAGCTCCCAAGCTTCAGCCGTCGGGGCCTCTACAATTTCCATTTTTTCCAACTGCTTACGGCGGCTTTGCGCCATTTTCGTTGTCGAAGCGCGTACCAAATTCCGATCGATATACTCCTGCAATTTGGCAGCTTTTTCTACCGCCGCATCATGCAATTTCTGCTGACGCTGATCGGCTGCCTCACGCTGTGGCAGATATGCAGAGTAGTTGCCCCGGTATACCTGAATCGATTTGCCCCGCAGTTCCCAAATTTTGGTACAAACCGCATCCAAAAAATACCGGTCATGGCTGACCACCAAAACCGCGCCGCGGTAGGTTTTAAGGTAGTTCTCCAGCCAATCCATCGTTTCAATATCCAAATGGTTGGTAGGTTCGTCCAAAATCAGCAAATCGGGACGTTCCAGCAGCAGCCTCGCTAACCGAAGTCTGGTCTGCTCGCCGCCGGAAAGAACGCCTGCCAACTTTTCCCAAGTCTGTGCCGGGAATCCCATACCATTCAACACCTTTTTGATTTGGGTGTCCATTTGGTACGCGTCCATAGCATCAATCACCGCATTACAATGATTGATTTGCTCTTGTATCTCCTGCTCTTGCGGGTACGCAGCCAACCGTTTTTGTAAAATTTCCAGTTTTTGCATGGCCTCCAACGCAGGGGTAAAGGCCAACCGCATGGTCTGGTAAACATTCAGTGTCGGATCCAGATGCGCGTTTTGTTCCAGATACCCACAAGTCACACCGTTTCCAAAAGCAGCCGTTCCCGTATCTGGTAATGCTTCACCATACAAAATCCGCAAAAGCGTCGTTTTTCCCGTGCCGTTCGCGCCGATCATGCCGATTCGGTCTCCCCGCTCGATGCTCGCATTTACATCGTGCAGAACCTCATGTTCGCCGAAGCTTTTTCCAAGTTCTTGCAATTCCAGTAGCATAGTGCTTCTTTCCCTGTTCCCTTTTCTCTTAAAATATGCCGCTGCCTTTCCTCAAAAGCAGCGGCACAGAGCCCGGTGCCGTCTTCTACGCTCAGGCTTCGTTACTATGGCGACGATTGCGTACGCCAATGTTTTCCAATTCTTCCGGCTCCATAACGATTTTATAGAGTTCCTCATAAGAATGAATCTCATATTTAGGCTGGATACCGGTATGATTTTCTTCGTTTTTAAAATTCACCCAACAAGTGTCAAGCCCTGCATTTTGACCACCCTTGATATCAGCCAGCAAATCATCCCCTACCATCAGAACGCGGCTGCGGTTGGTGATCCCCAAATCCTTCAGTACATGTTCGAATAGCTTCGCAGAAGGTTTCGCAACACCTACTTTTTCAGAGATGTAAATGCCATCCATATAGCGAGCCACTCCGGAGTCGCGGACGCGAGCTTGTTGAACCATTGCGGCTCCGTTAGAAACCGTCGCCAACGTCGCCACTTCTCCGAGTTCTTCCAAGGCGTTTAACGCACCGGGAATCAAATCCGCATGCGTAGAAAGCAGCTCTTCGTAGCGATCATTCATCGCATGACTCTTCCCATTATCCGGCAGCTCCATTGCTTGCATAAACCGCAGGAAACGCGTCTGGAACAGCTTTGCCTTACTTAGCTTTCCCTTCGCCAATGCGTCCCAAAGGTCACGGTTGACCTGATGGTATACCTCACAGGCATGGGCATCATGTGGCAGACCATATTCTTCCAGCATTGCCGTCAATGCCTGTTGCTCCGCCGCATCAAAGTCCAACAATGTATTATCTACATCCAACAAGACGCACGTATAAATTGCCATGTTTTGCTCCCGTTATTCTTGCCGCACATTTGCGGGAGGCTTCACGGCCTCCCGCAAATATGCGGCATCCTAATTATTATAAAATCATTCCGAAGAGGAAGAAGAGCTATTTCCATCCGGCGTGGCTTGCGGTTGCGGCGTGGGAGCCGCATTAACCGTCAAGACAAACACCGCTTCTGCACCATTGTTTCTTGCACGCAGATGATAAGTTCCCTCCTGATCGGCCGTAAAGGTAACTTGGTCCCCCGTTGCCGTCCAAGAAGTTTCATCGCAGCTCCACGTCACATCGCCGTTTTTATTCTGCACATTGGCGTTCAGCGTTGTGCTGCCTCCGGCAGTGATGGTGCCGGTACCACTGATGCTGATAGCCGTGGGATCAGATTGTACCGTCACAGTAATTTGAGCCGTCGAGAACCCGCCGTTAATCTCAATGCCCGCCTTAACCACATAGGTGCCTACATCACTGGGTGTAAAGGTAAATGTTCCACCGTTCATCTGCAGCTCGTCATTCACGGCCCACTGCACATTGGTATTATCGTAGCTCTTTCCACCCAGCTTGACCGTTGCTGTAACAGAAATCGATTCGCCCTTCTTGATGGTCGTATCGCCACGGTCCAGCGTCAACTCCACGCGGGCATCGTTAAACATCGCCGTCACAGAAATGTCTTTGGTCAGGTTGTCGTATCGCGTTGCATCCGTAACGCCGTCGCTCCACTTGTAGAAGGTATATCCCTCTGCGGGAACCGCGGTGACACTGACCTGCGAACCAGAACTGCCTTGGATCTCCAGACTGGAAACCCCAGTCTTTCCATTTCCAGTCAATGTACCCTTGCTCGCATCCTCAACCGAATAACTTGCCGTAAACTGGGTAGGTGTAGCGCTGGGTTTCGGCGTAGCCGTACTGCCGGAAGCTTGCTCTGCACGTTTCGGAATATCTTCGGTATCCGGGCGGGTATCATCGGTCTGATACGCATGGGATTTAACATATTCCAAAAATGCATTGGCACCTGCAGCATTGAAAGCCCCCGTAGAGGTGTCCACATAGTCCGCTACGGCATATCCGTTGCTATCCTTTAGGATATCGGTACTATTCAGATATTTATAGCCCAGTTCATCACACGCGGCTGCAATAGCCTGATTAAACTGATCAATAATCGTCTGCGTTTCTGCAGCTTTGTCACTATCCTTGGTAACAGGCGGAATCGCACAGGCAATAATGTCGCAATACGAATAGGCGTTTTCAATATTTTTCAAGGCCTGCTTATAGTCGCTGATAAACTCATCTACCGTGACCGAGCCATCCACATCGTTACTGCCGATCATCACATATACACGGCGAGCCTTCATCTTTGCGATGGCCTGCGGAATCGTATAAGTATTGGAATCATCCTCAAACGCGACGCAACTCTCCTGCAAGAAGTCAGTGATCTTCAAATCCTCTTTTCCTGCATACTGATCCAGCGTAATGCGTCCGTCCTTTTGCAAAGACACGGCGCTACGATCCCCCACAAACAGGCTCTGGGTCAGGTAGGAATCATCTGCGGAACTATCCCCCAAAATAGCGCCCAAGCTGGTATCCAGCGGGTACTGATCCGGGTCATAGGAATCGCCGGCGCCAAACAGATTCAAATTTTGCGGCAAAATCCATGCCACCACAAAGCTGATAACCACCGCCAACACACATAACGCCAGCACAATACACGCTTTGCGCTGAATAGGGCTGAGACTGGGTCGGGACTGGGACTGATTACGGCTCATCGGTAACAGTGACCTCCTTGGTAGTAAGGCAGGAGGCGGATAGCCATACCCCACCTAGTATAAACAAAATCATTATAGCACAAAATCTATCGTTTGAATATCCCTTTTCAAAAAATGTAACGGGTTACAAAACAATGACAAAACGCCTCAACCCTGTGGGGGCTGAGGCGTTTTACTTGTTAGGACAGCAGCATTCGGTCATTGGCAAAATCGCCATCACTGACCTGCTCAAAACGCTTTAGCAAATCACCTACTTGAAGCTTTGTTTTTTCCTCTCCTTTTACATCGTAGATCACGCGGCCTTCATACATCATAATCAGACGGTTTCCATATCGAATCGCATCTTTCATATTGTGCGTAATCATCAGGGTCGTCAGGTGGTTTTCATGTACAATCTTATCGGAGAGCGCTAGTACTTTAGCCGCCGTCTTCGGGTCCAAAGCCGCAGTGTGCTCATCAAGAAGCAGTAGACGAGGCTTTTTCAAGGTAGCCATCAACAGGGTGACTGCCTGCCGCTGACCGCCGGACAAGAGTCCCACTTTGCTGGTCATACGGTCTTCCAAACCCAGTTCCAGCGTTTGCAGCAGCTTATAATACTGCTCATGCTCCTTTTTGGTAATGCCGGTACGCAGCGTGCGCGCCATACCGCGTCGTGCCGCCAATGCCAGATTTTCATCGATTCCCATCGTCGCGGCGGTTCCCATCATAGGGTCTTGAAACACTCGTCCGATGTACCGAGCCCGTTTATGTTCAGACAATCGCGTTACATCTTGCCCATCAATAATGATTTTCCCCATATCAATCGGCCAAACACCCGCCACAGCGTTCAGCATGGTGGATTTTCCGGCACCATTACCGCCAATTACAGTAACAAAGTCGCCGTCCTCTAACTTTAAATCCAACCCATTCAGCGCAACCTTTTCGTTGACAGTTCCCGCGTTGAAGGTTTTATACACATTTTTGATCTCAAGCATCGGTTTTGCCTCCCTTCTTCACGCTGGGTTTGGTAAAATAGCGACTCTTCCAATACGGTACTGTCAAGAAGATCGCCACCACCAGTGCTGTCAGCAACTTAAGGTCGTCAGTAGACAAGCCAAGGCGCAATACAAATGTCATGACCATATAGTAGATAATGGCGCCAATAATCGCGGCCGTCAATTTCAGCGCAAAGTTGCGGAAGATCTTACTAAAGATCACCTCACCGATAATTACCGCCGCCAATCCAATAACAATGGCACCACGCCCCATATTGATATCCGAAAAGCCTTGGTACTGTGCCAGCAAACCACCGGATAATGCCACTAACCCATTAGAAATCATCAATCCCAACACCTTAGCAAAGCTGGTATTGATACCTTGCGCCCGGGCCATATGCTGGTTGGCGCCCGTCGCACGCAGCGAGCAGCCCAACTCCGTACCGAAGAACCAGTAAAGCACCGCAATCAATACAACGCAAAAAATCACCAAGGTGATTAGAGGGTTGCCAATCGCCATATCGCGCACATAGCGGGCCGATACCAACAGATTGTATTTGTCCACACTGATGGGCAGATTAGCTTTACCACCACCGGTCCCCGTTCCCATAATGCGCAGATTCACAGAATAGAGTGCCAGTTGGGTCAAAATACCCGACAAAATCGCAGGAATCCCGCAGGCCGTATGGAAAATACCTGTGACCATACCAGCCAGCATGCCGGCCAACGTGGCCGCTAACAACGCCAATCCAACCGGCACACCATTCAAGACCAGAACAACACAAACGGCACCGCCGGTTCCCAATGAACCGTCCACGGTAAGGTCAGCAATATCCAGAACTCGATAGGTAATGTAAACACCGATCGCCATGATTCCCCAAATCAGTCCCTGCGCTACCGCGCCGGGCATCGAATTGAGCAGCGAAGTGAAAAATTCCATGGGGAAACATCCTCCATCCGCAATATAATTTTCAAGCACCAAAACAGCGGGGAAAGAGCATTATCCCTTTTCCCGCTGTCGTTATCGTTTTGTCTTACTCGCTGATCGCCTCATACCCGTCCGGCAGGGTCAAACCCAACGCCTCACAGTTAGCGGCATTATACTTCTTGGTCACATTGGGAGCATATTCTATTGCCATAGTAGAAACATCCGCACCCTCTGCGAGGATCTGATAAGCCATAGTACCGGTCTGGTAGCCCAAATCGTAGTAACTGATAGACAATGTTGCCACACCGCAGCCCTTGCAGATGCCTTCCTCACCAGCCACAACCGGCACCTTGGCAGGCAAAACCACATTGGCAATCGCCTCCGTATTAGAAGCGGCCGTGTTGTCTGTGGGAATGTAAATCACATCGGAAGCATCTGCCGCCGTCTGTGCCACCGAGGTAACATCGTTGGTATCGGTAAAGGCATACCGCTCCACCGTGTACCCCATGTCAGTTAAATACCCTTCAATGACGTCGCACTGGTATACAGAGTTGGCTTCCGCACTGCAGTACAGCAGACCCACATTTTTGGCCTCTGGGAAAAGTTCTTGAATCATGGCCGCCTGCTGATCCAGCGGAGCCAGATCCGAAGTGCCAGACACATTACCGCCAACGGTACCCGTCCAATCGCTGATGTCCAGCGCCGTTGCGTAGTCCGTAACCGAAGTACCGAGGATGGGAATATCCGAAGTGGCCTGTGTCGCCGTCTGCAACGGAGCGGTAGCATTCGCCAGAATCAAATCCACGTCCGCCGAAACGAACCCGTTGATGATTGTAGAACAGTTGGCTGTATCGCCGGAAGCATTCTGTTCATCAAATTTGACCCCTTCAGCCCCAAGCTTTTCGGTCAGTGCATCTTTAAAGCCCTGTGTTGCCGCATCCAAAGCGTCATGCTGCACCAACTGGCAAATCCCAATTTTATATACGGTGCCGTCGGCGGATGCCTGAGAGGCAGAAGTTTCCGAAGTTTCCGCAGCGGAAGAGGCTTCCGAACTGGACGCCGCGCTGCCGCATGCCGAGAGACCAACCGTCATCGCCGCCGCCAGCAACAGGGATACTGCTTTTTTCATTATTCTTCCTCCAAACCGTATCGGCGCCGCTAAAAACTCGGGTCTGTAACGTTGCCCGCTCCGCTTTGCCGATTTAGTGCTTTAAAGTATAGCACACTTCACCGCAGTAAAGCAATATTCACCTTGCACAATTTCTCCCGTTATAACACACCATCCCATGTGCAGTTCGCACAACGATTTTACATTGAAAAAGGACCGAGCTCCTATTGCTCGATCCTTCCACAAAGTACAATATAGTTTCAATCGCCGAAACAGGCATTCTCTGCCTTTTGCAGCAATTCCAGAAAACGCTGCGGGCTGCTGGCATGGCGCA
This sequence comes from uncultured Gemmiger sp., assembly GCA_963557315.1. Taxonomy (GTDB): domain Bacteria; phylum Bacillota; class Clostridia; order Oscillospirales; family Ruminococcaceae; genus Gemmiger. Next base: position 194,369 of record CAUWAX010000001.1, on the reverse strand, counting down.
GCGCATCCACCAATGTATTTCTGCTCAGCAAATTGACCAGCCGGGCCAAAATTTGAAGGTGAAGACTCTCTTCCCCTTGCGGGACGGCAATCATAAACAACAAATCAACCGGTCGCCCGTCCGGTGCGCCCCAGTCTACACCACGCCGCAGTGTCAGTGCAGAAACACCCGGTGCCGAAACGCCCGCATTTCCGGCATGGGGCAAGGCAATGCCATCCCCTATCGCCGTCGTCCCACCAAAGTTCTCCCGCTGGTATACTGCGTTATAATAGGCAGTTCCGTTGGTAATGACACCAATACCCTCCTGAAGCTCTACCAAAATGCCAAGCGCATCTGCCGCATTGTTGATATTGGCATACAGAAGAATTCCCTTGGGATCCATCAATTCGCTCACTTTCACGATTGGTCCCCCTTTGTCATGGGCTTACACGTCTGTCACGTGACGAATCAACTGATATAAGTACTCTCCAACCGCACCTTCCGAGCAGGTACAGGTCGTGACTTCATCGGCATTCGCTTTCACTTCTGCCGGTGCATTGGCCACCGCCACTGCATGTCCAGCCGCACGCATCAATTCCAGATCATTGTAATAGTCCCCAATTACAATCGTCTTTTTCTGGGATTTGTTCATCAGTGCACAAAGATCATGCATTCCCGTAGCCTTGCTAACACCGCCCGGCATAATTTCTAAGTAGATATTGTTGGTTGCCAAGAAGTAATTATCACGTCCATAATACTTCGTCTTCGCATATTGACCTAATTTGCGGATGGTTTCCGGATCCGAAGCAAAGACCACTTTCACCCATCCGTCCGGCACACATTCAATGGGGCAGGCAATGCTTCCCAAATGCTCATCCACCTGATGTGCATGCGTGTATTCGTTGGCGTGAATCACATACATTTCCCCATTTCCTGCCATCACCTCGACTCCCAAACGAGGGAATTTCGGCAAGATGTCGGAGATGGCTGCCGTTGCCTGCTCGCGATTGAGCGTAGACCGATGCAAAACCGACTCTGTGGAGAAATCATACAAGAGCGCACCGTTGCAGGAAATGGCCGGCAACGAAAGCCGGATTCCTTCCAATGCTGCGCGAATCGACTCGGGAGGACGACCGGTAGCCACCGTAAACAAGCCCCCCATTTCGATGAAGAGCTGGATCACCGTCCGATTGCAAGTCGGAAGGCCTTCCTTGGCCGTAAGCAAGGTATTATCCATATCACAAATGACAAGATAATCGCTGAGTGCTGATTTCATGCACGGTGTTCCTTTCTTAACCGGTTCAGAAATTCTGTAAAATAAGGCGGTAACGAAGAATCAAACTGCATCCACTCGCCCGTGGCAGGATGTTCAAATCCCAATTCTTTTGCATGCAGACACTGTCCTGCAAGACTTTTGATACAGTTTCGCGGTCCATAAACGGCATCTCCCGCCAAAGGATGCCCCATAGAGGCCATATGCACACGAATTTGGTGGGTCCGCCCCGTTTTGAGTTTACACGCAATGTAGGTGAAGTTTCCTAACCGTTCCAGTACACGCCATCCCGTGTATGCGTAACGTGCCCCCGTTGCTGTCTGTGGAACAACGGCCATCTTTTTACGGTCTTTCGGATCTCTGCCCAACCAAGTCTCGACAAAGCCTTCGTCTTCTTTCAGATTCCCATACACAATCGCATGATACACACGATGGATACTGTGTACACGCATCTGCTCGCTCAAAGACTGGTGTGCCCCATCATTTTTGGCAACCACCAATAAGCCACTGGTATCTTTATCGATTCGATGCACAATACCGGGCCGAATAGCCCCTCCTATGCCGGAAAGCTGTCCAGCACAATGATACAGCAACGCATTGACCAGAGTCCCGTCGGGATTTCCCGGTGCCGGATGAACCACCATTCCCTTTGGCTTATTTACTACCAACAAGTCCGAATCTTCATAGACCACATGTAGCGGAATATCTTGCGGAATCGCCTCAATGGGCTCCGGGTCAGGGAGTTCAATCACATACCGCGCCCCCGGACAAGCTTTTTCTTTTTTGCTTACCGATTCCCCATCGCGAGAAACACGGCCCTGCTCCATCAAGGTCTGCAAGGCGCTTCGAGAGAGTGTTGGGCACTGCGCTGCTAGCCATGCGTCCAAACGTCCGTTGGCCGTAGCGTCGGCAGTAATTTCAAACCGTTCCATCCGTTGTGGTCCCATCCTGTTGTTTTGCCCGCTTTTCGTCCCGTTCTTTTTGGAAAGAATCGTACAGGATCCAAAGCATCAGCAAAATCACGCCGGTCGTAATGCATACATCGGCAAAATTAAACACCGCAAAATTGACGAAGAGAACATTGATATAATCCACAACCACGCCATGGAAGAAGCGGTCAATCAGATTTCCGATACCACCGCCCAGAATCAATGTCCAAGAAACCCGTTCCCACGGGCCCATTTTGCGAAATAGCAGCAAGCCTAAAACGCACACCAACATGATGGAGGTGATCGCGATCAGGAGTGTCTGCTTGCCGGCCAGCATCGAAAATGCCATGCCATCATTGAGATAATACCGCAGTTCTAGAATGCCGGGGATAACCGTAATTGCGCCCAGCGGCTGCAAAACCGCATTGGCCCACTGCTTGATCAGTTGATCAATGACCACCAACACTCCGGCAGATAAAACCGATAAAAAGGGAAAGATCATTCCAAACTCCATTGCTCACAAAAAAATCAGCGGTGCTTACCAAGGTATAAGCACCGCTGAAAATAACATTACATTCCCAGAACCTTTGCACAACGCGGGCAGAGGCCATTTTCGCCAACGGTGGTTTCATACTTCCAGCAACGCAGGCACTTGGCACCGGCAGCATGGTCTGCATGCACACCGAGTCCATCAACAATGCCCTTCACGCCGCCTTCGCCCTGTTCCAGAGAAACTTGCGAAACAATGAACAGGTCAGCCAGCTCATCCATCGGAATGGCATTGAGGAAATGGTACAATTCCTCATTGCAATACAGAGTCAAGGCAGCCTCCAGAGAGGAGCCGATCTGCTTATCGGCGCGCGCCTGCTCCAGAACCTTCTTTACGTCGTCGCGGATTGCCATAATGCGATCCCACTTAGCCGTAAATTCCGCACCTGCCGCCGGCTTTGCCTCCGGCATCTGCTCAAACACCACATAGTCCTTCATGCCGGGCATCTTGGGCACGTAGCTCCAGATTTCCTGACTCGTGAAGCAGAGAATGGGCGCCAGCAGTTTGGTGAAGTCCGCCAAGATCCGATACAGCGCCGTCTGGGCACAGCGGCGAGCATGATCATCTGCACAGTACAGGCGGTCTTTGATCACGTCCATATAGAAGTTGGACATATCGATGACACAGAAGTTGTACAGCGCATGGTACGCACGGGAGAAGTCGTAATGGTCATACGCATCTCGCATGGTGGCCGTCAGAGTGTTGCAAGCCTCCAGCGCCCAGCGATCAATTTCAAACAGCTGATCTTCATCGACCATATCCCGGTTGGGATCAAAGTCATTCAGGTTACCCAGCATAAAGCGGGCCGTATTGCGCATCTTCCGATAGGCTTCCGACAACTGACGGAAGATCTCTTTGCCGGCACGTACATCCACCGTATAGTCGCTGGAAGCAACCCACAGGCGAATGATGTCTGCGCCGTAATCCCGAATGATCTCGGCAGGTTCCATACCATTGCCAGCGGATTTGTGCATCTGCTTGCCCTGTGCATCCACAACCCAGCCATGGCACAGCACCTCACGGTAGGGCGCAATTCCCTGCGTGGCAACGCTGGTCAGCAAGCTGGACTGGAACCAGCCGCGGAACTGGTCAGCACCTTCCATATACATATCCACGGGCCAAGTCAGTTCAGGACGCTCACGGCAGACCGCACTCCAAGTAGAGCCGGAATCAAACCAGACATCCATGATGTCGGGATCCTTCTCCCAATCAGAAGCACCGCACTCGCAGACCTCGGTCTTGGGCAGAATCTCGTTGGCCTCGTACTTATACCACGCATCGCTGCCTTCTTTGCGGAACAGATCAGAGACCGCCTTGATCGATGCATCGGTAATGTGATATTTGCCGCACTTCTTGCAATAGAACACCGGAATCGGCACACCCCACACACGCTGACGGCTGATGCACCAATCGCTACGATCGCGCACCATGCCCGCCATGCGATCATGGCCCCACGCCGGCTGCCAATGCACGCTGTCAATGGCCTTGTAGACATCCTCTTTGAAGGCGTCAATAGAGCAGAACCACTGCTCGGTGGCGCGGAAAATGATGGGATGATGGCAACGCCAGCAATGGGGATACTGGTGGGTAATATGCTGGACGCCCATCAGATGGCCTGTCTGCTGGATGTGCTCCAGAATCACTTTGTTAGCAGCCCACACTTTAAGGCCTGCAAATTCCTTACCAGCTTCCTCCGTCAAACGGCCAGCGTCATCCACAGGCACCACGATGGGAAGCTGCGGATAATGATTCACACAGACTTCAAAGTCTTCTACACCATGGCCGGGAGCCGTATGGACACAGCCCGTGCCGCCTTCCAGCGTAACGTGGTCGCCCAGAATGACAAGACCCGTACGATCCAAGAAGGGATGCTGATATTCCATCAATTCCAGTTCATCGCCATGCACAACATCCGGCAGAACCTCGTAGGAATCAATGTGGCAAGCCTCCATAGTGGCCTTAACCAGCTCGGCCGCCATAATATGATACTCGTCCCCGATCTTGACAAAGGCATACTCAATATCCGGGTTCAAGCAGGTTGCCACGTTAGCAGGCAACGTCCAAGTGGTGGTGGTCCAGATTACGATCCAAGCCTTGTCCAGCGGAATGTTGTGCTTAGCCAAGACCCCCTTGGGATCCCCTGTCAGCTTGAAGCGAACATAGATAGAATCGCACTCATCCTCTGCATATTCAATCTCTGCTTCCGCCAAGGCTGTACGGTCCTCAGGGCACCAGTAAACGGCCTTCATGCCCTTGTAAATGTACCCTTTTTTGGCCATCTCGCCAAAAATTTCCACCTGACGAGCCTCAAATTCCGGCCGCAGCGTCAAGTAGGGGTTTTCAAAATCGCCCTGCACACCAAGACGTTTGAACTGATCATTCATCACGTCAATGTGTTCGGTGGCAAATTCTTTACAAATCTTGCGCAGTTCCAGTTTAGAAACACCGGACTTTTTATCGCCCAAAGAGCCCAATGCTTTCAATTCAATGGGCAGGCCATGCGTATCATAGCCCGGAACGTACGGTGCCTGAAAGCCCGACATGTTCTTATAGCGGATGATGATATCTTTAATGATCTTATTTAATGCAGTACCCATATGGATGCTGCCGTTCGCATACGGAGGGCCATCGTGCAAAATATACCGGGGTTTGCCCTCGTTGTTACGGATCATCTGCTCATAGACATGGTTCTGCTCCCAGTCTTCCAGCATTTTGGGTTCCTTTTTCGGCAGACCAGCCCGCATTTCAAAGGGGGTCTGCATCTTGTGGATGGTGTCATTGTAATTCTGCGGCAAGATTTCCTACTCTCCTCTATAAAAATTCATTTCTGTCTGAGGTTGTCAGGCATCAACTATCAAAATCTACACCTTCGAAGTTATTAAACGCCGAAGATGACAATTCCTGCTGAGGTTCCGCCGCGGCTTTAGTCTTGCGGGAAGCTCTTTTTCCCGTAGTAGACTTGCGTGTTTTACGGGCTGGCTTCTCGACAGGCGGTTCATCGTATAACCCCGCTCCCGGTTGGAACGGCGTTTCGTCTACCGCCGGCTGCGGTGTTTCCATGGGCATAGGAATTTCTTCCGGTTCTTCGGGATGCGGCGCAATAGCAAACTCTACCGTATCCACTTTTTCCGGTTCTTCTTCTGCCGGAACTTGTTCAGCCGCACCGGCATCATAATACTGTGTTTCCTGTACGGGCATTTCCTGCACAGGCGCCGCTTGCACGGGCTGTACCGGCGGCGTATAAGCAGGTTCCGGTTCTACCGTCTGCGGTTCGGGCTGCACAGTTTCTTGCATCGGCTCAGACGGTGCAGCCTCTTCCTCCGGCTTCTTGTATTCCGGAAGTTTGCTAATCAGATTGATATGTTTGCGATACATTTCCATCAAAGAGCGCTTGAAGCTATCCGCCTCACTCTTGAGGGTAACGATCTCCTGCTTTGCCAGCTCCACATCGTCCCGCGCCCGCTGTTCGCGATCTTCGGCTTTCATGTTGGCAGTGCGAATAATTTCGGCCGCTTTCTGCTTGGCTTCCCGAATCACGTTCTCGCCCAGCCGCTGTGCATTGATCATCGTGGTGCGCAGCGTATCTTCTTCCGCCCGGTACTGGTCAATACGCTGGGCCAGCACAACGAGTTTTTTCTGCAAATCATCGTTCTGCGCCGAAAGAGCTTCCATGCTTTCTGCAACTTGTTTCAGATAATCGTCCACATCATCGCAGCGGTAGCCGCGCATCGATTTTTCAAATGTAACGCGGCGGACATCCTCAGAAGTTACCATGATATTCCTCCTGTGTTTGGACTTTCCGGGCTAAAGTATACCAAAGAGCAACCCGCACTCTCTCTAATACTGAAAAAACGAAATAAAAATACGATCTTTGCGGCTTTTGCCGCCAATCTCTACCAGTTGATACCGTCCCACACCACGCACTGTAAAAATATCCTGTGCGTACACCGTTTCATGGGCGGTGCGCAGGGGTAAATGGTTAATCTCCACCCGGCCAGCTGTAATATATTCTGCCGCTCGCGTGCGGGAGGTATGCATCATTGCCGCCAATACTGCATCGGCCCGCAGCGAAGGAATTGTGACTTCTTTCAACGTTCTTTCCGGGCCCTGCAAAAGGTGCTGCGGTAGCATATCGCAAAACGCCACCTGCACAGAGCACCGACCTGCGCTGGTCAATTCCGTCGCGATGAAGGATTGTTTGTCGGCAGATACGATCGCATAAAAGACTGCCGGTTCCTGTGGATCCGGCAGCAGGTCCCCCAGACAAGCTCTGTCTAAGCCAAGGCCCAGAATCGCCCCTAGATACTCACGATGTCCGGGCAGCGAGTCACCTTTTGCAGTGCACCGCAGATAGGCCAGCGGTTCTTCCTGCCAAGTATCCGGCGGTTCCAAACAAAGGACTTTGCGCTCGGCGCCTTCATATCCTCCCCAGAATCGGAAATTCGTAAAGCCTGCGCGATGGCACGCCGCCGTCGCCAGTATCTGCTCTCGGTCCGACAGAAAACCTGTGTACCGCGGGATCCCCCGCTCCTGTGAAACACGACACAATTCTTCCACTCGACGCATGAGCCGCCGTTCTTCTTCGTTTTGAGGCGGCACAAACCCTCGGGACGTCTTGGCTGTATCAGAAGAATACGCCATTATTCTCCAACTCGTCGATCAGATCGCCCATAATATCGACATTGTACGGGGTAATAATAAACGTACTGGTTGCCACACGCTTGATCTGCCCATTATTGGCATATGCCACACCGGACAAGAAATCAATCAACCGGCGGGAAACTTCTTTACCAGTAGATTCCAGATTCAATACCACCGTACGCTTGGCGTTGAGCTGATCTGCGATTGTAGACGCATCCTCAAACCGTTCCGGCTTTACCAGCACGACCTGCAACTGGGTGGTAGCATTAATGTTGACCACCTTATTGCTGTGCTGTTTGACCTCTGCTTGAGAATAACTCTGCGCGGCAGCACCTTGACCACCCGCAAAAATTTCGTCCTCGGTATCATCTATATAAGAATCTCCCTCCGGGTCGATTCCAAGCTTGCTTTTTAAACTGTCAAACATAGACATAGTCGTTACTCCTTTGGTCCCGCATGTGGATTTCCACACACGATTACAGCGATATACACTAAATATTATCTTCTATTTTGCTGCCGTTGTCAATATTAAACGGGCAGATTCTCTCGCTATAACAGCTTTCCATCCTGCAAATTGGTTCCCTGCACGATGATTTCATCATACAATCGCACCTCATTGTCCGTACCGACAGCGCCGTCGTCCGGTATTAAGATGTAATTTTCATCTTCGTACAGAATGGTAATTTTCAAAAACCGTTGTAAATTGCCGTACTTAACATACACCCCGCGAGAACCATCCACGATATGCAGCGCTTCTTTATCGATGCGAATGCCCTCATAGGTTTTTATATCGATCTGTGCAGTTTCCTGTCCGAAGCTGAGAATTTCCGCATTGATGCTTTGGCACTCAAAGACCAGCTTGGCAATACCGTCTTCTTCACTTTGGGTCAACTCCACCAAAGTGGCCGTAAGGGGCGTGTTCTGTTTTCCCGGAACGCTGATCTTAACCGACGTTATGCCATCAAAGCGTGCCGCTGTCTCCAGATCGCAAACCGTATAAAACCGCCAACTGAAACCAGTCGCAATCTGTCCGGCCCGGTTGGTATCCGCAGCCGGGAATCCGTCCGACAGCATCTGCTGCAGTTCCAACGGGGAAGCATCATCGAGAGCCTGCTGGTCCGTAGCAATCGTAGGAGCCGCCTCTGTACTGCTGAAATAGCCATTGGTTGTGGCTGTAATGGTTTGCAGCGAACTAAGCTCAGCGTTGATTTCGTCATATTCTGCCTGCAGCGTGCTGATGGTCTGGGTGAAATCCCCTGTTTGCCCGGTGTTGATTTGCAGACGATTCTGTGCCAGCAAAAAATCATCTTCGGCATCATTGATGCCGCTGTATTCTGCGGTATCCAGTTTGTCCAGAAGGTTATACAGTGCCTGTCGCGTCTGGTTGGTCAGCACCGACAAATCGCTGCCCGTAGAATTTTGAGATTTGCTGAGAAGGTCGATGGTTCGTCCCAGACGGTCCAACCGTTCCCGCAGCAACCCTTGGGAATCGTCTGTATAGCATTCTGCAAGGACCGTGCCATTGCTCACACGCTCTCCATCCTGCACCAGATACCCCAAATCGCCGGTTCCTTCCACTGGAACCGATGCGAAAGATACCACACCATCCAACGTCACACTGTCGGCCATTGTATATTGGATAGCTGTCTCGGTCTTATAAGATTGGCGAAAGATGACAAAACATTGAATGACTACATAGAGGGAAACTACCGCCAACAACGCAATACCGATCCAACGGATCACCTGTGCGGCACGAATCTGCCGTTTGTTTGGTTCCATGCGGTGTTCCCTCCTTTGGAATCAATTCTGTAAAAAGTCGCGTACCAGTTTGCTGACCTGCTGCAAAAGATCCGGATCTTCTACATACAGCCACACCGCATCGCTTTGATGGCGAAACCAAGTAAGCTGCCGTTTGGCATACTGGCGAGTCGCCTGTTTGAGCTGTTGGATGCACTCTGCCAACGAACCTGTCCCCTCAAAATAGGGAAAAAATTCCTTATAACCAATCGCTTGCGCAGCGGTCCGGTATTGCTGCCGGTGGTTCCAAACCTGCTCAGCTTCGGTGAGCACGCCCTCAGCCACCATACGGTCTACCCGCTGATTGATGCGCTCATAAAGTACGGCTCGATCCCGGCAGGTCAAACACAGACACAAGGCACGGTACGGCGTTTGCTGCGGGCGGGAGTTGCGTTGTTGCTCGCTCATTTTCCGTCCGGTCAACGTGTACAATTCCAATGCCCGAATTACCCGGGGCAGATTGTTGGGATGTACCTTTTGTGTGTAGACAGGGTCAATCGCCTGCAAGCGCGCATACAATTCTTCTGCACCTTGTGTTTGCGCCTCCTGCTGCAGTTGCTGACGCAGCGCGGGGTCGGTAGGTTCCGGGGCGAACACCACTCCGTTGAGTAGACTGGTGATATACAGCCCTGTTCCCCCTACCACAAGCGGCAATCGGCCTCGTGCCGAAATATGTTGAATTTCTTGTCCCGCTGCCGTCACAAAATCAGCTACACTATAAGGTTCTTCCGGCGACAGAAAGTCCAAGAGATGATGAGGGATGCCCTGCCGCTCCTCCGGTGTAGCTTTTGCGGTTCCCACCGAAAGATCGCGATAGATTTGCATAGAGTCCGCATTGATAATTTCCCCGTCGAACTCCTTCGCCAAGGCAACCGATAACGCGGTTTTTCCTGTGGCGGTTGGGCCGCCGATTGCCACCACACGGGGGCGTTCACACAAGGCGTCCAAACTGCTTCTCCAGCTCCTTCCGGGTGATTTTCAAAACGCAGGGACGGCCATGGGGACAAAACGGCGGAACAGAACCATCCATAATGCTCTGAGCCAGCGCCAGCATTTCTGCGTCACTGGTACGGTCCCCTGCCTTGATTGCCGCACGACAAGCGATGGAGTGAAGCACCCACTCGGTTTTTTCCCGTAGGGCATCTCGTCCGCCGTCTTGCAGGTGGGCAGCCAATTCCACCACCATGTCCTCCACGTCGTCCACTTCCACATCGGAAGGGACCGCTCGGACCATCACGGTAGAACCGCCAAAATCTTCTACTTCTAACCCAGCGTCATTTAAGAGGTCCGCATTCTGGAGCAGTGCTTGCTTTTCTGCCGCTGTTAAGTTTACCTGCACCGGTACCAACAGCATCTGCGCCGGTACTTCACCATAGGCTTGGGCGAGCTTTTCAAACAGAATCCGCTCGTGCGCCGCGTGTTTATCGATAAGGCAAAGTTCTCCATCACGTTCCGTAATGATATAAGTCTTAAACACTTCCCCTACCAGTCGCAGCGGTTCCGGCGCGGGCGGAGCCATTGTGATCTGCTGCGGTGCAATACCTTCTTCCGGCAGAGCACTCAGCGCATGCATGCTCTGTTGTTCAGGTTCCTCCTCGCAAGTGGGCTGTTCTAACGGCCGCTGTGGCATACTGCTTGGTGCAGCCGCTTCTTCTGTTTCTGCTTCCGGTATAGCAAACGACTTTTCCGGCTCTGCGGTTGGCTGTTTCTCCGGCAGGTCGGGAAGGATGTCCAACACCGAATCCTCCTGTGCTGCCACACGGCGCGACATCACAGATGGCTCTATGGCTGTTTGCTGCTTGTCTTGGTAAACCGTTCCCGACGACTGCAAGGAAACTACACCGGGCAACGGCTTGGCCGGCACCGGTTCTGTAAGCTGGTGCAGCGCGCGATATTCTGCCGCAGAAAGGGTTGCAAAGCCTGACTTAACCGGTGCCGACGTCGGTACCGGTTTCACCGCGGGCTTTGGAGTTTCGGCAACGTTTAACGGTTTCTTTTCTTCCGGAGCTCGTTCCAAATCAAAGCGGCACTCTCCGCTGCCCGGTGTCGTCAAAGCTGTGCGCACCGCACGGTATACCGCATCAAAAACATCGCTTTCCCGTGCAAAACGGATCTCAGTTTTAGCCGGGTGGACATTTACATCCACCAAATCAGCCGGCATATCCAACATCAGAACCGCCCCGGGAAATTTTCCCTGCATCATGGTACCTTTGTAAGCATTTTCCAAGGCAGCCATCATGGTGCGGTTTTTGACATACCGTCCATTAACGAAAAAGTGCTGCGTTCCACGGCTGGCACGACAAGCACGGGGCGGCGTGACCAGCCCCGTGACACGGTACACCCCGTTTCCGCTCTCTACCGGCAACAGATCCCGGGCAAATTCGCGCCCCATCACAGCATAGACCGCACTACGCAGCTCTCCGTCTCCCGGAGTCAGATATTGCTGTTTTCCATCCCGGATAAAGCGGAAACTAATCTCTGGATGAGAGAGCGCGGCATGCAGCACCGTTTCTGCCACATAGGTTCCTTCGCTGGCATCTTTTTTCAGGAATTTCATGCGGGCCGGTGTATTATAAAACAAATCCCGCACCGTAATGGTTGTTCCCACCGGCCGAGCCCCCGGTTCCATCCCCTGCGGCTCGCCGCCCTCAATTCGATAGCAGCAGGCGTACTCATCCTGCTCAGTTTTGGTGAGAACCTCTACTCTGGCCACACTGGCTATGGACGCCAGTGCTTCACCGCGAAATCCCAACGTATGGATGTGATTAAGGTCCTCTGCCTTCGCGATCTTGCTGGTGGCATGGCGAATAAAGGCTTTATCAATGTACTCTGCTTCGATACCACTGCCATTGTCTACAATCTGCAGTTCTGCAATCCCGCCGCGAGTGACAGACAGAGTGATTTGCGTTGCCCCCGCATCGATGGCGTTTTCCAACAATTCTTTGGCCACAGAGGCAGGCCGCTCCACGACCTCCCCCGCAGCAATCAATTCTGCGGTATGTTTGTCCAGTACATGAATTTCTGCCATGCACTTCACCTGCCTTTACTCTTTATCCAGTACGTTTTTCAGTTCATAGAGGAAATTCAGCGCCTCCAACGGCGTCAATGTTTCAATATCCACATTATGGAGCTTTTCTACCACTTCGCTGGGCACAGAAGGGTTGTTGTAGGCTTCCACCGTCTCGAAATCCAGTTGCATGGTCTGATTCCGACCGGGTGCGCTGGCTTCCAACTGCCGCAGTACCGCGTGAGCACGTTTGGTCACACTGGAGGGCAAACCTGCCAGTTTGGCAACCTCAATGCCGTAGCTGTCATCTGCCGGTCCTGCCACGATGCGGCGCAAGAACGTAATATCCTCGCCGCGTTTTTTTACAGCAATGTTATAGTTCTTGACCCCATAAATGTCCTTATCCATGCTGGTCAGTTCATGATAGTGAGTGGCAAACAGCGTTTTGCAACCAATATTGTCACAGATGTACTCCACCACTGCCCGAGCAATACTCATCCCGTCAAAGGTAGACGTGCCACGCCCGATCTCATCAAGAATCACAAGGCTATTCTTGCTGGCATGACGCAGAATTTCAGCCACTTCGGTCATCTCTACCATAAAAGTAGACTGACCAGCAGCCAGATCATCCGAGGCACCTACGCGGGTAAAAATCGCATCCACTACACCGATATGGGCACTGGCTGCAGGCACAAAACAGCCGATTTGGGCCATCAAGGCAATTAAGGCATTCTGCCGCATGTAGGTGGATTTGCCAGCCATATTCGGGCCGGTAATCAGCAGCATGCGGTTTTCCCCTTCGTCCAGCAACGTATCGTTCGGAACAAACAAGCTGCCTTTGAGCATCTGCTCAATGACGGGGTGACGCCCCTCTTTGATTTCCATCACGCCGCTTTGGTCCACCGTCGGCAACACGTAGTTGTTTTGCACAGCGACTTCGGCAAAACCGACCAAGACATCCAACTGTGCCACAGCCAACGCTGTGCGCTGGATACGAACGATCTGTGCCGAAATATCCGACAGCAGTTCCGAGAACAGTTGATGCTCCAAAACCAGCAACCGCTCGTTGGCGCCCAGAATTTTGTTTTCCAGTTCCTTGAGCTCCGGTGTGATATACCGTTCTCCCGTCGTCAGTGTCTGCTTCCGGGTAAAGCTGTCTGGCACCGAGTCGGTATAAGAGCGACTCACTTCAATATAATATCCGAACACCTTGTTGAAACCGATTTTCAATTTAGGAATGCCGGTTTCTTCCCGAAGTTTCGCTTCCAGATTGGACAGGTATCCCTTGCCGCCGTGCATGATATCCCGCAGTTCGTCTACTTCGCTGTTATAGCCAGCTCGAATCGCACCGCCGTCTTTCAGCGTTGCCGGGGGATCATCTACCAAAGCGGTGGTAATCCTTTGCAGCAGATCTTCCAGCGGGTCAATCTGCTCCGCCAGTTGCTCCAGCAAAGGCGCTCCACAGGCAGCTGCCTGCTTTTTTACATCCGGCAGCCGTGCGCAGGTATCACCCAACGCCTTGACTTCCCGAGGGGTGGCTGAGCCATACAAAATACGGGTCGTCAGACGCTCGATGTCAAACACGTGAGAGAGCGCTTCTTTCAAATCCGCCCGTGCAATATTGGCCGTATACAACGCCTGTACCGCGGCCAACCGTGCATTGATTGCTTCCGCATCCACCAACGGCTGTTCGATCCATCCGCGCAGCATGCGTTTTCCCATGGAAGTTTCGGTTTTGTCCAGCACCCAAAGCAGGGTTCCCCGCTTTTCGCGGCCCCGCATGGTCTCCGTCAGCTCCAGATTGGAGCGTGTGACCGGAGATAGCCGCATGTATTGCGCATCAGCGTAGTTTTCTACGGTTTTGATGCGTTCCAGTCCGTGTTTCTGCGTTTCCTGCAGATAATTCAGCAGGGCCGCCACTGCATAGGGAACCAATGCCTCTTCATCATACCCCATCGTCTGCCGCCAATCGGCGCCAAACTGTCCAGCCATCGTGGATTCCATCAGCGGTTCCTTATAGCAGGCATCTTCCCGCAATTCCACTAAGGCGTTTGTATGTTGTTTGATGTAGGTCGTTACATCTTTGAAATCCAGCATCGGCGGACAAATCAAAATCTCGCTGGGCATATAACGGCAAAGTTCCGTAATAATTGCACCACCGATTTTTTCCGCGTTGAGCTCCGTGGCACGTGCCTCACCGGTGGATATATCCGCAAAGCAGATTCCGGCCCGCCAGCGCCCACGGCGCCGCTTACAGTAGATACTGCACAGATAGTTGTTTTTATCTTCGGACAGCATGCTACTTTCGATTACGGTGCCCGGCGTGACCACGCGAATAATGTCCCGTTTGACAAGGCCCTTAGCCAGCGCAGGATCCTCCATCTGCTCACAAATTGCCACCTTATAACCTTTGGCAATCAGGCGGGCCACATAGGTTTCATAGGAGTGGAACGGTACGCCGCACATCGGCGCCCTTTCTTCCTTGCCGCAGTTTTTTCCCGTCAATGTCAATTCCAGTTCCCGCGATGCCGTCAGGGCATCGTCATAGAACATCTCATAAAAATCCCCCACACGGTAAAACAGGATCTCATTGGGATGTTGCTTCTTAATTTCAAAATACTGCTGCATCATGGGCGATACTGCTTGTTCGGCCATGTTTCACACTCCTGTTGTTTCTGCAATCCGTTGGCATTTTGCCTTTTGGGTAAATTTTAGTGGCAGCCGCCGCAAGTCGAACAACTGCCAGTGCAGCTTCCCTGCGGCTGCTGCACGGTCATGGGGTCACCACCGTTCATGGCAGTGTTAATGATGGCGTCAATGTAGCTGACCATCGCCTCGCACTCAGCCTTGGCTGCCGTATACCGAACCATGCCCTCACTGGCCATAATTTGGGTATACAAATCGTTGATGCGCTGGTTCAGCTCTGCTACTCGCGCTGCATCCGTCTCTGCTTTGGTGCTTTCGTTGTTCAGATCCAGACGCGCCAGATTAAACTCCCCAATCAAACCCTGCAGCTCCTGATCCGCGTCGTTTTCCCGACGCGCCGCATCCAGTTCCAGATACCGCGGGTCCGTCTGCATCGCAACTGCAGCTTTTTTAAACAAATCCATGCAATCCATAGTTTGAATACTCCTTTATTTCGTTAAGATTTATCTGCCAGTTCACCAAGCAGCAACGCTGCGCGAGAACCGGTCAAGTGCACCTGCGCCCACTGACCAATCAAGGTCTCGGATGCAGGGAATTCTACCACCAAATTGTTATCCAATCGTCCATTGACCGTGCCGGGGGTACGGCCCGCCGCTTCTACCAAAACGCGCACCGTCTGCCCCGCCATGGAAGCGGTAGCAGCAAATGCAAACTCATCCTGTGTGCGAAGCAACCGTTCCATACGCGCCGCCTTCTCGGCATGGGTGGTGGGGTCCGGCATTTTGGCTGCCGGCGTACCATTGCGCTTGGAATAAATAAAGGTGAAGAGCTGCATATATCCTACCTTGCGCACCAAATCCAGCGTTGCGGCAAAGTCTTCTTCGGTTTCTCCCGGGAAGCCCACGATGATATCGCTGGAGAACGTTACCCCGGGTATTTTTTTCCGTGCATACTCCACCAGTTCCAAATATTGTGCCACCGTATAGTGCCGGTTCATCTGCTGCAACAGTCGGTCACTGCCGGACTGTACCGGCAGATGAATATGCTTGCATAAATGGGGCTGCGCGGCAATGGTATCAATGAGCTTATGGCTGGCATCCTTGGGATGGCTGGTCATAAAGCGGATCTGATAATCGCCCGGAACCTCACACAACAAATTCAGCAGGTCAGCAAAGTCGATAGGATGTTCCAGACCCTTGCCATAGCTGTTAACATTCTGTCCCAGCAATGTAATCTCTTTATAGCCTTTAGAGATCAAATCCCGGAACTCCGCCAAAATAGCCTGCGGCTCACGGCTGCGTTCCCGCCCGCGTACATAGGGTACAATACAATACGTGCAGAAATTGTCGCACCCATACATAATCGGCAACCATGCACGGAACCCCGAATCACGGCGGATGGGCAGATCCTCCACCACCGCGTTGCGCTGTTCTGGCGTTTCCAAATAGCGTTTCCCTCGATGAATCCGTTCCGCCAACAGAGCAGGCAGCCGATCAATCCCATCCACGCCAAAAACCAGATCTACATACGGGTAACTCTGGCGCAGTTTTTCCACAATATGAGGCTGCTGCGCCATACAACCGCACACGCCGATGATCAAGCGGGGATTTTGCTCTTTCAATTTTTTGAGGGCGCCAATGTTGCCAAAGACGCGCTGTTCAGCATGTTCCCGCACGGCGCAGGTATTGAAGAGAATCAAATCTGCGTCTTCCAGCGTATCGCACAGACCGAAGCCAACATCCTGCAACACACCGCGGATCTTCTCGCCATCGTTAACATTTTGCTGGCAACCGTAGCTGCGTACGTAAGCCATCGGGGGCGTTTCGTAATAAGCCGCCAACGCCTTTGCGGCGGCATCATTGTGAGTATATGTTAGTTTTTCCAAGAGCGTTCTCCTTAAAGGGCATACAAATCCAATATACCGTACTAGTATAGCAAATCACCGTCAAAAGTACAAGCGGTAGTTTTGCTTTTTTGCCCGACACACGGTATGCTGTGGTTGCCGCTTCCATCGGGAAAAGCAGAAGCGCCCCTTTCGGAGCGCCTCCCTGCTTATTCAGTTTTGTTCTTTTCTTGCAGTTGTTTGGCACGTTCCAGCATCGGTTTGAGGTATTGTCCGGTGAAAGAATGGGGATTCTGCGCCACTTCCTCAGGCGTCCCCGTTGCCACGACCTGTCCGCCGCCGCTACCGCCTTCCGGTCCCAAATCAATAATATGGTCAGCTCGCTTAATCACGTCCAGATTGTGTTCAATCACGATAACCGTGTTGCCTGCCTCCACCAGCTTATCCAGCACCTTAACCAAACGATGAACGTCCGCTACGTGTAAGCCTGTGGTAGGTTCGTCCAAAATATAGACAGTTTGTCCGGTGCCACGCCGCGCCAATTCGTTGGCCAGTTTTACACGCTGTGCTTCACCACCCGATAACGTGGTAGCCGCCTGTCCTAGTTGAATATAGCCAAGGCCCACTTCCTGCAGCGTCTGCAATTTCCGTGCAATTTTGGGAATGTTGGCAAAGAACACACAGGCTTCTTCCACCGTCATGTCCAAGACATCGGAGATATTTTTGTCCTTATATTTTACTTCCAGCGTTTCCCGGTTGTAGCGTTTGCCTTTACAGACATCGCAAGGCACGTAGATATCCGGCAAGAAATGCATCTCAATCTGCAGGATACCACCGCCTTCACAGGCTTCGCAGCGGCCGCCTTTGACGTTGAAGCTAAAACGCCCCGGTCCGTAACCACGCATCTTGGCATCCTGCGTACTGGCAAACAGCGCACGGATATCGCTAAACACGCCCGTATAGGTAGCCGGGTTAGAACGCGGCGTACGCCCGATAGGTGATTGATCGATACCGATAACCTTATCGACCCATTCCATTCCCTGCACTTCTTCGCATTGTCCCGGGCGGCTGCGCGCCCCATTGAGAGCCGCTGCCAATGTTTTGTACAAAATCTCATTAATGAGTGTAGATTTGCCTGAACCGGACACACCGGTAACGCAAATCATCTTGCCCAAGGGGAAATCCACCGTAATGTTCTGGAGGTTGTTTTCGTGCGCTTTGACCACACGCAGAAATTTTCCATTGCCGGGACGCCGCACCTCGGGCACCTCTACAAATTTACGGCCCGACAGATATGCCCCTGTAACACTGCGTTTCACCTTACAGATGTCGGCCACACTGCCGGCTGCTACGATTTCGCCACCATGAACACCAGCGCCGGGGCCCACATCTACGATGTAGTCAGCCTGCCGCATGGTATCTTCGTCATGCTCTACCACGATCAGGGTGTTGCCCAAGTCCCGCAGCCGTTTCATGGTCGCAATCAGTTTATCGTTATCCCGTTGATGCAGACCAATGCTAGGTTCATCCAGCACATACAAAACGCCTGTCAGTGCGCTGCCGATCTGCGTTGCCAAGCGGATTCGCTGGCTTTCGCCACCGGAAAGCGAGGCCGCTCCGCGGGAAAGGGTGAGATAGCCAAGTCCAACACTCTCCAAAAAGCCAAGACGCTCTTTGACTTCCTTGAAAATCGGCGCACCGATCATCTCATCCCGTTCACTAACTTTGGCGGTCTTGATAAACTCCAATTCCTCGCTGACGCTCTTATCACAGAAATCGGCAATGTTAATCCCACCCACGGTAACTGCCAGACTGGTGGGTTTAAGGCGTCGCCCGTGACAAGCCGGACATTCCTCGCTGGACATGACCAGTGCAATTTCTTCTTTCACCCATTCACTACTGGTTTCCCGGAAGCGCCGCTCCAGATTGGGAATAATTCCTTCAAACTGATTGTAATAGGTGCCCGAACCAAACATGCTCTCTC
Source organism: uncultured Gemmiger sp. (assembly GCA_963557315.1). Taxonomy (GTDB): domain Bacteria; phylum Bacillota; class Clostridia; order Oscillospirales; family Ruminococcaceae; genus Gemmiger. Next base: position 175,720 of record CAUWAX010000001.1, on the reverse strand, counting down.
GCTGCATCTCAATGCGCTCCTCGCCGGTACCATACAACAGAGCATGCAGCGCTTCTTTGCTGAACTCTTTAATGGGGGTATCCAGTGTAAAACCGTACCGCTTTCCCAAGGCGACATACGTCATCTCGGAGATAGAGCCTTCCGCATAGTACCATCCGCTGGCCTTGATGGCGCTTTCTCGAATGGACTTGCGTTTATCGGGAATGACTCGAGCCGGGTCCACCTTCATAAAGGTTCCCAAACCGGTGCATTTTTCACAAGCACCAAAGGGGTTATTGAAACTGAACATGCGGGGCGTCAGTTCTTCCACCGAAACACCGTGTTCCGGGCAGGCATAGCTCTGGCTAAACGTCATGGGCTCCCCGCCGATCACGTCCACCACTACCAGACCGCCAGTCTGCGCCAGCGCCGTTTCCAGAGAGTCTGCCAAGCGGCCGCGTACAGTATCGTTGATAATCAACCGGTCTACAACGATTTCCACCGTATGTTTGATGTTTTTTTCCAAAGTGATCTCTTCGCTGAGATCGTACATATTTCCGTCCACACGCACACGAGCAAAGCCTGCTCTCCGGGCCGCGTCCAGTTCCTTGGCCTGCGTGCCTTTGCGACCACGCACCACCGGCGCCAGCACCTGAAAACGGGTGCGTTCCGGTAATTTCATCACTTCATCCACCATCTCATCGATGGATTGCTGGGTAATCTCTCGTCCACAAACCGGACAATGCGGTACTCCGATCCGCGCGTACATCAAGCGCAGATAATCGTAAATTTCTGTCACAGTACCTACCGTGGAACGGGGGTTATGGCTGGTAGTTTTTTGGTCAATGGAGATTGCCGGAGAAAGACCCGTGATCTCATCCACATCCGGTTTTTCCATCTGCCCCAAAAATTGGCGAGCATAGCTGGACAAGCTCTCCATATATCGACGCTGTCCGTCGGCAAAAATCGTATCAAAAGCCAGACTTGATTTGCCCGATCCAGACAATCCCGTCATCACAATCAGCTTATTGCGCGGCAAGGTCAGATCCACATTTTTCAGGTTATGTTCTCTGGCACCTTTGATCACAATCCGGTTGTTGGGATCAATCTGAATTTTGGATTTTCGCTTGGTTTCTTTTGCTTCCATATCAGTTTTTGTATTTCCTCCTACCCTTGCGGGTCTTGGCAGCAGCCTTCCTCTCACTCGTATCCACAGCGGTGGGATCCTCGCCCCGCTCCAGCCGCGCGATCTCATCGCGCAGCTGCGCCGCCAGCTCAAACTGCAACAGTCTGGCAGCTTCCTTCATCTCTTTGGTCATCCGCTCGATGGTCTGCTGGCGTTCCGCACGGCTCATTCGATGCTGACGCATCCGCTTATTTTCTTCGCTCATGCTGATTTCCAGCCCATCGCCAATGGCCTTGACGATTGTCTTGGGTGTAATACCGTGCTCCTGATTGTAGGCATCTTGAATGGCACGGCGACGTTCTGTTTCCATAATAGCTCGTTCCATGCTAGGGGTAACTTCGTCAGCGTACATCAAAACAACACCGTTCGCGTTACGTGCTGCACGACCAATGGTTTGGATCAAACTGGTTTCACTGCGCAAAAAGCCCTCTTTATCGGCATCCAAAATCGCAATCAGCGAAACTTCCGGCAAGTCCAACCCTTCGCGCAGCAGGTTGATGCCTACGATTACGTCAATGGCCCCCACGCGCAGATCCTTGATGATTTCCATCCGCTCAAAAGTATCCACTTCATGGTGCATATATTTGGTCTTGACGCCATGTTCTTCCAGATAATCGGTCAGGTCTTCTGCCATCTTGACCGTCAAGGTGGTTACCAACGCTCGCTCCCCACGGTCAATCCGTTGCCGAATTTCCCCCAGCAAATCTTCAATCTGACCTTCCACAGGGCGTACCATAATCAGCGGATCCAGCAACCCGGTAGGACGAATCACCTGCTCGGCAACTCGACTGGAATGCTGGCGTTCATATTCCCCCGGTGTAGCCGAAACGAAAATTTTCTGATGAACTTTTTTTTCAAATTCTTCGAATCGCAGCGGTCGATTATCGAACGCGGAAGGCAGCCGGAACCCATATTCCACCAACGTTTTTTTTCGGCTATAGTCACCGCCGTACATACCACGGACCTGCGGCAACATAACATGACTTTCGTCCACCATGAGTAGGAAATCATCCGGGAAGTAGTCCAATAAGGTCGTAGGCGTAGAACCGGGTGCACGACCAGACAACACAGCGGAATAGTTCTCGATGCCCTTGCACATGCCAACTTCCTGCAGCATTTCCATGTCATAGTTGGTGCGCTGCTGGATACGCTGCGCTTCCAATAGTTTTCCTTCTTCGGTGAATTTTTTGACCTGTTCCTCCATCTCCTGCGCAATTTTGGCCAATCCTTCTTTCATTTTCTCCGGCCCCACAATATAGTGGCTAGCCGGGAAGATGGCCACATGGCGGACAACATTTTTGTGTTCCCCTGTCAGCGGGTCAAATTCGATAATGCGATCCACTTCATCCCCAAAAAACTCCACGCGAATCGCAAACTCGTCGTTGTAGGCCAGATGGATATCAACGGTATCCCCTTTAACCCGGAACTTATTGCGGATAAAATTCATGTCGTTGCGCTCATACTGCAACTTGACCAATCGTGCACACAGTTCATCCCGCTCCATCTGCATACCGGGGCGCAGACTAATGACCATGCTGCGGTAATCAATAGGGTCGCCCAAGGAATAGATGCAGGACACACTCGCCACAATGATGACATTACGCTGTTCCGATAGTGCCGCAGTGGCAGAATGACGCAGCCGGTCAATCTCATCGTTAATGGCACTATCCTTCTCGATATAGGTATCGGTGGACGGGATGTAGGCTTCCGGCTGATAGTAGTCATAATAGGACACAAAATATTCTACCGCATCATCCGGGAAAAAGCTGCGCATCTCGGTACAGATTTGGCTGGCCAACGTTTTGTTGGGTTCTAAGATAAGGGTTGGGCGGTTGCAGCGCGCAATAATGTTCGCCATTGTAAAAGTTTTACCGGATCCCGTGACGCCCAACAACGTTTGGGCGTCATCCCCCTCCTGAATTCCTTGTACCAATGCTTCGATTGCCTGCGGTTGATCGCCTGTCGGCTGAAATGGTGCTTTCAGGTGGAAAACTTCTTCCATAGCAAACCTCTTTTCCGTTAACAACATTTTGTTGTTTTTCGATTATACCATAGCCCATTTTATAAGTAAAGTCCCCTTTTGACATTTTGCTCCAGACACCCGAAAAAATACACCCCACGGCATTTTGGGCCGTAGAGTGTTTATTCTTTATCCTTTACTGGAAGCATTCAAAACATCGTTTTCCCCACGATAGTGCGGTAGGCAGCCACGGCTACGCATCGAGCAGGCATCCTCTCCCGCCACAATGATATGGTCCAGAATCGAAACACCCAAGGGGTCCAGCGCCTTCATGATTCCCAGCGTGGCGATCAAATCGGCATCACTGGGGACGGCCATCCCGGAAGGGTGATTGTGTGCCAAAATACCGCAGGTCGCTTCTGTGCGCGCCACATCTCGCAATAGTTTGCGGGTATCGATCTGCACACGATTGGGAACGCCCTCCGCAATGCGCATGTCGCGAACAGGCCGGCATTTATCGTCGAGTAAAATCAAATACAGCAGTTCATTCTGTTCCCCAAAGAAAAGGGGTTTTACATACTCGATTGCATGTTCCATCTGGTCTAAGGCTGTGCGGCGCTTTCGTTTTTTCAGACCGTAATACCGGCCAAAAGCCATCACGGTATGAATAACCTGCGCGCTGCGAGGGCCGATCCCTTTAACACGGACCAGCTCTGCAGGATCCGCTTCCATCACCTTGCAAAAATCGCCAAAATATTCGATCAACCGATGTGCCAATTCATTGGTATCTTGACGTGGAATCGCTAAAAACAAGAGATATTCCAACGCCTCATGTTCCGCGAGGCTTTCCAGCCCGTCCCGTTCCACTCTTGCCTGCATACGGGCACGATGCTTTTCGTGAACAGAACGTTCCTTGGAAGAAGCCATATTTTCACATCCTTTTGAGCCATCTCTTTACGGATCTTTCATTTTATTATATACTGTAATGAAATGTTTGCAAAGAGAAAATCCTTTACAAGTGAGGAAATCATGAAAAGTTTTACCGCCGGCCCCAATGAAAATGATGTACGGCTAAGCCGCTTCGTCGAAAGCGTCACGAAGCAGTTGCCCCGCAGCATGATGTACAAGGCCTTTCGCAACAAGCGCATCAAAGTAAACGGCAAGCGCGCAGAACCGGATACCCGCCTGCGCACCGGGGATTTCATTGAGCTCTACCTCAATGACGAGTTTTTTCCGGAACATCCTGTTTCTACCAAGGCCAAACAGCCCAAAAAGCAGCCTGCAGTCACTGTGGTATACGAGGACGATCAGTTCGCCGTCCTCTATAAACCCGCCCATCTCCTATGTCATAGCGACAGAACTGGGGATCCCAATTTGGTAGATGCCTTCGCCGCCTATCTGGAAGCCAAAGGAGAATACGATCCTCATGCCGAACATCGCTTTGCTCCGGCGTTATGCAATCGCCTCGATCGCGGAACCGAAGGTCTTGTTTTGGCTGCCAAAACCTATACAGCACTGCGGGATCTCAATGCGATCATTCGGGATGACCTAATGAAGAAGGAATACCTGACCATCACGGTGGGGGCCCCACCTGCCGGACGCCATATTGCTTGGTTGCAACACAATGAGAAAACCAATAAAGTTCGGATTCATGCCCGAGAAGGCGAAGGATATAAAAAAATCATCACCGACGTTACAGTGATCCAACAAACCGGTCCTTTTGCTCTTTGTCGGATTGGTTTGATTACTGGACGTACCCATCAGATACGCGCACATCTGGCTTATCTAGGGCATCCGGTATTAGGGGACATCAAATATGGAAACCGTAAGATGAATGAACGTACAGGCCTGAAAACACAGGCACTTTGTGCCCAGCGTCTTACGTTTGGGCGCATCCCCGAGGACAACACTCTTCACTATCTTTCTGGCCGTGTGATCAAGTTAGAGAACCCCAATATTCTCCGCGTCTTTGATAAAGTTACCACTTCATAAAACAAGCGCCACCTCTTTTAAGAGATGGCGCTTGTTTTATTAGCAAGTTTTTGGGTTACGCAATGACAAAGTGATATACCAAGGAAACCGCAATAATCAGTGCGCAAACAATCGCGGTAATCGGCGGCGCCCAGTGGATGATCCGTTCGGCCATGATATCGTCTTCGCTAGACTCGTCCTCATCGGCGTAACGGGCGCGGCCTTTCTTGCCCCGAGGTTCGTCATCGTAATCGTCCTCGTCGTCATAGTCCAGCTCATCTGTATCGTACATCTGGGTGCCTTCGTCGTCGTCTTCATCCTCGAACAAACGCCCTTTAGGGGCGTAACGGCGAACGCGTTCCATTTCCTCATCATCGTCCTGCGCATACCCTTTAGGATCGTACGTCGCCGTAGCGTCGTCCGCTTCCTCAATCGCCGCCTGTGCGGCTGCAGCCGTAGCAGCCGGGTTAGCATTCTGGGTGCGCTGCGGGGTAACATTATCAGCCACAGAATTAATTTCCTGCTGTTGACGTTCCGCCGCACGGCGTGCTTCTTCCAAAATCGCAGTTAGCGTCGCCTTGATACCGGCGCGATCCCCACCACATTCCGAACAAGAAGTGCTGTTTTCCTCATTGGGATGGAACGCACCGCAGGCGCAGAACCAGCCATATTCGGTATCCTGCGGAACGCAGGTCAGCATGCTATTACCAGTGCGCTGCTGCAGCGTTTTGGCAATAGAGGCCGGCAAAACGCGAGGCATCTGCAAGCGAACACGCTTGTAGTTGCGCAGATCTACACCGCGACCATTCAGGAAAGCGCGATCCTGCTCCACCTCTACGCTGGAAACCGGTGTATCGCTGACATAGACCGCATCGTCACTACCGAACACATCGCCCGGCTGTGCATCCAGTTGCTCATAATAGAAGTCGTCTTCACAAAGCACCTGACCCGCAGCATCTTTACATTTGAAGTGGACGACAAGCCCAGTCAACGGTTCCGTACCGACGTTCTTAAAGGTCAAGCACACCGCAACTTCGCCGGTTACATCGCCTTTCAGCAATTCCACCCGCACAAACTGGACCGGGCTTCCTGCCGTGTAATAGTTAGCGCGCGATTGCGCCATCAGGGAAAAATTCTGATCCATGATCCAACACCTACTTTTTACTCTTGGGCGTCCGGTCGGTCTGTATCCGGCTCGGCTACGGTCTGTGTTTTCGAACTATCCTCCTGCGCGGTCGCCTGTGTCGGCGCAGGTGCCGCATGTTCCACCTTCGTGGTTTCACCCGTGCCAAGATCAAACGGCGGCAGGCTTCCGCCTTCCATCAGCGTACGGAATTCATCGCCGCTAATCTTTTCCCGTTCCATCAAAACGTTGGCCACTTTGTGCAATTCGTTCATGTGCTCGGTAAGCAGCCGGCGGGCCGTTTCATAGGCTTCGTCTACAATGTCGCGGATTTCGTTATCGATCTCCGAGGCGATAGCTTCCGAGTAGCCTTTTCCCTGTCCAAAATCACGGCCGAGGAAGGTCTGTCCCGGATCGCTGCCATATACCACAGGTCCCATCCGTTCCGAGAAACCATACCGCGTGACCATCGCGCGGGCTGTATCGGTCGCACGCTGCAAGTCACTGGAAGCACCGGTGGAAATGTCATCCAAAACCAACTGTTCCGCTACGCGACCGCCCAAAAGGGAAACAATATTTTCGAACATGGCAGTCTTGGTCACATAGCTGGGGTCTTTCTCAGGCAAGTACATCGTATAGCCGCCTGCCCCACCACGAGAAATAATACTAATCTGATGGACCGGATCGTGATGTTTACCAAAATAGCCAGTGATAGCGTGACCGGTCTCATGATAGGCCACCAAACGAAGTTCGTCATCGGTAACCACATGGCTCTTCTTCTCCGGTCCCATCATAACCTTGACAGATGCTTCCTCAATCTCCGGCTCCGTGATGGCTTTTTTGCCACGACGAGCTGCAAGCAAGGCCGCTTCATTGACAAGATTCTCCAGATCAGCACCCGAGAAACCTGCCGTAGACCGAGCGATAGTCTTCAGACTGACATCCGGTCCCAACGGCTTATTCTTAGTGTGCACCTTAAGGATTTCCTCGCGGCCCTTTACATCGGGCAGCCCCACATACACCTGCCGGTCGAAACGGCCGGGACGCAGCAAGGCTTTATCCAGAATATCGGCACGGTTGGTGGCTGCCATAACGATGACACCATCGTTGGCGTCAAAGCCATCCATCTCTACCAGCAACTGGTTAAGCGTCTGTTCACGTTCGTCATGTCCGCCGCCCAAACCAGCACCACGCTGCCGGCCCACTGCATCGATCTCATCGATGAAGACAATAGACGGCATCGTTTTTTTAGCTTTTTCAAACAGATCTCGCACACGGGACGCACCGACACCAACATACATTTCCACGAAGTCAGAGCCGGAGATCGCGTAAAACGGAACCCCTGCCTCGCCTGCGCAGGCTCGGGCCAATAAGGTTTTGCCGGTACCCGGAGGGCCTACCAACAAAACACCATGCGGAATCCGTGCTCCCAAGGAGTTAAACTTTCCGGGAGCCTTCAGGAACTCAACTACTTCCTGCAGTTCTGCCTTTTCCTCATCGGCACCGGCAACATCTGCAAAGGTCGCTTTGCGCTGATTTTCCTGCTGATCTTTCACTTTGGCACGGCCGACATTCATAATGCCGCCACCTGCACCGCCGCGATACATCGACATAAAGAGCATGCCCAAGCTGCCCAGCATCACCACATAGAAGATGATCTCCAACCACGGAATGCTGGTCTTAGCCGCCACATAGTCAAAGACCATCGGAGCATCGGGATTTTCTTCGTTATATTCGTCCACAAACTCAGAAATTTTTCCGGTGCCGAAGTCAATGCCATAGGGCAATTTATAAACTACGTAGACCGTTCCGCCGTTTGCCGGCAGCGCTTCCTCTTCGGAAGTGGCCAGACTGTTCAGCAGTCCGCTGGTTTCCTGATCGCCCATCTGCACCGTAGCTTCCGGAAGAGGAATTTCGCCTTCCTTCAACCACAGTTCCAACTTATTGGTTCCCAAGTCCCAGCGGTAGGACGTAACCTGATGGTTTTCGAAGTAATAATAAATTTCAGAATAGTTAATGTGACTCGAAGCAGAAGCCGACAAAAGCGGAGAAAGGCTCACAAAGAACAGCACCGCCACCATAAGCACGGCCACTACAAGAATCCCACCAAAACGAGGTTTATGCTGCAAGAAATCAACTCCTATCCGGCGAAGTATGCCGGGTAATTTTGGCTGCCCGAGTCAGCCTTTTATTTGGTATATACCTCGGGTTTTAAAACACCCACATAGGGCAGGTTGCGATACTTTTCGTCATAGTCCAAACCATAGCCCACCACAAATTCATCCGGCACTTCGAAACCAAGATAGTCAGGCTCGATTTCCGCTTTTCGGCGGCTCGGCTTGCTTAAAATCGTGCAAAGCCGAACACTGTTGGGATTCCGCAGTTTGAGCATGGGCAGCAGATGCGATAGCGTGATACCGGTATCCAAAATATCTTCTACGATCAAAACATCCTTACCACTTAGATCGGCATCCAGATCCTTCACAATCTTTACAAGACCGGTGGACTCTGTGTTGGCACCACCATAGCTGGAAACCACCATAAAGTCAATGCCGCACGGAATGGTCACCGCACGCATCAAATCGGCCATAAAGACAACGGAACCCTTTAAAATAGAAACCAAAAGCAGATCCCGGCCAGCGTAATCCCGACTAATTTGGGCTCCCAGTTCCTTCACTTTTTCCTGAAGCTGTTCCTCTGATACCAAAATATGATCAATATCCTGATCCATGCCTTGCATGTTATGCCTCCTCTGCTTTTTCCGTTCGTACCGTTAAAACTTCATGGGTGTACGAGTCGGGGGCAACGCCTTCCGCAAAGCCACAACCCCATAGCCATATTACCTCACTGCCATCAGCCACCAAGGGCAGCAACGCACGTTCTTCCTGCGGAATGCCTAATTCATTATAGTATTTTTTCAATGTTTTGCGAACATGCCGACCAGCCGGGCGGAAAAAATCTCCCGGCAAACGGGTGCGCAATACTAGATTCCCCTGTATTTTAGCACAATCCGCGCAACAATTTAAGTCTTTTTTAAAAATTGGTTGATTTTTTAGAAATTCTTCATACTTTACCCGTCGAAATTCTACAAAATAACCACCCGGAAGGAAAAATTGCCCTTCGGTAAAGGGTTGCGGCGGGGCTGGCGGCGGGCGAACGCCTTGCGGTGTTTGTCGAATCAGCACACCATCCTTGACTTGGTAGGTAATTTCCGGGCTTAACTGCAAGGCACCAGATCCCCGCTGGAGCAAAAAACGAAGCAAGCTGATATACTTTTCTTCTGCATCCCGTACAGGGCTTACCAATGCATGAAGTGCTGCATCCAAAACCGGTCCCTCGGCACGTCGTAGGGTTGACACCTCATATCCGCCTTCTACACTAGCTGCCTGCAGCAAAGCCGCCGCTTCCCCCGCAAGCCACTGGTCCAGTTCCCGCATCTGACGGCAAAGGCGCCCTATCGCCACCTCCGCCGATGGATTGGCATACTGTAAAGCAGGAATGGCGTTGTGCCGGATTCGATTCCGAGCATACTTGTCTTGCTCGTTTGTTTCATCCTGAACATAGTTTTGCCCAAGGGCCGCACAGTATGCCTCTGTTTCTCCTCTCGTCAGGCAGAGACAGGGGCGCACGTAATAACCTCGCCGAGGTGGAATCCCCGCCAATCCATGCAAGCCGGTTCCCCGGGCCATCCGAAACAGCACCGTTTCTGCCTGATCCGACATCGTATGGGCCGTAGCAATAAAGGCTTCTTCTTGCACCGCCAACTGCTCAAACCACCCATAGCGCAATCCTCGTGCCCACTCTTCGCTGGGATGTTCCGGAATCTCAACACCTTCACGAACCGCATCATACAAAAACAGTTCCACACCATTTTGGCGGCAAAATGCTGTCACAAAATTAGCATCCGCCAATGCCGCGAGGCCCCGGATTCCATGGTTGACATGGGTGGCCAACACTTCAATTTCTAAATCGCGGCGCCGGCGCAGTAAAAAAAGCAACAAAGCCATAGAGTCTGCTCCACCGGAGCAGGCCACAATGACTCTGTCGCCAGACTTGAACAAGCCCTGCTGACGGCAATATGTCAGCAAGGTTTCTTCGGTATGTTGGATTACCTTTTCCGAATCAGAACTCATGGGTCACATCCAAATTACTGAAGCGTGTATGCGCACCGTCCCAGCCCAGTCGTACTACGCTGGTTTCACCATGACGGTTCTTAGCCACAATACATTCCGCCTCATTCTCGTTGGCCTGATTTTCCTCCCCGTTCTGCGAGTTATAATAGGCTGCGCGGTAGAGGAACAATACAATATCGGCGTCCTGTTCGATAGAACCGGAATCACGCAGGTCGGAAAGCTGCGGCCTGTGATCAGAACGCCCCGCGGTTTTTTCTGCCGCACGGGAAAGCTGCGACAAAGCAATCACCGGCACATTCAGTTCCTTGGCCATGATTTTCAGGTTTCGGGTAATATCACTGATTTCCTGTACGCGGCTTTCGGTGCGCTTGGCGCTCTGCATCAGCTGCAGGTAATCAATGATCACCAATCCAATCTTATCCTTCTTGGGGTCTTGATTGATGGTACGGATCTTCGCTTTAATTTCCGGTACCGAGATACCGGAAGTATCGTCCATATAGATTGGCGCGTTGTACAAAAGTGAAGTAGCCTGCGCAAAGTCATTCCAGTCCGAATTGTTCAGTCGTCCGGTACGGAATGCCTGACTATCGATATTCGCTGTACTGGAAAGGATTCGATCCGTCAGCTGTTCGCAGGTCATTTCCAAACTAAAAATGATAGTCGGCACTTTCTGTTGACGGGCCACATTGGTGGCAATATTCAAGGCAAAACTGGTTTTGCCCATACCGGGACGAGCCGCCAAAATAATCAAGTCGGAACGGCCAAGGCCCGTCAAAACCGTATCCAGATAGTTAAACCCGGTCGGAATACCCGCAAATTTATCTCGGTCTGCACCGCTGAGTTTCTGCATTGTGTCAATGACTTCCAGAATGGATTCTCGAATGGTCTTGACACCAGACTTATCTTTCCCGCTGCGAATATCATAGATTTTTTGCTCGGCAGATTCCAGCAGCAGATCAGCATCCTCGCCGCTGGCTGTCTCACTCAAGATACTGCGAGCCGCTTCGATCAGCCGACGGGCCTGATACTTTTCTTTGACAATCTTGAAGTAAGAATCCACATTGGAAATTGCCGGCACTGTTTCCGCAATGTGGGTAATGTAAATTTTGGCATCGTCCGCGCTAGCAAATGTACCACCATTTGCCAAAGCGTTAACCAGCGTGATGATGTCGACTGCTTCGCTCTCGGTATAGAGGGTACGCATCGTTTCATACACAGCACGGTTTTGGTCCGAATAGAACATCTCGGGTTCCATATCGGTAATGAGACGGTTAAGAATCGTCTCATCCATCAGCGCAGCACCTAAGATGCTCTGCTCTGCCTGCATATTGTAGGGCATCTGGATGCCCAGACTCGTAAGGCTTAGTTCTTCATTGCGCGGCATATCGGGCATCCCCCCTTGTCATGTAAAGCAAGTTTGCTTTACAGCTCTTCAACCTTAACTTTGAAAGACGCGGCTACACCTGCATACAGGCGCACCGTTGCGTCATAGCTGCCGAATTCCTTGATTGCGGAAGGCAGTTCCACCTTTTTCTTATCAATCTCTGTACCGGTCAGTTTGGTAAGCAATTCTGCCACTTCCTTACCGGTCACTTTGCCGTACAGCTTGCCGGAGGCGCCACCTTTGATTTTGGTAGTCACCGTTTGCCCCTGAATCTTGGCCGCCAAGGCTTCGGCGGCAGCCCGGGCTTCCGCCTCGTGGTGGGCTTTTGCCTCGCTCTTGGTACGCGCCTGATTCAAAGCCGCTGCATCCGCAGGGGCAGCAAGGCCGCGGGGGAACAAAAAGTTACGGGCGTACCCGTCCGACACTTCGTGGATTTCATCCTTCTTGCCAATCGTTTTCACATCTTGCTTGAGAATGATTTTCATATCATTTCCCTCCAATTCTCATATAGTTATCGCACCGCCGCCGTTTCAGAAACTTGCGACGCACGATAAATGTCGATCTGTTCGCGGATCTTTCGTTCCGCTTCCTGTAACGTGCAATCTTGCAGCTGCGCACCAGCCATCATCAGATGACCGCCTCCGCCCAAGGGTTCCAAAATCACTTGGACGTTCAGCGCTCCCATGCTGCGGGCCGAAATATTGACTCCACCGTTTTTAGCCACAGCCACAAAGCTGGCATCTACACCATTGATCGTCAACAGATCGTTGGCAGCCATCGGCAGAACTACGTTCATGCCGGCCTCCAACTCCTCCGAAAGCGCAATGGCACAGCCCTTGTATATGTAGGCACTCTCCACAATGTGGGCTCTAGCCTCATATTCTTCCTTCGAAGTATTGAACAGCAGTTTTGTTTCCGCCGTCTGAGCTCCTCGGCTGCGCAACCACGCCGCCGCCTCAAAGGTACGTACCCCCACATGCAAAGCAAAGCTTCTGGTATCCAACATAATACCTGCCAGTAACGCTTGTGCCTCCAAAGGCGTAATATTGCCTTCTTTGGGCAAGAACTGCAGTAGCTCGCACACCAGCTCACTAGCACTGGACGCATAGGGCTCATGATACAAAAGCAGCGGTCGGTCGATATGGCCCACTGCCATACGATGATGGTCAATGACCACGACCCGTTTGCATTTTTCAAAAATTTTCTGACTTTCCAGCAGACGCTTCTGATAGGTATCCACCACAATCAACAAGGTATTGGGGGTGATCACATCCAGCGTTTGGTCTGGGGCAATGAAATCCCGCCCACATCCGGCATCCAAAAACACTTTCAGCAAGGGGCCGGCCAATGTAGCATCGCTGTTAATGGCGATCACTGCGGGGACACCGCACATTTTGCAGATCCGCAAAGCGCCGATAGCCGATCCCACTGCGTCCAGATCGCTCATTCGGTGCCCCATCACAATCACGCTGTCGCTCTTTTTAATGAGGTCACACAGCGCATTCGAGATAATGCGGCTGCGCACATGGCTGCGCTTTTCCACACCATGGGAAATGCCACCGTAAAATTCAAAACCATCCACTGTTTTGACCGCAGCTTGATCTCCGCCACGTCCCAGCGCAATGTCGATACTCTCCCGCGCCATCTGATGGCATTCCTGCAAGGTTTTGCCGCCATGGCCCACACCGATGGAAAGGGTCGTAAGTCCCCCCGGGTGCAGCGCACGCACTTGGTCCAGAATATCGAAACGTTCTTCCAGCATCCAACGCACATCCCGTTCTTCCACCACCGCAATATAGCGGCTGTTGGAAACTCGGCGCAAGAAGCCGGTGCTTCGTGCGATATACTGTTCCAATAAACTGTTGATAGCCTCCAGTTCCTTGGCCTGCTCACTATCCTTCATATCATCGAACAGCTCATCATAACTGTCGATAACGATAATCAAACAGGCCGGACGGCTTTCGGTGTACTCTTCCAGTGTATTCTTATAGAATGTGTCGTCCACCAAATAGACGATGCTGGCACCTCGGCTACCCTTGGCAGCTCCCGCATAAGCAGTAAACCGCCGCTCCCCCACGGTCAAATCTTGTCCATGAGGTCGGGAGCAAACCGCAAGATTAAGTTCCGGGAACACCCGCTCTACCGGGCGCGTTACCACATCGCTGCCGTCCAGAACCTTTTCTCGGAAGACTGCATTGTACCACAGAATCCGGCCATCCGCAACCAACATGGTGGGGATGGGCAGCCCCGCCAAACTGTACTGAATCCGACTATTGTCAAAATCGGTACTGCACAGCTGCGCCGCCACGTAGGAGCGTAATTTACGGCGCATATACCACAGCACACACAGCGCGATCACCACCACAATCAACGGCGCAATCAGCCATTGCGGTGAAACCAACGCTACCGGTACGATCATGGCAACAAGTGCAACCAACAGTAACAGAAGTATTGCGGCTGCATCCAGGCCATCTTTGTGTTTCATGGTTACGTCCTCGCATTCCCGCCGGACGGGCGTTTTCTCAAACTTCCAGCAAAATGGGCAAAATCATGGGACTGCGCTTGGTACGCCGGTAAATATAACTGGACAAAGCTTCCCTCACGCGTGCCTTTACACTAGCCCAATCATGCATATTGTCGCTCAGACTGCGGTCCAGCGCCATTTCCACTTGCATGCGCAGACCATCCATCAGCTCTTCACTCTCTCGCACGTAGACAAAACCGCGGCTTACAATATCCGGTCCCGAAAGGACTTGCCCATTCGAACCATCCACGGCTGCCGTAACAATGATAATACCGTCCTCCGACAAATGATGCCGGTCACGCAGCACAACATTGCCCACATCGCCTACGCCATAGCCATCCACCATGACAGCCCCTGCCGTGACCGTATTCTCCACCGTCATTCCATCGGCGGAAAGACGGATATTCTGACCATTTTCGGCAATATAAATATTCTGCTTGGGAATATATCCCAGATGCTCAGCAGTTTCAGCATGGCGTTTCAGTTGTTTGAACTCGCCGTGCACCGGCAGGAAATACTGCGGATGTGCCAGTGTGAGAATCAGCTTTTGCTCTTCCTGACAAGCATGGCCAGACACATGGGTGTCGTACATATTCTCATAAATTACTTCGGCGCCAAGGCTCAACAGCCCATTAACCACCTTCGTCACAGTCTTTTCGTTGCCGGGAATGGGACGCGCCGAAATAATAATGAAGTCGTTGGGGCCCACCTTCACTTGGCGATGGCTGGCCTGTGCCATGCGGGACAATGCCGAGAGCGGCTCTCCCTGACTGCCGGTGGTGATCAACACCACCTTTTCAGGCGGGTACTTATTGATCTCATCGATATCGATCAATACATTATCGGGAGCATGCAGATACCCCAGTTCGCGAGCCATTTCTGTATTCGAAACCATGCTGCGCCCGCTGACAGCCACCTTGCGTCCCGATTCGATCGCCAGTTCAATAATTTGCTGTACACGGTAAATGTTGGAGGCAAAGGTTGCCACGATGATTCGCCGGTTCCCCGCACGCGCGAACAAGCGGCGAACTCCTTCCGCCACCGTCTGTTCCGTAGCTGTAAAACCGGGCCGTTCCGCGTTGGTAGAATCAGAAAGCAGCGCCAAAACACCTTTGCGACCATATTCCGCAATGGTGGAAAGATCCGTCACCGCATCCCCGGAAAGCGGAGTATAATCCACTTTAAAGTCGCCCGTATGAATTACGATACCTGCCGGGCACTCGATGGCAAAGGCCAGCGCATCGGGGATAGAATGGTTTACATGGATAGGTTCCACCGTAAAGCATCCCAATTTCACCTTTTGCCGGGGACGAATCTCATGGAAAACAGCGCTGGACGCCAGACCATGTTCTTCCAGCTTATTTTTAATCAGGCCGATGGTCAGCCGCGCCGCATAGATCGGCACATTGAATTTCTTCAACAAATACGGCAAGCTGCCGATATGATCCTCGTGTCCATGGGTAATAAACAGTCCCTTGATGCGGTCTTTATTCTCCAGCACGTAGGTGAAATCCGGAATTACCAAATCCACGCCAAACATGTCCGCGTCGGGGAATACCAGACCACAGTCCACCAAAATCATATCACCCTGACACTCATAGAGGGTGATGTTTTTACCTACTTCTCCCAAGCCCCCCAACGGGCAGATATGCATGGGGATTGCCGGCGTCATCTCATAACTGCGCGGCTGTTTGGACTTACGGCTGCGGCGCGGCTGTTTGCCGTTCTCTGCATTTCCGGCCACCTGACGACGGGGACGCGGAGCCGGCACGCTCTGTGCTGCCACGCTCTGCTCCGCAGCCGCTGTCGGCCGCGACGTGCGGCGGCGCGCCTTGCGAGGAGCCGCACCTTCCGCCTGTACATTTTTTTCTCCACGAGGCGCACGGCGGGTCGCCGGTGCCTGTCCGTTAGACTTGTTTTTGCGTTTGGGCTTAATTTCTTCCATGAAAACCTCCGAACTATACTTGACAGGAGCAGCTTGCATCCAACGCACAGACTGTCGTCCCATCGGCATCTATTGCACTATGTAAGTAAGCGAAAAAGCAGCACACTTTTTCTTGGTTTTGAGCGCGAAAAGCCCGCCTGAAAAGGCGCGGCCGGGCTCATTCAAATACACAATACGGCAGTTATTATTTATTATAAACGCATTCCCTAAACTTGTCAAACTTGCCAGACACGCCAAAACTGGGTATAATTCCTAGTACAATGAGTATAGTCATCTACAGGAGATTTATATGAAACGCATTGAGATTTATACAGACGGCGCTTGCAGTGGCAACCCCGGACCGGGCGGTTGGGGCGCCATTCTGCGCTTTCGCGGACGAGAAAAAGTATATGAGAAAGAGTTGTCCGGCGGCGAGGCGCAAACCACCAACAACCGCATGGAAATGACCGCACTGCTGGAAGCGCTGCGCCAATTAAAAGAGCCCTGTGCCATCGATTTATACAGTGATAGTCAATATGTAATCCACGCCCTAGAAAAGGGTTGGGCCCGGGGCTGGCGTGCCCGCGGTTGGAAAAAGGCGGACAAGTCCCCTGCTCTCAATGCCGATCTCTGGGCTCCGTTACTGGCAGAGAGTGAAAAACACCAAATCACCTATCATTGGCTCAAAGGTCATGCCGGCCACCCGGAGAACGAGCGTTGTGACCGTATGGCCGTGGAGCAGAGCAAGAAATACGGCGGGCGGCAAGCCTAACAGAGATAAGGAGGACCCGATGGAAGGTTTTAACACCTTTGAGAAGCAAGACAAGATCTTGGTGGGCATGAGCGGCGGCGTAGATTCCAGCGTCGCGGTACGCATTTTACAAGAACAGGGGTTTGCGGTACAGGGCGCGGTGATTCGTTTTTCTCCCGCTCATGACGGCGCGGTAACCGCCGCACAGGAAACTGCCTCTACGCTGCAGATTCCCTTGCACGTCATTGATGCTGCACAAGCCTTTGAAGAAAACGTAATCCTTCCATTTTGTCAGAATTACTGTGCAGGACGCACGCCCAACCCGTGTATCTTCTGCAACCCACTGGTGAAATTTCGATTGCTTTCCGAGAAGGCCGCCGAATTGGGCTGCCGTTTTATCGCCACAGGTCATTATGCCCGTGTGGAAACAGACAGCAACGGCATCAGCCGGATCGCTGTGCCGGCCAGCGCCGCACGAGATCAAAGCTATATGCTTTATCGGTTGCCGCAAGAGATCCTACGCAAATTGGTATTGCCTTTGGGCGAATTTGAAAAGGACGACATCCGAGAAATGGCACGAGAGCTTCAGCTTTCCTGTGCAGATGCTCCTGACTCCATGGAAATCTGCTTTATTCCCGACGGCGATTACTCGGCCTATATTCGCGCCCGTGGGTTCACTCCCAAGTCCGGTCGTTTTCTTGGTCCCGATGGGAAAGATTTCGGCCCTCACGCCGGTGTAGATCACTATACGGTTGGACAGCGCAAAGGCCTTGGCATTGCCGCAGGACGGCCGCTCTTCGTCAAAGCGATCCTCCCCAACGGGGATATTCAACTCGCCGAAACTGGTCAGGAATACAGCACACACCTTACCTTGACCGATCCGGCAACACCAGACGGACAGCCCTTATCCGCCGGTGAGTATCTCGTCAAGATTCGCAGTGCCGCAAAGCCCGTCCCCTGCCTCTATACGGAAGACGGCGAAGTTGCATTCCCGGAGCCGGTTCGTGCTCCAGCACCTGGGCAAAGCGCTGTTTTTTACCGCGATGGCCTCGTGTACGGCGGTGGCATTATTGATACCACTTGGTAATGAGACAAACAAAAATACCGCTTTGCTTTATTGAGCAAAGCGGTATTTTGCTATGATTTAGTGCTTTTTGAAAAACGGTGTAAAATCAAAGGTGGCAAAGTAGTCCTCCGGCGTTTCGGCGCGGCGGATCAGCTGATGGCTTCCATCCAATTTCAGCAAAACTTCTGCACTGCGAAGTTTTCCGTTGTAATTGTACCCCATCGAGAATCCGTGGGCACCGGTGTCATGGATAAAGAGGATATCTCCTTTCTGAATTTCCGGCAGCATCCGATCAATCGCAAACTTATCGTTATTTTCACACAGTCCACCGGTCACATCATATTTGTGGTCGCAGGGATCCTTTTCTTTGCCCAACACCGTGATATGATGATACGCACCATACATCGCGGGACGCATCAGGTTTGCGGCACAAGCATCTACTCCGATGTACTCTTTATAGATATGCTTTTCATGCAGTACCGTCGTGACCAGACCCCCATAAGGTGCAAGCATATAGCGGCCCATCTCGGTAAACAGTGCCACATCCCCCATTCCGGCCGGCACAAGGATCTCCTCGAACTGCTTGCGTACACCTTCGCCGATTTTGGCAATGTCATTGCTGCGCTGATCCGGTCGATAGGCAATACCTACACCACCCGAAAGATTGATGAATTTGATTTTCGCACCGGTACGTTCGTGCAGCCGAACCGCAAGGCGGAACAAAATCCCCGCCAACTTGGGATAGTACTCGTCGGTAACCGTGTTGCTTGCCAAGAAAGCATGGATACCAAACTCTTCAGCTCCCAGCTGCATCAATTTGGTATACGCCTCCGCCATCTGGTCTTCGCTCATGCCATATTTGGCATCGCCGGGGTTATCCATGATGCCGTTGCCCAAATCGAATACGCCACCCGGATTGTACCGGCAGCAGACGGTCTTGGGGATACCGGCGACCTCTTTCAAGAACTCTACATGGGTCAGGTCATCCAGATTAATATAAGCGCCTAACTCATATGCTTTCTGCATATCCTGTGCCGGCGTATCATTGGAGGAGAACATGATATCGCTGCCTGTAAAACCACAGGCTTCGCTCATCAGCAGTTCGGTGTAGCTGGAGCAGTCCACACCGCAGCCTTCCTCCTGTAAGATCTTCAAGATATACGGGTTGGGCGTTGCCTTCACGGCAAAGTATTCCTTAAACCCTTTGTTCCAAGAGAACGCCTCATTCACACGGCGGGCATTTTCACGAATTCCTTTTTCGTCATACAGATGAAACGGCGTCGGCACATCTGCAGCGATAGCCTTTGCCTGTTCCAGTGTGATAAACGGCAGTTTCTGCGGCATATTCTCATTTCCTTTCCCATCATGCATAATGGCCCTATTATAAACCGATTTGCCTTTTTCGGCAAGCGTCTGCGAGAATTTATACAACCTTCATGCAAGAGATTCGTTGCTTTCCACCTCTTTGCTCTGCAGACGCAGTTTTGCTGCCAACAACCGATTGTCCAAATGGCGACAGGTCCACAAATAAGCCGGATACAAAAACAGACAGGCAGCAATCCACGCGGCAGGGTTTGCCAACTCGGCGCCGAAGTATCCCAGCAGCGGTACCAACACAATCGCAACCGCCGTACGTGCCACCATTTCCGCCACACCGGCCAGCATAGCTAAGGTCGAGAAACCCAACCCTTGGATACTGTACCGCCAGACAATCAACGCCCCCAGCGGGATAAAGAAGACGCTGTTCCAGAACAGGTACTCTTGCCCCATCCGGACAATCTCCACCTCGGTGGTGGTGTCCAAGAACAAGCCCATGATCGTAACATCGGCAAAGTGCAGAATGATCAGCGAAGCAATGGCATAGATGCAGGCAATCAACAGCGCACTATGCACACCTTTACGAACCCGATCCATCCTAGCTGCGCCAAGGTTTTGTCCCGCATAGGTGGCCATCGCCGTTCCAACGCTTTCCAGCGGGACCGTAAGCAGGTTCATCGTCTTGCTGGCTGCCGTAACGGCTGCCACCGCGGTACTGCCCAGCACGTTTACCGCCCACTGTACAATGACACTGCCAATGGCCGTGATACTGCATTGCAGCCCCATCGGGAACCCAATGCCCAACAGCCGAAGGCAGGCACGTTTCGAAATACGTGCTTCCCCCTTTTGCATCTTTAAAATTTCAAACTTCCGGCACAGATAAACAAAACTAAAAACACCAGAAATCGCTTGAGAAATGTCGGTGGCCAAAGCCGCCCCCAAAATGCCCATATTCAGCGGGATCACAAATAAAAGGTCCAGCCCGATGTTCAAGACACTGGTCAAAATCAGAAAATACAGGGGCGTTTTGCTATCCCCCAAAGCCCTCATGATGCCCGCCACCATGTTGTACAAGAAAATAAACGGAATTCCCGCGAAGATCCAGCCAATATAGATGACTGCACCGTCCAAAATATCTGCGGGTGTTTGCATAAGAACCAGCAAAGGCCTCGTCAGGGTGACGGTAAGTACCGTCAGGATCACGCTGCCACCCAGACAAAGCCATGCAGCATTGGCCACATGCCGACGGAGATCGTGGTCATCATGTGCACCAAACAACTGTGCAATGGGGATGGCAAATCCATTGCATACGCCAATGACGAACCCCAAAATCAAATAATTGATTGAACCGGTGGACCCCACCGATGCCAATGCACTGACACCGCAATAGCGTCCTACGATAATGGTATCCGCCAAAGCATAAAACTGCTGAAACAAGTTTCCCAATACCAATGGCACCGTAAACAGCAAAATCACTTTGAGCGGACTACCGCTTGTCAAATCCTTTGTCATATCCCATTACCCCTGCTGATAAATTGCGGTTTTCCCGTTTCCGCGCTTGGTATTATAGCACGGCCTTCCAAAAAAGCAAGAACTTTTGCAACCGCCACGGACACAACAAAAAAGACCTGCCAAATGGCAGGTCTTTTTGGCAGGGGTAGAAGGATTCGAACCCTCGGCACGCGGTTTTGGAGACCGCTGCTCTACCAACTGAGCTATGCCCCTATGGAAAACGCCCACAGTGCAAAGTAGCGCTGTGAGCGTCGCGCTGGAGCTGCTAAGCAGATTTGAACTGCTGACCTCATCCTTACCAAGGATGCGCTCTACCAACTGAGCTATAGCAGCAAATGGCGACCCGAATCAGGCTCGAACTGACGACCTCTAGCGTGACAGGCTAGCGTTCTAACCAACTGAACTACCGGGCCATACCCAGCTCGTTGCTCGCCGTGGCGGCTGCAACGTTGATTATTATAGCCAAACATGTGCCAACTGTCAAGGGTTTCTTCGAATTTTTTCAGATTTTTTTGAAGTTTTTTATTCTTTCGCTTTATAACGTCCTTTTATTCCGTGATTGCAAAAAGATTTCATCGGTGGTATCATGATAACAGTTTTAGGAGTGTTGACGACGGGAAGACCGCAGTTCCTCTTCACGCGGAACTCTGTGCAATTCGTTTCGGTTCTGCCATAGGCATAAAAGAACCGTCACAAACAAGATAACGCCGCTTTGTGTTCCAAATTGTAGCCATCCCACGGGGACGGCCAGCACAGCAATGCCCACCGTTGCCCATGCCGGCGAATCAGTCCCCAAAAGAACCACCATTCCGGCCAGTACACAGAGCAATCCGGTCACTGGCAAGTAGAAAAGGATCCATGTGCAAAGAACGGCCGGCACGCCCGCGCGAACGCCGCGGATCCACAACGGCCATAAGTGCCCCAGCATCGTACCCAAACCGGCATACAGAATTGCCGCGTGGGTAAGCTCCGGAGCCGCCAGTTGGTGACAAAACCAACAAGCAAAGACCGTTTTTAAGATATCGCCCGCAAGAATAGCCAATACCGCCGGTTTGCCCAATGTTTTTTGGATGTTTGCTGCCGTTAAGCATTCCAGCCCCAGTTGTTTGATTCCTGCCCCAGCCAGACACCGGGCTACCACTTCTGCGGCAAGAAAGTTTCCGAACAAATATCCGGCCAACAGGCAAATGCCTTCCAGTATCCACTCTCGCTCCACTGAACGCCCCCTCCTTCGCTGTTTTGAATCTATGAGGTGTATTGATATGGATCTTCAAACCTTGCAACAGGAATGCCTTGCCTGCCGTCGCTGCAGCTTGTGTGATTCTAGGACCCATGTAGTCTTTGGTCAAGGAGTCCCCAACGCAGAGGTTCTCTTTGTTGGCGAGGGCCCCGGTGCCAACGAAGACGCGCAAGGGCTCCCTTTTGTGGGACGCAGCGGGCAGTTGCTGGACCATTATTTGGAAGCAGTAGACCTTAGCCGAGATAAAAACGTTTACATTGCCAATATAGTAAAGTGCCGCCCGCCTCAAAATCGCGATCCGTTGCCGGAAGAATCCACGGCTTGTCTTCCTTGGCTTCGGCAACAGTTCCAGTTACTGCGTCCCAAGATCATTGTGTGCCTTGGCCGCATTGCCGCCCAACAACTGATTGACCCTGGCTTTTCGGTGAGCCGCGACCACGGAAAGTTTTTCGATAAACACGGCACCCTTTTTATGGCCACCTATCACCCAGCGGCCTTGCTGCGCTATCCTGCCAATAAGCCCGCTGTGTTTGGCGACTTTGTTGCTTTACGGGAAAAAATCCCACAGGTTTGTACACATACTTATTGATTGTTTCTTTCCATATCAAAGGAGTTGACCACCATGCCGCCGGAATCCTTCGCACTGACGTTGCCGATCCGACAGCTGGTGGAATTTTTATTGCGCAGCGGCAGCATCGACAATCGCTTTACCGGCTTTGACCGTGCCAACGAAGGCGCCAGACTCCACCGCAAGCTGCAACGCGCTGCCGTACACCAATTCCCCGATTACACCGCTGAAGTATCCCTTACCCAAAAGTATGGCTGCTGTGGCATTGATTATACCTTGGAAGGACGTGCCGACGGTATTTTCACCGATTCGGATGATATGGTAACGGTGGATGAAATCAAAACAACGCTCCTACCATCCGATCAAATTACAGGAGAACAATCGCCGGAACACTGGGCACAAGCCAAGGTCTATGCCGCCATTTACTGCGAGCAACATAACCTCTCCCAAATACGGGTACGCCTAACCTATTATCAGGTAGATGAAGAACGGTCGTATTATTTTGCGCAGGAGCATTCCCGCGAGGAATTGAATGCGTTTGTCCTTGATTTACTGACACAATACGCTCCTTGGGCCAAACGTGCCGCCCAATGGCAAAAAGACCGCTCTGCCAGCCTCGTCACATTAGCGTTTCCTTTTGAGCATTACCGCACGGGACAGCGTGCCATGATTAGCGCTGTTTATGAAACCTGCCAAGACGGTGGGCAACTGCTCTGTCAAGCCCCTACCGGTATTGGCAAAACCATGAGTGTACTGTTTCCCGCCCTGAAAGCAGTGCAGGACGGCGGTCCGATCTTCTATTTAACGGCGCGTGGCACTACGCGGTCCGCCGCCGAAAACGCCTTACACGCCCTACGCACACGCAATCCCTCTCTAATGGTCCGCAATATCACACTGACCGCCAAGGACAAAATTTGCTTACAAGAAGAACGAGAGTGCACGCCGGAAGCATGCCCCTACGCCAACGGCTATTACGACCGTATCAAAGAGGCCTTATGGCACGCGCTGGATAAAGTCGACCTTACAGCTGAAACATTGCAAACTCTCGCTCGCGAATACCGTGTCTGTCCCTTTGAATTAGGGCTGGACCTCAGTTTATGGTGCGACGTGGTAATTGGAGACTATAACTACCTGTTTGATCCCGTAGTGCGGCTGTCACGCTTTTTTGAAGGCCGCGGTGACTATCTTTTTTTGGTCGACGAAGCTCACAATCTGCCAGCTCGCGCTCGAGAAATGCACAGCGCTTCGTTATGCAAAAGCGCATTCTGGGACGCCAAAAAGAGTCTTGGGAAAGGGAAAAGCAGCCTAAAGCAGGCTTTGCAAAAAGTAAACAACTTGTTTGTGGAATGGCGCCATCGCTGTGAAGCCGTCGCTGGGGATCCCCGCTTTGGAAAAACGTTCTTCGAAAAGGAAGTCCCCGAAGCCTTCGACCACGCCTTACAGCGGCTTTGTGAGCCGTTACAGGACTGGCTGGAAGAACATCGGGAGCCTGACGATACCCACACAATCCTGCTGCAACTTTATTTTGACATTCGTGGTTGGCTTCGCGTTGCCGATACGTTTGACGAGCACTTTGTTTTGCAAGTTTCCTCTCAAGGCAGCGAGGTGCGAGCCACTCTGCTTTGTTTAGATCCCAGCGCCT
This sequence comes from uncultured Gemmiger sp., assembly GCA_963557315.1. GTDB lineage: Bacteria > Bacillota > Clostridia > Oscillospirales > Ruminococcaceae > Gemmiger. Next base: position 151,440 of record CAUWAX010000001.1, on the reverse strand, counting down.
TTTTAGCCGCAGACTTCGCTAAAGGCCGGTCTGCCATTCTTTTCAGCGCTACGCTGGCTCCTGCCGGCTATTACAAAGATTTATGCGGCATCCCTGACGCGCGCGCCGTAGCGCTGCGCAGTCCTTTTCCCCGCGAGAATTTAGGTCTATGGTGCGCCCGGCAAGTCAGTACCCGCTATAAAGACCGTACCGCCAGCATCGCTCAGGTTGCCGCTCTGATTGCCAGCATGGCACAGGCAAAGCCCGGAAACTATTTAGCCTTTTTTCCCAGTTATAGCTATTTACAGGATGTCTGGAACGAATTTTCTGCGCGATCCCCTGACCTCCCTACTCTGTGTCAAGAGAGCGCCATGGACGAAAAGCAGCGCGCCGCCTTTCTCGACCACTTTCTTCCCGAACGGCAAGACACGCTTGTGGGATTCGCCGTGTTGGGGGGTGTTTTCAGCGAAGGGGTAGATTTGGTGGGTGACCGCTTAATTGGTGTCGCAGTGGTGGGACCGGGGCTTCCTCAGGTAGGGCCCCGCCAAGAACAACTGCGCGCGCATTTTGAGGAGACTCGCGGTTCTGGATTTGACTATGCCTATCGGTTTCCCGGTATGAACAAAGTCCTGCAAGCAGCCGGACGGGTTATCCGAACCCCACAAGATAAAGGCGTGGTGCTTTTAATTGACGACCGCTTTGCCTCTCCCGACACCCGCCGTTTGATGCCACCTCATTGGGATCACCTGCGCATCGTGCAAAGCACAGAACAACTGGAGCAGGAATTGCACGCTTTCTGGCAAGTGTGACGCCTACTTTGTTCTAACAACACAGCCCTTGCAAAGAATCTTCTTTGCAAGGGCTGCGTTGTTTCGTATCAAGATTCAGGCTGTGCTTTATGCATCCGCAAAAGACTATACGGCATTAGCGGCGTCTCGCACGGGATTGTATAGGCCATCATGGGATGCGGCGTGGCATCTACGCGTTCCCCTGCCTCATTCTCAATCCAAGTAGGCGTTACAGTCACCACGTTGCCGTCGGGCTGTAACACTTCCAGCGTATCTCCTACCGAGAATTTTCCCCGCTGCGTGCAATGTGCCACTCCATCGGCCCACGAATCCACCGTGCCGATAAAGTCCCACTCTCGCACGTAGGTATGACTGGGCGTCTGCAAGGCTTGTTCCTTGCCAAAATAAAAACCGGGAGAATAATGGCGGTGGCTGGTACGGTTCAGCTCTTCGATCACATCGTCCGGCAGTTCGTAAGTATCGCTGTACGGATTCCGCAGATAGGCGTCCAGCGCCCGGCGATAAGCACTGGTTACCGACGCCACATAGTAGAAGGTCTTGGCCCGGCCTTCAATTTTCAAAGAGTCTACGCCCGCCTTACAGATCAAATCCAAAAACGGCGCCGTGCACAGATCGTTGGCATTTAGGATGTAACTTCCGTTTTCGCTTTCTCCAATTTCCATATACTGTCCGGGCCGGTGTTCTTCTAGCAAAGCATACTTCCAACGACACGGCTGGGCACACTCCCCCCGATTGCCGCTGCGTCCCGTCATGTAGCTGGACAAAAGGCAACGTCCTGACACACTCATGCACATCGCTCCGTGTACAAAGGCTTCCAGTTCCAAATCTCGCGGACAGTTGTCACGAATTTGGGCAATTTCCGTCAGGGGCAATTCTCGAGCCAACACCACACGCTTGGCCCCCAATTCGTAAGCCACCGCAGCGGCCTCATAGTTGGTGATTCCCGCCTGCGTGGAAACATGCCGCTCCACACCGGGCGCATACTTTTTAGCCAGTGCCAAAACGCCCAGATCCGCAATAATAAATGCATCTACCCCAGCCTGTGCTGCCTCTTCAATATACCGCGGTAGTTTTTTGAGTTCCTCATTGGTGGGCAGCGTGTTCAGCGTCAGGTATACCTTCTTCCCCCGTGCATGGGCAAAAATGCAGCCTTCCTGCAGTTCTTCCACCGTCAGATTTACCGGGGCTGCCCGCATACCAAACTCAGGCAATGCACAGTAAACAGCATCCGCACCATAAAGCACGGCATACTTTAGGGTTTCCAGACTCCCTGCCGGGGACAACAGCTCCGGTTGTTGCAACATAATGGAACTCCTCCTGTAAAAAAGCGCCCGGTCGCGCCGGGCGCTTCTCATAAATTGTGTTTGGTGCGGATTAGTAGGCCCAACCCGCTTTTTCTACGTTTTGCTGATGCTCGTCAGCCGTCTTGGCATAGAAATACTGTCCTGCCACATCGGTATCGGGGTGCCCTGTAACGAAGAAGAAGTATCCTTCGTCCAGATATTCTTGATCCGGATTGAGCGCTGCCTCAATAGCGGCATACCCCGGGCAGGAAATCGGCCCCGCCGGAAGCCCACTGACACGATAGGTATCGTACTGGTTCAGCACATCTTCCGGAATAGCACCACTTTCAGGCCAGCCATAGTATTCTGCCGTGGGAGAATTCCACAGATAGTTGTTCTCCACGTCCTGCGTGATATAGCTGCACGCATTGGACTGCAACAGATGCTCCGACCATTGCGGATCATCGGACTCCAACCGATTGTGGAAGCAGGCACTGACCTTAGCATCCTCGGACTCCAATCCTGCTTCTTCTTGAATAAAGCTGGCCAACTTCACAACATCGTCCAGTGTCGTGCCTTTTTCGTTGATGGTGTCCGTCAAGCCCTCCGTCTGCTTTTCAAATTCACTGTAAAGAATATCTACATAGTAGTAGACATCCTCATCCGCGTAAACATTGTAGGTTTCCGGGAAGAGATACCCTTCGCACTTCATCAGTCGGCCATTATCCGGGATCTGTGTCCAGAAGCTGTACTGGCTGAAATCTGAGCCATCGGTACCGTTGGCGCAGTTTAGGAAAGTATCTACGCTATCCACCAATCCGGCATCCACAAAAATTTGTGCAACGCCCACTGCCGTGGTTCCCTCAGGAATTGTCACATTGGTGGTCGGACGACGCACCTCAGTAGAGATTGTCTGGATGATAGTATTGTAATCCATCCCAGAGCGCAGCGTAAAGTCGCCGTATTGGATACCGCTCGCTTTGCCGCTGTACTTTACATATTCTTTGAACAGCCAATCATACTGGATAATGCCCGCCTCTTTAAGCTGGCCGGCAATCGTACTAACGGAAGAGCCCTGTTCAATGGAAACAGTTTGCTCTGCACCAAGACTACTGTCCCCATCGATCTCACTGTAGAACTGCATAACCTTCCAGCCGCCAAACGCCACCAGCGCCAAAACGATCAGCACGACCAGACAGCCCACCGGAAACCGACGTTTGGGGCGATCTTCTTTGCTCCGCTTTTTTTGTTTCTTCGCCTGTTTTTTCGCGTTTTCTGTGGGTTGCTTAGCCGGCTCCGGCACGGCGTCCCGAACAGGCTGCTTGGCCCGCGGTGCCGCAGGGGCAGGCTGCTGTGCCTGCGGAGCCCTGTTTTCCATCCCACCGTTATCATTTCGATTGATCCGCATGAGGAACCTCTCCTTAATTTGCGGCGGTGCGCCTCTATCCGCTGCCGCCCTATCCTAATGCTACCCCTTACAGCAGCATTCTAAAATACACATCCGTCACCGGGAATTCACCGCGCAAAAACGCAATCATCCCATATCCGCATCGTCTGCCGGCCCCTAGATACAATGTCTGGTTTTCCGCCAACAAAATTTGCGCTTGCTCTGCGCCCGTTTTTTCCCGTGCCGCCTGCAACAGCGTATCGGCGCAGTAGTCATTATCGGCCTGCAATTCCAAAAATTGCATCTGATCGCCTTTGGTATAGTATAACCCATATCCGCGGCGGCTAGATACCACCGTAAGTCCACGGCGATACAGCTGCGTCATCACTTCATTCATAGCCGTTTCCGGCAATGTAATGCATCCCGGCTGGTAACGCATCCGCATTTCCATCAGATGACGCACTGTAAGACTATCAAATTCTGCCTGCGCCAACAGATTTCGACGAATCGGCTTATTCAATACTCGAGTCGGCAAAAGATTTTTAAATCCCAGAGTTTCTAAGGATTGCGCCTCCCGGGTATTCTCCGGCGCAAGAACTGCAAAATCATATGCTTTAGCCCCAAAAGCCCGCAAACAGCCGCTCAGCAAACGCGGCAGCAAGGTTTCCATAGGTACGGTCTGCGTTGCCGCCGCACCACAGAACCAAATACCTTTGTGGTTGGCATACTGCACCGGGACAGCCGCCAACATGGCCACGGGCTTTTGCCCGTCCCCCTGTACAACAAAGATGTTGTCCATTCCCGCCACGTTTTGCAGCCAACCAGCAACTTGTGCACGGTCACCACCATAGCGCGCACAGCGCAGATCAATCAGCGCCTGCAAATCATCCGCGACCGCCATGCGCACCATAGGCATGTCCCCTTTCAGTACTCATCATTTTACAGGATACACTCCAATTTCGCAAGTATTTCGGCATTGATTGCCTCCACCGAACGGATAGAATTTACATCTTCCTCACAAGTACACTCGATGCGATGCCAGCCAAACTGCTTGGCACAATACTCTGCCGCCGCCCGGCTACGGGCAATATACTCCTTGTCTTTCTCTTGAATATCCTTCTTGCTTTCGTCGCCATGATACCGCTCTTCCAGCAGCTTCTGAGATACTTCCGGATTGACCGCCAAATAGAATACTGCGTCCGGCGCCGGAATCCCAATTTTTTTGTACTCAAAATCAAAGAGCCAGTTCAAGAAACCGTCCCAATGCATCGGCGGAAGTTTGGCGCATTGATGCACTGCATTGGAAGTCGTATATCGGTCGGAAAGCACCAGTCCACCGCTGCGGTAAAATTCTCCCCAGTCGGTTTTATAGCTGGCAAAACGGTCCACAGCATAAAAACTGGACGCCGCATAAGCATTCACATCATCCGGCTTATCACCGAATTGTCCGGAAAGGTACATCTTCACCAATGCGGAGGAATCGCTGGCATAATTAGGGAAGGTGATCTGGCGCAGATCCATACCGCGCTGCTGCAGCTTTTGTGCAGTCAATGCTGTTTGGGTCCCCTTTCCGGAGCCATCCAAACCTTCAAAAATGATCAGCTTACCCATGGCAGACCGCCTCCTTCTTGAGTTCGGCATATTTCTGGCGCACTTCCGCCTGCTGGCCGCAGCACATACGGCCCTCCGGACAAGGCCCAGTCAAACACCGCGGCCCCGCCGACGCAAAAATATGGGGCGCCAGCGGCAAGACCAGACGCAGCATCTCATCCGCCACCGCACGGATCTCCCACTGGGCACGATTACAGCACCGCAGATTAAAAAAGTTCTGCAGGCTGCGGCAGTTCATCGTCATAACCATTTTCGTTTCACAGGCGTTGGGAAGCACAAAACGCGCATCCTCGTTGGCCTGTTTCGATGCTTTGGCGCGAGCAGCCTTTTCCGGCAGCCCTTGTTCGATCAAACGCCGGGTATGTGCCTCTTCCAAAGACTGCACCAACTCCAGATATTTCTGTGCGTCAGCATTCATCGCCTCGACAAAGTGCGCCTTTGCCTCCGGAATTGCTTCAATTTCCGGCGGAATTACATAGCGAAAATCCTCCAGCCGCACATAGCGCTGACTTTGCACACTGAAACTTGCAATTCTATGCCGGGTAACCTGCGCCAAAAAAGTACGGGATACGCCTTCAATGCCGAAGGTAAAGCTGGCATGTTCGATGGGGCTGGCATGTCCAAGATCCGACAGTTTCTGCAAAAAATCCGCCGTCTTTTCCGGTGTCAGACCGTCCAATAATGTTTCGATGTGGGCATCCGAATAGCATAGCTTTGCTGCGGCTGCCACCGTCTTTTCCGGGTCATTGGTATGGGCAATGAGTTGAACCAGCATAGAAAGCGCCTCCCCTTTTTTCTTTTGCGTTTATTCCGAGATTTTTTTGAGCGGTGCGTAGTTGGCCATCGTCTTTTTTACACCAACCCGATCAAATTGAATTTCCACAATACAGTCTCCTGCAATGGGTGTTGCCTTGAGCACCTTGCCGCGGCCAAAGACTCGATGTTCCACCAAATCCCCTGCCGCATATTGTACACCTTGCTTTTTGGGGGCAGACTTTTGCATCCCTGCCAAGGTAGACGTTCCCGCGCCTGCCGGAGTTGTCGGTGCACCACTGTGGTGATTGGTACGGCTGCCGTATCCTGCGCCAAAGCCCCCGCTCTGCACCGTATGACGCCCACCATCATAGTGCGGGCTATCGTGTCCACCGCTGGCAAAACCGCTGCTGTATCCGGCGCCGAAACCGCCCCGGGGACGAGCGTTGTACTCGCTGTTCAGATAACCACGGGAAGTACCGGAATAACCGCTGCGCCCGCCGGGCACATTGGTGCTGTAACTTCCATATCCCGCACCAAAACCACCGGCCGTATAAGCCAGTTCTGGACTTTGGGTCTCTTCCAGCAGTCCCGGATCAATCTCGCTGAGGAAGCAAGACGGCGGATTACGGCGCGTTTGACCAAAAATCAGCCGGCTGCGAGAAGTGGAAAGATACAATTCCTTTTTTGCACGGGTAATGGCCACATAGCACAGGCGGCGCTCTTCTTCCATGTCTTCCTCATTGTAGCGAGCCATATCGCCGGGGAAAATACCATCCTCCATGCCAACCACAAAGACATAGGGGAATTCCAACCCTTTGGCAGAGTGAATAGTCATCATCGTTACGCTGTCCGCGTCTTCATCGTAGCTATCCAAGTCGGAAATCAATGCCACTTCTTCGAGGAAGCCCGACAAGGTTGCATCCTCGCCGTTTTGGTCGGTGTATGTCTTGACCGAGCTGACAAGCTGGCCCAAGTTCTCAAGGCGCGCCTCGCCTTCTTCCTTCTGCGCCTTCAGCATAGCTTCGTACCCAGTCTTTTTAATGACCTCGCCTGCAAATTCGTCCAGCGGCATAGAAACGGACAGATCGCACAGTTCGCGGTACATCTCATAGAAGCGTTCCAGCGGTGCAGCTGCACGCATCAATTCAGGATAGTTGCGCACATCTGCAATAATCTGCAGCATCGGCACACCAGCCTTGGCGGCCAACTCTCCTACCTTTTCCACTGTGGAAGCGCCGATCTTGCGGGCCGGTTCATTAATAATCCGGCGCAACCGCACATCGTCCCGCGGATTTACAATCACTGCCAGATAGGAGTTGATGTCCTTCACCTCTTTACGGTCAAAGAAGCGCTGACCCCCCACGATCCGGTAAGGAATACCCGCACGAGCAAAATATGTTTCGATGGGGTTGGACTGGGCATTCATACGGTACAGAACTGCATGGTCCCGCAGATGGGCACCTTCCCGCAGATGTTCACCGATCACATCAGCAATATGGCTGGCCTCGTCCTGCTCACTGGCTGCGGTATAATGATGTACCTTATCTCCATCGCCGTTCTCAGTCCACAAAGTTTTGCCTTTACGGCCATTGTTATTTTTGATCACACTGTTGGCTGCGTTAAGGATATTGGAAGTAGAACGGTAGTTTTGCTCCAAACGGATGGTTTTAGCACCCGTAAAGACCTGCTCAAAGTTCAGGATATTTTCAATCGTAGCACCGCGGAATTTATAGATGGACTGGTCATCATCACCCACGACGCAAACGTTGTTGGTTCCCCCCGCCAGTAAGCGTACCAGATGGAACTGCGCCACGCTGGTGTCCTGATACTCGTCCACCACCACATACCGGAACTTATTCTGGTAATATTCTCGGGCCTCGGTGTCGTTCTGAAGAAGCCGTACCGTGTGGAAAATCAGATCATCAAAGTCCATGGCGCCAGCGGTCTTAAGGCGTCCGGCATAGGCCGTGTAGATCTTCGCAATCAGTGCCGCCTTGGTATCCCGAGGCGGCTCGGCTGCCACATCCTCTGCGGACATCAGCTTATCTTTAAAGGAGCTGATTTGCGCCACCGCCGATTTAATCGGCAGGAACTTATCATCGATCATCTTATCCTTGTAGATCTGCTTGAGCACCCGCTGCTGATCATCCGTATCATAGATGGTAAAGCTCTTAGGAAATCCAATGCGTTCCGCATCCCGCCGCAAAATCCTTACACAGGCCGAGTGGAAGGTAGACGCATTCACATCCCCGCCCATCGTTTCCCCCAACATAGCACGCAGACGCTCTTTCAATTCTCCGGCCGCCTTGTTGGTAAAGGTAATCGCCAGCACGTTCCAAGGCCGAGCCGGACGTACTGCCAGATAGGCCGTTTCCCTTGGGAGATCCCTTCCCGATTGGACCGCCGTCCGCAGATCCTCCAGATCCTGCTGTGTCACGGCGCGGGGCAGTTCTTTGCTGCCATGGGCTGAACCGAAACGGATGATATTGGCAATACGGTTGACCAGTACGGTTGTTTTTCCGGAACCGGCTCCCGCCAAAATCAACAGCGGCCCTTCGGTGGTAAACACGGCCTGCCGCTGAACAGGGTTCAAACGGGTAAATTTACTTTCGATATATTGATCGCGCAGGGCGAGATATTCCTGAGTCAAATCGGACATGTCGTTTTCCCTTCTACAATGTTCGATGGTCTTGTGCCGCTCATTCAGCAGCAAATGGATCACGGATATTCTGTAAAGTCTTTTTCCATGCTTTTGGCGTAGCGTCCCGGAACCCAGCCGTCAGATAACGTCCTTCACTGAGGCTGATGGCGGTACCGCGTGCCACACAGTTAATGGGATCTGGCGCAATGGCCACATCTACATGCAGCTCACCAGCCAAATAACTGGCTAGACCGCGCAGCAACGAACCGCCGCCGGTCAGAAGTACACCATTGGACGAAACATCTGCCGCCAGTTCCGGCGGGGTGCTTTCCAAAACAGTCCGCGCTGCGGTCACAATGCGCGTAGCCAATTCCTGCACAGGCTCGTACAGGTCGCGGGTGTAGATGAGGCGTCGAGCCGGAAGGTTTGTCTCCCACGAATGGCCGCGCACTTCCATCACGCCTTCAAACTCACTTTTGGTACAGCAGGCCACCTGTTTTTTCAGCGCTTCCGCTGTCAGAGGCCCGATGGCGATCTGATACTTTTCCTGCACAAACTGAGCAATGCAGCGGTCAAAAGCGTTGCCTGCCACCGGAATACTGGCCGCACGTACCCGCCCGCCCATACTGATCACTGCTATGTCGGTGGACCCTCCACCAATATCCACAACCATGCAGCCTCGGGGCTGGCGAATCTGTAACCCGGCTCCCAGCGCCGCAGCCACCGGCTCGTCCACCAGATAGACCTGTCGAGCCCCTGCCGCCATAACGGATTCCACCACGGCATCGGCTTCAATCCCGGTAATGGCCGCCGGCACACAGACCGCAATACGCGGCTTCAAAAAGCGGGAGCGGCACACTTCATTGACGAACCGCACAATCAGTTCATTGGTCATGCGATGATCTTGAATCACCCCATCCCGCAAAGGACGTACCAAATCGATGTGTGCCGGAGCGCGGCCCACCATCCGCAGCGCCTCGTCCCCCACAGCCAGAATGCTGTTGGTACGGGTATCTACCGCGCCGATGGTCGGCTGACTGAATACCACCCCTTGCGTTTCGGTGGCAATGATAATCGAGGTGGTGCCAAGATCAATGCCAATATCCTGTTGCTTCATTTGCGTTTCTCCGTAGCGGGTTGTTTTTCCTTGGGCAGTTCTTCCGCCGCAGCAATGGCCGCCGCAGTCACGTCTACCGCCCCGGCTTTCAGCAATTCCAACGCACAGGCCGACACAGTGGCGCCTGTGGTAATCAAATCATCCACCAGCAGTACTCTCTTACCGCCCAAATCCACATCGGGACGGCAGCGATAGGCATTCTGCGCGTTTTGTATGCGTTCCAATCGTGTCAAGCTCTTTTGTGCGGCGGTTCCTTTCACAGTTTGCAGCGCTTCGACCACCGGTATCTGAAATAGTATACCCAACCTTCGCGCCAGTTGCAACGGCAACCCGGGGACACCTCGCCACGCTTGATGAGGTGGCACCGGTACAATGCACTGATAAACCGGCAGGTTTCGAAACAGTTGGTCTTCTGGACGCAGTCCCGGTCCCACCGCAGGAACCGCCCCCCAAATCCGCACAGCCATTCGGTCAGCCAGCTCCCGTGCATACCACGGATGCCCGCCCCGCTTACACAGCAAAATTGCTTCCCGGACAACGCCTTGATAATAATAGGCAGCCAATGCGCCCTGTAAAGCGTGGAAGGAGTGTTCGGTTTCGGGCAAGCGTGGCGGCTGATGAGAAAGACGTTCTTCTTCTTTACGGCATGCCGGACAGAAGACACCTTGCACAGCGTCCTCTCCCAGAACAGTATCGCAGAACGGGCAGCGCCGCGGATACAAAAGCGCTGTTGCTCGTTCCAGAAGATAGGCACGGTCCATCGTTATACCTTTGCCCGCTCTAGGGGCATATCTTCTTTGGTCAGTAAATACCGAAGCCCGCTATAACGCATATTTTGACGGACATTATGCACCATCGTTTGGATGGTACGATTGGTTCCCGCCAAAATACACAGCTTGCGGGCCCGGGTCACACCGGTATACAAAAGATTCCGATAGCACAGTTTTACCGGCACATCGGCTACCGGCACAATCACCGCGGGGAATTCCGAACCTTGGCTTTTATGAACTGTCACGGCATAGGCCGGTTCCAATTCACTGAGTTGATCGGCAGAATAGACATATTTACGGTCATCCATCATGACCGTAACCGAGCGGGACTCGTTGTCTACTGCGGTAATAATTCCCAAATCGCCATTGTAGGCTCCCACACCGGCTTCAGCACCAGCCCGCTCAAAGGTGATGTCATAATCGTTCTTGATTTGCATGACTTTATCCCCCAAGCGCAAAACCTTGGTTTCCTTTTCACCGCCAATTTGCGGTTTGTCGGGTGCCGGTGGATTGAGGACCGCCTGCAGCCGCAGGTTCAGTTCCACGCTGCCTGTCGGCCCTTTTTTGGTAGGACATAGCACTTGAATGTCCCGCACTGGATCAAAGCCGTAAGCCTTCGGCAAACGCGTGCTGACCAAATCGCAGATTAACCGCTGGCAGGCCAATCCCATAGACTCGATCATGAAAAAATCATCATCTGCTGTGCCTTTGCCCTTTTGCGGCATCTGCCCCTGCACGATTCGGTGTGCATTCTGGATGATCAAACTTTGCTGTGCCTGCCGGAAAATATCGGTTAGGCAAACCGTGGGCACGACCTTAGCACGTACCACTTCCCCCAGAATATTGCCGGGTCCCACGCTGGGGAGCTGGTCGGCATCTCCCACCATGATGATGCGGCAATGGGAACGTGTGGCCGCCAGCAATGCCTGAAAGAGCTTGACGTCCACCATACTCATCTCATCCAAAATGATGACGTCATACTTTAGCAGGTTCTTTTCGTTGTGGATAAACCGAACCACGCCGGTGCTATAATCCACCTCCAGCAGGCGGTGAATGGTGGATGCACTGTGGTGTGTCAACTCGCTTAGGCGTTTGGCCGCACGCCCCGTCGGGGCACAAAGAGCCACCCGATCATACAAAGCCTCGTACAAGCTCAGAATCGCATTCACCGTAGTGGTTTTGCCGGTACCGGGACCACCGGTGAGCACCATCACCCGGCTGGACAGAGCCGTACGGATGGCCTCCTTTTGCATCGGCGCATAGGCAAATCCCTGTACAATCTCCAGCGCACGGATGTCACTTTCCAAGGTTTTTGGCGGCTCGGTAGGATAGCTGGACAACTCGCGCAATCTTGCCGCAATATCTTCCTCCGCCGAGAGCAAATCTGGCAAATAGATATACTCCACTTCAGCAAAAGTACGAGCGCGCAATTCACCTTCGGTCAGCAGTTCTTGCAAGCCGGCCTCAATCTCTGCCGGTTCCACCAACAAAAACTTAGCGGTGGCTTGCAGCAGTTTTTCTTTCGGCAAGCAGGTGTGGCCGTTGCCCGCATTATGCCGCAGCGTATAGAGCAAACCCGCTGCCACCCGCAACCGGCTGCCGGCTTCAAACTGCAGATCCGCTGCAATGCCATCCACCTGACTAAATTTCATCTGCAACGGTTCCCCGCACAGCAGATACGGATTCTGTGTCAGCGCTTCCACCGTATGGGGACCGAAGGCCCGATACGCCGTCACCGCACTTTGCGCCGATAGGCCATACCGGGCAAACCATGCCACCACTTCCCGTACACCATACATACGGCGAAATTCGTTGGAAATAATGGCCGCTTTTTCCGGCGTGATGCCCTTGATCTCGCACAGTTTTTGTGGGGTTTCCCCAATTACCGTCAGCGTATCTTCCCCGAAACGCTGTACTATTTTTTTGGCGGTAGAAGGGCCAATATAGGGCAACACACCGCTGGACAGATAGCTCAGCAGCCCTGCCGTATCCTGCGGCAGGCTTGCCTCACAGGATTCCGCCCGGAATTGCTCCCCATAACTGGGGTGGTTGACCATATGGCCGTACACCGTAACGTTCATCCCATTATCGACGCTGCCCACATTGCCGGCCACCACAACGTCTTGGTCCCCAGCGTTTACCTCAAACACTGCATAACCGGTTTCGGCGTTTTCATAGATCATATGTTCCACTACGCCTTCCAGTTTCAGCAATGGCTGCGTGGTATTCTCCATGTTCCGCCTCCTTCGGCACACTTCCACAATATCGTTTTTTATTATACCCCAATCCCCTGTATTTGGCAAACCAAAAAAGCGCGGGGTTGCCCCCGCGCTTTTGTTGCATTTGATTATTCCAAACAGGTTCTATTTTGCCGATCAGGCCAACGCCGCTTTCAGCTCCTCTACACGATCGGTGTTTTCCCATTTGACGCCCAGATCTTCCCGGCCCATGTGACCGTAGGCAGCCAACTGACGATAGATGGGCTTGCGCAGGTCCAAATCGCGGATAATAGCCGCCGGGCGCAGGTCAAACACCTTCTCCACCGCTGCTTCGATCCGTTCATCTGCTACCGCACCGGTGCCGAAGGTGTCCACCATGATGGATACAGGCTCCGCCACGCCGATGGCATATGCCAGCTGCACTTCGCACTTTTTGGCCAGTCCCGCAGCCACGATATTCTTGGCAACCCAGCGTGCCGCATAAGCAGCCGAGCGGTCCACTTTACTGGGATCCTTGCCGCTGAACGCACCGCCGCCATGACGCGCATAACCGCCGTAGGTATCCACAATGATCTTACGGCCAGTCAGGCCGGTGTCACCCTGCGGCCCCCCCACCACAAACCGTCCGGTGGGATTGATGTAGTACTTGGTGTTGGCATCCAGCATATCGGCCGGAATGACCTTTTCGATTACTTCCCGCTTGATGTCAGCATGCAGCTGCTCCTGCGAAACTTCCGGACTATGCTGGCTGGAAATAACCACTGCGTCCACCCGCACCGGCTTGCCGTCCTCATATTCCACAGTAACCTGACTCTTTCCGTCGGGGCGCAGATAGCTCAGCAGACCGCTCTTGCGCACTTCCGTCAACCGCTTGGCCAGCTTGTGAGCCAAGCTGATGGGCAGCGGCATCAGTTCCTGCGTTTCGTCGCAGGCATACCCAAACATCATGCCCTGATCGCCCGCACCGGCCACCTCATCGTTGGTGCCCAGAGCAATGTCGGGACTCTGTCCGTCAATGTTAACGATGATGCCGCAGGTATCGCAGTCAAAACCGTATTTGGCACGATCATACCCGATAGAACGGATGACATCCCGTGCCGTCTCTGCAATATCCACATAGCAGCTGGTCGTAATCTCGCCCATGATGTGGACAAGGCCCGTAGAACAAGTGGTTTCACAGGCAACACGAGCGTTGGCATCCTGCTCGAGGATCGCGTCCAGAATGGCATCGGAAATCTGGTCGCAGATTTTGTCGGGATGTCCCTCGGTCACCGACTCAGAAGTGAAAAGAACTTTGGACATAGTAAAAAGCCTCCCTTAAAAATGGTTAAGCAGAAGCGCAACTGACGAGAACAAAAAGCGCGCAGCCAAAAGACTGCGCGCTGACGCTTATCTTTCGGTTCCCCGCAGGATTTGGCACCTTGCACATAGGTGTAGGTTGTCGGGCTTCATAGGGCCTGTTCCCTCTGCCACTCTTGATAAGTTGCTATTCTGTTGTATGTCGAATTATAGCATATTGCCATTCATTCGTCAATAGTCGTTTCTTCGTATTTTTTGCTGTGCATCCCTTACCCGCGGCCATGCAAAATCGGAGAAAGCGGTTTATAGATTAGAAAGCAGAGCACCGCATCGACAAGGCCTTTTACGAAGGTGAACGGCAGGTTAAAGACCAGCAGGCATTCCAGCAAACCGTCCGTACCGGGCCGAATAGCCTGATAGGCCGCAATGATGTTGTCCATACCGCCGAACATCGCAGCGTACACCGGGTAACTGAGGAAATAGTTAACCGGTACGCTGACCAACGCCATAACCAGTGCGCCAATCAAGCACGCCACAGCAGCGCCCTGACGCGTTTTATGGAACCGGTAAATTACCCCCGCGGTGCCCACAAAAGATGCGCCAATCAAAAAGTTGCATACTTCCCCGATGCCGCCGGTGGAGCCGTGGAAAACCAAGTTAAAGAGATTTTTCACCAGACATACTACAATGCCATAGACAGGCCCAAGGCTGAAAGAGGCCAACAGGGCAGGCAGCTCCGAAACATCCATCTTCACAAAAGAAGGGATAATCGGCAGACTGAAGTCCATGAACATCAAAATGGTGGCAACCGCACAAAGCATAGCGGTTACAGTAAGTGCACGGATGTGGTTGTGTGTTTTGGTCATTGGTAGTACCTCCCGAAAAAAATGGTTTGCGAAAGCCGGTTTGCGTGATAAAACTGCGGGAGGCTGGTTATGCTTGCTGCCGGCAAACAAAAACGCCCTGTTGCCATATATAGCAACAGGGCAAAAAAGCATAGCAAACAGCTTTCCGTTTCTTTCATCCGGACTATACCGTCGGCCCCGGATTCTCACCGGATCAACAACTGCTACGCAGCTGGTCGCGGGCTTGCGGCTTCACGCCGTTTACCGCCGGTGGGGAATTTCACCCCGCCCTGAAACAGACTTTCTACTTGCATAGTATAGCACAGGTTTTACAAAATGCAAGGGGGTATGGTATAATGTTTTTGTTCCGCACACTCAAACGTATGGAGAATTTGTTATGCAAGAATTTACTTTTAGCCTTTTGCTGGACCTGCTGCCCACGGTGCTGCTGCTGTTGGGTTCGCTGGTTTTGCCGATGGTCTACACCAGAATTATTCGCCGCATCCTCGACAGCTTACACGGACATCTGACAGAATGGTTGTACATTCTTTTTGACAGTTATGTGCAGCCTACCGCGCTGATTATTCGTACAGTTCTTTTGTATCTGGCCTTGTTGGTTGTCCCATTTACGTTTAATACCCCCACCTATCTCAAGGTACTGCAGGTCCTTTTCAACTTGTCGATCACCTTCTTTTTCGGGTTGGGTGCCTGGCGGGCGGCCCCTATGTGCCGTCTATTGCTGCGCAGCGCCCAGAACAAGCTGGACCTGACCACCAACAATACGATGGCCCGCTTTTTTGAAAATATCTTCCGTGCTTTGGTGGCCATCTTCACCGGCATCGCCTTATTGGATCGTTTGGGGGTTCCGGTGGCCGGCCTGCTGACTGGCGCCGGGGTTGCCGGCCTTGCTATTTCGCTGGCTGCACAGTCTACCTTGTCCAATTTGATTGCCGGCATCACCCTTGTCTTGGAGCATCCCTTTGGCATTGGGGATTATGTCATCTTGGGTTCTTCTGAAGGTACTGTGGAAGATGTTTCCTTCCGTTCCACCCGCATACGTACCACAGACAACGTAGCGGTCACCATCGAGAATTCCAAAGTCTGCTCGGAATACATTCAAAACTGCAACCAACGCAGCAGTCGTCTGTGGCAGTTCACACTGGGCCTTACCTACGATACGTCCCGAGAGCAGCTTACTCACATTTGCCACGACTTGGCCGAAATGTTGAAAGCACAGCCTTCCGTTCGTGCCGAAACGGTCACCGTAACGGTAGATAAATTCAACGATTTTAGCATCGATATTCTGGTTCGGCTGTATGTAACCACCTTACCGTACGGCGATTTTCTGGAGGAAAAAAGCCGCTTGAATCTGGAAATCATGCAACTGGTCGCCGAAGAGGGATGCAGTTTTGCTTTCCCCACCACTACCATCGACATGCCCAATCCGTCTTAATCTTTTGGCTGCTAAAAAATCCCGGCAGATACGTTTGTATCCGCCGGGATTTATTTTATCGGAAAAGACCTAAGACCAGCTGCTCTCGCTTTCCAAACCGGGGCGCTGGCAAGTAACGATCATAGAATCCGTGCCGTCCTGCGTAGTAATCACAAAGTCAAAGGTATAAACCGTATCCAATCGATATTGAAGACCGCCGTCCTCCAACTCCGTCAGCACATAATCCAAATCCGGCTGCGGCATCATCTTGTCGTAGTATAAGTACAGATAGGAGATATTCTCTACAAATCGGAGCTCCACTTGATCTTCTGTCACACCATACAGCGTGATTACCGGGACCCCCTGCGTGTTCAAAGCGTCCCGGTTGACCACCTGATCGGAGTTTTCTCGGCTTTCTGCATAATCCACATGGTATGTATTAAGTAAGATACAGTTGCTCAGCTGCATCTCAACCCCGGTATTCGGCAGTGTTTCTTGCCACACCGGCGTGGTATCGATTTTTTGTGAGGCGCAACCGGTCAGCAACAGAAGCACCGGCAAAAAATAGCACCATTTCTTCATGTCTGTTCTCCTCATTGATAAGGGTCATAGGGCGGCCGCGGAAACTTGTCCCCCGGTTGTAAGGTACGCGGACATAAGCCGATCTCTGCCACAATAAAACCCATCAGCATCCCCAGATGGAGGTGCAGATGACGATACTGGGACAGAATCAGCGTAAAGCGGGTCCATTCGCAATTTTCTGGCCGCTGCAACAGATCTTCATCGTGCAAAGAGGTCAAATACAAGGACAGCTTCGCCTTGATGGTGTAAAAATAGTCATCCATCTGACTGCGGTTGAGATGTGCCGCCGGATAGATGTCTAACTCATGCAATTCCGGTACATGCACCGGCGGTTCCACAAAGTCATTGGCTTTGGGGTTGATAAACCACTGGTCCAGACTGTGCAGCATATGATACAGATGCTGCCACAAAGGTGAACCGCCATAGTGCTTATCCCATAATTCGTCCGGAATGCAATCCATCACATTTTGGGTTTCCCAAAGAGCACGGACCGTCATCTCGGTAATTACTGCATGATACGATGTTTCCCGCACGCGGTCCGCCCCCTTTTCTTTTGGGGATAGTATGCGTGCCGGCATCTGGGATTATTCGGTTACCAGCAAAGTAGGCAATGTTTTTTCGCTGTATTGGCTGGAAATGATGGGACTGAGCGACACACGGGAATAGATGCCCTGCGCCATCCCGTCGTAGACATAGACCCCCGTCAGGTTATAGTATCGGTTTTTCCCAAAGGCTCCCTGTAATCCTATACCATAGTTTTCCGTTACATAGGGAAAATAAAATTCCTGCAACAGATACCCTTGCCTGGGTGTATTTTGCACAATCTGTTCCCACTCTTCCTGTGTGCACTCCACACCCGCATGGACCCCACGGGAAGCGTACGAGTCCAACGGCTTTAGGATCCAACCATCTTTGTTAGCCAAAATGCGGGGCACGTCGCTTTCCTCAAGAGCTTTGGTCAATGGCACATGCGCCTCCACAAAAGCCCGCTCCTCCGCCGTCAGCATCTGCTGGGTCAGCGGCTCATGCAAAACGCGGAAAATGGTCTTGTTGTGTACCAGTTGGGTATGAAAATCCCCTACCAGAAGCACCGCATCCTCCCGCACAGCTGCCAACAGTGCACCGCATTCATTATACCGCTCTAAAATGTCACTGGTAACAGCCCGTCGATAAATCGCATCGATCTTATGTCCTCCGGGACCGTATAAGACTTTCTCATCGGCGTCGTAGCGAAGGTCTCGCACATCACAGATTTCCGCCGGGACGTCATTCCGAATAAAATAGCCCTGAAAAACTTCAAATTCATTGACGCTGGCGCAGTCCATAAAATCCACAATAGCCACATACGGCTTTTGCTCCGTATGACGCGCACGGGCATACACCGCACACAACGTTTTGACCCAACTTTCAAACAATTCGCAGGTCCGTGTTGCGTGCGTGTCACAGAATTGCCGGTAAACAGTGGAAAGGCGCTGTGCCAAATTGAGTTCCCGGTCCTCGTTCATCGCACTGGTTCCATCGGTGTTAAACTCACAATATTTATAGGCACCAGTCTCCTCGTTATAGAAAAAATCGATCCGCGCCATCGGCAGCAAAGAAATATCCGGGTTAGCTCGCAAAATCAATTCTTCCGTTACGGCATCAAAACCAAACAAAGCGCGGTATGCCGGGTCCCGGTAATAGGCGTGCATCACTTTTCCGAGAATACCATAGAGCGTCTGAATATCCGCTTCAAACTGCGCAAAAATCTTTTCGGTAAACAATTTGGGTTGATAGCAGGTCCGCACATATTCACCATGGTGGATGGCTGTGGACGCTTTCATATATTCGGTTATCTCATCAAATTCGCGCTGCAGACGAGCCGGGTCCGATGCAGCCGCTTCGAGATACGCCTGATTCAGTTGCTGTAATTCAGTCATTTTCGGATTCTTCTTCCCGTATGGTTTTTTTGGTGGCAATCAGCTTTGCAAACGGCTCCAATAGGGCTCGTTCTTCTTGGGAAGGCGTGCGGCTTCTGGCTTGCAACAACAGCCACGCCAGCTCCTTACCGATGGGTTTTCCGTACACCCATGCATTATACCCATCTTTGCATACGGCCACCTTTGCATTGGCAATATCGCCCGTTGTGGCGCCGTCATAATGGCGCAGAATATTTTGCAGCGCCGCCTGACTGCCGAAGATCGTTTTCACTAGCTGCGCATAGGCTGCAATATATTTGGGCGGCATACAATCGGCCCCGCGAATTTCCAGATAGCTTTTTAGGCGTGCATCAAAGAAAAACATAGACAGTACATGTTCCACTTCTTTTTTCAAGAGATGGCTGCCGTAAATTTCCTGTGCATTCTTACGCCCCACGGCCTTGGTACGGTTCCCTTTCAGTGCCACAATCAAAGGCCGCGTAAGCACGGTCTGCGCATACTGTGCAAACCCAAAGTCCGGGTCCATCAGGTGGGGCGGCACACCGCATCGGTCCAAATCAACATCCTGCCAAATCCGTGTCCGTACACTATAAGCATTGTTTCGATTGCCTTGGTACCGCACCGCATTGTCGCTCAACAACGCAAAGAAAGGGGTCAACAGGCAAGCCACCCTCATTTTTTGTACAAAGTCTCGTTCACTATAATAGTCAACAGACAGTTGTGTAGATGCCGTAGCCCGCATCATTTGAATACCGCAAGCACCAGTATTTTTGAAATAGCGATCCATCGCTTCATAGCGCTGCTTGGGAATCAAGGGCAGTTCTTCCGCCCGCCGGGTCGGGTGATAACTAACCGTCCACGCCCGCAATCCGCGCGCTGCCAGTGTCATACTCAACTGGAGGTAGAACTGGTTGTAAATATCCATAATTTTGAGCACAGTAGCCTGCGGGACCACACTGATCTCCACCTGACAGGCCGGTTCCAGCGAGACACTGTACCACTCTGTTACATATCCCATGTATTCCCCATCAATCAAGATGGGGGTATCATAGGGCTGCTGCATCTGCTGCATCACGCTTTGCACTTCAGCAAAGGTGACCGCCTCGCCTCCTGCATGGGTAACAAAGTGTTCTACTTCCAACCCCAGCGTCAATTTTCCTTCGCTTTTGCACCCCTGCTGAAAGTACTCGACTAAGACCTTCTTCTGTTCATCCAATTTCGACATAGATGATACTCCTGCCGGTTTAACATTCTTATTTTTCAGTTTCCCTATTATACCCCGAAACCCTTTTTTAGGCAACGGGAAACACAAAAGTTCCCAACCTATTACGGCGGGAACTTCTTCGTGTTATAACTCTGACGCCGCAGGGAATCCATAGGCACTCTTGGCCGCTTGCACAGCACGCACAATCGCCTGCGCCATCACCTGTGCACCCAACGCACCGACAACATCTTGGTCGGCGGACACTTCCCCCAGCGATACCGCATAAATGCTATCCCCGTCCGCCGTAGTATGTACCGGGCGAATCGCCCGGGCATATCCATCGTGGGCCATACCTGCTATTTTACACAACTTTGTTTTATCAAACCGTGCGTTGGTCAGGATCACACCCAACGTGGTATTGCCCACGAATTTATTCTCTACCACCTCGGTTTTCTGCAAAGCCACCTGCTCGGCGTCTAAAAACGTTTTATGGTCTTCTGCCAACAGTCCAGCAACCTTCTGACCATTTTTCCAATCGTAAATGTCACCCAGCGCGTTGACTGCCACAAGTGCCCCCACTTGAAGATCGCCTACCTGTACCGCATAACTGCCGATTCCGGACTTCATGCAATGCTCCATGCCCAACAGTTTTCCCACCGTAGCGCCGGTTCCTGCACCATAGTTTCCATCTTGGTAGTTTCCCTTTTCTGCATTCTGACAAGCTGCATACGCCATGGCCGCATCCGGCCGCACCTGCGCACTGGCTACCGTCAGATCAAACAGGCAGGACTGACACACCAATGGCACCTTCGTTACGCCCACGTCAAAACCGATGTTTCGCTCTTCCAGATACCGCATCACTCCGCCAGCAGCATCCAGTCCGAAAGCGCTGCCGCCTGATAGCAAGATGGCATGAATTGAGCTTGCCGCCGCCATCGGCTTCAACAGCTCACTTTCCCGCGAAGCCGGCCCGCCGCCGCGAACATCCAGCCCCGCCGGGGCCCCGTCTTTTCCAAATAGCAGCACCGTGCACCCTGTACCCGCAATTTCATCTTGTGCCTGCCCAATCTGTACATGGGGCAACTCCGTAATGGCAATCTCTTTCATGGTATACTCTCCTTTGGCGTAAAGCATTTTTACTTCTCATCGTTTTCCTGCAACGCCCCCGGTCCTGTACGAGGTTTGGGATCGTATAAATTTCGGACATCCACCCCTTCGTATTTCAAGAGGCGACGTTTCAAAGCAACCCCACCGTTATAGCCAACAAGGCTGCCGTCCCTTCCTACCACACGGTGGCACGGAATGATTAAAGAGATAGGATTATGTCCTACCGCACCGCCAACCGCCTGAGCCGACATGTTTTTCCCTTTTTCCTGTGCCATTTCCCGGGCAATATCGCCGTAAGTCACCAAAGTGCCGTAGGGAATGTAGCATAGCCGCTCCCACACCTGTTTCCGGAAATCACTTCCCGGTGGATCCAGCCGAATTTCTTGCGGGGTAGGCCTTTTACCGCAGAAATAGCGATCCAACCAGTCGCATCCCTCTACCAACAGCGGCGCTCGATCATGGCAAGCCGCTTGTGCAAGCAGGCCCTCTTCCACGGTCTGTCCCGGCAGACAGAGGCGAATCAGTGCATCATCATTGGCCATCAAGAGAATATCCCCCAGCGGAGAATTATATTTTGTGTAATACAGTGACAAGGCAGTTCCCCCTTTTCCCCCGATTCTTATAGTATATTCTACATTGTAACAGATAGAATCAAAGGATTCCAGTATTCCTACCCAACTGTGCAAACTTTTACACGCCTTTAGAATCTAGACAACTGTTTGAATAAATTTCGGGAGGAATAAGCCGCAAATAGCACCAAAAGCCCTGTTATACCCAGAACAGCCGCTGGTGAGCAAAAATCAAACGCAATTCCATACAGCACCTGCCCTAAAGGCTGCACACAGAGCGCCAGCGTCATAACAAACGCCATAACTTTGCCGGTCAAACCTTCCGGCGTTCTCTGCTGAATGGCACAGAGCCCCACCACAGAAAACATGCTGCAAGTGGCCTGCCCCACGCATAAACCTGCGAGTAAAACGGCATAACATAGCGCTGGCGATAAAACCAACGCAAAAGCCGCTGCTGCCGGCAGTAAGCCCACACCAAAAAGCGCCCACAACCAGTGCTGTTTTCGCAAGGGGATCTTATCTCCCCAGATTCCGATGAAAAGGCTCCCCATCACGGCTGCCGTCCCCAGCACACTTTCTGCCGCACCATACCACGCGGTCGGCAGTCGCAGAACCGTGCGAACCAAAAATGGAAGTCCTACTGATACAATCCCTGACGCAAAGAAATTTGTGGCAGCCGCCAGCAATAGAAGCTGGAGTACCATCGGTTCTTCCCGGCTCAAAAAGTGTATACTTTGTTTGAGGTCCCCACACAAGATTTTGCCCAGCGATTCTTGGGTGGCGTTTGCTGGGGACGGTAATACCAAAAACAGTTCCAACAGCGCCGTGCAGAAAAAGCATCCACAGACCAGCATCAGCACAGGCTGAATTCCCAGCAAAGTATAGGCGATACTCCCAGTAAAAGGTGTAACCATCGCGGCAAGGGCCTGCACTTGATTGGCAACGCTATTGGCTCGCATTAAGTTTTCCCCACGATGCATCTGCGGCACACAGGCCTGAACTGTCGGAGATTCAAAAGCACCAAATATTCCCAAAATAATTTGTAATATTGTGATGAGTGTCAAATGGTTTGCCGCGCCCCATAATAGCCATACTATCCCAACCGAAATCCCCGATAAAGTATCCAGCGCTATCATAATCGTTCTCCGATTAATCCGGTCCGCCAGCACACCTCCCACCGGAGAAAGCAATATAACCGGCACTGTGGATGCCGCCAAAATTGCTGCGAACCGACTTGCCGAACCGGTTTGTTCCAGCACATACATAGAAAGAGCAAATTTTAGAGTGTAGTTCCCCAATAACGAAAAAATTTGCCCCCACACCAAGAGCGTAAAATTGCGGGTAAAAAGTCGCTTTGCGTGCATTTTGTTATCCTCCTATGACTGATTATATCAACCAATACATACCAACGGTATGTATTCAAGCAAAAAGAACACCGCAGCCGCGGCAGTTTCATCATATAGATACTTTTGGTATGTATCATCACAAAATAAAATTGCCCGAAGGCAATTTTATGTATTTTTTTGTTGCTCTTGTTCGATTTCCTCAAAATACGGTTTCAGTTCCTGCAGCATGGCCTCATCTACCAGCGGCAGCCCCATATTGTCCAGCAGTTCCCCAATAAATCGAAACTTGCGCAGCATCTGCTCGGCGGATGCCGGGTATACAGCGGGTACCATCCACAACCCCGTCAGCAAAATCATGACTTCCGCCAATTCCTGCGGATATTCGGTATGAATGGAGCCATCTTGTATCCCCTCCTCAATGAATTTTCTCAGATAAGGAACAAGTGTTTTTTGATTCTCTTTGATCATTTCGGCCAGAAAACGAGGATTTTCCAAGATCGGCATGCTTTGTACCGTGATAGCCATCCGCTCCTCATCTCTTTGGTTCAGCCGGATGGATTCTCGGATTTTTTCCAGCCCGTTCAAATCACTTCGTTTTGCTGCCGCGGCAAAGGGATTGCTGCGCAAAAACATGCGGTCACTTACTGCATCAATAATTTCTTCTTTCGACTTAAAGTGGTGGTATACAGCCCCCTTCGTCAAATCCCCCAAAGCATCTACAATATCTTGAATGGTGGTTTGCTCGAACCCCTTCTCTAAAAAGAGACGTTCTGCCACTTCCAGAATTCGTTCCTCGGTAATCTCTGGATATTTATTACGCGCCATAAGCCACCTTCTTCATACATTCTTTTGGTATGTTTAGATTATAGCAGATGCTATGGTCCTCGTCAAACATTTATTTTTAGAATATAACACCATTTACAGGCGGGTTTATTTCGCTAATCTTTTGTGACACCGTTTGGCTTATCCTACCATGTGAACACGCTTTTTCATTAAGATTGACGTTTGTAGTACAGTATGCTATTGTTTTATTGAAAAATCCCCTGTTTTGTTTATACTTGTAGAGCACTAACACTATTTATTTTTAACTCAAACTTCGCACATAAATTTTAGCTATGCACCTTGAAAATTCAATATCTGGCAGTAATTCAGTTATCAATGTTCTTTTGTCATGCAGCCTGTAGTTTTGATTTTAGCAGAGCAGGGATGGTATCCATGAAAGCATCTACCAATTCATCGATTTTATCATCTGCTACATCAAGATTATCTGCAAGCAGTTCTCTGAACATCTGAAGCAGCAATTGAAAAGCCTGTATCCATGTGATATCAGACATTTCATCAGAAAAGTATAAAAAGAGTTCTCCAAGAGACCGTTCATCTTTCGATTCACGGCTTTCAAGGGATAACATCATATAGCGGGTAAATACAACTGCTGTATGTGCGGTCATTGCATCATAGGAGATACATCTGCATTCTTTACTCAGATGGAGATAACTTTTGCATACTTTGAAAAAAACTTCGATATCCCATCTTTTTCCGTAGATGCGGATGATTTCCGTTTCATCCAGTTCGATATCTGTTGAAATGATGCACAGATACTCATTGCGCTTGTTTCTGTTACGGACATAAACGACTCTGGCTGGAATACTCTTCCCATCTTTTACAACATCGACCATAACGGACAAAAGATATCTGGATCGGCCTGGCCGCTTCTTATTTTTGTTGTAAATGGAAACCAGGGACATATCTTCCCCATTGTACCGAAAAAACATTTTTGGTGTCTTTTTTACCATTGCAATGATATCATATCCGATTTCTTTTACTGCATGGATGGAGCTTGGGGAAGAAAACCAACTGTCAAAAAGGACATATTTTGCCGGAATCGCTGCACATTTTGCCTGTCTGAGCAATTCAAGCATTACAGAAGTCCCTTTTTGCATGGAGAGCTGGCGGCGTTTATATCCCACAGTCCGCTTGTCCATTACAGATGCTTCGTTTATCCGGTTTTTCTTATTTTCAGATGAAAGAAGCACACTGCTGACAGGAAGAAAAGTACTTCCATCTGACCATCCTAATGTGAGCAGGCGGAAACCAAATTTATAAGCGTGTTTTGCATGGTCATATACTTTTGTGAGCAGTTCTGCTTTTTTAGAACGGTTTCTTTCAAACATGGAGTCGTCAACAATTAAAACATTGGCACGGTCTTCGGAATCCAGCGGGACGATGGCATCTTTAATGATCCGGCTTGAGAGAACTGTTGTGAAACGGATCCAATTAATCTGGACCATCTTCATGAAACGGTAAACCGCATCTTTTCCGAATGCAGGAGTATTTCTCCCGGAAAGAAGATTCATATACATGCTTCTGTTGTAAAAAACCAGTATAAACAGATATTGAAAAATTTCTGTAACAGGAATCCCTTTGCTTTTATAGGCATTAGCCGATTTCAATGCAGATGATAGATGAAATCTTGTAAAAAAACTTCGGATTGTTTTAGAAATCTGGTTATCATTTTGAGCGTCTTGTGTTATACTTTTATTCATAGCATGAGTCCTCCGGTTTTAATTGTTTCTGAGCAACTCAATTATACCAAACCAGACGGTATTCATGCTATTTTTATGCCAGTTATTATTGAATTTTCAAGGTGCATATGCACTTATTCAAGTGCGAAGTTTGAGTTTTTAACCATAATGGTGATGACGATGTCTTTTAGTAAAACCATTCAGATGTACATTTTTGACGGTAACCCTAATGGACGAATTATGTGTGAACTTTCCAATTGGAACGGACGCGTATATAAAGTCTCACGAAACGAATTGGCTGCATTCTCCAACCGTCCAGATTCTGAAAATACAGGCGTCTATTTTCTTCTTGGTAAAGACGAAAGCAATGTAGAGACTTTGTATGTAGGCGAGGCAGAAAAGATGCTTACAAGGTTAAAACAGCATCTAAAAGACTCTCTATATTGGAGCGACTGCATTATTGTAGTTAGTAAAGATAATTTATTGAACAAGGCTCACGTAAAATTTCTTGAAAACAAATTCTATGGTTTGGCCAAAACAGCCGGACGTTCTGTAGTAATAAACAGTACTGTTCCTACTTGTTCATCGATTTCAGAATACGATGAAGCAATGCTGTTAGAATTTATAAGCAATACAAAATTGCTTGTAAATACTCTTGGCTATAAAATTTTTGACACAATCGAGGACAGTTCTGTTAAGAAGCAAAATGGCAAAATCTTATTTTATATTCAAGCCGCTCGCGGCGCCGACGCTAAGGGTGTAATTGTAGCAGATGGCTTCGCCGTACTAAAAGATTCTGCAATCGCTACAACGACTGTTCCAAGTATGCCTGACAGTCTAAACCATTTGCGCAACGAATTGATTGGAAAAGGAATTGTCGACTCTACATTTCATTTTGTTAAAGATTACATTTTCACCAGTCCTTCTTTAGCTGCCGCAATAGTAATGGGAAGAAATGCCAATGGAAGAACTGAATGGAAAACAGCTGAACGCAAATCACTCAAAGACATTGAGGAAGAAAATCTTAACTAAGCAGTAAAAAATAGGGCGCATTGCGAGGATCTGTGCAGTGCGCCCTATTCCTATACTATTATTCCTTTTGCATTTTTCCGTTACTCCACCCGCAGGCGCTCCACCACCGAATAACGCTGGGTTATCCTGCAAGTTACCATTGGGATTGCAATTCCCAGAACAGCAAACAAAGGCAAAATTGCCATAATCGGCCAGATCGTAAAATGATAGGTAAAGAACCAAAGCATTCCATTGAGGCCGGGCCCCACAATGGGCGCTGTGGCCAGAATCAGTACAAGAGCCAGCAAGGCAGACCCCAGCGTATAGAGCAAGCCCTCCAGCGCCAGCATAGTTTGCAACTGCCGGGTGGTCATACCAATCGATTGAAGTACTGCCAGTTCACGGCGGCGGGCGGTGATGCCGGTGAGAATCGCGTTGAAAAAGTTAAGGATCCCTACAAGCCCTACAATGAAACTCAAAGCGCTGCCCAACAACAGAAACATGCTCCGAATGCTTTCGAACTCCCCGGCATAGGTTGCTTTGCTCTCATAATCAAACTGCGGGTTCACGTTCTCTGTGTAATCCTTAAGGAATGCTTCCATAGCCTCGTTGGCCTCTTCCGTAGTATCAAAGGCATAGTACATGATTGAGTCTGTACCGGTATCCCGAATAAACGTTTCAGCCCCCATAACAAACTCATCGGCCCCATAGTAACGGTAACTTAAAGCAGACGGGACTTCTACCAGAGCAGCCACAGTGTAACGAACATCCCGGTACTGCACCGCACGCTCAGCATACGTAGCGCCTTCCGGCACCTCTTCTCTAGAGCCGAAAACCTCCCCGGTATCAGGGTCATAATATTCGTATTCTTCCACATAGCGAATGGTCACCGTGTCCCCCAAGCGAGCCCAGTGGCTGTCCATCATCGGGTTGCCGTAGTCATCCGTGCTATATACGGCGGCAATGTAGTTCCCATCGGGTTCGTTGAGTTTGGAAAGATCCCCTTCCAGCACCGTCAACTGGTCCAGAGCAAATGGCTCCATACCGTAAAGCTGCACCCTGTCTGCTAGCAGGCCATCTGCCATTCGCTCCACAAAAGCCACCATGCTGTCCAACTGTTCCGGGGTATTCCAACGGCTCCACATAGAGCGATAATATTCCTCGGTAACGAACTCCTGCGCCGGCGCAGTTTTTCCGTAAACCCGGCCGCCACTCGTGATGCCACCCTGTGCTTCCACAGCGCTGATGACTTCTTCCGGGACTCCCATCTCAGCGTTATAAGCTTCACCCCCACTTTGGAACTGTCCTGCATCTGCCAGAATAAAATCGCTGGCAGTGAAGTTGGATATATATTTGTCCATATCAAAACCGTCTGTAAAGGTCACTGTCAGCGTCAACAGCACCACTGCAAGGGTCAGGGACAGCACCGTCAGGAAGGTCTTGCCCCGGCTGCGCCCCAGATTGGCCCAAGCCATAGATCGCAGCGATACGCGTTTACCGCTGCGGCTTTGCTTTCGTTTGAGTTCCTTGCCTTCGGTGTAGCGCACCGCTTCCACCGGAGACACCTTGCCTGCCAAACGGCCGGGACGGCGGCAAGAGATCAGCACCGTTACCAGTGCAAAAATCGCTGCACCTATAAACAGAACCGGATTGACAGAGACAACTGTCGTCACCCCGTTGAGCCGCGCAGTAATGGTCGGGGTGAGCACACCACCCAACAGCCAGCCCAGCAACAAGCCAATGGGGATTCCCACCAGTGAGAGAATCAGCGCCTGCATGCGGATGATTCGCCGCAGTTGCCGGGGTGTTGTTCCGATCGTTTTCAGCAAACCATAAAAACGAATATCCCCCGCCACAGAGATCTGAAACACATTGTAAATAATAAGATACCCGGTTAGGAGAATAAGGGCCAGCATCCCCACAAGAATAACCGCCACGGTGGGGTCCAGCTTATCCGAAAGTTGTGCCCCAGTATATCCCCAGTTAACACCGATAGAAATGTAGTTGTCCCCTGCCGTTTCGGACTGATACCCATGCTTGGCCAGAATTTCCTCCATATCAGCGGCTATGGAGCGAGCACCATGCTTGAGCATTACGTCTAAATTCCAGCTTCCCGTCATGCCATCACTGCCCGGCGGGGTAACTCCCACTTCAGCCAAAACGGCATTTACCCGGCTTTCCGGGATGAGAACGTGGTTGGCCACGATTGCCTCATCGTACTCCCACCAGCCGCACAATGTAAAGGTCTGGGTGGTTTCATGGCCGTCAACGTCAAAGGTGATGGTAAATTCCGCACCGATCTCCGGCGTCACCCCAAGCAGTTCCAGTACATGAGTGTCGGTGGCCGCCTCGTTGGTTCCCTCCTGCGGGAGCCGACCTTCTATGGGATTGCAGTACCCCCAACGAGCTTCGTTGGCATCGGAGTAACCGATCTCTACATGGGATTTATTGAAAGGGACCTCTCTGGGCATCCCCAAAAAGCGCCGGATACCGTATTCCTCGATCAGAGAATCCCCTTTCAGTTCCTCACATTGTTCTTCCGTCAGGTACTTGAAGCTGCCGTGCGAACATCCCCCGGCCTGCCGGAAATTGTTCTGTTGGATCCCTTCATTAATGGACATAGCAATGGTAAAGAGCGAAGTGAACAGCATCGCTGTCAGCGCAATCGCCAATACCGCCACAATGTTGCGTGTGCGGTTGGACAGCAGCGCGCGGATGCTCAATCGGCGAATACAGCCGTGATTGGATACCTTCATTGCTGTTGCCCCCTTATCGTTCAACGATCCGCCCATCCTCAATGCGGATGATGCGGTCAGCCATCTGGGCGATCTCTTCGTTGTGGGTGATCATAACCATTGTCTGACCAAATTTCTGCCCAGTCACCTTCATTAGACTCAGTACGTCCTGACTCGTCTTACTGTCCAGATTTCCGGTAGGCTCATCCGCCAGCAAAATGGCAGGCTTGGTTACCAATGCCCTTGCGATGGCAACACGCTGCTGCTGACCGCCGGAAAGTTGGTTGGGCAGATTTTTCAATTTCTTTTCCAGCCCTAAGGCCGATACCACCGCCCCGACAAACGCCTCATCCACCTTGTTGCCATCCAGTTGGATAGGCAAAACAATATTTTCCCACACGCTGAGAACAGGAACCAAATTAAAGGACTGAAACACAAAGCCGATTTTACGGCGGCGGAAAATGGTCAACGCCTCGTCCTTCAGTGTGAAGATATCCTTTCCGTCCACCGAAACGGTGCCCGCAGTAGGCCGGTCCAGTCCCCCCAGCATATGGAGCAAGGTGGACTTTCCGGAACCAGAAGTACCTACAATCGCCACAAATTCCCCCTGCCGGATGGTCAAATTTACACCGTCTAACGCTTTTACCTGCGTATCCCCAGAGCCGTAATACTTTTTCAAATCCTTGGTTTGTAGGATTGTCATTTCCGTTTCCTCCCAACGAAAAAGTCTGTATCGTCTTTTGACAATACAGACTTTACCATACGAATCTGTCCTTGCACTTTCGAGAATGTGATAGTTCTGACAGAATTGCTTTAAGGCCGTGGAAGAACCAGCGAAAACGTACTGCCCTTCCCCACCGCGCTCTCCACTTTCAGATACCCGCCCTGCTTTTCTGCAATCTGACGGGCGAGGTAAAGGCCGATTCCTACACCTTCTTCCCGGTAGTTTCCGGCGCTGCGGTAAAAGCGATGAAAAATTTTAGCTTGTTCTGTTTCCGAAATCCCCGGCCCCGTGTCCGCAACCTGAATAGCGGAGAACATTTCGTAGTTTTTCACTTCTACGGTCACACGCCCTTGGGCAGGGGTATACTTCACCGCATTGTCCAGAAGATTACATAGTGCTTCTTCTGTCCACTTTGGGTCAAAAACAGCCTTCCCTTCTGTTGACTCAACCGTAAGGGCAAGCCCTTTTCCCGCTGCTTTGGGCGCATACTGCGCTGTTGCGCGTTCCACCACGCAGGCCAGCTCCGATGTTTCTGGATGCAGCGTCAGAATTCCATTTTCCAACCGAGAGGTCTTCACCAGCGCTTCGATCAGGTTTTGGAGCTTGTCCGCTTGCACAGAAATCGCTTGAGCACACTCCGCCCCCTGCGGCGTAAGCGGCTGTTCCGCAAGGAGTTGGGTATAAAGCTGTAGATTGGCTACCGGTGTCTTTGTCTGATGGGAGATATCCGAGATGAAAGTACTCATCTGATCTTTCTGCTCTTGCACTTTCCGTGCTGACAATGCACTGGCTGTCAAATAGCGCGCCAACCGACTTTCCAGCGCAGAAACTCGGCTCTCGTCAAAGGATTCTTCTGTAAAATGTCCGTTAAAAGCAGCATTCAGCATGGCATCCAAACGCTTTATCGTGTGGACGGTCCTCCAGCGGTCAACCGCCACAATGACCAGCGCCACCAGTAATGCGCTCCCTGCCACAATGTACCCGATCATGGTTTCACCGCCCAGATATAACCGATACCATACACTGTTTTCAGATA
Source organism: uncultured Gemmiger sp. (assembly GCA_963557315.1). Lineage (GTDB taxonomy): Bacteria > Bacillota > Clostridia > Oscillospirales > Ruminococcaceae > Gemmiger. Next base: position 120,537 of record CAUWAX010000001.1, on the reverse strand, counting down.
TTCCGGTTTGGCGGGGTCTTTTTCTAGTTTTGTGCGCAGCCGTTTGACCGTTACCGAAAGAGCGTTTTCTTCCACAAATTCCGCACCATCCGTCCACACCCGATCCACCAGTGTGGCGCGAGGTACAGCATGGCCTCGATTTTCTACCAGCACCCGCAGCAATTTCTGTTCGGTTTTGGACAGTTCCACTGCCATGCCGTTTTTGCGAAAGTTCATCCGTTCAAAATCAAAAAGAAACGGCCCGACCTCCATCTGAGAAGATGCCTGCACACTGCCACGGCGAAGCTGGGCCTGTACTCTGGCCCGCAGGATCGCCAGTGAAAACGGCTTCGTGATATAGTCGTCTGCTCCTGCCTCCAAACCGGTAACTTCGTCCATTTCCAAGTCGTTAGCAGTCAGTAAAATCGTTGGCGTTGCATCCCCTTGCGCCCGCCGCATTCGCAGCAGATCAAGCCCGCTCCCATCGGGCAGATTGATGTCCAAAATCAATAGATCAAATTGCATTTCCGCCAGCTTTTGCCTTGCCTGCACCATACTGTCTGCCAAAGTCACCACCCGATTGGGTCCGCTGAGCGCCATACCGATTCCTCGGCTGAGTGTAGCATCATCTTCCAGAAGAAAAATCCGTTCCATCATTCCTGCTCCAATAAAAACAAATTTCTGGGGTTGCTATGGTTCTAACGTCAAATCCATTCTCTTTTTGATTATAACAGTGCCAGCGCTTTTTGCAAACACAACCTTTACAAATCCACAAGAAAATAATGTTTGCTTCTTTTTTGCTACCCTAACGATTTTCTCGCAAAATCTCTCTCCGCTTTGCGTATAGAATCTCTCACAGGATATAGGCGTTTTCTTTATTCTTCAGATTGCAGCGGTCACACGTTTTTTGTTTTTCTTGTGTTTAGGCATCATCTACGGGATGCAGCTTCTCGCGGGGGCTTTATCTATTCACTTTCCTGTTTTTATGTCCTCATTCTTCTGCAAGAAGAATGGAACCGCGAGCTTCTGCCGCCGCCTCTAAACCAGCCAGTTTGTATCCCAAGGATTTAATTCGCAGCGTGGTGAGAAACAAGAAAAAAGCAAGGTTTCCTAAATGAGATTTCAAACGGTTTTGTGATATAATAAAAAATCCCAAAACATATCGAGGTGAGGTTCATGCAGAACAACCCCATTGCTCATCAGCGTATCCTTGATTGCGCATACATTGACGTAGACACATTATCCGAAAATTGTCATATCCCGCAGCAAGGCTATACTGAAAAACAAGCAGAGGAAAAACGTAACCAATACGGGCAGAATGTCGTATCAGGCAGAGCATCCGACACAGTGTTCTATCGCTTACGGCGGGCCTTTATCAATCCGTTTACCATTATCCTGTTTGTATTGGCTGCCGTTTCTTTCTTAACGGATGTCGTACTGGCATCCAATTTCAGTCGAAATATAACCACTGCGGCCATTATTGTATGTATGCTGCTGTTCAGCGGCATTGTACGTTTTATCCAAGAGATGCGTGCCAAGCGTATTGCCGATCATTTGACCCAAATGGTTTCTTCCACAGTCTTGGTACTCCGTAACGGGCAATGGCGCAAACTATCTTCAGAAGATCTTGTGGTGGGTGACAAGGTGTGCCTGTTTGCGGGCGAGCGCGTCCCAGCAGATATTCGATTGACACAAACAAAGGATCTTTTTGTTTCTCAGTCGGTTCTTACCGGCGAAAGCGCAATCCTTGAAAAAAATGCCGATACCCTTATTTACGGACAGGCCCATTCCTATTCCGACTACCATAATATCGCATTTATGGGGTCATCGATCACTGGCGGTACCGGGGAAGGTATTGTGCTTGCCGTCGGGAAAGATACCGTGTATGGTGGATTTCCCATAACAGAGTCCCGCCCCAAAAATGGGTTTGACCGGGGCGCCAATTCCATCGCCTGGGTGCTGATTCGGTTTATGGCCGTTTTGATTCCCATCGTGTTTGTTGCCTGTGGCTTGACCAAAGGCGACTGGCTTTCCGCTTTTTTATTTGCACTTTCTGTTGCGGTTGGCTTAACGCCCGAAATGCTACCCATGGTCATTAATGCCTGTCTGGCAAAAGGCAGTGCGGCCATGGGCAAAAAACAAACGGTGGTTAAAAACATCAATGCCATGCAGGGGTTCGGAAGCATGGATGTTTTGTGCGTTGACAAAACCGGAACTTTGACCGGCGACAGAATCACGCTGGAATATTACATGGACGTTTTGGGCAACGAATGCCAGAAAGCCTTAGATTTCGCCTACTTGAACAGTCTTTACCATACGGGGGTCCAAAACCATCTGGATGATGCTATCCTAAAATATCGGGAGCTTCCAGCGCAAAGGTATCATTATGAGGAATTGGAGCTGCAACATCCAAAATTGGACGAACTTCCTTTCGATCACGAGCGAAGGTATGCCAGCGTTCTGGTTCGACATGGAGAAGAGAATCTCTTGATTCTCAAAGGCAGCGTTGATGAAGTCTTCCAAAAATGCAGTTCCATTGAGCACAAAGCCGAACGTCATGAAATTGATATTCATGGACATGACAGCGTCCACGCCATTGTGGATGAGATGCTGGAAGACGGCATGAAGGTTCTTGCCGTTGCGTATAAAACGACGAAGCAGGAAACCATATCGCCGGAATGCGAGAATGGTTTAACCTTGCTGGGATATTTGGCATTTTTTGATGCGCCTAAACAAAGTGCCGCCGCTGCTATCGAGAAACTGCAAAAGTTACATGTCGGTGTACGGGTGTTAACCGGCGACAATCAAGAGACCGCGGTTTCTATCTGTCGTAGATTAGGGATCGATACTACGCATACTCTGACGGGTGCAGAACTTGAACATCTGACCGACAACGAGATTTCGGTTCATCTGGAACGCACGACAGTCTTCTCTGAATTGTCACCGAAGCAAAAAGTGCAAGTGGTGCAAACCCTTCGGGCCAATGGACACACCGTAGGCTTTTTAGGGGACGGCATGAACGATCTGCCGGCCATTGTAGAGTCCGATGTGGGGATCTCTGTGGATACCGCGGCAGAGACCGTCAAAGAAGCGGCAGATGTCGTCCTGCTGAAAAAAGATTTGATTGTTCTGGAACAAGGCATTCAGGAGGGACGCAAAGCCTTTGCCAATGTTTCAAAATATATCAAGATTACGGCCTCTTCAAACTTCGGGAACATATTCTCCATTGTCATTGCCAGCGTTTTTTTGCCGTTTTTCCCTATGACCGCTTTGCAGATCCTTCTGTTGAATCTTCTGTACGACATTTTATGTCTCGCGCTCCCTTGGGATCCGGTGGATGAGGCCGTCTGCGAAAAGCCACTTGAGTGGTCTGGCAAAACATTGGGGCGCTTTATGCGCTTTTTTGGGCCGATCAGCTCCGTTTTTGACATCATTACCTTCGCCTACCTGTTTTTTGTGTTGTGCCCCACCGCCTGCGGCGGCACGTTTGGCTCCTTACCCAGCAGCGAAGCGCGGTCGCACTTTATCGTTTTGTTCCAAACCGGCTGGTTTTTGGAGTCGATGTGGACGCAGATTCTGATCTTGCATCTTTTACGCACACAAAAAATCCCCTTCCTGCAAAGTCAACCATCCGGCCCTGTCATGCTGGTCACCCTACTTGGCACCATACTTTTTACATTCCTTACCTTTACCCCGATGGGCGCATGGATCGGCCTGACGGCTTTACCGCCAGTCTATTTTCTATTTTTACTGGTTACTGTCTTCTGCTATCTGCTGTGGGTTACACTGGCCAAACAGTGGTACATTCGGCGGTACCATGAACTACTCTGAGGAAGGAGGAATCCGCAATGAAAAAGAATATTGGTTTTATCTCTCTGGACGCCTCCTTGGTCAAGTGGCTTCGAGAGGCACTCCAAACTTCTGCGCCACAGACTCCCTCCACACAGGAACTGCTGGAAGGCGTTAAAGATTTGCTGACTGGAACCGCCGGTTCCCTTATGTTGGAATTAGGGGAAGGTGATTTTTCAGCATCGGGGAGTGACGTCCTCTGCTGCGGCCCCCTTTCCATTGATTTAAGATTGCGCAGGGTAAGCCGGAACAGCGAGGAAATTGCATTAACGCCCAAGGAGTTTGATATTCTATGCTTTCTAGCCCGCAACCGCGGAGAGGTGTCCACAAAAGAACAAATCTATCAGGCAGTGTGGGAAAATGACTACTTACTGGATGACAGTAATATCATGGCGTTTATCCGAAAACTACGCAAAAAGATCGAACCCAATCCTGATGCCCCAGAATATATTCTGACCATTTGGGGTATTGGCTACAAATTCAACGACAAACTATAATTCAAAAATCTTACCAAATCGCAAGAAAATCGCAAGGTTCTGACCATGGGATTTTTCTTGCGATTTTTTTATACTGGTTAGGCTGACCGGCAAGACGCACATGCCCCAAATTGATTTTATCCTGCACATTCCGCTTTTCTGTTTCTCTGGGACAAAGATAATCCGCTCTGCGGCTGTTCGCTGCAGAGAACGGTTTTTATAGATATTCCATAAAAAAGAGAGGTGAACGACATGGACTCCGATGGAAGTCCCCGAAGGCATCGAGTAGTCAGTATATGGAAATCGGAAGTCTGTGTTCTTCATATACTCCTACTTGCCTCTATATCAATACTGGGAGGTAAGACCAATGTACAAGAAACAAAATTCCATTTCTGCCCGTAAGGCTGCGGAGAAGGCCGTAGTCCGGGATGAACAGAATCGCCGCATCGAATACGCGGCAACCAATCCGGTCAAAGGTGTTTTGCAAGAGCTTCACACCACACTTTGTGGCCTTGATGCACAAGCGGTATCCGCAAGCCGTGCACAATATGGCAGCAACAAGGTTACCCATGAGAAGAAGAAATCTTTGGCAAGGCGGTTGGCTGACGCATTTATCAATCCTTTTACCGCCATCCTGTTCTTTTTAGCTCTGGTATCTACCATGACCGATATGGTTTTTCCGTACTATTCTCTTTTTGGCAGTGTGCCGGAAGACTTTGACTGCCTGACGGTAGTCATTATCCTAACCATGGTCATAATTTCCGGTACGCTTCGGTTTGTGCAGGAATCTCGGAGCGGTAATGCGGCAGAAAAGCTTCTGGCCATGATTACCACCACCTGTACAGTCACCCGCAAAAATCAGGAAAAAGCGGAGCTTCCTATGGATGAGCTGGTGGTAGGCGATATTGTGCATCTATCCGCCGGCGACATGATTTCCGCTGATGTTCGCATTCTGGAAGCAAAAGATCTTTTTGTGAGTCAGGCCAGCCTGACTGGCGAGAGCGAGCCTGTAGAAAAAACGTCCCATGTAAGCGATCCGAAAGAAAGTGTAACGGACTATTCAAACATTGCGTTTATGGGAAGTAATGTGGTTTCCGGCAGCGCGGTCGCAGTAACGGTGTGCGTCGGGGACAATACGCTATTCGGTTCCATGGCTTCTGCTGTTGCCGGAGATGCGGTGGAAACCAGTTTTACCAAAGGCGTAAACGCAGTTTCTTGGGTTCTGATTCGTTTTATGGCGGTGATGGTGCCGCTGGTATTCGTCATAAACGGCATTACGAAGGGAGATTGGTTAAGTGCTTTTCTGTTCGGCATTTCCATTGCTGTCGGCCTGACCCCGGAAATGCTTCCCATGATTGTGACCACCTGCCTTGCCAAGGGTGCAGTGTCCATGAGCAAGAAACAGACAATCGTAAAAAACCTCAACTCGATCCAGAATTTCGGGGCAATCGACATTCTCTGCACAGATAAAACCGGTACCCTGACACAGGATCAGGTGGTTTTGGAATATCATCTCAATGTTAATGGCGACGACGACACCCGTGTCCTGCGCCACGCATATCTCAACAGCTATTTCCAGACCGGATACAAAAACCTGATGGATCTGGCGATCATCCGCAAGACCGAGGAAGCCGAGGATGAGGATTCCCGACTGGTCGATCTGTCTGAACATTACACGAAGGTCGACGAGATTCCCTTCGATTTTACCCGCCGCCGCTTAACTACTGTCGTACAAGACAAACGCGGTAAAACGCAGATGGTGACGAAAGGCGCCGTGGAAGAAATGCTGTCGATCTGCTCTTTCGCAGAATGTGACGGCAGCGTTCAGCCTTTGACGGAAAAGGTGCGCCAACGTATTCTTCAGACGGTGGACGACTTAAATGACAAAGGTTTTCGTGTTCTTGCCATTGCGCAAAAAAGCAATCCCTCTCCCGTGGGTACGTTTGGTACCAAGGATGAATGTGACATGGTTCTGATCGGTTATCTGGCTTTTCTGGATCCGCCGAAGGAATCTACGGCAGATGCCATCAAAGCCTTGCGGGACCACGGTGTCATAACCAAAATCCTAACCGGCGACAATGATAAGGTCACCCGCACCATCTGCAAACAGGTGGGATTAAAGGTGCGAAATATGTTGCTGGGGTCTGATTTGGAACATATGAGCAACGCCGAGTTGGCAAAGGCTGCCGAAAGTACCGATGTTTTTGCCAAGCTGACTCCGGATCAGAAAGCTCGTGTAGTGTCTGTCCTTCGAGAATGCGGTCACACCGTCGGTTTTATGGGGGATGGCATCAACGATGCCGCCGCCATGAAAGCAGCCGACATCGGTATTTCTGTGGATACCGCTGTGGATGTCGCCAAAGAGTCTGCGGATATCATCCTGCTGGAAAAGGATCTGATGGTTTTGGAGCAGGGCATTATTGAAGGCCGCAAGACCTACGCCAACATGATCAAATACATCAAAATGACCGCATCCTCCAACTTTGGCAATATGTTCTCTGTGCTGGCCGCATCAGCACTGCTCCCCTTCCTGCCCATGATGAGCGTCCATTTGATTTTCCTAAATCTGATTTACGATCTCTCCTGTACCGCAATCCCTTGGGACAATGTAGATGAGGAATTTATCGCAAAGCCTCGGAAATGGGATGCCTCCAGCGTAGGCAATTTCATGATTTGGATCGGTCCCACCAGCTCTATCTTTGACTTTACCACCTACCTGTTCATGTACTTTGTATTCTGTCCGCTCTTCATTTCCGGCGGTGTGCTGTTCAACGATCTGCCCGCCCACTTCAGCGGAGCTGAACTTGCTATGATGCAGGCAAAATATATTGGGCTATTTCAAGCAGGCTGGTTTGTGGAATCCATGTGGAGCCAGACGTTGATCATCCATATGATCCGCACCCCCAAGCTCCCCTTTATTCAGAGCCGCGCCTCCGTCCCCCTGACGCTTCTGTCTATAACGGGAATTGCAGTACTTACCATTATTCCGTTTACCCCCTTTGGCGCAATGCTTGGATTTGTAGCTCTACCTGCCGCCTACTTTGCTTACTTAATTCCGTGCATCCTGCTGTACATGGTATTGGCCACCAGTCTAAAGAAAGCCTATGTGCGGCACTATGGCGAGTTACTATAAATTGGGGAGGTGTTTGCTATGAATTGGACAATGTTTTGGATGAACTTGTTGGGCACCACATCTTTTTGGGGAATTAATATGGGATTTTGGGTCGGAATGATCGTTGTTTTACTGGTGGTTGTCTTAATGAACGTAGTGTTCTGGAGTATGCCCCCTCAAAAAACAGATTCCATCCCATAACCTCCATTTCAGAACATCGTGCCCTTTACAGAAACAGCCGCTTCCTTTGGCATGGATGTTTCATTAAATAAAAAAGGTCTAACTGATCAGCAAAAATCAGTTAGACCTTTTCTCTTGAAATAAAAATCCTGCGTATTCGCAAGCCACCCAAATCACCAGAATAACTCTGAAATTGACGGGTGCTATCAATCTGCTATCAAAGGGGAAATCTGAAATCCAGAAACCCAGTATTTATGCGGGTTTACAGGCTCTCATATCCACTTTTTACTTATTCAAACTCAATCGTAGCCGGCGGTTTGGTCGTGTAATCAAACAGCACGCGGTTAATATTTTTTACTTCATTGACAATGCGGTTAGCAGCCGTAGTAATGGTAGCCGTGGGCAGCAACGTTACTTCAGCCGTCATAAAATCGGTAGTCGTAACGGCGCGCAAAGCAATCGCGTAATCATAGGTACGCTCATCGCCCATAACGCCAACACTGCGCATATTGGTCAACGCTGCAAAATACTGGCTGGGACGCTGGTCCATGGGCAGCTTGTCAACCTCTTCACGCCAAATTGCATCGGCGTCCTGTACAATGGCTACCTTCTCCGGGGTAACATCCCCAATAATGCGAATGGCAAGACCGGGCCCCGGGAACGGCTGACGTGCCACCAAGTATTCCGGCAAGCCCAGCTCTCGGCCCGCTTGGCGTACCTCGTCTTTAAACAAATCCCGCAGAGGTTCTACAATTTCTTTAAAGTCCACAAAGTCAGGCAAGCCGCCTACGTTGTGATGGCTCTTGATCGTTGCAGACTCACCGCCCAGACCGCTTTCCACGACATCTGGGTAGATGGTTCCCTGTGCCAGAAAATCTACCGCGCCAATCTTCTTCGCTTCGTCTTCAAAAACGCGGATAAATTCCTCACCGATGATTTTACGCTTACGCTCCGGCGCAGTCTCCCCCGCCAGTTTGCCGTAAAAACGGTCACGGGCGTCCACACAGACAAAATTAATGTCAAACTGTCCGCCTTCCCCGAATACTTCACAGACCTGTTCCCGCTCGTTTTTACGCAGCAGACCATGATCCACAAAAACACAAGTCAGTTGTTTCCCAATGGCTTTGGCCAACATAGCGGCACACACACTGGAATCAACGCCGCCAGACAAAGCGCAAAGCACCTTGCCATCACCAATTTTCTCGCGAAGTGCCTGTACAGAATGCTCCACAAAAGAGTCCATCTTCCACGTGCCGGCACAGCCACAGACTTCATAAACAAAGTTATGCAAAATTTGCGTGCCGTTCTCGGTATGAAGCACTTCCGGGTGGAACTGCACGCAATACAGCCCACGAGCCGAATCCTGCGCAGCCGCAACCGGACAATTCGGTGTATGTGCAACAATCTGGAAGTCAGGGGCTGCCGTTTCGATATAATCGTTATGGCTCATCCAGCAGATATTTTGCGCCGGCAAACCCTTGAAAAGAGGACTGCTTGTATCCAAATCAACCAGAGTTTTTCCATATTCGCGTTCCGGTGCCTTCGTTACATTGCCGCCCAGCATATGCATCATTAACTGACTGCCATAGCAGATTCCCAGAATGGGCACACCCCATGTGTAAATTTCGGGATCGATCGTCGGGGAATCCGGCAAATAAGCACTATTGGGGCCACCAGTGAAGATGATTCCCTTCGGATTCTTGGCTTTAATTTTAGCAAGGTCCGTGCGATACGAGTAGATCTCGCAATACACATTACATTCACGGACGCGACGTGCAATCAGCTGATTATACTGGCCGCCGAAGTCCAGAACAATGACAGTCTCCTGCTGCATGGAGGTACTCCCTTCTCTTTTTTCTTTCCTATTATCTATGTATTATAGCATACTGCCATCTTGTTGAACAGATGGCAGATCAAAAAATCTTTTGCCTTCTTTACGCGAGGAAACTATACAAAAAGGCAGGCATCTACCTTACGGTAAATGCCTGCCTTATATGCTGTCTTAGAGCGGGAAATTACTTCTCGATCTTGGAAACAACGCCGGAACCAACGGTGTGGCCGCCTTCACGGATAGCGAAGCGCATGCCTTCTTCCATGGCAACGGGGGTGATCAGCTCAACATGCATATCGACGTTGTCGCCGGGCATGCACATCTCGGTGCCCTCGGGCAGAGTGATGATGCCGGTAACGTCGGTGGTGCGGAAGTAGAACTGAGGACGATAGTTGTTGAAGAACGGGGTGTGACGGCCGCCCTCTTCCTTCTTCAGGACGTAAACGTGACCGTCGAAGGTGGTGTGGGGATGAACAGAACCGGGAACAGCCAGAACCTGACCGCGCTCGATCTGGTCACGGTCGATACCACGCAGCAGAGCGCCGATGTTATCGCCAGCCTGAGCATACTCGAGGCTCTTGCGGAACATTTCCAGACCAGTGATGGTGGTGGTCAGCTTCTCTTCCTTGATGCCGACGATTTCCATCTGATCGCCAACATGGGCGGTACCACGCTCAACACGGCCAGTAGCAACAGTACCACGGCCAGAGATGGTCATAACGTCCTCGATGGGCATCAGGAAGGGCTTGTCAGCAGCACGGTCGGGAGTGGGGATGTAGCTATCAACAGCATCCATCAACTCCCAAATGCACTTGTACTCAGGCGCATTGGGATCGGTGGAGGTGGACTCCAGAGCCTTCAGAGCAGAGCCACGGATGATCGGCGCTTCGTCGCCGTCGAAGCCCTGACTGGACAGCAGCTCACGGATCTCCATCTCAACCAGATCCAGCAGCTCGTCGTCGTCGACCATGTCGCACTTGTTCATGAAGACAACGATCTTGGGCACGCCAACCTGACGAGCCAGCAGGATGTGCTCACGGGTCTGGGGCATCGGGCCGTCGGTAGCAGCGACAACCAGGATAGCGCCGTCCATCTGAGCAGCACCGGTGATCATGTTCTTGATATAGTCAGCATGGCCCGGGCAGTCAACGTGGGCGTAGTGACGCTTCTCGGTGTGGTACTCAACGTGAGCGGTGTTGATCGTGATACCACGAGCCTTTTCTTCGGGAGCCTTGTCGATGCTGGAGTAATCCATGAAGTCAGCATCGCCCTTCAGAGCCAGAACCTTGGTGATGGCGGCGGTCAGAGTGGTCTTGCCGTGGTCGACGTGACCGATGGTGCCAATGTTGACGTGCTCCAAAGAGCGGTCAAATTTTTCCTTTTCAGCCATTGGAAGTATCCTCCTTTAGTTAAAACAATTTGGTTGGCCTTGGATAAGGCCTATCATACTAAATTCCGCGCAAAAAATCAAGTAAAACTTATGAATTAAGCCTTGTTTGCACGGTCATTCATGATCTTGTCGGCAATGTTCTTGGGAACCTGCTGGTAATCAGCCGGCTCCATCGAATACTGGCCACGGCCCTGCGTCTTAGAACGCAGGTCGGTAGCATAGCCGAACATCTCAGACAGGGGAACCATCGCGGTAACGCGAGCGGTACCGTCCTGAGATTCCTGATTGTTGATCTGGCCACGACGGCTGTTCAAGTCACCGATAACGTTGCCCATATACTCATCAGGAACGATAACGTCAACCTTCATGATGGGCTCCATGATGACGGGATCGCACTTCTTCATGGCCTCTTTGAAAGCCATAGAACCGGCGATAGAGAACGCCATTTCAGAGGAGTCGACTTCATGATAAGAACCATCCCACAGGGTGACCTTGACATCCACGACGGGATAACCAGCCAGAATACCGGCCTTCATCGCGCCCTGAATACCGTTGTCGACAGCGGGGATATATTCCTTCGGGATCGCGCCGCCAACAACGCCGTTGACGAACTCGTAACCCTTGCCGGGGTTGGGCTCCAGCTTGATCTTAACATGACCGTACTGGCCCTTACCGCCGGACTGACGTGCGTACTTGGTTTCCTGGTTGGCAGACTTGCGAATGGTTTCGCGGTAAGCAACCTGCGGAGCGCCGACGTTGGCTTCAACCTTGAACTCACGCAGCAGACGGTCGACGATGATCTCCAGATGGAGCTCGCCCATACCGGCGATGATGGTCTGACCGGTTTCTTCATCGGTCCAGGTGCGGAAAGTCGGGTCTTCCTCAGCCAGCTTGGCCAGGGCAATGCCCATCTTCTCGGAACCGGCCTTGGTCTTGGGCTCAATAGCCACGCGGATAACCGGCTCGGGGAAGTTCATGCTTTCGAGGATGATCGGGTGCTTTTCGTCGCACAGGGTATCACCGGTGGTGGTGTTCTTCAGGCCGACAGCGGCGGCAATGTCGCCTGCGTAGCAGATGTCAATATCCTTACGGTTATTGGCATGCATCTGCAGGATACGGCCAACGCGCTCGTCCTGATCCTTGACCGAATTGTACACGGTGGTGCCGGCTGCGATGGTGCCGGAGTAGACACGGAAGAAGCACAGCTTACCGACGTACGGGTCGGTCATGATCTTGAATGCCAGAGCAGCGAACGGAGCGTCATCGCTGGATTCGCGGTGCTCTTCTTCACCGGTTTCGGGGTTGGTGCCCTTGATAGCCTCAACGTCGGTAGGAGCCGGCATATAGTCGACAATGGCGTCGAGCAGCTTCTGGACACCCTTGTTGCGGTAAGAAGAACCGCACACGACGGGGACGATTTCGTTGGAGATGGTGGCCTTGCGCAGCGCAGCCTTGATCTCATCCTTGGTCAGCTCTTCGCCGTCCAGGTACTTCATCATCAGCTCTTCATCGGTTTCAGCAACCGCTTCGATGAGCTTGTCGTGGTATTCCTGAGCCTGAGCCTTCATGTCCTCGGGGATATCCTCCACGCGGACATCATTGCCCATGTCGTCGTAGTAGACGTCAGCCTTCATATCGATCAGGTCGATAATACCCTTGAAGGTATCTTCCTGACCGATGGGCAGCTGGATGGGCACACCGTTGGCATGCAGGCGGTCATGCAGCATCTGCACGCAGCGGAAGAAGTCGGCACCCATGGTATCCATCTTGTTGACGTACACCATACGGGGAACCTTGTACTCGTCAGCCTGACGCCAAACGGTTTCAGACTGGGGTTCAACGCCGCCCTTGGCAGCCAGAACGGTCACAGAGCCGTCCAGGACGCGCAGAGAGCGCTGCACTTCGACGGTGAAGTCGACGTGACCCGGGGTGTCGATGATGTTGATGCGGTGACGGTTCTTTTTGAAAGCAACAGGATCTTTCTGGGTTTCGGTGTGGCTCCAGTAGCAGGTGGTAGCAGCAGAAGTAATGGTGATGCCACGCTCCTGCTCCTGTTCCATCCAGTCCATCGTGGCGGCGCCGTCGTGCACCTCACCAATCTTGTGATTGATGCCGGTGTAGTACAGGATACGCTCGGTGGTGGTGGTCTTGCCTGCGTCGATGTGGGCCATGATACCGATATTTCTGGTCATTTGCAGAGAAACGTCTCTCGGCGTTGCCATGGCTTTAACCTCCTAGGTCTTGCAAGAAGAATCAATAACGGTAGTGCGCGAAAGCCTTGTTGGCCTCGGCCATCTTGTGGGTATCTTCGCGCTTCTTGACCGCGCCGCCGACGTTGTTGGTGGCGTCGATGATCTCGGCAGCCAGACGCTGGGACATGGTCTTCTCGCCACGGTTGCGGCTGTACAGAGTCAGCCAGCGCAGACCGAGGGTTTCACGGCGAGCGGGGCTGACCTCCAGGGGAACCTGGTAGGTGGAGCCGCCGACACGGCGAGCCTTAACTTCGAGGCTGGGCATGATGTTTTCCATAGCCTTCTCGAACATTTCGAGGGGATCATTGCCGGTCTTTTCCTTCACGATGTCGAAAGCATCGTAAACGATCTTCTGAGCAACGCCCTTCTTGCCATCCAGCATGATCGAGTTGACCAGGCGGGTGACGATCTTGGAATTGTAGATAGGATCAGCCAGAACTTCGCGTTTAGCGACATTACCTCTTCTGGGCATCTTTCTTCCCTCCTTCACATAAATGATATCATCGGTACTCGAAAGTTAAGAAAACTCCCGTTATGCCACAAAAAAGGCTTGGCCTATTTTATGGCGAAAAGATGTTTCCTTACTTCTTGGCACCGGCCTTGGGGCGCTTAGCACCGTATTTGCTGCGGGCCTGATTCCGGTTCGCAACACCCTGCGTATCCAGAGTACCACGGATGATGTGGTAACGAACACCAGGAAGATCCTTGACACGACCGCCACGGATCAGAACGACGCTATGCTCTTGCAGGTTATGGCCGATACCAGGAATGTAAGAGGTGACCTCGATACCATTCGTGAGGCGGACACGGGCAACTTTACGCAGAGCAGAGTTCGGCTTCTTGGGGGTCATGGTACGAACTGCAGTGCAGACGCCACGCTTCTGAGGGCTATTCAGATTGGTGTACTGCTTCTTCTGGGAGTTGTAGCTCTTCTGAAGAGCAGGGGCGGTGCTTTTGTGTACCAGAACCTCACGGCCTTTGCGCACGAGCTGGTTAAAAGTAGGCATTTCTTTTCTCCTTTCTTCACGTATTCACGCTTGTTTCGGGATGCATGCGACGTAATGGCCGCACTTCACCCAGCAAACTCACGCATTTGATATTTTATAGGATAGAAGCGCTGTTGTCAAGAGTATTGCCAAAAAAACAGAAAAAAAATCGTGCAAAACAGAGATTTTTTAGATTTCTCTCCCCTTCTTCTTTCTTTTGTAGTTTTTCCTTGTTGCATCAAACCGCTTCCCCGCGTTTTCTATCACATTTTTTTCACAGCATCTTTGTTTATAGCCTGCCATTTATTGTTCTCCATTTTCGGCATTGTATGGTCATAAGCGGGACTTTTTTTGCGTAAAGCGCCGGCCCCTTCTCCTTTTATATTGTGTTTTTTCATCATGAAACGCACTATATTTTCTGTTTTTTGTGAATTATACACAATTAAGCAGGCAAAACTTTTCTAACTGGAAAGCGCAATCCTATTGTGTATTTTTGTCCACCTTGTTATAATGAAAATGTGAAAACCCTCTTCTAAAGAGTACTATTAACAAGGAGGTATCAATCGTCATGAAAAAACTTCTCGCGTTCCTGCTTTCCGTTTGCATGGTCACTGTTTTTGCTGTTCCGGCATTTGCCGATGCCAACAGCGACTACATTGCCGCCGTAAAAGCCTATCAGGCGCAAATCGCAGCACAAGAAGCCGCGTACACCGCTGCTGTACAGACTGCAGCCAAACAGGCATAGGCTAAGGCCGACGCTGAATGTCTTGCCGTGATTGCCGCCGGAAAAGCCGCACAGGCCAAAGCGAATGCTGATGTTGCCGCGGTCATTGCCGCGGGCAAAGCAACGCAGGCTGCCGCTGACCAGCGTGAAGCCGCTTATGCGGAAGCTGTAAAAGCCTATCAGCAGCAAATCGCGGCGAAGGAAGCTGCTTACACTGCTGCTGTAATGGTTGCCGCTAAAGAAGCGCAAGCTAAAGCGGATGCCGATGTTGCTGCCGTACTCGCTGCTGCGAAAGCAGCACAAGCCAAAGCTGACGCTGATGCCGCCGTAGCCGCTGCCGGTGTTGCCACACAGGCTGCCGCCGACCAGCGTGAAGCCGCTTACGCTGCCGCTGTGAAAAACTATCAGGCGCAGATCGCCGCCAAAGAAGCTGCTTACATCGCCGCTGTATTGGGTCAATAAGCACCCTCGAGTTTATCCCTGTAAGACTCGTTTTATACGCTAAAAGAGCTCCCACAGGTTCCTCCTGTGGGAGCTCTTTTTATTGGTAATTTACAACTGCGCCAAGGTTGCCTCAGCATCATCCAAAATGCGTTCGAATTTTTGAAGCGCCGCATCTACCGGGGCAGGAGTTGTCAAATCCACGCCGGCATGCTGCAACTCTTCCAAGGGATAGGCACTGCCTCCCATGGCCAAGAATTCTTTATACCGCTGCACTGCAGGTTCCCCATCTCGCAGAATCGCTTCGGACAACGCCACCGCAGTGGAATAGCCTGTTGCATATTTGTAGACATAGAACGGACGGTAAAAATGCGGAATACGTGCCCATTCATACTGCACTTCTTCATCCAGAACCAGTTCCGGACCGAAGTAATCCTGAACCAGTCGCTTGTACAATGCATTCAGAGCAGCCGGATTCAGTGCTTCCCCGCGTTCGGCCATAGCATGGGCTTCTTTTTCAAACTCCGCAAACATCGTCTGCCGATACACAGTACCTTTGAAATTTTCCAGATACTGGTTGAGCAAGTACAGCCGCATCTGCGGTTCTTTCTCTTTTTGCAGCAACTGTTCGATCAAAAGATTCTCGTTGACAGTAGACGCCACCTCTGCTACAAACAACGTATAATCCGCATACTGCGGCGGCTGATGGTGGTTGGAATGCCAGGTATGCAGGCTATGCCCCATCTCGTGAGCGATGGTCGAAACGCTATCCAGCGTTCCTGTGAAATTGGTTAAGATATAGGGGTTAGAATCATAGGTGCCTGAAGAATAGGCACCTCCGCTCTTGCCTTTATTGGGGTAAACATCGATCCAGCGTTCTGCAAAAGCCTGCCGCACCAAATCATCATAGTCTTTACCCAACGGCGCTACCGCGTCCAGCACCATCTGCTGCGCTTGCTCATAGGTGTAGCGGACCTTGACCTCCCCTACCAACGGTGCGTACACGTCATAGTAGTGCAGTGTATCGATACCTAAGATTTTTTTACGCAATGCCACATACCGGTACATAGCCGGCATATGTTTACGGACAGTATCGATCAGATTGTCGTAAACCGCCGCGGGAATGTTTTCCCCTGCCATCGACATCGCACGAGAAGAATCGTAATGGCGAATCGCAGCCTCCGCTGTCGCCGCTTTCACTGCGCCCGAATAGGACGCCGCAAAGGTATTGATGTGCTGCCGATAACTCTTATAAAAACTTTCAAATGCGTTTTTCCGCAGTGTGCGGTCCGGCGACATTTGCAGCATGATATAGTTGGAACCGGTCACCTCTACCGTATTTCCGTCGCCATCCTGTACCGCCTCAAAAACGAGGTCCGCGTCCTGCAAATTATCTGCAATCTCTGCCGGAGCGCCTAGCGCTTCACCCAAAGTAGCCAACAGCTTTTCTTCCGGCGCACTTAGGGTATGCGGCTTTTGACGCAGCAAATTTTCCATTGTGAATTTATGGTCGGCCAGCTGCTCATCATCGACGATGGCCTGCAGTGTTTCTTCGGGCAAAGAGAGGATCTCCGGTTCGGCAAACGAGATAACCGCCATAGCCTGCACATATTTGGCCATAATCCGAGCATACATGCTCTGCCCTGTCTCGGCACGCGTATTCTCACTGCGCCGCAGCGAAGCATAACAATACAGATTGGACAGCTTCCGTCCCAACTGCGTCCCTGCATCCATATAAGCACCGATGGAAACCGCGTCTTTTAGGGTTCCGGCAAATGCCGTCATCGCTTGTACCTGTTCGTCTAACGTGGCGAAATCCGCTTCCCACGCAGCATCATCCCGATACATTGGCGTCAAATCCCATTGATATTGCGGGTCCATTGCGCTGCGTTCCTTCAAAGTCTGCGTATCTGCCATACTATCCTCCTTATTTTCTCAGCGTTTCTTCCCACTCAACCGGTTTAAAGCCTACGAGAACGAAGTTTTCATCCACCAAAATAGGCCGCTTAACCAGCATACCGTCCGTTGCCAACAAATCCAGTTGTTCCTCCTCCGACATCGTAGGAAGTTTTTCTTTCAAGTTCAACGCTTTATAAGCCAGACCACTGGTATTGAAAAAACGCTTTAGGGGTAACCCACTGCGCGCATACCATTGGCTAAGTTCTTCTTTTGTAGGATTTTCTTCTTTGATGTGGCGCGCCACATAAGAAACTTCGTGTTCATCCAGCCACTTTTTGGCTTTCTGGCAGGTGGAACACGGCGGATATTGTAAAAAGAGCAAAGCGACACTCCCCTTCTATAAATGCTTGTCTAGTATACCCACAATTATAGCCAGTTCCTTTGGAAGCGTCAACCAACACAAAAATCCCCGCCACTTTCGTGACGGGGACTTTTATTAGCGTTTAGTGGTCGTACGCAGCCTCTGCGGCATCACGGGCAATCTCAGCCTCTTCGAGTTCTTTCTCGACTTCCGGCAGACCGGTACCGGCGGGGATCAGCTTACCGATGATGACGTTTTCCTTCAGACCGGCCAACGGGTCAGTCTTGCCCTTGATAGCAGCTTCCGTCAGGACGCGAGTCGTCTCCTGGAAGGAAGCAGCCGACAGGAAGGAGTCGGTGGCCAAGCTGGACTTGGTAATACCCAACAGCACCTGACTGGCCTGTACCAGCTTGAGGTCGGTTTCACCGGCATCGATGCGAGCCTGAATCTCTTCGTTCTTGATCATCACATCGCGGCGGTTAACCACGCTACCAACGATAAAGTCGCTGGAACCGGCATCCTCGATGCGCACCTTACGCATCATCTGGCGCACGATAACCTCGATGTGCTTATCGTTGATGTCAACGCCCTGCAGACGGTAAACCTTCTGCACTTCGCTGATGAGGTAGTTCTGGGTGGCGATGGGGCCCTGAATGGCCAGAATATCCTGCGGATACGCATGGCCTTCGGTCAGCAGCGCACCCTTCTGGACTTCGTCGCCTTCCATGACCTTGAGGCGCTGACCGAAGGGAATCAGATAACTCTTGGTGATGGGCGCACCGTTTTCATCCACACCGTTGATCTCGGCATGGCGGCTCTTCTTGGTATCGTCGATATGAACGGTACCGGCGATCTCGCTCATGATCGCCATAGCCTTGGGACGGCGGCTCTCGAACAATTCCTCAACACGGGGAAGACCCTGTGTGATATCTTCAGCCGATGCAATACCACCGGTATGGAAGGTACGCATGGTCAGCTGGGTACCGGGCTCACCGATGGACTCGGCCGCGATAATACCAACGCTCTCGCCCACCTTGACGCATTCGCCGTTAGACATGTTGGAGCCGTAGCAGCGTGCGCAGACGCCCACATGGGCACGGCAGGTCATGACCGAACGGATTTCCAGTTCGGTCATGCCGGCATTGGCGATCTTCTCGGCATCGAACATATCCATCATCTTATCCTTGCTGACCAGCAATTCGCCGGAGTTCGGATCGTAAACGTCATGCAGCGCATAGCGGCCGTTCAAACGTTCTTTGAAGGATTCGACCACCGAGTTGCCCTCGCTGATTTCGCGGACCCAGATACCCTCGGTCGCATGGCAATCTTCCTCGCGGATGATCACTTCCTGCGAAACGTCCACCAAACGGCGAGTCAGGTAACCAGAGTCAGCGGTACGAAGCGCGGTGTCAGCCAAGCCCTTACGAGCGCCTCGAGAAGAGATGAAGTATTCCAAGATGTTCAAGCCTTCGCGGTAGTTTGCGCGAATCGGCATTTCCAGCGTTTTACCGGCTGTGTTGGCAAGCAAGCCACGCATACCGGCCAACTGCTTGATCTGGTCCATAGAACCACGAGCACCGGAATCGGACATCATATAGATGGGGTTACGCTGGTGGTTGGTACGCAGGTTGTTGCCCAAAGCCTCGGAAACCTGCTCTGTGGCCTCCTGCCAGATGGCAACGGTGCTGCGATAGCGCTCCTCGTCGGAAATCAGACCGCGGTTGAAGTTCTTCATGACCTTTTCGATCTTCTTATCCGCCGCAGCCAAAATCGCCGGCTTTTCTTCGGGGATGATGGCATCGGGCACCGCCACGGTGATGGCGGACAGCGTGGAGTATTTATAGCCCTGCGCCTTGATGGCGTCCAGCATCATCGCACAAGCCTTCGTACCATGCTTGGTCAGGCAGCGGCTGATGATGTCGGGCAGGCCCTTCTTGGTCAGCTTGTCGGACTTGCCGCCCGAAGCGATCTTCAGGGTGCGGGGGTTCATTTCGTAGTCGAACTTGTGCTCCGGATTGGTGCGGTCGACATAGCCCAGATCCTGCGGGATCGGGGTATTGAAGATGATCTGGCCCATCGTGGTATCGACAAGCGCACTCTCTTCGACGCCGTCGAAAGTCATGGTGCGACGCACCTTGATGGGGGCCTGCAGCGTAATCAAACCTTCCGAGTAGGCCATCATAGCCTCGGCCTCATCGCGGAAGATCTTGCCGTGACCCTTATCGTCGGGGTTGACGAGGGTCAGGTAGTAGCTACCCAGAATCATATCCTGCGTAGGCACCGTGACGGGCTCGCCGTCAGAGGGCTTCAACAGGTTACCGGAAGCCAGCATCAGCATTTTGGCTTCGCGCTGTGCCTCCTTGGAAAGCGGCAGGTGGACAGCCATCTGGTCGCCGTCGAAGTCGGCGTTGAAAGGCGTACAGACCAACGGATGCAGCTTAATGGCACGGCCTTCCACCAGTACCGGTTCGAAAGCCTGAATGCCCAGACGGTGCAGCGTAGGTGCACGGTTCAAAAGTACCGGATGGCCTTTGATAACGGTTTCCAGCGAGTCCCAAACCTCGGGACGAGCGCGTTCTACCATCTTACGGGCAGACTTGATGTTGTTGGCCTTTTCCTTCTCGACCAAGTCCTTCATGACGAAGGGCTTGAACAGTTCGAGTGCCATCTCTTTCGGCAGACCGCACTGATACATTTTCAGTTCAGGGCCGACAACGATAACCGAACGGCCGGAATAGTCAACACGCTTACCCAGCAGGTTCTGACGGAAGCGGCCCTGCTTGCCCTTGAGCATGTCGGACAAGCTCTTCAGGGCACGGTTGTTGGCGCCGGTGACCGGACGGCCGCGGCGGCCGTTGTCGATCAGCGCGTCCACCGCTTCCTGCAGCATACGCTTTTCGTTGCGAACGATGATGTCCGGCGCACCCAACTCCAGCAGCCGCTTCAAGCGGTTGTTGCGGTTGATAACACGGCGATACAGATCGTTCAAGTCGGAAGTGGCGAAACGGCCACCATCCAACTGCAGCAAGGGGCGCAGATCCGGCGGAATGACGGGGATAACCGTCAGGATCATCCACTCAGGACGCTGGTTGCTCTCGATGAAAGCCTCGACAGCTTCCAAACGTTTGAGCAGCCGTACACGCTTCTGACCGTTGGACTTTTCCAGCTCTTCCCGCAGCTCTGCAGAGAGTTTTTCCAGATCGATCTCCGCCAACAGCTTCTGGATCGCCTCAGCGCCCATGCCGGCTTCGAAGGTGTCTTCGTACTTTTCGCGCATCTCCTTGTACTCGCGCTCGGTCAGCAGCTGCTTTTTCTCCAGCGGCGTGAAACCGGGATCGGTAACAATGTAGTTGGCGAAGTACAGGACCTTATCCAGCTGACGGGGGCTGATGTCCAGCATCAGGCCAATACGGCTGGGAATGCCCTTGAAATACCAGATATGCGAAACGGGCGCAGCCAGTTCGATGTGGCCCATGCGCTCACGGCGCACTTTGGCGCGGGTAACTTCAACGCCGCACTTGTCGCAGATCTTGCCCTTGTAGCGGATGCGCTTATATTTGCCGCAGTGGCATTCCCAGTCCTTGGTAGGTCCAAAAATGCGCTCGCAGTACAGGCCGTCGCGCTCCGGCTTCAGGGTGCGGTAGTTGATGGTTTCGGGTTTGGTGACCTCGCCATAGCTCCAGGCACGGATCTGATCCGGGGAGGCGAGGCCGATCTTAATCGAAGCGAATTCTTTATTTTCCATTCAGCGAACCCTCTCAATTCAAGTATGACACACGATACAGCACAACATTATTCATCTTCAAAGGGATCGTTCATCTCGATCTTGGCGAGGTCATCGGCGCTCGGCTCGCTGTCCTCATCCAGATCCTCGTCAAAGCCCTCGTCGGCGTCTTTCACGCTGTAGTCGTCCTGCAGCTCGCTCTCGACCAGAACGTTGTTGCCCACTTCGTAATCGCTGGATTCAAAGCTGCTGTCATCGTCGTCAAATTCCTGACGCATATCCACAGGATTGCCTTCCTCGTCCTGCACCACGATATCCAAACCAAGGCTCTGCAGCTCTTTGAGCATAACGCGGAAGCTCTCGGGAATACCGGGCCGCGGGATGGGATCGCCCTTGACGATGGCTTCGTAGGTCTTGACACGACCCACCACGTCGTCGGACTTGATGGTCAGGATTTCCTGCAGGGTGTAGGCGGCGCCGTACGCTTCCAGCGCCCAAACTTCCATCTCGCCGAAACGCTGACCGCCGAACTGCGCCTTGCCGCCCAGAGGCTGCTGGGTGACCATCGAGTAGGGACCAGTGGAACGAGCATGGATCTTATCGTCAACCAGATGATGCAGCTTGAGGTAGTACATATAGCCAACAGTAACCTTGTTGGGGAACTGCTCACCGGTACGACCATCATAGACCGTGGTCTTGCCGTCATCGGTCAGATTGATCTTGGAGAAGTCGATGATGTGGCCCTTCTCACCCATCAGGCGGTCCAGCTTGGTGGGATATTCCGGTGCGTTTTCGCCATGCCACTTATCACGAGCCGCAGCGAAGCAATCCCGCAGGTCGGATTCGTGGGCACCGTCAAAGACAGGGGTCTGTACCTTCCAGCCCAAAGCCTTAGCCACATAGCCAAGGTTGACTTCCAGTACCTGACCGATGTTCATACGGGAGGGAACGCCCAAGGGGTTCAATACGATGTCCAGCGGCGTACCGTCGGGCAGGAACGGCATGTCTTCCTGCGGCAGAATGCGGGAAACAACACCCTTGTTACCATGACGGCCGGCCATCTTATCGCCCACGCTGATCTTACGCTTCTGAGCGATATAGCAGCGTACGCACATACGAACGCCGGGCTGCAGCTCGTCACTGTTCTCGGGGGTGAACACCTTAATATCCACCACGATACCGTAGGCACCATGGGGCACACGCAGCGAGGTGTCGCGGACTTCGCGGGCCTTCTCACCAAAGATAGCACGCAGCAGGCGTTCCTCAGCGGTCAGTTCGGTTTCGCCCTTCGGGGTGACCTTACCAACCAGAATATCACCGGTCTTGACTTCGGCACCGATGCGGATGATACCGCGATCATCCAAATCTTTCAGCGCGTCATCGCCCACGTTGGGGATATCACGGGTGATTTCCTCGGGTCCCAGTTTGGTGTCCCGCGCCTCGGTCTCGTATTCTTCAATATGGATGGAGGTGTAGACGTCCTCGCGAACCAGTTTTTCGTTCAGCAGGACGGCGTCCTCGTAGTTGTAACCTTCCCAAGTCATGAAGCCCACCAGAGCATTCTTGCCCAAGCTGATCTCACCATTCTTGGTGGCGGGACCGTCGGCCAACACATCGCCGGTCTTGACTTCATCGCCCACCTGTACGATGGGGCGCTGGTTGTTGCAGTTGCCTTGGTTGGAACGCATGAACTTGATGAGTTCGTAGGTGTCGGCGGAACCGTCGGCGCAGCGCACCACGATCTTCTCGGCATCCACATACTCCACCGTGCCGTCCCGGGCTGCCAAAATGCAGACGCCGGAGTCGGTAGCGGCCTTGTATTCCATACCAGTGGCCACAATGGGCTGCTGGGTGACCATCAGAGGCACAGCCTGCCGCTGCATGTTGGAGCCCATCAGGGCACGGTTACAGTCGTCATTCTCCAAGAAGGGAATGCAGGCCGTAGCCACAGAAACCATCATGCGGGGCGAAACATCCATGAAGTCTACCTGACTGGCTTCAAACTCCTGAATGTCGTTGCGGTGACGGCCGGAAACGCGGGAACGAACAAAACGGTTGTTCTCGTCCAGCGGCTCGTTGGCCTGTGCGACGATGTATTCGTCCTCCACATCGGCGGTCATATAGACCACTTCGTCGGTGACAACACCGGTTGCCTTATCCACCTTGCGGTAAGGCGCTTCCACAAAGCCGTACTTATTGATCTTGGCATAGGTGGCCAAGTAAGAGATCAAACCGATGTTAGGACCTTCAGGGGTCTCAATCGGGCACAGACGACCATAGTGGGTGTAGTGAACGTCGCGGACTTCGAAGCCTGCACGGTCACGAGACAAACCACCGGGTCCCAAGGCAGACAGACGACGCTTGTGGGTCAATTCGGCCAGCGGGTTGTTCTGGTCCATGAACTGGGACAGCGGGCTGGAACCGATGAACTCTTTGATTGCCGCCACAACGGGACGGATGTTGACCAAGCTCTGCGGGGTGATTTCGCCGCTCTCCTGATTCTGCAGGGTCATCCGCTCGCGGATCACACGCTCCATACGAGAGAAACCAATGCGGAACTGGTTCTGCAGCAACTCGCCCACGCTGCGGACACGACGATTGCCCAAGTGGTCGATTTCGTCGGTAACACCGATGCCGTGGTCCAAACCAATCAGATAGTTAATGGAGGCAAAGATGTCATCCACCGTAACGGTGCGGCTGATAAGCACGTCATGGTTCTGACGCAGCAATTCCTTCTGCTCTTCGGGATCAGAGGTAGCGTCCAGAATCTTGCGAATCTCGGCAAAGTTGGCGCGCTCGTTGATGCCGCACTCCGCATCCACATCAAAGCTGAAGAAAGGCTTGGCATCTACGCAGCCGTTGGAGATCACGATAACAGGCGTGCTCTCCTCACCTTTGCGCTCGACCAGCACCACAACACGGGTCACGCCGGCGGCGTCGATCTCATTGGCTTTGGCAGTGGTGATCTTTTCCCCTTTGGCCACCAGCAGTTCGCCGGTCAACGGGGCAATGATGTCCTCCGCTGCCTTATAACCGGCAATACGGCGGGCCAGCGCCAACTTGTTGTTCATCTTGTAACGACCGAACCGGGCCAGATCATACCGGCGCGGGTCGAAGAACAAGGAGTTCAAGTGGCTGCGAGAGTTTTCTACCGTCGGGGGCTCGCCGGGACGCAGCTTGCGGTACACTTCCAGCAAGCCTTCCTCGGTGGAGTGGGTGATGTCCTTCTCCAACGAAGCGTTGATCTTCGGCTCAGAGTCACCGAAGAACTGACGAATCTGCTCATCGGTGCTGAGACCCAAGGCACGAATCAACGTGGTGACAGGCAGCTTACGGTTCTTATCGATGCGGACGTAGAATACATCCTGCGAATCGGTCTCGTACTCCAACCAAGCACCGCGGTTGGGGTTCATTGTGGCCGTGAACAGGTCCTTACCGGTACGGTCCTTGCTGGAACCGTAGAACACACCGGGAGAACGAACCAACTGGCTGACAATCGCACGCTCGGCACCGTTGGAAATAAAGGTGCCGGAATCGGTCATGAGCGGGAAATCGCCCATGAAAATTTCCTGTTCCTTCACTTCCCCGGTCTGCTTATTGAACAGCCGCGCCGTGACATACAGGGGCGCCGCGTAAGTGGCGTCCCGCTCCTTACATTCTTTAATGGAGTACTTGGGGTTCTTGTCCAGCCGGTAATCGACGAACTCCAACACCAGATTCCCGGTGTAGTCCTCGATCGCGGCAATGTCGTGGAAGACTTCGTGCAGGCCTTCCTCCAGGAACCAGTTGTAAGAGTTCTTCTGGATCTCGATCAGATTGGGCATGCCAATCACTTCGTTGATCCGGGAGAAGCTCATGCGGGTCGTTCTGCCGTTTTGTACGGGCTTGACCTTTACCATAAAACGCGACCACTCCTATTCCATAGATTGACAAAGTTGGCAAAAGCGTCCCAAAAGCCGGCCCGCGAAACAAGCCATATTCGGCGTTTTTCACAAAGTTTTTGATTTTTGCTTTTTGGCAAAATCCCTTTAGGGCGCTCTATTCCATTTTTGTGATACTGCTTAAGTATACAGGCTAAAACCCTTATTGTCAAGGCTTTTCGGGGCTTTTTTACAACTTTTGTCTGCGCGTTGATACGCCCGGGTCCGTGTAGGATTTTTTCGGCATTTTGACGATTTTGCCCCGTTCCGCCCACCTTGACAAATCCGCGCAGCCGGTTCCAGCAAGGGTTTTTGGGCATTTTTCACAACCGTTCGTTCGTCTTTTTGTGGGAGCTCGCTCTTGACAACCCCCGCAAAATGACAAAGAAAGCCCCCGGCCGAGGCATTCGGCCGGGGACATTGTAAAAAATGCAATCAATCCAAGAAGTCGCGCAGTTTTTTGCTGCGGCTGGGATGACGGAGCTTACGCAGAGCCTTGGCTTCAATCTGACGAATCCGTTCACGGGTAACATTGAACTCTTTGCCAACTTCTTCCAGCGTACGGGGGCGGCCATCCTCCAGACCGAAGCGCAGCCGCAGGACCTTCTCTTCCCGCGGGGTCAGCGTCTTGAGCACATCGGCCAGCTGTTCTTTCAGCAGCGTCTGGCTGGCAGCCTCTGCCGGAACCGGCGCATCATCATCGGGGATAAAGTCGCCCAAATGGCTGTCCTCCTCTTCACCGATGGGAGTTTCCAAACTGACGGGTTCCTGTGCCACCCGCATAATTTCCCGCACCTTATCCACCGGCATCTCCAGCCGCTCGGCAATCTCTTCGGCGCTGGGATCGTGGCCATATTCATGCAGCAGTTGGCTGGAAACTTTCTTCACCTTGTTGATGGTCTCCACCATATGCACCGGAATACGAATGGTACGAGCCTGATCCGCGATGGCACGAGTAATTGCCTGACGAATCCACCATGTAGCATAGGTGGAAAATTTAAAGCCCTTTGTGTGGTCGAATTTCTCCACCGCTTTGATCAAGCCGAGGTTACCTTCCTGAATCAGATCCAAGAACTGCATGCCGCGGCCCACATACCGCTTAGCGATAGAAACCACCAAACGCAGGTTGGCCTCACTCAGGCGCTGCTTCGCCTTCTCTCCTTCCGGACCGCCAGCCTGAATCTTCAAAGCCAAATCGATCTCTTCTTCCGGGGTCAGCAGCGGCACACGGCCAATCTCTTTGAGGTAGACCTTAACCGGGTCATCGATGGTAATACCGTCCGTGTTCAGACTTTCCTCGAAATCGTCCACGCTGTCTTCTGTCAGCGCGGCAGCATCCGCAGCGTCCGCCGTGTCGTCGTCAACCACTTCAATACCGTTGCTCTCCAGTTCCTCGTAGAGCTTTTCCATCTGCTCTACATCCAGAACGTGGCCGCTCTCCTCCATGGCATCGCCAATTTCAGAGTTGGTCAATTTGCCGTTGCGCCGACCGCTCTCAATCAAGCTGCGAATAGAATCTTTTTTCTCTGCCATAAGTACGTTTCTCCTTTTGGTTTTCTATTGCTACTCTGCGCGCTTTTTGCGCTGGGAAAAGTTTGTTGGCTTGCCATCCACCTCAGGTATCATCCGGTTGTGGATCTTGTACCCCTTTTTCCTTTTTGACATTGGCAAAAAAGCTAAGGAATTGATCATCACTGGTTCCTGCCACCCGCTCACTGATAGGTTTCGCGTTTTGCAGACGTTCCAGATACATATCAATGTCCCGCCGGGTGAGCTTTTGGTCGTGATTTTGGGCTTGCGCATGTGCTACTTGCTGAAATGTTTTTTCTTCTAACATTTGCTGCAAAGATGTTAAGTTCACCGGCAGCTTTTCGTCTGCACAGCGGAAAATCGCCTGCAACGCCTGCTGCATTTCCGGCAGCAAAATGCTGTCCATCTGCAAATGGGCGCGCACATAGGGAATCTCTTCCGGCTCTTGCAGTAACGCCGCCACCAACTGCCTGCCGGCACTGGCCGCGCCCAACGCTGCATCGCCCCCCTGTGTATAAGGAATCCTGATATCGGCAGCAATGCTTTGCTGGGCCATCTCTTTCTGCTCTTTGCGCCGTCCTCTTCGCTCCGCCGCGCGCAACGCCCCTTGCATTTGGGAAACGATGGCCTGCTTGGAAACACCGGTTTCCTCCGCCAAGCGTCCCGCGTACACATCCCGGGCCGTGGGACTCACCCAGTACCCCGTCAAAATGTCGATTGCCTCATGAATGTAGTTGAGGCGTCCATCGTCGCTGCGCAAATCATATTTGGACTTTGCTTTCTTAAGCTGGAACTCGGTTGGATTGGCGGTGCCGTTGAGCAGCATATCAAACCGTTCCCGTCCATATTTTTTGATAAACTCGTCCGGGTCTTTAGCCCCTTGGTAGCTCAGCACGCTGACCTTTACCGGGCTATTCGCAAACAGCCCCAGACTGCGTTCCGTCGCTTTCTGTCCCGCTTCGTCCGAGTCATAGCTCAGCACTACCTCGTCGGCATATTCGCTCAACAGTTTGACCTGCTCTGCCGTCAGCGCTGTACCACAGGCACACACCGCAGTGTCAAAGCCTGCTTCGTGCATCGAGATCACGTCCATATACCCTTCGCAAAGGATATACCGTTTGCTGGTGGACTTTTTGGCTATGTTCAGCGCAAACAAAGTGCGGGATTTGTGGTAGACCTGTGTTTCAGGACTATTGATATATTTGGGTTTGGAGTCATCCAGCACCCGGCCGCCAAAAGCGATGATGGATCCCCGCACGTCAATGATGGGTACCATCACGCGATGGCGGAAAATATCATACAGGTTTCCTTTGGCGCTGCGCTTAACCAGACCGGAGCGCTCCAACTCGCTCTCGCTGAAGCCTCGCCTGCGCAGGTAGTGCAGCAATCCGCCAAAATCCTGCGGCGCATAGCCCAGCCCAAAGCGGCGGATGGCCGCATCGGAAAGACCACGCTTTTCTTTCCAGTACCGGCGCGCCTGCGCTGCCTCCGGTGTCTTCGCATTGAGCTGCTCATAAAAGTACCGGGCAGCACAGCGGTTGATCTCCAAAAGACGTTGCCGCGCCTTTGCCTCTTTGTCCTCTTCTTCCGGCAGCGGCATTCCCACCCGGGACGCCAACTGCTTTACGCTTTCCACGTATCCGAGATTATTGTACTTGCGTACAAAGTTTATAACATCGCCTGCCGCTCCGCAGCCAAAGCAGTAGAAGCTCTGGGTATCGGGGTACACGACAAAGGACGGTGTCTTTTCGTTGTGAAACGGGCACAGCCCGCTCAGCGTACGGCCACGCCTACGCAGTTGCACATACTGGCCGATCACTTCTTCGATATCGTTGCGGCGTACCACTTCCTGTATGTATTCCTGTGGGATCAACCCATTCCACCTCCCTCATGCAGAAGAATGCCGTCTCACAAAACCTGCCACTTTTTCGGCACAAACCATTCTACAAACAGTCGCGTGGCAAACTCATCGCTCATACCGCTGATATAGTCGGTTGCAGCCCGGTCTACGCCCTCGTTGTAGGCAATCTCGAGATAAAAGTTAGGCAGCAGTGCCGGTTCTTCGCACAGACGCTCATACAACTCTGCGATGAGCTTGTCCACCTTTTTCTCTTCTCGCTTCGCTTCCCGGTCCACATATACGGTAGAATACATAAAATCCTTTAGGATCGCATAGGCAGCTTCCACCTCGGGGGAAAAATTGATCCGCCCGTTTTGGCTGTGCTCCACCAGATCCGCAATCATCGTAGTGATGCGCTGAGACTTCGTGTGGCCCAACACCGCAGTAGCCTCAGCGGGAATCTGCCGCGGGTCCAGCACGCCTGCCCCCACAGCATCTTCAATATCATGGTTGAGAAAGGCGATATGGTCCGCGCGGCGCACCACGCAGCCTTCCGGCGTGCGGGCCCACGCCCCCGTGGTGTGCGTAATAATTCCGTTGCGGACCTCCCAGCTCAAATTAAGCCCCTTGCCGTCCTTTTCCAACAGATCCACAACCCGCAAACTTTGGCGGTAATGGGTAAAGCCGCCGGGGCAAAGACGATTCAGCGCCCGCTCCCCTGCATGACCGAAAGGAGTATGCCCCAAATCATGGCCTAATGCAATCGCTTCGGTCAAATCCTCATTAAGGCGCAACGCCCGGGAGATGGTCCGGGCAATTTGACTCACTTCCAACGTGTGCGTCAATCGAGTGCGATAGTGATCTCCCTCAGGGGAAAGGAACACCTGTGTTTTCTGTTTGAGGCGGCGGAACGCCTTACAATGCAAAATACGATCCCGGTCCCGTTGGAAGCAAGGGCGAATCGGATCCTCTTCTTCCGGTTTACGGCGGCCCCGGCTATTTTCGCTCAAGGTCGCATAGCGGCTCAGCGTTTGGCGTTCAATCGCCTCGGTTTCTTCTCGGATCGTCATGCTGCCGCCTCCTTTCTTTGCTGTTTTCTATTTATATATACGATAAAACTGCGGCAAACACTCTATTTTTTTCGGGAATTTCATGTTTTTTCAAAAAGGAGCATATTCCGGTTCCGAAACCTCTACCTGCGCAGTACCACGAGTCAATTCCGCCAAGGTTTGGCACAAGGCGTCTTCCTCTCCCGCCGGCATACGCCAAACCAAGGTTACCCCGTCTGCAAACTGAGGTTCTTCCAATTTTCCCCCAGCCGCTACGATGATACGTTGTGCCTGTTCGAACACCCCATAGGATACCCCCACCCGGCAGTTCACGATCAGACGCATACTGACCAATTCTGCATTTTGCAAGGCTCCGGATGCCGCCGCCGTGTAGGCGCGCACCAACCCGCCGGTTCCCAACAGGATCCCACCGAAGTAACGGGTTACCACCACAATCACATCCGATAGTCCTGCATGGCCGATAGCCTCTAACACCGGCGTTCCCGCCGTCTTGGCGGGTTCCCCATCATCGGAATAGCGGGTCCGACCATTTTGCAGCACATACGCGTACACATTGTGCCGTGCCGTGCGATTGGCCGCTCGGACTGCATTCAACACCTGCAGCGCTTTTTCTTCGGTATCGGCAAAAGCCGCTGTACCAATAAAGCGACTGCGTTTTTCTTCATAGGTAAAGGTTGCCGTACCACGAATGGTCTTATAGTCGGACATGAAAACTCCTTATATAAACAGCCAAAAATACCCCAGATGTCGCCATCTGGGGTACAGTGCAAACAAACTTATTTGCCAGCGTTGGCATAACGGCGCTTGAAACGCTCGACACGGCCACCGGTATCGACCAGCTTCTGCTTGCCGGTGTAGAACGGATGGCACTTGCTGCAAACTTCGACGTGGATCTCCGGCTTGGTGTCACGAGTGTGAATCACGTTGCCGCAGGCACAAGTGATCGTGCAATCCACATAGTTCGGATGGATGCCCTTCTTCATGGTATTTTCACCTCTTTCTCGATCATGATTACGGGAGCCATACTCAATATATGTGCTCATCACAATCTTCGAATTGCGGCTACCAGCATTCGCCATCCTGTGCGAATGGAGCAGCCATCTGAACGATTGCTGAAATATTCTAGCAGAAACCGCACCATTTGTCAAGAAAAAATCCGCAAAACGTCGGTTTTTTCTTGTTTTGCCTGTGCCATGAATGCTAGGCACAAAAAAAGCTGTAAAATCTATCTAAAAAGAAGATTTTACAGCTTTGGAGCGGGATACGAGTCTCGAACTCGCCACCTACTGCTTGGGAAGGCCACCCCTCTACGCGATGCAACGCCAAAAAACGGGTTTATACAGGTCTTATACAGGCTTACGCCAATTTACAGACGCCATCCCGCCCACCAACAAACTGACGTCAGGATGTGTATAAATGTTGAGCGTGGTGGTGATATCCGCGTGTCCCAGAATCTGTTTCACCACCTCAGGTGCCAGACCGGAAGCCATCATCTTAGTGGCGGCGGTATGGCGGCAGGTGTGGGGCTTCACGCCTTGGATGCCCAATTTCTTCATCAGACTACCAAAGGATTTTCGCACATTGTTGTGGTCCCGTGGAATACCATACTTAGACGGGATCAGGAAGTCCGTGTCATTTCCATCCAGCCAGTCTTCTATAAATGGCTGGATGTCGGCATGCAGCGGGATCACTCGGTTCCGGCCAGCCTCAGTCTTTTCTCCACCAATCAGGTAGCCATCTTCCAGATGCACATTTTCCCGGCGGGCGGTGAGCAGTTCATTCAAGCGCATGCCTGTGTAGGTCAGCACAAGCGCAATGCGGGCCGTTTCCCCAAGGCGCTTGTCATCCGCCATGGTCCATATAGCCTGCACCTCGGAGTCGCTTAAAACTCGCGTCTGTGGGGCGCTGGCGCTGGGCAAAACCAGCCCCTGCGCATAGTTGGTATGGATGATGTCCTGACGCATGGCATACTGGCACAGTTGGCTGAACAGCTGCCGCTGCTTCTCACATAGACTACGGCTGACCTTATGCGCAGCCATATCGGTGATGATTTCCTGATAATCTTCAGTCTTCAAATCCATCATACGGCGCCCCTGTATCGGTTCTGCCTTGCGATAGGCATTCTGATAGGATTGCTGGGCCGACTTCGTAATCTTGGGAAAATGCAGCACGCTCCACCGGTCATACACATCGGAGAAGGTATACATCTGCCGATCGGGCGCAATCAGTCGGGCATTCACCGCATCGAGCTCCCGCACCGCCTCGCTGGATTCCGCGAAGCAGCCAATGTAGGTACCATCCGCCGCTCTGGCCACCCAAGGGCGGTTGTGGTTGCGCGGGTCTTTCCACACACTCCCCTGCCCACGTGGCCGACGCCGCTGGCGGCGCTGGGGTGCAGCAGCACCTGCTTGCCGTTTACCGCAGTAACAACACAACCGGGAGTCATCCGGGATCTCGCGGCGGCAGCGAACACACAACATAAAACCACCTCCGAGGTACACTTGTCAAAGCCTGCCCGGAGGTGGTATAATCCGAATTGGACTAGGTCGGATTATTGCCTTCAGGCAAGCTGATCTATCTGACGCCCTGCCGGTTGCCGCCGACCGGGCGTTTCTATTATTTGCTTTATACCAACTCTCTTATAGCTGAAACAATAGAACTTGTGTTCCACCCCACTACCCTATCCGCTTTTTCTCTTAGATAAGCTGGCATATTTATTTGGCCCCAGGGCATAATTGCAATAATTGGCTTTCCAAGCCGTCTTGCCTCATCAACTTCAAACTGCATCCAACTATGATATATTCCATACATCCCACCTAAAACCAAAACCACTTGTGCTCTTTTGATCTTATCGGAAATTGCTTCTGCAATTTCCCTTGTTGTTGCACTTTCCCTTGAAAGAGCAAGAGGCTTTTCCTTAGGGGCTGAGTAATTGTAACATGAAAAATACGGGGCATTATCCAGCAATCTAACAAGCCTTGAATATTCGTCGCCATATTTCCATGCATGGCTAATAAAAATCCGATAAGAATACAGTGCTGGCATCTTTATTTCATCCTTTCTCATGAGGTACAAAAATGAAATTTCAGAAAAAGAAAATCATCGTAGACGCATATCAAACATCTAAAGAAATGAATATTGAAACTTTGGAAGGAACCATGCACGCTTCACCCGGGGATTGGATCATCACTGGCGTTAATGGAGAACAATATCCTTGCAAGCCAGATATTTTCGAAAAGACTTACGAACCCGTAGAAGAGTGACCCTGATTCTTTGTTGAAACAGGATTTGAATTTGTGGCTTTCCATTTATTACTTTCAGAAGATATAAGAAGCTCGATATTTTTCACAAATAAACCTTCTGTTGACTCCGAATCGCCATACGGTGGTGCTTTCATCTCGAAAAGGAATTTTTCGTGCCGGAGCAGCTCGCAAGTTGATCTGTACTCTATCCAATTCTCGTGAACTTTATTAAGCGAAATATATCCCTCAATGACAGTAATGATTACTCCCAAAACTCCTATAACAAATTGCATCCAGCTAAAGCGCCCAACATATCCGACCAATAAGGGAATACACGCTGCCACAATTATTTCAACGAATTGAAGCTTTTTGTATTGTTTCTGGGCGCTTATTGCCTTCTTATCATACCAATTTATTTGATCTTCAACACGATCTTTCAAATAATCTTCTATTCTCAAATAATTTTTCCTTTCTGCCTCTGGCGTTACCGCGCCGGAGGCTCTTTTTATAAGTCTTACCCGTAACACTTTTTGCAAGGTGTATATCCGCGGGCTTCTGCTTCCGACTTAGTCAACGGTGTTGCGCCGTTCATACTGCTGCAGTTCGGGTCACTGTGATACTTTTTCCCTTTTCCACTGCTAGCAATATAAACGGTTCCACCTTGACCAGAAGGCTCTACAACTTCCGTGGGTGCTTCTGGCTGCACTGCTGGCGCATCGTTCCCTGATCCCCCGCCAGCTGCAGACAGCTCCGGTGCTGCGGCTTGTTGTACAGGAACCGCTGTGGGCACGGGTGTAGGTACCGCCGTAGGTTCCGGTGTCGGGCTCGGGGTAACTACGGGACTAGGCGTTGGGCTTGGAGTCGGTTTCGTGGTCGGAGAAGGAGTGGGTGTATAAGTAGGCAAAGGAGACGGTGTAGGAGTAGCCTCCTCTACGGGATCCGAAACCATGGATGGAGGTGTAGGAGATGGTACCGCATCTTCATGCACAGGAGATGTAAACGGGATTGCGTAAAATAGAATCGCCAGAATGAAAAGTCCGCCAGCGAGCATTTTTTTCGTTCGGCTTTCGGCCGGGAGAAACCGCGAAAGGAACTCCTGCCACGTTTTTACTGGAAGGAGTAACAATCCAGTCAGCAGACAGCAAATGCCAGTAAGACTTATGAAAAAAGAAAAGAAGCACAAGATCAGACAAATGGAGACTCCCCACATAAGGCAGCCTGAGTTTGTTCCCGTTGGACCATTACCGGAAGGTTGTACCGGATGTGAAGGAGCAGACCCCTTCTTTTTTCCGCGTCCTGCACCGTAATCTTTTACATAAGAAATCCCTGTTCCCGGAATAGAACTTGTAGTGCGTGTCCCTCCACCTGCTTTTTTTGTGTAACGGAACCACTTATTTCCAAAACTCCATCCAACACCGCTCTTACTTAAATTCACTCTAAATGGTCCAAAACTCTTACTTTTTCTAAACCTAAACCCCATACAAGATTACCTTCTTCCTCAGTCCATTCAAACTCCTCGGGTGTTGCCGCACCGGGGGCGTTTTTTATTATTTCAGATCTTTATCGGATAGTTCCCACGTGTGATCAAGGGTGCCGTCCTCGTCATACATTCTAATTTTTGCAACGCCATCGACTCCTCCCCAAGAAAAAGCAATGACGCCATCCTTCCACCCTGTCACGTTGCAATTATTTCCGGTTGATTCTTCTAAGTCACGGCACTGATTGATAGCATAGAGCGCGATATCCGCCTGTTCCTTGCTCGTCATATCTGCCCAGTCAGTATCATCGGTAAGACTGACATCATAATATGCGGTTCCATCTTCTGTACCAAACAAAGAAATATCTTCAACACACTCAGATGGATCTGCTGATCCGCACGCGCACAAGGACAGAACCAGAGCGCCCATGAAACATAACGAAATAAGTTTTTTCATGACATCCTCCTTTGTTGGCAAATTGCCCCCTTAGAACCAATGCGTAAACCCCACCGCACGACCTTCGACATGGACATTTTCCAAGGCCTGTCCGCTATAAACCTTTGGCATATAAGAGCTGTTCGCAGGAACCAACTGCAACACCTGGTTGGCACTATCCCAGAACACGCGCTTCAGGGTGGCTTCCCCATCAATACGTACCGCTGCGATCTGGCCGTTCTCTACCTCCGGCTGGATGTGGATATATACCAAGTCACCGTCATGAATACCTGCATCAATCATGCTGTCGCCCTTGCAACGCAGACAGAAGTCACAGTGGGTATCTTCCGGCACGTCCACATAGTCTTCAATGTTTTCTTCCGCGGTGATCGGCTCACCACAGGCAATGCTGCCAACCAGAGGACGCTTGACCATTTTGGGGAGAGGTTCGAAACCGGGAGGGATACCAGTAGGCATGGGATCTTCAACCCACCCCATAAGGTACGCAGGCGTGGTTTTCAATGCGCGGGCGAAGGCCAAAACCTTTGACTGTCCAGGGTCTCCCTGCCCACTTTCTAACTTGGATACACTGGATTTACCGCGGTATCCAAGAAGGTCAGCCAGCTCTTCCTGCGTCATACCAAGCGCTTCACGGCGGGCTTTGATTCGGTCTCCTATGGTTGACACTTCACGAGCCTCCTTTCTTTTTTCGGTTTCAGTATAGCACACAGTGTCAGAAAAATCAACTTTTCTGCAAAAACATGTTGACAACATTTCAACCGAGTGGTATATTGAATGCGGGTTGAAATTATTTCAACCTCAAAAATCAAGAGAGGAGGTTAAAATCGCCGATGACCGACACGAAACGTCTCCGGGATGCAATTCGGGCTTCTGGGCTGAAAATTAGTTTCCTCGCCGAGAAGATGGGTATTTCAAGGCAGGCCTTACAGCAAAAGATTGACAACGACAGCGAATTTAAGGCCAGCGAAATCGCCGCCCTTGCTGGATTGCTGGGGCTTGACATCCCCGAAAAGGAGGCCATTTTTTTCTGCTCGTAGGTTGAAAATATTTCTACCCAGCCATGAACACAACAAAGGAGGTGAACAGGATGGATAACGAATCCGTCAAGCGTCTTGAAAGTGCGCTTCTTGAATTTGTGGAACGAACCTCAAAAAAGGCGACCTCTGATACAGAGGTGCAAGCTCTGCCAGAGGTCGCCGCCGTTTTAGTCGAAATCCTTAAGCTTCAGTAGTATCCTGATTCTCGATTTCGAGAACAGCTTTATAGATTTCGCCGAAGAATTCTCCGAATCGTTGACCAGATTCTTTGCAGACCGTTGCAGAACTGCTGGATGCCTTTGCGGCACTAATCTGGGCAGCAATTTCAAGAGCGCGCTCCATTTTCTTATCCAATTATTTCACCTCCCTTCCTGCCTCTATTTTACCGCAGGAAGTACAAACCCACAAGGAGGCTATCTAAAAGTGACCGATTTACAAACCTACACCAACGCCGCGTTTGGCAGTGTCCGCATCCTGTACGAGGACGGCAAGCCGCTGTTCTGCGGTGCGGACGCCTGCAAGGCGTTGGGATATAAGAACCAGAGCAAGGCTCTGAACGACCACTGCCGTGGGGTAACGAAACGTTACCTCACCGATAATCTAGGCCGCAAACAGCAGGCCAACTTTCTCCCCGAAGGCGACCTGTACCGGCTCATCACCCACTCGAAGCTGCCCAGTGCAGAAAAGTTCGAGCGCTGGGTGTTTGATGAAGTGCTGCCCGACATCCGCAAGAGCGGAATGTACGGTGCAGACCCTGCCGAGCTGGAACGGCTGCGGCAAAACAACCAACTCCTGCGGGAATGGTTCTGCCTTCTGGCTGACCGCAAGCGAGATCTGGTGGACATCCAGCAATCGCTTGCGAAAGCACGCAAGGGCCGCGACGATGCCAAGGCACAGTATATGGCCGCAAAAGCCAGTTACGGAAAGATGTGCGACTATGTACGGAGCTTCGAGGATCTGGCCCTGCGGGTGCAGAACGAGATCAACAACTGCATCGACCAAATCCAGATTGTGGCGCTGGCCACACCCTCGATGGATGAGACGCTGAACACCATGCTGGACGAAATGGCACAGCAGATGCTGGCCAGCAGCAAAAAGTGACCGGGCCCATAGTCGCTACTGCAAGGAGGTGACCCGCCGTGCAGACCATGGATCTGTCCCTCAACCCCACCATGACCATGTATGATCTGTGCGAATACTTCAAAGCCAACCTTTTGCCCGCCAACCCTGACACCATGGGCGATTACATTGTGGCTGGCAAGTTTCCCTTTGCCGTCGGCTTGCCTGCTGGTGAAGGCCACGACCGGCGCTATATCATCAGCCGGGCCGGTGCCTACTGTTGGCTGGACGATTTCCTCAAAACCGAAACTATCAAAATATGAAAGGAGTTTCCCATGACACAAAACAAAACAGCCGCCCCGGTGCTGGCACACCGGAACGGCCACAAAAACGAGCCTACGCAAAAGCTCAACCCCATTGTACCCTACCTGCGCGCCGCGGTCAAGACCGCTTGCGTGACCCTGAGCATCTACATAGCTGCGGCTGTGGCCGCGCTGAACCTGCCCGCGCTGCTGGTCGGGGTACTGGTGCTCAATGCTCTGCTGGGCGTCTGGTTTGCTCTGGACGAGGAGGTGTCCGAATGCGCGGCATCTTAATCGATCCCGGCCAGCCGCCCGATATCCGCAACGTACCAGACACTGCTCAGGGGCTGGATGCTTATTTAGGCGGCCCTGTCCGAGTGAGACTATTCAGCACCCAACCCGCAGCCTTGGTATACCTTCCGGGCCTTCCCGGTCGCGCAATGCCCACCCGCTTCTATGATGACCAATGGTATTATGGCCGCCTTTTGATCGTAGGCTGGAGGCGTGGCCGGCAGGTTCCTCTGCTGCAATCTCTGGCCGAAGATCTGGCCGACAAGTTTCGCGCCATGGAGGTGAAGCGACTGTGATCTACGACGAAATCACCGTAGCGTTCCAAAAAGGCCGTGCGGATGCCGAGTTGCTTTTGCATGAAACGGTGGAGGAAATCCTCGGTGACCATTGGTGTGACCGCATCAAGCTGGACAAAATCCGCTGTGCTTACGCCGCAGCCAACGCCGGAAAAGCGGCTCGCGATGCCGAGATGCACGGCAATATGGAGGTGTAACCCATGAAAAAACAAAACGACCGCTGTCCGCTCCAGCAGGAGTGCGAGCGCACCTGCAAGGTGATCGGACACGAGCGGGACTGTGACTATTACGTCAACAACCGGTATTGCACAGAGGGAATTCCCGACCAGGATGAACTGCTGGCGGAGGAGGAACTCCGGCAGGAGCGTGAGCGGGAAGAACGGTATCTGGCCTCGCTATCCGCCGAGCCGGAAGAGCCGGTTATCTACCAAAACGAGTACGGCACCCTCTTTGCCGTTCGGAAGCACAAGAGCGCCCCGGCCCTGATGTGCAAGGCCAAAGGGACGGACCGCTGGACGCTGAGCGGGGTGCTGGCCGCTGTAAAGGGAGAAGCCTACACGACTGCGGACCTGCAGGAGGTACTGGACGAATACGCCCGGGCACATGGGTGGCAGAAGGCAGAGCCGGAGAAGACAAGGGAGGCCTACTCTCCCTGTGAAAGTTGCCGCTGCCCTGACTGCGAGGATGAAGATTGCCCACAGGCTCACTGCGACAAATCGGATATGGGGCTCGGGTGCATTGCACCGGATGGCCTTTGCCCGCCCGAAAACCCTACCCATGCGGCCGCCGATGCTCCGCTGTGTGCTCCTACTGTATCGGATGCGCAGCCTTTGCCGTCCCCGAATGCCGATGCCGGTGCAAAGACCGGCGCAGACGGTGAGGTTGCCGCCTGTGCATGCTACGGATGTAAACGTTCTGATTGCACCTGCGCTGGTGGGCGTGATGTATTTGGTCGATCCGATTGTGACGGACATTGCAACTGTTCGCAAAGCGAATGCACCCATGACATCAGGCATCGTGCAAACCCTACCCCTGCGGCCCCCGCCTCCCGTGCGGATGCTGGAGCTGCCGAACAAGGCCTGTCCGCTGCCGGACCTGCCTCTTTGGCAGCTAAGGACACAAATGTCCCGACCTTTGATTACAGCGAGCTGGATGTTGTCACCGTGGACACGCTGCATCTGGCGGAAAGCATAATCCGATCGGCAAGGCAAAAATACATTGTCGACCTGGCTGGTGCTGTGGATATGGCGCACGAGGAGCTCGTCCGAAATTCGGACGGGCACAATCAACACACGGAAGAAACCTTCGTCGCATGGTGCAGGTCCGTTGGGATCAGTAAAACCACAGCTTACCAACTGCTGCAGGTGCAAGCACTTCTCACAGGCTCCACTCCCGAAGAACAAGCCACATTGGAAGCGGCAAGTCCTTCCCTGCTCTATGCCGCCGCCAAACCCTCGGCCCCGGCCGAGTTGGTTCAAGCCGTCAAGGATGGAGACATCACCACCCACAAGCAGTATCAGGATTTGCTGGCCAAGCTGAAAGTAGAACAGGCCGCCCGGGAGGAAGCCGAACGAGCTCTCGCCACCGAGAGGCAATCCGGTGCAGGCACAAGCGCCCTTTTGGCCGATGAACAGCAGCGCTGCCAGCAAGCAAACGAGGCCCGCATTGCAGCAGAAAATCGCGCCGCAAACGCCGAATCCCGCGCCAAAGCTGCCGAAAACAGAGCCGCCGGCGCCCAAAAGCTGGCCGAGCAGCGCGGCACAGAGAACACCGAACTGAAAGCCAAAATCCGTGAACTGGAAAACCAGCCCCGTGATGTGGCGGTGGTTCAGCCCGGCGAGGAGCAGATCGAAGTCTGGCGCCGGGAAGGTGCCGACCGCATGGCCGCCACGATGCAGGAAACGGTGCGCAGGGCCCATCAGGAAAAACTGAACGCCCAGAGCCAGATAGCCGACCTACAGCAGCAGCTAGCCACCGCCCGCCCCGACGCCGACGCCTGCCAGCGCACCGCAGATACCCTGTACGAGACGGCAGAAAACCTGCGTATTCTGCTGCGCACCCAGTTAAAACAGGCGCAGCTTTCCCCGACCGCCTACGGCAAAGTAGTAGCACACGTCTTGCAGGTTGCCCGCACCTTGCTGGACACGGTGCGCGTCTGCGCCCCCGATGGGTACGATATGGACAGTGAGGAGGATGACGATTTTGAATGAGAAAAAACTGGTGAAGCTGATGAAAGCAGCCTACAAAGGCGGCGGCGTAAAAGTATGGCGCAGCGCAAAGGATGTGCTGTGTCTGGTCGGTCCTGGCTGGGCCTGCGCCATGCTGTGGAAATATGTCCCCGGCCCGGTACTGGGACTGATTGCCGGCTGGTGCCACGGCCTGCCCCACAAGGGAGAGGGATGGTGGTGTATGGATGCCTACGGCGATGCCCCGGACCAGTTGGACGGTATGCCTGAGCCGCTGCCCACACTGCAGGATTCCCCCGTGCTGGAAGACAGCCTCATCACCATGGACTTTGCCTGCATGGGGTACCGGGCGGCACAGAGCGATGGCCACCGCATCCGGTGGTTTGACACAGTCGGCATCGAGATGCTGGACCGACTGGCCACCTTCGGCGGCGATGTGCTGGACATTTACAATGCCATGCCCTGGGGACGCTGGCATGACCCCGAGACAGGCACGGTGATCTATCTGGAAACGGTCGAGCGCATCCGCCCCGACCTGACCGCCAAACTTGGGGAAATCGACTACCGCAAGCCGGGAGGTGGCAACCATGACCGGGTATGATGCCACTACGCTGCCCAGAGCCGCAGCACTGTACGGTCCCCAGCGCATTGAATATCGTGTATTGCATGACCTGGGGACACTCCTCTTTCAGGCCGGTCAGATGCAGGAGTATATTGCAAACTTGTTGCGCAGCGAACCTGTAAACTCGGAAGCCCTTGGCATGCGTATCGGCTATGCCAAAATCTCTGCCATTGATTTGTATGTTTCTCTGAATCTTTTGGAAGAGGTTCTGGGCCGCCACCCGATTGCGGCCCCCTATCCCCTTTCAGACCTCTACGAAAACCGTATGAGGACATTGGAACAGCAGGTCAAAAAGGTGGAAGATGACCGGCACTACCGGGATTACTGGAACAATCCCTATCCTACCGGCACCCCGCAATATGAAAAACGGGAAGTGTTGGATATGGTCTGCACCGTGGCGGCCCGGGAGGCCGCAAAAAAGGAGGTATCTCAGAATGAGTAATTTGTTCACCCCGGTGACCCGGGAAAAAGCCAAGCTCCGCATGGCCCTGCAGGGGGTGTCCGGCGGCGGCAAGACACTGAGCGCCCTGTATATTGCCTTCGGCATGACCGGCGACTGGTCCAAAGTCGCCCTGATCGACACTGAGCACGAGCGTGCAAGAGAATACGCCACCCGCAGCGACCTGCCCACTCCCACCGGCGCTTTTCTGTATGCCCATCTGGACCCGCCTTATACCGTGGAGAAGTACATCCAGTATGTGCGCACCGGCGCCGAAGCCGTAGGCCCGGACGGCGTGGTCATTGTGGACAGCCTTTCCCACGCCTGGAGCGGCGAGGGCGGTGTGCTGGAATATAAAGATCAGATCGCCGCCAACCAGCGCGGCCAAAACAGCTACACTGCATGGAACGCCGCCGGCAAGCTGCAGAACAGTCTGGTGGATTCCATTCTGTCGGTTCCCTGCCATACCATCTGCACGCTGCGGGTCAAGCAGGACTACGCCCTGCAGCCCAACGAGCGGGGCAAGATGGAACCGGTCAAACTGGGCCTTGCCCCCATCCAACGAGATAATCTGGAATATGAGTTCGACATCGTGCTGAACATTGCCCGCAACCATGTTGCTACCACCAGCAAGGATGTAACCTTTCTGGATGGTCTGAGCGCCGTCATTACGCCGGAACTGGGGCAGCAGCTGGCCGCATGGCTGAACGACGGTCAGGAGCCGCAGCGTTGGATGTGTACCGACTGTGGGAAGATCATCCAGTCCGGTGTCAACCGCGCCACTGGCGAGATCATTCCCGCCGCCGATGTAGCAGCTCTGGGTGAAAAGCAGTTTGGCCGTCCGCTGTGCCGAAACTGCTACAAGATCGCTCTGGATACCCGCAAAAAGAGAGAGGAGGCGCCTGCCCATGATTCCGGCGAAGAAAAAGCGGCAGCACAGGGATAAACTGCAGCAGCAACGCAACCGCAACGGCACCGTCTGGGAAGAACAGCTTTGCGAGGAACTGAACGCTTTACCTCAGGCCTGGGCCCGGTGCTGGCCCAAGTCCTGGCACGGCCAGCCCTTCGACATCAGCGCTCAGGTGGAAGGCCGCGCTCTGGCCATCGAGTGCAAGAGCATCGCCCGGGGAAATCTGCCCTTTTCCGCCCTGCGCACCAACGAGATCGAAAACCTCAGCCGGTTCGAGGACGCCGGCGGCTTTGCCCTGCTGGCTGTGCGGCGGCTGGACCCTCCGCTCCGGGTGTTCGTGCCTTGGTGGACGGTGCGGGACCGCATTCTGGCCGGGGACCGAGGAAGCCTCCCTCTGGGGCATCAGCCACGGACGCTGGCAGATGCCTGCGAGTTTGGGAGGTGAGCGCACCGTGATTGTAACATTGGACGGACGCCTCCATCTGATCGACTGTCCCGCCAAACTGCGGCACCAACTGATGGATCGCCTGACCATCCCCAACCCTGCTTACCAGAGGGCATCGGCCATGGGATTACCAACTTGGAATATTCCCAAAGAACTGATGCTCTATCAGGTGGACAACAACGAACTGATCCTGCCCCGGGGGCTGGCCATGGAGATTTGGCGCAACCGCCCCAAGGGAACAAGCCGGCGGGACTGCATGACCCTCTGCCCTGTCCCCCAGTGGCCGGCAAGTGATATCCGGCTGCGGGACTACCAGCAGCGCACGGCCCGGGCCGTGCTGGAAAGCAAGGTGCCACAGGGTGTCATCGTAATGCCCTGCGGCGCCGGAAAAACAGAGACCGGGCTGTACCTTGCCAAGGCAATCGGACAGCCGGTGCTGTGGATTGCCCACACCATCGACCTTATCCGCCAAGTACAGGACCGCGCCTTTCTTCGACTGGGTCTGACCGGCGACCAGCTTGGCATGCTGGCCGGAAGGCATCGCCATATCGGCACCAACCTGACGGTAGCCACCATACAGACACTCTACCACATGGATCTGGACGAGCTTGCCGGACGGTTTGGAACCGTCATCATAGACGAATGTCAGCATGTGGTGGCAAACCCCGCCAACGCGGAAATGTACAACAGCGTACTGGGGTGCCTGCCCGCCTATTACCGCTACGGGCTGACGGCCACGCCCGACAGAGCCGACGGCCTAGCAGATACCATCCATATGATTCTGGGGGACACACTGGCTCAGGTGAGCCAGCAGGAGCTGGTAGAAGCTGGCGGTACTGTACTGCCGGTCATTCAACCGGTACAGACCGAATTTCACTATAGCCCCGGCGCCAGAGAGTACGATCATATCGACCCCAACCGTCTGCGTCGCCACATGGCCGCAGACAACGCCCGTACAGCCCGCATTCTGGCCTACCTGTTGCCCACCCTTTTGGCAGGGCATACCTGTATCGTGCTGGGCAGCAGTCTGGATATGTTGGCCCGGCTGGAGCAGGCTCTGGCCAAAGATAAGGACCTGCAAGAGCGTGGCATTCTCTGCCGCAGTATCAACGGCAGCACCCGCGCCCCCCTGCGTGCCGAATCACTGCGGGAGCTGCGCGCTCCGGACAGTCCCGCTCGCTGCTTGCTGGCTACCTACCAGCTGGCCAAGGAGGGTCTTGACATTCCCCGCGCTGACCGCCTGTTTCTGGTACAGCCGGTGCGGGATTCCACCGCCATTCAGCAGTCCGTTGGACGCATCATG
The DNA here is from genome assembly GCA_963557315.1 of uncultured Gemmiger sp. Lineage (GTDB taxonomy): Bacteria > Bacillota > Clostridia > Oscillospirales > Ruminococcaceae > Gemmiger. The sequence continues at coordinate 76,907 of CAUWAX010000001.1, read as the reverse complement.
AGACCGGCCCCCGGCAAGATCGATGCCATTGTTTATGACTTTGTAGACGCATGGGTCCCCACCTGCCAGAGCCAGTGGTCTGCCCGCAAAACCGTCTACCGTAAACTGAATGCCAATATTCACCCCATTCAGAAGGAGGACAAAAACCATGGATAACTACGCCTACCTGAACGCACTGGAAAATGACTATCAGCAGGCTGAAACTGCAGAAACCGGTGGTCGGCTACCCAATGGCCGGTATACGGCCATCCTCAACGAAGCACGGATCTATCCGCCGGATGAAAAGAAAAACTATCCGCGCTTCTCCACCAGCTGGGTCGTCACCGAAGGGCCCTACAAAAGCCGGTTCCTTTATCTCAGCTTCAACTTTACACCTCAAGGCTTTCCCTACTACAAAGCCTTTGCAAAGGCTGTTGGCGTGGATGTTCCCCATCTGGCGATGCTGCCGGATCATCTGCAGGACTTTTCCGGCAAGATTGGCCAGCTCACTTTGGCGGATGATCGCCAGAACCCCCAGTACCAGCGTGTTTTCTTCGACCGCCTGGTGGGCACTGGTCAGGTATCCGACTATCTGAAGCCCAAGGCTCCTGCGTCTGACCCTGATTTTGAACCGCTGCCTGATGAAGACGACGTTCCGTTTTAAGGAGGAATCATGAGCATACCCGAGGAACTTAAAACAACACCGCGGTGGGTATGCTGCACAGCCGATAAACTGCCCATCTGCCCCAGAAACGGCGCTGCTGCCAGCAGCACTGACCCGGGAACCTGGGCTGATTATGCCACGGCAACCGAGGCGGTATCCCGTCTTGGATGCCGTGGCATCGGCTTTGTGCTGGGCGGCGGTATTGCAGGTATCGATATTGATCACTGCATAGATCCCAAGACGGGGGTTGTGGCAGATACGGCATTGTCCATCGTCGAAGCCATGCAAAGCTATACCGAGATCAGCCCCAGCGGCACCGGTTTGCACATCCTGTGGCGCGGCACCAAAGCGGGTCCGTCCTGCCGGAAAGCGCTGGCCCCTGGCATGGGGCTGGAGATGTACGACGGCGGACGGTATTTTACCGTCACTGGCCGAAGCTGGCACGACCCGCCGATGCCTCTGGCTGAGCGCACCGCCGAAGCCGCCGAAATCTACCACCGGTATCTGGAAAAACAGAAACCCACCGTCCCCACTGCTGCACAGGCCATCCCTGTGCAGCCCCGGCCGGCCGGGGCGCCGCTGGATTCCGAAATACTGAAAAAAGCCAAACAGGCAAAAGGTGGCGAGAAACTGGCTGCCCTGCTTGCCGGCAACTGGCAGCCCTACGCCCCCAGCCGCAGCGAGGCGGATTTAGCCCTTTGCAACCTGTTGGCCTTCTGGCTGGGTGCCGACAAGGCGCGCATGGATGCGGCTTTCCGGGCTAGCGGCCTCTACCGCAAAAAGTGGGACGAGCGGCGCGGTGCCGATACCTACGGCAATCTTACTCTCTCCCGCGCTCTGGCCGACTGTCAGGAAGTCTACGATCCAAGCCACACCGCGATCCCGGCAACCTCTGCTGAAGAAACCGAGGCAGAAGTTGCCGACCTTTTGCGCAGCATGGGCATTACGCCCGAGAAAAAACAGGCGCCGCTGCCCACACCAACTGCTCCTGCCCCTGGCCGCAAAACCTACAGTCTGGACGATACCGGCAACGCCCGGCGCTTCCGGGATCTGTACGGTGAGCGGGTACGCTACAACTACACTCAGGGGTGCTGGATGCTGTGGACAGGGCAAGTCTGGCGCCGGGACGAGACCGCCGCCGTCAAGCAGCTGTGTGACGAGATGCTGGACGGCATGGAAAAGGGGCTTTTCGGCATCCATGATCCACAGCAGGCCGCAGCGCTGCGCAAGTTCATTCAGAAAAGCCGCGGCAGCCATGCCAAGGACAATCTGCTCAAAGAGGCCCAGCATCTGACCGGCATTCCTGCCACTGACAACGATTTTGACAAGGCCCGTGGGATATTCAATGTAGGCAACGGCGTACTCAAACTGCGAAGCGGAACCCTGCACCCCCATGACCGCACCCGCCTCATCACTCGTCTGGCCGGAGTAGACTACGATCCAAAAGCCACCGCCCCGGTCTGGCAGAGCTTTCTGCACAGCGTGACCGGCGGTGACGAGCAGCTGCAGCATTATCTGCAGTGCATGGTGGGCTACATGCTCACTGGTTCCACTAGGGAACAGTGCATATTTTTCCTGTATGGTGATGGTTCCAACGGCAAGAGCACCTTTCTAGATGTACTGGCCGACCTGTTCGGCTCCTACGCGATGAATGCCCAGAGTGAGACCATCACCGCCCGCCGCCAGTCCGACAGCCCCCGGGCCGATATTGCCCGGCTCAAAGGCGCCAGACTTGTAACGATCAGCGAGTGCCCGGCCGATGTCTGGCTGGATGAAGCCATCGTCAAGCAGCTGACCGGCGGAGACACCGTCACAGCTCGCTATCTGTATGGACGGGAATTCGAGTTCAAGCCGGAGTTTAAGCTCATCATGGCCACCAACTACAAGCCACGCATCCGCGGTACCGATTCCGGTATCTGGCGGCGCATCCGGCTGGTACCTTTCACCCAGACCATCCCCGAGGACAAGCAGGATCTTCAACTTCCCGAAAAGCTCCGTGCCGAGCTTCCGGGAATTCTGAACTGGGCGCTCGTTGGATTACACCAGTGGATGCAGGCCAGCGCTGGCGGCAAGCGCCGTGGGCTTCCCCGTTGCGTGGCAGTGGACAACGCCACCGCAGAATATCGGGGCGAGCAAGACCGGCTCAAACAGTTTCTGGAGGATTGCACCGAAACCGCCCAAGGGTACACCATTCAGGCTGGGATTCTCTACCAGACCTACCGTGCCTGGTGTGAGGAGAACGGAGAGCGCTTCCCGCTGACCGGTACCAAGTTCGGCCGAGAAGTAGCCAAAACCCTGCAGCGGCGCAAGAATCGGCTCAACTATGAGTATCTGGACCTACGTCTGACCGACGACGGCACCCGCATTCTGGCCTCCTTTGGTCAGAAGAACGGACGATTCCGCCCGGGAGAACCGCTCTCCGAGCAGCTCCGTATGGAAGCCAGACCTATTTCGTGATCTTGTGTGGTGGGTTTGTGGTGAGTTTTCGGTGAGTTCATCTTCCAACCCACCACCGGAATACCATCGTATTTTCGTTGCTTTTTATATACATCTATCTGTTTGTGGTGGGTGTGGTGGGTTTTGCAGGAAAAAGACCCATACGAGAAAAAAGAAAAAAGTAAAAGTTATAGAGGGATTTTCATAACGGACAAAACCCACCACAACCCACCACGGAAGGGAGAAATGAACATGCCGAAGAACCTGACTTACAACAACGACAGCGCTTGCTGTGTCCCCTACGACAGCCCGCCGCCCGGTACCGCCCAACAGCTGCAACGCCTGGCCGAAGAAGGGCGTCCTGGTGCCTGCCTGGGTTGCGGATTTGAACAAAGCTGTGCCGCCCGCGGCTGTGCCCTGCTGCGCAGTGTGAGTCGGATCATAGCCGTAATTGAAAGGAAGTGAACCGATGTCTGATATTTTAAGTAATGCGATTTACGCCGGAGCTATTTTGATATTTTGCTTCGTTGCCTACGGTGCCGGCTGGAACGATGGATGGAGCAAAGGCTATAAAGATGCCATCGACTTCGGAAATACAATCCACAACACATTAGCCGCTTCTGATCCGATCGTCATGGAGCATGACCATGGAGGCGAAGATTGATATGTACATGCTAATCTCTCATGATAAATACGAGCTTCCGCTTGCCGTTGCAGATACCATAAACGAACTTGCAAAAATGCTCGGGAAAAATCCAAACACGATAAGCTCCATCATGTGCCATGCAAGACAGAAAAGTCAATGGTGTAGATACATCAAGGTGGATGTATGATCTATGAAGAAAAAGTCCGCTGGCTGCGGCGCTATCAGGACAGCCTACGTCGGGAACGCGAACTGGGCGAGGAAGTGGAGCAGCTGCGCGCCCGTGCCTGTAAGGTCACCCCCTCCCTGACCGGTATGCCGGGGGGAGCCAGTGACGGCCAGAGCCTGCCGCGAGCTGTGGAAGAGATCGTGCAGGCCCAGCAGGAACTGCAGGCCCAGATCAACCAATGCGGGGCTATCCGGCGAGAGATCGTCGCGGCGCTGGAGCAAGTAACCAACGCACGGGACCACGAGATCCTGCGCAGGCGTTACTTACTCGGCCAGCGTTGGGAGAATATCGCTGTGGAGATGCACTACAAATACCAGCACGTTTGCAGGTGTCACGGAGATGCAGTGTCCAAACTTGTGATAGAATGTGATACTTAAACGTGCTATAATACTATCATCAGAAGCCGTAAGGATCGGGGAACCGCCTTGCGGCTTTTGCTTTACACGGGCATAGCTCAGTTGGTAGAGCAGCGGTCTCCAAAACCGCGTGCCGTGGGTCCAAGTCCCTCTGCCCGCGCTAAGGTGTGCAATACCGCTTTGCACACCACTGCCCGGCAGGCGGGAGATGGCCACACACATCTGACAAAGAGCATCTGTCCTTTGCGCTGCCGGGCTTTTTATGTGATTTCGATCGAGAGGTGGTGTAGATGCCGAATGAAGAAAACCTGATTCCCATGGATCAGCGAAGCGAGAGTGAAGCCAGAGAATTGGGTCAAAAGGGCGGCATCGCATCGGGGGCATCCAGGCGGCGAAAACGCAGCCTGAAAGAAGCTGCCGACCTCTATCTTTCTTTGCCGGTTTCGGACCGGCGGAAATTCAATAAGTTGGCCAGACGCTGCTTGGATCCTGAGGACATCGACAACCAGATGGCTATGATCGCCGGGCTGACCGACGCCGCCACCGACGGCGACGCCCGGGCCGCCGCCGTTCTGGTCAAGCTGCTGGGCGAGGAAACGCCGCCGGGTGACGCGGATGCCGCCGTGCTGACCCGTGCGTCTGAACTGTTGGAGGGAATCGACAGTGCTATCGAGTAAGCAGCGCGAATACCTGGCCAACTGCTCCCACCGCTGGAACGTCAAGACCGGGGCCACGCGCTCCGGCAAGACCTGGCTGGACCTGCTGGTCACCATCCCCAAGCGGCTGCTGGCCTGCCGGGGCGAGGGCCTGATCGTGCTGCTGGGCAACACCAAAGGCACCCTCGAGCGTAACGTCCTGAACCCCATGCGCGAGTTGTGGGGGCCCGATCTGGTCGGAACGATCGGCAGCAACAACACCGTGCAACTGTTCGGCCGCAAGTGCTACGCGCTGGGCGCTGACAACAAGAAGCACGTGGTCCGCATCCAGGGCGCAGCCTTCGAGTACTGCTACGGGGACGAGATCACGACCTGGAGCGGGGATGTGTTCCAGATGCTCAAGAGCCGTCTGTCCTGCCCACACAGCCATTTTGACGGCACTTGCAACCCGGACAGTCCCCTGCATTGGTTCAAGGCCTTTCTGGATTCCGACGCTGACATCTATTGCCAGGCGTACACCATCGACGACAACCCGTTCCTGGACCCTGACTTTGTGGACAACCTGAAGCGGGAATATGCGGGCACGGTGTTTTACCAGCGCTTCATCCTGGGACAGTGGGCCATTGCCGAGGGGCTTGTGTATCCGTTTGTGGCAGCAAACCCGGACGCTTATCTAATGCGCGGTCCCACCGCCGGGATGGACGGGCGCTTTTATGTGTCCGTCGACTACGGCACCCATAACCCCTGCAGTATGGGGCTGTGGTGTGTGCAGCGGGACCGTGCCGTGCGCATCAAGGAGCATTACTACGACAGCCGCAAGACCCGGTCACAGCATACCCCCGAAGAGGACTACGCCATGCTGGAAGACCTGGCGCGCGGGTATTACATCCAGGCAGTGGTCGTAGACCCGGCCGCCGCCGCATTTATCGAGACGATCCGGCGGCATGGGCGCTTTCTGGTGCGGCCGGCTGAGAACGATGTCATCAACGGCATACAGACCACGGCGGCCCTGCTGCAGAGCGGCCGGGTGCTGATCCACGAGAGCTGTGCCGACACGCTGCGGGAGTTCAAAACCTACAGTTGGGACGACACGGCGCACCAGGACAAGGTCATCAAGGAGAACGACCACGCCATGGACGACATCCGCTATTTTTGTATGACGATTTTGGCCCGCGAATACCGCTGGGCGGATTGGAGACGCCGTGTTTGAAAAACTGCTGAAATGGCTGCGCGGCCTGTTGAACCAGATGTTTGACGACGCCGTGGGCAGCCCGGACATCGTGATCTCCAGCAAAATGGAGAACGCCCTGCCGCTCTGGGTCGCCATCTATGAGTGCGGCGGCCCCTGGTGCAGTGCAGAGAAAAACATCCACAGCCTGTGCCTGGGCCCCGCCATTGCGCAGGAGTTCAGCCGCCTGGTGACGATGGAGAGCGAGATCGCCTGCACCGGCAGCGCCCGCGCCGACTGGCTGATGCAGCAGGCGCGCCCCTTTTGGGACGCCCTGCCCGCCAACGTGGAAACGGCCTGCGCACTGGGCGGCTGTGCATTCAAGCCCTATGTACAGGGGGACCGCATTGTGGTGGATGTGGTGCAGGAGGACTGCTTTTTCCCCACCACTTTCGATACCTCCGGCCATATGACCGGGGCCATCTTCACCGAGCAGATCAAGCGGCGCAATGCCATTTATACCCGCCTGGAGCACCATGAGTTCAAGGACGGGACCGAAGCGATCACCAACAAAGCCTTTGTCTCATCCACGTCGGCCCAGCTGGGGCGGGAGATTTCCCTGACGGAAGTGCCGGAATGGGCGGACATTTCCCCGGACGCCAGGATCGACAACCTTACGCGGCCGCTGTTCGCCTACTTCCGGGTGCCGACGGCCAACCGGGTGGACCGGCACAGTCCGCTGGGGGCTTCGGTCTATGCCCTGGCCGTGGATACCATCCGCGACGCCGATGTGCAGTACGGCAGCCTGCTGTGGGAGTACAGAGGCGGCGAACTGGCCATCGACGTGGATGCCGCGGCCATCCGGCAGGACCCTGACGGCGCCCTGCGGATGGAGGAACGGGACCGCAGGCTGTACCGGCACCTGCTCAACGGCAACCCGAACATGTGGAATGCCTTTGCCCCGGCCCTGCGGGACGCCAGTTATCTCAACGGGCTGGATGCCATCCTGCGCCGCATCGAGTTTCAGTGCGGGTTGGCCTACGGGACCATCAGCAATCCGCAGAGCGTGGAAAAGACCGCCGAGGAAGTGCGCGCCAGCAAGCAGCGCAGCTACGCCACGGTGCGGCTGATCCAGCAGGCGCTGCAGGACGCCATCGAGGGGCTGTTCTACGCCATGGACGTGTATGCCACGCTGTACGGGCTGGCCCCGGCCGGCGCATATGAACTGGCCTTCGACTGGGACGACAGCATCGTCAACGACCCGGCCGCCCGTAAACAGCAGTTCTGGCAGTATGTGGAGGCGGGGCGCTTCCCGTTCGAGCTCTATCTGGTCGAGTTTGAGGGCTACAGCGAGAAAGAGGCCGCACAGATCGCCGCCCAGGCTGCCGCCGGGACCGACACGCTGACCTTTGGCAGCCTGCCGCCGGGTGACGCCTGATGCTGGCCCCGGACTACCTGGACACTCTGCCGGACGCGGTGGTGGCGCTGTGGCAGCAGGTCGAAGATGACATCCTGCGGGACATTGCCCGGAGGATCGGCAAGATGGGCGAGATGACCGAGACTGCCGTCTGGCAGGCCTGGCGGTATGGGCAGGTACAGGCCTGCCACCAGGATGTGGTCAGCCTGCTGGCCAAGTACAGCGGCAAGAGCAAGGAAGCCATCCGGCAGGCCCTGCTGGACGCCGGGCTGGAAACGCTGGCCCGCGACGACGAACTATACCGGACGCTGGGGTTTGCCCCCTCCGCCATCGACACCAACGAATCCCTCAACAATCTGCTGAACGCGGGCTACCGCCAGACCCTGGGCACCTGGCAGAACCTGACCGCCACCACGGCCAACACCGTGACCGGCGAGTTTGAACGGGCGTTGGACCGTGCCTGGCTGCAGGTATCGTCCGGGGCGTTCGACTACAAGACCGCGATCAAACGCGCGGTGGACGGGCTGGCTACCCACATGAACGGTGTGACCTACCCCAGCGGCCACAAGGACACGCTGGAGGTGGCCGTCCGCCGGGCCGTGCTGACTGGAACCAACCAGACCTGCGCCAAGCTGCAGCTGGCCCGCGCCGATGAGATGGGCTGCGAGTTCGTGGAGGTCACTGCCCATGCGGGGGCACGGCCCGAGCACGCCCTCTGGCAGGGCAAGATCTACCACCGAGGCGGTGCCATTGTCTACGAGGGTGTGCGGTATGAAGATTTTGAGACCGCCACCGGCTACGGCACCGGTCCGGGGCTATGCGGCTGGAACTGCCGCCACAACTTTTATCCGTTCTTCCCGGGGATTTCGGTTCCCAATTACACCACTGAGCGACTGGCTACACTCAGCGCCAAAACTGTCGAGTACAACGGCAAGCAGTACACCCGGTACGAGATCACTCAGATGCAGCGCGCGTTGGAACGTCAGGTACGCAAGTACAAGCGGCGTTATCTGGCCGAGGCATCCGCTGGTGTGGACACTACCGATACCGCGGTTCGATTGAAGCGGTGTCGGCAGGATCTCGCTGCCTTTACACATGAGACTGGAACCCGCAATGACAGCGCTCGAACATCGGTTTCTGGTTTCGGGCACAGCCAGGCCAGTAGAGCCTCTGCGCTTGTCAGGAAGCTGGAAAAGGCCTATAATGAAAATCGAAAAAAGGTCCTTGAACAAATTCGTTCCGCTGACACGCCAAAGTCACTGAATACGGGAAACCAGCGCAAGCATATCCGGGAAGAAGGGCGTGACCTCGGCAACCGAAGCTTCCTATATGGAACGATGGAGGACGCGCAGCAGCTGGTCGATCAGTACAGCGGTACGGGAGCCCCCAAGCTGGACAGGAAAGGAAATTGGACGCACAAGGAATTTGTGACCGCAGATCATCTTATTGGTGAATCTGTAAATCCGGAGACCGGCGTTGCTACACCAACGCACCGTTTTGCCATTCACTACGGAAAACGCGGAACACATGTGGTTCCCATGGAGGAGAGAAAGAAATGAAGCTATGGGAATACAGCGGCAAAAATGTTCGCATCACACTGAAAGACGGGCAAGTGTTTGAAGGACTCGCCTACGACTATACTTCCGCACTGGACAACGAACCAGACCCGGAAAGTATTTCGATCGGCATCTTTGAGCTTTTCGCACCAGAAATCGAAAAAATCGAACTGATTCGGGGGTGAAAACAACGTGGAAGATTTCCGTATTATTTACCGTATTCTGAAATTTTTACGCGACAGTATGGATTTTGAGGAGTTTGACAGCGAAGGCTTTACCTCCGAACGGTTCGGGACGAATGATAATCGCTTTCACGCGCTGCTGATCCAGCTGGACAAGGCCGGATATATCGAAGGTTTGCATGTCACGAGATATATTCGCAGCGGCATTCAGATTCAATCGCCCATCGATGTTCGTATCACCTTAAAGGGTCTTGAATACCTGAATGAAAATAGCCTGATGAAACAGGCTGCCAGCCTTGCCCGTGGAATCAAGGACGTCCTTCCATAACAACTGAATACGCCAAAGCACGATGCAAACTGCACCGTGCTTTTTCATGCGCTTTTCAAGAAAGCACTTGACAACTTTGTGGCAACAATCTATAATTTGTTTGTAGCCACAAGGAAAGTGAGGTGCAATATGTCTGGCTTGAAAAAAGGCACAAAACTGACTGATAACCCTAAAGACTATCTTTTACGAGTACGCCTTGACGAACAAACACTGGGAAAACTTGATAAGTGCTGTGAAGTAAAAGGGCTGAACCGTTCCGAAGTAGTCCGCAGAGGTATTGAGCAGCAATATGCCGAGGTACAAAAATAACCGCAACCTGCCGCCGTAGGAAGTGAACAGGTTACGGTTATTACAAGACAGGAGTTACCCTATCTGAAATTTATTATATCAGATTCGGCGGCTCCTTACAAGACAAGCGATAAGGAGTTTTTTACCATGAATCAAATTCTTTGCACACCCCGCGAAGCCATCAAATACCGCCAGCATCGTACCCCCTGCTGAACTGGACTGGGCGGAGACCATCTCCGACTTTTATACTGCCCATCCTATTAAAGGGGACGCTACCAACTTCTATACCTTTGTGGCAGATGTGTTTGCCGCCGGGCGCATCAGTGGGGTGAGAGAGGAACGCGCCCGCAGAAAGGGGGCCGCCCGCCATGAGTGAGCATATCATCATTGGCCACTACAACGGCCAGCCTACCGTGACCAGCCGCGAGGTGGCGGAACACTTCAAAAAAAATCACCGTGATGTGTTGGAATCTATCAGAAATATCACTGCGGAAAATTCCGCAGTGGCAGATATGTTCTATGAAACCACCTACACAGCGGCAAACAAACAGTCTTACCCCATGTATCAGATGAACCGTGACGGCTTCACCCTGCTGGCCATGGGCTTTACCGGTAAGGATGCTCTGGAATGGAAGCTCAAGTACATCCGGGCTTTCAATATGATGGAGGAACAGCTCAAGGTCAAGGAAATTCAGGCGGCAATGCCCAAAGTCGATGCCCGCATGATGGAAGCTCAGGCCCGCTTGAATAACTCCCGTGTGGACACTGCCAAACTTTTGATGCAGATGGGCGACAAGGCTGCATTGTATTATAACCGTGAACAGTGTTACCAGTTGGCGCTGTGCACGCTGGCGGGGAAACAGCCCGATGAGGACATGCTGCCCGCAGGCCGCCATTTTTATTTGAAAGATTCAAACGCTAACTAAATATATTAAATGCGCTTTTGCACTCAACTGCAAAGGCGCATTTTTATGCCCACCTTGGCCGCATGAGGCCGGGGCGGGCACTTTTATTGCCCGGCGGCGGGACTTATCAGCCGCACAGACTGGCGGAGCCGACCGCCTTAAAAAGGCTATCTGCAATGACCGAAAGGAGAAACGACCGATGAAGACAGAAGACCTCAAAGCCTTGGGCCTGAGCGATGAGCAGGTGCAGCGCGTCTTTGCCATGAACGGCGAAGAAATGAACGGCCTGAAAGCCAGCGTGGCCACGCTGACGGCAGAGCGCGACACGGCGCGCACCAGTCTGGCCGACGCCAACAAAAAGCTGGAAGGCTATGACCCCGAATGGAAGGCCAAAGCCGCCCAGGCCCAGCAGCAGGCAGACAAGCAGGTCGCTGAGTTGAAAGCCGGGTATGCCGCCGACAGCGCAGCGTCCGGCCTGAAATTCACCAGTGACAGCGCCAAAAAGGCATTTTTGTCCGACCTCAAGGCCAAAAACCTGCCGCTACAGGATGACGGCACCCTGCTGGGCTTTGACGACTATGTCGCATCGTACAAAAAGACCGACCCGGGCGCCTTTGCCCCGGAAGGCGGCCTGCCCCGCGTGAGCAGCAGCGCCACCGGCACCCCGGCAGGCCCTACCACGAACGAACAGGCTAACGCGGCGATTCGCGCCGTGTTCGGACACAGATAAGGAGAGGATCAAATGGCAGTCAATATCGTATCCCGCGAGAGCGCCGAAGCTCTCATCCAGGAGCAGATCATGAAGACGGTGTTTCAGGATGCACCGAAAAACTCTATCCTGATGCAGCTGGGCCGCAAACTGCCCAACATGACCAGCAAGCAGACCCGCGTGCCGGTATTGTCCATGCTGCCCATGGCCTACTGGGTCGGCGGCGACACCGGCGTGAAGCAGACCAGCCGCCAGCAGTGGGAGAATGTCTACATCACCGCCGGGGAACTGGCCGTCATCGTGCCCATCCCCGAAGCGGTACTGGCCGACGCCAGCTTTGACATCATGGGCGAGGTGATCCCCCGCGTCAACGAAGCCATCGGCATGAAGTTTGACGAAGCGGCCATCTTCGGTGTGGACCGCCCGCCGGAATGGCAGAACGACATCATCACCCTGGCCCGGCAGGCGGGCAACAACGTATCCGGTGGCATCACTTATGACACCATTCTGGCCCAGGACGGCCTGTTCGGCAAGGTGGAGGAAGCCGGGTACATCGTGGACGGCGTGATCGCCGCTATGCGCGCCCGCGCCGCGCTGCGCGGCATCAAGGACGACGCCAGCCGCCCCATCTTCATGCCCAGCATGCAGGATCGTACCCAGTACACGCTGGACGGCGCGCCGGTCTATTTCCCTGAGAACGGCAGCTTTGACCCCACTGTCGCGCAGATGGTCGCAGGCAACTGGCGGCAGCTGGTGTGGGCGATGCGCCAGGACATCGAGACCAAGATTCTGGACCAGGCCGTCATCCAGGACCCGTCCACCAAAGAGATCATGTATAACCTGGCCCAGCAGGACATGATCGCGCTGCGCGTGACCTTCCGCGCAGGCTTCGCGGTGCCCAACCCCGCCACTCGCCTGAACGAGCACCGCACGCTGGTGCCGTTCGCTTACATCGAACCCGGCACGCCTGCCACCACCTACACCTCCACATTCACGGTCAAGGATTCCAGCGGCAACATCGAGGGCGCGCAGATCGACCTCAACGGCTCCATCCTGCGCACCGATTCCAGCGGGCAGGCTGTGTTCAACCTGCGCAACGGCGAGTACCCCTACAAGGTGACTGCCGACGGCTACCGCAAGCAGACCGGCACCGTGACCATCAGCAGCGGCGCGCAGTCCCCCACCATCACGCTGGTAAAGACTGGCGGTTAAGGAGGTTCGCCCTATGACTATCCTGAACGCGCTGAAAGCCCTGTACAACAAAGTCACCAGTAAGACCGCCTCCGGCGGTTCCATTGGGGCCGTAGTGCAGGAACTGGCCGATAACTGGCCGGAGGGCGGCGGTTCGACGGTCGTTATTGACAGCACACTGTCCAAGAGCGGGCAGGCTGCTGACGCCAAAGCCACCGGCGACGCGCTGAACGGCAAGGCCCCCACGGCCCACACCCACACGGCCAGTCAGATCACCGACCTGCCCGCGGCCCCGGGCAACGCCACGACGGCCACGGCCGGACTCGTTAAACAGGCGGCGGCCGTGGCAGATGCCGCCGGCGAAACCCCTACGAAGGCCGAGTTTGACACCTTGCTGGCAGCCCTGCGGGCGGCCGGCATCGTGGCCAATAACTGAAAGGCGGGTTGGATATGTATGCGGATTATGCCTACTATACGGGGACCTACTGCGGCACCCTGATCCAGGAAGCCCAGTGGCCGGCAGCCTACCGCGCGGCAGATGCTTACCTGGACCTGGCAACTTTCGGCAGGCTGCGGCGCGGCTGGCCTGTGGATGACGACGTCCGCATGGCCGCCTGCGCCGCGGCCGAAGCCGCCTGCCGCTACCAAGCCGCGCAGGCCGAGCGCAAGCCCGGCTTGTCCGGCTTCACCAACGACGGCTACAGTGAGACCTACGCGGGCGCCGCGGCTGACCTTGCCGCCGGGCAGAAAGCCGAGATGGCGGCTGCGGTGGATCTGTACCTGCCGCGCAGCCATCCGCTGCGCTATGCGGGAGGGGATCACTATGCGGGGCTGTGACCGTACCGTTACCCTCTACCACCGCACCTACAACCCCGCCAGCCGCTCAGACATATGGAGCCGGACGGTCTACCCCGCCGCCAGCTGGTACGGCGCCCAGGCTGCCACCGTCAGCGACAACGGCCTGCTGACTGCCGACGCCTACACGGTGCGGATCGCCACAAGCGACGAGATCACCGCCGCTCCCGGCGATGTCCTGGTACTGGGCGAGGTCACGGACACCGTCACCGGCAGTGCGGCCCTGACCGGCAAATACCATGGTCGGTGCTTTGTGGTGACCCACGTGCAGGACAACCGCCGGGGCGTGCGCAGCGTCTGGCACTGGAAGATTGAGGGAAAGTAATGGCAAAGCGGTTCAAAATCGAAACGCCCCGGGGCAGCCTGGTCCAGCTCCATTTCAAGAACGGCAAGGTCTCTTGCCGTTTGACCTGGAATCCCGGGTTTGGCACACAGCGTTCGGCAAAATTTCAGGATGTGCAGAGCTTTGTGGATTCCGAGGTTTTGCGCTACTGCGGGCCGTATGTGCCTTTCCAGACCGGCATGCTCATGCGTTCCGGCGACCTGGGCACCGTGATCGGTTCCGGCGAGGTCAGCTACATCGCGCCCTACGCACACCGCCTTTACTACGGTGTGAACTTCCACTTTGATACCAACGCCCACCCCAGCGCGGGGGCCAAATGGTTCGAGCGCGCCATGATCGACCACAAGGCGGACATCCTGCGCGGGGCGGCCGTACGGGCCGGAGGAAAAGCCCATGGAGTATAACAGCATCGCCGAGGCGCTGCACACCTACCTGCTGACCTGCCCCCTGCTGGGGGATCATCCGCTGGGGGTGGACTGGCTGCCGGACAAAAGCGTGGCGTTCAGCATCGACACCACGCCCGCCAGCCAGATCATTCAGCGGTACTACAGCGGCAGCAGCCTGCGGCAATATGAGTTCGTGTTGCGCAGCGTGGCGGACTATGGCGCCGACATTCTGCAAAACCTTGCAAACAGCACCCTGTACGAGCAGCTGTCCGCCTGGTTCGAGGAACAGACCCGGAAACGGAACTTCCCCGACCTGGGGCCGGGGCGCACCGTACAGAGCATTGAGGCACAGAGCACCGGCTACCTGATGACCGCCGCCCCCGACGTGGGGCGGTACCAGATCCAGTGCCGGATGATCTACTACGAGAAAGGAACAAGAAGATGAAACTGTCTGAACTGATGAACGGTGTGACGCCGAACGCCGAATTCGAGGGTATAGTCACCGCTGGCGACATGGTGCTGGCCATTGGCTTTACCGGCGCAGCGTCTACCCCGGCGGACTATATCGTGGCCGACGGCGGCGTGACCGAGCAGAGCGGTGCACTGGAGGCCACCACCGCCGAGAGCACCTACCTGCGCAGCGGTACCACCGAAACCAAGACCGGCACCAAGCGTACCTTTACGGTAGCGGGTGACCGAATGGCGGCAGACCCCTTTCAGGAAGCGCTGCTGGCCCACGCCATTAAGTATGGCACCGGCCAGTCCGTGATCAAAAAGTATGTGTACATGTGTATGCTGACGGGCAAGGGTGAGCAGGGCTCTCTGAGCATCGCGGTGGAAGATGATCAGGGCGGCGAAGCCGGGGGCAACGCAACCTGGAGCGCGACTCTCACCGCTGTGGGTACGCCGACGGAATACACTTACAGCCCCGCCTCCATGCAGGCCAGCCAGACAACGGAAATGGCGGCCACCTCTACGGAAGGGGCCCCTGCACAGAGCAGCAAGGCGGCTGAATCCAAAACCACCCAGACTGCCAAGCAGTAAATCTCCAAGGCGGACCACACGGTCCGCCTTTTCATGTGGCTTATAGCAATCGCGCCGGGGCAGTACCGGCGGGCCGCACACTCGCAAGGAGGATATTGTAATGCTTACCGTGCTTGGAAAAGAAATCGACTTCGATGTGACGTCCCCCGCTGATATGCAGCGGTATCTGGACGCAGAAGCCGCGATGCAGAAAGCTGCGGCGTCACTACCGCCCGACCCCAATCCCGCCGCCATGGCGACGATGAAGGGGCTGCAGGCATACCAGGACTATCTGGCCGCACAGTGCAAGCTGCTGACCGATTTTATCGACGCTGCCTTTGGCGACGGGACCTGCAACGCACTGCTCGGCCCCAAAACCAGCCTGTCCACCCTGCTGGACGTAATGGATGCCCTGCGTGACGCCATTACCAATCAGGGTGCCCAGTATGCACAGCGTCTGGCAGCTTACAAACCCAACCGTGCCACCCGGCGCAAGGCATCGAAATGACCTGCCTGCTGCTGGAGGATGGTCTGCCTGAGACCATCGACGGAGTTGCGATTTACCCGGATTACCGCAACATGGTCAGGTTCGAGCAGATCCTCGACGATGACGGCCTGACCGATGTACAAAAGACCGTTCTGGGCGTCTCGCAGCTGTTTGACGAACTGCCGCCAGATGGTTTTGAACGCGCCGTGGACCGGTTGCAATGGTTTTACAGCCGTGGAAAGGCCATGCCTTCGGAAGGCACGCAACAGAGTGGGAAAAAGGCTGTGCGCGCCTACGATCTCACGTATGACGCATCCTGCATCTACGCCGCATTCCGACAGGCGTACCAGATCGACCTGACGGAAATCTCTTACCTGCACTGGTGGGCGTTTCTGGCTCTGCTGGAAAACCTGCCGGACAGCACGGCCATGGCCCAGCGGATGCAGCTGCGCGCCATGGATGTGAGCAAGGTCAAAGACAAAAAGATGCAGGAACACTATAAGGCGCTACAGAAACAGGTAGCTCTCCCTGCCAAGGCTGTGGTGCGCCCGCAGAAGGTGGAGAGTTTGGCCGAGCGGATCAAACGCAGATACGCAGAAGCTGAGGCCGAAATGGAAAGGAGGCGGTTGCATGGCGTATGATGGTTCGATCAGCTTTGATACTGCGGTAGATACCAGCGGATTTTCCGACGGTACGGGTGATATCAACAAACAATTTGAAACCATCCGCAAGGGCGCGGAGGCTGCTGCTGACGGACTTAGTAAAGTGCCCGAAAAACTGGATCAGACCAGCAGCAGCGCCAGCCGTCTGTCGGATATCGTCAAAGGTGGCGGGGCCCTCAAGATCATCCAAAAGGGCGTAGACGCCGTCACGGCTTCGCTGGATTCGGCTATCAACCGATACGATACCATGAACCGCTTCCCCATGATGCTCCAGCAGATGGGATACGGTGCGGAAGAAGCGCAGGCAGCGGTACAGAAACTCTCCAGCGGGATTCAAGGCCTTCCGACCACGCTTGACAGTGTTGTATCTACATCGCAGCGCCTTACAGTGCTGACGGGGAATCTGGACGGAGCGGTGGACACCACACTGGCCTTGAACAATGCCTTTTTGGCGTCGGGTAGTTCCAGTGATGGAGCCGCCCGCGGGCTTGAACAATATGTACAGGCCCTGAGCCGTGGCAAATTCGAGATGGAGGAATGGAAAACCCTGCAGGAAACCATGGGTTTGGGCCTCAACAAGGTAGCTGAGAGTTTTGGCTTTGTGGGAGAAAGTGCTCAGACAGACCTGTACAATGCACTGAAAGAAGGCGATATCACCTTCAGCCAGTTCAACAATCGTCTTATCCAGCTGAACAGTGGTGTAGGCGGCTTTGCTGAATTGGCTCAGACCTCCAGTGTTGGCATCAAAACGGCATGGACCAACATGGGGACGGCTATGGTGCGCGGCACCACAACTATGGTAGAAGCCTTGGACAAAGGCCTCTCCAGGACTAAGTTTGAAAGCATCCAAAACGTCATCGAAACGACGGGTGACGTTATCGAAAATTCTATGGATCTGGCTGCACCAGCCATTGAGCTGGTGGCCTCCCATTCGGATATTCTTGTTGCCTCACTGGGGGCGCTGACTGTTGCCTATGGAGCCAATCAGGCAGTTAAAGCTTTCTCCACTGCTCAGGAGGCCGCATCTGCCGCCATGCAGGTAGCCAATGCTACCGGACATCTGCTTACCCCCACATTGAATGCAAAAGCCGCCGCAGAAGCCCGCGCGGCAGCCGTCGCGAAACTGGGTACCGCTGCCACGGAGAAGCAAATCTTGACGGAGATGGCAGCCAACGGCGTTATCACTGCCAAAACTTTTGCTTTGGGTGGGATGACCACCGGAATGGGACTGGCCACTGTGGCAAGTGGACTTCTTACGGCAGCCACCACAGCGCTGAGTACCGCATTCAATGTACTGCTCGGTCCTGTTGGTTTGGCCGTGCTGGCCTTCGGAGCGATCTCTGCAGGCGCCGTAGCGGTGTACAACGCCGTCACAGCCGAGTCTGATGCCTTTGAGGAACAATCCGGTATCCTTGACAATTTAGCCAGTGCTCAGGAAGATCTGGCCACCAGCGAGGAAAGCAACGCCAAGGCCTCCAAGGATAACATCAAATCTATCCGGGCCAGTGCAGACGCCGCAGGCGAGTTGGCGAAAGAGCTCGGAGATCTTTCTTCCATAGAAAACAAGTCCGCCAGCCAGAAACAGCGGATGAGCGATCTTGTCGAGGAACTTAATGATCAGTACGCAGACCTGTGCCTGAGTTACGACGAGGAAGCCGACCTGTTATCTATGAATACGGAGCAGCTTCAGGCATACATCGGGGCCCAGCAGACAATGGAGGAAGCTGCTGCCCTACAGGAGCGGTACAACGAACTGTTGGAGGAAGAATCCACCATTCGCCAGAATACTGCAGAGTTGGAAGCCCAACAAAGCGAATGGGCCACCCAACTTGAACAGAAGATGATGTCTCAGTCCGAATATAACGAACTGATGCAACAATCTTCTGAAACACTGGCAGCCTATTCTGCTCAGGAGCAGGAGCTGGCAGACAAACGGGCAGCCATCAATACTGAGATGGCTGCACTGGATACTGCCACCGCACAGACAGTAATCAGTAACGCACAAGCCCAGCAGGAGGCCACTCAGGCTGCCGCTGAAGCGGAAGAGGCCGAAATGGAGCGCCGCAAGGAGGCTCTGCAGAGCTACACCGAGGCTGCGACCAACATGTTTGACACCATCGAGACTGAGAGTGAACTGACCACACAGCAGATGATCGAAAACATGCAGGCCAACACAGAAGCGGTATCTACTTGGGCTGACAACCTGAAGACTCTCGCAGAACGAGGTCTGGATCAGGGGCTCCTGCAGGAGCTAAGGGATGCCGGACCGGAATCAGCTGCTACTGTAGCTGAATTGGTCACGGCTACCGATGAACAGCTGCAACAGCTGAGCGAAACCTGGCGTGCCGGAGGAGAAGCGTCGGCCAAGGCATTTTCCACAGCTTTCGGTCTGCCCGAAGTAACGAACTCAGGAAGTCAGATGGTAACCACAATGGCTGAGGGCGTCACCAACAACACCGCCTTGACCGATGCCACCATCCAAATGATCAACAGTGCGGTCACGTCTGCAAAGCCAAAGGCACTTTCCGGTGGTCAGGAAATTGGCAGACAGATGGACAACGGTATTGTGGCGGGTGTTATTGCCGGTCGTTCTGCAGTAATCAATGCCATAGTTCAGACCGTGCGAGATGCGATTGCAGCGGCGCGGGCAGAAGCTGAAATCAATTCCCCGTCTCGCGTGATGAGAGACCTGATCGGCATGAACATGATGAAGGGGTGGGCGATCGGCCTTGAGGAGGGGACTCCACTGGTCGAAGACAAAGCCTCTTCTGCTGTGATTGCCATGATGAAATCTGTAACTGCGGGACATTTGAACCCATCGCAGATCATAACCACTATGAGAGATGCTGTAGCCGCTAACCAAAGCCGCATTGCTGTGCCGCTTGCCATTTCTGCTGGGTCTACCAGTTCTCTCCCCATGGCACAGACCGTTATCAATATGACCAACACCTTCAATACCCATGACAGCCTGAGCGAAGCCGAACTTACGGATGAGACCGAAGCCATGGCCGAACGCATGCGGTGGAAGATCCCGTAAGGAGGTACCCAATGCAGACGATTCCCGAATATCTCTGCACCAATATGGACACCCAACAGAGCATCTACTTTTCCCCAGCCAGCGATTTTTGGGTTACCTCCATTTCAGGGGAAAACGGGCTGGACATTTCCTTCAAAGAGAGCCAAGCTACTGGTCAGATCGGCAAGACCATCAATACACGGTCTGTTGGCAGTAAAAGTATCACTGTTACCGGAGACATTCTAGGCGATTACGACGCCAATGAAAGACTGATCAACAGATTGATTGTGCCAGGGGTACCGATTCGATGGACAAAGATTTTGGGTACGGAACGCTGGTATCTGGACGGAGAGGCGCAGCGCCTCCCTGAAGTAGATGGAGAGCCCGGGCTGCTGCATTTCCAGTTCAAGCTCAAGTGTCCCTATCCCTACTGGCGTACCGAAGAAAGCCTCACCACCATGCTGGGCGGTCTGCAGCCCACATGGTTTCCCACACCGGTATCCACCTCCGGCAGCTGGTACATCAGCCAGTATAAGCAGGACCTGTACACCACCGTGGCCAACACCGGCAACACCGAGACCGACTTCACGTTGACTTTGCAGGCCCGGGCCAAGGTGCTCAACCCCATGCTGTGGCACAATGGAAAGCGTACCTTTATCCGCCTCAACAAAGAGATGCAGGCCGGAGAACGGGCAGTAATCTCCACCGCAGAGAACGACCGGGGCTGTACCTACTACGCTGCGGACGGTACTGCGCAGGATGGATTCCGATGGATGGATATCGACACCGACTGGTGGATGACACTGTCCCCCGGAGACAACGTACTGCGTCTGACGGCCGACGAAGGGCGGGAAAATATGACGGCGACCATCACGGCGCCCAAGGGGGTGGCAAGCGGTGTCTGAGGAAGCCATTGTAAAGCTCTACATCTACCACGGCACAGATCGGATCGGACTGGTCGAGAGCATCACCAGCCTGCAATGGATGCCCGCCTGGAATGATGTGGGCGAATTCAAGCTGGTATGTGCTCCTAGCGAAAAGAACCGGACAAGGCTCATCAAGTGGGCTACCCTGTACAATCCAGACACACCGCATCTTGCTGCGGTTATCACCGCAGTAAACACTGAGACCGACAAAATGACGGTGCGCGGGCAGTTCAGCCTGTGCCGGTTCAAGCAGCGGGTAGCCAAGGGCAGCCGGACCATCACCGATGCCACAGCGGGCCTCCTGGAGGTCTGCCGCACCAATCTGCGCGGCCTGCCCATCACCGTGCCGGAAAGCGCTGCTTTTACCGCTCCCTGCGAGGAAACGGTGGAGTGGACAGACTGCTGCAGCGCCATCGTACAGTTGGCCAAGGCAGGCGGTTTCGGCGTGCGGGTTCGGTTTGACAAGCTCACCGCCGCCGAAACGCTGGAACTGTATCAGGGAACCGACCGCAGCCGGCAAGGCAGCGAGAACTACCACGGATTCTTTGGTACCCGCATGCGAAACCTATCCTCCCCCGCTCTGGATGACGATGGAAGCGACTACGCCAATGTAATTCTTTGCGGCGGCGAAAAACCCACCGAGCAGGACAACTGGAAGCAACTGTTTCTGGAAGTCGGCGACACGACTTCCGCCGGCACCGACCGGCACGAGCTGTGGGTGGATGGCTCCAGCGTCACGCACCGGTACACCATCCAAAAAGCGGACGGTTCCACCGAGGAGGCAACCTACTCCGAGACCGAGTACAAAACCGCACTGACCAACTATGCCACAGCAGCTCTTTTGGACCATCTGGGAGGCCTGACCCTGAAGGCCACCGCTACAGACAAACTGCTGTGCTATGGTAAGGAATACGAGCTAGGGGACATCGTCCCTCTGCGGGTGCCGGAGCTGGGGCTTACTGCCAGCGCAAGAGTCAGCAGCGTTAAGCTGATCTACGAACAGACCGGGCGCTCTGTGCAACCTGTATTTGATAACATCACGCTGGGAGGCGATACCATTTGACCGAACTTCAATGCTGGCCGCTGGATGCCAAACTGTATACCAGTGTGGATCTCGGGGCCGCCTATGCTGCGCGCAGCCGCGGGCTGCTCACGGCGGATAGTTTTTCTGCGACTACCAACGGCGATAACACGGTGACCCTTTCCAAGGGTCTAGGGTGCATCCACCCGGATGAATTCTGGGCGGCTTTCCCATACACCAAAAACGACACGGTCCTGCAGTTTGAGGATGCGGACGGCGTCTATCCCCGCTGGGATGCCATCGTGCTGGGCTACGACAAAAACAACAATCAGGCCGGACTCTATGTACGTACTGGTTTGGCGGCGCAATCTCCTGCTCTGCCGGAGATGCGCCGGAATGCCGACTATGACGAAACGTTCTTGTATCGTATCACCCGCCCGGTAGGTGCCACCAAGATCGAGGCCGACCACATCGTGGATCTGCGGCTGGATCCAACCTACTGCGGCCTGATGCGGGACACCATCGACGCCATCGACACCAGCGTGATGCAGGCAGCAGCCGATGCATTTTTTACTAAGCTGGAGCAAGAGCTCTCGCAGATCAACGCTGGGACAGCAGCCATGCTGCGGGCGACCTATGACCCGCAGGGAAAAAACAAGGACATTTTTGCCGCCATCGCCGCCTGTGCTCCCCTGTATACCGCCACCTACCTGCTGGACGGTTGGACTGAGGCAGACGAGGACGCCAAGGGCCGGGGCTACAACTGGACGCAGACCGTACAGCTGGTACCAGACGATAACGATGCGCCGGCCGTCACTGCAGACAGTGTCTTTGTAACAACTGCCTCCTACCTGCCCACCGGTGTTGTCTCTACCGATGAGGTACTGGATGAGGCACTGTCGATCATAGATGGCGGATACACCACCAGTGGCGCCGACACGGTCACCACGCTGGTGGTAGAAAAACCCACGGCCGATATCCCCGTGCGGTGGGCCATCAGACCGGGGGTGATGTGATGGGATATGCACCGAAATCGGCAAGAGGCGCAAGCACAAAAGTTGTCGACATAGAGCGCACACCGTCTGGCACCTATCAGTTCTCGTTTAATGACGTGGACGGGTATGAGAAATTGACGGCCAAGAATTTCTCGATTTTGTCGCTTACAATGCGCACACACGCCGAGCATGGGCTCTATGGTCCGACGGAGATTACATCGTACGATAATCAGTCGGGTACTCTTAAACTAACCGGAACCCCCTATACATCATGTACAGGTGGAACATTTAGAATCACGTTTGGAAACATCGAATAGCAAGTGGAGGTTTGTAAAAAATGACGATTAGTCGATTATTTACCCCCCCCCCGAGGTTGTAGCGTAGCCTTGTACACTTTGCACAACACCGCGAAAGGTGGTGTTGTGTAATGGGAGAGGCACCGCGTAGCGCAAGAGGAAATACAAAGAAAGAGATCAAGCGCTTCATCCGATTAAAAACGCTGGACGTCGATAATAGCCATATCGAAGTTCGGCTGGATTTGGTAGAAAATGGGGCGGTAGTCGAAAGTAAAACTACCACGGGCGATTCAATTACTGTGGGGTTCCTGAGTCTGCATTACGGTAGTAGTCAGCAATGGCGACTTTCCTATGTTCCGGAAAAAGGAAGTGAGGATCACAAATGTAAATACCTTGAAAAAAGTATGACACTGCTTTCAATTCCGTCTTCTGATGTTACAAGCGACAGCTGGCATTTTACATCTTGGCTTGACCGCATCTACTACACAGAAAATGTAGACGTTAGTGAATGTACACTGGGATATTTGAAAACCTTAATGTCTCAATAATGTGAGGTACATATGAAAACTTATAACGCCCTTACCGGTGAAGAAATTGAGAATCCCGATCTGGAGGCTGGCTACACCTATCCCGGCAAAAGATATATCGGGACGCAAAAAGTTGTACTGGAAGGCTCCGTGGCTCGCTATCCTCCGGACGGGCTGCGCCATGAGGAGTCTGTATACGAGGATTGCCTTTTTTGGCGCCCGAAGGAGGATGAGCCGAGCACGGATCCGGATGTGCCGGATGCGGATGTTGCTACATGGAACGAGCTGGCGGCAGCTTACAACGAGGGGGTGGGCATGGCATGAGCATGGATGCTAAGACATTGGTGCTGGATGTGCTGCGCAGTCTGGGCCAGCGTGAGGCTACCGAGCTGCGCGAGAGCGCGGCGGAGATGGACGGCACGGCCATCATCGCCATGGAGCGGGCGGTGCCCGCATGGGACAAGCAGCAGGATTATACCGGTTGGCCTGTGGGCGCGCCGGTGGCCGACGGTGGGCAGGTATGGACACTGATTCTGCCACACCGTGCCGCAGACTACGAGGGTCGCCCCAGCACGCTGCGGGCGCTGTGGGGCCTATGCCATACCAAAGACCCCACAAAGGCAAAACCGTGGGTTGCTCCCGAAGGGCAGAGTGGCATGTACATGACAGGCGAATGCTACCTTGCCGAAGATGGCAAGATATACCGCTGTAAACAGGATGACTGTGTATGGGATGCCGCTGGACTGCCCAGCGCATGGGAAGAAGTTGAACTGGAGGTTTGAAAATGTTTGATGCGATTGATGTGAGCAAATGGCAGGGAACTGTCGACTGGGCTGCCGTCAAAAACGCCGGGGTCGGCCACGCTATGCTGCGGGCGGGCTACGGCAACAGTGTCCGGCAGACGGACCCCCAGTTCAAGCGCAACGTAGCGGGCTGCGAACTCCACGGTGTGCAGTGGGGCGCCTACTGGTACAGCTATGCTACCAGCCCCACGCAGGCCCGTCAGGAGGCACGCTGCTGCCTGCAAGTGATTCAGGGACTGAAGCCCGGCATGCCCGTAGCATATGACATCGAGTATGAGCCGGGCATCTTGGCACTGGACAATGCTACCCGTACGGAGATGGTCAAAGCCTTCCTGAGCGAGGTGGAGGCCGCCGGCTATTACGGCATCCTCTACGCCAGTACCAATTTCATCCAGACAAAACTCAACTGGAGAGAACTGGCCTATTACGATGTCTGGGCCGCCCAGTACGGCAGCGCCTGCACCTGTCCGCTGCCCTACGGCATCTGGCAGTACAGTAGCCAGAACCCGCTGGGTATCCCGGGATACGGCAACAGTCTGGACTGCAACCGAGTCTACAAGGACTATCCTGCCATCGTGCAGGCGGCGGGCCTAAACGGGTTCACGGCACCGGACCCCGACCCGGCACCGGACATGAGCACTTGCAAGCAGCTGCTGACCATCGGGCCTGTCACTATGGGCGATGCCCTCAATCTGCAGGCACTCTGTGAAAGCCTCGGGCTGACCAAACAGGAACTGTACCACAGCGATTGGGGCGACGCGGACAAGCTCACCCAGACGCTCACCATCGGACCGGTGTCCAGCGGTGACGCATGGTACATCATGCGCCGCTGCGACCAGCTTGGGCTGTGCGCGCAGGAGCTTTACCACAGCAAATATGTGTAAGGAGTACATACATGGACAGCAACAACATTTTTCTGACTATCAAAGCGGCCTTTGTGGCCATTACCGTTTTTCTTGGATCTGAGATGGGATGGCTGGGCAAAGTCATCTTTGTCTGGCTTATCTGCATGGTCATCGACTGGGCGAGCGGATCCGCGGCCGCTGCAGCGCATGGCCAGTGGTCCAGCGCCACAGCCCGGGCAGGAATCTGGCACAAGGTCGGCATGATTCTGGTGGTTGCCGTGGCCGGCATGACCGATTTTATTCTGGGTGTGGCCGTGGAGCATATCCCCGGTCTGGGCGTTCAGTACTCCGTGCTGGTGCTGCCGGTTATTCTGGTCTGGTACATTTTCACTGAGCTGGGATCCATCGCCGAGAATGCCACCGAGATGGGCGCGCCGGTGCCCACTTGGATTACCAAGATGCTGGCCGCCGGAAAGAAAATGGCTGAGAATCAGATTGATCTGTCGGACGATACCGACGTCACTCCTAAAGAATAATAACAATCCCCCAACTTGTAAGTAGATCTTACAAGCTGGGGGGATTTTTCTTATATATGGAAATTTTGACCCATCAAAAAGTTTCGCCACCTGTTTTTTCATACAGGCTTACGTACAGGTTTACGAGGCTTAGCACGGCTTTTTAGGTGGTGAAAATGTTGCATAGCAAAAAGAAGAAAGCGCCTCGAATCAACGAATCATCGTTAAATTCAAGGCGTTTTTGGAGCGGGATACGAGTCTCGAACTCGCCACCTACTGCTTGGGAAGCAGTCACTCTACCGGATGAGCTAATCCCGCATGACTAGTTTATTTTACCGCAAAGGTTCTTCTTTGTCAATCCCGTTTTTCCGTTTTCTCTTGTCGAAGCAAAGCAGATGTTATATAATACAATCATTGATAAATGAAGGTTTGCCCCCTTACAAAGGAGGTCTGTATGAAGTCCTTTCTCCGGATTTTTGCTGCAATTCTTTTCTTTACCGAAACATTTCTCTTTTTTGGCGGAGCACTATTGTTTGATTTTCGCGCAAACTTGTACGGCGCGGGGGCCGCATGCGCCTTCTTCTTGGCATTGCTAGCCTTTGCGTTTTTGCGCGCTTTTGAAAGGATCGAAGCGTTGGAGAAACGAATTTCCGACCTAGAAGCGGCAACTTCCCGCACCACCGATTTCTCGCAGAAGGAGCAATAAGTATGCTGGATGCTTTTCCGATTTATCACTGGTTTCACAACGGCAACCCCTATTCCGGAGCCGAAGGCGGGATGCGTTATGTGATTACGCCCGGCAAAAAAGCGGACCCTAACGATGAAAGTGGCAAAAAGAAGATTGAATATCTTACCGCTTCCACATGGCCCGGCCCGTGGAGTATTGAGCATACTGCAGAAGAAAAAATTCAAACGCAGGAATTTGAAGGCAACCAACAGGGGTTGGATGCCGCCGTTGCTTGGCTGCACACGCAATACGAGACCACACCGGAACGCTGGGAGAATATCCCTTCCATTTTGGATTGCGAGCCAGATCGATAACGTCCCTTGTTTGTTGACAAAAGCGCGGTCACCGTCCTCTCGGTGACCGCGCTTTTTTGTTTTTTGTTCTAATCGCACACAATTAATAACGGGCGTAAAGAAAACCTCCGCCGCCCAAGAACTGTCCCATAAATAGAAAGGAAAAGACCATCCCTTCATAGACAATCCACCGAAGCGGTTTTGGGGCCGCCGCCAAATGATCCAACAAACGCACACCACGCTCCCGCAGAAGGTCCGAAGCAATGAGGATCGCAACCCCCACAAAGAGCAGTATCTGGTCCTGTCGGGTAGAAAGCCCCAACTCCCAGTAGTTGCTGAGTGCCGCATGCCCGCCATTATGAAGAATCCCCGAAAAATATTGCAGGGCATTGGATATACTGGAAGCGCGGAAAATGGTAAATGTAATGACAAAAATGGAAAACGTTCCGGCAACGCCGACCAATCTAGCTCGCCCTTTGGTAATAGCATGACGCCATGGCAGATGGTTTTCCAACGCTTGCAGCACGCCGTGCAGAAAGCCCCACAAAAGATAGGTCAAACCCGCCCCATGCCAAAGGCCGCTGACCAAAAACGTCAAAATCAGATTGCCGTCCCGCCTAGCTTGACCGCATCGGCTGCCGCCCAAAGGGATATAAACATAGTCCTTCAACCACCGGGACAAACTCATATGCCAACGGGACCAAAGCTCTTTAACCGTCGCGGAAAGGAACGGCTGACGGAAGTTTTCCGGCAGCGAGAGCCCCAGTGCCTGCCCTACTCCCAGCACAATATCGGTGTAGCCGGAAAAGTCGGCATAGAGCTGAAAGGAATACAAAATGGTGGCCATCAAAAGTTGCGTGCGGTCAAAAGACGTCGGGTCGGCAAACGCCGCAGCCACAACTACCGCCGCACGGTCCGCCACCGCCACTTTTTTGAAATACCCCCACCAGCACCGCATGGCGCCTCGCCAAACGCGCTGCGAATCCCACTGGGTAGGCGCATCCAGTTGCGGCATCCATTCACCATAGCGGTTAAAGGGTCCCTGCGTGATGGACAGAAAGCACGATGCATAGCATACCACCCGCGCCCAACTGCATTGGGGCAAAATAGTTTTCCGGCGCACATCCACTAGATAGCTGACCAATTCCAAACTGAAATAGCCAAGACCCAAGGGCTGCAATATAGCCGGCTGCCATAGCCGCAGCCCCACCATCTGTTGCAGCCCGCCGGCAGCCGCCACATAGTATTTGAGCAGCAAAAGCGGTGCCAGCGCCGACAGTAGCCCCACTACAAAAGCCGCTGTTTTGTGGGGAGCCTGCTTTGCACACGCCCATACGAGCAGAGAACTAACCAGCAGAACCACCAAGCCCTGCCAGTCCAAAGAAAGATAAAACACCACGTTGGCCGCCAGCATCAACTGCCAGCGGCGGGCCGGCTTACAGCGATACCAAAGCCCCACCAACAAAGCCGCAAATACAACAAACCCCGGCGAAGTAACCGCCAGCATGGCAGGACCTCCTTTTAATAGAAAAATCTTTGCGCATCTGCCATAAAAATGGTATTGTCTGCCCAATCCGTCAGTTTTTCCTCTACGGTATCGCAGAACAGTTGGGTTGTATCCTCCCCTGCCGCATCACGAGCAATCACTTCACTGAGTAAGGCTGTAAATTTTTCTGCGCCAACCCCATTGAGGTGGTGCGCATCAGAAAAATCACCGCCGCCAAGATCCATCGCCTTGCGGTCCCGATAAAGAGAGAAATCCCAATACACCGTGTTGTACTGGGCAGCAAACGCCTGCACCGCGTCCACATAGGATTGATAGTTTTCCGTGTAATATAGGTAAGCACTGGGCAGCGGCGCAGTGAACAAGACCAGCCGAATCTCATTTTCCTGACAAAAATCCGCAATGCGGGTCAGATATTCCCATCCAAAGTCCGAAAGCGGTTGTTCCGGATCCACATTCAAGAGTGTAGCGAACCCGTCCTGTGCGGTACCTTCCGTATACACAAACCCGTTGCCGCGGTACGCTTCCCCGTCTTCGGGATAGGTCACATACTGATAATTTCCCAGCTCATATCCATCGGTCAATTTAGCACGCCACAAAGAGGGCAAGGTTTCCGGCTGTGCCACACCGTGCCGTGCGGGAAGGATGAGGTCCGCAAAGCCGGCCAGTCCTCCCATCTCCCACAAGTATTCATACCGATAGGGAGAATCCCAACGCATAAAATCGGTCAAGAGATAACAGGCCATCGGCACATCGCTGGAGGCGCTTTGATTGTAGCCGGTGTAGAACATCTCCAGATACACTGTCTTGAGCGGATTTTGTGCCGCAGCTTCTTGCAGCATGGTATAAGACCCGTCCGGCAGTTGCTGCGAGGACCCTGCATTGAAGCTATGGGTTCCCAGCGCTTCATCTACCACCGACGGTTCCACACTGCGGTAACAGTGGGACGACCCGAGAAACAGCGTGTCGATCTGCCCCGCTTGCGCATACATTTCTTGCAGCATAACGCGGGAATAGGAGTGTACATCATCCACCAGCAAAAAGTCCACCGCAGCAAACAAAGCTGCTGTCAGCAGCAAAAACAAAGCCACGGCCCCACATTTTCGCAGGGCGGTTCTTTTCATAGCCTCTCCTTTCGGTCAGCGTTCGATCTTCATGTGCGGGTGACGCGGTGTATAGGCAGCAACATCCAGTTTCCACGTGGTATTTCCCTGCTCGTCCTCGTCAATTTTTGCAAAGCCAAAAGAGCCATAAAACTCCCGCACCATGCCATTTTTCGCAGTGGGATAATAATATCCGTACACCGTTTTTATGCCACGGGCTGCCGCTTCTTCCATAACGGTGTCCATCATGGCGTCTTCCATACCGCGTTTCAACACACGGCAGCTCATCAGCCACAGACGAAGATGCAATTCGTCTTCGTTCTGCTCGCCGCAGACAACCGTAACAATGCCGTTATCTCCAAACTTGTCGGTCAGCTTGCCGCACAGGCAAAGACGCCGTTCATCCTGCGCCATCCCACGAATATCATCCTCGGAACAGCGCAGCGTAGTTAAATTGAATTGATTGGACTTGTTGGTAAGCTGTGCGATCCGTTGGATGTACAGCGAATCAAACCCATGGATTGCCGCCGTCATCTCCAAGCTGTCCAGATAGGCACCGTAGTCGCTGAATGCCGCCTGCGCCGCCGCACGCTGCGCATTTTGATGGTACAACTCTGTCTTTTTTAGATCCTCTTGCGACAAGGTCGTGACCTCAAAATAGCCGCCGTGATCCAAAGTCTTGATATAGTTTTCTGCACCGTCCAAGGTCGGCGTGGCCACACCGGGCACCTGCGCGGCAACAATCGCGCGTTCTGCCGGGTTATCGTCGGCAAAAACAAAGCTATCCGCCCCCAAACTGAGTTCGGCAGCAATGGCTTTTAGGTTTTGGTCTTTCGGTTCCCAGTTGGCCTTAATGGCTACAAAATCCTCTGGGCGCAGCACACCGTCGGGGTGGTTCAAACCCGCCAGTGCATTGGCTTCCTCATTTTTGGAATCCACCGCCAGAATCACGCCGATACTTTTCAGCGCCTTGCAGTAGCTTTGGAACTCGGCATAGACCTGTCCTTCCGGCACCTCCGGTCCAATGGCCAATCCATCTACGCCGTCGTCCCCGACGATACCGCCCCACAACGTGTTATCCAAATCCAAAACCAGCGCCTTTTTGTTGCGGCCATACAGCGACTTGATGATATTGGCTACACTGTTCGCCAACGACGGAATAGCATCCAAACACATGGCGTATTTGTACATATGCCAATAGAAGGCATCACCCCATGCAGTCAAACCATAGTCTGCCGAAAGGTAGTCGATGTCATTGATATAGAAATGCTCGTGGGTTGCCGCATAGGCATAAAACTTCTGGTTTAGGCGGCTGATGAAGTTGGACCGACCGTGGACATCCCAGATATCCCGGTTGCCCATCAAGCGATAGTTGGGGCGGTCAAAGTTATTCTGGATTACCGGGCAGGCAAATTTTTGTTCCAGCGCCTGCCACATTGTTTCAAAATGCGTATATTGCGCTTCCAACATCGCGTCAATTTGCTCTGCCGTATCTGCTGTGGTGGGCAGCTCCGTCAGATTCCGCCACGTGGTGTGAATGTAAATCACATCCGGAGCAAAGGCATCCAATTCCGGCGTGCCGAACATGGCGTCCTGCCAATATTGAGCGTACTCGCTTTGATAAAACTCCGCTTCAATACCGTATTGCAGCAAAAATAGTCCCAACTGGTCGGCCACCTCATTGGTGGTGGAACCGCCCAGAATGGCAATTTTTTTATGCAGCGGATGGGGATTTTGCGCCAACAGTTCCCGGCGCAGGCGCCGCTTTTTACGCAGCAGTGTCTCGGTATCCAGTGGATAATGGAAGCAGTCCATGGATGGCTCCTTTTTGATCACAGTTCTGCCAGCGCGCCTTTAAGGGCCTGCGCGATCTGGTCCGGGCAACTGGTAGGCTTATTGCCGCAGGTAGTGCCCTCCATCCGGGCAATGGCATCCTCCGCTTTCATGCCGACAAGCAGGCTGGAAATACCTTTCAGGTTGCCGTTGCAGCCCCCCAACACGCGGACTTCCGCAATGGTGTGATCCGCGTTGAGTTCCACTTCGGTGCGCACAGAACAAGTGCCTTTATTATTGTAAACGTATTTCATGATAATGACATGCTCCTTTTATTGTGCTTTCTTATTGGAGATTTTGCGCGCCTTTGCCAAATTGGCCAACCGCACAATCTGATCGTCCTTGGTGGCAAACGCCCCTACCGGACGCGGCGTTACCGTGTTCAAACCGTGGTAATCCGTTCCACCGGTAATCAGCAGATCGTTTTCCTTCGCAAGACGCAACAGTTCCGCTTTGTCTTCCGGCGTATTGCGGGGATGATCAATCTCCACGCCATCCAGCCGCCCCGCCGCGATGAGTTCCCGCGCCAGTTCCATACTGTGGTACACGCTGGGATGCGCCAACACGACCACGCCACGGCACGCTTTGACCAGCGCCAGCACATCATCCACCGGCTCATACCGGGGTGTGTGCAGGATCCGCCCCCGCACCGGCTTGAGGCCAAACAGAGAACGGTACACCTCGTTGTACATACCGTCTGCCAAACCGTATTGCCATAGTATCCGCATCACATGGGCCTTGAAAAGCGTGCCGCTGTCCTTCGCCAACTCCAACGCTTCCTCGGTGCGGAACTGCGGACAGATTTCCTCCAATTCCCGGCAGCTTTGCAAGACGGCTGTCCGGCGGCGTTCCGCCATCAAGTCGCAAAATTCCACCAATGGCGCACAGTCATCCGGCCAATAGCACAAAAGGTGCACACGATGCGCCCGCTCATAATCGTAGGCCGTCATCTCCACCGCCGGGATAAGGTGTACGCCTTCTTGTGTAGGATGGGCATACGCGTACCGCACGCCACGCATGGAATCGTGGTCCGAGATGGCCAGATGGGTCATCCCGGCACATCGGGCCAAAAACGGCAGTTTTTCTGCGGGGGTGGACCCGTCGGAATAGGTGCTGTGGGTGTGTAAATCGCCTGGCATGGCACTTCCCCCTTTTACTCATTAACAACTTATTATACTCTTTTTCTCTGAATTTGAAAAGCCCCGTCTTATTATTTGAGTGTCTGGGCATAAGCCCGGGCGTGTTCGATAAAACGGCTGGCCGCCGGGGACAAACCACGTCGGGACAAGCAGGCCACTCCGATGCTGCGCCCTGCCGCCGGTTCCAAACGCAGAACCTGACAGCCGCGATGGTCCGTGCCCATCTTAAACATCAATTCCGGCATAATGGCCAGTCCTTGTCCGCAGGAGACCATTGCAATCATCGATTGGTCATCCACAATATAGCAGTGGCTGTTTACATGGAGATCATTCTTTTTAAAATAGCTCTGAATATCTGCGTCCACGTCCGCCTGCTGGCTCACAAAAGGCTGACCCTGCAATTCTTCTGCCCAGACACAGCCCGGGCGTTTCGGTTTGTAGGAGGCCGGAGCAATGCAGATCAGCGGGTCTTCATACAGCGCCTCAAAATCCAGATCCTTGGCGCTGGAATTGGAGAGGAACCCCAACTCCACCACACCGTTTTTCAGCCAGATGGCGATATCTTCATAAGACCCCTGATAGATCTGCACATCGATTCCGGGAAACTCTTTCTGAAATGGCGGCACCAGTTGCGGCATCCATGTGACGCAAGCCGAATTGAATACCCCCAGACGCAGTACACCCTTGTGCATGCCATTGATTTGTGCGATGGATTGGTCCAACAGTTCGCTGCTGTTGAGCATCTGCCGGATGGAAGGGAACAGACTTTCCCCCGCGGCAGTCATCGTAACCCCACTTTTGGTTCGGGTAAACAAGGGAAAACCGCACTCCGCCTCCATACCGGAAACCGCATGGCTGATGGCGGAGGGGGTAAGATGCAGTTGTTCCGCTGCCGCCGCAAAGGTCCCAAGCTGCGCTACGATCATCAAAATCTGGCAGTCCGTCAACGTCATTCAGAAAGCCTCCATTCGTGAAACATTTTCATCTTCCGTATGAAAAAATTGTACTTTACTTCACGTCTATACTGTACTATCATAGTAGAAGAAAGTCAATGCCTGCAACGCACATTGCAGATATGCGTTGACTCCTCTCTCCCTCCACGACCTTACCGGCCCGCACACCGGTTGGGTCTTTTTTTATTGCGCTGTGTTCGGCGGTGTGTTATGATAATACACAATGACAGTTTGTAAGGAATGAGAGAATGGCAAAGTCACGTGGTGTACGCGGCGCCGCCAGTTGGTGTGCGATCGCTGCTTTATTTTATTTGTTGGTGCGTTCCATTTTATATACAATCGTCAGCACCATTATGGGGTGGATTCAACCGGGCGCCAGCATGGCGAAGCCGGTGGGCTTCACCGATGTCAGCATTGGTCTTTTTCAGTTACTCATCGGAATCGGCGCCATTGCCATCCCGTTGTGGTGGATGCTTCGTTTTACCCGACTGCAAGGGCGAGATTTGCGTATCACGCTACCTGCGCCCTGGAGCCCCGCCTTTTGTCTGCCAGTCTTTTTGGGGCTGGCCAACATCAGCAATCTGGCCGGTGCCCTACTCTCCCATCTATTGGGGATTGAAAGTTCCACCACTCGTCTACCCAGCGGCGGTTTTGAACTGTTTTTACAGTTTTTGGTTCTTTGCGTCTTGCCGGCCATTGGAGAAGAACTGTTTTTCCGTGGCGCATTGCAAGGACTGCTGCGCCCCTGTGGGAGTTCCGTCGCCATTTTTGGGCCAGCTCTTCTGTTTGCGTTGCTGCATCTAAACCCCATCCAGGGCTTGACCGCTTTGGTTTGCGCGGTGTTTCTCGGCTGGCTGGCCGAACGGTCGGGCAGTATCCTTCCCGGAATGTTGCTTCATTTCACCAACAACTGTCTGGCATTTTTAAGCCTGTATCTGCGCCTGTATGCGCCGGAAAATCTCGCTTTCGCTCTGGAATTGTTTATTGTGGTGTTCTTCCCGCTGTTCAGTCTATGGTTGCTCTACCATGCGCGGAAGCAAGGATTTCGCTTCTCGGTGGGGTTGCATCCCGGTGTGGATGTGCTAGATGTATTTACCAGCCCCGCCTACACGCTGACCATCGCATTTTTGCTGCTGTATACCTTTTTTATTGTATAATGCCGTGAGGAATGGAAAATGACCGACGAAGAACTGATGCGAGTCGCCTTAGCGGAGGCTCAAATCGCCGCCGACTTGGGCGAAGTACCCGTGGGGGCTGTCATCGCCAAGGACGGACAGATCATTGCTAAGGCCCACAATTTGCGGGAAAGCGGCAAAAACGCCATCTATCACGCGGAGTTATTGGCGATTGATGCCGCCTGCAAAGCCTTAGGCGGTTGGCGACTTTGGCAGTGCGAGCTGTTTGTAACGTTGGAACCCTGCCCTATGTGCAGCGGCGCTATCATCAATAGCCGTCTGCGGCGGGTGGTGTATGGTGCCCGAGATCCCAAGGCGGGATGCTGCGGCAGTTTAACGGATTTGTTTGCCCTGCCCTTCAACCATCACCCGGTGATCGAACAAGGGCTTTTGCAGGAGGAGGCACAGGCCTTGCTGCAGCAGTTTTTTGTAAGACTGCGAGAAAAACGAAAGAAGAAACCGCTATGAAACAAACTGTATTGATTACCGGCGGCAGCCGTGGAATCGGCGCCGCCGCTGTGCTGGCTTTTGCACAGGCAGGATATGACGTTGCATTTACTTGGAACACCCATCCCGATGCCGCTGAAACCGTGTTGGCGCAGGCTCGCGCCGCGGCACCGGCCCAGTCCTTTTTAGCCCTTCGTGCCGACGCGGGAGATTCCCAGCAAGTAGCAGAGGCTGTGCAACAGGCCACACAAGCCCTCGGTCCGTTGCAGGTGCTGGTATGCAATGCAGGCATTGCACAGCAAAAGCTGTTTACCGACACCACCGATGAAGACTGGCGGCGTCTGATGGCGGTAGATCTGGACGGTGCCTTTTACGCCTGCCGCGCTGTATTGCCCGGGATGATCCACCAAAAATACGGTCGCATTCTTCTGGTAAGCAGCATGTGGGGGCAAACCGGCGGCAGCTGCGAAGTAGCGTATAGTGCCGCCAAAGCGGGGCTGATCGGCCTTGGTAAAGCCTTGGCCAAGGAGGAAGGCCCCAGCGGCATTACGGTGAACATCGTGGCCCCGGGTGTCATCGATACCGATATGATGGCCGGTTTTACTGACGAAGACCGTGCTGCATTGGCGGAGGATACCCCCGTGGGGCGTTTGGGAACGCCGCAGGAAATTGCCCACACTCTGGTATTTTTAGCAGACCCTGCTTCCGGATACATCACCGGACAGGTCATTGGGCAAAACGGCGGCCTTGTCATCTGACATAGAACAATGCGCAGCATCCTTTTGAGATGCTGCGCATTGTTTATTTTTTCTTATTGTTTGTACGCCGCGGCGCCTTTTTTGCGCTAGGACGCCGCATCGCTGTCTTTTTCGGGGTGGGGCGGATCCGCACAAATTGAATCGGATTGCCGTTAGAAAGGATGCGTTCCTCCACTTCCATCTCCGGCAACGAAGCCAAGAATTTATTCAAGCTCTTAGAACCAAAGTTGCGCACGTCAAAGTCGGGATACCGCTTAATCAACTGGTCCCCCACCCGGGAAGTACGAACCCACCCGGTCCCGTCATCCATCTCCCCGATCAGGCCATGGATAATCCGCTCGATGGATTCCCGGTTGATTGCCGTATCGTCCCCCGCATTGGCCAGTGCATGTGCCTCGGCAGCCGGGGCCTCGGGGCTAGTGACATCCGGTTCCCCGTGGTCCAAAATCAGATCCAAATATTTGAACTGGTCGCAGGCCTTTACAAACGGTCCCAACGCTTTGCTCTCCCCCATACCAATTACCAACTTACCGGCTTCCCGCAGACGGGCCGCCAGACGGGTAAAGTCACTGTCAGAGGAAACGATACAGAATCCGTCCAAGTTGCCACCGTACAAAAGATCCATTGCGTCAATGATCATTGCCGAGTCAGTGGCATTCTTCCCCGTGGTATAGCTGTACTGCTGGATGGGAATGATGGAATTGTTCAGCAAAGCATCTTTCCAGCTTTTCAAGCGTGTATCCGACCAATCCCCGTAAATGCGCTTACAAGCCGCCACACCAAACGACGCGGCCTCGTCCAGAATTACTTTGACATATTTTGGCGAGATATTGTCGGCGTCAATCAAAATGGCCAGTTTTAAGTCTTCCATCCTATTACCTCTTGGGCTGTTCATAGTACATATACAACTGGCAAGGGATCATTCCGTTATAAATCTTGCGGCGACGGGCAGCCTTCTTACCGAAATGCTGCTCAAACTCTTCGTCGGCCGTGATAGCATACAATCCCTGTGCCGGATTGCGCTGCCAGACTTGTCCCAGCGTGCGGGCCAACGAAGCTGCCTCAGCGGTATCTCCCAACCGCTCGCCATAGGGGGGATTGGTCAACACCGTAGCCCCTTCCGCCGCCCGGAAGTCTTTCACATCCGCCACCTCAAAACGGCAGCAATCCCCCACGCCGGCCAGTTTGGCGTTAGCGGTGGCCAATGCCACCGCTGCGGGGTCAATGTCGTAACCGACCCCTTCAAACGCAGCATCCCGGCGCACCTCTTCCAACGCCTTCTGCCGTTGGCGCGTCCAAACTTCCGGCGGAACAAAGGCAAAATGCTCGGCCGCGAAGCGCCGGCGAAGGCCCGGAGCCAAGTTCAGTGCCTTTTGGGCCGCTTCGATCACCAAGGTACCCGATCCGCAGAAGGGATCCTGCACCAGACTATCGCGCCGTACTCGCCCCAGATCAGCAATGGCTGCCGCCAAGGTTTCCTTGATGGGCGCCAGTGTCGCATTTTTGCGGTAGCCGCGCTTATGCAATCCATCGCCCGAAGTATCCAAATAGATCTCCACTTGGTTTTTGCGCAGCGCAAAGCGCACCTTATAGACCTCACCGGTCTCCGGCAGGGTACCGGTTCGGTGTCCCGACATGAGCCGCTTGACAACGGCTTTCTTGATAATGCTCTGGCAAGCCGGAACACTGGAAAGCTGGCTGGACAAACTGGAACCTTTGACCGGGAAGGCCGCATCGGCAGGCAGCAGCTCCTCCCACGGAATGTGATAACAACCATCAAACAGTTCGTCAAAAGTCGTTGCCCGGTAGCTGGCTAACTGCACCAAAACACGCTCCGCCGTGCGCAACTGTAGGTTGGCCGCAGCAATCATGTCGGCATCGCCTTGAAAAGCAATACGGCCATCGGTAACTTGAATATTCTGAGCGCCCAACCGTTTGATCTCAAAATGCAGGATAGATTCTGTGCCAAAAAAGCACGGGGCAACCAAGGTATACAGTGTGGACATACAATTCCTTTCTGATTTTTGCAAAAAAGCTCTAACCCCGGCGGCAAAGCAGTCGTCAGGGTAGAGCCATGTACTTGTACTGTGGTACGCAGACTTAGCCGCGGCGGCGAGAATACCCACCACGGTGGTTTTCCG
This sequence comes from uncultured Gemmiger sp., assembly GCA_963557315.1. GTDB lineage: Bacteria > Bacillota > Clostridia > Oscillospirales > Ruminococcaceae > Gemmiger. The sequence continues at coordinate 39,427 of CAUWAX010000001.1, read as the reverse complement.
TCACACGCTTGAGGTCTGCGATTTTTTCTTCGCTGCGGGATTTGTAGCGGGCCATCATATCCTCAAAGCTCATCTCGCCCTGCGGTGCAGCGGGTTTGGGCTGCCAAACACGGGGCTTCTCCTCGCGCTTCGGCTTGTGGGCCGGACGCGCACCGCCGCCCTGCGGACGGGCACCACGCTCCGGTGCGGGCTGCGTGCGCTTGATGGACAGCGCAATCTTCCCGTCCGGTGCAATGGAGAGCACTTTCACGGAAACCGTTTGCCCGTCCTCGAGCACGGCGGAGAGATCCTGCACGAACTCGTAGGAAACCTCCGAAATGTGGACAAGACCGGTCTTGCCCTCCGGCAGAGAGACGAACGCGCCGAACGGCTTGATTCCGGTTACCTTGCCCTCGACGATATCCCCAACTTGTAATGCCAAACTAGAATACCCCTTTTTCTTTTGATTGATTTATGCAGAAGGGTTGCCGCAAAGCTCCCCTGCTGAACCATTGGTTCTGGCTGTTATTTGCCGCTGATATCCACAAAAACACGCTCATTGGGTTTGGCATACCCCTGTTCGCGGGCATACCGTTCAATGATCGCATCCTCGCCCTGTTCCAGTGTGTTGGAAAGTTCTGCATTCTCCGTCAGTTGATTGCTAAGCTGGCTTTGCACACTCAACAGTTCCTGCTGTTTGGAACCGATGGAAACCTGATAATGAATCAAGCTAACAAACAGATAGCCGCACAAAGCTAAAAAGACCGCTGCAATCAACCATTGCGGGAGCAATCCGCGACGCTTGCTCATGATTCGGGACGCCCCCTTTCTCCACAAATTGCGTGGAATCGTGCGTGTAGAACGCGCAACACTACGTATGGCTAATTATATAATATTTTCGACGGCTTTTGCAACTGCTTTTTTCCGATTTTTGTCTTTTTCTGGGCTTTTTTCTTTCTGTTGTTCGGCAAAATGCGGCACAATCTACCTGCACAGCGATGCATCAGGGGGCGAACTATCCTTTTATGAAGGATTCGAAACGGACAAAGCATCCCTCGTCCCAATCCCCTCAACACGCGATGCAGGCTGGGGCGCACAGCCAGATACCATGCCGTTGCTCCCGCCAGCATCGCGGCCGTCATATACCAGCGCGTCACACCGCTGGCACTGGCACCGGCCGAAAAGCCGCAGACCAAGACAGCCGCAGCCGCAAACGCCAGCAGGTCCAACCAGAACCGGCGGAATGGACCTTCCCCCAGCAAAAGTCCTGCAAGATCTCGCCCAAATCCTAGCAGACAGCCGAGACCCACACTCCACAGAACGTCCCCCCATACGGCCCATGCGGCCGGTGCCGAGGTCATCTCAGCGGAACAGGCGGGCTAAAACACCGCCGTTGGACTGCCGGTTTTCTGCGTATTGCAGATACTCGATCTTGCCGGACAGTTGTACCTGCCCGCTTTGCACTGACAATTCGCTGACCTGCAATTCCTGCCCACCGATGGTCAAGTTACCCAGCGGCGTTTCCAGCACAGCTGCCGATTCATCGCAACTGATGACTCGGCTCACCCCTGTCACCGCCAGATGACGGCGATCTTTGAGGGCGAGGCTGTGGCTGCGTGGTTGGTTTTCCAGCGCAGGCGCCTTGGTCCGGATCGGCTCGGTTTTGGTTTCCGGCATAACGGTTGTCCCCTCCTCCGCAATTCGGTGTACACTTCTACGATATGCGGCTGGGTGGGAAAATATGACTATTGACTGATTACTTCAAACAATTCCCGGGCTACATCCTTGCCTTTGGGTTCTTCTACCGCCAATACCCGCACCTTCACGGGGCGATTGCCGAAGGTGATCTCGATCACATCCCCCACCTTGACGGCGTAGCTGGCCTTGGCCGGTTTATCATTGACCAGCACCCGCCCCGCATCGGCTACCTCGTTGGCCAAGGTGCGGCGCTTGATCAGACGACTAACTTTCAAATATTTATCTAAACGCATATATGCCTCCGATGAAAAAACAGCCCCATCGCCAGTGGCGACGGGGCAAACAAGGTACAATGCTTACTGCACAGCGTCCTTCAGAGCCTTGCCGGCCTTGAAAGCAGGCAGCTTGGATGCTTCGATGGTGATCTCAGCACCGGTCTGCGGGTTGCGGCCTTTGCGAGCCGGACGCTCACGAACCTCAAAAGTGCCGAAGCCAACCAACGTGACCTTCTCGCCGTTCTTGAGCGCCTCGGTAATGGCGTTCAGAGCAGTGTTGACCGCCTGCTCGGCATCCTTCTTGGTCAGATTCGCTTCGTTCGCAACAGCAGCGATCAATTCAACTTTCGTCATGGTTTGTACCTCCAAAGTAATTTATCTGCCAAAAGCGGCTGCGGGAAAATTCCTGCGCCGGCTTCTCAGCTTTCGTGTGTTTCGATGCTCTGCAAAAAGGCGGCATTGTAGCGCTGTAACGCCTGTTCCGGGTCTACTCCCGCCTGCCGTGCCAAAGCAACGGCTTCAAAAAGAAGTCTTCCCACCGCTTGTTCCGCTTGCGCTGCCTCGGTTTGCATTGTTTGGGCTTCCTGCGCCAGTGCTTCTGCACTCGCCGTGATCTGCACACCATAACGTTCCGCACGCTTTTGCAGCTTGGCAGCCCGCATCAGCGCGGGAAGCGCCTGCGGCACGCTGGCCAGATCATCTTGCAGGGTCAAGCGGCCCTTTTCCTTATTTTTGAGCGTATCCCAGTCTTTTATGCCTTCCTCCCCACCAAAAATATGCGGGTGACGCTGGATCAGTTTGCGGCAAACGCCATTGCAAACTTCCTGCCAAGTAAAATGGCCGGCCTCCTGCTCGATCTGGGTATGAAAGGCAACCTGCATCAGCACATCGCCGAGTTCTTCGCACAGAAGATGCGAATCTTTCAAGTCGATAGCATCCACGGCCTCGTATGCTTCTTCCAGAAAATTCATCCGAATGGATTCATGGGTCTGGACCTTATCCCACGGGCAGCCTTTTTCGGGGTCCCGCAAGATTGCAAGGATGGCAACCAAATCGTCGGCGGTATATGTTTCTTTGACTGGATACACACTCATAAGCAAATGCAGCGTACCACAGCTGGGCAGTACGCAATATTTTACTCCCAATCCGGAATTTGTCAAGCCTTGCGGGCGGTACCACAGCCGCAGCACCGCCCGCAAGAAAGTTTTTTCATTGCTGCACCGCGTTTTTTGGCATTGCAGCTGCCATATGCATTTTACAGCTGGGCGCCGCAGTGATTGCAGAACAACGCATCACCGTCTACTTCTGCTTTACAAACCGGGCAGATTTTGGTTTCCCCACGCAGCTGTACGGGTTCTTCCTCGATCTCTTCTTCCTCCGGTTCGGCGGTTTCTTCCACTTCTTCTGCTTCTTCCGCAGCCGCTTCTGCCGCCATATATTCCTCAGGGGACATATTGGCTTTGATCTCTTCAATCGCCTTCTCTACCTCGGCAACGGCTTCGATATATTTATCCACGAGGGGCTGATTTTCCTCGCCCGCTTTGTGCAGGCTATAAACAAGCGCCCCAAGCTGACGCTGTGCTCTGGACAAACGTGCCTGCTGGTTCATCAGATCCAACTGGTTTTTCCCTTTATCGGCCAGATCCTGCGCGGTCTTTTTGGCGGTGTCCACCAGCTGCAGGCCTTGTTCCTTCAGCATTTCGATATCCAGTTCAAACATAGGAAACACCTCTTTCTTTAAACGTGCGCAGCTCTCGCTCCGCCGCGCTCTTTATGCCTATTATACCGGATTCCCCCGGCGTTTGCAACGCACAAATGTATATTTTCCGTGAATTTACGGCGTTTCCGAGCCGATAAATTCCCGCAGCAGACTCTGCTCCGGCACCAAATCCGTATCCAATGCCGGGAAAGGCAAGAATTTTTTACGCAGTGCTTCAAATTGCCGCTCCTGCGAAGGGGTAAGCTCCGGATCTTCCGGCATACGGTCTAACACCTTATGCCACAAACAGACTTCGTAGGTGTGGGTGGTATCCAGCAGCAGATCCGCCCGGGGTTTGAAAGGTTTGATATACCGGTCTTCCCCATCGCAGACATGCCCCCAAAGCCCCAGCGTGAAGGAGGCGCCATGTCCCCGGAACAAAAAATCCCGAATCAGGCGGCGTGCCAAGCGAATGTCCCGTGTAGCCAGACAACGTTCACCGTCCAGCGTCGCGTATTCCTCCCGCAGCCCCGCATACAGGCAGAACACTGCTTCTTTGGGCAGTTTTTCCGTCAAAGCCGGGTTTAGCGCATGCAGTCCTTCGATGATCACCACACCGTCACGGCAGTCGATGGTCTGCACGCCATTGGGCTGTTGCAGCATAAAGTCAAAGACCGGCGCCTGACAAACGCTCTCTCTGTGCAGCGCATCCAGACAACGCTGCAAGACCGGAAGATCCAGTGACTGCAAGCTCTCATAATCATCGCTGCCATCACTATTCTTGGGATAACGTCCGGCGCCAACGTAAAAGTCATCCAAACTCAGCACCACGCCGCGCCGCCCCTTTGCCTGAATGGAAGCGGCCAGTTTATGAGCCGAAGTTGTTTTGCCCGCTGCCGAAGCACCGGTGAGCATAACGATATGACGTCCGCTGGAAAGAATCTCCTGTGCAATGGTGTCAATTCGCTCCTGATATTGCCGCTCGCACAGTTCCATTAAAGCTTTCGGCTGAGCCGCCGCCAGCGCTACCAATTCACGGCTGACAAAGCGTTTGCGTTGTGCAACGTTCATAGAAATCCTCCACGCCCTGTTTGCGGGCCAGTATCTCTTGAAAACGGTCGATGTATTCCGTGGGATATTTAAAGTTGAAGATTCGTTCAATCTTGCCGTGGCGTTTGCCGGGAATCACCAATTTCGTGGACCCGCCGGCTCCCGCCGAAAGAATGGTATGCACTTCCTCCATAATATAGATATTGTACAGACATTCCCGGCCCGGCTTGGCCCACCCGATGTTTTCCAGATTTTGCAGGGTTCCTTTCTGACGGTAAAGATAATACGGTCGGTATCCCGCTTGTTGCAGCGCAACACATCGTTCCAACATGGCCGCCACATCATCATACGCAGCGGCTCGGTGTTCCACCACCAGATCCGACGCGCGCTTCAAGGTCAAGGTATGCACCGTGATGTTTTCGGGATCCAGCGCGATGGCTTGTTCCAAACTTCGGGTAAAATCTTCCACAGTATCCCCGGGAAGTCCGGCAATCAGATCCATATTGATGTTGTCGTGTCCTACCGAACGCGCAGCGGCAAAGCAATCGATAATATCCTGCGCCGAATGACGTCGGCCAATGTTGCGAAGCACTTCATCCGAGAAAGTCTGCGGGTTGATGGAAATTCTCGTAGCGCCGTATTGTTTTAGGATACGCAGTTTTTCCAGATCGGTACAATCAGGGCGTCCCGCCTCCACCGTGTATTCATCCAGTGCATCTAAGTCAAAAGTTGCGGCAATATGTGCCATCAACTGTTCCAACTGTGCAGCCGAAAGGCTGGTGGGGGTACCGCCGCCAATATAAAACGTACGAATGCGCAGCCCACAGCGATCTGCTGTTTGCCGGATTGCGGTCAATTCTTCGCACAGCTTATCTACATACGGTTGGACCAGTGCGCGGGTCGCCTTATCCCCCACAGTCCGAGAAACGAAACTGCAATAACTGCAGCGTGTGGGACAAAACGGAATGCCTGCATAGACGCTGCAATCCATAGGATCAGCATTTTCCAACACCGGGCGTTGCAAGTTTGCGATGCCGCGCGCCAACTCGAATTTTTGCGGTGTACAGGCAAAATGCCCAAGGAACCGCTCTGCAATCTCTGCTTCGGTGGCCCCCATCGCCCGCAAATCATGGATGATCCGTACCGGGCGCACGCCGGTCATCATCCCCCAAGGGGGATTTTGTCCGGTTTTTTCACACAAAAGTTGGTAGAGTAGCCGACAAAGCGCATATTCCGCATCCGCTTGTTCCTCACGAGGTTCGCTGAGCCACCACATCTCTTCACCCTTACGAAACAGCACAAAGTCTGTCTTCTCATGGCTGACAGCCAGCACGCAGTCCCCCGTCTCCGGCACCTGTCCTGTTTTTTCAGCGCCGGGGAAAAACAGCCGAGCGGTATGCTCCGCTTCGTAGCCGGCGGCCATCCCGCGCAAAACAATCTGCATAGATAGTTTCTCCTTCCCATCCGCCTTCCGGTCGGAATCGGGTCCTTAGAACCACGCACCATTCAGATAGGGGTTGGAGCGCCGTTCTTGTCCCATGGTAGAAAAGGCTTCATGACCGGGCAACACCGTGAGCGTATCCGGCAACGGCAGCGCCGCCAGCATCGACAAACTTTGCTGCATCTGCCGCATGCTGCCCCCCGGCAGATCGGTGCGCCCGCAGGAACCGGCGAACAGCGTATCGCCGCTGAACATCACGTCCCCGCAAACCAAGCAGACACTTCCCGGTGTATGACCCGGTGTATGATACACCGTAAAAGTCAATTCGTCGATCTTCAGTTTTCCGTCAGCGGGCCAATTCTGATCTACCAAGTCTTTGGTCAGCGGCAGCATCTGGCTGCCCATGGCATCCACCGGGTCCATATACACATGGCACCCGGTCTTTTGGCGCAAGGCCGCCACAGCGCCCACATGGTCATAGTGGCCATGGGTAAGCAGAATGTGGGTAAGCTCTGCACCAGCTTTTTGCAGCGCATCCAGATAGGTCTGCGGTGCCGCCGCCGGATCCACGATGATCCCATGTCCCGCATCGGTCACAAGTAAAAAGGTATTGGTGTACAACGGGGCCAACCCGTGAATATGTTGGATCTTCATGGCGTTCCTCCTACTTTTTCCATTCGTCGGTGTCAATGACAATGGTAACCGGGCCGTCATTGAGCAGGCGAACCTGCATATCTGCGCCGAATTCTCCATGCTGTACAGCCCGAAGGCCCTGTTTGCCGAGTTCGCACAAAAATTGCTCATAGCAGGGCACCGCCAAATCAGCCTTGGCGGCATGACTGAAACTGGGGCGTTTGCCCTTAGCAGTATCACCATACAAGGTAAAGTTGGAAACCACCAACGCTTCGTATCCCAACTCTACCGCGCTTCGGTTCAGTTTGCCGGCCTCATCTTCAAAAATGCGCAGATTCGCACATTTTTCTGCCAATTTGGGTACAATCGCCAAATCATCGGTTTCCCGTACTCCCAGCAGAATTACAAGTCCCGGTCCGATCCGTCGTTCCGGACCGCCGTTTACCGCGACCGAAGCCTCGGTCACGCGCTGAATCACCGCTCTCATAGGGTTTGTTTCTCCTTTTGTTCTAGATGGAATCAGCTGCGGATCACGCTGATCACGTCCTTGACCTTCTTCAGACGTGCTACCACACTGTTGAGGTGCTCGGTATTGGTAATACCCACAGTCAGGCTCATACGGGCCCGACCTTGCTCGGCTGCACGGGCCATCAGCGAATAAATCGGCACCCGCATATCCCCCAAAGCCAATGCAATGTCCGAAACAAGGTTGGCACGATCCATACAGGTCAGCTCCAACGATGCCTTGTAATTTTCTTTGGCATCATCCGCCCAATAAGCACGTACCCAACGGTCCGCGTTCTCGGGATGGCGCATGCTCTCCCGCACATTGGCACAGTCCCGCTTATGAATGGAAACACCAAAGCCACGGGTCACAAAACCGATAATATCGTCACCGGGCAGCGGAGAGCAGCACTTCGCAAACTTGATGGGGCAGTTATCAATACCTTCCACCACCACACCGTCGGAGGAATGTATATGCTTGAGTTCCACCGTGATGGGTTTTGGTTCTGTTTCTTTGAGTTTGGCGTACTCTTCTTTGATTTTGGAGAGCATCCGGGAAAGCTGCAAACCACCGTACCCGATCGCCGCATACATTTCTTCCACCGTGTTGCAGTGGTTCCGGCGTGCCAGATTTTCCATAAAGGGAGGCCGCTGCTCGTCGGTAAGGATAATCATATTGCGGCGCAGCTCTCGTTCCAAAGCGTTGCGCCCTTCCTCGATATTCTCTTCCCGCCGCTCCTTTTTAAACCAGTTGCGGATCTTGTTTTTCGCTTCGCTGGTCTTGACAATCGTAAGCCAATCCCGGCTGGGGCCGCGGTTCTCCGGTCCGGTTAAAATCTCGATGATTTCACCGGTTTGTACTTTATGATCGATGGAAACAATGCGATTGTTGACCTTTGCCCCGATCATCCGGTTGCCTACCGCCGAATGGATGGCGTAGGCAAAGTCGATCACCGTGGCGCCGGCGGGCAGATTGATCACATCGCCCCGCGGTGTAAAGGCAAAGACTTCCTCCGGCAGCAGATCGCTCTTAATGTCACTGAGCAGGTCCGTAGCATCGGCACTGGACCGCTGACTTTCCAACAGTTGGCGTACCCACGCAAGGCGCTCATCCAGTTTATCGTTGGAACTGCCGGTGATTCCCGCCTTATACTTCCAGTGGGCGGCAATGCCGTATTCCGCCATGCGGTCCATATCCCAGGTACGGATCTGCACTTCAAAGGGAATGGCCTCCCTGCCGATAACCGTGGTATGCAAACTCTGATAGCCGTTGGGTTTCGGCGTAGAGATGTAATCCTTGAATCGGTTGGGCAAGGGATGGTACATATCGTGGATTAGTCCCAAAGCGGTATAACACTCCGGAACATTTTCCAAAATAATGCGCACCGCATAGATATCGTAAATTTCCTCAAAATCCTTATTTTGCATATACATCTTACGGTAAATCCCGTAGATGCTCTTGACACGATGACGAATCGTCGCCTTGGGAATACCATTTTCTGCCAGATGGCGGGCAATCGTGTGGCAGACAGTATGCAAAAACTCATCACCGTGTTTGTTCAGCAAGTCGCTGATGGTTTCGTATCCGATAGGATCCAGATAATGCAGACTGCGGTCTTCCAGTTCCTCTTTGATGTTGGAAATTCCCAGCCGGTGCGCAATAGGGGCATAGACTTCCATCGTTTCCAACGCTTTATCCCGGCGCTTTTGTTCCGGCCAAGCATCCCCTGTCCGCATATTGTGCAGGCGGTCGCACAATTTGATGATCATGACCCGCACATCCTGACTCATGGCCAGCAACATCTTGCGCAGGTTTTCAGCCTGTCGGTCCTCTACATTGGAAAACTTAATCTGGGTCAGTTTGGTGACACCATCCACCAAAAGCGCTACTTCCGGGCCGAATTTCTGCTTGATCTCTGCCACCGTAACCGGCGTATCCTCAGCCACATCGTGCATAAGAGCCGCCGCAATGCTCTCACTATCCATGCCAAGATCCACCAGAATCTGCGCTACCGAAAGCGGGTGACAGATATACGGTTCCCCGCTGCGACGCCGCTGCCCGCCATGTGCCTGTTCGGCCAAGGCATAGGCCTGATCGATCATTCCAAAATCGTAGGGGCGCCCGCTGTCGACCATGTGTTTCTTCAGGTCGTTGTAGGTGATGGGCATCTTGGTTTCCGCTTCTGTTTGCATTTCTTTCGTTGTCTCGATGTTCCCCATGCGTAATTCTCCCCCTTTAAACTTAGGTGATCGCTGCTTGCTGCGCCAACTTTTGCAGCACAGGCGCCGCAGCCAGATCTTGCTTTTGTGTAACCGGTACCGGCAGCCAGCGGCCTTCCTGCTCTTCGATAAGGCCCAATTCCTGCAACGCCGTTAGGCTGGCCAACGTTTTGCCGGTATTTTCTGCCCCTTGCGCGGCAAAGACAGGCTGCAAATCTGTCGCAAACACCTGCCCGCTGCGAATCCGTTTATAGAGCTGTACCGTATCGGCTCGTTCCGGCAGCAAAGCCGCAGCCCGTGCCGGCTCCAATACCGTACCGGTGGCAAACGCCTCGAACCAAGCAGCCTGCTCACTGGGTGTATTGGTTAACCCCGCGGGCCGAATGGCTTTAAGATGGGCTGATACCATTGGCCCACTGCGGCCCGAAAAGATCGAAACCTCCAGCGCGGCTTCCACCGCAGTTCCTACCGGATAGGCAAATTTTTGCGGTGCAATGCCGAACAATGAGGCGAACAGCGTTTGATTGCCCTGCCGCAGCCGTAGGCGGGTATGGCGTCCCTCTGCGCCCATAGCCCACACACCGTCGATCACGGCATTTTGCACCAACAGCAGCGGCGTGGGGTTTTCCCGTCCAAAGGGTGCCAAGCGTTCCAATTCCCGTACGTTGGCCAGTGTCAGTTCTTCCAGTGTGACCGCGGCGTCCAACTGCAAAAGGCTGGGACCGGTCTTGGGCGCGCAGTGGGATGCCCATTCGTTAATGGCCTGCCGGAATACCGGTAGTTTTTCCTCCTCGATCTCCAAACCGGCAGCAGCCGCGTGCCCGCCAAAGCGGAGCAGATGCTGCGCACAGGCTGCCAACGCACCGTGCAGATCGAACGCATCGGGGGCGCGGCCGCTGCCGCGTCCCTCTCCCTCATGGAGGGAAATGACGATTGCCGGGCGGCTATACCGTTCCATCAGCCGAGCCGCCACAATGCCAATCACGCCGGGGTGCCAATCTTCCCCGGAGACGACCAGCACGCGGTCCCGCAAACGGGCAGGATCCGCGTCCAGCGTACGGCAAGCCTCTGCAAAAACAGCCTGCTCGGTTTGCTGCCGTTCTGTGTTGATCTCTGCCAGACGCGCCGCAATGCCGGTAGCCTGTTCTTCATCGCCACAAAGCAGCAGTTTCAGTGCCACTGCCGCGTTATCCATCCGTCCCGCTGCGTTAAGCCGCGGCGCCAACCCATAACTGACCGTGTCCGTTGTCACGGGTTTGCCCCCGTAGCCGGCACTTTCCAGCAAAGCCTGTAACCCGGGGCGCATGGTATCCTGCAGCAAAGCGAGGCCTTCCCGTACCAGCGTGCGGTTTTCCCCCACCAGCGGCATTACATCGGCCACAGTGCCCAGCGCCACAAATTCGCCATACATTTCCAACAGTTCCGCAGGGTCACACCCTTCCAATGCAGCGCAGAGCTTGAACGCCACCCCAGCGCCGCACAGATCCTGAAACGGACTGGTATCGTCCGACCGCTTGGGATCCACGACCGCCACGGCTTCCGGCAAGGTTTCACCGGGCAGGTGATGGTCGGTAATTACAAGGTCCAACCCCAGTTCTTTGGCACAGGCGGCTTCTTCCAAGGCGGAGATGCCGTTATCCACCGTCACTACCAACGTGAATCCCTTTTGAGCCAATGCTTCCAGTGCCGGTTTGGTCAAACCATATCCGCCGCCGCGGGTAGGCAATTTACAGCGCACATGAGCCCCTTGGCTAGACAAGCATTCATACAAAATGGCCGTAGCAGAAATGCCATCCACATCATAATCGCCGTAGATCACGATGGGTTCTTCCGCCTCGATGGCCTGCGTAATACGGGCTACTGCCTTATCCATGTCCCGCATCAAAAAAGGATCCGACAAAGTCTCCCCCGGTTCCAGCAAGCGGCGCGCTGCTGCCTCATCATATCCCCGTGCCGCCAACACCCGGCGCAGCAGCACACCGCAGCCCATGGCGGCCAGTGATTGTTCGCCGTTGGGTTCTGCGGTTTTGATTTGCCAGGCGGGATAGTTCATGGTGGTTCGCTCCTTATACGATACGGCTTTTTCCTTGCCGGAAGTCAACCGTTTTTAAAATCCATATCAAAGTCATGGGTCAGGCCGTCCTGACGCAGCATCGTTTCCAGCGTATCGATCTCGGTAGAAACATCGAGACTTACATCCTGCAGCAACGTATCGTACAATTTTCCATAAGCCTGATTCAGCGTATGCAAAATTCCTGTAATGTCACGGCGGATGTCCTGTGCATGCTGTACGTCGATTTCGCCCAACCCCTGCGCGGTATCCAAAAGTTTGCGTGTGGTGGGCAGGTAATATTCCCGAAAGCGCCGAATCCGCGGCAGTTGCGCGGGATGGTTGTACGCAAATCCTAAAATAGCCGCACAAACCTTGCGCATCTGCGCCAATTCCGCATCTGTATCAGCTCCCAGTTTTCCGGTACTGTGGCGCAGATACTCCAAAAACGCCGTACCTTCCTGCTGGAATGTTTCCGCGTCATCCAACGGTGCCTGCTGAGGGGCCTCCTCTTGTTGCGCCGGTTCTTTCGGCGCACGGCGGGATATATCCAGATACAAGGTGTCATCCGGATGCAGCACCGCGTCTGGAAAATCCCCATCGGATACTGCCTGCAAAAGATCCTTATGTACCTGCTGGGGATTCAATGCGCTGTCCCTCGCCAAAGCCGGCACATCGCGCACCCAGTCCCGTGCTACCCGCAGATACCGCCGTAAGCGACGAACATACCGATACTTTTTGACACCAAAGCCGCCCATGATGCCAAAGCCCACGGTTAACGGCGTAAAACAAGCCATCAAAATAGGAAAAACCAGAAACTCCTGTTCGGTAACCCCCAATGCCTGCGGTCCTACCGCTGCCAACGCCCACATGACGATGGCTGCGATTCCAAAAGAAGCCGCCAGAACCCAGCCGGTAATGGCCAAGGCCAACCCTTCACTTTGACGCCCATTCTGCAATTTGCGGTCCAGCCGCTGTTTCCACTGTGAAAAGCTCATCGGCCGATCATGGGCTCTGGCTGCCGCCAGCGTGTCCCCTACCTGTTCCAGCGCATCGGAAATACCAGCCAACACGGTGGAACCGATCCCCGAGCCCACACGGATCGCTTCCTGCAAGAGCTCATCCAGATCGGGAACGCCGGTATTGTTTGGTTTTTGATGAGATGACTTAGATTCCTCATAGGGATGATTTGCCATACAAATTCCTCTTGGTTTTACTGTTTGGGCGGTGCGGTTTCCCGCATCAACGCCGCTGCACAGCGCACGCCATCTACCGCCGCCGTCATAATGCCGCCGGCATACCCGGCACCTTCCCCACAGGGATAGAGGCCTTGCAGTGCCGTACACTGCAGTGTTTCCGGGTCTCGCAGCAAACGGACAGGACTACTGGTTCGGGTTTCCAGACCGGTGAGCACTGCATCCGGTGCTCGATAGGCTGCCATCTTGCGGCCAAAGGCGGTCAGGCCCTCCCGCAGTGCAGAAGCCAACTCTGCCGGCAGCAACGTTCCCAGATCGCTGGGCGTCACCCCTCGGGGATAGGTAGGCTCTACCCGCCCCAGTTCCAACCGGCCCTGCCCTGCCAAAAAGCTGCCCACAGTTTCCGCCGGTGCCAGATAATTTCCGCCGCCGGCTCGGTACGCCGCCTGCTCCAATCGGCGCTGAAAGGCCACCGCTTTGGCAGGATCTTGCGCAAAGTCCCGGCCATCCACGCTGACCACCACTGCCGCGTTGGCATTACGGCCATCCCGTGCGTGTAGGCTCATTCCGTTGGTAACGACGCCTTCCGCCTCGCTGGCCGCCGCACAGACCGTACCGCCCGGGCACATGCAAAATGTATACACGCAGCGTCCGCCACCCACATGTTGGCTGAGCTGGTACTCCCCACGCGGCAGAGAGGGGTGTCCCGCTGCTCCGTGGTACAGGCTTTTTTCAATCTCGGTTTGCAGATGCTCGGCACGAAAGCCCACCGAAAAAGGCTTACACTCCAACGGCAGCGCCGCACGATGCAGCATAGCAAACGTATCCCGCGCGCTATGCCCTACCGCCAAAATCAACCGTTCGCAGGCAAACGTGCCTGCGGTGGTCTGAATTCCTTGCAGAACGCCATTCTGCATTTCCAGCCCGGTGAGGGTCGTATCGAAGCGAACTTCGCCCCCCAGCTTTTCGATTTCTCCTCGAATGCTGCGGATGACATTGCGCAAAAGATCGGTGCCCACATGGGGTTTTTGCCGCCACGCAATGTCTTGCGGTGCGCCATGGTCGAGGAACGCCTGCGTTACAAAAGCACACAAGGGGTCCCCCACCCGCGTGGTGAGTTTTCCGTCCGAGAAAGTTCCGGCACCGCCTTCGCCAAACTGGATGTTGGCATTTTCGTCCAGTTGACCGGTTTGTTCAAAGCGGTGAACCGCTTCGATGCGCCGCGCAAGATCCGATCCCCGTTCCAATACCAACGGGCGGTACCCAGCCCGGGCCAATAGTAAGGCTGCAAACAGGCCCGCAGGCCCCAGACCCACCACCACGGGCCGATGCCGCAAGGCCTCTTGCCCGATGGGAAAGTCAAATTGCGGCGGCCGTGTGAAACAGACACAGGGCGAGGCCCCGGCCAAAGCCGATTCCTCACCCTCGTCGTTGAGTGTGACTGCTATGGTGTATACCAGCACCGGTTTACCGTGCCGGGCATCCACCGAAAGTTTTGCGACCCCGCAATGTGCCACCCGTACCGGCGGCACATGCAGGATTCGCAGCGCCTGCGCTCCTGCCTCGGCATCCGGGTCGGGGCAGGTCAGCGGCAGGCGAATATTGCGAACCAAAAGCATAGGCAAATTCCTTTGGGGAAATTTATTTGGCGACCACTTCACACTGGACCGTATAACTACCAGTAGCAAAGATCCGTGTGGAAGAAGGGATCTGAATGGTGACCGGGATGGACTGCTGCCCCACCGTCAGGTTCACGCTTTGGCAATCAATTTGTGCCACCACACTATCTGCCGAAAGGCTGGCAATCTCATCCGCAGGACCGTAAAGGGTAACCCCCGACACCACGCTGGACAAAATCTCCAGCTCATAGTTGCTGGGGACGTTGATCGCCTTGATGTTGGAAATGTTCAGCTTGGTAGAGTCCATATCCGTGGTATCAAAGCTGAGGGTAACGCTGGTCACACCGTCCAGTGAAACAATGCCCGCCGGCAGTTCAACCAAGCGTTGATAATCCCGGTCCGGTTCAAATTCACGGGCGAGGTCGAAATCCGTCACCGTCAATTCTTCCAGTGCGCTGATGGTCCGGGCAGGTCCCGCCACCCGCAGCGTGGTCTGGTTGAGAGAGTATTTCAAACAGCTTGTGTCAAAGTTGCTGGGCGTGCCGATGAAATCCACCACCAACGGCAGTTCCCGCACCTGATAAACCGTCAGCGTGACATTGGCGGTCTCGCTGTCCATGGTGGTATACTGCGGTGTAAAGACCGCGCCGTTTTCGTCACGAAGCTCCAGCGTAGCCGGCACCGTAGTGGTATCCGCCAAGTCCGTTTCACTGTCCACAGTGGCAACCACCGAAGCAATCTGATCCAATTCACTGGTGGGACCGCGCAATGTGATCTCGGTGGGAACCGAGGCCGTCTTGTTGAGCATATAGCCGTCCGCCACCGACACAGCCGAGGCATCTACCGTCACCGGCAAAGTTTTCTCGCTGACTTCATCAAAAACCACATCAATGGTTTTGGGATTTTCCACGGTACACTCAATATCTCCCGGGAAATCGGTGGTGTTAACCAACCGGGCCTGCAGCCGTAGCGTCACGCGCCCCGCACCGCTGACCCCCGAATAGCTGGGATACACCATAATATCGGAATTTTTGATATTACCGATGATGGTACTGTTGCCATATACCTTAACGTCAACCGTTTCAATATCAGGTTTTTCCACGATATCCAATCCCTGCGATGTATACGTGGAGGCCGAGTTTGCATAATTGATGGGGACATCCGTAACGGTGCTGGATCCTTGCGGGTCCACATACACCGTAACAACCGTCCACGCGACAAATCCGCACAGAAGTGCCAACAACAGCGAAAACGCCGGATGATCCCACAGCGATTTGCGTCCCGCAGGGGCCTGCGGCCCCGCGTTATTCGGCTTTTGCATGGTTTTGTGTGCCCCCTTTGCGCAGCATATTTTTCAGTCCCGAGACCGACACCCGCTTTTCCGCCGCTTCTTCCGGCGGAACGATCTCTTCTTGCAACAGATTGAAGAGATTCTGCCGGTCCAGACGGCGAATCAGCACACCGTTTTTCGCCATAGAAATAATGCCGGTTTCCTCACTGACGATCACAATGATCGCATCGGAGTTTTCACTCATACCCAAACCGGCGCGGTGGCGGGTACCCATGTCCTTGCCCATTTCCAGATTGTTGGACAAAGGCAGCACGCAGCCCGCTGCCACAATCACACCGTCCCGAATTACCACCGCACCATCGTGCAGCGGCGTGCCTTCGTAGAAAATCGTCCCCAGCATCTCGGGGATAACATCCGCATGCATCGGCGTACCGGTGCGGATGATCTCTTCCAGATTGTTTTTGCGTTCCAGCACCATCAAAGCACCGGTGCGCGTATCGGACAACTGTTCAGCGGCATCACAAATGGCTACCACTGCGCTTTGCCATACCCCACGCAAAGAGGGGTCCGCACGTCGGTTGCCGAACAACCGCCCGGCCCATACCGTGGTCTGGCCCATCCGTTCCAGCGTTCTGCGCAATTCCGGTTGGAAAATCACCACAGCAGCCGTAAAGCCGATGGTCAACACATTGTTGAGCACCCATGTAACGGTCCGCAGATTCATCACATAGGCCAAGCCGTAAAAAATGATAATCAACAGAATACCGCGAACCAACTGACCGGCACGGGACTTGCGCGCGAACTGAATCAGCTGATAAAACGCGAAGGAAATGATTAAGATATCCAGCGTGTCGGATACAGGATCAAACACGCGCAATGTACTGGCGATCGCTGAGATCATTTGGTTTTGCAACATGGACCGCCGGGCCCCCTTCCCCGCCTAGGTAAGTATACGATTCGTTTACGCTTCCAGCAAAGCCACCGCATGGGCGGCAATGCCAAGTCCTTCACCGGTGAATCCCAGATGCTCTTCGGTGGTTGTTTTTACGCTGATGGCTTCCACCGGGACCTCAAAGGCCGCAGCAATATTTTGCCGCATCGCTGCAATGTGGGGCGCCAGTTTAGGCGCCTGACACAGAATGGTGGCATCGATATTGCCAACGGTATACCCGTGCTGGCGAATCAATGCCGCCACCGCCCGGGTCAGCGCCAACGAATCCGCCCCCTTATAAGCCGGGTCCGTATCAGGGAAATGCTTGCCGATGTCTCCCAACGCAGCAGCGCCCAGCACCGCATCCATCACAGCATGCAACAGAACGTCTGCGTCAGAATGTCCCAGCAAACCTTTTTCGTACGGAATTTCCACACCGCCCAAAATCAGTTTGCGTCCCTCTACCAAACGGTGAACATCATATCCATGTCCGATTCGCATCGTCTTCTCCTTTTGAAGGTCCTCTCGCGTTGTGATCTTATAGTTTCCATAGCTGCCTTCGGTCAGAACCACGGGCATTCCAGCCAATTCAAACAAGCTGCAATCGTCGGTTACCTGACGGGCTTTTTCACCGGTCACACTGGCCAGCGCTTGCAGATATTTCTGCCGAGAAAAGCACTGGGGGGTCTGCACCGCGTAGAGCGTAGAGCGATCCGGCGTAGCTGCCACCTGATTGCCTTCGCCTACAATTTTGATCGTATCTTTGACCGGTACCGCCGGTGCGGCAGCCCCAGTACGCGCCGCCGCCTCCAACGCCGCCGTAATCACCGACTGACTTACAAAGGGACGTGCCGCATCGTGGATTGCCACCAGCTCTCCTTCTGCCGCTTGCAGGCCGTTTCGCACACTGTCGGCACGGGTAGCCCCGCCCTCCACCACCACACAGGGCTTGGGGCAGGCCGCTGCGATCTGCTCACATTGCGCACGGTTGGCTCCTGCCACCAAAACCACCTGCGTAACCGCCGGGTGAGATGCCAGCGCATGACAGCTTTTTTCCAGCACGGTTTGTCCATCCGACAAACGATAGCTGAGCTTATCAAACCCCATGCGGCGCGATGCCCCTGCTGCCACCAGAATGGCCGTAACTTGCGGCAAGGATTGATTCGACACAGAGCGCACTTCCCTTCTATAATTTATATACGTTTATTATACAGGGTCATCAGGAAAAAATCCACTAAAATCCTTAGGATTTTTTGTGCACTGCGAAAAAAATGCCTCCGGTTTTCTTCCGGCGGCACCCCATCTTTTTCCCTGTATTTTCTGTTGTTTGCACACTGTCCCCCGCACAAGACAGTCAGCAGGTCCTCTTCCCGCCCATAAAAAATACCAGATCCCCCGTTTTGGGAAGGATCTGGCACTCCGTATCAAGCACGACGCTTTTTGTCCAGCCGAATTTTGTCGGCGATCATGGCAATGAACTCGCTGTTGGTGGGCTTTCCACGCAGATTGTGAATGGTATAGCCAAAATAGCTGTTTAAAGTATCCACGTCTCCTCGGTCCCATGCCACCTCGATGGCATGACGGATCGCACGCTCCACGCGGCTGGCCGTCGTCCCATTGCGTTTGGCAATCTCGGGATACAGACGCTTGGTCACCGCGTTGATATAGCCGTGATCCTCCGTCGTCAAAAGAATGGCATCGCGCAGAAATTGGTATCCTTTGATATGCGCCGGCACACCGATTTGATGCAGAATTTCGGTAACGGTCATCTCGTCAGAATCCTGCGAATTGGCCTGCGGGCGATTACTGCTGCCCGCGGCTTTGAATACACGGTTCACCAAAACGCTCTCATCAAAAGGTTTGACAAAGAAAAACGAAAAACCGTTATCCAGCAGTTCCTGCTCAATTTCCTCGCTCTGGAAAGCCCCGGTAACAAAGAAGGTCGTCCGCGTGCCGCTGGTATTCTGTGCCTCATACCGCTGTTTGACTGTAATCGCGTCCAAATCCGGCATAAAGGCATCCAGCAAAACCGCCTGCGGGTGCACATTGAGTAAGGTTTCCAATGCCTTGTTGCCGTTTTTCTCGCAGACAGTCACCGCTACCCCCTTGGCCTCCAGTGCCTGACGGCACGAAGCAGAGACTTGGGCACCGGTATCGGTCATCACGAACTTGATTTTTTCCATCGTCATATCCTCCAGACATATCTCGGTTTCAAGGCTTTCGGGCGATTTCTGCGCCATTCCTGTGCAGCACGCCTGTTACGCCGGGTTTCGTTTACGATGGAAATTTTACCATATTTTTCCAGTTATCGCAAGAGCATTTTCCAGTTTTTTTCTGGTTTGCCGCAACTTTCGTTCGACCGCTTTTTGGAGTTTTTTCAAAAAAACGCAGTTTTACAGCGCATTTTTTCTTTTTTCGTCGAAAACCCTCTTGTTTAGTCTGTGGAATTATTTCCCATTTTTCCCAGTTTAGTCTTCTTTTGTCATGGTGCGATTGCATCCGTCTTTTCCAGCATCGTGGTGGCAAATATGCCATATCCCCGCGTGGGGTCATTGACCAACACGTGGGTCACCGCCCCCACAAGGCAGCCGTCCTGCACAATGGGCGATCCGCTCATCCCCTGCACAATTCCCCCGGTGGCCGCAAGTAGTTCCGGATCCGTCACTTTGAGCAGTAGATTCCGATTCGGGTCTCCGCTAGTCATATTGACCCGCTCAATGCGCACTGAATAGGCTTTCGGCGTACTGCCAGAAATGGTTGTCCAGATCTCTGCATCCCCCAACGCAATCTCTTGCGGCTGCCGCACAAGGCAGCTTTGCCCCATTGTTGCAGCAGTATACCGCCCATACACGCCGGTGGTATCATTGGCCAATACCGTCCCTGCCGTAGCAGCCGAAAATTCTCCTCGCAGCTCACCGGGACTTCCCGCAGTCCCCTTTACACAGCCTGTCACCACCACCGGCACGATCTCCCCCGAAAGCAATGTGATGTCCGCACCGGTATCCGTATCGCTGATGGCATGTCCCAACCCGGCAAAGGTTCCGTTAGCCGGGTCCAAAAAAGTCATCGTCCCGATCCCTGCACTGGAGTCCCGTACCCATAAGCCTGCCCGGTAAGCACCGGTGGCAGCATCCTGCACCGGCGTCAGCGTGGTGGTATGCCGCACCCCATCCCGCAGATATACAACAGAAATCGGTGTGCCGTTGGCCGCGGTAATAGCCTGTGTCAGCTCCTCATTGCTGCGCACCACGTGCCCTCCGGCCGAAACAATCAAGTCCCCCAGCTTAAGCCCGGCCTCTTTGGCCGGATTTTCCGTGCCCAAACGGGTGTACTGATCGGAAAACGCAACCACCAATGCACCGTCAGAGAACATCTTGACGCCAAACGGACACCCGCAGACTTGCACGTTACGGCTTTCCACACTCACCGTGCGAACCGTCTTGACCGGAATCGCGCCAAACAAAGCCAGTGTAACATTTTGGCTGGTGTCCCCTTGGGCACGCCCCGCCTGCGCCACCTCCTTTTGCGCAGAACTCACCCGCACCCACGGCATCGACGCAATTTGCAGCTCCGCTGTTTCTCCGGTTGTGTAAAATGTGTCCGGCAAAGCCGTAGTCAGTAATCCCCATACTCCACCGCACAGCACCAGCAGGCAAAGCAACAACGCCAACAGTCCGCGTCGGATTCGCTGTTTGGGCATAAAGCATCCCCCCTGCGGGTTAGCCTATGCAGCAGGGGGGCAAATTATTACAAAAATCTCTGTATGGGCAGCAAAAGCAAGCACCTCAACGCACTAGGCGTTGAGGTGCTTGTGGACCTTATCTTTGTTCTGGACGAAGTTTTTGGCAGTATTGAGTGCAGAGCTTATCGGTACACGCCGAACACTGCAGCGCCGCATTGGAATGATCCCAAAAACGTTCCGGATACATCATAACGCATAATTCCCACACCAGCCATGCAGCGGCCGACAGGACCACCAAAGAGGTCGCATAAAAGCCACCCATAAAAATCAGCGGCGAAAACATCATCAGATGATCCCAGTTGAAGATCCGACAGGTAGTACAGCAGCGATTTTTCATAATCAGGCGAAAGGGACACCAGATAAGGACACAGATTAAATCGCATACATAGAAGAACACCGAAATCAAAAACAACTGAATTTTATCCAACGCATGGGTATAATACAGTACCCCGATTCCGGCAATAAGTACACACCAGAGCAAAAACACTTTGTACGCAGCCTTGGTGGTGCTGATGATGTAGCGCTCCAGTGCCTCATAATTGACCTTCTCCCGAATAGGTTGAAATCGATTGGTGAAAAGTTTTTGGGACCCCACCGGCACTTTCTTTTTAATCGGAATGATTTGCAAGAGCATATCAATAACCCAAATTCCCCACAAAAAATGCAAGGGAGATAACCTTTGGAAAAAGCCAAACCCGTCCAACACGGAAAAACAATCCTTGCACAACAAACTCAAAGCAATGCAGATTGCCAAAATCACGCATCGCCCCGCCAATCTGGCAAAGTAAATTTTTCTTGTGATGGACATGGTAGCCTTCTTTCCGTAGTTTTTACGTCTTTCTTTGGGCTTACAGGGGCAAATCCTACCCACTCTAATTCGGTCTTCTTTTCCGCCTCTCACACAATAGAGAGAAAGCCCTAATCTTTTTAATTATAATATAGGAGATCTTGTATAGGCAAGAGTCCACCGCAAGAATACAGTGTCCCCGGTAGCAGGTAACCTATGCCCCTTTTCAACCTTGCAAAAAGCGGCAAAGAAAAATCCCGAACACTTACGTGTTCGGGATTTGGTGCGGATGAAGGGATTTGAACCCACACTCTTTTAAGGGAACTAGAACCTGAATCTAGCGCGTCTGCCAGTTCCGCCACATCCGCATATTTGCTGTCGTTTCCGTGTCTTTCGTTTGCCTCGTGACCCGGGCGACGTGTATTATTATAGCCAGCCACCCAACAAAAGTCAAGCATTTTTTCAAAAAAATTTCGAAAAAATCCCAATTATTTTTTCAGGCAGGCAAAAGCAACGTTTTTTCGTCTTTTATGCCGTACGATTTCCTCATTGCCTTGCTTTCCCTCCAGAATTTGCTATAATAATCCTACAATATGGAGGTGTAAACACGTATGTGGACCTGTTCGTTATTAAAATCCAATGCATGGCAGGCGCTGCGGGGACGCTATTGGCGCTCGTTTTGGGTATACCTACTGTTAATGGTTCTTAGCGGCACGCAACTCCCCCACTGGGAAATACGCTATTCCGGCGAGGATGTTCTGGATGCCGTGGATTATTACAGCTCTGTGCTGAATAGTTTGTCTACCACAACCTTGCTGGCCATCTACCTCGTGATTTTGCTCGGCTCGGTGCTGTATATTTTGTGGAGCGCCTTTGTGGTAACGCCTTTGTCGGTGGGACAATGCCGGTATTTTATGGAAAGCCGTCAGGGACGCGCCCCTTTCCGTACGATCTTTACAGTATTTCGTACGCCCTATCTGAATGTCGTCAAGGTCACCTTTTTAACCAACTTAAAAATCTTTGTCGGTCTGCTTCTTTTCGTTATTCCGGGAATCTACTGGGCTTATTGTTACGCTTTGGTTCCCTATTTGATGGCAGAAAACCCGTATCTAACTACCTCGCGCGCGATGGAGTTAAGCCGCCAAATCATGTATGGCGAAAAATTTCACCGCTTTATTTTAAAGCTGTCCTTTTTAGGTTGGGCACTTCTCTGCTGGCTCACCTATGGAATCGGATTCTTTTTCCTTGCGCCGTATCAAGCCGCCACCTACGCCGAGTTCTATGCCGCCATGCGTGCCAAAGCCTTTGCACAAGGGCTTACCACTCCGCAGGAGTTGGGCGGTTTTGTACGACATCCTGAGAATTAAACCCACAAAAAATCCCGGCCAATGGCCGGGATTTTTCTATTTATCCTTGGATCTGTTTAGGATGAGGCTGCGGCGGCATTTTCACAAACAAGTTCTTAAGCACCAACGGCGTAGCCACCGAGGAAACCACAATCATCAGAATCACCGCCGTAAAATAGACGGGATCCACCACATTGACCTCCAGACCTTTTTGGGCCACAATCAGTGCGACCTCGCCGCGCGTCATCATACCGACGCCCACTTTCAAAGAGTCGCCCCAGTTAAAACCGCAAACTTTGGCGGCCAGCCCGCAGCCGATGATTTTTGTAACCAACGCCACAATGACAAAGCAGATGCAGAACAGCAAAATGTCCGGCGTAAGGCCGCTGATATCGGTCTTCAGGCCAATGCTGGCAAAGAAAACCGGTGCAAAAATCACATAGTTGCTGATATCCACCCGGCGTTCCACGTAAGAAGCATCGGCCATGGTGCACAGCACAATGCCGGCGATATAGGCACCGGTAATATCGGCGATTCCAAAGTATTCCTCCGCCACATACGCCAGCGCAAAGCAGAAGGCGATACTGACAATGGTAATACGCTGCGTATGGGGATTACGCCGATCCAGCCACTGCATCGCGCGGTGGAAAAGCAGGCCCACCACAATGGCCACCACAAAGAAG
Source organism: uncultured Gemmiger sp. (assembly GCA_963557315.1). GTDB lineage: Bacteria > Bacillota > Clostridia > Oscillospirales > Ruminococcaceae > Gemmiger. Next base: position 16,283 of record CAUWAX010000001.1, on the reverse strand, counting down.
AGTACCGTGTTCAGCAGCACCTGACCAAGGCCGGTACCCGTACCGGAGCTGGCGCCAATGACACAGGTAAGCACCACAATGCCGATCACATCATCGATAACCGCCGCACTGACAATGGTGGTACCAAGGAAACTTTTTAGGTGCCCCAATTCCTGCAAGGTAGCCACCGTAATGGAAACGCTGGTGGCTGTCATAATGGTGCCAATGAACAGCGCACGATAAAATTCCAGCGTTCCCACAGCCGCAAAACCGTAGAAGAAACTGTACAGCAACGTACCGCCTACCAGCGGGACCGCCACACCAACACAAGCGATCAAAGTAGCAATCGGACCAGCCCGCAACAATTCTTTTAAGTTTGTACCCAAACCGGTGGTAAACATCAGCAAAACCACGCCAATTTCGGCAAAGACGGCGATGGTATCGCTATTTTGTACCAAATTCAAAACACAAGGTCCAATCAGCAAGCCGGCAATAATTTCTCCCACGACCTGCGGCGCCTTAAATTTTCTTGCAACAAGAGCAAAAAACTTGGCGCTTATCATAATGATTGCTAGATTTCGAAAAATGGAGTACACAAAACACAACCCCTTTCAAACGCGAAACTCCCACAATTTAGTTATAGTTGTAGCACGTTGCAACAGGGCTTGCAAGGGCTTTACCCCTTTTTGTAAGTTCTTACAATTTTTGTGGAAAATCTCATCTAAAAAAATATTTCGTTTTACGCTTGACATCCTTGTCGTAAATTGCTATAATAGCCCTTGCAGTCAAACAACTGCTGTGGAAAGATGGCTGAGCTGGTCTAAGGCGCACGACTGGAAATCGTGTAGGGCCCCTAAAGCCCTCGAGGGTTCGAATCCCTCTCTTTCCGCCATAAAAAAGCACCAACAACTTTTGTTGTAGGTGCTTTTTTTATTTTGTAAGGAATCCCACACAACCAAAAGCGCATCCCTGTGGCTAACCACATCGGGATGCGCTTTTTTCTTATTCTACCATATATTCGAAGTCAATGCGTCCCAGTGCCACATCGGCGCCAGCCACGCGAATCTTCATAGAGGTACCCAGCATCCAACTGCGACCCGTGAGCGGATCCAGCATGCTGACACCATCCACCACTTGTGCTTCGCCCTTGCAGAGCTGCGCTGCCGGCACAAAGCCTTCCACGGTGTTTTCCAATTCCACAAAGACGCCGCGGGGCGTAATGCCCGCTACTGTACCGACATACACTTCGCCCAGATGGCTGTGCATATATTCCGCCTTGTACAGGTCCTCTACATCACGCTCGATGCGCACCGCGTCCACTTCTTTCTTACTGGACTGCTCGCTGGCACGCTGGGCAAATTCCGTGTAGGTGCTGCCCATCTGCTGTGCCGAAGCACCTACCAGCATATCGCTCAGGATGCGATGAATCGCCAAGTCGGGATACCGGCGAATAGGGCTGGTAAAATGGGCATAGTCCGCCAGTACCAAGCCGTAATGGCCCAACGGCTGGGGCGCGTACCGTGCTTTCTGCATGCTGCGCAAAATACCCGTATGCACCGGCGTCTGAATGGGTTGACCGCGGGTTTCGTCCAGCAAAGCCGCCAATTCCAACTGCGTCGGAATGGGATTCTTGAACTTGGCATGCAAACCACAGGCCAGCAATGTAGCCGACAGTTTTTCCATCTTTTCGGCATCCGGGGCCTCATGGACACGATACACAAAAGGTACCTTGTTGGTGCGTCCCGCATTGGCTGCGCACTGGTTGGCCAACAACATGAACTCTTCAATCATGCATTCCGAGGTACCGCGGCCCCGCTTAACGATATCAACGCAGCGGCCCTCCTCGTCGATGATCAGCTTAGCCTCATCGGATTCAATCTCCATGGCGCCGCGCTTACGCCGCAGCTCCAGACGCTTGCGGTACAGCTCATCCATCAGCGGCAACTGGTCCAATACCGCTGCGTATTTTTCCTGCAAAGCGCTCAGATCTGCGCCTTCTTCCGGTTCCAACAGCGCATTGATTTCCTTATAAACACCCTTTACACGGCTGCGGATCACCGTCTTAACAAAGTGATACCCATGAATGTTGCCTTCGCTGTCCAGACGCATCAGGCAGGAAAAGGCCAGCCGCTCTTCATCGGGATTCAGCGAGCAAATCCCATTGGAGAGCTGTGTGGGCAGCATCGGGATAACTTTGTCGGCATAGTAGATACTGGTGGCACGCTCAAACGCCTCGTTGTCCAGCGCAGAGCCGGGCCGGACATAGTGGCTCACGTCGGCAATATGCACGCCCAGCTCATAGCCGCCATCCTCCAGCTTCTGCAGGCTGATGGCATCATCAATATCCTTGGTTTCGGCCGAGTCGATGGTAAAGATGGGAATCGCCCGCAGATCCATCCGGCGCGCAGCTTCCGCAGAATCGATGGTGGCATTGTCATAGGCATGGGCCTCCGCCAACACCTCGGGCGGGAACTCCTGCCGTACATTGCGGCCATACAGAATCGCTTTTGCGCATTCCGAGGCGCGGTCCGAGGCACCAAACTTTTCCACAACAGCGGCACGGTGTTCACTATGGCGCTGACCGCGGTGGGTAATCTGAATACCTACCTTGTCCCCCAGATGTACCCCTTCACTGCCCTGCTTAGCCAGCAGGAATTTCACGTCCCGGCAGCCATCCGGTTCTACCGCCAAACGGCCATCATCCGACAGGCAGACCGTGCCCGCAAAGCGGTTGTTGGGGACGGTGACTTCCACCACTTCCCCTTCCGACGAACCCTCCACCCGCGGATGGTCAAACAGTTTGACGTCGATCTTATCCTGCGGCATGGCGCCATGCAGAGCCCGCCCCGGGATAAAGATATCTCCCTGTCCATCGTCACGGCTGGCAAAACCAAACCGGGCCGCCAACTTGACCAGCGTGCAGGGGATGGTATCGGGGTTGGCTTCATTTTGGTAGGTGGCAAAGCCCGGCACATACGTGCCGTTGCGCATCGACAGTTCGCCGGTAGCCACCATGGCCGACACGGTAGTGCGCAGGCGGGAATTGTCCACCTGCAGGTTATTCTGCAGCTCCCGCAACGTCATAGGACGGCGCTTTACCGCAGAAAGAATGCTTTTTTGTAACGGTGTCATATATACTCCTTCATTTACGTCGCCGTGCCGTCCGGCACAGCCCTTCCATTGCGGGGACCTTCCCCGCTACTTTCCCACAAAAAACGGCCCGCCGGGGCGCAGATCATTCTTCAACGCGCTTGGCGGACCCTTTTGTTTTGTGATTGCTGCTTTTCTCCGATTACAGGCGGGCGCTGAGCACGCAGACGATCAGCGCGACCACGAAAAACACTGCGCCAAAGACCTTCGTCCATTTGGCAAGTTTGGCATTCAGGCCACGCTCACGGCCAGCCGCCATATGGGTGTTTTCGCCCATGATCGCCGCGGAAAGCCCCTGACCCTTCTGCTCTTGCGCGAGGGTAAATACGATGATCAAAAGCGATACTGCAATCAGAACGCAACCGAGAGCGATCTCATACCAGTTCATTGAATAGCACTCCTTTAACTTCTCATGCGGGGTATAGTATAACACAGATATGCCGTTGGTGCAAGCTTTTTTTGCGATTTATTTCCAATTTCAACCGGTTCACATCAGGCTGAACAGGTCCACCTGACTGGTCTCGGGCAGATTACCCAACGCCCCTACCGAGCGCAGTTTATCGAAAACCGAGCTGGCTACGCCACTGGCTTGCTGCAGTTCCTCGATGGAAATATATTCCTGTCCATGGATGGTTGCTTCCTCCAAGGCGACGGCTGCTGCCTCACCCAAACCACGCAGCGAGGTGAAGGGCAGGCGCACCTTGCCGTCTTCCACCACATACTTGCTGGCATGGCTCTTCCCCAATTCAATGGGCAGGAATTGGCAGCCACGCTGCAGCATCTCGTTTTCCAACTGCAAGCTGACCAACGCATCGTCATCCTTGGCGGTGCGCTCCTCCTTGGGGATGCGCTCATTGTCCCGCAGATGCTCCTTAGCCACACGAACGCCGCCCACTGCCGCTTCGTAGTCAATGTCGGCACCACGTACCGTAAAGTACACCGCATAGAAAATCGCCGGATGATACACCTTAAACCACATCAGTCGAATGGCTGCCATCAGGTAGGCCACCGCGTGGGCTTTGGGGAACATATATTTGATCTTGCGGCAGGATTCAATGTACCAGTCCGGTACATCGTGTTCCCGCATTGCTTCCTCCCAGCCGGGTTGGAAGCCCCCCTTGGCTACTTTGCCTTTACGAACCGCCTCCATAATATCGAAGGCCATCTTGGGTTCCAGCCCCTTACGCAGCAAATACAGCATAATACTGTCACGACAGCCGATCACCTCGGCAATGGTGCAAGTACCGGAGCGGATCAATTCGTCGGCGTTGTTGGTCCAAACGTCGGTGCCGTGGGACAGACCGGAAATCTGGATCAATTCCGAGAAATTTTTAGGCTGGGCATCCAACAGCATTTGGCGTACAAAGTTGGTACCCATCTCCGGGATACCGAACGTGCCGGTCTTGGAGCCGATTTGCTCCTCAGTGACCCCCAGCGCCTCGGGACTGGTAAGCAGGCTGTACACCTTCTCATCGTTCATCGGCACCGAGTCGATGGGAATACCCGAGTATTCTTCAAAATACTTATAGAAGGTAGGCACATCGTGGCCCAGCTCGTCCAGCTTGAGCAGCGTGTCATGCAGGTACTTAAATTCGAAGTGGGTGGTCAGCAAACCGCCCTTCACATCATCCGCCGGATGCTGGATCGCGCAGAAATCATAAATATCGAAGGTATCGGGCACAACGACCATGCCGCCGGGGTGCTGACCGGTAGTACGCTTGACGCCGGTACAGCCAATGACCAGACGGTTTTCCTCGGCACGGTTCACGGTTTTGCCCCGTTCTTCCAGATACTTCTTCACGTAACCGTAAGCGGTCTTGTCCTGCAGACCGGAAACCGTGCCCGCTTTGAAAACGTTCTCTTTACCAAACAGTTCTTCGGTATAGCGATGAACGTGGGACTGGTACATGCCCGAGAAGTTCAAGTCGATATCCGGTTCCTTGTCGCCGTAGAAGCCGAGGAAGGTTTCAAAAGGAATGTCGTGGCCTTCCACGATCATCTGATGCCCACAGACCGGGCAGTTTTTATCCGGCAGGTCGAAACCGTCGAAATGCACGCCGTCATCGATCCATTCGCTGTGTTTGCATTCCGGGCACAGATAGTGGGGCGGCATGGAGTTAACCTCTGAAATGCCGGAAAAGTGCGCCACCGCCGACGAACCGACTGAACCACGGCTGCCTACCTGATAACCGCCTGCATTGGAATAGGCCACCAGACGAACGGCAATAACATACAAAACCGCATAACCATGTCCGCAGATGGAATCCAATTCCTTTTTCAAACGTTTTTGCAGCACATCGGGCAGCGGCGTACCATAGTCGCGAGCCGCGTGCTTCCAAGTATCGTCTCGCAGCTCCTGTTCAGCACCGGGAATGCTGGGCGGATAGGTTCCCTTGGGGATAGCCCGCAGATTGTTGTCGATGGTGGCAGCAATCTTGTTGGGGTTGGTCACCACGATCTCGTAGGCCTTTTCCTTGGGCAGATAACTGAAGTCGGCCAACATTTCCGGGGTGGTGTGGTAGTACAGCGGGGCTTGATTGTCGGCATCCTTAAAACCGTTGCCTGCCTGCAGCACCGCACGGTAGATCCAATCCTCCGGTTCCTGAAAGTGGGAGTCTCCGGTAGCCACCACAGGTTTATGCAAGTCCTCGCCCAACTGAATCACCGTGCGGTTGAAGTTTTTCACCGCTTCGATGGAATCCACCTGTCCATTGCGGACCATGAACTCGTTGTTGCCCAGCGGCTGCACTTCGAGGTAGTCATAATAATCCGCAATGCGCAGCAACTGCTCATAGGGTTGTCCTGCCACGATCGCCCTGTAAAGTTCGCCCGCTTCACAAGCCGGAGAGAGCAGCAGCCCTTCCCGATACCGATTCAGCAGACTGCGAGGCACCCGAGGCTTTTTAAAGAAATACTGGGTATGGGCTGCGCTGACAATCCGATAAAGGTTTTTTAGTCCTACCTGATTTTGTACCAGAATGATCAGATGGTAGTATTTCTTTTTCAGCACCTCTTTGTTGCCGCCCAACCCGGTGTTGATGGCTTCCACCGTATGGATGTCCTTCTCTTCCAGATCGTTGAGCATGATCTCGAAGATGCGGGCCAACGCCATGGCATCATCTACCGCCCGGTGATGGTTGAAGGGCGGAATTTCCAGATGCTTATTGATGGTATCCAGCTTATAGTTGCGCAACCCCGGGAACAGTGCTTGTCCCATGGGCAGCGTATCAATATAGGTATTTTCGTCGAAACTGACGCCCGCTTTTTCTCCCGCTTTGCGGATGAAAAGCATATCAAAACTGTGGGCGTTATGGGCTACCAATACATGGTCACCGCAAAACTCCTTGAAAGCGCGGATGGCTTCCTCTGGTGTCGGAGCATCGGCCACCATGGCATCGTTGATGCCGGTGAGCTCCACCACCCGCTGGGGAATCGGTTTGCCGGGATTGACGAACGTACAGAATTTCTTTTCTTCGTTGATATTGCCGTTTTCTACATAAACGGCACCGATCTCGGTCAGACTTTCGATGTTGGCGTCCAGACCGGTAGTTTCGGTATCAAACACCACAAAAGAACCCGAAAGCGGCATCTGGCCCTTGCCATATACCGCCGGGATCATGTCATCCACAAAGTAGGCTTCGCAGCCGTAGATCAATTTGAAATTCGGATCGTTTTTGTGAATGTCATCGGTCGCCAACATAGCTTCGGGGTAGCCCTGACAGACGCCGTGGTCGGTGATGGCAATGGCTCGATGCCCCATACGATGGGCCAAGCGGACAATCTTACCCGGATCATTAAAACCATCCATCGAGCTGGACTTAGTGTGCAGATGCAGTTCTACCCGCTTTTCCCCTTCCGGAGCGGTATCCTGCCGCGGTTCCCGCTCCACCTGCAGCACATCGTAAGGCATGATGACAAAGTCATGCTCGTACTTGTCGTACATATAGTTGCCGCGCACGATCAGTGTGGTACCGGGTTTGAGGTTTTCCCACTTGGACATGTCGGCGTCCTCGCCCCCCAAGACTTTGAGGTTCACCGAACCGGAATAGTCGGTGATGGAGGTGAAATAAATCTTGCGGCGGCTGCCCTTGACTTCGGTAGCAAAAACGTCGCCCCAAACCACCACCTTGCCGCCATCCCCCAAATCGTTGAGGCGGCGGGTTTCGGTAGGTTTGAAGTTTTTGCCGTAAAACAGCTTGACCGGCTTGTTGGACAGGGTAAGCCCTTCGATGGTAAAGTCCGGCGGCGTTTCCTTGGCTTCGAATTTGACAACCGGCGTTTTCTCCTGCAGATACTGTTCAAACTCCTCTTCGGTGCGAACATGACCTGCATCAGCCAGCCGTACAATAGGCAAAGCCCCCGTGCGCTCCTGAATCAATTCAGCCAGCACTCTGGGCAGTTCCACACTTTCCAGAATTGTGCGTCCCGCATTGACGCGAATGGTAATCCCATCTTCGCCAAAGACAACGGGTTGGTCCTTGTCCAAGAAACCGTTGACCGGCATCCCCTTTTCTTTCAATTCCTCAATCATCAGACAGACCGATTCCGGCGTGATGTTGGGATAGGAAAAATAATTGCGCAGATGCAGCTCATAGCCGGCAAAGACGTCTTGCAGCGATGCACAAAGGCGCCCGCACAGCGCTTGATCCAATGGCTCGGCGCTGCGCAGGCAGATAATAACTTGACGTTTTGTACGGTGCAACTCTACTCGCTCGACGAGTACGCCGCCGAACGCTGTGCAGAATTGCTGGTCGGCCGTGAATTGAGGCCAAACCTGTGTAACAAGTGGTTTCAAAACGACTCCTTTGCAGATGGAAAAAGGGCAGAGGGTTCGATCATCTTTTCTTGCGACGATTGGCACGATCTTTGCATGTATACACCCCGGTTTTCAAGCAGACAATGCCGACAGCCACAAACACCAACATCAGCAGCAGGCTGATTACGGCTTTGACCGGTTCCTCTTCCGTAAAGAACAACCAAGTCAAAAAAGCAAAGCAGAGAACCAGTCCCCCGTTCACAACTGCCAGAATCGGCGGCCAGAGTACCTGCAGAATTTCCAGCAGGACCTCACCCACAATCTCAAACAACAGTTCCATGGCAGCGGACTCCTTCCCTGCTCTGCGGTACCTTATAGCTTATGGATCTCGTCGATAAACTGGCCGACGATATCCCCTTTCAGCATGCGTACCTTCTCGCCACGGATGAAGAGCAGCGCCTCATCCTTGCCGCCGGCGATGCCGATGTCAGCATCAGAGGCTTCCCCGGGGCCGTTGACAACACACCCCATAATGGCGATCTTCAAAGGTTTCTTGAAACCTTCATCCCGCAGACGGCGCTCCACCTCATTGGCAATCTCAATCATTGGGTATTGGGTGCGGCCGCAGGTGGGGCAACTGATAATCTCCGGTCCTGCCACGGCATATCCCACCGCACGCAGAATGTCGTATCCGGCATACACTTCGTTTTCGGGTTCTTCGGTCAGCGATACCCGCAGTGTGTCGCCAATGCCTTCCAGCAGCAAACCGCCAATCCCCATACCGGACTTGATCAGTCCCATCCGGTTGCCGCCGGCCTCGGTGACCCCCACATGGAGCGGGTAATCGGTCTGGGCGGACAGCATGCGGTACGCAGCCATCATCCGCGGCACATTGCTGGATTTGATGGAAATCACGATGTTGTCAAAGTCGTGCTTTTCCAACAGCCGGACGTGATACATGGCGCTTTCCACCATCGCTTCCGGCACAGGCGCACCATACTTGGCAAGGATATGCTTTTCCAGACTGCCGCCGTTGACGCCGATGCGGATGGGTACGTTTTTGGCATTGCAGGCATCCGCCACCGCCTTCACACGGTCATCGTCCCCGATGTTGCCGGGATTGATACGAATCTTGTCTGCACCGGCATCCAAAGCAGCCAACGCTGCGCGGTAATCAAAGTGAATATCCGCCACCACCGGAATGTCAACCGCTTCCTTGATGGCGGCCACCACCGCCGCGTCCGCCGGCGTAGGAACTGTCACCCGCACGATTTGGCAGCCTGCCGCCGCCACCCGTTTGGCCTGTTCTACGTTGCCTGCAATGTCCTTGACCGGAACATTGAGCATCGTTTGTACCGCAATGGGATTGGTACCGCCAATGGTAATGTTACCGATCTTGACTTCCCGTTTGAGTTGGCGCGTCATCTGAGTTCCTCCTTAGAAGAATCTTGTAATATCCTGCATGGTCACCAGCATCATCAGCCACAACAGCAGCACCATGCCGGCCGTATTGACAACCATCTGAAAGCGCTGGGGCACCGCATGGCCCGTCAGCCCTTCAAACAACAAAAACAACAGCTTGCAGCCATCCAGCGCGGGGATGGGCAGCAGATTAAAAATACCTACGTTGATGGTCAGCAGCGCCATCAAAGACAGCACATCTCGCCAGCCGTATTGAACAGCTTGGCTGACCGCCGACACCGTGCCGATTGGACCGGAGAGTTGATCTACCCCCACCTGTCCGGTAGCTAGCTGCCAGAAACCGCCCAAAATCGCCGTGCTGTAATACCGGAAAAACTCCCCGGTTTGTACCAACACATTGCGGGTGGTCTTACTCACGGCTGCCACACGAAAATCCACGCCACTAACGACGTTGCCATCCTCGTCGGTGGTAGGAGCCACCGTTACTCCCGTTAGTGTCACCAGTTCACCATCTCGCAGCACCAACATGGTATGTTGCTGCGTCGTTCCATCAAACAACTGCGCCAACGAATTGGCGGTGCGCACCCGCTGGCCATCCACCTCTACGATGGTATCGCCAAGCTGCAAACCGGTAGCGCTGCTCTGGGCATCATCCACGAACTGAGCCACGGTGGTTCCGCCCAGATTGGACATGCTGAGCACCAAAACCAACAGGACAAGGAATCCCAGCACAAAATTCATCACTGCCCCCCAGAGCGTGACAAAAAAGCGCTGCCATGCCCCGGCCTGCTCAAATTCCTGCCCCCGGACAACAACGGGAAACAGCCCTGTCTTCGGCTTGGGCGGATGTACCGGTGGAATTGCCTCGCCCTCTCCTTCGGGATCCGGCGGGTTAGAAAACAGATTATATCCGCCCAAGGGGATGAGCCGTAAAGTATACCGGGTTTCCCCTTTCCCCCACGCAAACAAGCGTGGTCCGAACCCGATAGAGAACTCTTCCACTCGAATGCCACAATGTCGAGCCGCCCAAAAATGTCCCCACTCATGCACCAAAATGACAACCCCGAACACGAGCAGAGATACCAGCCCGGTCAGCAATGCAGTCATAGGCACCTCTCAAATCTTAAATATGCGCTTCCACGTAAGCGCGGGCCATGCGATCGCAAGCATGGACATCGTCCAGCGTGTAATCACCGCCAAAGGAATCGCTGTCCACAACGCCTTCCACCAGACGGCCGATGTCGAGGAATCCGATCTCGTCCCGCAGGAAATGGGCCACCGCGGCCTCGTTGGCACCGTTGGCCGCACAGGGGGCCAAGCCGCCCTTGCGAATTGCTTTCTTGCAGGCCGCCAGACAGCGGAACGTTTCCTCGTCCGCCGTAGCAATACTCAGCTTGGTCAACGCGGTGAAATCCAGCTCCGGCACCGGGCTGGGCAGACGCTCCGGCCAAGTCAGTGCATACTGAATAGGGATGCGCATGTCAGGCACGCCCAGCTGTGCAATGATTGAATGGTCCGCAAACTGTACCGCCGAGTGAATGATGCTTTCTCGCTGTACAACGATCTGGATTTTATCTTCCGGCAAACCGAACAGCCATGCTGCTTCGATCAATTCCAGCCCCTTATTCATCAGAGTGGCGGAGTCAATGGTGATCTTTGCGCCCATATTCCAGTTGGGGTGACGCAGCGCATCCGCCTTGGTTTTGCCGCGGAGTTCCTCGGTGGTCATCCCAAAGAAGGGACCGCCCGACGCCGTAAGCAGGATTTTTTCCAGCGTTTTCGCACTGTGTGCATCCTGCAAGCACTGGAAGATTGCACTGTGTTCACTGTCCACCGGCAGCAGGTGCACACCTTTGCGCTGTACCGCATCGGTAACCAGATGGCCGCCGGTAACCAGACTTTCTTTATTGGCCAATGCCAAATCGTGACCGCTCTCAATGGCAGCCAAAGAAGCATCCAACCCCGCAATGCCTACCACAGCGTTCAATACCACGTCCGACCCCTGCATGGCAGCCAGTTCCCGCAGCCCGTCTGCACCCGCCAACAGCTTGGGGGCACCGGCCTGACCGGCCAGCTCCCCTTCCAGTTTTCGGAACGCGTCCGGATCTACCACCGCCACATACTGGGGATGAAATTCTTGAATCTGTTCCAGCAATTTTCCCACGCTGGAATGAGCCGCCAAACCGAACACGGAATAGCCGTGCATGCGGCAGACGTCCAAACTCTGGGTACCGATAGAGCCGGTAGACCCCAACAAAGTGATGGTCTTATTCATGATTTTTCGTCCTTTTTATAGCAGATAGAAGAAATACCGCACCGCAATGGCCACAAAGGGCGCGATAAACATTACGCTGTCAAAACGGTCCAGAATGCCGCCGTGGCCCGGGAAGATGGTGCCGTAATCCTTGATTCCAGCCTGACGCTTGACCGCCGAAGCAAACAGATCTCCCAGAATGCCCAGTATCGAAGCGACAGCGCCCATAAACAGCAGAACAAGATAATGCTTGGGGCGCATCTGGATGCTGAAGACATGATACCCGGAAGACAGCATGGTGTATACCGCCGTGAGCAGGGTGCCTGCAAGGACACTGCCCACAACACCGCCAATGGCACCTTCTACTGTTTTGTGGGGGCTGACGATTGGAGCCAGCTTGTGTTTGCCAAAGGCACGGCCGGCAAAGTAGGCCGCCGTGTCCCCGCCCCACGCAAAGCAGAGTGTGAGCAAGATAAAGTATACCGCGTCGTAGCGATAGTTTTCAAAGGGAAGCATCCGTTTGAGGTGAATGAGAGAATAGAAGCAGAAGAGGATGACACCGGAAAAGTAGACATATCCGGCCAGCCTGCCGAAATCCATCGTCTTGACATGCGTGATCTGGCAGATATTGAAAAATAGTACCACCAAAAAGCTGACAGGCAGCACCAAGCTCCGCGGTCCCGGGCTGGTGGTGAGCATGATCAGCAAGGTATACGGTACAGCCACGGCATAGAGATACCACTCTTTTTTGCCAAATCCCATGGCCGAGAAAACTTCGTGGATGGCAATCAGGCAAACGGCACTGAGCACCAAGTCAAACAGCAGTGTGTTGAAAAACGCCAGCACCACAGCCAACAGGGCCAGGCCGACAACAGCGGTAATAACGCGGGTCTTCATACGGTGTGTTCCCTTTCACGGATGGAATAATACAGTACACAGAACAGCCTATGCGGGCGTGCCCATCGGCATGCCCGCACAGACGCTCAGGAAGTGCCGATTGCTCAGACTTCCATAATTTCCTTGTTTTTGGACGCGCAGGTATCGTCGATCATCTTGACGTACTTGTCGGTCAGCTTTTGGGTTTCTTCCTCCAGTTTCTTCTGGTCATCTTCGGTCAATTCGCCGGCCTTCTTCATCGCCTTGAACTTGTCCATAGCATCACGACGCACATTGCGCACCGCAACCTTGGCTTCCTCGCCCTGCTTCTGGACATCCTTGGTCAACTGCTTGCGGCGCTCTTCGGTCGGAGCCGGGAAGACCAGCCGGATCACCTGTCCGTCATCAATCGGGTTGATACCGATGTCGCTCGTCTGAATCGCCTTGGAGATGGGCTTGAGCATCTGGCGATCCCACGGGGTGATAGTCAGAATACGCGCTTCTGCCACGGCTACCGCCGCGATCTGATTGATGGGCGTCGGGCTGCCGTAATAGTCCACCGTCACTCTGTCCAGAACGGCGGGATTGGCGCGGCCTGCGCGGATGGAGGCCAACTCGCGAACGAGATGGTCAACGCTGGCGTTCATCTTTTCTTCAAAGGGTTTGGTCGTGCTGCTCATGGCAATTTCTCCTTAGTTTTTAATAGTATAGGCAAACAGTATGAACTTTTCTTACAGAGAGGCGCACCGGTGCGCCTGTTTTTATTCCTTAACAAGGGTTCCCACATTCTCGCCTTGCACCGCCTTGGCGATGTTGGCAGGCTCGCCCAAGTCAAATACCACAATGGGCAAACCATTGTCGCGGCAAAGAGTTGCCGCCGTAGAGTCCATCACGGCCAGACGTTCGTCCAGCACACGTGTGAAGGTCAGCGTGTCGTAACGCACCGCGTCAGGATATTTGTGGGGGTCCTTGTCATAGACACCATCCACCATGGTAGCTTTGAACATTGCATCGGCGCCAATTTCCAGTGCACGCAGTGCCGAGGCCGTATCAGTAGAGAAGATCGGGTTGCCGGTACCGCCGCCAAAGACCACGATGGTTCCGCTTTCCAGTGCGGCGATTGCCTTATCGCTGGTAAAGACTTCCGCCACCTGCGGCATAAAAGAGCTGGTCATCACCACGGCCGGTACCCCCTGCTGCCGCAGAGCATCCTTCACGGCCAGTGCGTTCATGACGGTAGCCAACATACCGATTTTATCGGCATCCATCCGGTCCATCTTGCCGCTAGAACGGCCGCGCCAGAAATTGCCGCCGCCTACCACAATACCAATTTGGGTGCCCAAATCGTGGGCCGCTTTGATGCCGGCACAGATCGAGGCGATGGTTTCCTCATCAAACCCAGTCCCTTTGGGACCGGAGAGCGCTTCTCCGCTCACTTTGAGCAGGATGCGGTTATAGCGATTTCCCATAAAAATAACACCACCTGTTGTTTACTGTGGTTCTGTGTGCGCTATGGGCACAATAAACCATTCTTATGTACCTAGTATTTTACAATAGTTCGCCCCTAAAGTAAAGCGCCGCAGAAAAAAAAGCGCGGCCCTGTCAGGCCACGCCTTTCTGCTTTATTCTTCTGGATACTGCGGCAAAACGCTTTGCAATTCCCGCAGCAGATACGCTCGCCGTTGTGCCCGCTGTACCTGCGGCGCTGTGGTGGATTCCAACACCATATTGCCCAGATCCACCGAACAGGGCGGCAAGGCAAACCGCAGCGTCATACCGGGGCCCTCTTCCACCGTGAAAGTCCACCCCATGGCCGCCGCATAGGCACGGATCAAGGGCAGTCCCAGTCCCCCCTGTTCCAACAGGCGGTCGCTCCACACCCCGCCGTTCAGCAAGGCCTGTGCATCCGGCGGTAAGCCGGGACCGTCGTCATGGTAGCAAAAAGACTCCGGCCCGCACGCCAGAGTGATGTGCACCGGCCGCCCTGCAGCCAGTGAATTCGAAAACAAATTGGCGATCAGCCCATTCAACAGCGTGGGATCCCCCATGGTCAGCAGTACCGGCACGCCTTCGGCGGCTTCCACCACCGAAGTTGCCGACAGCCGTTCCTGAACAGCGATCTCATTGAAAAGCGTGCTGATCTCTCGCAGGTGCCCTAACAGTTCCATCGGCTGCGGTGTGCACACCTGCTGCAACACCGGCGCAATGGCGGCGTCCGCCGCATGCTCACCCAAGCGACGGAGCAGCAGCAACTGCTCGGCGATCTGCCGCAACAAGGGGCGTAACGCCTCATATTCCGTGGGTGTCACGCAATGTTCCATCTGATCTTCCAGAACTTCAAATGCGTTTTCCAACAGATGAAAAGAACTCTGAAATCGCCCCCGAAGCCCCCCGCGCAGGGCCAGCGCCAATTCCTGTTCGCTTGGCTGCATATTCTCCCCCTTTGTGAGGAGCTTGGCTCCCCCTTACCGAATTTCCTGTCGAAGCAACTCCAGCAAGCCTTTGAGAAGTTTGCCGTTGGGCAGCACCGCATCCTCGGGCAAGCCGCAGCGGCGGCACAAGGCTTTATACTGCGGTGTTGCTTGCTGTTGCATCTTGCGGGACAAACGCACCACCGCAGCAGCAATGCTGCCCTCTTGCGTTTCGTTGTCCTGCGCCACCAACTGATACAAAGATGCAATCGTCATGGGGCGCTCAGCCACCAAAGCATACAGAAGCATTTGCTCCAGATAGTCACAGCCACTCATCGACGGGTCGGCATGCATCTGCTGCAAATACCGGCGGCAACACCCACGAACCCTATACAAACGGTATTCGTCTGCACCGGCTCCCAAAAGATAAATTTGATCAAACAGTTCTCGAATCCGGTAAGGTTTCAGCAGCACTTGACAACCGCCAAATGCCTGTAAAGCACGGCGAGCCGCCGTTTGTTCCGGCAGCGGCGCCGTCAGCAAAAGTGCCGGCTGCGGGTCCAACGCCATCGCTCGGATCGCATCCACAAGCTGCAGGACACCGCCTTCTTCCAACAGCGCATCCAGCACAATCACCTGTGGATTTAACCCTCGGCGGAGTTGCTCCAACAAGATAGACCCACTAGGTAAAATAGCAGCCATGCGAACTTCCGGATGGGTCTGCGCATAAAGACGAATACATTCGCGCTCCATCCGCGCGCTGCTGACGAACACTGCCACAACCGCTGTTTTGCTGAAAGTAGGCTGCATCGGTGTTTTTCCTCTTTCCGGGATCGAACGGTCCCTTTCCAACGTTCCCAGCATCGTATTTACACCGCCGCGCCGCACAAATCCCGTACGATGTCGGGCAGTTGTTCCGGTGCTACTGCATTTTCATACATATAGCATAAAACACGTCCAGCAAACGCTTCGTCTATCCCGCACAGACTGCAGGAAATATCCTGTGCAGAAGTGCGCCGCTTCGCGTGAAAACACAGGGATCCTTTTGCACGCTGCAACGCATAGGTGACCTGCTCCGCTTTCTGCAGGCCCTCCAACTCCGAAAAATCACGCCGGTATACCGCAAGGTATTTCTGTCCTGATTGTTCCATGATTTCTTCATCCTCCCCGATACGAAACCCAAGTCACGGGGAAGTTTTCCGCGGCACATTCCCCCGTAGATGTACTATAGGGCAAACTGCCATCGGAATCAATCCACACCAAAGATACGTTTTTCTACGCAGTGCGCAAGAAATGTTTGATTTTGTCTATTATACCACAAAAAGTGCAAAATAGAAGTGGTTTCATCAAGATTTTCTTTCTTCGCAAAGGAATTTCACAAAAATCATAACCCCACGTTGAACGTGGGGTTTGCAAAACGGCCCCATAGGGGCCA